>NZ_VUNC01000001.1 GCF_009695875.1 Olsenella porci
CAGTATCCGGTTCTCAAGGTTCGCCGCCGCCCGCCGGGCCCGAGGCCCCCGTGCGGCGCGAGGAACAACTATACGCGGCGCCGCGCCCGACGGGGCCGGGCTTCCGCGCCTCCACGAGACGCACACAACTCCGCGAGGCTAACGCGGCTTGAGTTATTCCTGGATGCTTTCTACCCCGGTCATTACCTGCTAATTTCTCTATTACGAAAAAATGGCCGCCAGACGGCGGCCATCTTCCGGCAAACGGTTATCTATCGGCAAGTGCCAACGAGCACACCGCATCGAGCAACCCATCCCTTTGCTCTGGGGTTGGCGCCTCGGCATATGCCCTTACGACGGACTGCGCTCTCGATGGCCGAAGCATGACCCACGAATCGTCTTCAAATCCAAGTTTCAAGCCATCTGCGTGACTAATCGTCTTCGGCTCTCTGCCGGCAACTTCCCTAGGGTTAAGCCCGGGCAGGACGTTCCGAAAGCTCTGGACCAGCGCGGGTTCCAGACGGAGGTCTTTTCTCGCATAGTCCATGTGGCCATTCTCGCCTGCTATTTGGTCGACGAGGTCGCGTATCCCCTTGCCGCTCGCGCAGAACGCCTCGATTGCAAGTAGGGCAACGAACAAGCCGTCCCGTTCCATGAGGTGAGCGGGAAAGCAGATTCCCCCGTACTCGTCGCTTGCCATGAGGACGTCTCCGACCTTCGCCTCCGCGTAGAGGCGCTGGAAGCCAACAGGAACGGACGTGCACTCCAGGCCAAGTCTCTCCGCCTCTCGGCTCACTCTCGATGAGCTGGCCATGGTCATGACCACGCGCCCCGACATTCCCCTCTCGAGCACCCAGTGGCGCATGATGAGGGGAATCGTGTCGTGGGGGGAGACAAGCCTTCCTCCCGCATCGACGATCGCCGAGCGGGCACAGTCCCCATCGATGGCGACTCCTAGATCCGCGCCGCTCTGCAGCACCGTTCGCTCGCAGTCATCGACCCACGGCTCGGTCACGCGGGGGTGAATCCCATCGAAGTCCGGCCTGTCCGACGAGTGAACCTCCACCACCTTGCACCCCAGTTTACGCAGGGTGCTGGCAAAACCGCCCCTTGCCGGACCAAACATGGAGTCGACCACGACGCTCGGGCCGACACTGGAGATTAGCTCAGCGTCAACTTCCCCGGAGAGGGTCTGGTAGTACGGGGAGACAAAGTCGGACTCGGTAAACGCCGCCCTATCGGCTGGCGCCTCCGCCGAAATCCCTCGGTCAATCTCACTGGCAAATGCCTCGGAGATGGCGCCGCCATCCTCCCCCCGGGCAAGAATTCCGTTGTAGTCACAGGGGGCGTCAGACGCCGTAACCATGATCGCCCCACAGCATGACTCATCCCTAGCGACCGCCCACTCAAGCGCCGGCAGCGGGCACGGAACATTGCTCAGGCGAACATCCAGGCCAAAGCTCGCAACGACACCCGCTACGACGCAGGCAAAAGAGCGTCCGCCCTCGCGCGTGTCGTACCCCACAAACACTCTGGCACCTTCGTGGCGAGAGCCCCAAACGAGTCCGAATGACGAGGCGAGGCGCGCGACCGACTCTTCGTCGAAACCGTCGTCTACGCGCTCCCGCCATCCGTTTGTGCCGAAGTGGATGATGCGCATCTGCCCTCCGAGGGTTTAGCGAAGTTGCTCTATCGCCTTGTTGCCCAGCGCCTCGAGGAAGAGATCCCTCGAATCGGGGTCGGCAAGTGCCATCCTCGCGTTGGTTGCGGCCCATGCCGCAGGTGTACCCGTATCGCAGCCCTCTGCCGGATCAACGACCAGGGCGTACATCTCCTCCTCAGCGAGAAGGCGCTGCATCGCGTCGGTCAGCTGGATCTCTCCGCCAGCTCCGGGACCCTGGGTGGCGAGGAGCTCCATCACCCTCGGCGAGAGTAGATAGCGCCCGACAATGAACAAATGGGATGGCGCGTCCTCCGGTGCCGGCTTCTCCACAAGGCCAGTCACCTTCCAGACTGCCCCCTCCTTCTCCCCGGTTGCGTTCTTGTCGCCCAGCGAACCCACGCACTCACCAGCAATGATGCCGTAACGGCTGACTTGGTCCTCCGGAACGGGGGCGACGGCAATGACCGATGCCCCGCCGTGCATCTTCGACACCTCTGCCATCCTCACGCACATCTGGCGATCGGGCACGAAATAGTCGCCGAGAAGCACGAAGAACGGCTCGTCTCCCCTGAGCATCCTGCTGGCACAGAGGACCGCGTGTCCCAGGCCCTTCGCCTCGCGCTGGTAGCAGAAGCTGACGGGAAGGGAGCCTGCGGCGTGGATCTCGTCGGCCTCCTTCTCCTTGCCCCTGGCACGCAGGGTCTCCTCAAAGCCGCCGTCCACGTGGAAGTAGGACTCAATCTGCGGCTTCTCGGGGGAGTTGACGACGATGACGCCATCGACCTCCTCGGGCTCGAGCGCCTCCTCCACGACATACTGGATCACCGGCTTGGACAGCACGGGGAGAAGCTCCTTGGGAGTGCCCTTTGTCGCAGGGAGAAACCTTGTTCCAAGTCCTGCGGCGGGGATGATTGCTTTCATAGCGATCCTTTCTGTCTCTCTGGTGTGTTGAAGCTCGAAGAGCCTTACTCCTCGACGTTGATTCCCTGTGCCTCGAGGTATTCGAGCCAACGGTTCTGCGTGTCGAGCGAAAGGGCATGCTCCATCTGACACGCCTCTGCATCCGCCACGTCGTGCTCGACCCCAAGGTCTCGCTCGAGGAAGGACCTGAGCATGCGGTGACACCGCCACACATGGCGTGCGTAAGAACGCCCCGATGGGGTCAGCTGAACGCGCCCGTAGCGGTTCTGCTCGACGTATCCCGCCTCCTTTAGGTTGGCGATTGCCTTGTTTACGCTCGCCTTTGACACGTTGAGCTGCTCCGCGACTGTCACAGACTTGATTCCGTCGCTCTCGCCGGTCTCTTCCATGATTCGATAGATGGATTCGAGATAGTCCTCGTTCGCCATCGAAAGGTTGTGCTCGGGCGTCTCGCCCTGAGTTCTGGGCATGCGTTCCCTCCTCCGGTCCTCGGGGACTCGTTCGCGAGGGGTTATACCCAAGCCCCCACGCGATCCGCACGCCCCATTCTATAGACGGATGGCTACGTTCGATTATTTTTCACTCGCCCAGACGGCAAACGGCCCCCTGGCCCGTTAGTCGGGCGAAGGGGACCGCTCGCTTCACATGAGCTTCATTGGGCGAGAAACGCTAGGACTCCTCCGGATCGGGAACTTCGAGCCTCTCCACGTGAGCCCCTAGCGACCGGAGCTTGGGGACGAACCTCTCGTACCCACGGTCGATGTGGTGAATCTGGGAAACCGTGGTGTAGCCGTCGGCGACGAGACCCGCCATAACCAATGCCGCTCCACCACGGAGGTCTGGCGCCTTGACCTCGGCACCCGAGAACCCGGGAACGCCGTGAACGATGGCATGGTGCCCCTCTATTCGAATGTCGGCTCCCATCCTCTGGAGCTCGCTGGCAAACATGAAGCGATTCTCGAAGACGTTCTCGGTAATGACGCAGCTACCATCGCCAAGCGCCAAGAGACACATCGTCTGCGCCTGCATGTCGGTTGGGAAACCGGGAAACGGAAGGGTCTGGATGTCGATGGACCTGATGGGCCCCTCACGCCACGCCGTGCACTGATGGGCTCCGCGATCCACGGACAGCCCCATGGTCTCGAACTTCTTGAGCACGAGGCCCAGGTGCACCGGCTCAAAGCCCTTTACGGTGACGGGCCGACCGCATATGCCCGCCATCGCGAGGAATGTCCCCGCCTCGATGCGGTCCCCCACGACGCGGTGCATCACGGGATGGAGCTCCTCCTTAACGCCCTCGACCTCGATGACGGGCGAACCGGCACCGCGGATCTTTGCGCCCATCTCGTTGAGCATGTTGGCAAGATCAACGATCTCGGGCTCCCTCGCCGCGTTATCGATGGTCGTGATGCCATCTGCATGAACGGAGGCCATCATGAGGTTCTCGGTTGCTCCGACGCTCGCAAACTCGAGCGTAACGGTGTTCCCTTTGAGCCCGTTGGGACTGGTGGCATGGATGTTGCCATGGTCTATCTGAAAATTGACGCCCAAGGCCTCGAGCCCGAGGATATGCATGTCAATCTTGCGGGCACCGATGTTGCAGCCACCGGGCATGGCGACTACCGCCTTGCCAAAGCGGGAAAGCAGCGGGCCGAGGACGGCCGTCGAGGCGCGCATCTGGGCGACGAGGTGATAGGGCGTCTCCCACTTGGTGACCTGAGACGTGTCGATAACAAGCTCATGCTCGTTGGTCACGTCAATCTTTGCGCCAAGGTACTTGAGTACCTTTCCCATGACATGAACGTCAGAGATGTTTGGCACGTTGGTGAGCGTCGTGACGCCCGGCGCCATGATCGTTGCGGCCATGAGCTTCAGGGCAGAGTTCTTCGCGCCCTCTACCGTGACCTCACCCTCGACGGGATACCCGCCCTCAACCCGAATTACTTCCACTCAATCCTCCCGAGAACTACGCCTGCCCATTCTCGGCAGCCGTCTTGAGCAGGAGATTACACCAGTTGATCTTGTTGTCGTAGTACGTGCGCCTATGATCGCCCTCGGGGATCTTGTCCCTGGCATCAAAGGCGGCCTCGCGCGTCTGACGAACCACATCAGGCTCGATGTCGTTGGTCTCGCGGGCGTGATCGGCAAGGATGATGACGCCACGTTCGTTAATCTCGGCATACCCTCCCGAAATCACGACCTTGCGGGTGCCGCCACCATCCTTGTCGAGAAGATGGAGCCGAACGACTCCATCGCCCAGGGAGCAGATCTCTGGAGCATGGCCGGGCCACACGCCAAGCTCGCCGCTGTGCGTGACCAAGACGAGGCTCTTGACAGGCCCCTCATAGAGGAGCCTGTCCGGACGCACGAACTGACAGTTGAGCTCTGCCATCTGACCTTCCCTACTCGCTGTCCTTCGCTTCGTCCTTCATCTTACGGGCGCGGGCGATGACATCGTCGATGGTACCCGCGTAGCGGAACGCCTGCTCGGGAATGTCATCGCACTTGCCGTCCACGATCGCCGCGAAGGAGCGGACGGTATCCTCGACGGTGACGTACACGCCCGGAACGCCCGTAAACTTCTGCGCGACGTGGAAGTTCTGCGAGAGGAACTGCTGGATCTTGCGGGCGCGGGCAACGGTGAGCTGCTGCTCCTCCGATAGCTCGTCCATGCCCAGGATCGCGATGATGTCCTGAAGGTCGGAGTACTCCTGCAGAATCTCCTGAACCGCCATAGCGACGCGATAGTGCTCCTCGCCAACGATCGAGGGGTCAAGGGCCGAGCTCGAGCTTGCGAGCGGGTCGACGGCGGGATAGATGCCCAGCGACGAGATGGCACGCGAGAGGACCGTGGTGGCATCCAGGTGCGTGAAGGTGGTCGCCGGGGCAGGGTCGGTCAGGTCGTCCGCAGGGACGTAGACAGCCTGGACGGAGGTGATGGAGCCCTCCTTCGTCGAGGTGATGCGCTCCTGGAGGTCACCCATCTCGGTTGCAAGCGTAGGCTGGTATCCGACTGCCGAGGGCATGCGGCCCAGCAGTGCGGAGACCTCCGATCCCGCCTGCGAGAAGCGGAAGATGTTGTCGATGAAGAGAAGGACGTCCTGACCCTGGTCGCGGAAGTACTCTGCCGTGGTGAGGCCAGCGAGGCCGACGCGAAGACGAGCTCCGGGCGGCTCGTTCATCTGCCCGTAGACCAAGCAGGTCTTGTTGATGACGCCAGACTCGCTCATCTCAAGGTAGAGGTCGGTACCCTCGCGCGTACGCTCGCCGACACCCGTAAAAACGGAGGTGCCGCCGTGCTCCTGTGCAAGGTTGTTGATGAGCTCCTGAATCAGAACGGTCTTACCGACGCCAGCGCCCCCGAGGAGGCCGGTCTTGCCACCACGGACATACGGCTCCAGGAGGTCAATTGACTTGATGCCCGTCTCGAAGATCTCGGTCTGGGTCGTGAGCTCCTCGAAGGCAGGGGCGGGGTGATGGATGGGATAGTACTCGACGTCGTCGGGCACCTTTCCGCCATCGACCGGCTCACCCATGACGTTCCAGACTCGGCCAAGCGTGGACGGGCCGACGGGCATCATCATGGGGTGACCGGTATCCCTGACCTTGAGGCCACGCTGGAGGCCGTCGGTCGAGGACATAGCGACGGTACGGACAACGCCGCCGGGAAGCTGGGACTCAACCTCGAGGACGGTGCTGACCCTGCCGACGGGAGTGTCGTCGTCGACTTTGAGCGCCGTGTAAATCGCCGGCACCTTGTCGTCGAACTTGACGTCCACGACAGGACCGACAACCCGGACGATGGTGCCCTGGCCCACGCTCCTGTTCAACTGCTTGTAGGCGGCCTCCTCAAGGGGGGTACGCGCCTGCTCTTTGGTTTCTGACATTACTTGTCCTCCAATGCGGAAGCGCCGCCGATGATCTCGTTGAGCTCGGTGGTAATGGCACCCTGACGCTCGCGGTTGTACGTACGGTTGAGTGTCTCGAGGACCGACTCCGCGTTGTCCGAGGCAGACTTCATCGCACGTCGCCTCGCCCCGTGCTCCGCCGCCGCGGAGTCAAGGAGCGCGTGATAGATGACCGTTCGGAAGTACGCCGGCATCAGATAGCCCAGGACCTCGGGAGCGGAAGGCTCAAACTCGTAGTTGTGAGCATAAGTCTGACCGATCTCGGACATGGCCTCGGGATTGCGAGGCTTGTTCGGCATCATCAGGCGCTCCCGCGAGATTGGGAGCAGCTGCTCCGTCACCTGCGTCTGCTCGACGCGGTTCTTGGCGTGCCAGTAGAGAATCTCCACGCGGTCGATCTCGCCCGACTCGTACCCGGACATGGCATACGTCGCGATGCGATCCGCCTCGTCCATCGTGGGCTCAGAGGAGATGCCCACAAAGGAGAGGACAGGCTTCACCTTGCGATACGTGAAGTATTCCGTTGGCTTGCGTCCGCAGGTGATGACCTGAGACTTGATACCACGCGACGCGAGCTCGTTCATCTGGTGCTCGACGTAACGCTGCTGGAGGATGTTGAACCCCCCAGCAAGCCCACGGTCCGAGGCGACGATGATGAACAGGACGCACTTCTCCTGCTGGTGAACGGTAAGCAGGGGCTGCGAAGAGTCTGACGCAGACCCGGCCACGTTCGAGAGCATGTTGGTGATGGCGTCCTTGTATGCCGTGGCCTCCTCCGCCCGCTTCAGAGCCTTCTGAATGCGGGCGGTGGAGATCATCTCCATGGTGCGCGTAATCTGCATGGTGCTCCGGATGGAGCCCATTCGCCTCGATATTTCGCGAAGGTTCGCCATGGTGTGTTACTCCTGGGCCTTTCCGGCGTCCTCGTCCTCCGCCACGACCACGGGCTCGGCGCCCTGCTCCACGTCGTCCTGCTTTGCCTTGTTGGGGTGCTGCAGGAGGAACTGCTCCTTGAAGTGGGCGATGTGGCCCTTGAGCCTCTCGGAGAGGGCGTCGTCAATCTTGCCCTGGCGTACGAGCTCACGGCAGGAGGGGTGCTTATCCTGCATGTACTTGGCGAGCTTGTCGCGGAAGAGCGTGACGTGGTTGAGGTCGATGTCGTCGATGAAGTTCTCCTTGGCGGCAAAGATCGCGATGACCTGGTCCGCGACGTCGAGAGCCGAGTAGCGGCCCTGCTTGAGGAGCTCCATCATATGGGCGCCATGGTTGAGCTGATACTGCGTCGCAGCGTCGAGGTCGGAGCCAAACTGCGCGAAGGCCTGCTTCTCGCTATAGCTCGCGAGGTCGAGGCGGAGCGTACCAGCCACCTGCTTCATCGACTTGAGCTGTGCGTCACCGCCGACTCGGGACACCGAGATACCGACGTCGACTGCAGGGCGCTGTCCCTGGAAGAACAGGTTGGTCTGCAGATAGATCTGGCCGTCGGTGATGGAGATGACGTTGGTCGGGATGTAGGCCGAGACGTCACCCTCCTGGGTCTCGATGATTGGGAGCGCAGTAAGGGAGCCGCCGCCGTTCGCGTCGGACAGCTTGCACGCTCGCTCCAGAAGGCGCGAATGCAGGTAGAAGATGTCGCCAGGATATGCCTCGCGTCCGGGCGGACGATGAAGCGTAAGCGACATCTGACGATAGGCGACAGCCTGCTTGGAGAGGTCATCGTACACCACGAGCACGTGGCCACCGGGATGCTCTGCATCGGCGGGGTTGCCGTTCTCGTCGTTGTACATGAAGTACTCGCCGATTGCCGCGCCGGCCATGGGCGCAATGTACTGCATTGGCGCGGAGTCGGCCGCAGTGGCCGAGACGATGACCGTCTTGTCCAGGACGCCCTGCTTGGCAAGGGACTCCCTGATGCCTGCCACCGTGGATGCCTTCTGGCCGATTGCCACGTAGATGCAGATGATGTCGGTGTCGCGCTGGTTGACGATGGTGTCGATGGCGATGGCCGTCTTACCCGTCTTACGGTCGCCAATGATGAGCTCACGCTGGCCGCGACCAATGGGGACCATGGCGTCGATTGCCATGAGACCCGTCTGGACGGGCTGGCAGACCGGCTGGCGCTCCATGATGCCAGGGGCCTTGAACTCGATGGGGCGACGGTGCGTGGTGTCGATTGCGCCAAGGCCGTCGATGGGCTGACCAAGCGGGTTGACGACGCGGCCGAGCATGGCGTGCCCCACGGGGATATCCATGACGCGACCTGTCGTGCGGCACTCGTCTCCCTCCTTGATGATGTCGACATCACCAAAGAGAACCGCGCCGACCTCGTCCTCGTCCAGGTTCTGGGCAAGGCCGTATACGGTTCGGCCGCTGCTGGAGCTCGTGAACTCAAGCAGCTCGCCGGCCATTGCGGTCCTGAGGCCAGAGACGTGGGCGATTCCGTCGCCCACGGCGGTGACGACCGACGCCTCCTGGCGGTCAACCGTGGCATTGATCTTGGACAGCTGGCTGCGCAGCGAGTCCATGATCTCTGTCGAGCTGATCTTCTCTGTCATGTCACTTATCACTTCCGACGAAGGTCGAACCGAGGGTCTTGCGGATATTTGCAAGCTGCGCCTTGATGGAGGCGTCGAAGCGCTTTCCGCGTGCCTCGATGACAATGCCCCCGAGGATGCTGGGGTCGACGCGTTCGACGAGATACACGGGGGCCTTGAGTTGCTTCTCGGCCCTCTCCCTCACCTTTGCGCGCAGATGGTCATCCATGGGCACGGACGTGGTCACCGTGACGGAGACCGTCTTGTCCTCGCTGTCAAGGATTGACTTGTACTCGCTGGCAACCTTGGTAACGAGGTCGAGGTCGTCGCTCGCCTGCATTGCGCTGAGCGTCTCGAGGACCTCGGGTGAGAACTTGCGTGCATGCTCCCATTGGACAAGGTCAGCGTTGGCCCTGCCCTCGGCACGTCCAGCCTCAATGAGGGCGCGAGCGTAGGCTTCGACCTTTTCGTCTTCGCTACGCTTATTGCTCATCGGGTGCGCTCACTTCCGCGAGGTACTTCTCGGCCAGCTTGCGCTGCTCGTCCTCGCTCAGGTCGTTGCCAATGATCTTGCTTGCGATTTCGACCGAGAGGTCGACGACGGAGCTGGAGAGCTCGATCATCGCCTTCTTGCGCTCGGACTCGACCGCACCATGCGCCTTGACGACGATGGCGCTTGCCTCATGCTGGGCCTTGGCGAGAATCTGGGAGCGCTCCTCCTCGGCCTCCTTCTTGGCATTGGAGATGATCTCCTCCGCCTCGCGGTTGGCCTCGGCAATCCTCTCCTCGTAGGCACGGGCGCTCTCGGTCGCCTTGGCCTTCTCCTTCGCCGCACTGTCGAGGTCGTCCTGGATCTTCTGCTGGCGCTTCTCCATCATTCCGAGGATCGAGGGCCATGCGACCTTTGCCATGACCAGCCAGATGACGAGGAAAGCTATGAGCGCCGGGAAGAACTCCGCGGGCTTGGGCAGCAGGATGTCCGGGCCACTGATGGATGACGCCAGCGCCTGGGACGGAACTGCGAGGACCGCCCCAACGGCCGCGATTCCGGCGGCCAGCTTGTCGCCAAGCTCCTTAGTGTTCCTGTTCATATTGCCTCCAACTCGGTGTACGTCGTGAGGGAATCGCACCCATTAGGAAGCGATCAGCGTCACGACGAAGCCGATGAGGGCGAGTGCCTCGACAAATGCGGAGCCCAGGATGAAGACCGTGAACAGACGACCCTGGACCTCAGGCTGACGGGCCATGGACGTGGTCGCGCCGTAAGCCGCCAGACCGATGCCGATACCCGCGCCGATAACGCCGAGACCATAACCGATGACTCCCACGATTCCTCCTTTGTTGTTCGTCACAAGGACGATTTCCAAGCTTTCAAACTATGCCCAAGCGAGCGTGGGGCTCGCATGAAGCCGAAGGTGAAACCCCGTGCCTACTCCTCCTGCTCGACAAGCTGGATGTAGACGGCCGAGAGAAGCGTGAAGACGTATGCCTGAATCACGGCAACCAGGATCTCGACCAGATAGATGATGATCAGGATGAGTACCCAGAACACGGAGCCCGCCGCGCTGCCAAGGGCGGCAGCAGAGAATCCCTGAAGCAGGGGCTCGAAGAAGAGCGACGCCAGGATTGCGAAGGTCCCCATGACGACGTGGCCGGCAAACATGTTGCAGAAGAGTCGGACGGCCAGCGTGATGAGGCGCAGGAACGTGGAGAAGAGCTCGATGACCCAGACCATTGCGGCCATTGGCCCGGGAAGGCCCTTGGGCGCCAGGCTCTTGAGGTACCCGATGACCCCCATGCGCTTGCAGCCGACCACGATGAAGTAGACGAACGAGCACAGGGCGAGCGCCGCGGTCACGCCCATGGTACCGGTGCCAGGGTGGCACCCGGGGATGATGCCCACGATGTTGTTGAAGAGGATGAAGAAGAAGAGCGCAGCTATGAAGGGGAAGTGCTTCTTCCAGGTGTCGCCGAGGATGGACTTGCACATGTCGTCACGCACAAACTCGACCACGTACTCCATGCCGTTGACGAAGAAGCCATGAGGAACGAGGCTCTGAGCCTGCTTCCTCTTGAAGGCGAGGATGGCAACGACGAAGAGGGCAAGCGCCACGAACATCCAGAAGATGTACTGGGTCAGGCCAACCGTGGTGTTGCCGACCACCGCGTGCGACATGAAGCCATCGAGCAGCTCGTCCATGGCCTCGGGCAGCTTTGAAAGCGCGTTCACTGTTCGTCCTTCCCTCCGGCCTGGCTCCCGTTGTTGGCGGCTCGCCAAGCCCTTAGCGACTCCACTCCCCAAAATGCGAGGAATGTGACCACGAGGGCGCACCCAAAGCGCAGTGTCGCCCCACTTTCCCTCATGTACACGGCGAAGATCATCGCCGACAGAGCAACAAACGAGATGAGGATGGACGCCAGCCCGACGCCCACGCTCACACCGGCATTCTTACCCTTTTTGAGGGCACGCTCAAACAAGACCGCTGGCGGGATGCACCCGACGAGGCCGCATGCGACCCCGGCAAGCACCGTCATAGTCTCCCCCAAGCCTTGCCCCCTTTGAGGAGTAACTCACTGCAGGCGGAGTGAATCTTAGTCGTATTTGCGAAGAAAAGCCATAACTTGGATTGGCAGACAGCCCCGTCATCGACCGAGAAGACGATGGCGGGGCCGCAAAACAGCAGGTATTGGCACGTTTTTAGGAAGGGAACCTTTTTAAATGCGTTTTAAAAAGACGATTATCAACTAACCGTCACAATCCCTTCCGTGACGTGAGAGATGGGCTCCCTGCCTACTTTGTGCCATAGATCCTGTCGCCGGCATCGCCCAGGCCGGGGAGGATGTAGGCATCGGAGTTGAGCTCGCGATCGAGCGCACAGGTGAACAGCCTCACCTCGGGATCGAAGTCGAGGACGGTCTTGACCCCCTCGGGCGCCGAGACGATGGTGAGGGCCCGGATGTCCTTGACCCCCGCCTCGCGGAGGAACTGAATGGCCGCCGTGAGCGAGCCTCCCGTTGCGAGCATGGGGTCGACCACGAGACAGGTGCGCTTGTCGACGTCTGCGGGAAACTTGCAGTAGTACTGGTGCGGCTCGTGGGTCTCGGGGTCACGATACATCCCCACATGCCCCACGCGCGCGGAGGGCACCAAGGTGAGAATGCCGTCGACCATGCCCAGCCCTGCCCTGAGGATGGGGATGATGGCAACCTTCTTGCCCGCGATCCTCTTGCAGACCGTCTTCTCGAGGGGTGTCTCGACCTCAACGTCCTCCAGGGGGAAGTCGCGCATTGCCTCGTAGCCCTCGAAGATGGCGAGCTCGGTCACGAGCTCTCGAAACTGCTTGGTGCTTGTGTCCTTGTCCCTCAGGATGTGCAGCTTGTGCTGCACGAGCGGATGGTCGACGACGGTGAACCTGCTCTGGTCGAACTCTGCCATGAAAGCCTCTCTCTGCTCGATGCCAGTCGTAAGGGCGCCAAGCGAGACGCCCGTCCTCTGTCGCCTTGGGATGTTAGTCCAGATTGGGGTAGAGGGGGTGACTCGCGAGCATGGACGCGACCTCGGCGCGCACCCCATCGAGCCGCTCGGGCTCCTCCTCGAGGGCGAACACGGTCTCTCCTATGAGCTCGCCGACGCGCTCGCACTCCGCCTCGCAAAAACCGCGGGTGGTGATTGCGGCGGAGCCGACGCGGATGCCGCTCGTCACAAACGGGGACCTCTGCTCCCCGGGGATGGTGTTCTTGTTCACCGTGATTCCCACCGACTCGAGGGCCTGCTCGGCATCGCGCCCCGTGACGGACTTTGCGGGCGTGAGGTCGACAAGCAGGAGATGATTGTCGGTGCCGCCGGTCACGAGCCGCAGACCCTTCGCCTGCATGCCGCGGCCGAGGGCCTTGGCGTTGGCGAGCACGTTCTGGATGTAGGTCTTGAACTCCGGCTTGAGCGCCTCGCCAAATGCCACCGCCTTGCCGGCGATGACGTGCTCGAGTGGGCCACCCTGCGTCCCGGGAAACACCGAGGAGTTGATGCGCTTGGTGTAGTCGGGATCGTTCCACAGGATGATGCCGCCGCGCGTGCCGCGCAGGGTCTTATGTGTGGTGGAAGTCACCACGTCCGCGACCGGGACGGGACTGGGGTGGAGTCCGGCAGCCACGATGCCGGCGATGTGTGCCATGTCCACCATGAGAATCGCGCCGTTGTCGTGTGCGATCTGGGCAAAGCGCTCGAAGTCTATGATGCGCGGATAGGCGCTCGCGCCCGCAATGATGATCTTGGGCTTGCGCTGCTCCGCCTTTGCCGCAACGTCGTCGAAGTCGATTCTCTCGGTCGCGGGGTCGAGCCCGTAGCTCACCACGTCGAACAGCTTTCCAGAGAAGTTGGCATGGGAGCCGTGGGTGAGGTGGCCTCCGTTGCTGAGATCCATCCCCATGATCGTGTCGCCAGGCTTGGCAAACGCCGTCTCGACCGCATAGTTTGCCTGCGCTCCCGAGTGCGGCTGCACGTTGGCGAACTGTGCCCCAAAGAGCGCCTTCACGCGCTCGCGAGCAAGGTCCTCGACCTTGTCGACCGCCCAGCACCCACCGTAGTAGCGCTTTCCGGGAAGGCCCTCCGCGTACTTGTTGGTAAGCACGGTGCCCACCGCCTCCATGACCGCGGGAGACACGAAGTTCTCCGATGCGATGAGCTCGATGGAGTCGCGCTGCCTCCCCAGCTCGTCCCCGATGAGGGATGCGAGCTCGGGGTCCTGTCGCCTGAGCGTGGGAATCGTGTCGGCCATGCGGCTCCCCTACCCTTCCATCCCGAAGTCGGCGGGAACTCCCTCGAACGAGGGGTCGTCCTCTCGCATGATCTTCTCAACGCGCCCGGTGTGGCGACCCCCCGCAAACTCGGTCGTAAGGAACTCGTCTACGATCTGCTTGTTGGTCTCGAACGGGGTGAACCTGCCGCTGATGCACAGGACGTTTCCGTTGTTGTGCTCGCGGAACAGCTCGGCAAACTGGGGGGTCTGAATCACCGCGGCGCGGATTCCAGGCACCTTGTCCGCCGTGAGCGCCATTCCAATGCCGGTTCCGCAGATTAGGACGCCCCTGTCGGCATCCCCGCGAGCGACGCAGCGGGCGACCTTGTCCGCAAAGTCGGGGTAGTCGCAACGCTCGGCGCTCATAGGCCCAAGGTCGACGACCTCGTGACCGAGCGACTTCAGGTACTCGACCATCCCCGGCTTCTGGTCGTACCCGGCGTGGTCCGATGCAATGGCAATCCTCATGCGGGATCCCCCTTCTGTTCGCGTCCGTCGTGCGCCTCCGCGGGCCAAGCCCGCAGGCCTAGGATACAGCGCAGGGGGTTGCTTCCGACGGGGAGAGACCCACTGGTGCCAGGCGCTCGCAACACCTTCACGGGCGTCTCGCGACGCAGGAGCGAGATGGCCGGCATACGCATTAGCAGCCGGCAACCTCGGCAATGCGGGCGGCAGGAATAGCACCCTCACGAAGCACCTCGGGAGCATCCCCAAGGCACGAGACGATCGTGGAGGCAACCGCGATGGGGGCGGGACCGCCATCGAGGGTGAGGTCCGAGAGCTCGACGAGGCGGCTCTCGACCGTCATGCCACTCGTGGCGGACGGTGCGCCGTGCGTGTTCGCGCTCGTGGTGGCCAACGGTACGCCGACCCTCCGAGCAATCTGGCGCACGAGGTTGGAGTCCGGGAGCCTGAGCGCGATGGTCCCGTCGCCAGGTCGCAGGTACTCCCCCGGAACCTCGTCTGAAGCATGTACCACGAGGGTGAGGGCGCCCGGCCAGAGCTCGCGGGCGAGACGGGACGCCCACTTGGGAACCTCGCGACCGTATCGAGCGAGGTCGTCCTCGTCTGCGACGAGCCACGGAAGCGTCTGGGTGCGCTCGCGGCGCTTGATGTCGAAGATCCTCCCAAGTCCGGGGTTGCCGGGGAGAGCCGCGCAACCGATGCCGTACACGGAGTCAGTTGGCATGACGACGACGCCTCCGTCCGCAAGCACCTCGCTGACCTGCGCCACGCACCCGTCGACGGGATGCTGCTGGTCCACCCTCAAGACAGTACCCATGGCAACCTCCAAGCAGAGAAACCCGTTAGGACTCCCGGCGGGCGAGCCTGCAGACAAGCACGCGTGGCCTGTGGGTCAGGTCCTCGCGAACCTCCACCGACTCCCACTCGCCCGTCTCGCGCGCAAGCGCCGCCGCATCGTCGAGCGATCCCTCGTACAGCTCGACGCAGAACATGCCGCCTGGGGCGAGCGCCTTGGGAGCAAACTCGAGGAGCCTCCTGAACACATCGAGCCCATCCTCCCCTCCGTCAAGCGCGAGCGCGGGCTCGTGGTCGCGCACCTCGGAGGGCACCTCGTTGGCGAGTACCTTGGTGGGGATGTACGGGGGGTTGGAGACCAGTACAGAGAACGTCCCCATGAGCTCCCGGTCCACGCCAGAGGCGAGGTCGCACTCCACGATGGTGACTGCATCCTGGAGCGAGAGGGCATCCCGGTTGCGCGTTGCGAGCGCAATCGCCTTGGGCGAGAGGTCCGTTGCCACGACGCGGGTTCCCGGCCGCTCGCCTGCGATGGAGAGCGCGATGCACCCCGTGCCGGTGCCCACCTCGAGAACGCGGCAGCCGGCGGGAAGGATCTGGCGCGGCTCGCCGCGCACCTCTCCCCCAGCTTCGCCGCCGTCATCGACCTCGGACTCGTCCCCCGTACCTGATGCCTCCCCGGCGTCAGGCCCCTCCCCCTCGGAGGGCTCGTGGTCTGGCATCTCCCCCATGACCGGCGGAAACGTCATCGGCGCCGCATCTACGCCCTCAAGAGCGGCGTCGACCAGGATCTCGGTCTCGGGCCGGGGGATAAGGACGCCCTCCTCGCAGCGCAGGACGATGTGACGAAAGGGCATCTCGCCCGTCACGTACTGGAGGGGCTCTCCCCTGCCGCGCCTGACGACAGCCTGGTGCATGCGGTCGAGCTCGTCACGCATCAGCGGACGGTCGAAGTCCATGTAGACCTGCACCCGCGAGAGGCCCGTGACGTTACACAGCAGCCACTCGGCAGAGAGGCGCGGGCGCTCGTCGCCCTTGCGCTCCAGATAGCCCTCAGTCCACCTAAGCATCTTGCCAACGGTCCAGGTCTCCGCCACAGACACTCCCCTCCGATTCACTCGTCCCCAACCAAAAAGCGGCGCCGGCCCGGAGCCGACGCCGCAACGACATCACGGCCTTGCCTTACACGGTCTGGGCGAGCTTCTCCGCCCTGTCCGCCGCGGCGAGCGCCTCGATCACGGAGCCCAGCTGGTCTCCCAGCAGGACGCCGTTGTACGTGGAGTTGAAACCGATGCGGTGGTCGGTCACGCGGTCCTGGGGCTGGTTGTAGGTGCGAATCTTCTCGGAGCGGTTGCCATGACCAATCTGGCTCATGCGCTCGGCACCCTGCTCTGCCTGCTGCTTCTCCAGCTCCATCTGGTAGAGCCTTGCGCGCAGCATCTCCATGCAGACCGCGCGGTTCTGAATCTGGGAGCGCTGGTCCTGCGACTGGACCACCGTGTTGGTGGGCAGGTGGGTGATGCGCACCGCCGAGTAGGTGGTGTTGACGCCCTGGCCGCCGGGGCCAGAGGAGCAATAGGTATCGATCCTCAGGTCCTCGGGATTGATCTTGATGTCAATGTCCTCCGCCTCGGGAAGCACCGCCACCGTTGCCGTGGAGGTCTGAATGCGGCCCTGGCTCTCGGTCTTGGGGATGCGCTGCACGCGGTGTACGCCGCTCTCGTACTTCATGACCGAGTAGACCTTGTCGCCGGTGACCTTGAACTCAATCGTCTTGAAGCCGCCCGCTTCGCCGGGGCTGCTGGAGAGGACCTCGGTCTTCCAGCCGCGGGACTGGGCGAAGCGCTCGTACATGGCATAGAGGTCACCCGCGAAGATGGCCGCCTCGTCACCGCCGACGCCGGCGCGGATCTCGACGATGGTGTTTTTCTCGTCGTTGGGGTCACCGGGGATGAGCATGATCTTGATCTCGTCTTCGAGCGAGGGGAGCTTCCCCTCGTTGGAGGAGATGTCCTCCTGGAGCATCTCCTTCTCCTCGGGATCCGAGGTCTCGTGCATCATCTCCTTGGCGGCATCGATGTCGTCGAGCGCCTGGACGTACTCTCGCGCCTTGGCAACGAGGTCGGCTTGATTGGCGTGCTCCTTTGCGATTCTGGCGTATTCCTTGGGATCCGACACAACGGACGGGTCCAGCATCTTTTTCTCAAGCTCCTCGTACGCCGCGATGAGCTTCTCGAGCTTGTCTCGCATGTGGGTCTCCTCGATGCGGCCGCGGCGTTGTGCGGTGGCGCGGCATAGATGTTCAGCATGGGAAAGTCTACCACCAAGGGGATATTCGTAGTCAGGCGGTGGGATTGCGGGGGCGTATGGAGGCGGGCGGCACACGGAAGCAACACCGCATGCCACCCGGACGATGCCTCCCTTAGCCCAGCTAACTCGTCTCGCTCGCCTTGATAAACGCAACCTGGTAGCGCTGTTTGAGCCACTTGACGGTATTGGGCGTGCGACTCTCGCTCAGGGTGAACGTGAGGACCTGATAGTCGTACGTCCCAGGCATAGTCGCCCCCACCGAGAGGGACGCGGCGAAAGCGGCGTCGTCCGACCCCTGGAGGCCCGAGACCGCCCATGCACCATGCGCCCTGACATCCTGCTCGAGGGCGGCCTCGAGCGCCTTGTAGTCTGTGACGGGGATGGATTCGCTGTGCCAGGTGATCGCGTCTGACGACGGGCAGTAGTCAAGGCTCACGTCAGTGGCGCTCGTGTCCTCGATCAGAGAGCGCCGGAGCATGGAGCACGCCGCGTCGGACGCCGCCGCGCTCTGAAGGAACGACCGAAAGACACTCCCCATGGACTCCTTGTCCGACAGGCTCTTGGACGAGAGGTCGATTGCGTACTCTCGCCTGATGAGGGTTCCGTCCCTGAGGGTGTAGGCGATGTCCACCGTGTTGTAGTCGGACGAGCCATCCGCGAGGTTGGTGGCGCCGCTCGCAACAAGGGACTTATGAAGGCCCACCACCTGGCTGATGCCCTCGCGAGACTCGAACGTAAGACTGGGGTTGTTGACCGACACGCTCTTGACGTCATCCACGGAGGGGACGTACCTCACCACGCCCATCGCATCGGTGGCGCAGCAGACGGCGAATGCGGCACTAACCGCAACGGTGACCGCCAGGCCGGCCTTCCTGCCCCGGAGTGCCGTGATGCCGCCACCCACGCCCGCCTCGGCGACGCAGTACACCAGCGCGCAGCTCGCGACCACCACCGCCCCAACCACGAGTGGGCTGCCCGCTACGAAATCGACGAACAGGGCGAGGATGACGAGAGACACGCCCAGGCCGGCAGCGAGTGCAAACAGGACGCTCGCCACCTCGTGGACGGGCCGGAACGCAAAGGCGTCCCCCGCCCTCTCGAGGTCACGCCGTGCGGACAGCTCCGTGGCGACCACGGTGCAGACGACGCCCACGAGGGCGTATGCCAGGAGCACCCGCCATGGGACCCTGCCGCTCTGGAAGGAGCTCAGGCTGCGGACGAGGTAGACCGCAGGGGATGCCCAGGCGAGCGAGGGGAACGAACCGTCGACGACGCTCGGGGCAAGAATGGAGACAACCTGCCGAACCCCCCACTGCACCACGGCGACATATCCGTTGACCATGCAGAACAGCGTCGTCGCAACCGACGCCCGTCCAGACACCACCATGCAAAGCGACGCGATGCCACAGAACGTGACGCACATGAGCCCCTGCTCGGCAAACCACACCAGCACATCCATGGGACCGATTGCCGCCATGCCGCCAAGCACCAGAAGTAGCAGGGCAAGGACCAGGTTGGCCAGGAGGAGGGGGACAAGGGAGGCGAGGAGCAGGGAGCGGAAGAGCGGCCTTCGCCTGATGGGGAGCGAGCCGTAGAAGGGAGCGGCAACGCGGTCGAAGGCAAAGTTGAAGTTTCGCAAAACCGCCGCATAGGAGGCGACGAGGGTGAGGAACACGCCGAGGACGGATGAGAAAGCGAGAAGCTGCTGCCCTCCCGCCTCCATGCCACCGTCTGCCATCGCCCTGCCGCGATATAGCAGCGAGAGGAGCGGGACCAGCCATATGAGCAGGTATGCCGCCGCAACGTGGGCACGCCTCAGGCAGGCGTCCCCAAAGATGCCGATGCTAGAGGACGAGGTCCTTGAGCTCATCGTCCGCACCTCCCAACTCGTAGAGGAAGAGCTCCTCGAGAGACAGGGGGACGGTCTCCATGTAGACGGGATGCGCCGTCGAGAGGACCTCGCGCACATGCCCCACGTCCCCGTGAACTATCAGGGTCTGCATGCGACCGCTTGCAGCCTGGTTGGCAATCCAGAGGCCGCGCGGGAGCTCCGCGCCCTCGGGCAGCACGACCTGGACCTTCACCAGTCCGTCGCTCGCACGGGTAAGGTCGTACTCCCTGAGCATGGTCCCCTGGCGCAGAATGCCCATGTGGTCGCAGATTCCCTCGAGCTCACGCAGGTTGTGGCTGCTCACGAGCACCGTCGTGTTACGCTCCGCCACGTCATCCAGCACGAGGCGCCACATGCGCTTGCGCACCAGGGGGTCGAGTCCGTCCATGGGTTCGTCGAGGAGCAGGACATCGGGCGTGAGCGAGAGCGTGAGCCAGAACGCCGCCTGCTTCCTCATCCCCTTGCTGAACTTGCGGAGAGGACGATTGCGGTCAAGATCGAAGCTCTTGCCAACTGTCTCGAATCGCGCGAGGTCAAAATCGGCGAAGACGTCGTAGTAGAACTGCGCCATCCCGCGGATGCTCTCCGTCGAGAAGAAGAACGGGTCGCTGGGGACGCTTCCGATGCGTGCCTTGACGGCGGGGTTCTCCCACACCGGCTCGCCCAGGACGCTCACCGTCCCCCCAGTCGGGCGCAGGGCACCGGTAAGATGGCCCATGAGCGTCGACTTTCCGGCGCCGTTTGGCCCAACCAGTCCGTAGACTGCCCCTTCGGGAACCGTAAGGTTGACGCAGTCGAGCGCCGCTACGTCATCGAACTCCTTGCGGAGCTTCCGCACCTCAATCGCCGCTCGCACAGCCGGCACCTCCCCCGATCCTCTCCCGCAGCTCGTCTTCCGTGCAGCCAAGGGCTATCAGCTCGCCTGCCACCTCGTCGAACCTTTGGAGGAGCTCCCTCCGGCGCACGTCCGCCGCATGGGCGGTGTTGGCCACGAAGCTTCCCTTCCCCCGCACGGAGTAGATGTATCCGCCCTGCTCGAGCTCGTGATATGCCCGCTGGATGGTGTTTGGATTGATGGCGAGCTCGGAGGAGAGCTCCCTCACGCTGGGGAGCTTGTCTCCGGGGGAGAGGACCCCCGCCAGAATCTGCTGCTGATACGAGTCCCTGACCTGCTCGTAGATGGGACGCGCGTCTCGGTAGCTTATCTGGATCATGCACGCCTCCCCCACTTATCCGTTCTAACTGTACTAGTTAGTTTAATACAGCAGTGCACGCCTAGGGACGCGAGTTCCTGCTTTATGAGACTCGTTTGGGGGATGCCCAGCCTACCGGGACGCCAGTCCCTCCCCCATGAGGAGGCCCATGACACTTGACATCATGAGGCCGCGCGTCCAGCCGCTCGAATCGCCCAGGCAGTGGAGGCCCTCCACGTTGGTGTCGAGGTTCTCGTCCATGCTGACCTTGTTGCTGTAGAACTTGAGCTCGGGTGCGTAGAGGAGCGTCTCCTCGGCGGCAAAGCCCGGAACCACTTGGTCGACGGCCTTTATGAAGTTGACGATCTCGATCATCGCCCGATACGGGATAGCAGCGGTGATGTCGCCGGCCTCGGCGTCGGGAAGCGTGGGCACGAGGTTGGAGCGCGAGAGCTCGCGCGGCCAGGTGCGCTTGCCGTCGAGGATGTCACCGAACCGCTGGACCAGGATGTGGCCCGCACCGAGCATGTTGCACAGGCGCCCCACCATCTGTGCGTAGAGGATGGGCTGGTCAAAGGGCTCGCGAAAGTTAAACGTGCACAGGACCGCGAGGTTGGTGTTGTCGCTCTTGCGCTCCTTGTAGCTGTGGCCGTTCACGACGGCCAGGCCACCGTCGTAGTTCTCCTGACTCACGAAGCCGCCGGGGTTCTGGCAGAAGGTGCGAACCTTGTTGCGGAAGGGATTGGGGTAGCCTACGAGCTTGCTCTCGTAGAGGACGTTGTTGACGTTCTCCATGACCTCGTTGCGGACCTCGACGCGCACGCCCAGGTCGCAGGGGCCGGCAGAGTGCCTGATTCCATGGCGCTCGCACATGTCGTCAAACCAGCTCGCCCCACGGCGGCCGGTAGCGACCACGGTCTGCGCCGCGCGTATGGCAACGGCGTCACCCCCTGCCGTCGGGCGCACCATAGCGCCGCGACACACACCGTCCTCGACGAGCACCTCCACGCACTCGTGCTCGAAGAGGATCCTGACCCCCGCATCCAGGAGAGCGCGCTCGATGGTCGCATAAATCTGCTGCGCCCGCTCGGTCCCCAGGTGACGGATGGGGCAGTCCACGAGCTTGAGCCCCGCCTGGATGGCCCGGCGACGGATGTCCGCGACCTCCCTTGGGTGCCCCAGGCCCTCTACGTGCGGGTCGGCTCCAAAGTCAAGGTACATCTGGTCAACACGCTCGATGGTGGACTGCGCGAGTCTCTCCCCTATGAGCTCGGGCAGGTCTCCCCCAACATGACACGACAGCGAGAGCTTGCCGTCCGAAAACGCACCGGCACCCGAGAAGCCCGTGGTGATGCGGCACGGCTTGCAGTCCGCGCAATGGCCCAGGCGCTCCTTGGGGCAGCTCCGCCGCTCGATGGGCAGGCCCTTCTCCACCATGGTGATGGAACCGGAAAAGTGGGACCGAATGAGTCCAAGGGCGGTGAATATCCCAGCCGGTCCGGCGCCTATGACGAGGACGTCCGTCGAGGAGGGTATGCGCTGAGCGACCATTGCTGCTCCTTTCGTGCGACCACGTGATTGTATCAGTCGCACGCCGAGACACTACGGGGGTCACGGCGGGGCGGGGACGGGTTGGCGCTACCCTAGGGGAGACTGAAAATCGGGCGCACGCGCCCGAAGGAATGGAGAGGAGCGGCCATGGCCGCGGGAAAGCACTTTGCAGGCAGCAGGCCCACCCTTTCTGATGAGGAGGTCGATGCCGTCGTTCGCTCGGCAATGGAGCGGGCACGCAGGGCAGCGGAGGAACCCCTCTACACGCTCTCCAGCTACGAGCCCGTTAAGGTGAGCGTTCGCGTCCCCTGCGTCACGGACGCCCAGGTAGACCTTGCCCTCTCCTCCATGGCACAGCAGGCCGGGGCGGACGAGTCCCGGCTCTCGGATGCCGACTGGGTGCGCCAGGCCTTTGGCGCGCGCAGCCTCGACGAGCTGCGCGCGGGCGTGAGGAACGACCTCCTGGCCTCCAACATGCACGACGCCGACCGACGGAAGGGCGCGCTCTGCCTTGCAGAGCTTGCCTCCAGGCTCCAGGAGGAGGTCCCCGAGCAGGTGGTGGACGAGATGCGCCAGGGCATGCGCGCTGGACTCGAGCAGGACCTGGCGCAGAGCGGTCTCACGGTGAAGGAGTTCTGCGAGCAGACCGGAACCCCCAGGGAGGACCTGGAGCAGAGCCTTGCCAGCCAGGCGCGCGAGGCTGCGACCCAGGGGGCAGCCCTGGACGCCTACGCAAGGGAGAGGGGACTCTCCGCGAGCGAGGGGGAGTGGCCACGGCTGCTCGGAATCCCGCCGGTGCAGCTGGCGGAGGTGGCGAGGCAGGCGCGGGCCAACGGGAACTACGAGGCGCTCGCCAGGACGGCGCTCCGCAACAAGACTGCGGACATCGTAGTCACGGAATGCGACTGCACATACAGCTACGAGACGCCGCAGGAGGCGGAGGACCGGCTGCAGAAGATGCTTCGCGACGGCAATGGAACGGTCACGCCCGGTCCCATGGGGACGAGCGGGCTCGACGCCAGCCTACCCCTGGTGTAGCGCACTGCCGAGAAGCCATGCGCGTCTCCTCGGCACATGCCAGAGGACAGGACGAGGGCCGCCCGGAACGCTCCGGACGGCCCTCGTCGTTGCGCGCAATAAGATTGCCGCGAAGCTACTCCGCGGGGGTCTCCTCGGCGGGAGCGGCCTCGGCAACGGTGGCCTCGGCGGTCTCGGCCTCTGCGGCCTCCTCGGCAGCCTTCTTGGCAGCCTCTGCCTCGGCCTTCTTGGCGTACTCGGCGGCACGCTTGGCCTTGGCGGCAGCCTTTGCCTCGGCGGCAGCCTTGCGGGCGGCCTCCTCCTCGGCAGCCTTCTTGGCCTTGGCCTCCTTGGCAGCCTTTGCCTTTGCGAGCTGGGCCTGGGCGGCGCCACCAAACTTGTCGGAGAAGCGCTGGACGCGTCCGCCGGTGTCAACGAGCTTCTGCTGACCGGTGTAGAACGGGTGGCACTTGTCGCAGAGGTCGATGGTCATCTCGCTCTTGGTGGAACGGGTGACCCAGGTGTTGCCGCAGGTGCAACGGACGGTGCACATCACGTAGTCTGGATGGATGCCTTGCTTCATATGGGACTCCTTCGATCGGCCTGGTTTCCGACCAGGCGAGGGGTTGCCTCGACCCGTGCCGAGACAGTCAAGCTTTGCGAGTATAGCAAATTGACCGCTCGGCAATGTGAAGAGAACGTGCACCAAAAAGCGGCCTCTTTCGCCTTCCCCATGGTCGCGCGCGGTAGACTGTGGTGTCCTGCCTCACCCGCCCAAACGGGGCGGCCCGCACGCGGAGGTCACACGATGCTACTTGCCATTGACGTCGGTAACACCCAGACGACCCTGGGCCTGTTTGACGACGGGGGCCAGGTTGCGCGCCAGTGGCGCATGGCAACCGACAAGACAGACACCGCCGACGAGCTGCACGAGCGTCTGTTTGGCTACTTCATGATGTTTGGCCTTGAGCTCTCGGACGTCACCGACGTGGCAATCGCCAGCGTGGTTCCCATCCTGACCCAGGAGTGGCTGTACATGATGCGGCACATCCTCAACGCGGACGACGTCCTGCTAGTCGATGCCGGCAGAGACTGCGGCATCAGGGTGAACATGCCCGACCCGACCCAGGTGGGGGCGGACCGCATTGCCAACGCGGTGGCGGCGCGGGAGACGTATGGGGCGCCAGTCATCGTGGTCGACTTTGGCACGGCGACGAACATCGATGTCGTGGACGCCAATGGGTCGTTCAGGGGAGGCGCGATCATGCCCGGCCTGCTCCTCTCCGCATCGGCACTCTTCTCTCGCGCGTCTCGCCTCGCGAGCGTGCCCCTGGTCGCCCCCGCTCGTGCGCTGGGCGACACGACCGAGTCTGCCGTTCAGTCTGGAATCGTGATTGGAGCGGCGGCGCAGGCGGAGGGCCTCGTGAGGAGGATCCGAGACGAGCTGGGGGAGCCAAACTGCACCGTCGTGGGCACGGGCGGCCTCTCGCGCGAGATCGCCAAGGCGACGGACCTCTTCGACGCCCTGGACCCAGACCTCACCATCCGCGGCGTCTACCTCATCTGGAAGCATCGCGCGGAGAAGCGCGCCGCCCGCGCATAGGCGGGGCTACAGGCTGCAGACGTTGCGCGGCTCTCCTGCGAGCCAGGACGTGACGTTGTCAAACTCTATCCGCGCCCTGCGCAGCATAGCCTCTTGGGTAAGGAAGCCCACGTGAGGGGTGAGAACCGCGTTCTTTGCATGGGCGAGCGGGTAGTCTGTGGGCAGGGGCGGCTCCGTGTCGAACACGTCCACGCCGGCCCCGGCAATATGGCCCTGATCGAGCGCCCTTGCAAGGGCTTCGTTGTCCACCACCGCGCCGCGGGCGCAGTTGATGAGAATGGACCCCCGTGGCATGAGCGCAAGTCTCCTGGCATCGATCATCCCGCGCGTGCCTGCGTTGCTCGGCACGTGAAGCGTAACGATGTCGCTCTGCGCTAGGAGGTCGTCCAGATTTGGCACGAACTCGATGCCCGCCCCGGTTGCCTCGGGGTTCTCGTGTCGGGCATAGCCCAGCACACGGGCACCAAACGCGCAGAAGAGACGCCCGACCTGGGTGCCGATGTGCCCGGTTCCCACCACGCCCACGGTCTTGCCGCAAATCTCGCTTCCCATCAGCCCAGCGGACGTGCCGCCCGTGCGAGCCGCAGAATCCGCGGGGACGACCTTGCGCAGGACGTCGATGGCAAGCCCCAGCGTCAGCTCTGCAACGCTGGTATCGGAATAGCCGGCGCAGTTGCACACGGTGATGCCACGCTCCCTGCAGGCGTCAAGCGCAACGTGGTCAATGCCCGTGAAAGCGACGGCGATCATCTTGAGCGTGTTGGCCGAGCTAATCACGTCGGCGGAATACGGGGTGTTGGCAATCATCACCACGTCCGCACCAGAGCTGCGCCTGGCGAGCTCGGTGACGTCGGTCGTCCTCTGGTCATACGAGACGAACTCGTGCCCGGCCTCAACAATCGGCCTGGCAAGCTCCTCCACCATCTGGCTGGAAATCCCCAGCGGCTCGAGCAGGGCAACCCTCATCGCACGCCTCCCACCTGCAATGCCGCCCGCCCCCAACGGAGGGGGCGAGACGGACGGCTCACGCCAATCGAATCCCCGCCTGCTCGGGGGAGAACTCCAGCTGCCTGCCGGAGTCCAGGGTGACCGTCGCGCGGCCCCATACGTCCAGGCCGGCAAACGTGCCCGTTGCCGCGACGCGCCCGTTTGGGTAGATGACCTCGACCCTCTTTCCCAGGCGCGGCTCGCGGTCAAAGTAGTCCGAGAGGAACGATGCCCAGGCGCCCCCTGCCGACCGACCGTTGGAGACATCCCTCTCCCATTGGTCAAAACGGGCCCTGACGGCATCCTCGAGGTTGGCTTCCGCAGGAAGGGCCGACGCGCCATCACTAGGCGTGAGGTCAATCCGCACGAAGACTCCCTGGTCGTCGTAGCCGCCACGGGCAGACACCGCACAGACGGGCGTACCCTCCGCGGCCACCACGACGTCGTGGGGCCAGTAGATTCCCAGCTCGTCCGACCCCGAGGCCGAGGCGGCATCGACCACGCCCATCGCGGCGATGGCGGGGGCCGCCACCAAGAAGCCCATGGGCACCGCGGGCCGCACCGTCAGCTGCACGTCTCCCATCCCGACCACCTACTGCCAGTCGAGGACGCCGAGCTCGGACACCACGTGGCCAACGCGCTCCTCCGGCGCGTAGACGGGCACCCCGGCGTGCATGAGGAACCTGACCGGGTCGTGCATGAGGTCCTCCATGGGGACCAGGACGTAGTCCCTCTCGCCCAGATGCGGGTGGGGCAGCGTGAGCTTGCGGCCGGCATGCTCCTCGTCCTCGACGTAGACCAAGTCGCAGTCGATGGTCCGCGGGCCATGACCCGTCTGCTCGGGGTCGCGCTCGCGGCCAAGCTGGTGCTCCACGTTCATGAGGTCGTCCAGGAGGACCATGGGGTGAAGCTCGCTGCGGATCTCGACCACCGCGTTGGCGACCGACGTCTTGATGCCGTAGGCGGGCTCGGTCTCGTACGCATGGCTCACCTGCACCACACAGGTGAGGGGAATCTGGTTGATTAGGCGGACCGCTTGCGTGAGGTTCTCGAGCCGGTCGCCCACGTTGGAGCCGATGGAGACGAAGCCCTGGCGCGGGTCCGCCTTTGCGACCGACCAGTACGAGTCAATTGCCTGGCAGGCGGTGGCAACGTCGTGCACGCGAAGGATGCGGGCGCCAGACTCGATCGCCGACAGGCAGATTCCCATCGTCGCGGGGTCGCGGTCGGCGGCGACCGTGATACCCGAGACCGCTCCAACGAACCTCTTGCGCGACACGGCGGTGAGCACGGGGTATCCCATCGAGACGAGCTTGCGGGTGGCACGCTGGATGACCACGTCCTGGTCGGCGGTCTTGTCAAAGCCGGGACCGGGGTCGATGCAGATGCGGTCGTGGCTCACGCCGGCACGCATGAGGATGCGGGCCTGGTCGCCGAGGAAGCCCATCACGTCTCGCATGATGGGCGCCTCCTCCGGCAGCGTAAAACGACGGGTGCTGGTGGGTATGCTGCGCTGGGGCGCACGGGCGGGCCGGGCGCTGTCCAGCTGCACGAACTTCCTGGTTGCCTGTCCCTCTCCCCTGTTCCAGTGCATGACCACGCAACCGCAGTTTGACTCGGCAGCAACGCGGACCATCTCCGGATCCGTGAAGCCCGAGACGTCGTTGATGATCGAGACCCCCATGCGGGCGCACATGTGGGCAACGGCAGGGTGGCGCGTGTCTATGGAGACAATCGCGGAGGGCGCGGCCTGGAGGATCCCCCTGATGACCGGGACCACCCGCTTTGCCTCCTCCTCGGGGGAGACGGGCGTGTGGCCGGGTCGGGTCGACTCCCCACCGACGTCGATGATATCCGCGCCCTGGTCGAGCATCTGAAGGGCGTAGTCCACCGCGACCTTGGGGTCGTCGTGCTCTCCCCCATCCGAGAAGGAGTCAGGCGTCACGTTGAGGATGCCCATCACGCGCGGGCGGGCAAGAGAGATCTCGTGCCGTCCGCAGCGCCAGATGGAGTAGTCCTGTCGAAGCATGGGTCGTGCCTCCCCCAAAGTGAGCGGGGCGCTCGCGGCGCCCCGAGATAGTCTTCATAATTGTAGTCGCTTTGGGTTCGGCGCACCCACGCGACGCGCCGGGCGTGTGGCGGCCCCGGCAGCAGGAGCTCGATACGAGTGCTCACGACGGGAGTTTCCTGCCAGCTGTCCTGCCGGAGAGGGGTTCGGCTCCCTTCTCGCACCACCCCAAGACCGGAAACTGGCCAAGGGGACGAGGGCAACCGCCTGCATGGGAGGGGACCGGCCGACGGGCGGTGGTCGCCCCGCTCCATTCCTAGGCAATCGATGCCACGGTCCGGGATGCGGGACGGCAGCGATTCGCTCTGGCGCCGTTACCGCACAAGGACGCCCCGCCACAACTGGAGAGCATCCTACCCCGTGCGGGAAAGGGGCCCTCGCCAGCAAGGCCATGCCCCCTGGACGGGAGAGGAGGCAACACCTCCCCTCTTTGATCTTCGATGCGACCTCATTCGCGACCGGGCGCGGGTCTACCGTCTCCGCGACGGGATGGAACCCCGCGGGCGCCTCCCAAGCCCCGTGCAGCCCCGATCGCTGCTTCCGGAGCAATGCGAGAGGAACGCTCCTCTCCCCTACGGCAGACCGCACCCCACGACCGAAGTCCAGGGCCTCCGCCACCGGCTCGCCGGAGGGACGTCAGAACTCGAACGCCTTCGCGATATCGCACGCGCACACGAGGTCGGCCATGTCGTCCTGTGGGGTTGGCTCCAAGTTGCAGATAACGAGGTCGCTGCCGCGAAAGTACTGGACGAGGCCCGCCGCGGGGTACACCACGAGCGACGTCCCGCCGATGATGAGCATGTCGCACCGCTCGATGGCACGAACCGCCCTGCTGATGTTGCCTTGGTCCAACGCTTCCTCGTACAGAACGACGTCGGGCTTGACCACACCCCCGCACTTCTCACAGCGGGGAATCCCGCCGGTTGCCAGGATCCACTCCTGGGAGTACACCTCGCCGCAGCGGCGGCAGATGTTGCGGTGCGTGGATCCGTGCAGCTCGATGACGTTCTTGGACCCCGCTGCCTGATGCAGACCGTCGATGTTCTGCGTGATGACCGCCGCGAGCTTTCCCTCTGCCTCGAGCTCGGCGAGCTTGCGATGTGCCTGGTTGGGCTGCGCGTTTGGGGCGCACATGACATGACGATAGAAGTCGTAGAACTCCTCCATGTGCGACTCGTAGAAGCTGTGGCTCAGCATGGTCTCAGGTGGATATTTGTAGCCGCGCTGGTGATAGAGCCCGTTAGGACTCCGGAAATCGGGAATACCACTGGCAGTGGAAACGCCTGCGCCCCCAAAGAACACGACGCTCTTGGCGCGCTCGACATGATTCTTGAGCTCCTGGGCCGCCTCGCTGGGGTCTGTGATCGTCTTCGCCATGATGGCCTCCCGTTCCACTGGCTTGCCTGGACCAACTCTATCACCGGGAGGTGTGGCAAACATGACCCAGCAACCCAAGGCTCAGCCCCTTGCGAGCAACGTCACCGACTGCGCCCTTATTTTTGAGGGCGGCGGCTATCGGGCCGCCTACACGGCGGGATTTGCCCGCGTCCTCCTGGAACAGGGCATCTACTTCGACTTTGTCTGCGGCATCAGCGCCGGCGCCAGCCACACCGTGGACTACGTCTCGCGCGACCTCTGGCGCACTCGGTTCGCCTTCCTGGGAGAGAGGCCCAAGGGCATCCAGATCAACGGGCTGGGTTCGATGCTGCGGGGCGACCGCTACTTCAACGCCGACTACCTGTACGAGGGATGCGTTGAGGACGGCTTTATGCCCTTTGACTGGAAGACCTTCTGCGCCAACCCGGCGCAAGTGGCGGTCCAGTCCTTCGAGAGCGACACGGGCCGCTCCGTCACGCTCACCAAGGACGACATGCCCGACATGGAATCCATGATGCACGCGGTCCGTGCCAGCTCGACCCTCCCCGGCATGATGAAGCCCATACGGATCGACGGGCATGTGATGTACGACGGCGGCCTGGGCCAGGGTGCGGGCATCCCCCTCCACCTTGCTGAGGACGCAGGATACAAGCGGTTCTTCTTCGTGGCGACCAGGCCTCGGGGATACCGCAAGCTCCCGCCGACGGGTGCCGAGAGACGCATGCTGCTGGCCGTCTCGAAAGGCAATCCCTATGTGAGAAACGCACTTCTCACCCGCTGGGAGCGCTACAACGTGGAGCTGACCCGGCTCGAGGGGCTCGCGCGCGAGGGCAAGGCCTACATCGTCTACCCGGACGAAATGCCCCTTTCGAGTGGCACCACCGACACCCACAAGCTACACGAGGCGTACGACCAAGGCCACGCGCAGGGCATGCGGGAGCTGCCGAGGTGGAGGGAATTCCTCTTTGGTTCCCCTGACGCCGGCCCCAAGCCAGACCCCAAGGTCCTCCGCGAGGTCGAGGCCGAGGCCGAGGGCTACATCACGATCTCGAAGTGAGGACGCCGCCAGCCCCAGCCTGTGCGACAATCCCCACGGATTGTGCCGAGCGAAAGGACCAACATGGCAGATGAACGCGAGCTGCGCCTCGTCTCGTGGAACGTGAACGGCCTCAGGGCCGTGCTCAAGAAGGAGCCGAGCTTCACCGAGATCTTTGGGCAGTGCGACGCAGACGTCTTCGCGATACAGGAGACCAAGCTGCAGGAGGGCCAGGTGAGCCTGGATCTTCCCGGCTACGTGCAGACGTGGAGCTACGCAGAGCGAAAGGGCTATTCGGGAACCGCCGTCTTCAGCCGCGAGGAGCCGCTGCAGGTGATTCGCCAGATCGGCTCCCCCGTCGCGGACGACGAGGGGCGCGTGTGCGCGCTGGAGTTCCCCTCCATGTGGTTCGTGGACGTATACACCCCCAACTCCAAGCAGGGCCTGCTGCGTCTGGACGAGCGCATGGTGTGGGACGAGCACTTCCGCGACTTCCTGTCGGAGCTCTCGCAGGACAAGCCCGTGGTGACCTGCGGCGACTTCAACGTCGCCCACGAGGAGATCGACCTCAAGAATCCTGACACCAACCACGAGAACGCGGGCTTCAGCGACCAGGAGCGCGAGAGTTTTACCAAGCTGCTCGACTCCGGCCTCACGGACACCTTCCGCGCGCTGCACCCCACCCTCGAGGGCGCCTACAGCTGGTGGAGCTACCGCATGCGCTCGCGCGAGCGAAACACGGGCTGGCGCATCGACTACTTCCTGGTGAGCGACCGCATCGCGGACAGGGTCAGGGACGCCCGCATCCTAGGCGACGTCTATGGGAGCGACCACTGCCCCGTGGAGCTTACGCTCGCTATCTAGGAGAGAGGCTCGGCGCCCCGGTGTCGGGCCTCTCCCCTGGCATCTGGGGCATGCCGTGACACGAAGGGCTTACTCGATCGTGGTGCCGACACCCTCGCGCATCGCCTGCAAGAAGCTTTCGGCGTCCCGCGTGGCGATTAGCGCCTGGGGGAAGTGGATGCGCTCGAGCATCCTGAGGGCGGGCTCGAACCCGCCGATGCCGCAGCTGATGTGCGCGTCGCTGCTCACCACGATCTTGCAGCCCTCCTCGGCGCACACTTCCGCAAGCGCCTGACAGCCGTCGATGGTGTCCTTGTGCCCGATGACGGAATCGAGGCTGTGCGCGTTGATCTCGATGAGCTTGTGGAGCTCCTTGGCCGCCCTCACGACCTCCCTGTGCTCGAAGGGGACCCTGCCGCGCACCGGGTGGCCCAGCACCAGCACCTTGGGGTCCTGGAGAGCGGAGAGGTACATATTGGTGGTAACGGACAGGTTCGCCTCACGTGCGAAATCCCTGCCGTGCACGCTGGCGATGACGTAGTCGCAGCGCGAGAACACCCGTTCCTTGAGCGTCGCGGGCGACTCGACATCGCCCGTGATGCCCTCGTCAATCATGATGTCGTGCCCATAGAGGTTGCCCTTGAGGTCGACGATGTCCGCCTCGCAGCCATGGAGCAGCCTCACGCCGTGCCACACCCTCGGCCAGCAGCCAAAGTTGTAGAAGTACTGGTAGTCGCGTGTATCGCATGCAAGCCTACCGTCCCCCGCTGCAACAGCGGGATGGAGCATCGACGAGAAGTGCTCCGTGCATCCCAGCAGCTCGAGCCTCAGCTCGGCGGCGGCGCGCACGTTCTCCTCGATCGTGGAGTAGGCGTGGCGGGAGTAGATGGTGTGGGTGTGGATGTCGCAGGCGTTGCGAAGCACGTTCGCTCTCCCTCCAGGAGTCAGACGGTAGGCCAGAAGTCATTTTCGCACCTTGCCGGCGCGGCGTGCCTAGCGTGCGTACTCCCCCGCGAGGCGCTCCCATGCGGGCATGGAGCCCACGATGGTCTCGTGGCTCACGCAGTACCCCACGCGCACCCATCCCGTGCAGCCAAAGCTGTCGGAGGGCACGGGGAGAAGCTCCTGCTCGCGCGCCTTGAGGAAGAACGCTTTGGCGTCGGGCTCGAGCGCCTTGACCCACAGGTAGAAGGCACCCTGCGGCTCTATGTACTCGTAGCCCAACCTCGAGAGGCCGCTCGTGAGCGCCTCCCGGTTGCTGGCGTAGGCCTCCACGTTGCTCGGCACGTCCACGCAGTCGGCGACCACACGCTGGAACAGCGAAGGGGCGCACACAAAGCCGAGCTTGCGACCCGAGCCGGCGACGGCGGGAAGAAGCTCGTCGTGGTCCGGATTGGTGGTGGGCACCAGGACCCAGCCAATGCGCTCGCCGGGGAGGCTGAGCGACTTTGAGTAGCTGTAGCACACCAGCGTGCGGTCGTACACATCGGGGACCCAGGGCACCTCAGCACCGTAGGTGATCTCGCGGTAGGGCTCGTCCGCGATCAGGTACACGCTCGTGCCCAGGGCAGCCTCGCGGTCACGCAGGACGGCGGCAAGGTCCTCAAGGTTCTGGAGCGAGTAGACCGAGCCCACGGGGTTGTTGGGCGAGTTGACGATCAGGGCCTTTGTCCTATCGCCCACCGCCCTGCCAATGGCGTCGGGGTCAATCTGGAAGGTCGCGGGGTCGGCGGGCACCTCGACGCAGGTCGCTCCCGCGCTCTCGATCCACACCCGGTACTCGGGGAAATAGGGGGAGATCACGATGACCTCGTCACCGGGGTTGACCACCGCGTTGAGGACGATGTTGATGGACGCCGCCGCACCGCAGGTCATGTAGAGCTCGTCGGTGCCGTACGAAGTGCCAAAGCGCCGGTTGAGGGAGTCTGCGACCGCCTTGCGCGTTGCCGGGTAGCCCGCCGCGGGGGTGTACCCATGGAGCTCGGTCGGGGGGAGGGAGAGGTTCCGCTGGATGGACTCGCGGACCTCCTCCGGCGCGGGGACGGACGGGTTGCCCAGCGAGAAGTCAAACACGTTCTGGGCGCCAATCTGCGCCTTGCGCCTCGCGCCGTACGCCGCGATCTCACGGATGCTCGACTTCTGCGCTCCATAGGCGTAGCTCTGCTGGTTTATGGACATGAAGGGTCTCCCCTCTCCCCCGGTTGATCGTTGCGGTCAGACTGCCGTGGGGCAATTGTAGGTTCGCGCGCCACGTGCCGTCACGCGCGTGCGCAAAACGAAACCGGGGACGGACACAGCGGCCCATCCCCGGCAGGCGGAAGCTACCATCATCACCCAAGCTCCGGGCGAGAGGAACGCGGCTACGCTCCCTCCACCGCCGCCTCGGGGTGGCTCTGGACGTACTCGTCCCACTTGTCGTCGAGCAGGGCGTCCACGACCTCCCCCTCGACCGTCTCGCGGGCGAGAAGTACCTTCGCCATGGTCGACATCTGCCTCGCGCGGTCGCCCAGCACCTGGCGAGCACGCGCGTGCGCCTCGCGCATGATGCGCTCGACCTCGTCGTCGATCCTCTTAGCGGTCTCACCCGAGTAGTTCTGGTGCGTGGTGTAGTCGCGCCCCAGGAAGGGCTGGTGATCCTGGTCGCCAAACACCTGCGTGCCCAGTTCGTCACTCATGCCGTAGCGGGTGACCATCTCGTGCGCCATCTTGGTCGCACGCTCCAGGTCGTTGCTCGCGCCGGTGGTGATGTCCTCGCAGAACAGCTCCTCGGCGGTGCGGCCGCCCAGCAGCACGGCTATCTGGTCGAGCATGGAGTCGCGCGTCTCCAGGAAGTGGTCCTCCTCGGGGAGCTGCAGGGTGTACCCCAGCGCACGACCGCGGCTGATGATGCTGATCTTGTGCACCGGGTCACTGTTCTCCAGCACGTGACCGACAAGGGCGTGGCCGCTCTCGTGAAAGGCGATGACGCGGCGCTCCTTCTCGCTCATGACGCGGCCCTTCTTCTCGGGGCCGGCGATGACGCGCTCCATGGACTCCTCGATCTCGTCCATGCCGATGGTGTCCTTGTGCCTGCGGGCGGCGAGCAGCGCCGACTCGTTCATGAGGTTGGCCAGGTCGGCACCGGTGAAGCCGGGGGTGAGTTTGGCGAGCGAGCCAAACTCGATGTTGGGCTCCAGGGGCTTGTTGGCGGCGTGGACCTTAAGGATCTTCTCGCGGCCCTTCACGTCGGGGGCGTCGACGGTAATCTGACGGTCAAAGCGGCCGGGACGCAGGAGTGCAGGGTCCAGGATGTCGGGGCGGTTGGTCGCGGCGATGAGGATGACGGAGCTGTTGTCGTCAAACCCGTCCATCTCGACGAGCAGCTGGTTGAGCGTCTGTTCCCTCTCGTCGTGGCCGCCACCCAGGCCCGCGCCGCGCTGGCGGCCAACCGCATCGATCTCGTCGATGAAGATGATGGAAGGGGCTGCCTCCTTGGCCTGCTTGAACAGGTCACGCACGCGGCTCGCGCCAACGCCCACGAACATCTCCACGAAGTCGGATCCCGATATTGAGAAGAACGGGACGCCCGCCTCGCCGGCAACCGCCTTGGCCATGAGGGTCTTACCGGTGCCCGGAGGGCCGACTAGCAGGACGCCGCGGGGAATCTTGGCGCCCATCTTGTGGTAGCGTTCGGGCTCGCGCAGGAAGTCGCGTATCTCTTTGAGCTCCTCGACCGCCTCGTCCACGCCGGCGACGTCGTCAAACTTGACCTTGGGGCGGGTCTGCTCGGTGGTGCGCGCCTTGTTGGCCCTGCCAAAGTTCATGGCGCGGCCATTCTGGCTCTGCATCTGTCCCATAAAGTAGAGCATCGCAATGACCACGATGGCGGTGGGGACGACGGAGATGAGCACGTTCTCCCACACGTCGGGCGACGAGGTGTCCACGTTGAACTTGACCTTGGGATGGCTTGCCATGAGCTCCTGAAGGCTGTCCGACCCAACGTAGTAGCTGACGAAGCTCGTGGACGAGCCGTCGGACGACATCTTGCCGTGCAGACTGCCGTCGGAGGTCTTGTAGGTGACCTCGCTCACCTCGTCCGACTTGACCGCAGCAACAAAGTCGCTGGTGGCAAGGGTCTTGGTGCTCTCGGACCCCATGACGCCCTGTGCGGCGGAGTAGACTCCGTAGGCGATGAGGGCGACCAGGATGAGCGCGACGATGGCCGCCTGGCGTCTCCTTCCGGGATCGCCCTTGGGGCTCCCCAGAAGGTCGTTGCGATTTGGTTCATTGTTGTCTGGCACGAATAGGCTCCTTGCGTGACGGGCCCATGCGAGGTCGCTACCTCGAATAGACCTCGGGCTTGAGAATGCCCACGTAGGGCAGGTTGCGATAGTGCTCGGCGTAGTCCAGGCCGTAGCCCACGATGAACTCGTCCGGCACGTGGGTCCCCAGGTAGTCCGGCTTAATCGCCGGCGTGTGGTTGGGGATGTCCTTGAGCGAGAAGGCGCACACCTTGACGGAGCGGGGACCGCGGCCGCGCAGCATGTCGACCAGATAGCTCAGCGTGAGGCCGGAGTCCAGGATGTCCTCCGCGATGATGATGTCGCGCCCCTCGATCTTGGTGCTGAGGTCCTTGAGGATGCGCACCACGCCCGAGCTCTTGACCCCATCGCCGTAGCTCGACACGGCCATGAAGTCCACCTCGCAGGGCACCGTGATGGCGCGCAGGAGGTCCGCCGTAAAGACGAACGCGCCGCGCAGGACCGCCACGATGAGCGGGTTCTTGCCGGCGTAGTCCCTCGAGATCTCTGCGCCAAGCCGCGAGACGATCCCCTTGATGTCGTCCTCGGACAGAATGACCTCGGAAATGTCCTCGTTGATCTCCTGAGCCATGAGCCTTGCCCCTTCTCCTCTGCGTTGCCGTCGCGCGCCCCGCGGCTGCCTCTGGACGCGAGCTCGGGGCGACATGCTATGCCATGGTACTACGGCCCAAGTGCGCAAACCCCCAGGGGCAACAACCTTCACCAGCAGTGTTCACCTGCGGCTACGGGCGTGGGTCCTGCCGCTCCAGCAGCGTGAGCTCCACGACCGTGCGGGTGTCCGGGGTGCAGCGCGCCCCCTCGTCCGGGCGGACGCCCGCAACCCACACCACCCTGCCGGTGGGAGAGGTGCGGAGCACGGGGACCGCGCCCCTCTCCGCCGCGGGAATGCGTGCCTCGTTGAGGAGGTCCGAGAGCTTCTTGGACTGCCCGTGCATCCCGAGAGGGCACAGGACGTCGCCGGGGGCGGGGGCGTCGACCCACAGGCGCCCGCCGTGGACCGGGTCCACGGCGCAGGAGGCGGCATCGAGCATCACCGAGGCCTTGCCCCACTCGCGGGAGTGGGCACGGGCCACCTCCGGTGCCTTGGAGCCGGCGGGAACCTGGGCGAGACGCGCCACGACGGCACGACCGTCCCCCAGCTCCAGGCGGCCGGGGACCTCGAGCCACGCGGGGCTGACCGACCCTGCGGGGGCGGCAGTGCGGAGGAACAGGAGGCCGTACTCAACCCGGGCATCGCAGCCCATGGGTATGCTCGCCGAGCCGCTGCCCCTCGCGACGAGCGAGAGCACCTGCGCCACATGGCGGGCCTCGATGCGCGCGCCCGGGCAGATCCCCAGGATGGCCATGCGCACGACGCGACGGGCAATCGCCACGTCGCAGGCACCAAGCCGCGCCGCGTCGAGCGCAACCATGCCGTCGGAGGAACGCCGCACTAGGTCGCGAAACGTCCGCGTTGCCGCCTGGGTCATGTATGAATCCTCGTCGCCCAGGATGTCGCAGGTTGCCGTGAGACTCGACACGACGCGCGGGTTGCGTCTCTCCACCACGGGCATGACCTCATGGCGCACGTAGGAGCGCAGGTAGCGCGTGTCCCGGTTGGTGTCGTCCTCGCGCCACACGATCCCCCGCATGCGCAGGAGGTCGCATAGCTCCTCGTGCGTGCGGTCGAGGAGGGGTCTCACAATGCGGTTGCGACGACGGGGTATGGACGAGAGGCCCGATGGCCCGCTGCCCCTGATGGCGTTCATGAAGAAGGTCTCGGCGCGGTCGTTCGCCGTGTGCGCCGTGAGGATGCGTGCGGCGGAGCGGGGCGTGCCAAACTCCTCCGAGAGCTTGTTAGCCAACCGGTTGGCCGCCCTATACCGCACCTCGCGACCTGTGTTCTCGACGTTTCCATCCGCCTGGCCCGCCAGCGCACGCACGTCCACGCTCACCACGTCGCACGGGATGCCAAAGCGCTCGGAGAGCTCGCGCACGAACTCCTCGTCCTCCTGGGCGTCCAGCCCCCTCAGCTGGTGGTTCACGTGCAGCACATGGAGTCGCTCGCGGGCGATGCGGGCGACGCCGCGTCCATCGTCTATGTCAAGCTCGGACGTCGCGGCAAGCACGAGGAGCGCCGTGGAGTCAGCACCACCCGAGACCATCAGGACCACGGGGGCGCGCATGGCATCGTCGCGGCGGGAGGACGGCCGCTCAAACGGGCCGCCGGGGGTCGCATACCTGCGCATCACGCTCGTCACCTTTGCCACGCCCCCTTCGTGTACCCTACTGCGTTGCCGCCGCCCTGGCGGACGGCTGGAAAGAGTGTACGTCTATGCCGGGCCAACGCCCGAGGAGGGGACCATGACTCCACTCATGCATCTCTACGTGCTAGCAAGCGGGTCGGCAGGCAACGCCGCCGTGATCGACGGGCCGGACGGGGCGATTCTGATCGACTGCGGAATCTCGCGGAAGGAGCTCGGACGACGCGCGGCGGACGCAGGTGCCAACCTGGATCGGGTGCAGGCGGTCTTCGTGACCCACGAGCACGGCGACCACGTGCGCGGCATCCCCGTGCTCGCCTCCCACACGGAGTGCCCGTTCTACGCCACCGCGGGGACGGCGGGCGGCGGTAAGGCACTTCTCGACGTCCCCTTCACGCTCGTCTCGCACGACGACGAGGTCGATGTGGGCGGCATGCACGTGACCCTCTTCCCAACCAGCCACGACGTTGCGGACCCCTTTGGAATGAGGGTCGAGGTGCGCGACGACGGAGGCGCAACCCTCGACGCCATCGGCTGGTGCACGGATACGGGCTTCCTCACTGCGGAGGCACTCGGCGCGCTGCGCGACGTTCGCATCCTGGGGATCGAGTCCAACCACGACGTCGAGATGCTCCGCAATGGCCCGTACCCCGCCTTCCTGCGGAGGAGGGTCGGCGGCGAGGCCGGGCACCTTTCCAACGAGCAGTGCGCCGACGCGCTGTCCCTGCTGGTAGGGGACGACACCGAGACCGTCGTTGCCCTCCATCTGAGCGAGAAGAACAACCGCCCCTCCGTCTGCATGAGGACCCTGGCGGGGGCGCTGGGCGCCAGCCTGCTGGACGGCGAGGACGGTCCCGAGGCAAGGACGGAGGACGGCGCCATAAGCCTGTGCTGCGCCCACCAGGACCGCCCCGTCGTCATCTGGTAGGGCGTCTTCTCTCTCGCCCAACCCAACCCACGCAAAAAGGGGCGGGGGAGACGCTCGTCGCGCCTTCCCCGCCCCTACGTGCTTGCAGTCTGCCAGCGCTAGTCGATGGCGACCTTGGTGACGCTGTCCTTCTCCTGGATCTTGGGCACGTTGACCGTAAGCACGCCGTTCTCCAGCTTTGCGGTCAGCCCCTGCGTGGAGGCGTCCTTAAGATAAACGCCACGGGTTGCCTGCCACTCGCCGCTCTCCTTGTGCAGGTAGTTCTTGCCCTTCTCCTCGTCGGACTCCTTCTTGTCCACCGAGATCGAGAGGCGACCCTCGTTGAGTTCGACGTCAATCTGATCACGCTTGACGTTGGGGAGCTCGGCAGAGACCACGTACCTGTCACCAGCATCCTCGACATCCATCTTGAAGACGTTGCCCTCCGCAGCCGAGACGAGCGGGCCGCCAAAGAAGTCGTCGAACGCGTCCCACGGGAAGGCCCTGCGAAGTGCCCTGTCATAGCTGCTATAAGGAATCATGCTCGTCATGTTCATCACTCCCTGATGATGCCCTGTGGACGCCCCGTTACCGTGCGTCCCTGTGTTCACTCGTACTTGTTCCCATACAGTAGGACTTTATTCCTCACGACAAGATTTTCTCAGTATTTGCGACTAAGCAAATCTAAGCCATATTTGTTAGATGTTGAGAGGAACCAGGACGATTTGGGTAACTGTGAGAGACATGGCAGATGCGCGGATGTGGCGTTGGAACGGTCGCTAGCCCAGCCCCCGTGTTCTATCATGGTGCCCGTTATCTGCTTGAAAAATGCCGCTCCCGCGGAGGCACCCTCATGAACGACAACTTGAACACTGGCAGGCATGCAACGGGGTCCCGTCCCCGCAGGGAGCATCCCGTTGATGCGGCGAGGGTTCCCGACCCCCTGTCGGCGACGCCGCTCGAGGAGGACCTGGCTCCCACCCAAGGCAACCCGGCTCCCGCGGAGCCCTCGGCTGATGCCCGCACCGACGTCCCCTCCTGGCTCCAGCAAGACGAGCAGACGACGGGCGACCGTGCCCAGGCTCCCGTGGAGCCACAGGCGCCCGCCCAGGGGCAGGGCGCACCGAGGCCACAGCAGGCCCAGCCGCAGCGCACGCCGACCCCGGAGTATCGCCAGCGCTACGTTCGCCAGCGCGCCCCGCATCGCACGCAGGCCGCCATCAACGACCTGGAGCAGGACGTGAGCTACCCCGACGGGTACACCCACAACTCCAACATCACGGTTGGCGGCGGTGCCTTCTCCGGCGGTGCCAAGTACCGCCGCGGCCGCGGGAGCATGGACCGCATCCAGAGGGGGCAGTACGGACGCTACCTCGAGATCCCCAAGGGGCGCAGGTCCATCTTCGCCTCGCGCGAGCGCGCGCGACGCCGCAGGTCGATCCTCTCCCTCATCGTGGTCGTGGCCCTTCTCGTCATCGTCGCCGTCATCATCTGGCGCCTGATGGGAGCCGCAGGCTAGCGACCAGGCAAGCGCTAGTCCCAGGGATCGCGCTCGAAGAGCGGCTCGCGCCTTGCCGGGCGGTCGGAGTACGGGTCGTACCCGTCGTCGTCCTCGTTTGGCGCGCGCAGGAACTCGCTTCTCGGCCCCTTTGGGCGAGTGCCCTTGCCGGCGTTGGCACCTAGGCTCACGTCGCCTTTGCTCTCGCGATTCCCAGCGTCACCCTCCTCGTCATCGAGCAGGTCGTCGTCCTCCATAGGCTCCTCGTCAGCGTCCACTGCCCCTCCCCTTTCGCCCTGCGCGTTCCCGGCGCATCCTCACTTGTACACGTCGATGTAGGCCGCCATGTCACAGTAGCTTCCATCAAAGGGCGAGAGGTCGTAGTTTGCGTACAGCGACTTGGGAGCACAGGTCACCGAGACGCGCGTGTTGCCCCCCTCGTTCGCGATGAGTACGGTCCACACGAGGTCGTCCATCTCGCCGTACGCGCACACGAACGCAGTCGACGTGTCCTTGGTCCCAGAGGGGAGCTTGATCGTGGAGTTGTTGCAGCTCCCCCTCATGCCTGTGAGACCACAGAGCGTCATGATTCCCTGGATGGAGTCCTTTGACAGGTCACTAACCGAGCTAGGCCACTCGGAGCTTGGCACGTCAAAGCGCACGCCCTCGTAGTCGGCTCCCTTGGCCATCACGTTGTCGCTCGAGTTGTTGCTGGTCTCGAAGGAGTGCGACCAGGGGATGGAGCTGAAGGTGATGGTTCCCTTGTCGCCACCCGAGTAGAGGGCCTGGGCCATGCCGTCCGAGTTGGTGTGCGAGTACTTGAGGGCAAAGCCCTTGCCGGCGAGGTAGGCGTCGAGCGTCTTGGATGAGTACCCCAGGTAGTCGGCCAGATGATGGTAGTCGGAGGGACCCTTTCTGGACACCGAGAGCGTGACCTTGGTGCCGTCGAGCCTGGTCCCCTGGGCGGGGGTGGACGAGACTACCGCGCCGCCCTCCTCGTCGGAGTCCACATAGGTGACGCTTGCGGTGAGACCGGCGTCCTCCAGGAGCTTGGTGGCATCCTCCTCGCTCTTGCCGACCACGTAGGGAACGGTGACTGGCTGCGACACCGTGAGAGTAACCTTGTCGCGCGAGGTGAAGGTGCTCCCCTCGGCAGGCGAGACGGACAGCACGACGCCGCTGTCACCGTCAGAAGACTGGTACTGGAGCGCGACCTCGCCCGCCCCCTCGTCCTCGAGGGCGCTGCGGGCCTCGTCGAGGGTCTTGCCCACCACCTTGGGGATGGTCCGCGCCTTCCCCATGCTCAACGTGACCGTGCTGCCGGCGTCGACCCTGCTGCCTGCGGCGGGATTGGTGGAGACGGCCTTTCCCACGCCGTCGTCCACGGCGACCTCCTTGACCTTGACCGAGAAGCCCTTCTCCTGGAGCACCTCGGTTGCGACCGCCTGCGACTTGCCGGCGACCTTGGGGACCGTGCGGCCGCCCCAGAGCTCAAGCCCATACGAGACGAACGCGCCGCCGCCAACGAGAAGCGCAATCACCAAGGTGACCGCCAAGACGGTGCGGCCGCGGCCGTGCCTCTCGTCGTCGTCCGTGTCGACGGGCATCGGGACGTCCTCCATGGGATCGCTCATCTCGCATGCCTCCCGTCTTGGCAGGTGGGTTTCTGTTAACGGGATTTTCCCACTTCGCGGTGGCGCGACAAGGCACGCTGACACGAGAGCGGCGGCCGCGGGCACTTGATCTGCCCACGGCCGCCGCCGTAATCCTCTTCGCTCGGAAGGCCTCGTCATCTACTCGATGGTGTCGGGCTCCACGGGACCCTCGTCCGTGCCGGACGCCTCGCGCTCGACCGCGGCGCGAGCCTCCTCCTGGCTCCTCCGGCTGGCCTCCTCGTCGCGCGTGGCGACCAGGTTGTCGTCCGGGCCCACATCAATGCGAACGGTGTCACCCTCGTGGAGCTTGCCGTCGATGATGAGCGTGGCCACGTTGTCCACCACCTGGCGCTGGATGAGACGCTTGAGGGGACGCGCGCCGTAGACCGGGTCGAGCCCGTCGAGCGCGAGCGACTGGATGGCGCCGCCGCTCAGCTCGAGCTTGATCCTCTCGCGGTCGAGGCGCTCGCGGACGTCGCGCAGCTGGATGTCGACGATCTTCTCGATGTCATCGAGACCAAGCGCGTGGAAGACCACGACATCGTCGATGCGGTTAAGGAACTCGGGCTTGAAGGTCTGCCTCAGGGCATCGTTGACCTGCTTCTGGACCACGTCGGGATCGGTTGAGGCGTTGGCACCCGCAATGAACTGGCTGCCCACGTTGCTCGTCATGATGATGATCGTGTTCTTGAAGCTGACCACGCGACCCTGGCCGTCGGTGAGCCTGCCGTCGTCCAGCACCTGGAGCAGGACGTTGAAGACGTCGGGGTGCGCCTTCTCCATCTCGTCTAGCAGGATGACGCTGTACGGACGCCTGCGGACCGCCTCGGTGAGCTGACCGCCCTCGTCGTAGCCCACGTATCCCGGGGGCGCGCCGATGAGGCGCTGGACGCTGAACTTCTCCATGTACTCGGACATGTCGATGCGCACGAGCGCGCGCTCGTCATCGAACAGGCACTCGGCAAGCGCCTTGGCAAGCTCCGTCTTGCCTACGCCGGTGGGGCCGAGGAAGAAGAAGCTACCGATGGGACGGTTGGGGTCGGACAGCCCGGCGCGGCTGCGGCGAACCGCGGCGGCGACGGCCTTCACGGCCTCGTCCTGCCCCACGACGCGCTTGTGGAGCTCCGACTCCAGGTTCTTGAGCTTGTCCATCTCGCCCTGCATCATCTTGGACACGGGCACGCCGGTCCAGGCGCTCACGACCTCGGCGATCTCCTCGCTGGTGACCTCCTCCTTCAGGATGCCGCCCGCCTCCTGCTTCTGACTCAGGGCCTTCTCGGCCTCGTCGTACTCCTTCTGCAGGCTGGGGATGGTCGAGTAGCGGAGCTCGGAGGCACGTGCGAGGTCGCCGGCGCGCGTGACGCGCTCCATCTCGGTCTTGGCCTCCTCGATCTTCGCCTTGAGGTCCTGGACGTGGTCGATGGCGCCCTTCTCGTTCTGCCAGTTGGCCTTCATGCCGTCGAGCTTCTCGCGCGTGGTGGCTATCTCCTTGCGAAGGGCCTCAAGACGCTCGCGGCTCGCGGCGTCCTCCTCCTTCATGAGGGCTTGCTCCTCGATCTGCATCTGGGTGAGCTGGCGGTCAACCGCATCGATGTCGGCGGGCATAGAGTCGAGCTCCATGCGCAGGCGAGACGCGGCCTCGTCCACCAGGTCGATGGCCTTGTCCGGCAGGAAGCGGTCGCTGATGTAACGGTTGCTGAGGTCGGCGGCGGAGACGAGCGCGGCATCCGTGATGCGCACACGGTGGTGCTGCTCGTACTTCTCCTTCAGGCCGCGGAGGATGCTGATGGTCTCCTCCACGGAGGGCTCGCTCACCATGACCGTCTGGAACCTGCGGGCGAGTGCCTGGTCCTTCTCGATGTACTTGCGGTACTCATCCAGCGTGGTGGCGCCGATGGCATGGAGCTCGCCACGTGCGAGGGCGGGCTTGAGGATGTTGCCGGCGTCCATGGAACCCTCGGTCGCACCGGCGCCCACGATGGTGTGGAGCTCGTCTATGAACAGGATGATCCTGCCGTTGGACTTCTCCACCTCCTTGAGGACGCTCTTGAGGCGATCCTCAAACTCGCCACGGTACTTTGCGCCGGCGACCAGCGCGCTCATGTCGAGCTCGATGATCTCCTTATCGCGAATGGTCGAGGGCACGTCGCCGGCGACGATGCGCTCCGCAAGGCCCTCGACGATTGCCGTCTTGCCAACGCCGGGCTCGCCGATGAGAACGGGGTTGTTCTTGGTACGGCGCGAGAGCACCTGGATGGTGCGGCGAATCTCCTCCACACGGCCGATGACGGGATCGAGCTTGCCCTGGCGCGCCATGTTGGTCACGTTGCGCCCATAGTGCTCCAGCGCCTCGAATTCGGTCTTGGCGTCCTGCGAGGTCACCCTGTCGTCACCGCGAAGATCGTTGAACGCCTCCTGCACGCGATTGGACGTGACGCCCATGCTCTTGAGCGCGCTGCCAGCGGACGTCTTGTCGTCGGCGAGGGCGCACAGCAGGTGCTCGCTCGTCACGTACGAGTCGCCCATCTTGCCGGCAAGCTTCTCGGCGGCGTCGCCCACCTTCACGAGCTCGTTGGAGAGCCCCATCTGCGAGGCGTCGCCCGACACCTGTGGCTCGCGCGCCATGGCATCGTCCACCTGCGCCTCGAGCTGCGCCGGATCCGCGCCCACGCGCTCGATGATCGCGCTGATGTTCCTCTCGCCCGAGGAGAGGAGGGCCTTGAGGAGGTGTATCGGCTGGACCTGCCCAGCCGAGTGGTCCGCCGCTATGGAGAGCGCGGACTGCAGGGCCTCCTGGGCCGTCACTGCCCACTTGTCAAATCTCATACACACATCACCTCTCCGTCCCTGCAAGGCAGAGCCTGCGGGATCGCTGCTTATCGCAGGTTATTGTTCCCGCATCAACTGGTTCGTATACATTATCTAAGTCTATGTATGTTAGATTTTCTGACTCTGTAAGCAAAAGGCGACCGGAGGCATCTCTCCCCCGGTCGCCTTTGCACACCCGTCGTGTCGTCCGGCCCTACTCGTCGTTTCGTACGCGCTTGCGGTCCTCGTCGGCCCCGCCCCTCCCCGGAAGGCGACCCGCGCGCCTCAGAGCGTCCCGCAAGATCCACTCGACCTGCGCGTTGGCACTCCTCATATCGTCCGCCGCCCAGCGTTCGACAGCGGCCCAGACCTCTGGGTCAATGCGAAGCGGATACTGCTTTCGTGCCGACATGAGCGACTCCCCCGACGGACTCGACGTGCCTTCCTGCAGCCTACTGATAGAGCGAGCCGGCGTTGAGGACGGGCTGGGCGTCGGACTCGCCACACAGCACGACCATCAGGTTTGACGCCATGACTGCCTTTCGGTCCTCGTCAAACTCCACCACGCCATCGTCGGACAGCTGGGTCAGCGCCATGTCCACCATCGAGACAGCGCCCTCCACGATCTTCTTGCGTGCGGCGATCACCGCCTCCGCCTGCTGGCGGCGCAGCATGGCCTGCGCAATCTCCGGTGCATAGGCAAGGTGGGTGAGACGGGCGTCATCCACCGTCACGCCCGCCGGAGCGAGCCTGCGGTCAAGCTCCGCCTTGAGAGTCTCGCCCACCTCCTCGATGTTGGAGCGCAGGGTGATGGAGGAGGAGTCCGCCTCGTCATCCTCCATGTGGTCATAGGCGTAGACGCTCGCGACATGCCTGAGCGCGGTCTCGGTCTGCATCGAGACGAAGCTCTCGTAGTCGTCCACGTCGAAGACCGCCTTGGCCGTGTCTTCGACGTGCCACACAACCACGGTCGCGATCTCGATGGGGTTACCCATCTTGTCGTTCACCTTCAGGCGGTCACCGTTGAGCGTGCGCGCACGCGTCGAGATGATCGAGCCGTGCTTGCGCCCGCCCAGGGAACGCGCGCCGACGCTCGAGCCGTCGTCCAGGGCATCCGAGCTCCTGCCAAGGCTCCGCGCATAGAGCGGGTTCGCCCAGCGGAGTCCATCGTCACGGACGGTTCCCACGTACTTGCCAAAGAGTACGCAGATTCGCGCCTGACCGGGCTGAAGGCTAAAGAAGCCCTTGCTCAGGAAGGTTGCCGCGATGAAGATGACGATGCTCGTCACCATCATCGCAACGAGGGACCCGGGGGCATCCAGGCCCATCTCGTCGTATGAGTCAACCCCCATGGCTGCGGTCACAAACACGTAGACGGACCAGATGTACGCCAGCACCGTCACGCACAGCATGAGCCAGCCACTTGCGGCGTGTGCCTTCTTCTCGGTGGTCATCAGGGTTCCTTTCGCTCGCAGGGAACGCGTCCCCCGGTTGGGGATGCCATTCTCGTTGAGGGAATTCTGATATCACTTCGATTTCTCTTCAATACCATTCGCCGACAGGTTTTGGCAATGTGTCCAACAAAAAGCGGCAGCTGAGAGGTCCTCCCCCCTCGGCCACCGCAGCACGCCCGGCTACCCACATACATCAAGTCGTGGCGTTCTCCTACGCACCCCTATTCCAGCGTGCGCATGAACGCGGAGATTGCCGCAAGGCCCTTGCGCAAGTTGTCAGGGTTGTCCGAGTACGCGTAGCCAATGCGCATGCTGTGAGGCTCCTCGAAGGCGTCGCCCGGAGTGACCAGCGCCCCGGTGGTCTGGACCATGTCCACGCAGAAGTCGTAGGAGTCGATGTCGTAGTCGTAATACACGAGGGCGGTCGTTCCTGCCTCCGGCCTCACGAACGAGAGGTGCGGCTCGGAGTCGACCCACTCCTGCAGAACGTTCAGGTTCTGGCGGACGATGCGGTGGCTGCGCTCTAGGACGGCATCGCGATGGGCAAGTGCGTACGCAGCGACCTCCTCGTCAAAGAGCCCGCAGCTGATGAGGCTGTAGTCGCGGTGGCTCAGCAGGTCGTGGCGCAGCTTCTCGTCCTTCGTGATGCACCATCCCAGGCGGATTCCCGCCATGGACCATACCTTGGACATGGAGCTCACGACCACGGCCTTTTCGTACAGGTCGATCGGCGACGTGGTGAAGGCGTCGCTGTCCTGGACCAGCAGACGGTAGACCTCGTCGAACACGAGCCACGCGTCATGCTTGCTGGCCACCTCCACGATGCTGCGAATCTCCTCCTCCGAGAGGAGCGCACCAGTGGGGTTATCGGGGTTGTTGATGCAGATGACCTTGACGTCACTCCCGCAGAGCTCGTCGAGACGCTTCGCGTCAACGTGGTAGTGCCGCTCCTTCTCGAGGTGCAGTATGTCGACCTTGGCGCCGCACATCTCTGGAATCGAATAGAGCTGCTGGTAGGTGGGCATAACCGAGACCACATGGTCACCCGGCTCGCAAAGGGTCGTGAGCACCAGGTGGTTTGCTCCGGCGGCGCCGTGCGTAGGGATCACATGACACGGCTGGACCGTCTGATACAGGCCGCAGATGCCCTCGAGGAACTTGGGGTTGCCCTCGATGTCGCCATAGGTCAGTCGGCGAGCGCAGAATTCGTTCAGGAAGGCGTCGCGCGCGGCGCGTCCCGCGTCGGCCGAGCCCTCGCACAGCTCAAACAACTCATCGAGCGAAATCGAGTAGGTACAGGTCTCCGCAACGTTGTACTTGCACTTGGTCTCCCAGGAGTTCATCCACTGCTCGACCTTGAAGTCCTTGATCTTCATGCTGTCCTCCGTCCCGGGCGCGGGCGCCCGTCATTCATGCGTCAGATTCCCTCGAGTGCAGCCGGAACCTAGAACTCCACCGTGGTCCCCAGGCCGCGCTCGACCGCACGGTCATACGCCATGCGGGAGGCAGCCAGGTCCTGCACCGCGATGCCGGAGGTGTCAAACACCGTAACCTGCTCGTCGGACGTACGTCCAACAGCCTTGCCCGCAATGACCTCGCCCAGCTCGGCGACGATGTCATCCGCCGTGATGGCCCCCTGGCTCACGGGAACCTCGAGCTCGCCGGACGCGATCGACTGTGCCCGGTCATCCACGTAGAGGCGGGCGCTGCTGACCAGCTTGGAGGAGAGCTCTTGCTTGCCCTCCATGTCGGCACCAACGGCGGAGATGTGCGTGCCCGGCTTCACCCACTCCGCCTGGATGATTGGCTCGGTCGCCGGGGTGACCGTGATGATCGCATCCGCCTTGCGAGCGGCCTCCTCCCCACTCGCAACCGCGACGATCTGGTAGGAGCGCTCGACGCCCGCCTGGGAGAGAATCTGTGCCACCTGTTCGCGCATCAGCTCCACGCGGGACTCCGGCGCCTCCTCCTTGCGGGGGTCCCAGACCTCGACGCGTTCAATCGACTCGCAGGCGGCAAGGGTCGCCGCCACCACGAAGGTGCTCATGTGGCCCGCGCCGGCAACCATCAGGTTGCGGGCATCCTTCCGAGCCAGCCACTTGACGCCCAGTGCGGCAGCCGCGCCGGTGCGCAGCCCCGTGATGGCGGAGGCGTTGAGCAGACCGAGGGGTGCGCCCGTGGTGTCATCGCACAGCAGCGTGGTGCCATAGATTTCCGGGAGGCCACGACTCGGGTTGCGGGAGAACCATGCCGTTAGCTTGAGACCAAAGAGCCCGCTCGCGGAAAGCTCGCCCGAGCGGATATCCATGTCGGAAACGCCCGGCTCAAACTGCTCGTACACCATCGGCCATGCGGTACCCTCGCCCCCTGCCTTCTGGCGGTATGCGTCCTCGACCGCCGCAACCGCATCGGTCACGGAAAGGACCTTCGAGATGTCATCCGCCGAGAGAACCCTGATCTGCGCCATGTGCTCATCCGTTCTGTCACGGGCTCCTGTTTCCGGCCTGCCCGTCGCGCGGGCCCCATTGCCCGCACCTCGTATGCCGATGACTCTACGCGTGCGTAAGTGTACTTTCGAGGGTTCTGTTTTGTGGTGATTTACAATCTGTTTGAACTGTTCTATCTCATATTCATCGGTTCGTTACCATTTATCCCATGCTTATTGTGTTCTTGTACAATTGTCTTATCTGATTTTGTTAGGTTTTGGGCACTCATGATATACACCGTGTCTGACTTCTTGAACTCGTACGCAGAAAGCGTCCGCCTCATCGCTGGCAAGGGCGGACTCTCTCGCGCGATTGGCCAGGTCGGCATCCTTGACTACGAGCTCATGCCCGGCCTCAAGACGCGCTATCAGCGCGTGAACTTCGAGCCCGACCAGCTGGTGCTGAGCACTTTCCTCTATGCGAGGGACGACCCATGGCTCATCGGCGAGGCAATAAAGTACCTGGTTGGCAGGGGCGTCAGCGGGCTGGTTATCAAGAACGTCCTCCATCTCGAGATTCCGGATTCCGCCGTGCGCTACGCAAATGCGCGCGACTTCCCCCTATTTGTGACGAGCGGAGATGGCTTCTTCTTCGACACGGTGATCGCCCAGGTCGACCGACGCGTGACCGAGCTTGCGGACGCCTCGTTCGCGCAGAACGAGCTAGACATCATGACGCAAGACGACACTCCGCCCCAACGGGTCCGCGAGCACGCGCTGCGACTGAACCCCAGCTTTGGCGAGGAGCACGTGGTCATCTACATCGCGGAGCCCCTGTCGCAGGCGGGTTTTGCCCAGGCGCTCTCCCGCTATTACGAGAGCAAGCTCTCAGGCCTCCGCAACCTGTTCGCGCCATATGGGGAGGGTCTGCTCTACGTGACGAGCGGCGACTCAGATGCGATCAGTAACCGGGGGCAGGTGGACGACATGGTCAGCGTGCTCAGGGCAGGGGTGCTCGACCATGAGGTCTCGGCCTCGGTGGGCATCAGCGAGACGCACTTCGACCTGGGCGAGATGGATCATGCCGTGCTGGAGGCGCGGCGGTCGGCGCTGGTGGCGCGAAGGCGCGGCGGGGGCACCGTGCGGTATGCAGACCTCGGAGTCCTGCGTGTCCTCCTGCCATGTGCGGACCGCCCCGAGATGCGCGACTTCGCAAGCGACGTGCTCGAGCCGCTGCGCAGCCACGACGCAGAGACCGGCTCGGACCTCATGGGGACACTCGCCGCCTACTGCGATGCCGGTTGCTCCATCGAGGGGGCCGCACGCGCCCTGGACCAGCACCCAAACACCGTGCGTTACCGCCTGGACAAGGTCGCCAAGGTGACCGGCCTCAGCTACAAGGTACGGGAGCAGATGGAGCAGCTCTCGGTTGCGCACAAGATCGAGCTTGCCCGCAAGCTGCTTCGCGAGTAGCCAATTGCCGTCTGGGGGCACCCCAGCCGACAATGTGTTTTCGCCTCTCGCTCGGCAGACACAAAAGCCCCTCTCCCACACCATTGGGGAGAGGGGCTCGCCTATGCGACAACCACCATGGGGAGACGCCAGCGGCTTCAGGCGTCGTGGTCCTTTCCACTGGAGAGGAGGCCGCGCATGACCTGCTCGGGACTCGACCCGTCGTAGCGCGCGAGGGCCGTGATCTTTTCCCTCATCCTGAACTCGTGAACCTCGTCCTCGAGCTCGCGTACCCTTGCCCTGAGCTCGTCGATCTCGCGGTCGCGCTCCTCCGCCCGCTCCCTCATGTCAAGGATGCGGACGACGCCAGCAAGGTTGATGCCCTCATCAGTGAGTTTGCTGATGAGGTTGAGCCGCTCTATGTCGTGCTGCGAGTACAGTCTGGTGTTGCCTCGCGATCTGCCAGGGTTCACCAGCCCCTTCTGCTCGTAGACGCGCAGCGTCTGGGGGTGCATCCCCGTGAGCTCCGCGGCTACGCTGATCATGTAGAGGGGCTTGTCCTTGCCCTCGCCCTCCTTATGCGCCATAGCGGTCGACGTCCTTCCTGTATGCGCGCTTGTCTGCATCGCGCAACGCGGTGAGCGCCTCGCGCTCCTTTGCCGAGAGCCTCGTGGGGACCTTCACCCTCACCTTCACGTACAGCGCGCCACGGGTGCCCTTGTGCTTGACGTCGGGGGCACCGAGGTCACGGAACCGGAAGGTCTTGCCATCCTGCGTCCCAGCGGGGACCTTCAGACGGACCTCCGTGCCGTCGGGCGTGGGAACGTTCACGCTGGTACCCAACGCCGCCTCGTAGGCGCTCACGGGAAGCTCCATGCGAACATCCGCCCCATCACGCTTGAACAGCGGGTGTTCCTGGACCTTGGTGGTGATGACTAGGTCACCGCGCGCTCCGCCGTTCACGCCGTACTCGCCACGGTTGCGGTAGCGGAGCTTGCCGCCGTCGACCGCGCCGGCAGGCACCTTCACCGTGATGGACTGGCGCTCGCCCGTGGACGGGATGGTATAGCTGACCTTGCGCTGCGCGCCCTTGAATGCCTCGTCGGCACCGATCTCGATGCTCATCGTGAGGTCGCCACCCTTGACGGGACGGTTGGTCGCGCGCGCCCCTCCGGGCTGCCCTCCAAATATGGACGAGAAGTCAAAGCCGCCAAAGGCGCCGTCGCCGCCACGGATGTTGTCGAAGATGTCCGCCCAGTCGGCACCACCCATGTTGGTGGTGTAGGTGTAGCCCGTGCGGTTGCGCCCGCCGGAGCCACCGAAGTCGGAACCGGGGATGCCGCCAAACATCAGCAGCTGGTCGTACTCCTTGCGCTTCTGGGGATCGGAGAGGGTCGTGTACGCCTCGCTGACCTCCTTGAACTTCTGTTCGTCCCCTCCTGCATCGGGGTGGTACTTTGCGGCGAGCTTTCGGAACGCCTTCCTTATCTCGTCGGGGGTGGCGTCACGCTTCACACCAAGCACGTCGTAGTAGTTTCGCTTTCCAGCCATGAGAAGCTAACGCCTCCTTTCACATGCGCGCGCCCGAACCGTTTGGCCCGGGCGCGCTGACTGACCGTTACTTCGCGTCTCCGTCGCCGCTAGGGGCCTTCTCCGAGTCCCCGCCGTCAGAGGCGTCCTTGCCCTCCTCGGGCTGGGGCCTTTTCGGGCCTCCGTAAGTCACCGTGACCATGGCGTTGCGGATGACCTTGCCACCCATCCGGTAGCCCCGCTGGTACACCTGGGCAACCGTCTCGTCGTAGGCATCCTTGTTCTCCTCGCGACCCACCGCCTGGTGGACCAGGGGGTCAAAGGGCTCACCCTTGGGGTCTATGACCTCGACGCCCTCCTTGCCCAGAATCGAGAGCATCTTGTCATGCACGGCATCGATGCCCTTCACAAACTGCTCGAGGTTCTCATCGCCCTCGGCGCCCTTCGCCGCGTGCTCGGTCGCACGCTCCATGTCGTCGAGCACCGGAAGCAGGTTGGTGACGAGCTTCTCCGCAGCACGCTCGCGCTCGTCCAGGCGTTCCTGGGCGGTGCGGCGACGGTAGTTGTCCCAGTCCGCCTGGAGACGAACGAGCCTGTCGGCAGACTCGGAAGCCTCCTTCTTGGCGTCGGCTATCTCCCTTTCGACGCCATCAAGCTTCCTCTGCAGGTCGTCCCTCTCGGCACGTACCTTCTCCACGTCGACCTTGAGCTCGTCGGCCGCCGCCTTCTCGCCCGCGCGCTTGGCGGCCTCGACCATAGCGGCCTCGTCTTCTTCAGGGGTGGTCGCAGGAGAGACCCCCTCGCCCTCCTTGTCGTCGGGCCTCTTGTCATCGTTGACCTCGATCGGCACTTTCACGTCACCCTCCTCGGGATAGTCCTGGGGGGACGGCCCTGCGGCCGCCCCCTCTCGCGTTCATTCAACGGCCCGTGACGGTCGCACGACCGCTACTTGTTGTCCTTGTCGTCATCAACGACCTCGTAGTCGGCATCCACGACGTCGTCGCCGTTGCTGGCGCTGCCGCTGGGCTGCTGGCCGCCCGCCTGCGCGGTCTGGGCCTGGGCGTCGGAGTACACGACCTCGGCAAGCTTGTGGCTGGCCTCCTGCAGCTTCTCGCCAGCTGCCTTAATGGCATCGATGTCGGTGCCGTCGAGCGCCTTCTTGGTCTCGTCGATGGCCGCCTGGACCTCCTTCTTCTGGTCCTCGGAGACCTTGTCGCCAAGGTCCTTCAGCGTCTGCTCGGTGCTGTAGCACAGAGAGTCGGTCTGGTTGCGGACCTCGATGTCCTCCTTGCGCTTCTTGTCCTCCTCGGCGTGGGACTCGGCGTCCTTGACCATGCGGTCGACCTCGTCGTCAGACAGCGCGGTGGAGCCGGAGATGGTGATCTGCTGCTGCTTGCCCGTGCCCTTGTCCTTTGCGGTGACCTTGACGATGCCGTTGGCGTCGATGTCAAACGTGACCTCGATCTGGGGCACGCCACGAGGCGCCGCGGGGATGCCGGTGAGGTTGAACTTGCCGAGCGACTTGTTGTCCCTCGCCATCTCGCGCTCGCCCTGCAGAACGTTGATCTCGACGGAGGTCTGGTTGTCGGCCGCCGTGGAGTAGACCTCGGTCTTGGAGGTCGGGATCGTGGTGTTGCGGTCGATCATCTTGGTCATGACGCCGCCCATGGTCTCGACGCCCAGCGACAGCGGGGTGACGTCGAGCAGCAGGATGCCGGACACGTCGCCCGTGAGGACGCCGCCCTGCACGGCTGCGCCGTCAGCAACGACCTCGTCGGGGTTGACGGACATGTTGGGCTGCTTGCCGGTCATCTGCTTGACAAGCTCCTGCACGGCGGGCATACGGCTGGATCCGCCGACCAGGATGACCTCGTTGACGTCAGAAATCTGCAGGTTGGCGTCGCGCAGGGCCTTGGTCACAGGCTCCTTGCAGCGGTCGAGAAGGTCGCGCGTGATGCGCTCGAACTCGGCGCGGGTGAGCGTGTAGTTGAGGTGCTTGGGGCCGCTGGCGTCAGCGGTGATGAACGGCAGGTTGATGTCTGCCTGCTGGGCGCTGGAGAGCTCCTTCTTGGCGTTCTCCGCCGCCTCCTTCAGACGCTGGAGCGCCATGGGGTCCTTGCGCAGGTCGATGCCGTTCTCCTGCTGGAACTTGTCGGCCATCCAGTCGATGACGCGCTGGTCCCAGTCGTCGCCGCCCAGGTGGTTGTCGCCGTTGGTGGCAAGGACCTCAACGACGCCGTCAGCGAGGTCGAGCAGCGAGACGTCGAAGGTGCCGCCGCCCAGGTCGAACACCAGAACCTTCTGGTCGATGCCCTTCTTGTCGAGGCCGTAGGCAAGCGCCGCGGCGGTGGGCTCGTTGACGATACGCTTGACGTTGAGACCCGCGATCTTGCCGGCGTCCTTGGTTGCCTGGCGCTGGGCATCGTTGAAGTATGCGGGGACGGTGATGACGGCGTCGGTGACCTTCTCGCCCAGATACTTCTCGGCGTCCTCCTTCATCTTGGAGAGGATCATTGCGCTGATCTGCTCGGGCGTGAAGTCCTCGCCATCGATCTCGACGACCGCGCGGTTACCGGTGCCCGCCTTGACCTTGTAGGGGACGGTCTTGAGCTCACTCGTGACCTCGTCGTAACGACGGCCCATGAAACGCTTGATGGAGAAGACGGTGTTCTTGGGGTTGGTGACTGCCTGGTTCTTGGCCGCCTTGCCCACGATGCGGTCGCCGTCGGGACGGAAGCCGACCACGGACGGGGTCGTGCGGTCGCCCTCGGCGTTGACGATGATGGTGGGCGAGCCACCCTCCAGAACCGCCATCGCGGAGTTAGTAGTACCAAGGTCGATTCCCAGAATCTTTGCCATGGTGTGAGTCCTTTCTGCCTGCGCGCGATTCCGGCGGCTGCCGGCTGCCAACGGCCCCTTGCCGCCTCGCGCCTTTCTTTACGTCTGCTATTTTTCCCATGCGCTCCGATTCTATACATTATCTAAGTCTGACACTAATAGATTTTTTGAGGCTGAGATTATAGGTTCCCTAAGTGCCCGCAATTGGCCCTCCCACCGAGGTTAGAGGTGCCATGGAGTCGGCGCCTGCTCCACAACGATCGCACCACCGCGAGCCTTGGTTGTGGCACCATCGTGTGGCGCGGGCGAGACAGCCTCGCCCCACACACGCATCCACGAAAGGGGAGAGACACATGCGCCTTCTCATCGCATCCGACATCCACGGAGCGGCGGACTGGTGCGAGCGCCTCTTGCGGGCGATCGACGAGCAGCAACCCGACAGGGTCGTGCTGCTGGGCGACCTTCTGTACCACGGCCCACGAAACGACCTTCCTGGAGACTACGCCCCCAAGCGCGTGATCTCGATGCTCAACTCGCTGGCAGACGACGTCATCGCCGTACGCGGCAACTGCGAGGCCGAGGTGGACCAGATGGTCCTCTCGTTCCCCTGCATGGCCACGTACAACGTGCTTTACGACCCCGACAGGGACCGTGAGCTGTTCCTCACCCACGGCCACGTGTACGGGCCCGGGGTCCACAACAGCGTTGACAACTGGCCCCAGATCCCCGAGGGGTCTGCACTGGTCTATGGCCACACCCACAAGCGGGTGAACATGGCGAGCTCCACGCATCCCGGGTGCTGGGTCTTCAACCCGGGCAGCGTGGGAATCCCCAAGGATGGCGAGCACAGCTACGGCGTGTACGACTCGTCCCTAGACCTGCCGTTCTCCCACCACACGCTCCTTTAGGGGCATCTTCCGCGAGGACCACGCAGATGCGTTCGTGGCCCCCGGTCGACCTCGCGGACATCCATCGTTCAAATACAAAATAGGCGGCTTTCCCTCTCACCTGTTTGAACTGTGGGTGTTGGGGGTGCTTCCATGCGCCGGGATGCCATGCGACCCGGTGCCGACGGATTGGCGGTGACACTATGAACAGAAGGCTCGAGGCCGAGGCGCTTCGCCTCACGCACGAGACGATCGCCCGCTTTTGGCAGCTGGACATCAAGCCGATTCTCTCGCTCGCGGCAGATGACATCATGTGGGTCATGCCCGAACAGGAGCGCTACATGCGCGGCATCGACGCGATGCGAGCCGACCTCAAGGCGAACCTGCGGGAGTTGGTTCCCTGCCACATGTCCCACGTGGAATTCACGGTGGTGCAGAACTGCGGCCGTGCCCTCTCGGTCGTCGGCCGCTACCTGGTCACGACCGACGCAGGTGCGCCCATCTTCCTGCAGGTGCAGCAGAGGACCCAAGTCAACTGGGAGCTCGTCGACGACCGGTTGGTGGTCAAGTCCCTTTACATCTCGCACCCGCGCGGAGAGCTTGCCGTTGCCCGGGGCGAGACGTTCGCGAACGCCATCGGGCGAATGGCCAAGCACTACCTGGACGAGCGCGTGGCGGCAGAGACGAACCTGCACCGGGTGCCCCTGCGCGATGCCAACGGAACCATGCACCTGGTATCCTCCTCCGACGTCGTGTTCGTGGAGGCGAGAAGAAAGCGATGCCTCGTCCGCACCACCTACGAGGACATTGACGCTCGAATGGGGATCACAGATGCACTGGGACAGTTTCCCGAGCTGCTGGCGGCACACCGAAGCTACCTCGTGAACCCGCGCTACATACGCTCGTTCAACGAGGACTCGCTCTCGATGTCCGACGGAACCCAGATCCCGCTGCCTCGCCCCAGGCGTACCGAGGTCCTCGCGCGCATCAGGGAGATCACCGGTCCCAGGTAGTCCGGTCGACGACTGCCCGGCGGTCGGCATCTCGATGCTTAGTCTCACCGGTGCTCGCACAAGTGTCGCGACGGCGACGCTTAACTTCACCGGTGCCTGCACCGATTTTGGGACGAAATGCTTAGCCTCGCCGGTGCCCGCACGGATGTGATCCCCCAGATTCCGGACGGGCACCGGGTTTTCTAAGCAACCTCCGTTCGCGACTCGCACTGGCACCGGGTCTTCTAAGCACCACACGCTGGAAACCATATTGGCGGCAGCCGCAGCCTTACCAGAGGCACTCGCACCAGCCTTGCGCACAGGGTGTGCTCCCCTGCCCACAACACAGTCCCCTGAGTCGACTCCTCCTGGGAGTCCTGGCTCGAAGGAAGTCCGCCGTCAAGCGAGAGGCACTGGCGGCCGTCGGGACGAGTCTCCTAGCTGGCACTGGGGTTTCTCTCCCCCTTCATCTTTGCGAACGCCACGAAGCACAGGATCATCTGCACCAGCACGAAGAAGAAGTAGATGGGGAAGAGCGCCATCGCCACGGCATACATGATGCCGGCGACGAGCGCGAACGGTCGCTTGGACATCGCGAATGCGAGGGCATTGAACACCACTGCCACCACGACCGCCACCAGGTGGGGCATCACGAGGGCGGTCGCCATGAGCGCGCCGGCAGCCTCCGCCCCCGAGCCCGACGTGGACGCCCCACTCCAATAGACGAGGCTGTAGACCAGATAGAGCGCCCCCAGGACAAGGGCGACGAGCAGGAGCTTGTTCCTCTTCACGATGTCCTCCCTATGCGAGCGTGAAGGTCTTCTCGGCAAGGGTCGTGTTGTCGAGGTTGACGATGGGATAGACCTTCACGTCGACGTCCGACGTGTCAGAGACGCTGTAGGCCAGCTGGACCTGCGTGGAGTTTCCCGCCTGCACCTTGGTGAGCGCGGAGTTGCCATCCACCGAGTCGCAGATGGCAAGGTCGCACTGAACGCCGTTCTGGTAGACCTCGGAATACGCGGCCGTATCAAATGCCTGGGCGTCCTTGTCCGAGACGTTGGTGAAGGTGTAGGTGACCACGACGCAGGGGTTACCCTGGTAGTCAGTAGCCATCTGGGCGCCATCGACCGTCACGGCGACGGACTGCTGCTCCTTTGGCGCTGCCTGCTCGGCGGCGGAGTCCGCCTTTGCCGCAGAATCCGCGCCGCCCGCAGACTCCCCCGAGCCACCGCACCCCGCGAGTCCAAGGGACATTGACGCAGCAAGGGCCACCCCCAGCACGACGCTTCCCGCACTTCTCCTCATGGCGCTCTCCCTTCGTGCTTGCCTTGCCCCTCCGGGCCGTGCACCCGATGGTATTTGGGGAGCTGAGGCAAAACTTCCACTGGGAGCGGAGTTCTGGCGACCGGCGATGCCGGCAATTGCCCTACGCGACGGCGATGGCGATGGCGTAGGCCAGTGCGGCGGCGAGAGTCAGCAGGCAGAGCGCGGCAAGGTGAGCCAAGGCGGCGACGACGAGGCCGCGGGTTCTATGGGGGCAGCCCTCGTATCGGCCGATTCCCAGCGCACAACCCATGCACTCCAGGGGAATCGCCACGACGTCGGCGCAGATTCCCAGGAGCACCACGAGGGTGGGAGCGGCAAGCGGCGCCGGCATCGCAAGGGACTGGGCCACGGAGGAGCACGCGAAGGCGACAGCGAGGGCAACGCATGCCAGGAGCGAGACGAGCGAGACCACCTTGCCCGGATGATTCGGCAGCGCCATGAGCGAGCGGACCTCGGCGGGATAGGACTGCCAGAGGGTGAGCCATCGGCGGAGGGGCGAGCGCCCCTCTCCCCTGCCCGCCGGATGGCGGTGGCGTGGGGTGGTGAACGAGAGGGGCGCAACGGGCTCGACGGCATCCGCCTCATGGGCGAGAGAGGATGGCCGCGCGGGCGCGGCGATGGACTCCGCTGGCGCCGAGGCGGCCCGCGGCTCCGAGGCGTCTGGCCCCACGCGGTCGAACGGGGTGGACGGCTCGGGCTGCTCGGCAGCTGACGCGCCGGGGCGCATCGATACCACCGCAGATTCGACAGGCCCCCGTACGAGCGCGTCACGCGCCGCCGCGACCAGCTCCCCAACGTCCTGGTACCTGGCGCTTGGCTCCAGCGCGCATGCGATGGCGACGACCTGCCGCAGGGAGGCGGGCACGCCCGCATCGCTAAGCCCGACGAGCGAGCCCGCATCCCTGGGGTGGCTTCCCGTGAGCATGAACTGGAGGAGACGACCCATGGAGTACACGTCCGAACGGGCATCGGTCTGGGCAAAGCCAAACTGCTCGGGGGCGGCATACCCCACCGTTCCCAGCGTTGTGGTGTCGCGGAGCATACCGTCGCTGTGCACCCGTGCGATGCCCAGGTCGATCAGGTGGGCGCCGTCCTGGGCCACGATCACGTTGGACGGCGTCACGTCCCTGTGGACCACGCCGCGGGCGTGAAGCGCGGCGACGGCCTCGCCCACCTGCGCGAGGAGCCCCACCGAACGCCCGGGCGCCAGCGGGCCCTCCCGCTGGACCAGGTCGGCGAGCGTCTCTCCCTCCACGTACTCGTAGACCGCCACGAGCTCGTTGGGCATTGCATACAGGCACACCATGCGAGGGAGGCGCGGCTGGTCGATGCCAAGGAGCACACCCAACGCCTCCGGGTTCGCCAGGGGCCAGGCGATGCGCTTGCGCACCATGGGAGAACCGTGCGGAAGGCTCACCAGCTCGGTCCTGCCCGTCTCACCCGTGCCAAGGACCCGCTCCGTCCTGAACGAGTCGTCAATCTCGAGCGCGTGCAGCAGCCCGGACCCCGAGGCGTCGTCACCCGACATGGGCTAGCCCCTCTCGGGGGTGAGGGTCCTCTCCCCCAGGCGATACAGCTCCGCGTCGGCGCGCGGGAGGTCGTACCCGTGCTCCAGGCAGAAGATCAGGATCGCGTCGCGGCGGCGCTTGGGCCACAGCGCGCCCTCGTCGGCAAGCCGCAGCAGGCGCTGCGCCTGGCGCAAGTCGCACCCCAGGCAGAAGGCGATGCGCAGCAGGAACTCGCGCGTGGGGGTGCGCTCCCCGGCAAAAATCTGGTACACGTAGCTCGCCCCCATGCCGCACTCGTCGGCCACGGCGGCGCGGCTCTTACCGCTCGCGTCCAGAAGCGCGAAGAGGTAGCCGGGGAGGTCGCGGTTGGGCAGGTCCACCTGGTCGAGGTACTCCTCGGGAGAGGCACTCCTGCGCAGGGCCTCGAGGAGCTCCTCGGTCAGGGGCTCGTCGTCAAACCCCTCGTGAGCCGTCGGACGCCTGGTCATGTGGTCACCTCTCGCACCGGGACGGGTCGGACGCTACGACTCGAACTTGTCGACCATGCCATCGGAGTCCGCCTTGAGCGACGCGATGGTCTGGGGGACCTTCTCCAGCTCGTAGGGCGTCATCTGGTAAACCCAGTTGAGCCAGTTGCGATACAGGAGGTTGGCGTGGGCGCGCCAGGTGAAGATGGGCTGGTTCTCGGGGTTGTCGTCCGGGAAGTAGTTCTCGGGCAGGCGGATGGGCATGCCCTTCTTGAAATCTCGCCAGTACTCGGATGCCAGCGTGTCTCTCCCATACTCAAAGTGCCCGGTGACGTACACCTCGTGGAAGTCACGCGTGGCAATGATGGCGGGACCGCTCTCGAACCCCTCCGAGAGGACCTGGAGCTCGGGATGGAGGCGCAGCTCCCCCGCGTCGATCGCGGCATGGCGGGAGTGCGGCATGTAGTGGACCTCGTCAAACCCGTTGGTGAGGAAGCTGTACTCGTCGCGCAGACGCTGGGGGAAGACGCCAAAGAGCTTGTGCGGCAAGAGCCTCTTGTGGATGCCATACAGGTGCCAGAGCCCGGCCATGGCTCCCCAGCACAGGAACATGGTGCTGAGCACGTGCTCCTGAGACCAATCGATGATGCGGCACAGCTCGTCCCAGTAGTCGACCTCCAAGAAGTCGAGGTGCTCCACGGGCGCCCCAGTGATGATCATGCCGTCGTAGTTCTTGTCCTCGAACGCGTCGAACGTGTCGTAGAACTTGACCAGGTGGTCCTGACTCACGTGTGTGGACTCGTGCGTGGACACACGCATGAAGTCGCAGCTCACCTGAAGGGGCGACTTGCTGATGAGGCGGAGGATCTGGGTCTCGGTCTCGATCTTGGTGGGCATGAGGTTGAGGATGACCACGCGGAGCGGACGGATCTGCTGCTTGGTGGCCGCCTCTTCCTCGAGGGCGAAGATTCGCTCCTGCCTCAGGATCTTCTTGGCGGGAAGGCCATCTGGGATGTTGATTGGCATGGAAACTCCTCACGTGCGATCGTGCGCGGGAAACTGACGGGGCAATGGTGTGCACCACGCCGCGCATGGCGGCATGGCGCTAGCGCATTCGCTGCGTAAGGCCTATGCGCGTCCCGTTCCAGCACATGGCGCCGTTGGCTCCCCTCCACTTTGCGGTCTGCCCTATGACCGGCTCGCAGGTCTCAGGGTAGCAGCTTTGCGCAAGGCTGAGGGAGACGGACGCGAGCGAGAGTCGCCAGAATCCCCTCCCATCGGGCTGCCAGCCAAAGAATCCGCAGCTACGCGCCACTCTCGTTTGGCAGGGACGCCACCTTGACGCATACTTACCAGTATGGATACGACATTTGCCGAGCTCGGGCTAAACGAGCACATATTGGAGGGCGTGCGCGCCCTCGGGTTCCAGAGCCCAACACCCGTCCAGGCGCAGGCCATCCCCCAGGTGCTGGCGGGGCGTGACGTCATAGCCTCCGCCCAGACGGGAACGGGCAAGACGGCCGCCTTCGCGCTGCCGGTCCTGCAGGTAATCGAGCCGTACTCGCGCGATGCCCGCGCCAAGGCGGGCGTGGCGTCACGGCTCCAAGCCAGTGCCGACGAGGAGGGTGTTGGGGACGACGTCCCGCCCAACCCCAACGGCCCCGAGGTAATTGCCGACGACGTGGCCGGGGGACCGTCCGTCTCCGCGAACGTGGATGGCGACGGCGGCGTGTCGCAGCCCAAGCGCCGCGCCCGCCGCCGTCACCACAAGGCAAAGGCGGACGCGGCGGCCGAAAAGGGCACCGCAACGGGGGAGAGGGGCAAGGGCGTCTCGCATGCCGTAACCCCCTCTGATGGCGCCCCGGGGCAAGCGTCCTCCGCCCCGGCTCCCGCAAAGCGCAAGCGGTCCAGGCGCAGGCGTGGGGGCGGCAAGGCCTCGGGACAGGAGCGCAAGGCCGCGTCGGGCGACAGCCGCGAGGCAAACCCCAACGCCCGCCCCTTTGGACCCTTCGCCCTGGTGGTGACCCCCACCCGCGAGCTCGCGCAGCAGATCGAGGACGTGGTGAGCGTGGTCTGCTCCCACACCGGCCAAAAAGCCGTGGTCGTGATGGGCGGCGCCAAGTTCGACCGCCAGATAAGGGAGCTCGAAGCGGGATGCGACCTGCTGGTCGCCACACCGGGCAGGCTCATCGACCTCATGGAGCACGACCACGTCAGCCTCGACGACGTGAAGGTGTTCGTCCTCGACGAGGCGGACCGCATGCTCGACATGGGCTTTTGGCCCAGCGTCCGACGCATCGTGGCGGCGCTTCCCCGCGAGCGGCAGACGCTGCTCTTCTCGGCCACCATCCCACCGTCGATCAAGGGGACGGTAGACGCGATGCTCCGCGACCCCGTCCAAATCGAGATCGCACGCATAGGCGAAACCGCCGACACCGTTGAGGAGCACCTGTGCCCCGTCACGCAGGGCCAGAAGACCCAGCTGCTCGAGACCCTGCTCAGGACGGGCGGGGCGGCGGGGGAGGCGCCGGAGCGCGTCCTTGTGTTCTGCCGCACCAAGCACAGGGTGGATGACCTTGACTCGTACCTCAAGGCGGCGGGCGTCAAGGTGGACGTGATGCACGCGGATCGCCCGCAGAAGGCTCGCGAGCGTGCGCTCGAGCGCTTTAGGGACGGCAAGGTGCAGGTGCTGGTGGCAACCGACGTGATGAGCCGCGGCATAGACGTGAGCGGCATCGATGCCGTGGTCAACTACGACGTCCCCATGGACCCGGAGGACTACGTCCATCGCATTGGGAGGACCGGGCGCGCGGGTGCGGCCGGCCACGCGTACACCTTCGTAGCGCCAGACGAGATCAGTCCGCTGCGCGAGATCGAGTATTTCACTCACAAGCTGATACCCGTGTGGGACCAGCCGGGCTTTGACTACGACTCCTCGCGCATCGTCCCCAACCCCGGCAGGTCCACCACCAAGCCCAAGCGCACCATGTTCAGTGGCTCGCGGTCGCGTGGCAGGGGCATCTCCGCCGGTCGCTACGGCAGGCACTACTAAGCGAGAGGCGCTCGGCCACATTCCCCGGGCGGCTTCCGCCGGCATCAAGGCCCACCGGGCCGCGCCGCCCGAGCAAATCGCACGTGAGAGCAAGACGCCCCCGCCAGAACCATTCCGGCGGGGGCGTCGTCATTCTCTAGAACCTTCGCGGGCGCTACGCATCCACGGGAGACGCAGTGGCCGCTGCCGCCTCCGCGGCATCGCGCGCAACGTGCTCGCGGCCCATCTCGGTCCACTCGGGCTCCTCGTCGGGGATGGAGCCTGCCTCCTTGGTGAAGAACTCCTTGAGGCAGTTGTACGAGACGATCAGCCCCAACGCCACGAGCAGCACGGCAAACACGAGCTGGAGGCCGGAGGTCGCAGCAACGGAGACCATGGTGCCCGCCGTGGAGCCCGGCATCATGCCAAACAGGCCGTAGGTCGAGATGGCGGTGACGCAACCGATGATGGACTGCACCAGCGAGGTGAACGTGCAGCACAGCAGGAACGCAACGGGAACGTACAGCATCCAGCCCTTGCGCCCGGTGCACTTGCAGAACACGGCGAGCGTGATCATGGTCATGCCACCAAGGAGCTGGTTGGAGGCGCCAAAGAGCGGCCAGATGTTGAGGTAGCCGCCAAAGGTGAGCGACAGGCCGCCGACCAGCGTCACGACGGTGGCAAACCAGGGGTTGCCGACGACCCTCATGGCACCGGTCCTCTCCTGCGAGGCGGCGAGGGCGTCGTTGGACTTGGCGAAGAACTCGGAGAACGAGGCGCGGGCGATACGCGCGACGGCGTCGAGCGAGGTGAGTGCGAGGGCCGAGACGCACATGGTCATGAACACCGTGGCGATGGTCTTGTCCATCCCAAACATGGTCATGCCCTTGGCGATGCCCGCGGCAAAGATCTGGAACGGGGTGGAGGCGACGCCGGCGTTGAGGGAGCCGGTCCCGGCGGTGTTCATCTCGCCGTACATGATTGCGGCGACGACGATGGCGATGACGCCGACGAAGGACTCCAGCACCATGGCGCCAAAGCCCACGGGGAGGGCGTCGGTCTCGCTCTCGACCTGCTTGGAGGAGGTGCCAGAGGAGACCAGGCTGTGGAAACCGGAGAGCGCGCCACAGGCGACGGAGACGAACAGGACGGGGAACAGGGTGGAGCCGGTCTTGGTCGCAAACCCGGTGAAGGCGGGCGCGGTCATGGTTGCCTGCCCGTTGAAGCCCATGACCATGATGCCGAGGACGGCGGAGACGATCATGGTGACCATCATGATGGTGGTGAGGTAGTCACGCGGCTGCTTGAGGGTTTGGATGGGCATTGCGGCGGCGAAGACCAGGTAGACCATGGTCACGGCAATCCAACCGTTTGCGTCGAGGTAGATCGGGAAGCGCATACCGACCGCAAACATCACGAACATCAGCACGACGGCAACCACGAACTGCTTCCAGCCCTTGAGATCAAACTTGCGGCAGAACCAGCCGAAGAAGATCGCGAAGAGCGTGAAGAGCAGCGAAATCGTGCCCGCCGCACCGTTGGCGAACGAGCCGGCGATGTCCACGGAGCCGTCCGCCGCGACCTTCGTCGCAAACGTGCCAGCGACCATCGAGGTGAAGGCAGCAATCACGATGAGGCAGAAGAGCCAGCTGAAGAGGAGGAACAGGCGGCGGCCCGTCTTGCCGATGTACTTCTCGATGAGCTGGGCGAGAGACTTGCCGTTGTTCTTCATGGACGCGTAGAGGGCGCCAAAGTCGTGGACTGCGCCAAAGAAGACGCCACCGACGAGGACCCACAGGATGACCGGCACCCAACCGAACGCCATCGCGACGATGGTTCCCGTGACGGGACCGGCACCGCAGATGGACGAGAACTGGTGAGCGAACGCGGTGAAGCGCGAGGCGGGCGTGAAGTCCTTGCCGTCCTCCATGCGCCTGGCGGGCGTCAGCGCCTCGGCGTCGACCCCCCAGGAGTTTGCAAGCCAGCGACCATACGCAAGATAGCCAATGGCCAGGACCACCGCAGCAATGACGATGACCACCAATCCGTTCATAGTAGAAACCTCCTTTACTCCATAAAGGGGACGCGCGACGCATCGCGCTACTCAACGTGGGGAAGCCTCTCTCCCCCGTTCGCGAAGTGAAGAAAATGGTAAGTCTGAAAAAGAATTCGGTAGACGCTTTGAAACATACGGTTAACGGTTTTTCTGTCGAGGACGTGTTACTCTCAGCCGCTTTGGGAAAAAGGCGCAGCGTTGTTATTGGAAATGTTCAGCTATCTGTATACAGGTTCAATTCAGGTTCACAATTGCACCCCTTCCCAATAATCGCTGGCACAACGGTTACGGTCGGGCACAGGCTCCGAATGCTTAGGTTCTCGTGGGGTCTGCGGGAGGCGACGCAATTTGACCATCGCTTCGCCAGAATGGGTGGGAGAGGAACGTAGGCGAGCGAGGGGGAGATTCCCGCATGAAGAAGGTCCGGCCGTACCCACAGGCAGTCATCTCTCAGAAGGCGGCTCGCGCCCTCAAGGCGGGCCATCCCTGGGTGTTTGAGGGTGAGGTCAAGGCGATTCTCCCCTCCCCCGCCGACGGTCGTGAGGGCGTTAACGGCGACATGGTTGACCTGGTCGAGGAGAACGGCACTTGGCAGGGCGCAGGGCTCGTCTCGATGGCATCGAAGATTCGCGTGCGCCTGGTGAGCAGAAACGCCAACGACCGTTTTGACGAGGGCTTCTGGCACAGGAGGCTCCAGTGGGCGTGGCAGCATCGCAAGGTGACCATGGGCGCCAGGGCGCTGCCCGGGTGCGAGCCAGACACCAACTGCTGCCGGGTCGTGTTCAGCGAGGCAGACGGGCTGCCCGGCCTCATCGTCGACCGCTACGAGGACGTCCTCGTTGCCCAGGTGGGGACGGTTGGCATGGAGCGGCTAAAGGGAACGCTCCTGCCCCTCCTCGTGCACGTGCTGAGGGAGGACGGGCAGGAGATCAGGGGCGTGTACGAGCGCAACGACTCCCCCGCGCGGGCGAAGGACGGCCTGCCCCTGCAGAAGGGGTGGTTCGACCTCTCTGGCACGGACCTCTCGCTCCCCACGCCGGAGTCTGCCCGCGTGATGGTGCGCGAGAACGGCATCGCCTTTGACCTCGACGTCGAGAACAGCCAGAAGACCGGGTTCTTCCTGGACCAGAAGTACAACCGGCGCGCCGTGCGCCAGATTGCGGGCGGGCGCCGCGTCCTGGACTGCTTCTGCCACGTGGGTCCGTTTGGGCTCAACGCCGCGGCGGGAGGGGCGGGCTTCGTTCGCTGCGTCGACGTGAGCCAAACCGCCATCGACCTTGCGCGCGAGAACGCCCGAATCAACAGGCTCGATGCCAACATGGGCTTTACCTGCGCAAACGTGCTGGAGTATCTCCCCCAGCTCGCACACGACCGTCAACTCCTTCGCGACGAGGGAGGCCCCTTTGACCTGATCGTGCTGGATCCGCCCGCCTTCACAAAGAGTCGCGGAACCGTGCAGCACGCCATCAAGGGCTATCGCGAGATCAACGAGGCGGCAATGCACCTGCTGCCCCGCGGCGGCTACCTCGCCACGTGCAGCTGCAGCCACTTCATGACCAGGGACCTCCTCGCGCGCGCGATATCGGAGGCCGCGCACGCCGCCAACGTTCAGCTCAAGCAGGTGGAGGAGCGCCAGCAGGCACCGGACCACCCCATCCTCTGGGGCGTCCCCGAAACCCACTATCTGGACTTCTTCATCTTCCAGGTGGTGTAGGGCCCCTATCTGCGGTTTCCTTCCTCTTTGGGTGGCCGTTTTAGCAACGTATCCCGTCGTATGTATCCAAGCCAGAAACTTCTGGCAATTGCTCCGCTTTATCTGGGTGTATGTAATTTGGATTCCGCATCTTCGATGATGACGTATTGGTGGTGAATTTTCGGCTCGAGCGAAATAGGGTCATACGCATGGTCGGAGTCTACGACCATGATTCGATTCCAGGCTAACTGGCACGGAGCAGGGCGGATATGCCCTTACAGCCAAACCGCGCCTAGGCGGTGAAGTCTTCGGCGAGCACGGACGAGAGGATCCCCACGTCAAGGTTGCCACCGCTCATGACGAGGGCGACGTTCTTTCCTCCCACGACGTCGGGGTAGTCGCGCACTGCGGCGACCACCATGGCACTCCCCGCCTCGACGGCGAGCTGCTCCTGCTCGATCATGAACTTGAACGCCGAGCGAATGGACCTCTCGCTCACCACTACTGTCTCGTCCACGTACTTGGGGTACATCTCGTAGGCAATCTCGCCGATGCCGCCCACGATCGCCTCGCACACCGTGTCGCCCACCGTTGGATAGGTGTGGTAGCACACGCCGTCCTCGAGCGACTGCTTCATGGCGGGGCACGCCTGCGTCTGCACGCCCACCACGCGGACGTCGGGGCGCACGGACTTTGCCGCGACCGCCACTCCCGTGCTGAGCCCACCGCCACCAACGGGCACGACGATGGTGTCGATTTGGGGATTCTGCTCCAAGATCTCGAGCGCCACCGTGCCCGTGCCGCTGTAGACGTTGGGGTCCTGGTCGTAGGGATCCACAAAGAACATCTCCGCACGGTCGATGTAGTTGAGCCCCAGGACGACCGCGTCGTCGTAGTCGGCGCCCATCATCATCGAACGCGCCCCGTAGAAGCGGATCCTGTCCGTCTTGGCACGGGGGGTACCCAGCGGCACGACCACCACGCAGTCCTTGATCCCCAGGTCACGGGCGGCAATCGCCACCGCCACACCGTGGTTGCCGGTCGAGATGGTGCCCACGCCATGCCGGACCTCGTCCGGAGAGAGCTGGAGCATCGAATTGATGGCACCCCTGATCTTGAAACTCTTTCCCAGCTGCTGGCTCTCGAGCTTAAACCAGTACTTGCGATGCTCGCTGTTGAGGTAGATGGATTCCTCCAGGGGCGTCCTTCTCACGTGGGGACGAATTCGACGATAGGCCTCGCGCACGTCCTCGCCGGAAAACCAGTCTGCCATCTTGGAACGTCCCCCTCGCAACCGCATGCCCTTGTGCAATAAAAATAGCTCATTTTCAGCAGCTCACGTGCTATGGACGGCTGTTTTCGGGAGACGGTGGCGGGTATTGCCACACGGGAGACGCCATGCGCAAGGAAGCTGGCAGCCCATACGCAGTGGGAGGGAGGTCGGGCGAATCGCGACCTTTCGACAACCGCCTACTTCCCCCCTGCCGCAGAGCGCAGCGCCTTCCGCTCCGCGCGGCGGGCGCGAAAGAAGTCCCTAAGAGCCCGGGCGCACTCGTCGCCAAGCACACCGGGGGTCACCTCAAACTCGTGGTTGAGCCGCGGGTCGTGGCTCACGTCGTAGAGCGTCCCCAGGGCGCCGCCCTTGGGGTCGGGGGCGCCGTACACGCAGCGGTCGACCCTGGCGTTGACCATCAGGCCGGCGCACATGAGGCAGGGCTCCAGCGTCACGTACACGGTGCATCCCGTAAGACGCCAGCGGCCCAACGCCTGCGACGCGCTGACCAGGGCAGAAAATTCGGCGTGCGCCGAGGGGTCAGCATCGGTCTCGCGACGGTTGTGCGCACGGGAGACGATCTTGCCATCGCAAACGACAATCGCCCCTATGGGCACCTCGCCCTCCGAGGCGGCTGAGGCTGCCTCCTCGAGCGCAATGCGCATGTATGTCTCGTCCTCTTCTTGCGACAACGCCGCCTCCCCTCGCCAGCCCGCTGCCACGAACACGCAACCGAGCATATCATCCGCCGCAAGCTTGCCCTAGCTCGGCCTTGGTACCCTCCCACCGCGGGTTCAGAACACGTAGGTTATGGGGTACGATGTACTTGCTTGCCCCTGGAGGGGTGGCAGAGTGGTTGATTGCAGCGGTCTTGAAAACCGTCGAGCGGTAACACCGTTCCGAGGGTTCGAATCCCTCCCCCTCCGCCTCGGGCAGTTCCTTTGCGCACGTCCACCTCAAGAACGGCGCAACTTCCCGCGCCCCCGCGCATGGCCTTTCGCGCGGCGAGAAAGGAGCACCAATGGCAGCAATCATCATCGTGGCAATCGTCGTCGTGATAGGCATCTGGTTCGTCACCATCTACAACGGCATCGTCACCAAGGACAACCGTTGCGACAACGCCTGGCAGACCATCGACGCCCAGCTCCAGCGCAGGAACGACCTCATCCCCAACCTGGTCGAGACCGTGAAGGGCTACGCCAAGCACGAGAGCGGCACCCTCGAGGCGGTGACCCAGGCAAGGGCCGCGGTCGCAAACGCCAAGACCCCCGAGGACAAGATGGAGGCATCCAACGTCCTCTCTGGCACCCTCAAGACGCTCTTCGCGGTGTCCGAGGCGTACCCCGACCTCAAGGCCAACGCCAACTTCCAGCAGCTTCAGGGTGAGCTCTCCGACACCGAGAACAAGATCAGCTACGCCCGCCAGAGCTTCAACGACTGCGTGCTGGAGTACAACAACGCAATCGAGACCTTCCCGGGCAACATCGTCGCCGGTCGCAAGTTCAAGACCCGCCAGGGCTTCGAGGTCACCGAGGCCTCCGTCCGCCAGGCGCCGCAGGTCAAGTTCTAGGCAGGAGACACAAGGGCAAATCGCTTGGGGCGCATCCCACCGGGGTGCGCCCCTTCTCTATCCAAGGTCTTTGCGCAGCCCTTACCGGAGTCTTCCCAAGACTTTGCGAAGCATTTGCAACCAAAGGCACGGGTCGAATGCATGGCGTGTACAATTGCCCGTGGCTTGGACACCATACCTGTCCAGCATCTCTGCAAACCAAGTAGAAGGGTCATTGATGAAACCTCGACCTCACAGTCGATGACCCCTCGGTGTGCCTCGGTTGGTTGCGCCGGGGGGTAACCCCCCGATGATCGCGCCCGCACCGCCCTGCGGCGGGCGCCCGACCAACAAAGGAGTGCACATGATTTACCTCTCCCAGATGCTGGGAAACCCCGTATACGACCTCAATGGCGAGAAGATCGGCAAGGTCAACGACCTCGGCATCGCCACCGGCGAGGTTTTTCCACGCGTAACCTCGCTTGCCGTGGAGGGGCCAGGCAAGACCCCGTTCATGATCAGCTGGCGCAAGTACGTGGACTCCTACGACGAGCATCAGGTCCAGCTCAAGGTCGTCGCCACCGACATCCGGTTCTCGTACCTTCAGCCTGACGAGGTCCTCATTGCCCGCGACCTCCTCAACAAGCAGATCGTCGACACCCGTGGGATGCGCGTGGTGCGCGTCAACGACCTCAAGCTCTCGGACACCAGCTCCAGCCAGCTCCGTCTCCTGGGAGCCGAGGTGGGCATCAGGGGCATCCTGAGGACCCTCTCCCCTCGCCTGGAGCGCGTCGTCATGCGCATCGCCAAGTCGCTGGGAAGGACCATCCCCGAGCGCATCATTGCTTGGAACTACATGGACCTGGTGGAGAGAGACCTCTCCAACGTCAAGCTTTCCGTCTCGCACAAGACGCTCGACGAGCTGCACCCCGCCGACGTCGCGGACATCCTGGAGAAGCTCGACCCGCGCCTGCGCGGCCAGGTCTTTGCCCAGCTCGACGACGAGCAGGCGGCAAACGCGATGGCCGAGTTCGACGATGACGCGATGGCGGCCGAGATCGTCGGCGGCATGGAGGAGACCGACGCCTCGCGAGTGCTGAGCGAGATGGACCCTGACGATGCCGCCGAGCTCGTGAGCGAGCTGGACTACGAGAAGGCTGAGAAGCTCCTCCGCCTGATGGGCGTGAAGGAGCAGAAGGCAATTCGCCAGCTCCTGGGCTACAAGGAGGACACCGCGGGTCGAATCATGACCAGCGAGTTTGTCCAGCTGTCCGAGGATTCTACCGTCGCCGACGCCGTAAAGGCCATTCGCGGCCTGGACGAGGACTTCGAGGCGGTGCACTACGTCTACCTCAAAGACGAGGAGGGTCGACTCTCCGGCGTCGTGAGCCTGCGCGACCTCATCGACGGCGAGACGGACACGCACCTCTCGGACATCTCGTACGATGACCTGGTGACCTCAAGTCCCGACGACGACCAGGAGGACGTGGCGAAGGACATTGCCAAGTACAACCTCCTCGCCATGCCCGTCGTGGATGACAAGCGCAAGCTCCTGGGCATCGTCACGGTAGACGACGCACTCGACGTCATGGAGGAGGAGCACGAGGAGGACCTTCAGATTGCCGGCGCCTCCACGGGCGACTCCGACGGAAGCCAGCACACGCACGTGCTCTCGTGGCTGCTGCGCAACGAGCTGTGGTTCTTCATCTGGATGCTGGGCGTCATCATTATGGGTTCCATTGCGACAGGAGAGCACACGCTGCAACATACGCTGCTGCTTGCACTCGCGCTGCCGGTCGCGATCGTGTCCGCCGGTGACGCCGTGACCTACGTGACCAACTTCTACCTTGAGTACGACGAGGACGACGAGGACGCCCCGAGCATGCTGGGCTTTGCCCTCCAGGGCCTTGGCCTGGGCATTCTCTTCTCAACGATTGTCCTGCTCGTTGCCTGGGGCATCAACTCCGTCTTCTTCATGCGTGACGCCACGGGCGGGGCATACGCGGTGAGAGGCTTCACTGCCGCCAGCGCGAGCATCCTGGTCTCGTTCCTCACCACGCCCATCTACCTCAGGGTATTGCGAAGGCGCGACGAGAGGAACAAGGAGAGTTCCGGCACATCGCTAGCCTGCATCTCCATGCTGGTGGCACTCGCGGTGTTTGTGGCTGTGGTGCTCCTCTCCACGCATGGGATGGCGATCTAGCATGACCGCCAGGGAGAAGAGGGCCAAGTCCAGACCCGCGGAGCAGGAGAGGGCACAGGGTAAGCGGATCGCGGAATCCAAGGCAAAGAAGACGGGGCTCCTCGCGATGCTCAGCGTGATGGGCCCTGGCCTGCTCACCGCGCTTGCCGGCAACGACGCGGGCGGCATCGCCACCTACTCGTCAGCCGGCGCGACCTATGGCTTTGGCCAGCTGTGGACCGTGCCCCTGATGTGCCTCCTGCTCATCGTGGTACAGGAGACCGCAGCGCGCATGGGCTGCGCCACGGGCAAGGGGTTTGCCTCCCTCATTCGCGAGAAGTTTGGCATCCGCATCTCCGCCGTCGCGATGCTCAGCCTGTGCGTCTCTAACTTTGCCGTCAACGTCTCGGAGTTCGCCGGCATCGCCTCTGGACTCAAGCTCTTTGGCGTGCCCGTGTACGTCTCGGTGCCCGTCTCGGCACTGGCAACTTGGATGCTCACCATGAGCGGGAGCTACCGTAGGGTCGAGAAGATCCTCCTCGCCATCAGCTGCGTGTTCGTCACATACATCGTGGCGGGCGTGCTCGCGCAGCCCGACTGGGGCAAGGCGCTCCATGACACCGTGGTTCCCCAGATGTCGCTCGACCCCGCCTACATCTCGCTCCTAGTGGCCAACGTGGGTACCACGATCTCGCCGTACATGCTGTTCATGGTTGCGAGCAACGTGGTCGAGAAGGACCTGGACGAGGACGACATCCCCGGCCAGCGGGCGGACAACGTGAGCGGAGCCATCGTCGCCGAGGTCATCACGTGGTTCATCGTCCTCACCACGGGGACGGTCCTCTACCCCGCCCACATCGTGGTCAACGACGCCGCGGATGCGGCACAGGCGCTGGTGCCCCTCGCCGGCCAGTACTCCTCGGCCCTGTTTGCCGCCGGCCTGGTCGGCGCGTCCTTCCTCGCCGCCTGCGTCATGCCCGGCGTCACCGCTGGAGCCGTGTGCGAGGCATTTGGCTGGGAGCGCGGCACCAACCGCTCGTGGCGTGAGGCCCCCACGTACTACGGCATCCTCACCGCCATCACCGTCCTCAGCGCCGGACTGGTCATGCTCCCCGGCGCAGACCTGTTTGGCATCATGATGGCCTCGCAGGTCATCAACGGAGTCCTGCTGCCCATCCTGCTGCTGTGCATGGTCTACATCGCCAGCGACCGTCACATCATGGGCCGTTGGGCCAACAGCAAGGCCTGGAATGGCCTCACTTGGTTCACCATCGTTGCGGTCATCATCCTCACGGTGATCATGTTCGCGTTCCAGGCCATGGGGTACTAGGCCCCACCGCAGGCGAGAGACCCGAGGGGGCTCCCATCCCGACCTCCACGCCGGGATGGGAGCCCCTTCCGCTATCAACCGGATGGGCGGCTACTTACTCGCCTTGCGAAACTCGTCCGCGAAGTCCCCGAACATCTTTCCCATCTTCCCGATCTGCCTTCCGGCCTCCCGGGCAACGTCCTGGGACGTGGGCTGCTGTCTCTTTGTGGAAGTCTGGGGCTTCTGCTTGCTCTCGGCGGCCTTAGCGGCAGGCCCAGACGACCTCTTCGCCGGCGCATAGGTCTTCACGGGCGCCTTCCCGCGCTCCTCCTGTGAGCGGTGTAGCTCACCGGCCACCTTGGGGGCGGAGACCCTCACGTCCGCGGCCTCCCTGGCTTCCATCTGGGGCTCCAGCTTCTTGGTGCCGGTCTCCTCCTGGTACTCCCGCTTGGCCTCCGCAAAGGCGCGCTTGGTGTCTCCCAGCGCCTTCCCAAGGGCACGCGAGCCCTTGTCGACGGCCTTTGCCGAGGCCTCGTCCGCCTTGGCAACTGCCTTCTTGCTCTCGACCTTTGCCCGGGCGGTCGCCTCACCGGCACGTGCCGCAGCACCACCCACGGGCTGGAGCGCCGCAGCGGCGTCATCCACGACCATCTTGCCCTTGTGGTGTCCCGCGAGCATGTCAACGGACACCTCAACGCAGCCAATCAGGGACTCCTCAACGGATCCATGTCCCACGTAGAAGTCGCGCACACGCCAGCCATCGGGGTCGATCGCGATGTCGCGGACGTACCCAAGATCCTTGCCGCCCTTGGTGACCACGTCCATCCCCAGCCACATCACGCACGAGTCCCAGTCAAACCCCAGGCGCTTGCGGGCGGCAGCGTCCAAGCCGTCCTCCTGGTTGGTCACATGCAGGCCGTCCTCCTTCGTGACAAACGCGTCACGGGCGAGAAACGCGTCCTCGCGCTTGACCACGCCCGCCACGTCGGGCCGCTTCACCAGATAGCCCACCAGCTCGTCACCCGAGGGGGAGAAGACGACCATGTGGACCCTGCCGAGCTTCTTGACTTTTTCGACCCCCTTGCGACCGACCTTGGTGTAGTAGACCTTCTTCCCCACGATATCGTTGGCCTTTATCATGCGAGACGGACCCCCAATCCAAACGGAGGGGCGCGACGTCCTGCGCCGCACCCCTCCCGATGCATTCTCGTTGAGGCCAAGCGCTACTCGGCGCTGGGCGCACCCTCCTCGGACTCGCTGCCAACGACCTCCACGTGCACGCCCTCGGCCTCCTTCTCGCCCGCGGCTGCAGCTGCGCCGGCAACGCCCGCAGCCTGGCCGGCAACGGTGTTGACCACGTCGCGCACCTGGTCGGAGGTAGAGGTCACGGTATCAGAGAGCGAGCTGCGAAGCTGGTCCATGCGCTCGCGGGCAAGGTCGACCTTGGCGCGGAGCTCGTCGGTCGTTGCGTCGACGCCAGGGCGCACGTTGCCGATCTTCTCGCCCACAACACGCGAACCACGCTCGTAGGAGTCAACCGCAGAGTCCCATGCGTCGTTGACGGCGTCGGCAGCCATGGCACGGCTCTCGGCACCGGAGCGCGGCGCCATGAGGATGCCGGCAGCTATGCCCGCAGCCACGCCCACGACCGTGCCAGCCACAAATCCAAGCGTCCCCTTACTGCTCATTGCATCCTCCTTGTGCCGACCCCGCATCCGCGGGGACATCGTCATCCCTAGCGAGGCCGCACCTCGCCCATAGACCACTTTAGCCACATGTTACCCAGTTTGAGGCGAGTTACCAGCAAGCGCACCCATGTGGAGAGGATACGGCGGGCACACGGCCAAGCCTACCCCTCCCCCTCCGGGGGATCCCAGGGGAGAGGAACCTTGCCCTCTCCACCGTCAGCCGTACCGCCGGCAGCGTCCTCCCCTCCGCCGTCACCAGGGGTATCGCCCCCGTCGGCCCTCTCGCCCAAATCGATGTGCGGGCGCGTGGCAAACGCCGTGTTGAGCTGCGAGGCGTAGTCGTCATGTCCGTGGGTGAGAACGGGCTCCTCCGGAGGCTCGTCGGCAAACGCATGGCGCGAGACGGGCTCGTCCTCCTGGCTGGGAACCAGCTCCTCCGAGGGAGGCTCCCAGGCAACCCTCTCCGCGAGCAGGTCCTGCGAGGACTGGTAGGCCTCGGGAGAGACTGCGAGCATGCGCTGGATTTGCGCGGCCGAGGATGCGCTAGCGGTATCCCCCTCGGTCGCCCCCGCTAAAGGGCCGTCGTCCTCCACCGCCCACGAGGGACGCCTCTCACGCTCCTGGGCCTCACGCGCCTCCCTCTCGGCACGCAGGCGCTCCCTGGCCTCCGCCGCCTTCTTCGCTGCGATGGCCTCGGCTGCCTCGCGACGGCGGGCCAGCTCCTCCTCGCGCTGGGCGAGGAGCTCCTTGCGCCGCTGCTCCACCTCGTCCTGGATCTGGCGCTCCACCTGCTCCTCGTACTGCTTGGCGGGCTCGTCTCCCAGGCTGCTGACCAGGTTGGTCAGGCCACTCACGATGGCCTCGATGTCTGGCTTTGGCTCGCCGCCGCCGCTGAACGCCCAGTTCATGATCCACACGGCACTGGAAAGGGCTCCCGCCACCAGGACGTCGTCCGGGCACGAGAGCTGGATGTCGTACGTGCGGTTCTCACCCGGCACGGGGGTCGTCTTTCCACTTGTGATCTCGCCCGAGGCACTGGACTGCGAGAGAAGCTCCACGGTCACGTGCTCCAGGAGGTGAGCAAGCTCGGTGTTGCCCATGACCTCCTTGAACGTCTCGCCGGAGTCACCGAGGCACACGTGGTCGATGATGTGGGGCATGAGGTTGTAGACGCGCGTAGTCGCGCGGAGATCGCCACTGGTGAGGAGCGGTGCCTCCTTCGAGACCCGCACGCGGGCGGTGAGGTTCTTGAGCCCCACCTCTACCCTCTGTATCTGTATGATCTCTGCCATGTGGGCCAACCTTCCAGAGCGGCGTTGCGTGCTCCCATTGTAGTTAATAGGGTCGCGACGGACGGGCCGCCCCCGGCGGGGAGGCTACCCCTCCTCCTGGGCGGACTCCCCCTCCGTCGCCTCCTGCGGCTCGGGGGCCGTGACGCGCAGCATCGCCACGCGCCTGCCGCGCATCGACTGCACGTGGAAGGTGTACCCGTCCACCACGACCTCGTCGCCTGGCTTGGGCAGGCCGTCGAACTTCTCCAGCACAAAGCCCGCGACCGTCTCGTACTCGTCGCTGTCCTCGATGGGCCAGCCCAGCTCTATCGCGTCGTCGATGGAGAAGCGCCCGTCCACGAGCCACTCTCGGTCGCTCATCTTGGTGAGGTACTTGTTATCGGGGTCAAACTCGTCCTCGATCTCGCCCACGACCTCCTCGACGATGTCCTCGATGGTGATGACGCCGGCGGTGCCGCCGTACTCGTCCACCACGATGACCATCTGGTCGTGGCTGCTCTGCATCTCGGAGAGCAGCGGGATGATGTCCTTGGTGTCGGGGACAAAGTCGGCGGACCTCAGGAAGCCGCCAATCGGCTCCTCGGCAGCCCGCTCGTCGATCATCGGGCCGATGAGGTCCTTGATGTGAGCGATGCCCACGATCCTGTCCACGTCCTCGTGGTACACGGGGATGCGGGAGTAGCCCGTGCGCCGCATGAGCGACAGCACCTCCCCCAGCCTGGTGGTGTCCTCCACGGCGGTCATGTCCACGCGCGGGACCATGACTTCTCGGGCGATGGCATCACCCAGGTCGATGACGTCGTGGATCATCGACTTCTCCTGGTCGCTGAGCTCCTTGGTGTCGGTGACCATGTACTTTATCTCGTCCTCGCTCACGTTCTGGCGATCCTCTATGCCCTTGACGCCCAAGAGACGGGAGAGGCCCGTGGCGCTTGCCGCTGTGAGTCGCACCAAGGGCTTGGTGATGGTCGCGAACGCGTGGAGCGGGCCGGCGACGCGCTTGGCGGTGCCCTCGGCGTCCGCCATGGCCATGCGCTTGGGCACGAGCTCACCCACCACGATGGAGACGTACGAGACGATGAGGGTGATGAGGACGGTCGCCAGGCCATGCGCGAAGCTCTCGCCCAGGCCAAACCCCTGGAGCCAGCGCCCGAACGGCGTGGAGAGGCTGGTCGCCGCAAATGCGGACGAGAAGAACCCGAGCAACGTGATGGCAACCTGGATCGTTGCAAGAGAATCGCTGGGGTCGTCCACCAGGCTCGCAGCGGAGGCAGCCTTTCTGTCACCTTCCTCGGCATCATGGTCGAGGACGACCTTCTTTGCGGTAGAGATGGCCATCTCTGCCATGGAGAAGTATCCGTTTGCGACGGTCAGAAGCAGGGTGACGAGAATCGATAGGGCTATGTCCATGCGCTTGGGCGCAACCTCCTCGTAGAAAGCGTTCTGACCACTATATCAGACGGTTGTTTCGACACTACCAAGGAATGCCATACCCCATTTGGGAGCCCTCAGGCAGACAGCCACTAGGCGGCTGTGATCCTATAGAGCACCATGTCGCCCTGGCGCTGCACGACCTCGAACCCGGGCGTGTCGTCCGTGATCCCGTTGATGCCGGCCCACTGGTCCTCCTTGTAGCTCCACTTGAAGGAGTTGAGCGGGTTCTCCTTGCAGTCCTCGAGCTTGATGACGTAGCGGACGCCGAGCCGTCGGACCGCGTCCTGCACCTCGTGGTCGGTCGCCACCTGGTCGAGCCGCTCGCGGAGTATCGCCGCATCGGCCGCCTGCGAGCCCTCCCCCGTGGCGAGGTCACGGAACAGCACACGCATGCCCGCGTCGCCATATGCTATGAAGCTCCCATCGAAGGGGTTGTTCATCACGAGGGCGTCCTGGCCTTCCTCGTGTTCGATGCGGCTCTGACTCGTCCGCAAAAAGGCTCGTTTGCGGGTGTTGATGGTCTCGTAGTCGCTGTAGACGGCTCTGAGGGCGCTGCGCGTCGACTCCACCTTGGTTTCGACCCTCCCGGTACCCGCACTGGGGGCATCGGGGGTAGGCATGTTGAAGCTGGGAAAGAAGACAGCAATGGTCACCGCGGAGGCGAGCGCCACGGGGGCGACCGTGGTGGGAACGCTACTCCCCCAGCGGCCCTCCGCCCTGAACGCGCGGGCAAGCCCGTGCATGAGCCAGGCAAAGCCCACGGCGGCAAGGGGCACGGCGCAGATGGCGGCGAGGGCGGCGAGGCGAGGCGGGTCAGAGTACCAGAACCCCGCGACGATCTCGCGCGCCGTCCCCTTGAGCAGACCGTTGCCGACGATGGTGAGGCATGCGAGCGCGTACGAGGCGCTCACCCAGAGCAGCCTGCGATTGCGCAGGGTCCATACGATGCCCAGGAACACGACCAGGCCGAGGACGGGCTGGCCGAGATCGCCCACGAACCGGCCCTCGTACGCGAGGAAGAAGATGTTGACGATGCTCTGCCAGAGCGAGCTGTCATAGTTCCACATGGAGAACCGCACCACGCTCGCCATGATCGACGAGCGGTTGACCGCAACCCACACGAGCGCGCAGAACGCGAGCCACGCGACCACGAGGGCATGGGGACCGATCCTGAGGCGACGGATCCTGACCTCGGCGGAGGTGGTGAGGATGCGCGAGCACACGTACGGCACCAGGATGATCACGTCCACAAAGAGCGCGCTGGTCTGCGTGAGGGCGACCCCCGCCGCGCAGGCGAGGAACGCAATCAGGGTACGAACGCGGTCACGGCGCGAGAGGTCGGACTCGACCAGCAGCATGAACGCGACGGCGCACGAGGGGATGAGTGAGAAGCCCGCAAGCGTGGGGAAGATGGGGCCAAACTCAAGGAGGTACCAGGGGTAGGGCATGAACATGGTGCAGGCGATCGCACCCAGGACGGTGATGCGGCGCGACGAGGGCATGATCCAACGCAGCAGCGCCAGCACGCCGAGCGGCCACACAACGGCCACGACGACGAGGTTGACCGCGTTCATGGCCACGGCCGTCTCGCATACACCAAGCTGCACGAGCATGGCGCAGGGAATGTACCAGCCGGCGGGATAAAAGCCGGACCCTATGGGATTGATGGCGAGGTCCGCCGTGGTCTGGTACAGGCTCATCCCCACGGAAGAGAAGTCCCCCGACTGCGCGAAGGCCAGGACCCCGTTGAGGTGGTGGGCAACGTCCTTGCCAACCATGATCTGGTTGGGACCGGGAAGGGGCTTGAGGTACATGAACGCCGCCACGACCAGGCCAAGCACCACGTAGAGCGCTACGCACCCCCAGCTCAGGCGTGGCAGGTCCCTGTCCGGGGCGCCCTTGCGCAGACCATGGCGCGCGAGGAGCGCAGCGGCCACAAACAGGGCGGACGGCACCGCGACCTCGCTTACGACGTTCGCGGGGATGCGTGCCTTGCCGTAGACGACGCCCAGCACCGCCATGACGCCAAACGACGCCGCAGGGGCAAGGCACGCGGACCATGCCCTTGGGAGCCTCAGCGCCCTCAGGAGCAGGTAGCCGGGAACGAGCAGGAAGAGGGTCGCGACTGCGGCCGCCTCAAAGAACTCAATCCACATAGTCACACACCATCACTCGTGAGCAGATTCGCATCCATGGTAGGTCAGGCGGGGCGTCTCACTCGACCTTGGCAGAAACGAGCTCGCCTATGCGGGCCATCGTCTCCCTCATGACCTCGGGCCTACCAAACTCCAGGAACACGACTCCCAAGGTCTGACCGCTGTTGACGAGCCATTGCACCGGCGTCCCCATGGGCTGGTAGTACTGGACCCGCATGACGTTGTCTCGAATGCAGGGGTCTATGCTCACCCCCTGGAAGGTACCCGCCTTCCCGGTTGGGTGGAGAACATACGAGGCGACGCACCTCCCACCCCCGTCAAACGAGACGTCCATGGACTCGTCGCCCAGGGCATAGCGCACGCACGCCTCCACGAGGTCGATGCCGGATACCTGCGTGAGCTGCGCAGGGATGAGGTTGCCACCCGCCCTGCCGCCAAGCTCGACGATGTAGGGAACCCCTCCCCTGGCAACGATGACCTCCAGGTTCATCTCGCCAAAACTGAGTCCAAGGCTCTGCACCAGCCGGTTGACCTCGTCCTGCAGACGCCTCCGCCGCTCGTCGCCAAGACCGCAGGGGTAGGCCTTTCCCACCGGCACCAGGCCGTTTGCGGCCTCGTCGCGCAGGCAGTCCATCAGGCCCCAAAACCGTACCTCTCCCTTCGCCACGAAGATGTCGCCACCTATGACGTGGGGATACTCGGCCTCGATGAACTCCTCAGCTATGAGCGTCCCGTTCCTGGAGTACTCCCTCGCGTAGTCGAGGGCCGCCTCCAGGCGGTCGTGGCCAAGCTGGCGCAGCACCGTGACCCCCTTGGATCCGGAGGAGTCTGTGGGCTTCAGGAGCAGCGGGACACGAACGCCAGCCCCATCCAGAAGGTCCACGAGCTGCGCGGGAGTGACCGTCGAGGGAAACGAGACGTGCGCGGGACAGTTGAATCCATGGTCGCGAAGGTAGTCCCTGAAGAGGTACTTCTCGCTCAGGGTGAGGACCGACTGATAGGGGTTGGTGGGAAGCCCCAGCTCCTCGCACACCTTGGCCGCTATGGGGGCCGCGGCATCCGAGCCGAAGGAGATGACCCCGTCCACACGCTCGTCACGCGCCACCTGAAGCATCTCGTCAAAGTCCGTCGTGCTCTTGAGGTAGAAGCGGTCTGCAACGTGCTGCCCCGGGTTATCGGGCAGGTAGTCGCACAGCACGGTCCTGACGCCAAGCCGCTTGGCCGTCTCGATGGCGGTCACCTGGTGCTGCGCCCCACCAAGGCAGAGCAGGGTCTTACTCGCCATAGAAGTCCCTCACCGCAGAGATGACCGCATTACGGTCGGCTTCGGTCAACCCGTAGTACATGGGAAGGCGCACCAGACGGTCGCTCTCGCTCGTGGTGTAGCGGTCCTCTCCGTTGAACCTGCCAAACCTCTTCCCGGCGGGGGAGCTGTGAAGGGGAACGTAGTGGAAGGTTGCTTGTATCTCGCGCTCCTTCAGGAACTGGATGAGCCTGGTGCGCTCGTCTAGGTTGGCGCACTTGAGGTAGAACATGTGCGCGTTGTGTCTGCAGCCGTGGGGAATGACGGGAAGCGAGACGAGTCCGGCCTCCTCCAGCGGCTCCAGCCCCTGACGGTAGGCCTCCCAGCTCGCCAGGCGGTCGTCGTTGATCTGATCTGCAGCCTGGAGCTCTCCCCACAGGTATGCGGCATTGAGGTCGCTCTGCAGATACGAGCTACCACGGTCCACCCAGGTGTACTTGTCCACCTGGCCGCGGAAGAAGCGTTGGCGGTTGGTCCCCTTCTCGCGGATGATCTCGGCCCGCTCAATGTACTCAGGGTCGTTGATGACGATGGCGCCGCCCTCGCCCATGGAGTAGTTCTTGGTCTCGTGGAACGAGTAGCAGCCAAACGTGCCGATGGTCCCAAGGTAGCGGTCGTGATAGGTGCTCATCACGCCCTGGGCGGCGTCCTCCACCACCAGAAGGCCATGGTGGTGGGCAATGGAGACGATCCGGTCCATGTCGCAGGAGACACCCGCATAGTGCACGGCAACGATGACCCTGGTTCGGTCCGTGATGGCCGCCTCGATGCAGGCAGGGTCGATGTTCATGGTTGCGGGGTCAATGTCCACGAACACCAGGCTTGCACCCACGGCCTGGAACGCGGTCGCCGTGGAGGAGAAGGTGAAGCTGGGCAGGATGACCTCGTCGCCGGGATTGAGGTCGCAAAGGACCGCCGCCATCTCGAGCGCCGAGGTGCCGCTCGTGGTGAGCATGACCTTCTCCGCGTTGAAGCGGTCCTCCATCCAGGCGTGGCACTTGCGGGAGAAGGGGCCGTCGCCGCAGATCTTGTGGTTGACCTCGGCCGCCTCGCGAACGTACTCGAGCTCGGTTCCAACGTATGGGGGAACGTTGAAGTTGATCATAGTGGCTCCTTGGCCTGGCGACAGCAGGTTGAACTCAATTTGGAAATGAACACGTACACTGTAAGCCAGCGAGTGGCCAAGACGCTCGAGGTTGAAAGTCCCCCTGCAACCCACAAGGCATGAGGAGCCGTCCATGAATTGGTCTCAGTACATGTACCTGGCATGGGTCTGTCTTGCGGGAGTGGCTCTCCTTGCCCTGCTCGCGCACCTTGTTCCCTCCCTGTCCGCGGAAAGGGAGGGGCGACGCAGGACTGCCTCCGAGGTCGTCCTCCTGCTTGCCGCGATGGCCCTGGGCATCCTCGCCATCTACTGGAACTTCCTCTTCGGCGACGCGCGCTTTGGCTACTGGGACCTTGGGTCAGATACCCTTGAGCAGTACGTCCCTTTCTATCTTGAGCTGGTCAGGGGCGTGAGCTCGGGCTCGTGGGGCCCGTGGAACTTCGACTACGGCCTCGGCGCCTCGCTTCTCGCCTTTGCCACGTGGGCGAACGACCCGTTCAACCTGTTCACCGTACCCCTGACCCTGTTGCTGGGGACCTCTGGGCTTGGCATTGTGCTCGTACTCGTCCAAGCCCTGAAGATCATCCTCTCGGGCCTCCTCTTTGACCATCTGCTCACCTTCTACTGCCGCGCCCCCCTCTCGAGGGTGTTCGGCTCCCTCCTGTACGCCTTTGGCGGGTGGCTCATCCTCTGGGGGCAGCACTACTGGCTGGGGACCGTCTACGTGGACGCCGTGCTGCTCGCCCTGCTGGTCGAGCTTCTGATGGAGCGTTGGACCACCCCGCGCTTCGTGGGCCTGATGGTGGCGACGGCGGTGACCGTCCTCATGAGCGTCTACTCCGGCTACATGGTTCTGCTGTTTGCGGCGTTCTACGCCATCATCCGCTCCATCCACGTGTCCGAGGCGCGTTCTCCCCTGCAGTGGCTCCGCTTCTTCCTCAAGCTCGCCGCCCCCGTGGTATGCGGGCTGCTGGTGAGCTGCGCGCTCGTCCTCCCCTATGGCGCCCTCATTACGGGAGAGACCTCGCGCGTCACCGCGGCGGGCGGGATGTCGCTCTCGCAGCGCGTCACCAAGTACCTCACGGGGTTCGTTCCCCTGAGGTGGATCCCCCTCATCATGAGCAGGATCCTGGGCAACAGCCTCGTTACCACGGGCGACGTGTTCTCCCAGCAGGTGATTCCATACGACTCCTCCCAGGCGTATCTCATGAACTCCTACGAGTTCATCATGGCCGGCGTCGGCGGCGGGGCGGTCCTGCTCGTCTCTCAGTGCCTCTCGCACGTGCGCAGGGGGTGCGGCACCCGGGACCGCGTGCTCGTCGCCCTCACCGCCGCCCTCACGGTGCTGTTCTGCGTCAACAACTTCCTCCCCGCCCTCTCGAGCGTGTTCGACCTCAAGTTCCGTGGTTCTTTCGTCCTGATGTTCCCCCTGGTCATCGCCGCCTCTGTGGGCTGGGAGCGAGTTGTCACCCACCACGAGCTGGGACGCCCCTCCCTAATCGCTGCCTGCGCGGTCGTCTTGGCGTCTCTGGCCTGGTCGCTCCTCAACACGCAGGACGGCAGGCTCGTATGCGTGTTCTTCCTCCTTGCCACGACAGTCGGCCTCGTCTGCCTCCTTCTGGGGCGTAGGGGAGACGGGCGGGGCAGCCAGGTTGCGGTCGCATTCGCATGCGCCGCGTTCGTCTCCATGTCGGTCGTGGATGGCTTCTTCGCCACCAACCTCCGCACCTTCGCGACCACGGAGAGCTTCCCAGCGGCAAGCAGCAAGGACGAGGACACGCTCCAGGCGCTCGCGTGGATACGGCAAAGCGACGACGGCTTCTATCGCATCGACAAGACCTATCGGGACTGGACCGCATACAACGACGCGCTCGTGCAGGGGTATCACAGCGCAAGCGCCTACAACTCCACCACCGACTCCGACGTGGTCACGTTCTACCGCCAGGTCTGGCCGGCCGCAGCCACGGGCGGAAGCGCCGCCCATCGCAGCTTTATCAACGATCCCGACGAGCCCATACCCGCCACGCTGGTGGGGATTCGCTACGTGCTCTCCAAGGAGCCGCTCTCATACTCGTGGCTGAGGCTGGTCCACCAGTCCGGCTCGGTCTACGTGTACCAGAACGTTCGGGCGACGTCCCTCCTCACGCTGCACAGCAGTACGACAGACCGCGCCACCGCAGACGCCCTCGCCAGTGCCAAGGACCGGCAGGCCCTTCTCTCCACGTCCATACTCGCCGAGGACGCAGATGACGTCGACCTCGGCGAGCAGGAAGACGACCCCGAGTACTCCTCGGACATCCGTCAGGTTGGCGCGCAGACGCTCAGCGGGACGGTCAAGACCTCGGGGAGTGCCTATGCCTGCCTGCCCGTTCCCTACACCGCCAAGTGGGTGGTCGCCGTGGACGGTAAGGAGGTCCCCACCTTCAAGGCCGACTATGGGTTTGTGGGATTCAAGCTCTCGGCGGGGTCGCACACCGTGACCGCGACCTACCAGCTCCCGCTCCTGCCCCAAGGTATCGCCTGCTCCTGCGCGGGCATCGTCCTCGGCGCCTTCCTGTGCGCCCGGGGACGCCGCAAGGTGGGCACCCACATGAGGTAGCCCGCGAGGGGTGCCAAAGGGCGGCGTTTCACATGGAACCGTGATTGGTGCGCGTGCCGCAACCGAGCGAGAGGCACAGCAGGACCGGCAGCAACGCGACCATGGGAAGTGCGTAGCGCATTGACGCGTGGAGGGGCGAGGCGCACTCCACGAGGAACACCATCCCCGCCATCACGAACACGGGGAGCGCACGGCCCCTCCTGGTGAGGAGCCACACGCCCAGAAGGAGGCACACCCACGAGTAGAAGGTCGGCTGGTCAAGCAGGCCGAGGACGGGCATGCCCGCAAATACGCGGGTGAGCTCCCCAAGCGCGGCGCGGGCCGACTCAAAGCCCGTGTGGACGTTGGCGAGGTCGGAGAGCTGCCCCGAGAACGCGTAGCCGATGCCCTTCATCCACTGATAGTGGTACTCCACGGTGTTCTGGCTGTAGTCGAGGTCCTGGATGCTGTCATACGGCATGAGCGGATACCAGTAGCCGACGTTGCCCCGGAGGAAGGCGTCAAGGTAGATGCCGGGATGACGCAGCCCCTGCGCCCGCCAGGCGTCCAGGTAGGCCGAGAGGCGCATGGGGTCGTCCGCGTCCGTCTGCGACTGTATGGGATCCACGGTGGCGGGGTCGTAGAGGCTCCCGACCTGGTCGTAGTCAACCTTGAGTACGCCCTGGATCGCCTCTCGCTCGGAGTCGGCGACGTCCTCGGGAGCATATCGCTGGTATGCGGCCGTCTGCTGGAGGGGAACCGTGAGGGCAAGCGCCTTGTCGGTCGGGCGCACCCCCAGGGCCGGGAGCAGGAGCGACGTCCATGCGCCGTACGCCACCACCACCGCCGCAAGCGAGAGCGCGAGACCACGACGCGAGGAGCGGCGCGCATACGGGAGGGCGATGACAAGACCGGCGGCAACGAGGTAGACACAGTTGGCACGCGTGAGCGAGCACAGGATGCCGCACAGCGCCAGGGAGGGGGCAGAGGTCGACTTGGTTGGCCCCTCTCCCCTGCCCTCCTGCCACAGGCGTGCGCCCAGCAGCGTTGCAAAGAGCACGACGGTCACCACGGAGAGCGTGTCCTTGACCAGCACACGCGCGAAGAGCGGGTAGATGGGGCAGAGCGCCTCGAACACCAGGGCCAAGATGCGAGCCACGCGTGGGACGCCCATACGACGGAACCACAGCTGGGCGTACGCCAAGGCAGCGGCGAGACACACGACCTGGACCGCGACGGTGAGCACGAGCGCGACGCGAGCCCCTCCCAGTGCGTGACCCAGCTCGTAGAGCCACCCAAAGACCATGGTAGTAAGGACGGGGTGGTGGTTGGTGAGCGGACGGTCGCCAAAGAACTGCGAGAGCTGGTTGAAGTAGTCGAAGTTAATCGCCCCGGGGAGGCTAATCACGACGTAGGGCAGCCAGCAAACCAGAAGTACGGCGAAGGTGCCAAGGAAGTGGCGGGGAGACGCTCCGGCCCCCTCGTCGCGAGGGAGGTCCGCAAGGGCGTCAAGGGCGGCGAGGAGGATGCCACACACAAGTGAGAGGAGCACCCACGCAGTCACAAGGAAGGCAATCGAGAGGAGGACGTGCCTCCCATCGTGCAGGTATCCCGTGCAGCTCCCGGTAACAACGATCGCCCTGCCAACGTAGCACCACAGCGCATACACGAGGCCCAGGACGACAGATGAGGGCCGAACCACCTTAGCGGCAAGAGACGTTACCCTCCCGACCCTTGCATGCGCTGGCTTGGCCATGAGGCTCTCCTTCCCGCCTGCGAGACCGCTAGAGCGTGACACCCTTGCCGCGAAGGCTGCGGAAGCCCAGCGTGGCATACCAGCGGATGAAGCAGAGCCTGTAGCGAAGGCGGTTCTTCTCGCCCCGAAGCTCGCTCATGCAGTCTGCCCGGCTGAACGTCGTAGCGTTGGGAAGACGCCTGGTCCACTTGAGGTAGGTGCGGTAGTACTGGAGCTTGGCGGCCTCGATGGCGTCGGGGTTGCCCAGGCTCTGGGCAAACATCACGCACGTGCGGCCAAAGAGGATCTCGTTGCGTGCGTAGTCCTCGTCGATACTCACGTTTGCCGAGTAGCTGCTACCACCCTTCTTGATGTGGCGATAGGCACCCCAAGTTTGGGGCATGCACTTGATCCTGCCACAGGTCAGGAGGCAGAAGGCATTCCGGCGGTCTGCCGCGTAGAAGTCGTACTGCTGCATGCCGGTGAAGGCGTCGCGGGCGCGGGCGAACTCCTCGCGCCGATACACCGAGGTCCCCGTCTGGCCGGGGAGGCTGCACAGGAAGAACTCGTTCCAGTCGTACTCTTCCTTGGGGCACTCGGGATACTTCTCGCCGTTGGGCTTGGAGTCTGCCCCCACCACCGTGACATGGTGGTAGCAGGCAACGTAATCTGGGTGAGACTCCAGGAAGTCGACCTGGGCCTGGAGCTTGCCGTCATAGGTCCAGAAGTCATCTGCCTCCAGAATCGCCATGTACTTGCCCCTACAACGGTGGAGAAGGTCCTGGCAGTTCTTGTTGCCCCTCTCCCCCATGTTATGGGGACGGAGGAGAAACTCAAAGCCGTCAGGGTAGTCGCCCTGGATGGAACGGAGGAGGTCCTGCGTCCCGTCCGTGGAGCAGTCATCACCTATGAGAACCTGCACCTCGAAGTCGGTCTTCTGCATGGCGATGCTGTCGAGGGTCTGCTTCACGGTTGCCTTGGCGTTGAAGCAGGGCACCACGACGCTCACGAGGGGGTTGGCGGCCGACATCCCCCTACCGCCTGGCGCAGGAGAGGACGACGTCGCACACTCTGTCGACGTCCTCGGTGGTCAGATACGAGCTGAGGGGGAGCGAGAGGGCTCCCGACGCGGCCCTCATGGCAACGGGGGTGTCAGCGGGATCAAACCCCGGCTTGCCCTTGTAGCAGTCGAGGTCGTTGGTGAGCGGATAGAAGTACTTGGCGCACGAGATGTTGTCCTCGAGCAGGGCGGCCTGCACCTGGTCGCGGCTCGCCCCAAAGACGTCCTGGTCAAAGATGGCGGGCATGTAGACGAAGTTGTGCTTGGTGTTGGGCTTGGGTCGGCACAGGTTGATGCCCGCAACATCTCCCAGGCGCTCCCAGTAGCGCTCCGCGGCGACACGGCGCCTGTCGATGTACTCGTCCAGGTGGCGAAGGTTGCAGATGCCCATGGCAGCCTCGAACTCGTTCATCTTGTTGTTGGGGCCCACGTAGCCGTAGACCTGCTTGCCGGTGGTGCCAAAGTTCATCTTCTGGTCCAGCATGACGCGGAAGTCATGGTTCTGCTCGGGAGTCCAATCCTTCACATGAATGCATGCGGCACCGCCCTCGATGGTGTGGAACGCCTTGGTCGCATGGAACGAGAACATGGAGGCATCCCCCAAGCACGCAGCGGAAACACCGTCCTTCTCGACGCCAAATGCATGTGCGGCGTCGTAGAGGAGCTTGAGGCCGTGTTTGTCGGCAATCTCGCGCAGGGCGTCGTCGTCGCACAGGTTGCCATACACGTGCACGGCAAGGATGGCGCTAGTGCGCGGGGTAATGCAACGCTCCACCGATGCGGGGTCGATCGTGAAGTCGTCCGCCTTCACGTCGGCAAAGACGGGGGTGAGACCCCTGCGCACGATGGCGTGCGTGGTGGATGCGAAGGTGAAGGGGGTCGTGATGACCTCGCCCGTGAGCTCGAGCGACTCCATCACGGCCTCAATCGCGGAATGGCCGTGGTCGTAAAGGGCAATCTCTGGGCAGCCCAGGTATTCGTTGAGCTGAGCGATGAAGCGCTTCTCGATGGAGCCCCAGTTGGAGAGCCAGTGCGACTCCCACAGGGGACGGATCTCGTCCACGTACTCCTCGAAGGGGGGCATGGAAGAGAGGGTTGTGGTGATTCGCTTTGGCTCTGCCATCGTCTGCTCCAACTGTCTGATCGCCAGCTTGCTCAACCGTTTTATTCTATGTTCAGGGCGCTCATGGCTGCCAGGAAGCAGGCGACTAGGCAAAAACTTCAGCCACTCGCCAGACGCAACTCTGGCTCACGCAGCGCCTACGCGATGCGCGGGCGCACAAGCTTGCCAATGCGACCCATCGCGTCCTCGAGCTGCGCAACGGAGTCAAAGCGCAGGAACAGTATCCCCAGCGCCTTGTTAGCACCATCGAACCGCTCGACCCTGGCACCCTCGTCCACGTACATGACGGTGCGGTAGAGATAGGGTCGCAGCTCTGGATCGATGTCCAGCCCCTGGAACACGCCGTCGACCGAGGCATGGGGAACGTAGGTCGCCACGGCGGCGTCGGCGGAGTCGAACGAGACGTCCATGGAGTAGTCGCCCATGGCGCAGCGGACGTTTGCCTCGACCAGGTCGATGCCAGAGATGTCAGACAGCTGGACGGGGATCATGTTCCCGCCGGCGCGGGCACCCAGCTCCAGGAAGTATGGCACCCCGCCGCGCCCCACGATCATCTCGACGTTGAATTCGCCAAAGCGTATGCCAAGGCTGTCGACGAGTCGCTGGATCTGCTCGCGCACCGCGTGCATCTGGGCGTCGGAGAGGCCTGAGGGGTAGCGCTCGCCCACGGGCACCAGGCCACCGAGCGACTGGTCACGCAGGCAGCTCATGAGCCCCCAGAAGCGAACGGTGCCGCCCACGACGAAGACGTCACCGCCGATGACGCGAGGGAAGGTCGAGGTAATGTACTCCTCCATCAGAAGCGTGCCATTGCGGGAGAACTCGCGCGCATGCTCCACTGCCGCACGAAAGCGCTCAGGGTCGGGAGCATCCAGGATGCTGATGCCCTTGGAGCCCGACGAGTCGGTGGGCTTGACCACCACGGGAAACTCGAGGTCGGACGAGAGGCCAAGGAGCCTCTCGGGATCCACGTCGGAGGGGACGGGGATGGACTTGGGGCAGGGAAACCCGTTCTGGGCAAGATGGCGCCTGAAGAGGTGCTTCACCGAGAGGGTCTGGACCGCCGCAAGCGGGTTGGTGGGAAGGGAGAGGGCCTCGGCGACGTAGGCCGCGGTAGGCGCCGCCGGGTCAGAGGCATAGGCGAGGACGCCGTCCACGTTCTCCTCGCGCGCTATGCGGAGCATGGCCTCCTGGTCCGTCGTGCTCTCGAGGTAGAAACGGTCGGCATGGTACTGGCCGGGGTTGTCGGGGAGATAGTCGCAGACCACGGTGCGGTAGCCCAGCCTCTTGGCCGTCTCGATCGCAACGACCTGCTGGCGCGACCCTCCGAGCATGAGGATCGAGCGCTTGTCCTCGGAGCTCTGTTCGGGCACTAGTAGGCACCTCCGTTGTTGCGTCGCCTCAGCGCGTCCGCATCGCCGGAGGCGACGATGGCGTCGATGCGGGCCTCCTTCTCGGCAAAGTACTTCGAGAGGAAGGGGTCCCTCTTGAAGGGGTGGTAGCACTGCAGGTACTTGACCCCCGAGTGCGAGTTGATCTCGATGATCTTGGGTCCCTTGTCGGTGAAGCACACGTCGTAGCCCATCCACTCAAGGCAGCCGAGGTGCAGGCTCAGGGCATGGAGCCTCTCCCTCAGGCTTGGCCAGCAGTCGATCTTGCCGTTGAACGAGCCGCCCGTCTCGGGATGGACGTCCGTCTTGACCACGCGGTTGGGATAGATGAGCTCGCCGTTGCCGTACTCGCCGGTCACCAGGTCGAAGTCGACGTTGATGTCGTAGATGTCAGCCTTGTCCGGGTAGGTGTAGTTGGCCTTGGAGTCATCGTTGTTGGTGCCGCCTGCAAAGCGGAAGTAGGTGCCGGCAAAGCGCACGTCGGTCCCCGTTGGGTTGGCGGTGAGCACCCTCAGCGTGTGGATGACGGGAGAGACCTTCTCAAGCCCCATGCCCGGATGGAAGAACTCGGTGAAGATGTCGTTGCCGTGGTCGTCGACAAAGCGGCGGACGTCCTCCTCGCTCGCCGCCTTGTTATTGACGAAGTACTTGCCACCCGAGTAGGCGAGCTTGTTGAAGCCCGCTGCCCTCTGGCCGTTGCAGGGCTTGCAGGCAAACTCGCCCTTTTCGCGGAGCACCTCGAGAAACGCGTCGTATCCGCCCTTGCCGTGGGCGTTCGTGAGCGGGAGAAGCCCCTTTGTAGAGGCGTAGAAGTATGCCTCGGGCATGAGGTCCTGCCACTCGGTGCCCCAGAGCATGTAGTTCATGGTCATCTTGTCGTCGATCCACGCCTTCTGCCAGCTGTTGATGGGCCAGCAGCGGTGGTACTCGTAGTCGCTCAGGTAGTCGTCGACCGTCTCCTCGGTAAGCCCGAAGGCATAGGCGTCTATCGCATAGAAGCCGTGGCTATGGGCCCACTCGCGGTAGTCGGGGTCAAAGATGGGGTTCTTGTCCTCTCGTTCCACGACGCCCAGGTAGGCGGCTGCGAGCTTGCGAGAGAAGCCATTGGCGAGAAGCGCTTCCATCGTGTTGGTGACGATCATGCTGGCTCCAAGCGACTCGTGTTTGTGACGATGCCCACGTCCCCTGGAACGGGGTGTGAGGTTGCATGCAGAGATAGATGATAGCCCACGGCAATGTTACGAAAACCTTCTGCCAGATGGATGGACGAATAGCGCTCGTTAACAGCTTCCGAGGGTCATCAAGAGGAGGTCTCGGTTTGATCTGCAAAGGGGAGTGCCAGAGCAAGTGGCGCCCAGAACCAAAGCGGCAGGGCATAGCGCACGAGGGCGCTCACCGGAGACGCACAGCACGTGAGCGTAAGAAGGACTGCAGCCATGAGGAGCGACCAGGCGGCGGGACGCAGCCATGCCAGCCACTCGCCACCCGCGTTTCCAGCAACGCTCAGCGTCTGGGCGCAGCACAGCAGCATGACCCAGAGATACGTGGCCGGATGGAAGAGCAGGGAGACGACAGGGGTCTGGGATAGGCTCCAGACCGCATCATGCAAGCTCACCCGTGCCTCGGGGAAGGGCGCCGAGGTTGGAGAGAGCCCCAGGTCCGCCCACATGGTGGAGTCAGACGAGGCACTGCCGACCATCGCCATGTCGGCGTAGTCATCATTTGTCTGCGCGCGTACGCCAAAGGGGTACCAATACCCTATTGATCCCTCTGTCGCAGAGACCGCGTAGGTCCCAGGTTCCGCAAGTCCCTGCTGCGCCCACACGCGCAGGTACGCAAGGAGGTTTCGATACCCGGTGAACCTAAAGCGGTCCTTCACCGGGTCCGATATGGACTCGTCATATACCTGCCCAAGCGTGTCATAGCCAAAGAACGTCTGGTTGAGTACGGAGCGCTGCTCAGGCGTGACCTCGTCAGGATGGTCACGCGCGAACCTCGCCGTCTGCTGCATGGGGAGCGAGAGGGCTTCTCCAAGCTCACCCTTGGCAATTCCCATAGCGGGATAGAGGGCGTTGTTCACCAGGAAACAGAGAATGAAGACCGTTAGGGCGCAGAGCATCGCGGGGCATAGCTCCTCTCCATGTCCTTCAACCCTTCCCCCGCGAAGATGGCCCGGGCGCCGCGACGGGGCCGCAAGGGCATAGGCAACGAGCGCGACCGCAACGATGAAGACGTTGTTATTGCGGAGGAGGCTCGCCAAGACCCCCATCACGCCAATGGCGGGGAAGCCCAGGACCCATGGAATCGGCTCTCCCCCTCCCCGCTTCCAGGACCTCGCGACCAGCTGCGCGCAGAACAGGTCGAGGGCGCAGGCGGAGTAGACGTCCTTCACGATGAACTGCGCGTACGTTGGGAATATTGGCATGAGGGAGAAGAAGCAGAGCGAGAGCACGGTGAGCCAACGACGATGGGCCAATCGGTCAACCAACCACATCGTCACCGCAATCGCTGTGCCCATGAAAACCACCTGGGAGATGGTGAGGGCGAACATCCCGCCGTTTGCTCCCCCAAGAAGGGACCCCAGCTTGAAGGCGATGCCGTACAGGGCGATGACCAGAGGGGGATGGTGCGAGGTCATCGGCTGCAGACCAAAGAACATCGGGAGTTCTCCAAATAGGTCTGCGCCAGCGGTCGCCGGAAAGCAAACTACGAGGATGGGGATCCAGCAGGCGATTGCTATCCCCGCATAGGCGAGAGGATGCCAGCCGAGGCCGTTGGAGTCCACCCTGCGACTCAAGCTCGCAAAGCAACTTGAAAGGGCAGCCAGCACGAACGTCGAGACCAAGAATGCGGCGAGCGCCGACAGGGCGACGGACACAGGCTGTTCTCGCATGTACCCCATGGAGTCATAGCGTTCGGTCCAGAAGCCCAGGGCAAAGAGAAGGGCGAAGATGATCGAAAGCATCACATGCCACCCACGAACGTGCTTCCTCACCCAGTCAGAGACGCCACACATCGTCAATTCTCCCTGTCTCGCATCAACCGTTAAGAAGAAGAGAGGGATTCGCACCTCGCCGCGAATCCCCCTCCCGACTTCGCTCAGAAGCCCAAGGAATGTGTCCTAGAACAGATAGACCTCACTCCCAAAGCAGTTATCGTAGATGAATTTGACCTCATCCAATCCCAACCTGATGCATCCGCTAGAGACGTGCGTGCCGCGACCGTCCGAGTCGATGACGGTGTTGTTAGTTCCGATCTTGTACAGGATGGAGTGGAAGCTTTGCCAGCTTTTTCCATCACCAGCGTAGCAGCACAGATAGTAGTGGACTGATGGCGGGGTCACGTCCTGGTAAATCCGATGGGTAAAGCGGAAGTACCCCCTGAAGGTCTTGTCGCCGCGCCCAGTACCGCATAGCCACACGCGAGATGTCTGCCACGGGTCGTCCGTGCCGCAGGGCCGGTCAAACACAAACGTCAGGAAGTCATCAACCGAGACCGAGAGATAATACCTGTCGTTTCCACCGCGGGTACGGGCGGCATTGTATGCCTTGTCATATGCGGCGGTGATGTTCTTGTTGCGGTAGAGACAGCCGTCGTTATTGGTCCCCCAAAGTTGATTCCCGCGTCCGATGAGCACGTTGCGCGCTACGTAACCGTTCCTCTTGTAGCCGTAATAATCGTAAGAACCCGTGCCGTCAGGACCAGGAGCAGAGAAGAACCCCGTGAGCGCGCCGTGCATCCCGTTGGAGAGGGCGGCAATGTAGTAGCGCTGGAGGGATCCAGCATAGGCGCTAGTCACGAGCCAGCCAAGGTTCCAGGCGAGCGACCCCGAGTTGTCCGCGAGGACGACGCCGTTGGCGACGCGGGAGACGCCCCTGAGGACGTAGCCCTGGTCGGTGAGGCCCCAGTAGTTCTTGCCGTCATTGGTGAAGTGGCCGGTCTTTGCCAACGCATACCCACTCTGGTTCACCAGCCAGTAGCGCTGTACGCCAGCGCCGTACTTGTCGGTAACCGACCACCCGTCTCCGTTTGCGCGCTCGCTTGCAAGCCTGCCATCGTTGTCGGCAAGGTAGAAGTAGCCGTTTCCGGCAGACGTGCGACCGCGCAGGATGGCTCCGGTGCCCGTGGCGTAGGCGTAGTACCCTGCGCCCTCGCTCGGAGTGACGAGGCGCGAGACCGCCAGCCTTGCGTCCGAGCCCACCCAGTAGCGCTGGAGGGAGCCGTAGGCGTTGGTCACAGTCCAGAACCCGTCAATCTTGCTTGGGTCGGCCTTGGCACCGTACCAGGCGATGCCCTCGGGCCTCCAGCCAAGGTTCACAAGGTTCTTGTTCTCGGCCTCGTTCGAGGTGAAGTTATGCGCACCGGCCTTGGCGTTGGGGTTGTACTCGCGAAGAATCCGCACGCCGGTGACGGTGTCGGAGTACCAGCCAATTCCCTCGTACTTCCATCCCGCCCGCACGAGCGAGTCGCGCTCTGTCTCGCTCGTGGTGTAGTGATGGTCACCCGCATTGGGGTTGTACAGGCGATAGACCGGCGCGGTTGAGGCGTTGGGAGCAACCCAGGCGATGCCCTCCCAGCGCCACCCTGCGTTGAAGAGGAACTTCGCCTCGCCCAGGCTGGCCGTGTAGAAGTGCTCCCCGCTGTTGGGGTTGTACAGGCGGTACATGTTACTGGTGAGGGTGGTGGTGACGACTGCGTTGGCATCTGCGGCAGTTCGCTCCGCCGCCGGAGCGGGGTCGTCCGCCGCAGCAGGTGCCTCGGACGTGCCCTCGGCTGTCTGCGGCTGACCGGGTATCGTCTCCTGTCCGGACTGGATCGTAGTCGCGCCGTAAGTAACAGTCGAGGCTCCGCTGTCAGCATCCCCCTCCGTGGGGGTCGAGCTTGCCCCACCGTCCGTCACTGTCCCGGTCTGCTCGGGCGCCTCGCCCGCATCGGCAGAGACTGTTGCATCAGCTGAGGACGGCGTGCCAGCCGTGGGCGTCGCGACTTCGGAAGACGCGTCAGTCTCCCCTGCTCCGTCCTGTGTCTCCGTCTGGGAGACGGTCGCCCCCTGGCTTGACTCCGCACCGGTTGCCTCGGTCTGCGTGACGGTGGCCTTGGACTCGGGGGAGACCTGGTCCACGACCTCTTGTTGGACGGTCGTCTGGCTGTCGGGCCCCTGCGTCCCGTCGACCTCCAGACCCCGCGCCATCGTAGGCGCCGCGGTCGTTGCGGTGAAGAATCCGATTGCCGCCGCAAACCCAAGCCCCGCGAATCGGGCGGCGATTGACGTGCGTGCATTCTCTTGCTTGAACATGTGACCCTCCATTGAAAAAAGTATCGGGTCGTAGCTTGCAGGTGACTTGCGGAAGCCACCTCCCCTTCCATTAAGGTAACCACTTTACCCTCATTTCATGAAGTGCGAGATTGACTAAGACATTCCAAAAAGACGCTCAGGCAACTTTCATGCCTCTTTCACCCTGTTTTCACACACATGTCGCATCCTAGTTGCGGCCCAAGACGGTAACCCCCGGGTTGCCCCTGATAGACTGGATGCCACAGGGTCACGAAGGGATTTGCCTCAATGAGAGTTCTCGCCATCATTCCCGCCTACAACGAACAGGAGAGCCTCCTCGACACCGTTAAGATGGTGACGAGCGAGTGCCCAGACATCGACTACCTGGTAGTGGACGATGGCTCGTCCGACGGGACGGCACAGGTCATGAGGTCGAGTCGCCTCCATGGGGTAAGCCTACCCGTCAACACGGGCCTGACCTCGGGCATCAGGACAGGCATGAAGTACGCCTATCGCAACGGCTACGATGCCGCCGTGCAGATTGACGCGGATGGGCAACACCTTCCCCGTTACATCGCACCCATGGCCCAGGCTCTGGAGCGGGAGGGAGCCGACATCGTCATCGCGTCCCGGTACCTCGACGGAACGGTCAAGCCGGAAGGCGCGCGTGGCGTTGGCTCCAGGCTCATCTCGGGGCTCATCCGGCAGACGACCGGAACTACTATCACCGATCCTACCTCGGGAATGAGGATGTACAACCACCGGATGATCGAGCTCTTTGCCAAGGGGTTCGACGTCGCACCCGAGCCCGACACCGTCGCCCTCGTGGCAAGGAAGGGCGGCAAGGTGGTCGAGGTCCCCTGCACTATGCGCGAGCGGCAGGGCGGCGAGAGCTACCTCAAGCTGGGCAATGCCATCAAGTACATGGCACGCACCTGCACCTCGATCCTTCTCTTCCAGTGGCTTCGTTAGGAGACAGATGAGCCTCTACCTTCGCATCCTCCTCATCCTGGGCGCGCTCCTGACCCTGTGGACCATCGCCAAGCGCGTGAAGCGCAACAAGATCCTGATGCAGGACGCCATCTTCTGGTTGGTCCTCGCCGTCGTCCTTGTGATCATGGCGCTGTTCCCCGGGCTCATCATCACGCTCGCCGCAAGGCTGGGGTTCTACTCCGCCAGCAACTTCGTGTTCCTGGTCGTCATCGCACTGATCCTCGCAAAGGAGTTCTCCAACTCGTCGGAGATCTCGATGCTCCGCCATAAGGTGGAGGAACTCACCCAGGAGATTGCCCTCAGGGACCTGCAGGACCACGAGGAGCGCAACGACCCCAGTCGCTAGCGGGAGCACTACAGCCGTCCCAGCAAGAGCAGCAGCCTGACCGCAACCTCTCCCCCAACAGTCTGGCGCAGGCGCATCGGAAGCGTCGCCTTGCGCCAACGGCCACCGTCGATGGCAAGACGCAGGAGCTCTCTCCTCTCCCCCGGCATCTGGTCGCCCCACAGCTCATACAGGCGCCGCAGCTGGGCGGTCACCCTTGACAGCTCGTCGCCCGCCAGATAGCGCCTCACCCTGTTCTGCAGCACCTTCGCGGCACCAGAACCCGTTGCCGATGCGTTGCTGCCCGTACGGCGGTAGTCGAGGCACACGAAGTCGTCGTAGTGGAGCTCCCCCAGGGCGGACGCGACGAGTGCGAGCCACCAGTCGTGGGTGTAGACGCCGCGGGGCCCAGCCTCTCCCACGAGCTGCACCAAGCGCCGGTTGATGACCACGGTGTTACCCGACACCACGTTCTCGTAGAGCATCTTGGAGAAGTCCACGCCGATCTTGTTGAGGTGAGAGCGGCCCGTCGGGTTCATCTGGGCGTCGCAGAACTCGTACTCCGCGCAATACAGCTGGGGAATGGAGTCGTCGCAGCGGCTCAGCACCTCCACCGCGCGAGAAATCTTGTCGGGGTGCCACACGTCGTCCTGGTCGCAGAGCGCCACGTAGTCGTACTCGTCCGGCAGGCCCGAGACCAGCTCGATGAACGAGTCGGTTGGCCCCATGTTCCTTCCACAGTCGAGCGAGACCAGCCCCCTCTGCTCGTAGGATCGCAGCACCCGGCGGCACGCCTCGTGGGGGGAGCCGTCGTCCCTCGCGAACACGTCCACGTTGGGATAGTCCTGGGCAAGCAGGCTATCGATCTGGGCAGGGAGGAACTCCTCCCCGTTGTAGGCGGACAGGACCACCGCAACCCTGGGCATGCTCGGTTCCAAAGCCTCGTCCTCCCCGTCCGGTGCGTGGAGAACGGCTTCCCCAGGCAATCCGCGTCGATTCGACCCTAGTATAGGTAAAGCAACGTATCCCCCCGAAAGGAGAGGCGCATGGCACAGGAGGCGGAGGGCAAAAGGGTCTCGGTGGTGGTCCCCTGCTACAAGTCGGAGGCCTATCTCCCCAAGTGCCTCGACTCCCTGGTTGCCCAAACTATGGACGACTACGAGGTCATCTGCGTCAACGACGGCTCCCCGGACGGATGCGAGCGCATCATGCACGAGTATGCGGATCGCTACCCCGACCTTGTTCGCTGCGTCTCGCGCGAGAACGGGGGGCTCTGGAACGCGCGCTGGTCGGGAATAGACGTCGCCCGCGGAGAGTACGTGGGCTTCCTGGACAGCGACGACTGGGTGGACCCCACCTTTGTGCGGGACCTCTACGAGGCTGCACGGCGCAACGACGCCGACATCGCGGTGTGCGGGTTCAAGCGCACCGACCTCGCAACCGGACGGGTCATCTCGGACGAGATGGGCCAGCCGAGACAGGACATCCTGCTGGAGGACGACCCCGGAATGCTCCTAGGAGTGAACTCCGCGGCGTGGAACAAGCTCTATCGCGCAAGCATCCTCAGGAACATGCGCAGGCTCTCAAAGCCACCGTCAACGCTCGAAGACGTGATGTTCAACCTTCTGGCCTACCTCGAGTCTCAGGGCAGGGTCACGTTCACAGGCACCAGCCCCGTCCACTACATGGTGCATGCCGACTCCATGATCAACACCATGACCCTCTCGCAACTGGACGAGGTCAGGGCGTGCCTGCTCGAGATCAGGGGCGACTACCTTGGGGACGAGGCTGACCGGGACATGATGCGGATGCTCGACGCGACCGCCTTCCTCCACGTGGGGGTTGCCATGAGCACCAGGCTCGCCGCCACGCCCGGGGTAAACATCGGCAAGGTGGTGGAAGAGACGACCGACTACCTCGACCGCAACTTTCCCACCTGGCGTCACTCGCCGTACCTCTCGCATGCCTACGCAAGGGACACGGGGTCGAGCGGAATCCGCAGGCTCGCCATCGCCCACGACTTCTGGCTCGCCCACCTCATGGCGCCGTTCCTTAGCGCCTACAACCTTGTGACCGCGCATCTCGGCATCGACATCAAATGGTAGGCGACCCTTTCGAGCCGCCTACCGTTTCTAGAATGCGTATACCGTGGTATTTACAGGAATGTTGTCGTAAATCCACTTTGCGTCATCGTTATCAAGACAGGTACATCCCGTCCCACCATGCCTGCTAGACGCGGGCTTATTGGCCCAATCGCTATACCCCTCGTGGAAGCCCTGAGCGTTCCAATAACCCTTCCCCGCCTCGTAGCGTCCATGCGAGATTCCACCAAACACGTAGGTGGGCGACTGCTCATAGTACAGGTCCGTTGCGGTGAACCAGGGGTTCACGTCCGCCCCATCCTTCCAAAGCGAACCGTTATTATCGAGCGGCGCCTTTGCGACAATCTTCTTCACACCTGTGTTGGTCTTCTTTCCGCCGTTCCAGTTGATACGGATATTCCTGAAGACGCTCCAGCTGCCGTTCTGGCGCTTGAGCACGGTCAGTTTCAGGCCCCACACATCGTTGATGAGGAAATAGTCGGTACCGCTCCCGTACTTCTCGGCAATTGCAACGGCGACCTTTTCGACATCGGAGAGCTTGCGCTCGACCTCCTTGAGCGAACCATCCGTCTGCACCTCATAAATCGCCGGATATCCCCACGAAGACGCCTCCAGACGGAATGGGGCGCCCGGCACGGGCACATAGTCGCCCTCAACGCCGACCTTCCAGGCGTTGGTGCTCTCGAGCCTCCAACCGATGGACTTGAGGTAGTTGGCCTCGCCGGCGGAGCGGGTGTAGTGATGCTCGCCCGAGTTGGGGTTGTACACGCGATAGAGGTTGCCGTCGCCCGCCTCGTACCAGGCAACGCCCTCGTCCTTCCATCCAAGAGAGACAAGCCAGTTCTTTTCAGCAGCACTCTTGGTCAGGTGATGCCGGCCACCAGGATTGGGGTTGTACACGCGATAGACCGGGCTTCCGTCCTCAGAGGACGTGGAGTCGGTGAAGCCGATCCCCTCCCACTGCCAACCGGCAGTGGTGACACTCTTGGCCTCGCCCAGCGATGCCGTATAGAAGTGCTCGCCGGTGTTGGGGTTGTAGAGTCGGTAGATGTTGGTCTTGGCCACCACCTGCGCCTCTGCCCGTGCGGGCGAGAGGAACGCGAGGGACGCAAGCAGCGCGAGCGCCACCATGGGAACGAGTGCCAGAATCTTGTTCAAGCGGAATCGATGCATGGGACCTCCAGGAAGACGGGGTTCACTGCCTTCCGATTTTCGTCCCTCTTACCGAAACTTTCAACCAAAGCACAGGTAGTTGCATCAGTTCCATAGGTTGTGACGCACGAGCGCCGTCCTTACACGCCCTGCGAGTAGATGACGATGCCCATGATGATCAGCGCGAGCGCAAGGACCTTCTTCCACCCAAGGTGCTCGTGGAAGATCGTCACGCCAAACAGGGTCACGTAGATGTAGCCGGTCGCATCGAGTATGGGCCCCATGGAGAGCGGGATGACCTTATAGGCGTAGGTCGAGAGGAGCGTGGAGCCCACGAAGAGGACATAGCCCCCTATGACCAGGGGGTTGAGGTACTCGCGCAGGGGAGAGCTGTAGGACCTGTTCGCGGACTTCTTGAGCATCACCTGGCCGATGGAGGCAACGAAGGTACCGAAGAGGGCAAAGAGGGCATACGTGGTGACCTCACTCATCGGCCCCACCGCCCCTCGTCTCTCCCCCATCCGCGGCAGAGGCGTCCTCGCTGTCCGCCAGGGCGAAGAGGACGACACCAGCCAGGACCACGAGGGCACCGACCACCTTGAGGGGAGACACGCCCTCGTGGAACAGGACGGCGCCCCATATGATGCCCCATATGACCGTGACCGCACGGTTTGCGTACGCGGTTGTGAGCGGGATGCGCTTGATGACCTGCTGCCAGCCGATGGCGTACACGCCCAGGACGGCGATCATGCCACCGTACGACAGGATGAACCCCGTGCTCATGAAGGGATACCTGGCCGCGGTCTTGCTTAGGATGCCGCTCGTGGAGTACAGCATGAGCAGAAGGTGGAGCGCCAGAAGGACGCCAAGTCGCCTGCGCCTCTCGCCCATCAGAGGTTCACCGTGTCCCTGACGATGTACTGCGGGGTGCTGTTGACGGACAGGACGATGTCCCCCACGTACTCGCCGATGATTCCGAGCGCCAGGAGCACGAGCCCGAAGAAGAACAGCAGGATGCTGGTGATGGAGGCCCACCCGGCAAGAATCGAGGGGTCAATCAGCTTGCGAATCACGGTGACGATGCCGAAGACGAAGCCCACGATGGCCGTCACCACGCCGATTCCCGAAATCGCACGCAGGGGCAGGACGGTGTAGTTGAAGTAGGCGAGCCACAGCTTGACGAGCTTGCCGAGGGTGTAGCCGCTCGAGCCGTACTCGCGGGCATGATGCTCGACCACCACGCAGCCAACGTTGTCGGTCATGCGTGAGAAGAGCGCCTCGATCATGGGGTTGTAGTTCCTGAACCTGACCACCTGGTCGCGCAGCTTACGGTTAATGAGCCAGAAGCTGCTGGTGACAACGTCCTTGGAACGGCCGAGCATCTTACGTGCAGTCACCTTGTTGAGCCACGAGGTAAACGTCTTGACCTTTGAGTTCTTCTGTTCCTCGAACACGCCGTAGACCAGGTCGTAGTCACCCTCCTCCATCTTTGCGAGGAGCTTGGGAATCTGGGTCGGGTGGTTTTGGAGATCGTCGTCCATGCCCAGGACCAGGTCGCCCTTTGCATAGTTGAGCCCGCACATGATTGCGTTGTGCTGCCCAAAGTTGCGCATGAGGTTGATGCCGTGCACGTTGGGGTACTCCTGCGCCAGGCGGCAGATCTCGCCATAGGTGTCGTCTGCAGGAGACCCATCGTTGACCAGCACGAACTCGCACTCGTAGCCGTCAAGCCTGTCAAACTCGGAAATGGTGAGCGAGACGACCTCCCCAATGGAGCGCTGCGAGTTGTAGCAGGGAATCACGACGGAGACGAGCATGAGACGACCCTTCAATACGGGGGCAGGACACATCCGCGCCTTGGCCCCGCCGACTGGGACGAGTCATCCGCTGGAATGGTGCAGGAGTCGCAAAGCGCACTGAAAACTCTAGCAGTCGGAGGCGTCGGTGGTCCCGTTTCCGCCCGAACCCCTCATTCCCCTCACGGTGCCAACGAGGTACCTCAGCTCCTCCACGTGCAGGAGCCAGGCCGCACCCAGGTAGGTAACGCCAAAGGCGAGGATCTGCAGCAGGAGCATGGGGACGGTCGAGAGGGGCAGGAGCGTAACCAGGGACCCGACGGCAAACGCAAGGGCCGCGAGACCAAATGCCGGCGCAACGTCGCGGATCTGTTCCAGATACGAGTAGCCGATAACCTGTTTGTTTGGGAAGGCATTGATGAAGTTGTAGACGAAGCCCGCCAGAACCTGTGCCGCGACGATCGCATACAGGTTGTGCAGCACAAACGCCGTGAAGCAGATCAGGGTGACGCCGATGGCCTTCTTGATGAGCTCGAGCCTTAGGAACACGTCACTTCTCCCCATGCCGTTGAGCGACTGGAGGTTGGTGGTGTTAATGGGCAGGAGCGCGTAGATGAGGCAGTACATCTGGAGGAACGGCACGGCGGGCAGCCACTTCTCGCCTAGGAGGATGAGGACGAGGGGACGGGCCACGAGCGCGAACAGGACCATGGACGGGACGATGAGGAACGTGCTCGTCTTGAGCGCGCGCCTGACCAGGCGCTTGACGCGCCCAAGGTCCTCCTGGACGCGCGAGACGGCAGAGAGCATCACGGGTTGGATGGCGCCGTCGAGCACGATGCCCAGGGCCTGCGGGTACCGCTTGCCCTGGTTGACGTAGCCCAAGCTCGTTGAGTCGAACACGCGGCCGATCACGAGATCTGAGAAGCTCTGGTACAGCTGGTCGATGACGCCGGAAGCGAGAAGCTTCCAGCCAAACGAGAAGAGCTCGCGCGCGCGGGCCCGGTCAAAGCGCGGCCGGGGCTTCCAGGGAACCTGGATTGCAAGCACCAGGCACTTGACCACCTGGAACGAGAGCTGCTGCACCACGAGCGCCCAGAGGCCGGCTCCGGCGACCGCGGAACCGATGCCTGCGACACCGGATGCCACCGCCGCGGTCACGGTTGCCCTGAACGTCTTGTTGAAGTCCAGCTCGCGGGCGACGATGGCCTCCTGGATGGAGTTATAGGCGTTGACCACCAAGATGAGGACGAGCACGCGCAGGGGGGAGACTATCTGCGGCATGTGGTAGAAGGCCGCAACCGAGGGGGCGGCAAGGAACACCGCGAGGTACAGGACGAGGGAGATGGCGAGGCTCATCCAGAACACGGTGTCGTAGTCGCGCTCCGTGACCTTGGGCGCCTGGATGATCGCGGTGTTGAGGCCGGACTGGACGACGACGTTGCCGACGTTCACAAAGACCAGCATGATGGCGAGCATGCCAAACTCGTTGGGGGCGAGCAGGCGCGCCATCACGATTTGGACCACGAGCTGGATGAGCGCCGACCCTCCCTGCTCAAAGAGCTTCCAGAACAGCGAGCTTATGGTGGCGGATTTGAGGTCCCTCTGGCCCAAGGGTTGCTCCTTGCTTGTGTGGGGTCATTCGACTAAAAAATGGTAGCAGAGCTGCCGCAACGTCATTTCCCGCACACATCGCACGCAAAGGGGAGGCGCCGCCCCCGAGGGGACGACGCCTCCAACCACGGAGTCCGGGCCAGGACTCGTGATGCCCTCTACCTGCCCTCGGCGCGCCTCTCGGCGTACTCCTGGGACAGCTGCTCCTGGACGTCATGCGGTACCTGCTCGTACCCGGACATCTGAAGCTCATACTCGCCCGTTCCGCGGGAGAGGGAGCGCAGGCGGGTGGAGTAGTCGGTCACCTCGGCATAGGGGACCGTCGCCTCGATGGTGGTGTAGCCGCCACCGGGCATGTCCGCGCTCGTCATGCCTTCCACGCGGCCACGGCTGGCCGAGACGTCACCCATGACCGAACCGGCATAGCTGTCCGGCACGGTGATCCTCAGGTGCGCCATGGGCTCGAGCAGGACAGGCTCCGCCTGCGCAACGGCCTTCTGGAAGCCGATGCGTGCGGCCGTCTTGAAGGCCATCTCGTTGGAGTCGACCGGGTGGTACGAGCCGTCGTACACGGCGACCTTGACGTCGATCATGGGATAGCCGGCGAGGACGCCCTCGCGCATGGTCTCCTGCACGCCCTTGTCGATTGCGGGGATAAAGTTGCGTGGAATGTGGCCGCCCACGACCTCGTCCACGAACTCGTACCCCGCCCCGGGATTGGGCTCCACGCGCAGCCAGCAGTCGCCGTACTGGCCCGCACCGCCGGTCTGCTTCTTGTGGCGACCCTGGGCGGATGCGACGCGACGGATGGTCTCGCGATAGGGGATGCGGAGCTTCACTGTATGCGCCGAGACGCCTGTGCGATCCTCCAGGCGGTCGAGAAGCACACTCACCTGGGCCTCGCCGATGGCACTCACGACGGTCTGTCCGGTGTTCTCGTCACGCGACACGGAGAGCGTGGGGTCTGCCGAGGCGCTCTTCTCCAGGAAGGCGTAGACCTTGCCGTCCGTCCCCTGCTTGTCGGGCTCGATGGCGATGCGGTACAGCGAATTGGGGAAGCGGAACGCGGCTGCCTCGACCTTGCCGGTGACCGAGAGCGTGTCCCCGGTCATGGCCTCGAGCTTGGGGACCACGCAGACGTCACCCGCCGCGACGGACTTCACGTCTGACATGTCGTGCCCGGTCATCATATACAGGTGGCTCAGACGCTCGGTCTTGCGGGTGCGCGCGTTGACCAGCTCGAGGCCGGGCGTAAGCGTGCCGGCGAGGACCTTCACAAACGAGAGCTTGCCGTTCTGCGCGTCGTTGAGCGACTTGAACACGAACGCGACGGGGCGGTCGTCGTCGGGTGAGATGTCGAGCTGCTCTCCGTTGACCAGGGGAACACGACCGAAGTCGGCCATGGTGGGGAACCATGCGGAAACGGCATCGAGGAACGAGATGACGCCCTCCTCCCGCACGCACGAGGCGGCGAACACAGGCACGAAGATGCGCTCCCGTATCGCCTTGGCGAGGAGGCCCTCGAGCTCCTGCTGCGTGACCTCACCCCCGTCGAGATACTGCATCATCAGCTCGTCGTCAGCCTCGACCACAAGCTCCACCAGGGTCGAGCGGGCATCCTGCGCCGCCTGCTCGTACTCCGCCGGGATGTCCTCGCTCACGGGTTTGCCGTCCTCCAGGTGGCGCGCCGTCATGTGCACGACGTCGATGATGCCAGAGAAGCCGTCACCGCTGCCCATGGGGATGGTCACCGCGGCAAGGCGGCTGCCAAAGCGCTCCTGCGCGGTGAGAAGGGCGGTGTCCCAGTCGGCATCGGGCCGGTCCAGCCGGTTGATCATGATCGCGCGGGCCAGCGAGAGGTCCTCCGCCGCGTACCAGAGCCGCGTGGTGATGGCTCCCGGACCGCTTGCGGCGTCGACCACGAAGAGGGCCGTTTCGGCGGCTGCCAGCGCACCGTACGCATCGCCCACGAAGTCGGGGTAGCAGGGTGCGTCCAGCACGTTGATGCGCGTGCCCTTCCACGTCACCGGGGCGATCGTCGTGGAGATGGAGAAGCCGCGCGCGCCCTCCTCGGAGTCATAGTCCAGCGTGGGCTTTGTGCCGGCGTGCCCGCCCAGACGGGTGGTCCTGCCCGTGAGGTGGAGCATGGCCTCGGCCAGCATGGTCTTGCCCACGCCGCCTTGGCCCACGAGCGCAAGGTTCTTTACCCTCTCGGTGCCTGTATCAGACATAGTGCCTCCTCGAGCCAACCAGGTGGCGCCATCGCCCGAGAGACCGCAACGGCGATGTGCCACGCCATTACAAGCCGCGCCGTACGCGCTTGCACAAACCTTACCCATGCGCGACGGAGGCGCTTCGGTGGCATCGATTAGCGGACGAATGGGGGCGCTAGAAGTTGGTGGGGAGAGAAAGGCAACAGAAAGGGGGCCGCCCCTCTCGGGACGGCCCCTCGAACGCTTCCAGTTGGCGGCTAGTCTACGACTGCCTCTGCCTTTGCATCCTCCTCGGCGATGATCTTTGCCTTGGTGTCCACGTCCACCGTGCTCATGTGGTCCGCATAGACCTTCTTGCCGGTGGGATGCTCCTCGAGCCAGAGCTCCTTGGCCTTGGGGGCCCAGGCCTCGGCGTAGGGAGTGGTGCGCTTGCACAGGTCCTCGGCCGACTCGGGTGCCACGTACTCGCTCGTCTTTGCGCCGGACTCCTTCACGATCTCGGGCAAGATCGTGGGGTTCTCGAGCATGGGGCAGGGCTGCAGCATGTTGTCGTTCCAGGGATAGCGCTTGCGGTACGCCTGGAAGATGGGTTGCTGCAGGCACTCCAGCCAGCTCTTCTCCTTGATGTTGGCGTTGGAGTAGTGGATGAAGACGCAGGGCTCCACGTCGCCGCGGGCGTTGACGTGGCAGTACACACGACCTCCCGCGATGCAGCCGCCAACGAACTCGCCGTCGTTCTGGAAGTCCATGGCAAAGATTGGCTTGCCGCCCTCGACGGCGCGGACCTCGCGGATGCGGTGCAGCATGTACTCGCGCTGCTCCACGGAGGGCATGAGGTCGGCGTTGGCGCCCTCGCCCACCGGCATGTAGTGGAAGAACCAGGCCCAGCGGCAGCCGTGCTGGATGAGGTTGTCAAAGTACTCGTCCGACGAGACCTCCTCCACGTTGTACTTGGTGTAGGCGGTGGAGGTGCCATAGAGCAGGCCGTGCTCGTGCATCAGATCGAAGGCGTGCATGACCTCGTCGAAGGAACCGTCGCCGCGACGGGAGTCGTTGGACTCGCGCGTACCCTCGACCGAGACGGAGAACACGATGTTGCCCACGCGCTGGACGTCCTTGCAGAACTTCTCGTCCACCAGGCTGGCGTTGGTGAAGATGTTGAACTCGCAGTCGTCGTGCTTCTCGGCGAGCCTGAGGATGTCCGCCTTGCGCACGAGCGGCTCGCCGCCGGTGAGCATGAAGAGGTGGGTGCCCAGGGCCTTGGCCTCGGTGATCAGGCGGTCCATCTCGTCGTACGTCAGGTTGAGGGCGTTGCCGTAGTCTGCCGCCCAGCAGCCCACGCAGTGCTTGTTGCAGGCGCTCGTGGGGTCAAAGAGGATGATCCAGGGCACGTTGCACTGGTACTTCTCCGCGTTGGACGTGGTGTTGCGCAGGCCGCGGAACGCCGCCTCGTAGCCACCGTTGAGGACGGCGGTCTTGAGGACGTTGTGGTCGGTCTGGTCAATGACGTCGAAGAGGAACTTCTCCCACTTGGAACCGGGGTGAAGTCCGTTGCGGATGCCGCGCGTTGCTCCGGGCGAGGTGTCCTTGAGCAGCTTGCCGGCCATGTCCACGAGGTGATCGATGCTCTTCTCGCGGTCGGGACCGGAGGCGGTCTTTATGACCTGGTCAAGCGCGACGCTGAAAGCCTTGCGCTCGGCGGCATGCGCGATCTTGGATTGCATGTGCCCTCCTTACTTCTGCGTGGGCACAACCTGGAGCCCACCTGTAGCGGTTGCTACATTACTCTTTGGTACCCCTCCCAAACAAGGCGCGCACCCTCGATTTAAAAATTCGTGACAGGGTTTGGCAGAGAAACTCGTGGAATCGTTCCTCGGTCACAAATCCAAGCGGGCGGTCGGGCAGCTCGGTTCAAAAAAGGGCCACCCAGTGCGGGATGGCCCTTGCGAGCTTGGGTGCTTGCGTCTCTCACTCCTGCGACGAGGGAGGGAACGATACGTCCGGCACTTGGTCGGGATAAAGGTTCCTGGGGCGGTTGCCGGGCAGGAAGTGGTCTCCCCAGTACTTTTCCGAGATGGCGACGGGATACTCGCCGGTGAAGCACGCGCGGCAGTAGCCCGTCTTGGGAACGCAGCTCATGAGACCCTTGACCGACAGGAACGCAAGGGAGTCGGCGCCAATGTACTCGCGTATCTCCTCCACGCTCTTGTTGGCACTGATGAGTTCGTTTTGGTCCGCCGTGTCGATGCCATAGAAGCAGGGCCACACGACCTCGGGTGAGGCGGAGCGCATGTGGACCTCGGTCGCCCCGGCGTCGCGCATCATCCGCACGATCTGCTTAGACGTGGTCCCTCGCACGATGGAGTCGTCGACCATGAGGATGCGCTTGCCCGCCACCACGTCGGCCAGCGGCGTCAGCTTGAGGCGCACGCCCATCTCGCGCAGGCTCTGGGTCGGCGCGATGAAGGTGCGCGCCACGTAGCGGTTCTTGACCAGTCCGGTGCCGTAGGGCAAGCCAAGCTCAGCGGCAAAGCCCTCGGCGGCGGGGGTGCCGCTGTCGGGGACGCTGATCACGAGGTCGACGTCAGCCGGTGCCTCGCGCGCAAGCTGGGCGCCCATGTCGTGGCGGACCTTGTAGAACGACTTGCCATCCTGCACGGAGTCGGGACGGGAGAAGTACACGTCCTCGAAGATGCACTTGGCCGTCTGCCTGGGCGGCAGCCCCTCCTCAGAGATGAGTCCGTCATCCGAGATGCGGATGATCTCGCCTGGACGCACCTCGCGTACGAAGGTGGCTCCCACGATGTCGAGCGCGCAGGTCTCGCTCGCGACGACCCACTCGCCCTCGTCGAGCTTGCCCAGGACGAGCGGGCGGATGCCATGGGGGTCTCTGAACGCGTACAGGGCGTTCTCGCGGATGAGGACCATCGCATAGCCACCCTCGATCATCTGCATGGTCTTGCGGATGCCAGAGCGCAGGTGTGAGGTGGCATGCGTGAAGTAGCCGATCAGGCGGGCGGCGACCTCCGAGTCGGTGGAGCTGCGAAACGGCACGCCCGCGTCGATGAGCTCGCGGCGCAGCTCGTCGAAGTTGACGAGGGTGCCATTGTGCGCCAGGGCGATGATCACGTCGTTGATGGCGGAGAGGTGCGGCTGCGACGACTCCCAGCCCTTTGCCCCCGCCGTGCCGTATCTGCAATGGCCGATGGCCACCTTGCCCTGCATGGCCTGCAGGTCCTCGTCCTTAAAGACCTCGGTGACCAGCCCCATGTCCTTTCTCACCAGCACGGTCTTGCCGTTGCCCACGGCAATGCCCGCGGAGTCCTGGCCGCGGTGCTGTAGCGCCCTCAGGGCGAAGTAGGTGATGCGCGAGACGTCTCGGTTGGGCGCCCACACGCCAAAGACGCCGCATTCCTCGTGAAGCCCGCGGGGGCACTCCCCCATCGAGCTGGTACCGGCACATGAAGCCATGGTCTCCCCTATCGCAGGCTAGAATGTGAATGCGCCGCTCGGGGCGGCGCCGCTGCTTGCATGCCTAGTTTAGGGCAACGGGCACGCGTGAGGGCGTCCGTGAGGGGGAGCCATGGGCTTTCGCACATATACCTGTCCCATCTCGCGCCGCTGCGGCGGATGCGAGTGGCTGGCGGTGCCATACCCTATCCAGCTCCGCCGCAAGCAGGAGCAGATGGAGGAGCTCTTTGAGCCCGTCTGTCGACACGATGGCTGCTCGGTATCAAAGATTGCAGGCATGGACGACCCCCGTGGATACCGTCACAAGGCGGCGACGCCCTATGCCCCAGGCGCAAAGGGTCGCATTCGCAGCGGCTTCTACGAGAGCGGAAGCCACCGCCTCGTGTACTGCAAGTCATGCCTGGTCGAGGACAGGCGCGCGCGACCCATCCTCAACGACGTCGCAATCGTTGCTCAGCGGCTCCGCATACCCGCCTACCAGGAGGACCGGGGGACGGGAGTCCTGCGCCATGCAGTGGTGAGGATTGGCTACGCAAGCGGAGAGGAGCTTCTCACCGTGGTCACCAACGGTGACGCTCTGCCCCGCGCGCGACGCTTCGTGACCGCCATCCGAGAGCTACACCCGCACCTCACCTCGGTCGTGCAGAACGTGAACGACCGGCGGACTAACGCCATCCTCGGCAGGCGCAACGTGACGCTCTTTGGTCCCAGCCATATGCACGACTCGCTCCTGGGCTGCAGCTTCGAAATCGGGCCTACGAGCTTCTACCAGACCAACCCCCAGCAGACCGAGGTGCTGTACGGCCTCGCCATCCGTGCCGCCAATGCACAGCCTGGCATGCGGGTGATGGACGCCTATTGCGGCACGGGAACCATCGGCATCTGCCTTGCCTCCGAGGCGCGCAGGCAGGGGGTGCGTGACGTCCGCGTGGTGGGCGTGGAGCAGGTGGGGAACGCCGTGGAGTGCGCTCGCCGCAACGTCGGCGCCAATTGCCTCGCAGACTCCTGCGAGTTTGTAAGAGACGACGCCACCGCATTCATGGCGCGGGCCCAGCGGGGTGGCGAGAGGTTCGACGTCGTGGTCATGGATCCTCCCCGTGCGGGATCGACCCCGGAGTTCCTGGAAGGGGTGTGCCGCCTTGCACCGGAGAGGGTGGTGTACGTCTCGTGCAACCCCTTCACGCAGGTGCGCGACCTTTCGATCCTTCAGGATGGCGGCTACCGCGTGACTTCCATCGAGCCAGTGGACATGTTTCCCCACACCAAGCATGTCGAGACCGTCGTTGCTCTCTCGCGACGGTAGCGGAGCCGTGCGCTACGTGTCGGCAACGTGACGTTTTGCCCAACGGGGCACGGACGCACGTGGTGGACATTGCCTATCTCCCAAAAAGTGTCATTCTGTTTCGGGCCTCCTTGCGGAAGTCCAAGGCAACGTCACTCGTTTGCGGGAGAGGCTCATTGCATGGTTGTTGATGGCGACTCTAGAGGCATGGCTCCGCTCGAGGGCAACCCCTTTGCCGACAAGAGGCGTCGCTGGTGGGTGGGTCTGTCGGCGTTTCTCCTCCTGTTCCTCATGGGAGTGGTCGTCGAGTTTGGCAACATGGACAGGGGCGTCCTGCATCCCGCGTCACAGACTGCCGCGCGCTATCAGGCCATGCTGGGGTGCTTTGCCCTTGTGCTCGTCTACCTGATACCGTTCCTTGCGTTCGTGCGCTACACGCGGACCAAAGCCGGCGTGCCCCGCTGGCTGGTGGTTCTTGCGCTCGCGAGCGGGCTCTTTGTCCCTGGCTGGATTGCAGGCGAGCTCAACGATGCTGCGAGCACCCTCCTGGGCATGGTCGCATCCAAAGGGTTCCTGGACGCATGGGGCGACGCCATCGAGGCACCCATTGTGGAGGAGACGCTCAAAGTCCTGACGGTGTGCGGCGTGCTTGCCCTGGTGGGCAGGCGAGACGCGCGCGATTGGCTCGTGGGAGGCATGTGCGTTGGCATGGGCTTTCAGGTCTCGGAGGACCTGAGCTACATCGAAGGCCAAATCGCTGGCTCACGCACGGACTTCGCCACAGCGATTCCCTTCATGCTGGGCAGCCGCGTATCCGGCGCCTTGGTCTCTCACTGGACCTACACGGCACTCGCGGCAGTGGCCGTGTGGCTGTTCTTCTGCCAGCGCAAGCGGCTTCGGGGACTGGCGGTCTTCCTGGTTCCCCTGCTCGACCACTTTGCATGGGACTCCCCCGTTTCTGACTGGGGCGTCCTGCCGGTGGGCCTCATCTGCCTGGCTGCCGCCCTCCCATTCCTGTACGTGTGGGGCGATATCGCATTCGACGACGGCAAGGCGCTGCTGGCACCCCATGGCAAGGCTCGGCGCAGCGGGGCAAAGGCAGGCGAGACGGCCGCAGGCACCGGGTTGGACCCCTTCCCCACGGCAGGCGGGCCGACCGATGCGACGACGGCTTCGACCGAGGCCGAAGGCGTACCGAAGGCGCCGGGCGAGGGCTGAGCGCGCCTCTCGCCCCACTCGCACGGGGGGCTCGCACCTACAGGTGGACCCTATCCAACACGCGGAAGGCCGACCCCTCGGCACGAGAGGCCGACCTTCTGCCTTTGGTGCTGCGTCTCTCCCCTACTCGGGGTCAATGACCACCTTGCGGCCGTCCACGTGCACGCGACCCTCTGCAAGGAGCTGGATGGTGTCCGGGTACAGCTGGTGCTCGACCTCGTGGATGTGGGCCTCGAGCGTGTCGACGTCCCAACCCTCCTCGACGACAACGGGGCGCTGCGCGATGATGGGGCCACAGTCGTAGCTATCGTCCGCAAAGTGCACCGTCACGCCCGTCACCTTGACGCCGTAGTCATAGGCGTCCTGGATGGCATGCGCACCCTTGAAGCTTGGCAGCAAGGCCGGGTGAAGGTTCACGACCCGGTTCTTGAAGGTCTCGAGTATGGGTGCATGGACCATGCGCATGTAGCCGGCCATGATCACGTAGTCCACCTGGTGCGCCTTGAGCTCGGTGGCAATGACCTCGTCGGCCGTGATGGGGTCCGCGTAGATCTCCTTTGAGAGCGTGAGGGTCTGGAGACCCGCCGCCTGAGCGCGCTTGAGTCCGTAGGCGCTGGGGCGCGAGCTCACCACGAGCTCGATGCTCGCGTCCAGGGTCCCCGCGGCGATGCGGTCGATGATCGCCTGCAGGTTGGTGCCGCTGCCGGAGAGAAGGACTCCCAACCTGATTGGGTCGTGCCTCTCGCTCATCGGTACGTCACCTTGCCCTCGCCGGGAACGCACTCGCCCATCACGAATGGCTCAAAGCCCTTGGATGAGAGGGCCGCCATCACGTCGTCCACGTCGTCCTTGGCGACGATAACGCTCATGCCGACGCCCATGTTGAAGGTCTTGTAGGCCTCGTCGGGGGTGAGGCCGGCGGCGTTGGCGCAATAGGTGATCACGGGCGGGACCTTCCAGGCAGGACCATCCTCGCCACCGCGGTAGACCACGGCGTCCACGTTGGAGGGAAGCGCCCTGTTGAGGTTCTCGGTGATGCCGCCGCCTGTGATGTGCGCCATGGCGTGGAAGGGCACGCCCTCCTTGAGAAGCTCGACGAGCTTCCCCGCATAGATGGTGGTCGGGCGCATGACGGCGTCGGCGAGGCTCTCCCCGCCCAGCTCCGCCAGGGGCTGGTTGAGCTCCTCCACGCTCTTCCCCTCGATGGCGACCTTGCGGACGAGGGAGTAGCCGTTTGAGTGGATGCCACTCGAGGGGAGCCCAAGGATGACGTCGCCCACGTTGACCTTGTGCGGACCGATCATCTTGGGACGGTCCACGACGCCCACCACAAAGCCCGCCAGGTCGTAGTCGTCGGGATCCATGACACCGGGGTGCTCTGCCATCTCGCCACCAACCAGGGCACAGCCGGACAGCTTGCATCCCTCTGCGATGCCGCCAACAATCTTTGCCACGTGCTCCGCCTTGAGCTTGCCGATGGCAACGTAGTCCAGGAAGAAGAGCGGCTCCGCGCCGATGGGCACCACGTCGTCCACGCACATGGCCACGAGGTCCTGGCCAACGGTCTCGTGGCGGTCAAGGAGCTGGGCGATGGCGAGCTTGGTTCCCACGCCGTCAGTGCCCGAGACGAGCACCGGGTCCTCCATGTCCTTGAAGCCCTTCATCGAGAAGCAGGAGCCAAATCCCCCAAGGCCACCTATGACCTCGGGACGGTTGGTCTGCCTCACGGCCTCCTTGATGGCGTCGACCGCGCGGGCGCCCTCGTCCACGTCCACACCGGCGTCGGCGTAGGTAACGTGCTTGCCCTGCTGGCTCTGCATGGCTCGTCTCCTTTGCTAGTTGCTCGCGGCAGTCGCCGCGTTTGCCTCTGACTTTGGTACGCACACCAGGATCGAGCGTCCGTACCCCTCATAGTAGTTGCAGGTCGAGAGGGTCAGCACGTGACTGGTCCCCTGGATTATCTGCTCGGCATCGGCCCGTCGCGACACGGCTTTTGCAAGCCGCTCCGTGAGGTAGGACCTGAACTCCTCGTCGGACGAGAAGCTGAACTGCCTCACGGTGGTGTCGTTGGGGTCCGTGAAGTAGACGAAGAGCGGCTCGAGCTCGTAGGATGCGCCTTCGGTCAGGTACCAGACCGTCGGCGTGTTGTCGAACGTCTCCTGGTCCTTGAGCAGGAACAGCGGCTGGAACATGGTGCCGTTCTTGAGGTGGTGGCCATACAGGATCGTCTGCTGGTCAACCATGCCTGGCGCGGTGTTCTGGTAGTCCATGAACACCTGGCCAAACACGTCGTACTCCTTGCTAGGCCCATGGGTGAGGTAGAAGGAGTTGTCAGAATGCTGGAACACCGCATAGTTCACCACGGTCCCCGGCACCTCGATCCAGCCCACGGCCTCGTCGTTCATCGCCTTGAGGGATTCCCAGTCCACCGTTTGGGCAGAGGACGCCGCGGACGAGTCGGTGGGTGAGGGCTCGGTCACGTACTTCTGCGCCATCTCCTTGGTCACCTGGTCCTGCCGCCAGTACCGGTACTGGTTAAACCCCCAGATGCCGGCAGCAACGATGAGCAGCCCGATGCCAACCACGATCAGGATGGTCGACAGGACCCGGCGCCAGCCGCGATGACCCTTCCCGCCACTAGTTTGGGCGACGGGGGCGGCGTGCGTGCCTCTCCTCTGCCTCTTTGCCATGTCTTCCTAACGGGATGCGCTAGGCCTCGGCCATGGAGCGCTTGAAGTCGACGATCACCTGGCGCCACTCGGGCGTGGTCGCACCAAGAATCTGGGTGGCGTAGATGGCTGCGTTCTTGGCACCACCGATGGCTACGCAGGCCACGGGAACACCAGAGGGCATCTGAACCATGGAGAGAAGCGAGTCCATGCCGCCCAGATCGCTCGTCTTCATGGGGACGCCGACGATGGGGAGCGGCGTGTATGCCGCGACGACGCCACCCAGGTGCGCCGCCTTGCCCGCCGCGGCGATGATCACCTTGATGCCGCGGTCGGCGGCGGTGGAGGCCCACTCGTGGACCTTGGCGGGATTGCGGTGGGCAGAGGCGATCACCAGCTCGTAGGGAACCCCAAACTCGTCAAGCTGCTTGGTGCACGCCTCCATTGCGGGAAGGTCCGACTTGGAGCCCATGATGATGCCAACAAGCGGTGCGTCTGCCATTGCTTCCTCCTTGTCGCGGGCCAAAAGCCCGCTATTCTGTAATGACCCACCAAGTATAGACGGCATGGGCACCCATCGCGACCAAGGTGGGGAGCATCGGGGCGCCACCACGTCTTGTCCCCACCCCACGCCCGGACGCATGCGGCCTGCCCCCCGACGCCGTCTCTCGCACGCGAGGAGTTGCCCATGCCCGATCAAGACGACGTGTTCCTGTACCACCGCGAGGGAGCCTACATCCCGCGCGTCGCCGCGGTCCACGACCTCTGCGGTTACGGAAAGTGCTCGCTCGGCGTGGCGATACCCGTCCTCTCGGCAGCGGGTTGCGACGTGTGCCCCGTCCCCACCTCGCTCTTCTCGGCCCACACCAAGTTCCCGACCTTCTACATGCACGACACCACGCCCATGCTTCACGAGTACCTGGACGCATGGGACCGCGAGGGGGTCGAGGTCGACGCAATCTACTCGGGCTTTTTGGGGTCTGCGCAGCAGGTTTTGGCAATCCAGCGCCTTTATCGGGAGCATCCAAACGCCCTGCGCATCGTCGACCCCGTCATGGGCGACGGTGGCAAGAAGTACCCCACATACACAGACGAAATGTGCCAGGCGACCGCCGGCCTCGTCGACGGTGCGGACCTGCTGACCCCCAACCTCACCGAGGCCTCCATCCTCACCCACCTGCCATACGAGGGCCAGTCGCCCGACGATACCCAGGTGGCTCGCATGATGGACGGGCTCCTTGCCATGGGCGCCCGCTACGTGGTCCTCAAGGGCATCGTTCGCGGAGGAGACACGATCGTCAACTTTGTCGGAGGCCGCAACATGGGCATGGCGGCAGTCGATGGCAGGCTCCTCCCGTTTATGATCCATGGGACGGGTGACCTCTATGCCTCGTCGCTGCTCGCCGCCATCATGTGCGGACACGGGCTTGTGGACGCGGCGGGTTTCGCCGGGACCTTCGTTCGCAAGGCGATGGAGGTCACCAGGCGGCAACCCGACTACCAGATGAGGGGCGTCAGCTTTGAGACGGTCCTAGGCGACGTCACCGCTCTCGTGGGGTAGCCCCCAGGCACAACGCAGAAAAAGACGGGAGGGGACCGCCCTTGTGGACGGTCCCCTCCCCCCATTGCGCTACTTTCCAGCGGATTCGGAGCCGGCGGAGTCGGAGCTTGCCGACGAGGCGGAAGTCGCAGACGAATCCGCCTCGTCGCTCGAGGACGTGTCCGTGCGATCCACGATCAGGTCGTCGTCACTACTGCTGTCGCTCGAGTCGCTGCTTCCGAGGACGGAGCTGATTATCTCGGACGGTGTGAACGACGAGGTGATGCTGTCGTGCAGCTTCTTCTGCATGTCCGCATCTATGCCCGTTATGGTGCAGTTGAACTTGACGCCCGAGGACGTGTTGGTCTTGGTCCAGATGAAGGTCATCAGCGTCTTGGTCTCGCCCGTGGGCTTGAGGAAGCCAAACAGGCTCGACGTCTGGATCTTGCCGTTCTCGCCCTCGTGGACGTTGACGTGATAGATGACGGTGTTGACGTTGGGGTTGAGCAGGGCGTTGACCGCAAGGGCCGTTGCCTGAATCTGCGAGCCGGAGAACACCTCGAGCTCGTTGGTCGAGGTGGTGTCCGTCACCGTGACCTCGATGCGATGGGTGTTCTCGTCCGCCTCGACGACCTGGAAGTCCTCGGGGAACTGGGTGAAGCCGTTGCCCCACTCCACGCCTCCCTCAAGGGCGGAGGCAACAGTTGAGACGCTCACGTCCTCGGAGAGGTTTGCGGTGCTCGCGCGGCGCGCAGCGGCACACGAGACCTGGCCGAGCACGACCACCAGGAGGATGACGATTACAAATCCGATGGCGGTGCGGGTGATGGTGGTGCCAACGTTTGAGCCGGAGGGGTCAGCCTGGGACAGCGGGTCGATGTCGACTCCCTGGCCCGCCTGCTCGCGATGCCGACGCTCCTTGCGGGCCGTCTCCTCGTTGGTGTGGCCGGTTTCGTCGACGGTGGCAAAGAGCTTCTCGGCCTGCTCGGCGTTGAGGGCGTCCTTCTCCCTGCGCGCTCCCTCTCTCTTCTTTGCCATCTGAAGTCTCCCGTAACGAACGTATGGTCACAACGCGGACGCGGCCCACGAGGTCTGAGTATAGATAATGAATCGCATCCGTTTCTTAATGCGACCTCGTCTTCTTCCCAACTGCACGTATGGGGAGAAGACGAGGCCGTTTTGTCACTCGGAAGCCGTTTCCGCGTCTGGCGCCAGGCGACGCGAGACCGCGTCGCAGATGAGGGCACCTATCACGGTCTTCGCGTCCTCGATCCGCCCGTCGAGCACCGCGTCCACGAATTCGGGAAGGCTAACCAAGTCGACGTTGATGAACTCGTCGGCATCCGGGCTCGAGTGGTCAAGCGAGAGGTCAGTTGCCATGTAGATGTGGATGAGCTCGTCGGCAAAGCCGGCTGACGTGGCAATCGTGGTGAGAAACGCAATGTTGCGAGCCCTGAAGCCCGTCTCCTCCAAAAGCTCTCGCGAGGCGCAGTCCAGGGGATCCTCGCCGGGAGAGAGCTTTCCCGCGGGAATCTCGACCGTGACCCTGCCCAGTGCCGCACGGTACTGACGTACGAGGCAGATCCTGCCGTCCTCGGTGAGGGCAACGATTGCAACAGCGCCAGGATGCCTTACAACGTCCCTGATGGCAGGACGCCCGTCCGGGAGGGTGACCCTCAGCCGGTCGACGTCGAAGATCTTTCCACGCCACTCAACCTGCTCGGTGTCCACGCGCTCGGTCAGGGCGGCGTCGCGCGGGTCCTCGTCACCCAGGACGAGGTCGCGACGCTGGGGCTTGCCCGAGACGTGATCCTGGGACGAGCGGTCACCGTCGTAGGTAAAGGCGAGGGCTGAGTCCCTCACGCTCCTAAGCGCACCGGCGAGGGGCGAGGCCCCCTCGTCGTCCCTGTCCGCATCTTTGGGTGATGACATTTCTCGCACCTCCCAGACCTACAGGTTCTGACGGCCCTTGATGGCCTTGATGCCAATGTCGTGACGGTAGGTCTTTCCCTCGAAGAAGATCTTGTCACAGGCCTGGTAGGCACGGTTTCGCGCCGCCTCGAAGGTGTCCGCCACGGCAGTAACGTCGAGCACGCGGCCACCGTTGGTGAGCAGGCTGCCATCCTCGCCGAGCTTGGTCCCGGCGTGGTACACGGTGACGCCCTCCATCTTGTTTGCCTCGTCGACTCCCGTGATGACCTTGCCCTTCTCGTAGTGGCCAGGGTAGCCGGCGCTCGTGAGAACGACGGAGACGGCCCAGTCGTCGTCCCAGCCGATGGTCGAAGGGTCGAGCGTGCCGGCATCGCAGGCGAGGAACGCCTCGACCAGGTCGCCCTTCATGCGGGGCAGCACGACCTGGGTCTCCGGATCGCCAAAGCGGGCGTTGAACTCCAGGACCTTGGGACCGTCCTTGGTGAGCATGAAGCCACCATAGAGGCAGCCGCTGTACGTGATGCCGTCAGCACGCAGCTGGTCGATGACCCTCTGCTCGATGTCCACCATTTTCTCGAGCTCGCCAGGCAGGAGGATGGGCACGGGAGAGTACACGCCCATGCCGCCCGTGTTGGGGCCAAGGTCGCCATCGTAGGCGCGCTTGTGGTCCTGCGAGGTCGCAAGCGGAACGAGCGTGGTGCCGTCGGTGAGGGCGAGGAGCGAGCACTCGGGCCCCTCGAGCATCTCCTCCACCACCACGGTGGAGCCCGCCTCGCCAAAGTTCCCGCCAAAGCACTCGCGAACGCCCTCGAGCGCCTGCTCCGTGCTCTGGGCGACGATGACTCCCTTGCCCGCCGCCAGGCCATCGGCCTTCACGACGCATGGGCCGGCCAGCTTACGAACGTACTCCTCGCAGGGGGCCTGCTCCGTGAAGGAGCGGTAGCTTGCCGTGGGAACGCCGGCACGGGCCATGACCTCCTTGGCGAACTTCTTGGAGCCCTCCATCTGGGCAGCCACGCCCGAGGGACCAAACACGGGGATGCCCTCGGCGCGGACCGCGTCGGCAACGCCGTTGACGAGCGGCGCCTCTGGCCCGATCACCACGAGGCCAATCCCGTTCTCGCGCGCGAACCTCGCGACGTCCTCGGGGGAGTCCTGGTCGCAGTCCGCCTGGCTCGCCATCGCCAGCATGCCCCCGTTGCCCGGGGCCACCCAGAGCTTCCCCGCGCGGGGGGACTCGGCCAGCTTCACGAGGAGCGCGTGCTCGCGCCCACCCGAGCCAAGCAAGAGGATGTCTACCTTCTCTACGTTACTCATGCTTTTCCTCCAAACGTCACCCGTCAGGGAATGTAGCGCAGGATACCAGCGGCTTCCTCGGCAGGAAGGAGCGACTGCGGCACGTAGGCAAGGCCCACCGCTCCGACGCCGAGGAGTGCCGTGGTCGTGGGGTTGGTGTTGAGAATCGCCGCCCTTTTCGCCTCGAACTCGTTGGTGTCGAGCGGCTTCTCGATGGTCGAGAGGAGCCGGGGCACGCCCGCGTTGATCTCCACGTAGGTAAGCGGACCCACCACCTGCGAGTAGGAGCTCATCGAGCGCGCCATGTTACCGGCGAGGAGCCGAATGTCCGTGGAACGGAACTGCTCCACGGCAACGCCGTCGTCGTCAATTGAGAAGCAGCGACGGACCCCGAGCGCACGAACGCGCAGAGAGTCGGCGCGGCCGAGAAGACCGTGGTGGACGCGGGCCCCAACGAGCGTCGGGCTGGCATCGGGGGCGGGGATGATGAGCGCCCGCGCCGACTCGGCAACCTTCACCGCACCCTCTACCGCCGCCTCCGTCGACATGCCGGCGTCGCGGTCGAGGACGAGACGCGCGAGGACGAGAGCCATTTGACCAGAGACGCACTTGGTGTCCACCACGTGCACGTTTGCCTCACGAACCCTGTGGGCGGCCTTGACGGCAAGGTCGTACGCATCGCGGATGCGAGACGAGACATGCAGCGAGACGATGTCGGTGTACCCCCTGTTGACGAGGGAGCGATAGACCCTCTCAAACTCCTCGACCGCGGGGGTGAACGTGGTCACCTGTCCCTTGGTTGAGGAGAGCTCCACGAAGAAGTCGACCGGATTGAGGTCGATGCAGTCGCGATAGCTATGACCGGCCACGCGGACGACGAGCGGCACAAGCGCGACCCCGGCCCTCTCCAGGTTGGAGAGGGGGAGGTCGCACGCGCTATCGCACACTATGGCAAAGCCCTTGCGGGCAGAATCCACGGCCAAGGCTAGTTCCAGTAGCGGTTGATTGTCTGCTCGCGGTCGGGACCGACGGTGATGATAGAGGCCCTCACGCCGGCGAGCTGCTCCAGGAAGTCGATGTAGTCCTTTGCCTCACGGGGAAGCTGGTAGAAGTTGCGAACGCCCGAGATGTCGCACTTCCAGCCCGGAAGGGTCTCGTACACCGGCTTTGCGTGGTAGAACACGCTCTGGTGCTCGGGCACCGTGGTGTAGCGCTTGCCATCGCACTCGTACGCCACGCAGACCTTGATCTGGTCCAGGCACCCAAGGACGTCGAGCTTGGTGATTGCCAGGTCGGTGAGCCCGTTGACGCGTGCGGCGTAGTTGACCACGACCGCGTCGTACCACCCGCAGCGACGCTTGCGGCCGGTGGTCACGCCATACTCGTGGCCGACCTCGCCCAGCTTGTCTCCGACCTCGTCAAAGAGCTCGGTCGGGAAGGGACCGGAGCCAACGCGGGTCAGGTACGCCTTCGCAACGCCCAGGACGCGGTCGATGCGGGTGGGGCCCACGCCCGACCCGGTCACCGCGCCGCCGGCGGTGCAGTTGGAGGAGGTCACGAACGGATAGGTGCCGTGGTCGATGTCGAGCATCGTCGCCTGCGCGCCCTCAAAGAGGATGTTCTTCCCCTGCTCGAGCTGCTCGTTGAGAAAGAGCGAGCTCTCCACGATGTAGGGACGGATGCGCTCGGCATAGGGGAGGTAGGTCTCGCAGATCTGGTCGACCGTATAGGTGGGGAGCTCGTAGACCTTCTCGAGGATGGGGTTGGTGTAGGCGAGCGCGCTCTCCAACTTCTCGCGGAAGATGTGCTCGTCGAGCATGTCCTGGATGCGCAGACCGGTGCGGTTCATCTTGTCCATGTAGCAGGGGCCAACGCCGCGCTTGGTTGTGCCGATGAGGTTCTTGCCGAGCTTCTTCTCGTGTGCGCCGTCGAGGTCCTTGTGATAGGGCATCACGATGTGCGCGTTGCCAGAGATCTTGAGGTCATCACAAGAGATGCCCTGCTTCTCCAGGACATCGATCTCGCCCAGAAGCACCTCGGGATCGACGATGCAGCCGTTACCGATGACGGGATAGACGCCCTTGTACATGACGCCCGAGGGCACCTGGTGAAGCGCGAGCTTGTGCCCGTTGGCAATGACCGTGTGTCCCGCGTTGGCACCACCGGCATAGCGGCAGACCACGTCGAATTCGCCAGAGATAAGGTCGGTGACCTTACCCTTGCCCTCGTCTCCCCACTGAGTTCCAACTAGCACTGATGCCGGCATTGAGTCCCCTCTCGAAGCTGCGTTCGATACTCAGTCAAGTATACGACGGACCCGCCTGAGCCCATCCCAGACTGCGGGGGCACTCGGAGCCACCACTTGCCCAGCCTAGTCGTGATGCATGTCCACCTCCACGAACTTGGTGGAGCCGGGGAGGAAGGTGAGCGGGACGATGTCGAGCGGGCCCGAGCGGTTCTTGGCGATGATGAAGTTGGTCACGTTGAAGTCGGGGCGGTCGCTCGACTCGGCCTCCTCCTCGGTCATGGAGCGGTCCAGGAGGATGACGACGTCGGCGTCCTGCTCGATGGAGCCCGACTCGCGCAGGTCGCTCAGCTCGGGCCTCTTACCCTTGCGGTCGGTGACGGCACGGTTGAGCTGCGAGAGGGCGACGACGGGGACCTCAAGGTCCTTTGCCATGATCTTGATGCCACGAGACATCTCGCTGACCTCCGTGGCGCGGGAGTCCGCCCTGTGACGTCCCGCCGGGGGCGAGAGAAGCTGCAGGTAGTCGAGAAGGACCAAGCCGTGGTCCTTGCCCTGCAGCATCCTGCGGGCTTTGGCCCTGATCTCGGTCACCGTGGTGCCGGGCGTGTCGTCAATCATAATGTCGAGCTTGGATAGGTCGCGGGTGGCCTCGAGGATGGTCGGCCACTGGTTGTCCTGGATGCGGGCGCCACGGATGGCAGAAAGCGGAATGCGTGCTTGGGCGGACAGGAGGCGCTGCGCAATCTCCACCTTGCTCATCTCGAGCGAGAAGAACGCGATGGACGCCCCGTGAGCGGCCGCATTGACGGCGAGGTTGAGCGCGAAGGAGGTCTTTCCGACACCCGGTCGCGCTCCGATGACGATCATCTGGCCGGGGCGCAACCCTTGCAGACGCTGGTCGATGCCCGAGTATCCAGTCATGACACCCAGGGAGCCCTCGGGGTTCTGGCACGCCTCCCCCAGCTCGGTGTACAGGTCACCCATGACGTCGGCAAGGTCGCTGTAGCTGTCACCTATCTCGCGGTTGGTGACGTTGAGAAGGAGGTTCTCGGCGGAGTCCACGACCTCCTTGGTGTCCTCCGGGGCGTCAAACGCAAGAGCCGTGATCTTGGCAGATGCCGCGATGATTGCCCGCAGGGTTGAGTCGCGGTGAAGGATCTCGACGTGGTGACGCCAGCTCGCAAGGGCAAACGAATCACCATTGAGCTCAAGGAGGTACGCCATGCCTCCAGTCCGGTCAAGCTGCCCCTGTGACTTGAGGTGGTCGGCTAACGAGATGGGATCCACGGGCTTCCCCCGGTCGAACATCTCGCTCATTGCCAGGAAGATAAGCCTGTGGGAGTAGAGGTAGAAGTCCTGCTCCTCCAGGTCGATCAGGCACTCCTGCAGAACATCCTGCGAGAGGAGCATCGCAGAGAGAACGGACTTCTCGGCAGCAAGGTCCTGCGGCATCGAGGCGTCACCGGCAGGCGGCGTCGGATCTCTGTCGTAGTCGATGGGGGCGTCTTGCATGGGACCTCCGGTGATGGGTGCATTTCGTCTAACTATAGTTCCTTCGGGCCCAATGACATCGCAATCCAAGTGCCCATCGGGAGCGTGCGCCATCCGCACGCCCGAAGACTCCCTGCATACATTCGCGTCAATACTCTTCGAGTGGGGCAACGCGACATTGGCGAGGGCACCACATCAATGGCATCAACCCAACTGGGCATTGTTGACACTGTGACGCGTCTAGCGGGGGCGTTAGAAGTTTTCACAGTTTTCAACATTTTGAGGAAGTCGCCAACGAATCCTCTCGCCTTACACATCCATAGCAGGGCTTTTTCAGTGGTTTAACCCATTGACGTGGGACTATTCACTCGCAAAGGCACAAGGCATCAAATAACCGCAGGTGAGAGCCTTATTACTGACATTCGACATGCAGCGGCCCCCCGTCGGACAGAATCCGATAGGGGGCCACAGTGACCTTTGGCGCTACGAGCCCAAAGACGTAACCGCCAGGAAAATGTTGATTTCCCTCCGACAGAGTTTGCTACTCGGCAGCGGCCTCGGTCTCGGCAGCGACGGTCTCGTCGGCCTGGGCGTCCTCCTCGGGCTCCTCGGGCTCGGCCTCCTCCTCGCTCACTCCAACGAGGACGGTGACGACCGCGTTGATGTCGCGATAGAGGTTGACCTCGACGGGATGCTTGCCGACGGTCTTGATGGTCGCGCCACGGCCGATGCGCTTGCGGTCGACCTCGACGCCAAGCTGGTCCTTGATCGCGGCGACGATCTGCGCGGTGGTGATGGAGCCAAACAGCTGGTCGTTCTCGCCGACCTTGGCCTCCACGGTGACGGACTTGCCGTCGAGCAGCTCCTTGGTGGCGTGCGCGTCGGCGAGGCGCTTGGCCTCGCGCTTCTCGATGCCCGCGCGGCGCTCCTCAAGCTGCTTCAGGTTGCCCGGGGTCGCGGGCTGGGCGATGCGGTTGGGGAACAGATAGTTCTCCGCGTAGCCCTGGGCGACGTCCACGACGTCTCCCTCGCCACCCTTGCCCCTGAGCTCACCCAAAAGGATGACTTTCATGGGAACTCCTTCGGTTGGTCGGCCTAAGCCGACTCCTTGCTCTTCTCTCCTGGGCCAGCCTCTCTCCCCTGCCTACCGCGACCAATGCCGCGGAAGTTAGCGAGGAGGTCGACGAGGCCCACAATGCCAACGACGGCAAACGACCATTCGATCCAGACCGCCACCATGACCGCAAGCGCCCTGGTGAAGGGACCAAAGCCCCTCCTTTCCAGGAACCACACGATGAGCGCCGTACCCTGCAGGGAAAGCGCCACGCGAGCCGCCACGAGGACGTTGGTGCCAACGAACCCAACCAGGGGGCTGAGGTTCGTGAGGTACCTCGGCGCCATGGCTGCGGCAGCGGACAGGACGAACACAACGCCCACCCACCGCGGCGCGTCGTAGGACGAGAGTCTTCCAACGGGGAGGCTCACGTTCATCTGGCGCGCAGCCAACTTGGTCCCCCAGTGCGCAAACAGGACGATCGCCCCGGCTGCGCATAGGTAAGCCAACGGCCAGTAAGAGGCCACGAGCTTTCGTGCCACCTCCACCTGGGAGCTCATTGTAAGGTTCATGGAACCCCCATACGAGGCACCCATCTGGCGGAGGACCCCGTCAAACGCGGCTGGCACCGAGGTACCGTTGAACGCCGCGGCCACCGAGTCCGAGGCAAGCACCACCAGCATGGCCGCGATGATGGCGAGACTCACCCTGCCCACGGTCACCTGCCTGCCATAGACCGTGCGGACCATGGCGAGACAGACGAGCGCGATCAGGACGGACATTGGGATCTGCCAGGGGTTGTAGAGGATAGAGACGACAATCCCCGCACCCGCGGCCACAAGGGCCGCCGTTTTGACCGATCCCCGGTCGTCGCTCTCGTTCACGAACGAGAGGCCGTACGTCGTCAGGACCGCCGCGATCTCTGCGCTCAGGGGAGCGCAGGCACCGCCAAGGATGGACCACATCATTCCCCGCCGGTAGCGCATCTGCCCCATGCCATCCCCCTGACCACGTGTGCCAAATGGGATGACCTCGCGGCTCTCGCCCATACCGTCAGGCCTGACCGGCCCGTTCTTTTTCTCGCTGTCGCTCAACGATTGCGGTCCTTAGCCCTTTGGAACCTCTACCCGCGGTTGCGGCCGCCGCGGCTGGAGACCACGGGGACCGTGTAGGGCAGAAGTGCCATGACGCGGGCGCGCTTGATGGCGACCGCGATGTCGTGCTGATGCTGCGTGCAGGCGCCAGTGACGCGACGGGGCTTGATCTTGCCGCGGTCGGTCATGAACTTGCGAAGGAGCTGGGTGTCCTTGTAGTCGATGTACTCGACATCCTCCTTGCAGAACTGGCAGTACTTGCGACGCGGCTGGCGCTGTTCAACTTGCCTTTGCTTAGCCATGTCTTTGTTGCCTTTCAACTGGTGGCTTGCGCCACCTACTCACTAGAACGGGATGTCCTCGTCGTAGACGTCCGCCTGGGGCGGGGTCTGGACGGGACGCTGGGGCTGTGGGTTTGCCGCGGGCGCGGGTGCTGCGTAGCTCGGCGAGGGAGAGGACATATACGCCCCGTTGTTGCGGGGCTCGTAGCCCTGACCGCCGCCTTGCTGGCTCCTGGACGAGAGGAACTCGACCTCGTCGACGACGACCTCGAGTTTGCTCCTCTTCTGACCGTCGCGCTCCCAGGAGCTGTAGCGAAGCTTGCCCTCGATGGCAACCTTCGAGCCCTTGGAGAGGAAACGGCTCAGGGGTTCCGCCCTGTTGCCAAAGACGACGCAGTCAACGAAGTTGGGAACATCCTCCCACTCGCCCGTCTGCGGGTTGCGACGGCGGTCGTTAACCGCCACGCCAAACGACAGGATGGCGGTACCACCCTGGGTCTGTTTGAGCTCCGGGTCGCGTGTAAGATTGCCGGAGATGTTCACCCTGTTAATGCTCACGTCGCTCACTGCCTCTCATCTGCGGGCGCAATGCCCGCCTCTCATGACTAGTCCCTGTCGGAGCGGCACACGATCATGTGACGCTTCACGGCATCGTTGATGCGCAGAACTCGGTCGAGCTCGGCGATCTGTGCGGGGTCTGCATGGAAGTTGATGAGGGTGTAATCCCCCTCGGTGAGCTTGTCGATCTCGTAGGCGAGCTTGCGCTTGCCCCAGTCCTCGACGTTGTCGACCTTGCCACCATTCTCGGAAACAGCAACGTCAATACGCTTCATGACGCCAGCGCGGGTCTCCTCGGTGCTTGCGGGATCGACAAAATACAGCAGTTCATAAGCCTTCATGTGGTCACCTCCTCTGGGCTAAACGGCTCCGGTTAGTGAAGGTTGCCTCCGGAGCAGGAAAGGTCAAGGTGCGATGTTAACACACGATGCCGCGGGAGGGCTTGCGGCCACTCCCACGGCACCAACAACACGCAGACCCCACATCTATGCTACCAAGGGCACAAGGACCTTACGGTCCCCCGTTCCCCACAAGGTAGCTGCCAAGAGGGGCGGGATATCCATATGCTTGCAAAAACGTGGCAGGGGTCTTTTCGTCACATACGACCTGCTAGGCGAGGGGGTCATCCCCCTCTGGGCGAGTGGGCTCCTGGCTGCCGTCGGGTTGGGTCGACGACTCCTGGGGCTCGTCGCTCTCCCCCGCAGACCCCTCGCTTTTAGAACCAACGGGGGTCTCCGCCGCCTCCCCCTCGGATTGGGGGACCTGAGGGGTGACCGGATCAACGGGAAGGCACTCGTCAGGCGTGGGCAACTCGGGCGTCACGGGAAGCGGGTCGCCGCTGGCTCCCCAGGCTGGCACGTTGAACTGGCGCATCCACAGGCCAACGGCGGTCACGAGAATCATGTCCGTGAAGACGCCAAGGAAGTTCGCGGCAAACAGCAGCAGAACCGCCCATGGGGCAACGTCCGTGAAGGCCCTCACAATTGCATAGGCAAGTGCCTCGGTTGTGCCGGAGTAGGCGACAATGCCGATGATGCTAAAGACCACAGGCGCGAGAAGGACGAGCGCGAGAACGAAGAGGATGAGACCCGTGATGAGCTGGATGACCACGGACAGCCCCGCGATCCTGAAGAACCCGGAGCCATCCCTCTTCAGCATGTCCGTGATGCGGTCCGCCCTATACCCAGCGGTAAAGTTCTGGTACACGGTCGCACGGAGGGCGCAGATTCGCATGATGATGGCAAAGAGGATGCCCGCTACGTCGATGAGGATGGTAACGAGCGAGTTCCCGTTGGTGACATCCGTCAACATGGCACCGATGAGGGCAAAGACTATTACCCAGCCGATGGTCGAGACGAAGCCCCTCCATCCAGCCTTGATGCATTTCCCAACCTGCACGTTCTTCTGCTTGGGCGATGAGTCGACACCCCATGCGGTGAGGCGCGCCCATTCGAGCTCGTAGCCAAGCACGCCCAGCGCCCCCACGATGGGGACGAAGAGCGCAACTGCCATGACCAGCAACGGCTTGTACCATCCCTTGTCCCTGGAGAGGAGCTTCCAGGAGCGGGAGTAATATCCTTCGTTTCCGTCAGCCAAGGGGTTCTCCTTCCAAGAGCCAACAGCAGACAGCTAATGCATGCGGGGCGTTCCCGCATGCTCTTTTGAAAGAGTATCCCCCAACCTCGGTTCCAGCCCTCCGAGAATGGAAGCCATGCGACAGTCAGCCGTCACGATGCGCCCTTCACAAAAAGGGGCCCGTCAGAGACGGACCCCAAAATACTCAATGGCGGAGGAGGAGGGATTCGAACCCTCGTACCCGCATAGCGGGTAAACGGTTTTCGAGACCGCCGCATTCAACCACTCTGCCACCCCTCCGAAGGGCGTGAAAGCGGCGCCCGCAGGCGCCGCTCCTCATTCGCTGGCGGAGAGTCAGGGATTTGAACCCTGGATGCGCTTTGGGCGCATACACGATTTCCAATCGTGCTCCTTCGGCCACTCGGACAACTCTCCGTAAAACCGCAAAGGGAAGTATACATTACTTACTCCTGGGATGCGACTCTCACTTTTTCTCCAACAAGGTTTGGGTAGCGCGGGGCCACTCGGGTTCACGCCGCTCCCCGAGGAGGACGAAACCGTCCCGACGGCGTATGGCGAGTGACGGGTGGCGGCGTTACCATGCTCCACGGAATGTGGGAAACGTGTCCGGGCATTGCCCGATGTGGGGGTACGTGTGATACCTGAACTCTTCTCGAGCTACGGGCCGGATACGGCTGCCGTCGCAATTCCCGCCTGGCTCGACCTCTCCGCAGTGGTGGCAGGCTCGTTCACGGGCATCCTCGTTGCCAAGGAGAGGAGCCTCGACCTGGTTGGGTACCTCGCACTCTCGATCCTCTGCGGCCTTGGCGGCGGCCTCATCCGTGACACCATCATGCAGGTGGGCGACGTGTACATGCTTCGCTCGTCCTACGCCATTCCGGTCACGGTCATTGCCGCCATCCTGGGCTTTCTCTTCTCGGGCGTGCTACACAAGTTTCCCAACCTGCTCAACTGGGCGGACATCATCTCGGTCGGCCTCTTCGTTGCCGCAGGCACCGACAAGGCAATCGTCTATCACCTCAGCCCGTGGGCGTGTGCCCTCATGGGAACGGTAACCGGCGTGGGAGGCGGGATGCTCCGAGACATCTTCCTGGGAGACGTACCGAAGATCTTCAAGAGGAGCAACCTCTATGCCCTCTGCGCGGTTGCGGGATCCGCGATCTATTACGTGTTCGTGTTGATCCTCTACATCAACAGGCCATGGGCCGCACTTGCATGCATCGCGGTCGTGGTCGCGCTGCGCATGTGGTCACTCAAGTACAACGTGCTCTCCCCGTCCGATGTGGACCTGACGCCCAAGGCAACCCGTGCGGCGAGGGTCGTGTATCACCGGGCCATGGCGAGGGGCGAGCACGAGGGTAAGACCTACGTCACCCGCTACACCACCAAAAGGTCCGAAGGGGTCGATTACCTGCAGGAGGGTCACCAGACCAGAGGGTAGCCTTGTCTCCCATGTAGTACGGAGACGAATACGGGGTCCGAGCTTTTGCCCGGACCCCGTGACGTATGTCTCGCCTGATTGTGACTACTTGTCGACCATCCCGTGACGGACACGCCACTTGCGACGCTCGGTCTCGTTGAGGATGCGCTTCCTCATGCGGATGTTCTTGGGCGTCACCTCGACCAGCTCGTCGTCCATGATGTACTCCATTGCCTCCTCGAGCGTGAAGGTGCGCGGAGGGGTCAGCTGCACCGCGATGTCGGCGGTTGAGGAGCGCTGGTTGCCAAGGCTCTTGGTCCTCGCGACGTTAACGACCATGTCACCCGGCTTGGAGCGCTCGCCCACGAGCATGCCCTCGTAGCACTCGGTCCCCGGCCCAACGAAGAGGGTGCCACGCTCCTGGAGCGTGCCAAGGGCGTAGGCGACTGCCTTCTCGGTGGACATAGAGATCATCGCGCCGTTCTGACGGCCACCAATCTCGCCCGCATACGGGCCGTACTCCAGGAAGGTGTGATAGAAGACCGCCTCGCCGTGCGTCACGTTAAGGATGCGGTTCTTGAGGCCCATGATGCCACGGGTCGGAATCTTGAACTCAAGGTGGGTCTGCGTGGCGCCCGTGTCCATCTGCGACATGGTGCCGCCGACGTTGCCAAAGAGCTCGATGACCTTGCCCGCGTACTCGCCGGGGCACTCGACGACCGCCTGCTCGATGGGTTCGACCTTGTTGCCGTTCTCGTCCTTCTTCACCAGGACGCGGGGACGGCCAACCTGGAACTCAAAGCCCTCGCGCCGCATCTCCTCCATAAGGACGGAGAGGTGCAGGATGCCGCGGCCAGCGACCTCCACACCCGTCTTGTCGGGGAGCTCCTCGATGCGCATGGTCACGTTGTTCTCGCGCTCCTGCTCCAGGCGCTCCTTGAGCTGGCGGCCACCCACGATGTCGCCGTCGCGACCGACGAGGGGCGAGGTGGAGGGCTCGAAGACGATGGCGAGGGTCGGGGGATCGATTTCGATGGGCTCGAGCTCCACGGGATTCTCGGGGTCGGTATAGACGTCGCCGATGTCCGTGCTGTCAACGCCCACGACCGCGGCGATGTCGCCGGCACCGACCTCCTGGCACTCCTTGCGTCCCAGGTAGTCAAAAGTGAAGAGCTGTTTGACCTGGCTCATGGCCCGGCTGCCGTCGTTCTTCACGACGAGGATGCGGTCACCATCGTGAATGGTGCCGGAGTAGATGCGGCCAATGCCAATGCGACCGACGTAGTCGGAGTGGTCGACAGTGACGACCTGCATGGCAAGCGGGCCCTCGAGGTCTGCGTCGGGCGCAGGAAGGTCGTTGACAATCATGTCGAGCAGCGGATACATGTTGTCGTTGCCGTCGTTGGGGTCGAGACGAGCGTACCCGTTGACCGCCGACGCATAGACCACGTGCTCCATCGAGAACTCGAGGTGCTCGTCGTCGGCACCAAGGTCCATCATGAGGTCCAGGCAGTCGTTGAGGGCCTTCTCGGGGTTGGCGCCATCGCGGTCGATCTTGTTGATGCAGATCATGATCTGCAGGCCGGCCTGGATGGCATGGGTAAGCACGAAGCGCGTCTGGGGCATGGGGCCCTCGGCTGCGTCCACGAGTAGCACGGCGCCGTCCGCCATCTTGAGGACTCGCTCAACCTCGCCGCCAAAGTCCGCGTGTCCCGGAGTGTCGATGACGTTGATCTTGACGCCCTTGTAGTCGATGGAGATGTTCTTGGCCAGGATGGTGATGCCACGCTCGCGCTCCTGGTCGTTGGAGTCGAGGACGCGCTCCTCCACCTGCTGGTTGGCACGGAATGCATCCGTTGCCTTTAGAAGCTGGTCGACGAGCGTTGTCTTGCCGTGGTCGACGTGAGCGATGATTGCGATGTTCCTGATGTGCTCCTGGAGCATAGGTCCCTCTCGATCAGATGATGCGATTATGTGCAGAGATAGACTCACGCACTGTATATCAGTCTTGCCCGTGCGTGCGTAAGGACGGTGTCATTCCACCTAAACTGCTTGTTGTCAGATGAGGGGATCGAGCTCGCCCGCCGGGGCGGGGTCCGTCCAGCGAAAGCCGTCGCCCTCCCCCACGCCATCCACGAAGGAGTACGCCGAATAGCTGTGGTATCCTCTCTCCCCAAACTCGAGGAGCACGGCGGGGAGGTACGCCCCCGTCTCGTCGGCGATGGACGCCTCGTAGGCGATTGCATAGCGCACGGGCAGGGCGAGGCCCGCCGACGAGTCGCCGTTGCCGTCCACGGTGCGGACGACCTTGTCGCGCGCCGCGTCGAGGCAGGCCTGCGGACCGTCGTCCGCGAACTCGTAAGAGGCGAGGTTACCATCATCGTCCTGCATCACCAGGAGGACGTTAAGCGCCTCTCCCCTGGCAAGCGCGTCGAACGCGTCCCCCATGAGCGTCGTGCTCATCAGGTCGAGCTCGGGGGAGACGCCCTCGCGTCGGTCCCGGGAGTCCATTTCCTTGTCAGCCATTGGCCCATCCTTCCCCTCGTCAACGGGTCAATAGTACTTCAGGGCGAGAGGGGCGAGAACGCAGACGGGGCCACCCGCCCGACACGGATGGCCCCACCTTGAGTCCTCTGGGCAAACGCTAGTCCGTTTCGACCTCGGCGCCCCCGAGGTAGGTCTTGACGAGATTGAGCTCGCGGTCGAGCACCACGAAGTCCGCATGTCGCCCGGGCTTGATGAAACCGCAGGCGTCGGCGATGTTGGACGAGACCGCCGGGACCTCCGTGGCCATGCGAATTGCCTGCTCGGCGGTGACGATGTTCCAGTCGTAGACGTTCTTGACGGCCTGGTGCAGGCAGAGCACGGACCCTGCGATGCTACTCATGTCGGCGAGATAGCAGACGCCACCCTTCATGACCACCGGGAGGCCACCACTCATGTAGTTGCCCTCGGGCATGCCTCCACACCCAAGGCAGTCGGTGATGAGGGCGACGTGCTGCCAACCCTTTGCCCTCACCATTGCCGCCGCGGCGGCGGGAACCACATGGTGACCGTCGCAGATGAGCTCGGCATAGGTGTCGGGGGTGACCATCGCGCACCCCACGACGCCGGGCTCGCGATGGTGGAGCCCCCTCATGCCGTTATAGGTGTGAACGAAGACGGTCGCACCCGCGTTCACCGAGGCCAGGCACTGTTCGTACGTGGCGTCGGAGTGCCCAAGGGAGGTCACGACCCCCTCCTGGGCGAGACGGGCAACGTACTCGGGCGCCTCGGGATACTCTGGCGCGAGGGCGCTCTTTACGATGAGGCCGCGGGCGCGCTCCTGCCACTTGGCAAACACGTCATACGAGGGCGGCATCAGGTACTTGGGGTTCTGCGCCCCCTTGTGCTTGAGCGTGAAGAACGGCCCCTCCAGGTAGATGCCGGGAATCCGGGCTCCAACGAAGTCCTCCCCGCGGGCGTCCACAGCGTCGGCAATCGCGGCGCACTGGTCCCCTATCCGCTCGCCGTCGTCCGTGAACGTGGTTGGGAGCCATGCCGTGGTCCCGCGCTGAGCCAGCGCGTGGCTTGCCTCGTTGATCCCCTTGGGGTCGACGTCGGTCGTCGCGTGGTTGTGGAACCCGTGGATGTGCGTGTCCACAAAGCCGGGCGCCACCCAGGCGTCACCAAGCTCGAGGGTCTCGCCCTCTGGCTGCTCGTTGGAATACGTGCCAAACCTACCGTCGTTCACGGCAAGGTATCCAGGCCCCTTCACGCATCCAGGGAGAACGAACCTCTCCGCATGAATGAAATACGTAGCCATTGCCCCTCCCTACACCTCAAGCGGGTGGATGGTGACACCCTTAACGACACGGTTGACGGTGCCGGTGGGCGACGGGGTGTCGGGCGTGTTGCCAACCTTGATGGAAGCGTTGAGCGCCACCGTCTGGGCAAACATGACGAAGGGGAGCGCCAGGTATCCCTCGGGCAGCACATCGTAGTCGGCGGAGAAGGTGAACGACTCTCCCTCAAAGAGCTCGCCGGACTGCTGCTGGATTCCCAGCGTGTGCTGGGCGATGCCGTCACCCGCGATTTCGTGCAGGATGTCGAGGTCGTACTGGCGGGTGTAACGGTTGTTGCTCACGAAGTCGAAGACCAGCGTCTTCTCGTTTACGAAGGACTTGGGCCCGTGGCGGTATCCCATGGACGTGTCGTACGACGTGGCGATCTTGCCGGCCGTGAGCTCGAGAATCTTGAGCTGTGCCTCGCGCGTCATGGCGCCAAGGGCACCGGAGCCCAGATACGTGATGCGGTCGAAGTCGCCGGCCAGGACCTCCTGGATCTCGGCCTCGCGGGCGACCACGTCGCGGCCCATGGCCGCGGCAGTCTTGACCCAGGCGCCCTTCTCCTCTCGGCTAGCCTGGTCAAAGATCATGTTGGAGAGGAGCTCCATGCAGCTGTAGCTTCCGGTCATGGCAAAGCCCTGGTCATTTGCCTTGGGGATGAGAAGCGTGAGGGCGCCCTCGTGGTCCTTAAACTGCACGGCCAGCTTGCCCTCGGGGGCGCAGGTGATGTTGAGGTAGAGAAGGTCCTTCACAACCTGGCCTGCCCTCTCGACGGCAGCCAGGCTCTCGGGGCTGTTGCCGCTGCGGGCGAACGACACGAGCACCGTGGGGTCGTCGGGACGGAGGTAGTCGTACGGGGCACTCACGATGTCCGTCGAAGCGAGCGCCTGGAACTCAAAGCTCTCGTTGTCGCCAGCGCGACGCAGGTACGGAACGAGGGTGTCGCCAACATAGGCAGAGGTACCCGCACCGGTAAAGACGACGTGCGTCTTCTTGGAGCCGCCGAGCGCCTTCGCGCGGCCGACGAACTCGTCGATGGCGGCCTTGTTGTCGTCATAGATCCCGAGAGTGTCCTCCCAGAGGTCGGGCTGCTGCTTGATTTCGCGGGTGGTGATCTCGGCACCCATCTTGAGCAGGGTGTCCTTGTCCTTCTCGAACATGTCTCTCTCCTTTCGGGTCAGCCCGTCGGCTGGCCCCTGTAGTGGGTGATCTTGTACTTGAACTGGTCTGCCCTCGCAACGCTGTGCGTGTACTCCACGATCTGGCCGACATCGTCGCGCGTCCGTCTCACAAGCCTGAGGACTGCCGACCCCTCGGAGATGCCCAGCCTAAACGCCTCCTCGCCGCTCGCGAGGCTCGCGCTGAACTCCTCCTTCGCCTCCCGGATGATCACCCCGTACCTCTTCTCGATAACGTCGTAGAGGGGGTTCTGGGCGAGCAGTTCGCTCGTGAGCCCGGGGAACACACTCGCGGGCAGGTAGGTGCGCTCGACCATCATGGGAACCCCATCGGCGAGTCGAAGCCGCCTGAAGCTGTAGACCATCCCACCCAGGGGAAGGTCGAGATTGCTCGCGACCTGCTTTGGTGCGTCAACCACGTCAAAGTCGATGATCTGGGTGCTGGGGTTACGGCCGAGTCTGCGCATCTGCTCGGTGAAGCTGTACGTCCCCGAGAGGTTGGTCGCCTCCACGTGCGGCTCGGCGACGAAGGTGCCCTTGCCGTGGCGCCTGTCGACGAGTCCCATGGACTCGAGCTCGCGGAGGGCCTGACGAACAGTGGTGCGTGAGAGACCATAGTGCTCCGACAGCTCACGCTCGGAGGGCAGCAGGTCCCCGGGCGCCATGTCGCTGTCGATCTTCTCCCTAAGTGCGTCAACCAATTGGACGTAGAGCGGCTGCCCGTATGTCCCGCTTGCCATCTTCACGCCTTTCTCCCGCGGTGTGAACATCACAGTAGGCCAAGTCTCGCCACCGGAATGTGAGCCTTCTGCGTGGAAGACGGGACGGCTGCCGTCCCAAGGAGGGGTGCGCGGGCACTGCGTCCGCGCACCCCCGGGGAGACTCGCTCTGGGCTAGCCCCAGATGCTGGGCCACAGGCCAAACGGGCCGGCGCCCACGATGCCGATGATAAGGACCAGGACGATGCCCTTCATAGGCGTGAAGTTCTTCTTGGCGAACAGGTAGTACAGCAGCATGACGATTGCCAGCGGGACGAGCTTGGGGCAAATGCTGTCGAGGATGCTGGCCAGGTCGATGGTGACGGGGGTCTCCTGCGTCTCCATGTAGGTGACCTCACTCATGCCATTGCCAAGGTCGGTGGAGCCGGCGGTGACGGCGTTGCCGTCGGAGTCGGTGGTGGTCAGGGCGTTGCCGTCCTTGTCAACCATGCCAGAGAGGGTGGTGTCCTTGCCGTCGTCGCTCTTCTTGATGACCTCGAACTTCTTGACGTCATTGGTGGGAACGACCGCGGTCTTGGCCACATAGGCCTCGGTGGTGCCGTTGGGAATCTGGACGTTGATCTGGGTGCCGCCCATGGTGACGGTCAGGCAGCCGACGACGAAGACACCCAGGATGGAGGCGGCGCGCGTAAATGCCTTCATGTGCTCCATGAGGTAGTCGAGCGCGTTCATGCCCATCTTGTAGGACCAGTTCATGAGGCCAAAGCGCAGGGCAAACTGGACTGCATTGAAGATGACCAGGAACAGGATGGGGCCAAAGATGTTCCCCGAGATTGCCATGTTGGAGCAGATGCCCGCCGTGATTGGTACGAGCGTCATCCAGAACAGGGCGTCGCCAATGCCGCCGAGCGGGCCCATGAGCGAGACACGGACAGCACGGATGGTCGGGATGTCGACCTTCTTCTGCTCCATGGACAGGATGATGCCCATGGCGAAGGTGACGAGGAACGGGTGGATGTTGAAGAACTCCATGTTGTGGGTCATCGAGAGGGCAAGGTCATCCTTGTTGGTGTGAATCTTCTCGAGGCCCGGGAGGATAGAGTAGAGCCAGCCTGCCGACTGCATGCGCTCGTAGTTGAACGACGCCTGGAGGAAGCAGGAGCGCCACGCCATCTGGTTGAGCGTCTTCTGGTCGAGGTCGGGTGCGGGCGTGAGGTCCTGATACTGGGTGACGCCCTCGAAGCGATTGACCTTCTGCGCCTCGGTCTCCTTAGATGCCATCCTCTTCACCTCCGTCATTCATAGAAGCTGCGGTAGCGCCGCCAAGCTCGGTATTCTGCTGGTAGTCCCAATAGGCGAAGCCAAAGCCGATGAGGGCGAGGATGAGCAGGCCGGGCGTGGCGAGTGCCGAGATGTTAGAGACCACGATGGCAAGGGCAAAGCCGAGGAAGTAGAAGCCCCACATGTCCTTGTTCATCATGAACTTGAGCAGAATCGCGAAGCCGACGAAGCGCATCATGCCGCCTGCGGCGGAGAGGCCGTTGTTGAGCCAATCCGGAATCGCGTTGACGACGGTCTGGCCGACGCTCTGACCACCGATGAAGAACAGGGTGACGACGGTGCCAAAGATCAGGCCGAGCAGGCACATGGACAGGTAGTTGATGTGCTCGATGCCCTTGGGATTTGCCTCGGCGGCATACTGATCGCACTTGCTCATGAGGGGAGACATGAGGGTAAAGATCAGGGTCACGCCGTACTGGCCGAGCAGGGAGAACGGAATTGCGGTGGCGACTGCAACGTTGGCGTCCAGGTGAAGCGTGATGGCGAGGATTGCCGCCATGATGCCGCCGATGACCGCGTTAGGCGGCTGGGCACCTCCGATAGGCATGTTGCCGATGGTCATCAGCTGATACGTGCCGCCAACGATGAGGCCGGTCTGCACGTCGCCCAGGATCAGGCCTATAACCATTCCCGTAACGAGGGGTTGGTACAAGGACTCAAGGAAGCTGAACTGGTCGATTGCCGCGATGAACGTGACGATAAAGACGAGAACGACTTGAAGAATCGAATACTCCATCCCTGTTCCTCCTTTCGAACTGCATTGCCCGTGAATTTGCAAAGCTGTGCCACACCGCGCGCCTTCCCCTAACGCTCGGTGAAGTACCAAAGTTGGTTGTAGCTAACGTGCTACTCGAAGAGCTTCTCGGTCGGCTCGGTCGGAGTCGTCGGGACGCGCTTGATCTCGAGCTCCACACCGTGGTCCTGCAGGGACCTGAAGGCGGCGACGTCCTCGTCGTTCACCGCGACGGTCGTAGCGACCTGCCTCTTGCCCTCGGACATGTGCATGTTGCCAATGTTGAGCTTCTTGATGGGCACGCCGCCCTCGACCAGTCGAAGGGCATCCTCCGGGGTCTCGACGATGATCATGATGTGCTGGCGGGGTGCCGCCTTGTGAATGACGTCAATGGTCTTCTGGATGGAGAAGTACCTGGTCGCAACGCCCTGAGGTGCCGCCATGTTCATCAGGTTTTGGCGCATCTTGCTCTTTGCGACGTCGTCGTTGGCAACGAGCAGGAGGTTCGCCCCCACGGTGCTCGTCCACTGCGTGGCGACCTGCCCGTGAATGAGGCGGTTGTCCACTCTCACCATCACGATGTTCGGCTCTGCCATGAGGCTCACCATTCCCTTCTCCCAACCTAGTGGTTGGGCAGCGCGTTACTTGACGATCTCTTGGATTGCGTAGCGGGACACCTCAATCACGGCTCCAGACTTGACCTTGATGTCGCAGGTTTCGGTTCCCAGACGGACGATCTCCCCATACAGGCCTCCGCCGAACGCGACCTTCTGCCCCTTCTTGAGGTCCCGATGAAGATCCTCGTAGTACTTCTTCTGCTTTTTTGCTCTGGAGGAGCTGACCGCAAAGTAGATGATCACGACGACAGTCAGCAGGACGAGAAGGACTATCGACGAGGCAAGGATCTGGGAGTTGAGGGATTCCATCAGATTCCATCCTCCTCGTCGCCATCCGCGTCAGAATCCTCCGTTGGAAGCTGGGCATGCGCGACGCCCGTCTGCCCCGCCTCGACTGCCACCTGGCAGACGTCCTGGGCAGTGGAGGACTCATCCCTCGACATGACCGCCTCGAGGAGCATGGGAAGGTTGGTTCCGCTCACGACCTGAATGTCATCCTTCTGCGCTGCCTGCATCATGCTTTGGTTGAAGGGAGTCCCTCCCATGAGGTCGGTAAACACCACGACCTCACCCTTGGCGAGAAGTCCGTCAATCGCGGCCGTCAGCTTTCCGGGGTAGTCCGCAGCCTCATCCTCGTGAAAGGGGACCGCAACCAGGGCATCCTGCGGGCCCGCTATCATCTCGAAGGCTCCGAGCATTCCCTCGGCAAAGGTCCCGTGTCCGGTGATGATGCAACCTACCATGCGCCGATCCTCTCTCCTGGCTCTCCTGTCGTGGCTCCGATGGTATGCCGGAGACCGTGGACTAAAGGCACCTCGTTAACCACTTGAGTGCCTCTCGAAAATGCCCTGACACAAAAGCGACCACCAACGAGCATCGCTTTTCGAACTCGTGTCCCTACGTTTGCTCTGTGGTCTCCAACTGGTTACAACCACAGACCAGTTTCTTCGTGTGGTTGCATGATGTCACAAACGAGAAGGTTCCGTGAGTGTCTTTTGACAGAGGTTACGTTTACCGCCAGTTTGCATCCATTCACCCGCCAAACATCCTATTCCAGCATATAGAACGGTCTCAGCTTCCCTCTGCTGGATGCGAATAACTGGTAGCCCCAACGGATTCTTACTATCATGCTGTCTTGGCTTTACCTTAATTGTGATGCGACTTTGTAATTTTCAGCAACTGGTATTAGTTGACCATAACAAGGTATGCCTATTTTCGACTCTGGGAGACGCCCTTGTCCGCCCCGGTTTAGGCGTCAGGGCAATCGAACATTGGAGGACCGATGATTTGCACCGTCACGCTCAACGCCTCTATCGACAAGGCCTACAGGATCTCAGGCGGCCTGGAGGTCGGGACCGTCATGCGCGTACTCGACTGCACGGACACCGCGGGCGGCAAGGGACTCAATGCCGCACGTGCCGTCGCAACGTGTGGAGAGAGGGTCGTGGCGACCGGATTCGTGGGAGGCAACAACGGGCGCCTCCTTTGCGAGCTGCTTCAGCGCGACGGCATTCCGGAGGACTTCGTGAGGGTGACTGCCGAGACGCGCTGCTGCGTCAACGTGCTCGATGGCAACGAGACGTCCACAGAATTCCTCGAGCCTGGACGCGAGGTGAGTGCCGCCGAGTTTGCGCGCATGAGGGAGCGGCTCCTCTCCCTCGCCGCGGAGGCCTCCGTGGTCACCATCGACGGCAGTGTGCCGCACGGCGTCTCCCCAGACGACTACGCAGGCCTCGTCGAGGGCGTGCGCAACATGGGAACACCCTGCATCCTCGACACCTCGGGGGTGCTCTTGGAGCGGGGCGTGAAGGCGCACCCAACCATGGTCAAGCCCAACACGGACGAAATCGGTCAGATCCTTGGTCGAAAGGTCACAAGCATGTCCGAGGGCGCCGAGGCGGCTGCCGAGCTGCATGAGGGCGGCGTGGAGCAGGTCGTGGTCTCCCTTGGGGGGGATGGAGCCATCATGGCCTGTGACGAGGGAGTGTTTAGGGGCATCGCCCCCAAAATCGAAGTCGTGAACCCGGTCGGGTCGGGAGACACGATGGTCGGCGCGTTCGCGGTCGCGATGGAACGGGGCATGACCAAGCCGGAGCAGCTGCGCTTTGCTATGGGCTGCGCCTCCGCCAACTGCCTCTCAAAGTACACCGGGCACTTCAACATGAAGGATGCCAAGAGGCTGGCCGAGGGCACGCGCGTGGAGCGGATCGACTAGCCCTGCGTCAAGCGCGCGTGGGCAGAACACAAGAAGAGGGGCACCTGCCACGGCAGGCGCCCCTCTCGCCTTCTAAGGCCAGGACTCCTAGAGGATTCCGAAGAAGGACAGAAGGATGCTCAGCCCAAAGGTGACGAGGATGAGCACGACCGGGTTTGCTTGGCGCTTCTTGATGAAGTAGTACATCAGGAAGACGTAGCCAAACGCCAGCATGTTGGGGAAGATCTTGTCCAGCACGTCGGTTTGAATCGCGACCTTGGCGTTCTCGTTGACCTGAACGACCGTCTGGATGTTGATGCTCACGTACGATGCGATGAGCCCGCCGAGTACGGTGCAGCCCAGGACGGTCGCCGCCTTGCCGATCTTGGCGGACGCCTCCTTGAGCCTGCCAATCGCCTTCACACCCAGACCGTACCCCATGCGAGCCCACAGGGGCCTGATAAGGAACAGGGCGAGATAGACCAGGAAGAACAGGATCGGGCCGACGGGGCTCCCCTCCATTGCCATGGACGAGCAGATGCCCGCGAGGATGGGCAGGAGCGTGAACCAGAAGATGGCATCGCCGATGCCCGCAAGGGGCGGGAAGAGCGCGACCTTGATGTTCCTGATCATGTCACGCGACTGATGCGCCTCCTCCATGGCTAGGACGAGGCCGTTGAGGAAGCCCACGATGTGCGGGCTCGTGTTGATGAACTCCAGGTTGTCGGACATGGCGTCGGCGAGACCCTGGGGGTCGTCCTTGTAGATGCGCTTGAGGTAGGGCAGCATGGTCAGCAGCCAACCGCCAGCCTGCATCCTCTCGTAGTTGAAGGACGCCTGCAGGAATATGGTCCTGTACGCCATCTTGGTGATATCGGCGTTCGTGAGGATCTTTCCGCTCTCCTCCTTGGCGGGGGCGTCGTCCATGAGCTCCTTGTCGTTAGATGCCATCTTCCTCATCCTCCCCACCATTCACGCGTGCCTCTGCGAGCGCCTGCTTCACTGCCTTGTCGCGGTTGTCGTCAATCGAGTAGACGAAGAGCGCGAGCGCAAGTCCAACGACGGCTACGGGCAGCAGGTTCGAGAAGTTGAGAAACGATGCCATGACGAAGCCGATGAGAAGGAAGGGCAGGAACTCGACGGTGAACATGACGTTGAGGAGCATCGCGAAGCCGATTGCCGGAAGCACTCCACCGGTGACCTCGAAGCCATGGGCAAGCCAGTCGGGCAGGTTCTCGACCAGCGTCTTCATGGCATCCTGCGCAACGTAGGCGCACAGGAAGACGATCACGCCGTAGAGCAGGGCAACGATTGCCGTGCAAATCACGTTTATCTGGACGATCTTGCCGGTGTCTCCCTTCTTGGCGGCCTCGTCAGCCGGCCCCATGAAGAACGAGAAGGCGGAGTAGCAGAGCAGGATCACATACTGCATGAGGAAGCTGAAGGGGAGCGAGAGGGACATGGCGGCCGCGGGCTTGGTCCCCGTGGTGTGGGCGATGACCACTGCCATCACGCCGGCAAGCACCGGGTTTGGCGGCTGGGTGCCACCCGCCGGGGTAAGGCCCGCAAAGGCCAGCTCTGTGATGCCGCCGCAAATAATTCCCGTTGTCGGGTCACCAAGAATCAAGCCCGTGATGGACGAGACGATGATGGGCCTAAAGATGTAGAACCCCTCGAGCCAAAAGTCTATGCCGCAGATGATGGCCATCAAGGTGAGGGCCAACCCCTGCCCAAGTGTTACTGGCATACGCTCGTGCCTCCCTGCTCGCAGACCAATACTGACGTGGTGCTAAACGTCGTAACGGATGCGCTCCCTGACCGCACCCGGCACGTCCTGGATATAGACGTCTACCCCCGCCTCCTCAATCGCCTTGAAGTCAGCGAGGTCGGAGTCGTCCACGTAGACCTTCTTCGTAATGGCGCGCTTTCCCTCGGAGAAGTGCATGTTGCCAACATTGAGCTCGTGGATGGGGACTCCACCCTCAACGAGCTGGCGAGCCTGGTGGGGAGTCTTGACCACGATGAAGATCTTCTGCCTTGGGGCCGCCTTGTGGATGGTGGAGATGGTCTTGTCCACCGTCCAGAAGCGCACGCCCACGCCCGAGGTCTGCAGCGTCATGCTCATGATCTCCTGCACGACCTTGTCTGACGCCGTCTCGTCATCGGCAACGACGATGAGGTTTGCGCCAAGGGTGCGCGTCCACGTAACACCCACCTGCCCGTGAATGAGCCTGTTGTCGATCCTCGTGAGGAGGATGTTGGGTTCGGACATTCGCCACTCCAATCTCTCTGGCCAGTCGGGGTGCCCATGCCGATGGTAGACACCACACATGAAACCTGGTGGTCTTGTAAACCCGTGGAGCGAAAGGCGAAAACGTCCGGAAACGCGGTCGCCCCCCAGGGGAGAGGCACCACATGCGCCGCGACGAGGACGCCTTGGCTCGCGCGCACCATTGTGTCACGTCCATGGATTGGTGAACGTGTTTGACCCATTTTGAAACGTTTACGGAATATTCTTCTTCACTTACAAATATTCCTGGATATTCAGTCGATACCCTATTTGGACAGTGGAAAATAAAGCTCCCCAGTCATTCGACCGGGGAGCCAAGAAACCAGCTCTCCTCCTTCGGGAGGATTCGTCAGACGCGACCGCCTACTTGTGCTGCTGCTCCTTGAAGTCATCTGGCGAGACGTCCTTCAGGAAGTCACGAAACCGCTCCAGCTCTCGATTCTCCTCGTCGCGCTTCACGGCATCGAAGTTGGGCATCGAAGCCGCCTCGATGACCTTCTCGTCTGCGAATATGGGGGCATGGGCACGAACCGCAAGAGCAAGCGCATCGGACGGACGCGCATCGACCTCGACCCTAACCCCGTTCGCATTGGTAAGAAGAAGCTTTGCGTAGAAGGTGGTGCCCCGCACATCGACGATCTGAACGGCGTCAAGGCTGGAGCCCAGCCTGCCGATCGTATCGAGCATGAGGTCATGCGTCATGGGTCTGTCGTGCGTGGAGTCGTCCACGCCCATCGATATGGCCGTCGCCTCAACGGGCCCAATGCGAATGGGGAGCTGCTCGCACGCCTCGCCGTCGTGAGGATGACGAGTCTTGAGGACGACGAGCGAGGTTACGGGACCCCCGCCTACGACGACCGTCTCGATGTCCATCCTCTTCATAGCCACATATCCCTCTTTGCCTCTCGCGCCTATCGTGTCGCATATGGTACCCAACAACGAGTGGAATGACGCGAGAATACACATAGATGTGCCAAGGGACATTTTTTCAAATTGAATGTTGACCCGCCCATGAGTCTCGAGTAATATGTCTTCTCGCGTTGGGCCCGTAGCTCAGTTGGTCAGAGCGTCCGGCTGATAACCGGGAGGTCACAAGTTCGAACCTTGTCGGGCCCACCACCTTTTTGATAATAAACACCCCAGCGCTAGCCGAGTCGCCGCTGGGGTGTTTATTGCTTAAGGGGACGTAGCTCAGCTGGGAGAGCGCGGGCTTTGCAAGCCTGAGGTCGTGGGTTCGATCCCCATCGTCTCCACCATGGTTTCTGTGTAGCCAGGACTGAACGTCCTGGCTTTTTTATTGCATCTCTCCCCTATCGTCCCTCAAGCGTGTCGTACAAACCCATACAAAGCGAGGGGTGCGACGCCTTCCGTCGCACCCCTCGTCATGAGCTACCCGTATGAAGAGAACCTACTCGTCGTCCTCGATCATGGACTCGTCAATCTCTTCCTCGCCACCTATGTCCACGGGCTCCTCCTCGCCGGCCTCCTTGGCACCCGCGGCACTGAGATCGAGCATGCCCTGGTTTTCGTACTTTGCCTTGGGGGCCTTCTTCTTGTGCGCGACCATGCGAGCCACGGCAGAGAGGCGGTCGGAGTCGCCCAGGTTCATGATCTTGACGCCCTGGGTGGAGCGGCCGAGCAGGCTGATGTCAGAGCTCTTGACCCTGATGACCACGCCCTCCTCCGAGACCATCATGAGCTCGTGCTGGGGGCCAACGACCCTGCAGGCTACCAGGTTGCCCTTCTTGGAGGTCATGCTGATGGTTGCGACGCCCTGACCGCCGCGCTTGTGCACGGGGTACTCTGAGACGGGCGTGCGCTTGCCATAGCCCCTCTCGGTCACCACGAGGAGGTCACCCTTGCCGTTGCTGATCTCCATGCCAAGCATCTTGGCGCCGTCCTTGAGGGTGATGCCTCTCACGCCCGAGGTGTCACGCCCGGTGGGCCTGACTTCGCTCTCCTCAAAGACGATCGCCTTGCCGGCGTCGGAGCAGAGGATGACCCTCTCGCCCGGCTTGACTCGGCGGACGTTGACCAGCTCGTCGCCCTTCTTGAGGTTGATGGCAATGATGCCATCGCGACGGCTCTTGTCGTAGTCGCTCATCGCGGTCTTCTTGACCATGCCGTTGCGCGTAGCGAACATGAGGTACTCGTCCACGGGGAAGTCACGCGTGGTGATGACGGCGGTGGGGTGCTCCCCCTCCTCCAGGGGCAGCACGTTGACAAGCGCAGAGCCGCGGGCATGGCGCGACCCGATCGGAAGCTCGTGCACCTTGACGCGGTAGACCTTGCCAAAGTTGGTGAAGAATAGGACGTAGTCGTGCGTCGAGGCAACAAACAGGTCCTCGACGAAGTCCGTGTCCTTGAGCGAGAGGCCCTGGACTCCCTTGCCACCGCGCTTCTGCGACCGGTAGGTCGCGACGGGCAGGCGCTTGACGTAGCCGGCGTGGGTCACGGTGATGACCATGTCCTCCTCGGCGATGAGGTCCTCCACGTCCAGGACGACCGGGGCGTCAGAGATGGTGGTGCGACGCTTGTCGCCGTACTTCTCCGCAATCTCGCGCATCTCGGTCTTGATGACCTCGAGAATCTTGCGCTGGTCGGCGAGCAGGCCCTCGTAGTACTCGATTGCGCGGCGAAGGCCCTCGAGCTCCTCCTGGATCTTGTCGCGCTCCAAGCCGGTGAGTCGACGCAGACGCATCTCGAGGATTGCGGTGGTCTGCTCCTTGGTGAACCCAAATCGAGCGATAAGCCTGTCGGAGGCCTCGGAGTCGGTGCGGCTCGAGCGGATGATGGTGATGACTTCGTCGATGTTGTCGAGCGCGAGGAGCAGGCCCTCGAGGATGTGGGCGCGCGCCTTGGCCTTGGCGAGGTCGAACTTGGTGCGCCTGGTGACCACGTCAACCTGGTGGTCGATGTAGTACTGGAGCATCTCCCTAAGCGAGAGGAGCCTGGGCACCCCGTTGACGAGGGCCAGGTCGATGATGCCAAAGGAGGTCTGGAGCGAGGAGTACTTGTAGAGGTTGTTGAGCACGACCTCGGGGATGGCGCCCTGCTTGAGTTCGATCACCAGGCGCAAGCCCTTGCGGTTGGACTCGTCGCGCATGTCGGAGATTCCCTCGATGCGCTTCTCGTTCACCAGTTGGGCGATCTTCTCCTGCAACGTGCCCTTGTTGACGCCGTAGGGGAACTCCGTGAAGACCAGCTTGTTGCGACCGCCCTTCGTGGACTCCACATGCGCCTTGGCGCGGACGGTGATGATGCCCCTGCCCGTCTCGTATGCCTGCTTGATTCCCTCGGAACCCATGATCACGGCTCCGGTGGGGAAGTCTGGCCCGGGGAGAACCTTCATGAGGTCGTCCGTGGTCGCATCGGGGTTGTCGATAAGCATGCAGGCCGCGTTGATGGTCTCGGCAAGGTTGTGGGGCGGGATGTTGGTGGCCATGCCGACGGCGATTCCCTGCGAGCCGTTGACCAGCAGGTTGGGGAAGCGGGAAGGCAGGACAACGGGCTCCTGCAGCGACTCGTCGTAGTTGGGCTGCCAGTCCACCGTGTCCTTGTTGAGGTCGCGAAGCAGCTCCATTGCAGGACGCGCCAGGCGCGACTCGGTGTATCGCATTGCCGCCGCACCGTCGCCGTCGATGTTGCCAAAGTTGCCGTGCCCGTCCACGAGGGGGACGCGCATGGAGAACCACTGGGCGAGGCGGACCATGGCGTCGTACACCGCCGAGTCACCGTGGGGGTGATACTTGCCGATGACCTCGCCGACCGTCCAGGCCGACTTCTTGTGGGGCTTGTTAGGGAAGATGCCAGCCTCGTTCATGGCGTAGAGAATGCGCCTGTGGACGGGCTTGAGGCCATCGCGCACGTCGGGGAGTGCGCGGGCCGTGATGACCGACATGGAGTACTCGATGAACGACTGCTCCATCTCGTGCCCGAACTCGTGGAACTGCAGGCGGCCACCGTGGACGTCGACACCGTCGCCGTCGCCGCGGTTGTCGGGGGCCATCTGGGCCTCCTCATCGTCCGCATCGTCTTCGCCATCGGCGTCATCGGCGGAGTCGTCGAGACCGGCCTCGTCCTCTGCGTCCGGGTCGTAGACGGGACCCTCGGACTCGTCGCGCTCGGCGCGGTCGAGGAGCTCCCTCAGGTCCTCCGGCAGCATGGCGCCGTCGGACTGGCCCTCCTCGGTCCCGCCGTTCATGTTGTTGTCGTCTGCCACTTAAGCTGCCTTTCGCCTAGATGTCGAGGAAGCGGGCGTCCTTGGCGTGACGCTCGATGTAGTCCTTGCGGTACTCGACCGAGGTACCCATGAGCCGCGTGACCGCGAGGTCGGCGCGAGAGGCATCCTCGATGCTGATGCGCTGAAGGATCCTCGTCTTGGGGTCCATGGTGGTGTCAGCAAGCTGCTGGGGGTCCATCTCGCCCAGGCCCTTGTAGCGCTGGACGCTGTACTTGCGCTGCTTGCCCTCCGCGTCGCGGGGAACGTACTCGTCAATTGCCTGGGCCAGCAACGTCTCCTCGGGCGTCTTGCCGTCGGGGTACACGTAGTGGATGCGCTTGCCCACCTTCACGCCAAAGATGGGCGGGCAGGCGCTGTAGATGTAGCCAGCGTCGATGAGGGGGCGCATGTACTTGTAGAAGAAGGTCATCAAAAGGATGCGGATGTGGGCGCCGTCGACGTCGGCATCGGTCATGATGATGATCTTGTGGTAGCGAGCCTTGGAGATGTCAAAGTCCCCGCCCTCGCCGTTGCTGAGCGTGACACCAGTGCCAATGGCGGTGATCAGCGACTGGATGGTATCCGAACTGAAGGCGCGGTGGTCTCCAACGCGCTCGACGTTGAGGATCTTCCCTCGCAGGGGGAGAATCGCCTGGATGTCCCGCCTGCGGCCGTCCTTCGCGGAGCCGCCTGCGGAGTCGCCCTCGACGATAAAGAGCTCGGTCATGGATGCGTCCCTCACCGAGCAGTCTGCGAGCTTGCCGGGCAGCGAGGCCGTCTCGAGGAGACTCTTCCTGCGCGTTGCCTGACGAGCCTTCTGGGCAGCCAGGCGACCCTTTGCGGCCTGGGCGCCCTTCTTGAAGATCTCCTTCGCCTGGTTGGGGTGCTCCTCAAGGTACTCGGCGAGACCAGCCGAGACGATCTTGTTGGTGAGCGTCCTCATGTAGGAGCTACCGAGCTTGGCCTTGGTCTGCCCCTCAAACTGTGGGTCGGGGAGCTTGACGGAGATTACCGCCGTAAGGCCCTCTCGGATGTCGTCACCAGTGAGGTTGGCGTCCTTCTCCTTGAGGAGCTTGTGGCTGCGGGCGTAGTCGTTGACGGTCTTGGTGAGGGCAGTGCGGAAGCCCTCGAGGTGCATGCCACCCTCTTCGGTGTAAATGTCGTTGGCAAAGCTCATGACCGTCTCGGAGTAACTGGTGTTCCACTGCAGGGACACCTCGACCTCGCCCTTTCGTGCGGCAGGCGCGTCTGGGTCGGAGGTGCCCTCGATGTAAATGGGCTTGGAGCAGCCGGGCAGCACGGTCTTGCCATCGTTGAGGAACTTCACGAAGTCGATGATGCCGCCGGAATAGCAGAACTCGTCGACGCGGGGAGTAAGCTCCCTCTCGTCTCTGAGGACGATCTTGAGGTTCTTGTTGAGGAAGGCAGTCTCCTGCAGGCGGTTGCGCAGGGTGTCGTAGTCGTAGACCGTGGTCTCGAAGATCTGATCGTCGGGCCAGAAGGTGACGGTCGTACCCGTTGCCTTGGAGTCGCCCACCACGTGCATCTTCTTGGTGACCTCGCCGCGAGCGAGCTCGATCTCGTAGATGTGGCCGTCACGCTTGACCTGCACGACCATCCTCTTGGAGAGCGCGTTGACCACGGAGATGCCCACGCCATGGAGACCGCCGGACACCTTGTAGGCGTTGTTGTCAAACTTGCCGCCCGCGTGCAGGATCGTGAGGACGACCTCGAGGGTCGGCTTCCTCTCGGTGGGGTGAAGGTCGACGGGGATGCCTCGGCCATTGTCCACGACGGTGATCGAGTTGTCGGGATGCACCGTCACCTGGATTTTGTTGCAAAAGCCGGCCATGGCCTCGTCGACGGAGTTGTCCACAACCTCCCACACCAAGTGATGCAGGCCCGTCTTGCTCGTGGTGCCAATGTACATGCCGGGACGCATGCGAACGGCCTCGAGGCCCTTGAGGACCTTGATTTCCTCTCCGCCGTAGTGGTGCTCGTTCTTCTTGACCACGCAATTCCTCTCTCGAAGAGTGGGAGAGACTATCCTCCCCAGACTCATCAGCCTTCTCATGATACGTCAGGATGGTTCGCGGGTTGTCCCATTACCCCAGGCTCAGGAGAATCACCACGCATTCTTTGGGCCGATTTCTCTCCTGAGGCGCTCAGATGCCGATATTAGGCCACATTGTCACTTTGACGTGTTGTCAAGCTTCTCGCGACGCATCGAGAGTTCCATGGCGCGGCGAACCCTCTGCCTGAGGGGCTCGGGCAGGTCCGCAGTGAGCTCGGACGCCCGCCTCCGTTCGTCATCCGAGAGAGGAGGCAGCACGACCTCCGCGGGTCTTGAGGTGGCCTGCTGGGACGACGGGGCCTCCGGGACCGGCTCGCGAGACAGCCTGAACTCCACCCCCGACACCTCGAACCCGACCGCCGCAAGCCTCACCAGGTAGATCTCGCGATTTGCCATGAAGTCGGTGAGGCGGGCGTGGGAGTCGACGTACACGACGAGGACGGGCGGAAGGCCGGACGATGCGGCGCGTTTGAGGTACACGCCCGACGTGTGGCGTCTCTCGACGTCACCATTCGCCTTGAACCAGGCCATCGCCGCTCGCCGGTTCCTGCCGAGCCGAGCCCACGCTCCGCGCCCCATCATCTCGTCGAGGACCGACGAGAGGTCCTCCGAGGACTCGCTCCTGAGGTCGAGGGGCACCCCATCCGGCCCCACGGGTCGGCGACGGCCGGAGCCAGGGAGGTAGCGCAGGTTTCCCCTACCCACCTATCTCCACCACCTTGGCACCCTCGAGGAGGTCATCGGGAAAGTACCCCAGGTTGGTCGTCGTGACCACCGTCTGGATCCCCGACTGGACGAATCGCGTCATGCTCGCGCGCCGGTGGGCGTCGAGCTCACTCATCACGTCGTCGAGGAGGAGGAGCGGCTGCTCCCCCACCACCTCGCGTGCCAACTCGACCTCCGCCATCTTCCAGGCGAGGACGATGGACCTCTGCTGGCCCTGCGAGCCGAAGGCGCGGGCGTCGCGCCCGTCAATGGTGAACGCGATGTCGTCACGCTGCGGTCCGATGAGCGTCTGCCCGCGGCGAAGCTCCTCTCCCCTGACTTCGCCAAGGCGGGATAGGAATGCGTCGGCAATCTGATCGCGGGAGAGCCCGAGGACGTCGGAGCCCAGGGAGCACTGGTAGGTGCACTCAAGGCGCTCGCCGTCCGAGATCTGCCCGTAGATAGCGGATATGTGCCCGCGCAGGCGCTCGAAGAGCCTGACCCTCGCCGAGAGGAGCGTGGCACCACCCAGCGCAACCGAGGCGTCCCAGGCGTCCAACAGCGAGAGGTCCGGATGGCCCTCCTTGAGGAGCCTGTTGCGCTGCTCGATGGCTCGACCGTATGCCGAGAGGAGCTTTGCGTACCCATGGTTAGCCTGCCGCCCGAAGCCATCGAGCTCGTCGCGGCGGTAGGAGGCACCGCGCTTGACGAAGCTCAGGTCATCGGGGTTGAAGAGGACCGACATAAGCGTCTGCGGCATGTCCGAGGCGTGACACCGCTTGCCGTTGCGCTCGAACCGGCGCTTCCCAGGCTCCACCACGCAGGCAACGTCCACCACACGCCCGTCGCCCTCCATGCGCGCCGAAATCCTCGCCGAGTCGCAGTCCTCGCGAACGAGCTGGCTTGGCTTGGGCTTGCGGAACGACGTCCCCGCAGTGAGCATCTGCAGGGCCTCGACCGTGTTTGTCTTGCCCACTGCGTTGCTCCCGCACAGCACGGTCATCGTCGGGGAGAGGTCGAGGTGCCTCTCTGAGAAGTTGCGCCAGTTCCTGAGCCCCAGGCTGGTGACGACGAGTCCCAAGGCCCCTACATCCTTACAGGCATCAGCAGATAGAGGTAGTTGATCTGGGCGTAGGACTTGAAGATCGCCGGCTGCATGGTGCTCTGGAGCTCCAGCGTGACCTCCTTCTCGCTCCCCGCCGCGTTGACGCAGTCGAACACGTAGTGGTAGTTGAGGGCGATGGACATGCTCTCGCCCTCCACCTCCACGGGCAGGAGCTCGGTCGACTCGCCCTGGTCGGGAGAGCTGGCCGAGAGCTTCATGACGCCACCGTCGGCGTCGACGTCAAAGCGCACGGAGGGGTTGGCGAGGGCGATGACCGAGACTCGGCGCAACGCCGCCGCAAACTGCTCGACGTCAATCTTGACTGAGGTCGAGCAGCTGGGGGGAAGGAGCTGACGGTAGTTGGGGAAGGTGCCGTCGATCTTCCTCGAGATGTAGGTGGTGTTGCCAAACACGAAGACGACCTGGCTGTCGGTGGTACCGATGAGGATCGTCTCGGTCATGGACGGGAGACCCAGCACGTCGTGGAAGGTGGTTCCGGGGACGATGGTCACAAACGCCTCGTCGGACGATGAGGTCTCGGTATTTGAGTCACACACCGCCAGGCGGTAGGAGTCGGTCGCAACGAGACGGATGGTGTTCTCCTCCACCGAAAGCAAGATCCCCTGCAGAATCGGCCTGGACGTGTCCTTGGAGGTCACCTTGTAAACCTTGTCGACCATATCGGAGAGGAGCGAGCTGGGTAGCTCGATGGCACGGGAGAGGGCGAACTCGGGGAACTCCGGGAAGTCGGAAGGCTCCAGCGTGTTGAGCCGGAAACTGCTCTTGTCACAGGAGATGGACATCACGTGCCCAGAGCCCTCGAAGGTGACTGCCGCATCGGGCAACGTCTTGACAATGTTGGAGAGGATCTTGCCCGAGACGACCGTGGTGCCGTCCTCCTCTACGTTCGCCTGGATCTTGTGGCGAATCGAGATGTTGAGGTTGGTGGTCTGGAACTCGAGGACGCCGTCCTCCGCCTTGATGTAGATGCCCGAGAGGATGGGAAGGGTGGAGTTCGTCGCCATGCCCTTTGCCACGACGGAGAGTGCCTGCGCGAGCGAGGATTGGCTAACAGAGAACTTCATGGTTGTCCCTTCGAGTACGTGGCTAAGAGTATTAGTACTTATATATAGATAAAGAGATATTAGTAGTAATAGTCGTTGTCGAAATGTTGACATTAATGCGCCTGCGCAGGTAGACGATACCGTCATCCGTACGAGAACGTGTCCGTCCCGTCAACGCTTCCAACAACGCCTAATCTTGTAGAAAACTCTTTCACCATCCTCTGCCAACTTATCAACACTTTTCTACATGCTTTGCACCGCGCCGTCGACAAGACCCTAGCTGGCATCGGTGATGCTGTCGTGCAGGGTCTGGACGCGGTCTTGGAAGATCCTGTCCTCCTTCTTGCTCTTGTCGACCCATGCGATGCTGTGCTTCACCGTGGCGTGGCTGCGCCCGCCAAAGTGCTTGCCTATGTCTGCCAGCGTGTTGTCGGTGAGCTCCCTTGTGAGCCAGATGGCAACATGCCGTGGCTCCATGAGCTCCTTGTTGCGCTTTGAGCCGACGAGGTCGGTGTGGGACACGTCGTAGAACTTCTCCACCGCCTTCTGGATCTGCTCCACGGTGATGACCCTCTGGCCCGTGGGCCACTTGGCGTCGGCGTACTTGATGATGTCCTCGCGTGTGAGGGACTCGCCCTTCTGTTCCTTGCGGTAGGCGTTGATCAGGCAGGTGTGGACGAAGCCCTCTATCACCCTGATGTTGGTGCCAGCGCGCTCGGCCATGAGCTTTCTGTTCTCGAGCGAGATTGTCCCGCAGATGTTGGGCACGTGCTCGCGCTCGGCGTCCTGCCTCATGCGATCGTAGAAGGCGTTGATGAGGTTGAGTTTGAGCTCGTAGTCGGGTACCTGCACGCTCACGGTTACTCCCGAGTCCATTCGGCTCGTTTCGCGCTCATCGAACTTGCTGTCGCCCATCCCAAGCTGCGAGGGCGAGCGGTCCGCGGCACACACGATCTGCTTGCCGTGGTCCATCAGCGCGTTGAACGTCTCGAAGAAGAAGCGGATGCTGCCCGCTGCGGTGCGCATGTTCTGGATGTCGTCGATAATCAGCACGTCTACGTTCTGATAGCGCCGAGAGAGGGCGCTCCTCGCGCTGAGCTGTGGGTCGTTCCAGGCTATGCGGTACTCCTCGATGAACTCAGCCGCCGTCCTGTAGACGCAGAGCCTCGAGGGGTCGTTGCTGATGATGTAGTTTTGGATGGCCCTGAGCAGGTGGGTCTTGCCGAGTCCGCTCTTGCCATAGATGAAGAGTGGGTTGAAGCGGCTGTTCTCGCCGTTTGCGACCTGCTTTGCCGCCTCGTAGGCGAGCATGTTCTCCTCGCCAGCCACAAAGCGGTCAAAGGTTAGCTTGGAGTCTGCGATTTCGGGATCGTTGTCAAAGCCTGGGGTCTCGCTGTCGCCCCGCTTGCCCACGGGCGCCGCAGCCGGCTCCCTCGTCTCCGCCTCTCTTTCCCCGGTTCGCTCCGCCTCGTCCTCACGGATCCTCTTGGCCTCCTCGCTGGATATGCGGGCGCCCGTCTCGACCGGGGTGGTGTCCGTGTCCTGGACGAGGTCCACCACCAGAGTTACCGGCTGGAATGCTGCCTGTTCAAGGCATCCCTCTATGGTCCCCGCCTGCTGTGACACCCTGCGCTGGACAAACGAGAGAGCGGTGCCAACGTGAAGGCTCGAACCGTCGAACGAGATGGGGCGGCAGCTCTCGAGCATTGTGAGTGTCGCAGGGGGCATTCCGCCTTGGCGGAGCAGTCCCAGCGTGTCATTCCACAGGAGGGAGGCGTCTGATTCCTGGCTTGGGTCCATTGGTCACCCGTGTCTTGGCGTTGAAATGTCGAAAAGTCCCTGACATTATATGATGAAAACTCGCCTGCGGGGGAGGGTTCGAATGCCCGTGCCTGGCGAAGCTGCCCGCGTGGCCTAGATTCTGGCGAGATACGCCTTGCCAAGTTCGGTGAGGCACCTCTTCTGCTCGCCCCTGCGTTTGATAAGAAGCCCGTCCTGCTCGAGCGTCTGAAGCTCGCGCGACCAGGTTGGCTGTGAACCGCCGAGGCTTCTCGCGAGGTCGGTTGGGCCCACCGAGTCGTGGTCTCTGAGGTATGAGAGAACCTGCCACCCGCGATCCGTGAGTGCCACGACTGGCATCTGCGGCGTATCCATTTGAGCGCCCTGTGGACCCTGGGCCGCCATCGTCGCCCGTGCGCCCTGTGGTTGGTAGGGCTGCGTGGGGGAGACCTGTACCTGATAGGGCGCCTGGTATGCCGCTGGCATCTGCTGCTGCCAGCCCTGTCCATAAGCCGTCGGCTGCTGGGGCCACGGCACCTGCGTCGCGTAATTTGGCTGTGGATAGCCGGCCGGTGGATAGGACGCTGCGGGAGGTTGCTGCCAGGGTGACTGTGCGGCGTAGGACTGCATGTTTGTTGCTCCTGGCCACTGCTGTCCCGCCGGCTGGAGCGGCCATGGTTGCGCTCCCGGCGCCTCTCCCCCGTCCTGACCCTGAACTGACCTGGTTGATATGGTCACCACGGTTCCGCCCGAGATGTTGTCCTCGATGGTGAGGGAGCCACCCTTGTCCTCCATGTATTGCTGGGCATAGGGCAGACCCGAGCCGACGCCACGGATATACTTGCGCATCTCCTCGGTTGCGGAGGACGTGCCGTACTCCAGCGCGCGAGCCTTCTCCCTGATTCCGGGACCCTTGTCCGAGAATCGGATGGTGTCTCCCCCGTCGAGAATCGAGATGGTCGGCTGTATGAAGTAGGCGTGGATGAAGTTCTCGACAACTTCCCTTATCACCATGAAGGGGATGGATCCACCCTGCTCCTTTGCGAGCCTGACAACGGTGGCGGTTATCTCCTCAAGGTAAGAGCGCACGTCCTGGGGCTGGATCACCACGACGCGCGGCGCGGCGGCTGCGTCGTCATAGACGGCGACGCGGGCGGGGTACCTTACCTCGAGCCCGTTGTCTCCGTCCTCGTTCTGTGTCGGCTCGCCGCCCTGATTGTCGACGAACGGATAGAACGACTCCTGCATCGTCTGCGCTCCCCCTTGGGTTTTCGACCGTTGTTCATCAATGGATGAAAACTTCCGTCGTGAATGAAAACGAGAAAGAAAGTTTTCAACAAGCGATGAACAAATGTTGATAACTGGGGACACGGTTTACGAATATGACGAAAGAAAAAGGTCAAAATCGCCTATGTTTTCCCAGTTGGAATGTAATCTTACAGGTTTTCATTCACGCTTTCCATTCCGCATGAAATGCGAACGCATGCCCTCTGTCGCTCCATCCGGTGGCTAATCGCGGGCTGGATGCACCCAGGGAAAAGCGTTCAATGGGTGAATTGTGCGTCCCACCATGGAAAAAATTGACATTTGAGGGCTACCACCCCTACAATCTTGGGGCTTGACGCTATAGGTTCTACGTTTACATCCAGGAGGATTTCGTCATGAAGCGCACGTATCAGCCCAACAAGAGGAAGCGCGCAAAGACCCACGGCTTCCGTGCTCGCATGGCAACCAAGAACGGCCGCGCCGTCCTTTCTCGCCGCCGCGCCAAGGGTCGCAAGCGTCTTACCGTCTAAGACCCCATGAAGACCATCAAATCCAAAGCGGAGTTTGAGAGGGTCTTCTCCAGCGGAAAACGGGCCAGTCACAGGCTCGTCCGCGTCACAGCTCTCAAGGGTGATGAAGGCGACTTGGGCAGAGTCGCCTTTGTTGCACCTAAGAGACTGGGTAATGCGGTGTACAGAAACAGGTGCAAGAGGGTCCTCAGAGAGGCGGCGCGCTCGTGCGGGCTTCCCGTTCCAGGCTACGACGTCATTCTCTTTGCGACCAGGCAAACTCATGAGAGCTCCCCGAGCCAGGTGGGCGATGCGCTGTCCGCCCTTCTGGTTCGGTCTGGGGTGAGAGATGAGTGATGAGCGTGGGCGGGAATCACTCCCACAGAGGGTGTGTCTCGCCCTCGTTCGGTTTTATCGCCGATTCATCTCTCCCCTCACCCCTCCCTCGTGCATCTACTCCCCCACCTGTTCCGAATATGCGCTGCAAGCCATACAAAAGTATGGCGCCGCAAGGGGGTGCTGGCTCGCCTTCAAGAGGTTGCTTCGCTGCAACCCCTTTCACAAGGGTGGCTACGACCCCGTTCCCTAGCAGAAACAGCCCGGAGGAACCATGTGGGATTGGTTTATTAACTTTCTGACCGGCATCCTGGCGCAGCTTGCCGCCCTTACGGGCGACTGGGGCCTTGCCGTTATCGTCATCACATTCATCATGCGACTGATTGTCATGCCCCTGCAGACGAGGTCGACCCAGTCGAGCGCTCGCATGCAGGCGCTTCAGCCGCAGCTCATGGAGATCCAGCAGCGATATGCCAACGATCCCGAGCGCCAGGCGGACGAGATGCGCAAGTTCTACGCCGAGAACAAGTTCAACCCGCTGGGCGGCTGCCTCCCCCTCCTCATCCAAATGCCCGTCTTCTTTGCCCTCTTTGCCGTCATGAAGAAGGTTCCCGAGACCGCCCACTTCCTCAACATCATGCCCTCTCTCTCCCAGAGCGCGTCCGGTGCCTGGGCTGCTGGTGGGTTCTCTGGCGCTCTTGTCTACATCCTGTTTGACATCGCGTTTGGCGTCATGACGTTCATCCCCATGGTGATGAACCTGCAGAACACCACTGAGGACCAGAGGCAGCAGACTCTGATCATGGGTGTTGTCATGTCCATCATGATGCTCTGGTTTGGATGGACGTGCCCTGGCGCCGTCCTGCTCTACTATGTGACCTCTGCCCTTTGGCAGACCATTCAGCAGAAGGTCGTCACGCAGAGGGTAATGGATAAGGTGAAGGCGGAGACCGAGGAGAAGCTCAAGAGCCAACCCGTACAGGTCGATGTGGTTCGCAAGGAGCACAAGCCGCGCCCCAAGAAGAAGCACTAGAGCCAACGGCTCCCATCGGTTTCCGCATCCCTGGTATCTGTTCCCTTTGGAGGTTCACATGGAGGACGAGAAGATCGTCTCGGCAGAAGAGACGGACGAGGCTTCCCGGGCGCAGGACGACTTCGCTTCCGTCCGCGAGCACTTTGAGGCAGGTCAGGAACTCTCTGACGAAGAAGTTGACAAGATTGCCGATGTTGCCGTTGGCTACCTCAAGGCCATACTCTCCTACTTCGGGGAGGATGGTGTCTCCATCGACGAGTACGACGGCGACGACGGTGAGTTGATTCTCGACGTTAATGGTGGTGACCTGGCTGTTCTAATTGGGCGACACGGCCGCACGCTCGATGCCCTTCAGATGATTATTACATCATTTATGAGTAATCGCTTGAAGTTCCACTACCCCGTTGTCATCGATGTCGAGGGGTACAAGGGTCGCCGCAAGCAGAAGCTGCAGAGCCTTGCACTCTCTGCGGCGAGTCGTGCGAAGACGCAGGGTCGAGTGGCCCTTCCGCCTATGAACGCTTACGAGAGGCGTATCGTGCATCTTGCCCTTGTGGATGATGAAGGGGTTACGACTCATTCTGAGGGTTCGGAGCCCGAGAGGCGTGTTGTGGTGACGTCTGTGAGGTAAGACTGAGTCATACATGGTATCTTGTGAGGGGAGAGGCAATCTGCCTCTCCCCTATTTTTGTCAGATTCTTCCTACTCAAAGATTTTTGTCCAAAGGAATGACCATGCAAGACAGCTTGGATTCCCTATCACCTTTGCTTTTTGAAATCGTGAGTCAGTACGACATTGCACTCTCTGAACAACAGACTATGTTGATGGTGAGGCATCTTGAGCTTGTCCTCGATAAGAACGAGAGTATCAACCTCACGCGCATCACCAAGCCCAGAGATGCTCTTGTTCTTCATATCCTTGATTCGCTCCTTTTTTCTCGCGCAATTCCCCTGGCAGAGGATGAAGCTTTCCGGTTGCTTGATATGGGAACGGGCGCAGGGTATCCAGGAATCCCCCTTGGGATTCTCTATAGTAATGCGAGCTGTGACCTTGCGGATTCGGTGGGAAAGAAGTGTCAGGCTGTTTCTGAATTTGTTGATGAGCTTGGCCTTGCCAGTCGTATTCATGTTCTTTGTGATCGCGTTGAGTCTATTGCAAACTCTCAACGCGCGTCATATGACGTTGTGACTGCCCGTGCGATGGATAAGCTTTCCGTGCTTCTTGAGTATGCGAGTCCACTCTTAAAGCAACATGGTGTTCTTGTCGCATCAAAAGGCAGAATTCAGAATGACGAGTTTAGACATGCAATCAATATTGCTCCCAAGCTCGGCTTTGAGATTTCAAATCAACTTTCTTTCGAACTACCTAAGGGGCTTGGGTCTCGTGAGATCTTATGCTTTGAGAAAGTCACTAAGTCAAAGATTCATTTGCCTCGTTCAATTGGTGCCGCGAAACATAGGCCCTTATAGTTCTCGCGCAGTGTTCCACGTGAAACATCATTGCTCCCTATCTTGAGGTGATATGTTCCACGTGAAACAAATTGTCAAAGATATAACTCAGAAGAAAGAACAAGAAGGATGTTTCACGTGAAACATCGCGTGAAATCGGGAGGTAAGAAGAAATGAGCTTCAAAGATGTAAAGAGAGCCTTCCCAGATAAACCAGCGCATGTTATGGCAATAATCAACCAAAAGGGAGGCGTGGGCAAGTCGACAACGGCAGTAAACCTATCAGCTGCTTTGGGAGAGTCAAAAAAGAAGGTTCTCGTTATTGACTTTGATCCACAAGGAAATACGTCTTCTGGATATGGAATCGAGAAAGACGAACTTGAGAATGATATTTACGATGCTCTACTTCATGACTTTCCTGTTGAGGAAATAGTCCTGGATACCTGCGAGCCAAATGTATTTGTCATACCAGCAACAATCCAGCTCGCGGGCGCAGAAATCGAACTCGTGTCGACAATGGCGAGAGAAAGCGTACTCAAGAATATCCTCTCCCCCATCGTAAATGACTTTGATTACGTGTTCATCGACTGTCCGCCGTCACTTGGACTTTTGACAATTAATGCACTGGTTGCTGCAGATTCCCTTCTCATTCCAATTCAGTGTGAGTTCTATGCCTTGGAGGGCCTTACGAAGCTTCTTGAGTCGATGAAGATGGTTAAGAAGAGGCTGAATCCAGATCTTGATGTATTTGGTGTAGTAATGACGATGTATGACTCTAGGACAACGCTTTCAAAGGAAGTCGTAGAAGAAGTGAGAAAGTACTTTGGTAAGAAGGTCTTTAAGACAATCATTCCCAGGAGCGTGAAACTCTCGGAGGCCCCGTCGCATGGCGTACCAATAACAATGTATTCGAGGGTAAATAAGGGTGCTTTGGCATATAGGAACCTCGCAAAGGAAGTGGTGCGTCGTGGCTAAGCGGAGTGGATTGGGAAAAGGCCTTGAGTCCCTTATGGGAACCGCAGATGCAGAGGTAAGTGCTATAGATGCGGATGCTACAACCCTTCCTATAGAAGAGATACGCCCGAATAAGGGGCAACCAAGAAAGAAATTTGACGAAGACGCACTCAATGAGTTGGCAGATTCGATTCGCCAGAATGGAATTCTGCAACCGATATTGGTAAGGAAAAAGGGTCCGAAATACGAGATTGTGGCTGGTGAGAGAAGGTATCAGGCTGCAAAGCTGGCCGGTTTGGAGGAGGTACCCGTTTGCATTAAGGACATCTCTGATCAGGAGGTGTTCAAGCTTGCATTGATAGAGAACCTGCAAAGGTCGGATCTGAATCCAATTGAAGAAGCGCAGGGGTATCAGAAACTGTTGAAGGAGAATGGGTTTACTCAGGAAGAACTTGGCAAGGCCCTCTCAAAATCTAGGTCAGCGATAGCAAATACACTTCGATTGTTGGATCTGCCAGTCGAAGTGCAGGACATGATGGCAAATGGTCAGCTGACTGCCGGGCACGCAAGAGCGATTCTCGCTGTAGCTGGTGAGGAAGGGCGCCTGAGACTGGCACATAAGGTGGTTGATGAGCATCTTTCTGTTAGAGAGACAGAAAAGCTTGCTCCACTATTTTCTGGCACAAATGAAGAGGAAAAGCCAAGGAGAGAACCCCAGCCCCAGTCATACAAGAGGGCAGCACGACAGCTCCGTCTTGCGTTAGATACTAATGTGAAGGTTAAGAAGGTCAGGAACAAAAACAAGATAGAGATTGAGTTCAAGGACGAGGACGAACTGGTCAGGCTCGTCCAGCGACTAAGCTCCGCGGGAGAATAGCCCTATGAAAAGGAAGAACTTGCGAACACCTGCGTTACTACTTGGAGCGACGTCCACTCTTGTGCTGATGGCGTATGTCCTTCTGTTGGATGACGAGGCCAAAAGCTCCCTTTCAAAGACGGTCGGCAGCATCAGGAAGGCAGTGATGGACGTAGAGGATGTTTTCCATGACTCAGAGGGCATATACGCCGAAGAGGAAGTAGGGAGGAGCAACAGGGAAGAGACCCTTAGACAATGGGCTTCCCTGGGGTTCTAACCCAAAAGAATAGATAAAGATTCAGGGCCAGGGAACACTTGTTCTCTGGCCCTGATCCAAAAGCAACTTTGAGAAATACTAAACGAGGCCAGCTTCTACATTTTGCCTAAGCTGTCCGCACGCGGCGTCGATGTCAGACCCACGCGAGTTCCTGATGGTTGCCTCAACACCAACATTGCCAAGTCTGCGGACGAACTCCTGCGCACGAACGTCGGAGGAGGGGAGGAACTTGGAGCCCTTCACATGGTTGAGCTGGATGATATTGACGTGCGCAAGGTTGTCCTTGCAGAAATCACAGAGGGCAGCAAGTTCCGCATCGGTGTCGTTGACTCCCTTGATGAGGGCGTATTCGTACGTGGGGCGCCGCCCGGTCTTATCAACGTACTCGCCCATCATGTCATAGAGCCGCAGGAGAGAGTACTTCTTGACCCCCGGCATGAGCATGTCACGTGTCTTCTGGACGGCGGAGTGAAGCGAGATGGCAAGCGTAAACTGCTCGGGTTCGTTTGCAAAACGCTTGATCATTGGGATGACTCCACAGGTGGAGACGGTAAGGTGGCGCGCACCAATGCCGGCGCCCTCGGGGGAATTGAGTTTGCGGAGGGCACCAAGCGTGGCGTCATAGTTCATGAAAGGCTCGCCCTGCCCCATGAGTACCACGCTCGTAACACGTGCATTGAAATCGTCGCGAACGTGCATGACCTGCTCGTAGATCTCGCCGGAGGTGAGGGAGCGGGTAAGACCCGAGGCGCCCGTGGCGCAAAAGGCGCACCCCATGGCGCAGCCTGCCTGGGTGGAAGCACACACGGCAAGCTTGTTGCGCGAGGGCATTCCTACGCATTCCACGCAGACCCCGTCGGGGAAGCGCAGAAGGTACTTGCGACTGCCGTCGTTTGACAGCTGACGCGCGACTTCCTCGACGCCGCCGAGAGTGAGGTGCTCGGAAAGCGTGGCCCTCAGAGCCTTGGGCAGATTAGACATATCATCAAAATTAGAAACGTTCTTCTCCCATACCCACTCTTCGATCTGCTTGGCCCTAAACTTAGGCTGACCAAGCTCCTCGAGAAGGGAGACGAGCTCGGAGTGAGAGACGGTGTGGACGTCGCGCCTCTTGATGGCGGCTGGGGAGCGGTCGGACATTGCTTCTTGCATTTTTACCTCTCGTCCATGGTGGGTGCGGTAGTGGAGTATCCTCGGAATCTGGGTGAGAGCACCCATTTAACCGAGTCTAACGCACCACCACAGCGCGCTAAGGAGTCCATGCATGACCAAGACTGACGTTACACAAAACAAGGTTGCCGTTCTTGCGGGCGGTTGGTCTGATGAGAAGGACATCTCCATGCAGTCCGGAACTGCCTGCGCCAACGCGCTCAGGGAGGCAGGGTTCAAGGATGTCGAGCTTCTTGACGTCGCGGATTCCGACTTCGTGGTGAAGTTGGCCCAGGGCGGTTACGACGTGGCGTTTGTCGCCATGCACGGTCACTACGGCGAGGACGGCTGCATCCAGGGCCTGCTAGAGATCTTGCACATGCCCTACACTTTCTCCGGGGTCCTGGCTTCCGCGCTTGGGACGGAGAAGGAGGTTGCCAAGTCTGTCTACAAGGCAGCTGGCATCCCCGTTCCCGAGGGCATCGACGTAGCGCCAGACACCAAGCTCACCTCTGAGCAGGCCGACGAGCTCGTCGCACGTCTGGGGCTCCCCATCTTCGTGAAACCGGCCGCCAACGGCTCAAGCTTTGGCGTGACGAGGGTCACCGAGGCCTCTGGTCTCAACGACGCCATAGAGAAGGCCGGTGCCCAAGGAGACCGCGTCCTCCTCGAGACCTGCATCGAGGGGACCGAAATCACTGTTCCCGTCATCGGCAACGACGACCCCCAGGCGCTCCCCATCGTCGAAATAGTGTTCAATTCGCCGTTCTATGACATCAACGCAAAGTACGAGCCAAGCTCCATGCACCACGTGATTCCGGCGCGCATCCCCGAGGAGGCATATCGCAAGGCCCAGGAATACGCCGTCGCCGCGCACAAGGCCCTTGGCTGCCGCGGGACCTCCAGGAGCGACTTCATCGTCAAGAAGGACGGCACGCCCGTCATCCTCGAGATCAACACCATTCCCGGCATGACGGAGAGGAGCCTCATTCCCGATTCCGCCCGTCACGCCGGCATAGAGTTCCCGGAGCTGTGCAAGCGCTTCGTGGAGTGGGCACTGGAAGATTAGGGGATTGCCTGCATGACAAAGGGGACCGAGCCAGACGCCACCAACGAGGTGACGCTGGAGTCCATCATCCTGCCCGGAACGCCCGAGTCGGTTCGCGAGCGGTACCTCTCTCTTGCTGCCAGGGCGGGGGAGAGTGACTTTGACCTCTTGGAGGAGGATATCGTCGTCCTGGACACCGAGACGACGGGGCTCTCGTTCAAGAGGTGCGAACTCATAGAGATCGCGGCAGCGCGCCTGAGTGGCCGCGAGGTGATTGAGCGGTTCCAGACCTTTGTGAGACCGTCGAAGCCGATTCCCCCCGAGATACAGAGGCTGACGAACATCAGCGATTCCGACGTGGCGGATGCCCCGTCAGCCAGGGAAGCGGTCGCAAGCTTGGCAGAGTTCGTCGGGGGCGCGCCGGTCCTGGCCCACAACGCGACGTTTGACCGGACTTTCATCGAGTCGGTCCCCGGCGGAACAGGCGTCTCTGACACGTGGATAGATACCCTCGCCCTCTCGCGAATTGCACTCCCGCGCCTCTCGACCCATCGACTCTCGGACCTGGCGCATGCCTTTGGATGCGACTCCGTGACGCATCGCGCGACCGACGACGTCGATGCACTTGCTGGCATGTGGAGGATCATCCTGCTCGCGCTAACCGACCTGCCGGCGGGGCTCCTCGGGGTGCTTGGGGACATGCACCCCGAGGTCGAGTGGTCCTATCGCCCCATCATCTCGCACCTTGCCCTGGGCGAGGGGGACGACCAGCCCTTCTCGCTCAAGGAGATCCGCCATGACCTGGTGGAAGAGGGTCGTGGTCATGTTCGCGAGGACGTGGCCGAGTCTGACGTAGAGCCCAAGGCCCCCTCCAGCCGTCTGATCGACCAATGCTTTGACGAGGACGGTGTCGCCTCGCGGATGTACGGGAGGCTCGAGCGCCGACCGGATCAGCTGAGGATGGCGCAGGAGGTGCGAGACGCCCTGGCAGAGGGCTCGTTTCGCGCTATCGAGGCGGGGACGGGCGTTGGCAAGTCGCTCGCATACCTGATTCCCGAAGTGCTCTTTGCGCAGCAGAACGACCTCACTGTGGGCGTCGCCACGAAAACGAACGCGCTCACGGATCAGCTCGTCTCGCACGAGCTCCCCGCCCTCTCTGCGGCGCTTACGGGGGGAGTGAGCTTCACGAGCCTGAAGGGGTACGACCACTATCCGTGCCTGCACCGCGTGGAGACGTCCTTCTCCGCCGACCTGCCCGTCTCGCTCGTGGACGGAGTGGGGAAGTCTGCCCACACCATCGAGGCCGAGATGCTCACCGCCTTGGCGGTGACGCTCTCGTATTGCTGCCAGTCACCAGACGGCGATCTCGATGCCCTGGGCATACGCTGGAGGTTTGTTCCCCGCTCCATGCTCACCGTGACGCCGGACGAGTGCCTGAGGAACAAGTGTCCCTACTTTCCCAACGAGTGCCTCATCCATGGCGCCCGTCGCCGTGCAGCCCAGAGTGACGTGGTGGTCACCAACCACTCGCTTCTCCTTCGTGATGTCGACATGGACGGAGCATTGCTGCCCCCCATTCGTCATTGGGTGGTTGACGAGGCACATGGGTTTGAGGCCGAGGCGAGACGCCAGTGGGCTCGCGAGGTTTCGGGTGATGCCGTGCGGAGGGGATTCGAGCAGCTCGGAGGCTTGCGGACGGGCGTCATCCACCAGGTGATGGCACAGCTGGAGCCAGTGGAGGGAGCATCTCTCCCTACGCGGCTTGTCACCAAGCTGGCTGCCGCGACGTCTCGTGCCATGACTTCCATGGAGTCGCTCTTTGACGCTCTTCACGATCTTGCTGTCATCGCCCCGCAGAACGGAGGGTATGACAACATCTCGCTGTGGATAGACGAAGAGGTGCGCCAGACGCCCGAGTGGGCATCGCTCCTGGAGTGCATGGAGGCTGCCAAGTCTCGCTTGGACGAGGCCGCGAAGGATGCCGAGGAGGCCTCCAAGGCAATTGCGGAGACCAATCCCCAGCTTGCGGCTGACCTTACGTCCGCGACAAAGTTCGTCCCCGAGACTCGCGATGCCATCGACCTTATCGCCAATGGCACGGACGAGACGTACGTGTACTCCGCCGAGCTTGCTCGCCGCAAGAGGGACGCCCCCTCCGAACGGCTCCTTGCCCAGAAGCTTGACGTGGGCGCCGAGGTGGGGAAGAGATGGCTCTCGCAGATGCGCAGTGTTGTGTTCACGTCGGCGACGATGGCGGTGGGGAAGGATTTCTCGCACTTTGAGCACGCCGTGGGGCTTGATACCATGCCGGCAGGGCGGCGCAAGTGCGTCAAACTTGGGTCGAGCTTTGACTACGACCATAACATGTCGACCATCGTGTGCTCGGACATGCCACAGCCGGGCGATCGCGAGTACCTGCCCGCGCTCGAGGACCTCCTGTTTGACATCCACAGGGCGATGGGGGGATCGGTCCTAACGCTCTTCACCAACAGGCGGGACATGGAACGTGTGTATCAGGGCCTCGCGCCACGCCTCCGTCAGGTGGGGCTCAACCTGCTGTGCCAAGAGAGAGGGACCTCGCCCAGGAGACTCAGGGAGGGCTTTTTGGCGGAGAGAAGCTGCTCCCTCCTCGCACTGCGGTCGTTTTGGGAGGGGTTTGACGCGACGGGGGACACCCTGCGTTGCGTCGTGATACCCAAGCTGCCGTTCTCTAGCCCGACCGACCCGCTCGTGAGGGAGAGGGAGCTGCGCGAAGATCGCTCCTGGTGGCGTCACTCGCTCCCCGAGGCGGTCATCTCGGTAAAGCAGGCAGCGGGTAGGCTCATACGGACCTCGACCGACACCGGAATACTTGTCCTTGCAGACTCTCGAATTGTCACCAAGAGGTATGGGAGGCAGTTTACCTCCTCGCTGCCTACGAGCGACTTCTCGCGCCTGGGGCGCGCGGACATCGGACGCTACATCGAAGACTGGCGCCTGTCCCACGAGTGACGTCCGGGCGGCCTACGCGAGCGGCGGCTACCTCTCCTGTCCAAGCAAGGCGTCGCAGTAGCTGGCGATTGCCTCCCGCAGCCTGTCGTCCCCGACGGTGACGTTGGACCCGCAGGATGCCAGGTTCCTTACAAGCCATTGACCTCCGTACCAGGGGAGACTTGTGGTCACGCCCCCATCCTCGTCGCGGGAGAGGATAGCGAGGTCGTTCCAGCTGCGCGAGTAGGCGAGAGACTCGGAGGCAAAGCGCACGACGACCCTCTTGGCATCGCCGTGAGTGTTTGGGGATTGGATTGCCGACTGCTGCTTTGGCTTCTCACAACGGGGTTCTCTCATGCGATCGAGGCGGAAGGTTCTCTCGCCCCTGCGGACGATGTCAAACCCATCGAGGTACCATCGACCCTCCGAAGACCTTAGACCCCTTGGGGCGACCTTCCTGGTGGAGGGGCTGTCAGGGGAGGCTGTGTAGGAGAACGAGAGCCACATTCTGTTGGCAATCGCCCGCACGCAGGTCTCGTATGTCTCGTTCGAAGCCTCTGCGGACATTGCACGCTCGAGCTCCTTGCTGCGAGGGGAAAGCTGCCCAACCGCCCCGATGCTCTCCCTGAGCTGCGTCACGATTGGATCCCCGTCACCGACGCCAATCGAGTCGAGGGCGGCAAGGAGGGCATAGGTCTCCGAGAGGCTCAATCGTAACGGGCGACCCTTGACCCCCCTGTCAAATGCGAGCGTTAGGGTGTCGTCGTCCTCGCCGTACATTAGCGGCAGGTTCAGCTCCTCCTCATCCCAGCTTGTGGCGACGAGCATGAGCAGGTGTCGTGCGTGTGCGATGCCACACCCTAGGCGCGCTGCAACGGAGGCCGCGGACACCTGGTCCCCCTCGCGCGTTAGCGCGCCGAGCAGGGCTGCGAGCTCGCGCGCCTCGTCTATTCCTCCCTTTCTCCCCATACGCGCGGCGCGACGTTTGAGGGAGGCCGCTGACGGCAGCTGGTGTTGAGAGGGGAGTACATCGAGGCAGCTTGAAGCGTCCCGAGCGGAGGCAAGGGCATCCTCGAGCAGGGTGCGCCACTGGTCAACGAGGGTGTTGGGGCCAATCGGTATGGCCCCCGCCGCCACCGCCCACGAAGAGGCGAGTCCGAGGTCCGAGACTCCAGCGGTCCAGACGGTCCGTTCGTGGGCGTCGTCCTCCCATGTCCCCCTTCCCTCCAACTGCTCACGAAGCTCTTGGTTGGGTGGTGTGGGAAACGAGAAGGAGCAGGTCGCGATGATCGGACCAGCTTGAAAGGGAAGCTTGAGGAAATCCCTTAGGCAGAAGTCCCCCGGGACTTGGTACGAACGCCCCTCGATCCTGCGTGCAGACTTGAAGCGGTCGAGCCGGAACGTGTGTGCCTCTCCCCACCCGCTCCCCTTCGAAGCCTTGCTTGCGGCGACGAGATAGGTGTTTCCGCGCAGCCCAAAGGAGCCATAGGGTGCGAGGACCCGTTTTGTCTCCCTCCCCATCGCGTCCACGTAGGTCACCCTGACGGCGATACGTGCCGCCAGGCACTCCATCAGCTCGCGAGCGACCGTCCCGACGCCCCCTGCTCCCTCCCCAACGAATACGGGCGTGGCGGAGCCAAAGTGGCGGTCGAGCTTTGCAAGCGCGAGGCGCAGGTCAGAGCGATAGGGGAAGTCTGGGTCGGTCACCAATGGGGCGCAGGCTACGTCGAGCGTCAGCGCCTCCTCGGGGAGGAGCTCGGAAGGCTGCACAAACGAGAGCCGCTCGTCGACGACCCACGAAGCGTCTTCTCCACTCTGTGCAACGTTTTGTATGACCATGCCGCACTGTGCGAGTACCTCCCGGTCTCGGGAGAATGCCCTGCGAAAGCTTTCGCTCGAGAGCTCTGGGTAGTAGGCATTTCGGATCTCGCCGGAGGTGAGTGGCCTGCGTGAGCCAGAGAATGACATCAGGAGACCGGCGACGCGCCGTGCCCTCTCGTCGTCACGGGTGACCCTCTCGCCCGCATCCTCCCCACGGTGCTCTCGTGACATGTCAGACCCCCTGGACGTGTCTGGCCGGCTTGTGTGTGCGTGTGGCACGTAGCTGGCAAAACGTGGCAGCGCCTCGCCGATGGCGGGGTACCGTAATCCTCGTACGCATGATAAGACGTATACTCGAACGATGAAAAGATGGACGATTCTCACTTCCTTCGGCAAAGGATGCATATATGTCCTCTACGCGCAACTATCTGGACTACCTGGACGACAAGGTGGACATCTCCCCGGTCAACAGCCAGGAGGAGCTTGACGAGGCGCAGCTCATCCGTTCGCTCATGGACGAGCACGGCCTCGAGACCAGCATGCAGGAGTTCTCGGCACCCCTCTCGGCAGAACTGCCGCATGCGGTTCTCTACATCGTCCTCGTCCTCGGGACCCTTCTCTCCGGATTTCTCGGCAGCAGGGTGGCGTTGGTCGGCCTCGCCCTTGTCGTGGTGTCATTCGCGCTGCTTGCCGCCAGGTACTCGGGTCGGGATCCCCTGGCGCGCCTGGGTCGTCGTGCCAACAGCCAGAACGTGATTGGCGTTCACCGCGCGAGCGGGCCCCTCGTCATGAAGGGCAACCGTCCCATTGTGATCGTGGCCCACTATGACAGCCCGAGCGAGGACTTCCTCTATTCCCCGGGTCTTGCACGCTACCAGTCTCTGCTCAAGGGCGCCTCGTTCTACTGCGTCATCGCCGACCTCCTGTGCGCGGTCATCCAGCTTGTCGCGGTTCTGCCCGCTGGGATTCGCCATCTGTTCTGGGTCGTGGGAATCGTGGCGGCGATTCCCCTGGTGGTGCTCGCCGCATCCATCGTGTATGCGAGGTTCTCGCCCTGCACGGTCGGCGCCAACGACAACAAGTCGTCGGTCGCCGCGATGCTCGGCGTCATGGACAAGGTTCGCCCCGGCGACGACCAGGCCAAGCGCTGGGCGGAGCTCCATCCCCGCAAGGAGGAGCCCCCCGCGCCTATGGCCGAACCCCCGCGTCAGCCCATGGAGCCCGAGTCCGAGGTGGAGCCGCTGGGGCCGGCTGCTGAAGTCGAAGGCGCCGAGGCAGTTCAGGCAGCTCCCGCGGCAGAGGCAGACGCACCCAATGCCCCCGCTGCCCAGACGTCGGCTCCGGTGCACCAGGATGCGACGCCCTCGATCACTGACGCCTTCGTGCCCCAGGTCATCCCTGCCCCGCAGGATGGAGAGCGTGCGGTGCGAAGGGGGACCGAGTTCATCCAGAGCCTCCACATCCTTCCCGAGGACTGCGAGATCGTGTACGACCGCCCGCCGGTTCCGGATGTCGTGCTTCCCGATCTCCCTCCCATAGAGGACCTTGTGCCGCAGGAGGTTCCCGAGGAGGAAGAGGAACCGGAGCCTCAGGGGAAGCCCGGTGCCGTTCCAGACTTCTTTGGCGCCGCTCCCCAAGGCGAGGTCCAGGAGACCCAGGTTCGACCCAAGCCGGTTGACCAGGTGTACTACCCCGAGTCCTACCAGGAGGAAGAAGACCCGATTGCCGAGTACGAGGTGATCAAGGACGAGGAACCGTCCGTGCCGCAGTCTGCCGGCATCGCCTCGCTCTTCCATCGCCTTGCCCAGAGGTTCTCCTCCGATAGGGGAGAGGGGCAGCACTCCTCCGTCGATGGTGCAGCCTCGCCGGGCGAGGTCGTCTCGACTCACGCTGCCGACGCCCCGAGCGTCAAAGTCGTCTCTCGTCCCCACGACGACGACATCCCTCACATTGAGAAGGGACAGACCTATATAGAGAGTCACGTCCCGAGCGTCGAGTCGGATGATGAGGGGGCTGCCTCGGAGGAGCCAGAGCAGGGCGCCTTCCAAATCCCCGACTTCGTGCGCGGGAATGGCGCTTTCGCATCTCACGACAACGAGGGGGCGATGGCTCCCGACGAGGCGGGCGAACGAATCCCGGAGCCCATCGTTACAGACGCGCGGAAGGCGACGAGCGTCTCCGACGAGCAGCCGAACGCCGGGTTTGAATCCGCTGCGCCGAGTGGGTCCGCCGCGGACGCCGAGACCTCCCTTCCCGAGGAAGCTCCCGTGCAAGACGAGCCGACTCCCTCCGCAGAGGAAGAGGCTGGCGTCACCTCGCAGGACGAGGGTTTCGCCAGCGATACTACTGTCATGCCGCCGTTGAGCGAGAGCCTTCCGAGGCTGGATGTTGAGCCACCAGCCCCTGTCGACTCGAAGGGCGTGACCACTGCTGACGAGGGGCACGCGGTGGAGCAGCCAGCCGCCGCCTACTCCTCGGAGTCCGATCAGGTCGTGGCGTCTGATGGGACGGACGACTCCTCCGCCGGCTCCTTGACCGATGACCAGACTGCCTCCCCCTGGGTTTGGGAGCAGGAGATTATGGAAGACGATCTTTCTGACTCCGCCACGGCCGAGGAGGGTGGCGAGGAACCCGAGGAGGCATCCTCGGGCGACGGTGGCTGGGACTCCTGGGGTAGCCAGACAATGGCAAACGAGGATGCCGCGCCCTTCAATCCTGATGGCGACGTGCCCCATGGGCTGCCCGTCTCTGCATTCGTCGAGGGGTCAGAGAGACTCTATGGCGAGCCATCCCCGTTCTGGGATGTCGCGGATGCCGAGTACGAGACGATAGACGACGAACCGAAAGAGCCTGCCCAAAATGCAGACGATCCTGCGCCCATTGCAGCTGACGAGGGGGTGCGGACAGACTTCGGCGAGTCGGATGACATTGCTCCCGAGGACGAGGCGGTGGATGAGATGGACGATGCGTCGTCCCCCTCGAACACCTCTCAGTTGGAAACTGGGGTTGCCGACGACGAGCCCACGCTTGTCTCACATCCAGTCAAGCTCGAGACGATAGACGACGTATACGTTCCAGAGGACCATACGCCTGCCGACGAGACCAATGGTCTTGTCCCTGGGGGCTCGCAGGCAGAGGCTCCCTCGGCGGATTCGCCAAAGGAGTCCGCCGACGAGCCGACCACAACGCCTGTCGAGCGGCATGACGCTGGCGAAACGACTAGTTTGAGTGGCCTCTTCCCCGCGGAGGACGAGTACGAGGCGACAGAGGCCGAGGGCGTCCCACAGCGAGCGATTGGCTACACCCTGGGCGAGGAGCCAGCCGAGCTCACGTCTGAAGACTATCGCATGGCGGACCCAAACGAGACGGCGCCGATTGAGGTGCCCCAAACGCCCGAGGCGAGCATCGTTGCGTCCAATCCCGATGTCGTCTCCTCCGACCTGGAACCAGACGACCTTCCCTTCTCGCTCGACGATGCCGTTGACGCCGAGTACGAGGTCATAGACGACGAGCCCCAGGCCGTTGGGGAGGAGTCCGACAAGGAGGAGGCCGATCAGCCCAGGTCAGACGAGCCCGTCGAAAGCGAGCCTGAGCCTGCTCCCGCCGCGGCGGACGACGTCCAAGTTGAACCCACGCATGAGCAGGGCGGGCTTGAGGGGACCATGGCATATCAGCCAACAGAGGCGGAGTCTTTGGAGGATGGCCCTGCCGACACGATCGCCGAAAACATGGCCGACCAACCGATGGGTGATGCGTCAGAACAAGCCGATGCGATTTCGCAGGAGGAGCCCCGAGTTTTGAACTTCGTGGAGAAGAACGAGGTTCCCGAGAGCGACGTGACAAAGGACGACTCGGGTCTTGACCCGTCGACCATCGACCAGGACGTCCCTGCCGAGCCTCGCAAGAAGCCGGCGGCGGTGGATGACCCGACATGGGGGACGAGCGACTTTGTTCCGCCACAGGCCAATGTCGCGCGGCGCGCGGTCCTGTTTGACCTGCCCGACCCCGCCGTCGCGACAAGCGACCCGCTGGGCGGGGACGATGACACCTCGACGAACCTTGGAACGGCTGCCATTCCTCGTGCGACCGTTCCTCCCGTCACGCCCCTCTCTGGGACGGAGGCACCGCGTCGCAAGGCGAGCTATGCACGTGGGGAAAGGGAGCCTATTGGTTTCTTGAGCTCTGACACCACTCCGCAGGGGAGGAGCATGTCCAGAAGCGGGAGTTCCAAGCAGTCCCACCGTAAGGAGGGAAAGCGTAGGTTTGGGTTCTTTGGGGGCCGCTCCAAGGCGGAGGATGAGTCGGAGAGCATGGGCGAGTGGCTTGGCGTGGGGGATGACTACGATGCCAAGAGCGGTGGCCGTGCCATAGGCAACTGGAAGAACTTCGAGGAGCAGGAGGAAGACGGCTCCAATACCACACCCCCGGGCCACTGGAAGGGTGGAGCCACCCGTAGGTTTGACCTGCGGCTGGTCGACGGGGCATCGCAGGAGGGCGCCCAGCAGACGGAGGCGGAGGGCTACGTCCTTGGTGGCGAGCCGGACCAGGTTGAGGGACAACCACAGTCGGAGGCCGAGGGCTACACGCTTGGTGGCCAGGACCCGCTGGATGTACCCGTACCTGACGATGAGCAGCAGAGGAGAGACAACCAGGAACTGGTCGAGGCCATCACGGGCATGGACGACGACGAGATCCTTGCCCACGACATCTACTTCGTTGCCCTGGGCGCCTCATCGCTCCGTCACGCAGGAATGGAGAAGTTCCTGGAGGGATACCGCAAGTCGATTCGCGGTGCCTTCCTAATCAACCTCGACAGCGTTGGCGCGGGACAGCTCACGGTCATAACCAACGAGGGTGCCAGCAAGCCCCGTCGCGCTGATCGCAGGCTCGTGAGACTGCTCCTCTCCACTGCCCAGGATCTGCACATCCCACTCGAACGCATGCGGCTCAACTGGGGCGAGACGGATGCGACCCAGGCGATGCGCGCATCCGTGAGGGGTGCCACCATCATGGGCGTGTCGGAGGACGGGGTGCCGGCGCTCTCTCATACCGCCGGCGATGTGCCCGAGAACGTGAGTGACCTGCAGGCGGCGGACGTGACGGAGCTTGTCGCGGAGCTCATAAGGAGGTCGTAGCGCCTGGCGTGACCCTGTGTTAGAATCACGTAGCACGCGGGCATCGCCAAGTGGTAAGGCAATGGCTTCCCAAGCCATCATCCGCGGGTTCGAATCCCGTTGCCCGCTCCATAGAGAGGATGAGGGGCTCCGCCATGTGCGGGGCCCCTCTTTGTTGCAGGGAGGGCAGAGATGGGCATCCCCATGACGTCTGAGGAGTGCTCCCGTGCCATGAGGGGCATTTCCCAGGAGATCGAGAACTACGCCGAGCTTTTGGTGAGACAGGGAGCGGCAATAAAGCCGGGGCAGGAGCTGGTGCTCCAGGCCCCCGTCGAGCGCGCCGACTTTGTCCGTCGCGTCGTGCGCCACGCGTATGCGGCCGGTGCCGGTCACGTCACCGTCATCTGGGCTGATGATGAGGTAACCCGACTCGAGTACGAGAACGTGGACCTGCCCTACTTTGAGCACACTCCCTCCTGGAAGGTAGAGCAGCTCAACTCGCTCGCGAGTGGTGGCGCCAGCTTCCTTTTTCTGGAGGGTACGGACCCCTCGGCACTCGACGGTATCGACCCCGCCAAGCCTGCCGCCCGCTCCCGTGCGCGAAACACCGAGTGCAAGGCCTTCAGGAACGGAATGGACTTTGGCAGGAACGTCTGGTGCATCGCGGGCGTGCCCATCGCGGCGTGGGCGCAGAAGGTTTTTCCAGATTATGCCCCCGACGAGGCCCTCTACAGGCTGTGGGTTGCGATTCTGCAGGTCGCCCGCTCCGACGGCGAGGATCCGCGGCAGGCGTGGGAGACGCACAACGCGACCTTCCAGAAGAACAAGCGCTTTCTGAACGACAGCCGATTTGATCATCTGCACTACGTGTCTTCCAACGGGACTGACCTGACGGTCGGGATGAACCCTGGTCATATCTGGGAGGGCGGCGCTGCGCGGACCGTCGACGGGACGAGCTTCTTCCCCAACATCCCAACGGAGGAGGTCTTCACGACCCCTGACCGCATGCGCGTGGACGGCGTTGTCCATTCGGCAATGCCGCTTGTCCATTCGGGCCAGATCGTCGATGACTTCTGGTTCAGGTTCGAGGGCGGGAAGGTCGTGGAGTACGACGCCGCGCGCGGCAGGGAGGTGCTGCGGCACATCCTCGAGACCGACGAGAACGCGACAAGGCTCGGCGAATGTGCGCTTATCTCCAAGAACACCCCGATTCGCCAGAGCGGCATCCTGTTCTATGACACGCTCTACGACGAGAACGCCAGCTGCCATCTCGCCCTGGGCATGGGCTTCCCTGAGTGCATCGCGGGTGGCTTCCAGATGGACGAGGACGAGCTTCTCCGCCATGGGGTCAACCAGTCGCGTACCCACGTCGACTTCATGATTGGCTCGGACGACATGGACATCTGGGGCGTGACAGAGGATGGCAAGGAGGTCTCAGTCTTCACCAACGGCCAGTGGTCATGGGAGAACGAGTAGCCACAGGCGCGTGTTAGAATCGATGAGGTTAACGGGTCGTTAGCTCAGTTGGTAGAGCAGGGGACTTTTAATCCCAAGGTCATGGGTTCGACCCCCATACGACCCACCAGCAAACCAGCAGGTCAGGGGCCATGTGTCCCTGGCCTGTTCTTGTTTCTAGTTCACTATTTAGTTCGTCTGTAGTTCAAGGATTCCAGCCACGCGCCCCGCCCCCTGCTCTACCAGCCGAAAATCGGCCCGAAGCGCGTCGTTCAATATAAAGAATCCATGGAGGAAAAAATACCCCCCTACTCAGAATCCGGCCCCCATGCGCCGTTCTGCCCACCTCGCGGGAGGAGGGGGTTTGGGTTGCCGGGGTGTAGCCTCGTCCTCCTGTGGCCGTCTATCCACGAAATCGCGGTGTGGATGTGCGAACGTGATACTTAGGCGGCAGTGCAGAGGCGTACCGCCGCGAGCCACCCCGTGAGAGTGCGTGATGGGGTTCCTCCCCTGTGTCCGTACTTCATGCTCTCCGCGTTAGTCATTCTTCCGCGTGTGTGCCTGTGCCATGCGCGCGGTCTTACTAGACAACCTCATTGTGTAGTGCATAAAGCTCCGTTTTCGATGGGCCGTTCTCTCAAGCCTTTGCAGGTCTATGAAGTGCGTTTTTGAAATGAAAAATCGTCGGGGCTGCGCACTGGCACAAACGCACCGCGCCGCTCGTCCGATTTCCTGCGGGCAGAACCCAAGTGCTGCTCAGCCATATGCTATACAGGTGTAATTAAGGTTAATAGCTTGAGCCTGAAAGCGCAGCAACGGTTGGTTGGCGTGTCTTTGACCAATGCCTCGGGCTGAGGCAATGGAGAAGGAGGAAACATGGCTGAAAGCGATGATAACAAGACCGAAGAGACGGGCGGTAAGGCCGAGGAAACGAAGGCTGAAAAGACTCAAGATTCAACCGACAAAGGGAAAAGGGAAAAGGGCAAGGCTAAGGGCAAGGGGAAAGGCTGGAAGATTGCCCTAGGGATCTTCCTTGCAATTGTTATTCTTGCTGCTATTGGTGGTAAGGGAGGGTCTGAGGATACGTCTGGGTCTCAGCAAGAGTCGCAAGACTCTCAGCAGGAGCAGCAAGCTACTGAGCAGGACCAGCAGGAGACTACGCAAGAAGAGACCGTTACGGTAGACAAGAGTTCACTCGAAGCTTCAATACAGTCATCCGAAGGTCTCTCTCAAGGTGACTATACGGCTGAGACATGGGAGCCGTTTTCTAAGGCACTTGAAGCTGCAAAGACGGTTGATGCTGACGCATCTGCCACGCAAGCGGAAGTTGACTCTGCGGCAAGCGAGCTTTCGAGCGCCTCTAGTGCCCTCAAGGAGGCTTTCAAGCCTGAGAACTATGCTCAACTTGACTATAAATCCGTTGCACGAACGCCCGATGATTTCAAGGGTAAGAAGGTAGTTCTCTCTGGCAGGGTTGCACAGGTGGTTGAGGGCGATACTGAGACTGACCTGCGCGTTGCAACAAATGGCTCATACGACGACATGGTGCTAGTCGGGTTCTCCCCGGATATTATGGGCGGAACGCACATCCTTGAGGATGATACGGTGACCGTATATGGGACATGCCTTGGCACGATGACATACACCTCCACAATGGGCGGTGACATTACTATCCCTGCCGTTGTCGCAGACCACATCGACATTAGCCAGTAAGTAGCGGTTAGTTCGATATTTATTTTTGAAAATGTCCCGTGCGGGTTAGTTCAGATTCCCGTGCGGGACTTCTCTGTGTCTCGGGGGTCTTACTCTTGCATTTTGGCAATCGAGTCTTTTGCAAGACTTTGGAACTCGAATATCTTTGACGGGATAAGATTGCTCCTCTGCTCTTGCAACAGAATCTATAAGCCCCTGGGTTCTATTTTTATCGTTCAATATGCGATTTCGAGTCCTTGCGATTGCACCTCGGCGGGGGTCAGACCTGCCAATGCGCAGGCTTCCCTTGTGGCCCCTCCACCGGGCGACGTACCCTTCCTTGTGGCTTAATGCTCCCTGCGCGCTATATCGCCTCGCTACGGGTGGCGTGCGAACGGCAATAGCGGCAACAAGGAAACCGCAGGTAAATAGGCTATCATTGCCGTATTTCCATGTTGCCCAGCCTTCCAGACTTTCATTGCGAATGCACCCCCCCGCACCGCGCGCGTATATGTGGGGGGTGCACTTATTTATTACTTACTAATAGAAAAAGGGTAGTACGGCAATAAATGGGGTCCTAACTGGTGAAACGTTATTGCCGTGCATTGCCGTGCCTCTTTCGCACCCCCACGGGCCTGCGGAAACACAATTGCCGTGACGTTGCCGTGCATTGCCGAAAAAGGCCCGCCACGGTGGACGTACCGTGACGGGCGAATGACTATTGCCGCGCTGGCCTTCCCCCTACGTACACAAACGCGCGTCGTGACTGGGTGGCTTTGTCTATGGTTACGGTGACTTTGTGGCATGCCCAGACCCAATCAGGAGCTTTGCGGTCAACGATTTCCCTCACTCTCCTCTGGCTCTTTCTGTCACGTGTGGCATCGGAGGAGAACATCCCAAGCGCCCCGCACATTATCTGGGTCACGGTTACCGCTTTGGTGCCTTTCTCCGCCTCATCGCTCAGGTATTCCAGAATCGCCTCCTGCTCCTCATCAACCGATTGCGCGGAGTCTCGCGCGGCCTCCCACTGCTCCCGGGCCTCGGGTGGCAGGATGAGCGGCGGGAGTGTGTCGTGCTTGCTCTTGTACTCCCTGAGTTCGTGGTACGTCTGTGCGAATGCCTGCGCGACGTAGCGGCTCAGCTTCTCCCGCGCTCCGCCGTCCCCGCATCCTAGTGGCAGGTGGTTGGGGTCCACCCCGCATTCGATGGGCATGTAGCGGCGGTCCTGCCCTATGGAGTCCATCCACCCGGTGCTGTTGCACGTGATTATGGTGCATGCGGTCCTCGGGTGGTCCTCCGCGCGCTTGCCGTACGCCGGCCTGTAGGTGTCAGTCCGTGCCGTTAGAAAGGCCTTTGCCTCGTCTGGCGATACCGCCCGCAGGGCTGTTGCTTCCTCCAGCTCGCATATCACCTTCCCCCGCATGTTCTCGCCCACCGCTTTGGGGTCCCTGATTGAGTGCAGGGAGACATAGAATGCATCTTCGTCGAACGCTAGCGCGTGGCAGAACGTCGTTTTTCCGATGCCCTCAACGTTGCTCTTCAGCACGGGCGTGTTGTCGCACTGCGTGCCTGGGTGGGTGACCCTCATGACAATCTGGCGGAGGAACAGCTTGCACACCTCGCGGGTATACGGGGTGTCCTCCGCCCCGAGGTACCAATGGAACAAATGTTCTGCATACCCGAGGCCATCCCATTCCAAGGACTCGATGCGCTCCAGGAACGGGTTGAACTCGTTCTCGCCCGCAACAATCAGAAGAACCTCGTCAAGGTTGCACTTGGAGAACTTGCCGCCGTTAAGGTCTTGGAGGTACTGGGTCGCGTGCGCGCTATCGCTCTCGGTCCAACTTGACCCGCCCCTGTGCTTCCATGGGAGCCTTTCGGGGTGGCGAATCGCCACGTCGTTGCGTAGGGTGTCGAATCCGACGCACTCCACGAGGGGACTATTCTCCTTGTGAAGTTTCGCTATCGCCTTCGAAATCGCTCCCTTGCCCTGTTCCTCACTTACGGCTCCCTCCGTGGTGCGGCTATCGGTCGGCGCCTCCTCCCTATGCGCCTCCACGAACGCTAGCCACTCTGCCCAGGATGCCGTGAAGCATCCGTTGGACTCGCCCTCGTCGGGTCCGCCGCATGCCCATATGAGGGTCTGCTGCTGTCCTTCGCGCATCACGCCGGGGAGGCGCGAGAGCCTTACGGGGTCCTTGACGGACGTATCGACGTGAAAACCGTTTGCCGTGCATGTCCCCGTCATGAACGCTGCGCGCCCACGGAACTCCCCGGCGTCACGGGCGTCCACTGCGCAAACGAGGTGCAGCGACTTCGCGCCGCTCCACACTGCCGCGCGGACGGGGAGCCTGAGTTTCGCCGCCATGCGCATCTGCTCCTCGGGCGGAATCGGCTCGCCGCCCTCGTCCTCGTCGGCCTCGATGAGCGCGTAACTGAACGAGGAGAGGGCCTCGCCCCTTCGTCCGTCCTTGGCGAACCTCTCGGGGTCGTACTCGTTGACCGCAACCCATGCGCCCGCCGTGGGGTTGGCCTTCCCCATGGCCTCCTCGGGGTGGACGATGAGGTCCCCCGCGCGGTAAAGCTCCCCCCGTCCGTTCGGGCGGGGCTTGCCTCCATTCCTTGCCACAGAGTCCGTGACTACGGCAACGTGCGCGTCTGGGCCGTGCAGTGCCCTCATGTACTTTGATAGCTGCTCCCTTGCCGGCACCCTGCGTGCCTTTTCGAGTGAGGGGAGAGGCACAGCCTCCGCGTCATCGAGGGCGAGGCGTGGGGGCCGCATCGTCCCGCCACCACCGGGAGCCTCGGGCGGCTCGTGGTGGTCTGCGCACGCCGCCGCGCCGGTGCCCCCGCCCCTCCATCCACGGTCGCGCGCCATCCCGAAAAGAGTGTTCTTCGATATGCCCCCCGACTTCTCGGGGTCGAACGAGTCCCAGCGCTTTTTGTTCTCCCCCTCGTCGTAGCGCCCGGGGTCGCGCTGGTTCCAGGCGTCCCATTCGGTGTATCCGACGCCTGCGGCCTTCGCCGCCATTGACGCCCTCACCCATTCGTTCGGATTGAGGGTGCCTGGGTCCATCCAACTGAGCGCGTCCAGCGCCTCGTTGGGGTCTGGTGGGGCCACGGCCTTAACCTGCCTCATGCGCTACCTCCGTCCGTTACTCTTGGTGTTGCCGTGCCGGCTCGGGTCCTTCATCGCGCAGTGCGGCCTAGTTCCCCCGTGCGTGTCACCGCGGTAGAACTCGCAGCTCTTATTGCATCCGCGCGACGGGGTGAGAGAGCAGTACCGTATCCTCCTGTCATCGAGGTAAATTCCGCAGCAGCGGCCCTGTATCCTCACGCCGGTGCTGAAGCTGTCCCCCTCTAGGGCGTTCAACAGCGAACCCGAATCCCGCCAATCGAGCTTGTACTTCATGCCTGCCACCTACTCGCCGATACCGAACTGCTTGAGCAGCGCGGCGGTGTCTATGCACCAGCGGCGGCCGAACTTCACGCCGCGGATGGTGCCGCGCGAGCAGCAGTCGGAGATGTAGTGGGTCGAGTAGCCGGTGAGCGCGGCCGCGTCCGCCACCCCGCACAACGCGGGTAGTCTGCGGGCGTCCTCGATTGTCAACGTCGGTCCTGAGTTCTTGCAAGCCATTTCGGCTCCTTCCTCGCCTCGCGGCGAACGTGTTGGAGCCGTGCGCACGGCCGGGGGGCGCGTCTCTGCGCTTCCCACTGCATCCCACGGTATCGCGCGTGTTTCACCAGTTCAAACGGCAAAAAACGCGGACCAGCCCCGCGTGGTGGGCCATCCGTGGTCCCGTTGGGGGCCAGGTCGCATGAAACTCGCCCATCCGCGGGGTCACCTCTCGCTATCGTGGGCGCCTGGCGGGGGCTGGAAAAAACTTTGTGGGATTTGGGGACTCAGGCCAGCGCGTCCATGGCGTCTCTGGTCTCGGCGTCGATTCGTGCCAGCAGGGCGTCGAACTTATCCTGGTTCGCCGTCTTGGATGCGTATTCCAGCCCCACCCTCACGACGGCCAGCGGGTCGCGGTAGTCGCCCCTGAGGCCCAGCAGGTCGCGCCTCAGCCATTCCGCCGCATTCGCGCGGAACCACCTAAGCCAGGCGTCATAGCCGTCCAGCGCGGCCTCGGTCTCGGGGGTAAAGTCCCCGGTTTCGGGGTCGCAGGATAGGGAGGAGGTGGCTTCATCCCACCTGTCGTACAGCGCCTGCACGTCATGGCAAGTGCGGACAAAGCACTTGTGGCCCTGTGCGTCAGTAAGGCGCCATGTCACTATCCCCTCTTCAAATGATGAACTCCCGTCCTCGTAGCAAACGAAATCCTGATACCACGGCGCGGCCTTCTCGGGGTCCTTGGCCTTGCCCCACCACTCCCTGAGCGTCTCGTACCGCCTGAATGGCTTCGCGCCGCTGCCGTCCGGGCTGTCCGTGAGGTCGAGCAGGTACCAGACGGATACCCCCAGTATGCGAGCCGCGTGCACGAGTTCGTCGTTCTGTATGCACGTGGCGGCTTGCGAGCTGCCGGGCGCGCCGTCGAGCCACTTGTCCAGCCTCTTCGCCGATACCCCCATCGCCGCGGCAAACCCGTCTCTCGTCAGCCCCCTGGCTCCTATGGCCTCGCGCATGTTCATGTGCGGCGCAACGATGTGCCTCACGTCCAGGTCGCCCCATGTGCCCTTGGCGCCCCTCGTCCTGCCTGCCACGTCCCCGCGCCTCCCTCTTCCGGCCGTGGTGGTGTAGGATACGTGATAGCGGTGCTGCCTCACCTGCCACGGCCTGAGGCGGCGCCGCTCTATGTTACCGTCGCGTGCTGCTAAAGACCGGTGCTCGTCATGCCGAATTGGCGGACTTCCCCGCGCCTCGGGGCCTCGCCCATGAACTCGGCGAACCTGTCAGCCGCCGCGCGCCGCGCCGACTCGTCGGAACTCGCGTAGGTATCCAGCGTCATCGCGCTAGAAGAGTGCCCGAGAATCGCGCTAAGACTCTTGATATCCATTCCGGCCTGAACTGCCAGCGTTGCGTAGGTGTGTCGCAGGGCGTGGAACACCAGGGGGCGCCCGTTCGAATCCCTCACACCTAGCAGTTCGCGCAGGTGCGCCCACTCGCGCGAGACGCCAGCGGGGGCGATAACCATACCGTCCAGGTTGCCAAGGACGAAAGATTTGCGCATCTGCTCGGGGGATGGGTAGACCCCGGCGTCCGCCGCCCTCCCCATCACGTAGCTACGCCTGTCGCCGAAGGCGCTTTCCAGCGGTGGCGTCATTGGGACGGTGCGGGTGCTGTAACTGTTTTTCGTACCCTTGACGTAAGAGCCGCCGCCTCCGGCGCCCACGGCCTTGTTGACGTTGAGAGTGTGGTGCGAAACGTCAACGTCTGCCCAGGTGAGGGCGCATATCTCACCAATACGCAAACCAGATAGCAGGGAGACGCGGGCGGCGCACACGACGCGGGTCTGGGGCATCGCCTCAAGGCTTGCCAGGAGGTCGCGCGCCTGGTCGAGTGTTAGCGCGCTCGGCTGTTCGCGGTGGTACTTCGGTAGCCGCGCGCCATCACACGGGTTTGATGCAAGCTGCCCGGATTCGACGCCGTACCTGAGGCATTGGCTTAGCGTGCGGAAATTCTTTGTCACGGTGCGGGGGGAGAACCCGTTCTCGTTGACCATCGCGGCTACCCATGCCTGAACCTGCTTACGTGTCAGCTCGGTAACTGGCACGTCTCCCAAGGCCTCGCATATCCGCCTCGCGCTTGTCTCGTAGGTCTGGGCTGTTGACTTCTCAATGCTGTGGGAGGATTCGAGCATCGAAATGTAGCGGTCCAGATACTCGCGTACGGTCACGCCGTTGAGGTCGCGCCCGTCCTTCGCCTCCGCCTCCTCCCGGGTCGCCTCGGCTATCAGCTCGTCGCGCCAACGGTTCAGCGCGCCTATCGCGTGGTTCCTGCCACGGTTCGAACTCTTATCGCAGGGGATATCAGAGCCGTCTTGCTCCTTCAGCGTCCTGCACTTGTGGGTTCGCTTTCTACTATCGTCCGTCCTCCAAATCTGGCCAACCCACTTACCGTTCGACTTCGTGACGGAACCCTGGCTGTAGGTGACCATGTGGCATGCTCCCGTTTCGCGTTGCCTAGTTCATGGATTAGTTCACACTTAGTTCATTCAGTGTGATAACAGCATATCAGTCAAAGACGGTAGAAAACAGTCAACAACAAGAATCAGCAGGTAGAATGTATTGTTATTTGTAATGCCATTCTTTCGGATGCAGTCGCAAACATCCAGCATAAGAAACTTTTAATCCCAAGGTCATGGGTTCGACCCCCATACGACCCACCAGCAAACCAGCAGGTCAGGGGCTATGTGTCCCTGGCCTGTTCTTGTTTGTGCTTCATGACGTGCTTCAAGGGTGCTTCTTGAATCCACGATTCAATCCGTTTTCAATCCAGGCGGGGCCCAACTGAGTTTATGGATGGCCGTGAGACGGTACATTCAATGACCTACGAAGGTTTTGTTTCGGTGGCCCTATAACCCTGGCTGCCATCGCTTTCACAGATGCTCCACATTGCCAGATACCGTGGGGTTGCGGACTTAGTGGGGTCGGGCGATTGCTTGGTGACGATGGGCTTAGTCACTCGGACCCACCTGCCATCACATCGCCGACGACTGCGCAGGAAAAAACGCGGACGTACACGAGGGATAAAACCACAGGTGAGAGATGCGATGCAACCATCAAACGGACAACGGGCGAATTGACGGCGGCCACCTCAAGTCGTGATGGGGCATCGCATCAATCATGTGACAAAGGATGTTGGCGTCTTTCACCCAGAATCACATGCATGAATGTTTCAAAACGAAATCGTGAGGAATTTCTCACACAGATGCATAACGAAGCCTGATATATTACCCGACAACACCACGAGGGTGGAAAACAAAGCGGATGAGCGGAAGGAGGACGAAGATGACCGCAGCAAAGAGGGATGAGCGACGCCGGGGTGGAATCCGTGATCAGCGACGCCAGTGCGTGTCGTCTTCAGTCCCACGCGGCTAAACGCCACCCATAGGTTGGACTGCAAGCGCACCTGGCATCGCCGGGGCGCTTTTTTCATACCCAAGCGAACGAAAACAACGGGACAAAGTCCCTGCACCCATAGGCATAGAAATCAAAAATTTAATTAATAAGGGAGTGGTTGAGATGGCGGCAAAGGCAAACGGCAAGGAGAAGGTTGTCCTGGCATACTCGGGCGGTCTGGACACTTCGGTCATGGTCAAGTGGCTGCAGCTCGAGAAGGGTCTGGATGTCGTTGCCATCTGCGGCAACGTTGGCCAGGAGTCGCAGGACCTTGGCTGGGTCGAGCAGAAGGCATACGACATGGGTGCCATGTACTCCCAGGCGATTGACATGCGTTCCGAGTATGCGGAGAAGATCCTGACCAAGGCGATTGCAGCCAACGGCATGTACGAGGACACCTACCCGCTACTCTCGGCACTCTCGCGTCCACTTATCGTGAAGCACCTCGTTGACATCGCCCACAAGACCGGAGCCTCCTACATTGCTCATGGCTGCACGGGAAAGGGCAACGACCAGGTGCGCTTTGAGACCTGCATCCACGCCCTGGACCCCAGCATCAAGATTCTTGCCCCCGTGCGTGAGTGGGACCTCCACACTCGCGAGGAGGAGATGGAGTGGGCGGCCGCGCATGACGTGCCGGTGCCTACGACGGCGGCGAAGCCCTATTCCATCGACGACAACCTCTGGGGCCGCGCGATCGAGTGCGGCGTGCTGGAGGATCCCTGGAACGAGCCGCCCGAGGACATCTGGACCATGACTGCAAGCCCGGAGGAGGCCCCAGACGAGCCCGAGGAAATCGTCGTTGGGTTTGAGGCAGGAAAGCCCGTCTCGCTCAATGGCAAGCCCATGGCGCTGCTGCCCCTTATCGTGCAGATGAACAAGGTCTGCGGCAAGCATGGCATCGGTCGCATCGACATGATCGAGGACCGGGTGGTGGGCATCAAGAGTCACGAGTGCTACGAGTGCCCCGCGTCCCTCACGCTCATCAAGATGCATCACTCGCTCGAGACGATGTGCCTGGACGGAGACACGCTCAAGTACAAGCACATGGTTGACCAGCAGTGGTCGACTACCGTGTACGATGGCCTTTGGTTCTCGCAGCTCAAGCAGGCGCTGGACGCTTTCGTCCAGAACACGCAGAAGTTTGTGACCGGCGAGGTGAAGGCAAAGCTCTATAAGGGCAGCGCCACGGTCACGGGCGTTAAGAGTGCCTACTCGCTCTACGAATACAGCCTCGCGACCTACGGCGAGGGCGACACCTTCGACCGCACCGCCTCGAAGGGATTCATCGACATCCACAGCCTGCCGGTGAAGACGTGGTCTGGCAAGCAGGGACCCTCCGCCAAGGGCGTGAGCGAGAAGAGCGATACCCAGGCCCAGCGCCTCTCGGCCTAAGGGGGATGGGCTGGACACCACTGCCCCTCGACTCGGAATCAGGGCAGCGTTGTCTGGGTGATGTTGGGATGGTGGCATGTGCGGGAGGGCATCCCGTGCATGCCACCTGTATGGAACGACGTGTTGCGGCAGACGACAGTGAGGGAGACCAGATGGCTCTTTGGTCCGGAAGGTTCGAGGGCGGCGTCAGCGAGTTCACTCAAGAGTTTGGGGCATCGCTTCCGCAGGACAAGGCTATGTACGCGCAGGACATCCGGGGATCCATCGCGCATGCCAAGATGCTGGCGCGGCAGGGCGTCATCTCCCAGGAGGATGCGGAGAAGATCGTTGCTGGCCTCGAGGCAATAAGAAAATCGATGGATGCCGGCGAGTTTGAGTGGAACGTCGACGACGAGGACATCCACATGGCGGTGGAGTCCAAGCTCACGAGTGATGTGGGCGAGGCGGGCGCACGACTTCACACCGGTCGATCGCGCAACGATCAGGTTGCCCTCGACCTCAGGCTGTACGCAAAGGATCAGATAACGAGCCTGATGGAGGAGAACTGCCGTCTGCGTGCATCGCTTGTTTCCGCCGCCGAGAAGAACCTGGGCGTCGTGATGCCCGGATACACCCACCTGCAGCACGCGCAGCCTGTGCTTTTCTCCCACCACCTCCTGGCTTACTTTTGGATGTTGACGCGCGACTTCCACCGGCTGGCCGAGGCCCGCTCCGCCGCGGATGCGAACCCCCTGGGCGCCGCAGCGCTGGCGGGGACCACGTACGACCTGGACCGCTTCTACACAACGGAGCTCCTGGGCATGGACCATCCCATTCCCAACTCGATGGATGCGGTCTCGGACCGCGATTACCTGCTGGACCTCCTCTATGCATGCAGCGTGAGCATGATGCACCTCTCGCGTCTGTGCGAGGAGATCATCCTCTGGTCGTCGACAGAGTTCTCGTTCATCACGCTCTCCGACTCGTACTCCACGGGGTCGTCGATCATGCCGCAGAAGAAGAACCCCGACTTTGCTGAGCTCACCCGTGGCAAGATGGGGCGGGTGGTTGGTGACCTCGTGTCTCTGCTCGTCACCATGAAGGGATTGCCCCTTGCCTACAACAAGGACCTCCAGGAGTGCAAGGAGGGGCCAATGGATGCCGCGCGCACGCTCGGCGATTGCATGACCTGTATGCGCGGGATGGTGGACACCTGGGAGGTGCACCCCCAGACCATGCTCGAGCAGGCCAGCAAGGGCTTCACCGCGGCAACGGACGTGGCGGACTACCTCGCGAAGAGGGGAATGCCCTTTCGCCAGGCGCATGAGGTCGTGGGCAGGCTCGTGCTGTACTGCGAGCAGCATGGGAAGGGGTTGGAGGACCTGACCCCCGAGGAGTTTAGGCAGGCGTCGCCGCTGTTTGGCAACGACATCGCGAAGGACCTGGACCCCGCCGGCATCGCCCGGGCACGCAACACCTACGGCGGGACGGGCGACGAGGCAGTGAGGGTCCAGATGGGCGAGGCAAAGGCGGCGCTCGAGAGGGACGAGTCCACCCTTGGGTAGCGATGTTCCCCAGGGGAGAGAAGCCGCTCGCGATGGCGGGGCTACTGGGCGTCGGCCGTCCGGTTGTCCCCGTTTCTCGTGACGCCTTTGGAGGCAGGATCGGTTGCCCCTCTCGCGCGGGCATGACTTTTGGCCGTGCTTGCTGGTGCATCGTGTGGTCGCGGGCCCGTTGCCCAAGTCCCTCTCACCCAGCGCGCTAGAATCGTGCTTGCAGGCAACCTCGTGAAAGGAACGAGCATGATCGACCGCTATACCCGCCCCGAGATGGGCCACATCTTCTCGCTGGAGAACAAGTACGCCATCTGGCAGGAGATCGAGGTGCTTGCCTGCGAGGCGGAGGCCGAGCTGGGCAAGAGCGGCATCACCAAGGAGGAGGCCAAGTGGATTCGCGAGCACGCCGCCTTCAACAAGGAGGAGGTCGACAAGATCGAGGCCGTGACCAACCACGACGTCATCGCCTTCCTCACCAACATGGGCAGCTACATTGACAAGGATGTGCCAGAGGGGCAGCCCAAGCCAAGCCGTTGGGTCCACTACGGCATGACCAGCTCGGACCTGGGGGACACCGCCCTGTGCTACCAGCTCACGCAGGCTACCGACCTCCTCATCGAGGACTGCCAGAGGCTCGGCGAGATCTGCAAGCGCCGCGCCTTTGAGGAGAGAAACACCCTCTGCGTCGGACGCACCCACGGCATTCACGCCGAGCCCATGACGTTTGGGATGAAGTTCGGCAGCTGGGCCTGGGAGCTCAAGCGTGACCTTGACCGTCTGAGGGACGCCCGCAAGAACGTTGCGTTTGGCGCCATCAGCGGTGCGGTGGGAACCTACTCCAGCATCGACCCGTTTGTGGAGCAATACGTTTGCGAGCACCTTGGCCTGCAGGGTGACCCCCTCTCGACGCAGGTCATCAGCAGAGATCACCATGCCTACCTGGCAGGAGTGCTCGCCACGACCGCCGCGACCTGCGAGCGCATCGCGACCGAGATCCGCAACCTCCAGCGCACCGACACCCTCGAGGTCGAAGAGCCCTTCAAGAAGGGCCAGAAGGGGTCCAGTGCCATGCCACACAAGCGCAACCCCATCACGATGGAGAAGGTCTGCGGTCTCTCTCGCGTCGTTAAGGCCAACGCCCAGGTCGCCTTTGACAACGTCGCCCTGTGGCACGAGCGCGACATCAGCCACAGCTCCGCCGAGCGCGTTGCCCAGGCGGACAGCTTCATCGCGCTCGACCACATGTTCCAGTGCCTCATCCGCGTGGTGGACGGCCTCATCCTCTACCCCGAGAGCATGAAGGCCAACCTCAACCGCACCCGCGGGCTCATCTACAGCAGCAAGGTCCTCCTCGCCCTGGTGGACACGGGTATCACACGCGAGCAGGCCTACGCCATCGTGCAGCGCGACGCCATGGCTACCTGGCACGACGTCCAGCAGGTGAAGCCCGGTCCCACCTTTGAGGAGAGGCTCGAGGCGGATCCCGAGTGCACGCTTACCAAGGAGCAGCTTGACACTATCTTCGATCCCTGGGACTTCCTCACGCGCATCGACCTCGTGTTTGACCGCCTCGAGAAGCTGAGCTTCGACTAGCAGGCGCATTCCCTGCTGCCCGATGGGGCGTGCAGCCGACGCGAGTCATACGGGGGATGTGGCGGGCAGGTCTCGCCGCATCCCCTTGGGTATACTCGACGGGACGAAAGGTGATTCATGTTCGAATACGACTACACCCCTCATGGGGTCTGCTCCCAGAACATTCACGTCGAGCTCAGCGACGATGGGAGGACCATCGAGTCCGTTGGCTTCATTGGCGGATGCAACGGCAACCTCAAGGCGATCGGCAAGCTCGTCTCGGGCATGGCGGTCGAGGACGTGGTGAGCCTTCTTGCGGGTAACACCTGCGGGCTCAGGCCCACCAGCTGTGCGGACCAGATGACCATCGCACTCACGGAGGCTCAGCGCGAACTTGCGGCCCAGAGGGTCGAGTAGGGACGTCGATGCCCAGACAACGTCACAACATCACACGCCGGGGACTCTTCCGTGCCACGGCCGCCACCGGTGCGGTTGCCGCCACCATTGGCGTGCTCTCCGGTTGCGGCAAATCATCCAGTGACGACTCCGCCAATCCCGTCGTGGTGGACGAGAGCCAGAAGACAAGCATCCTCGACAAGTACAAGGAGGCGGATTCCTCGCTTACGCTCCAGTCGACGTGGAGCATCGCGCTCGGGAACGTCCTGCATCCCGCCGAGGGCACCTGGATACCCTGCACCACGGCGGGGTCCAGCGCCTCTCCCATGGTAAAGGGGTCCGCCCTATCGCTCGCGTCGGGGACAGTCAGCGAGGTCGTTTCTGCCCCCATCACCAACAACTCCAACGTGGAGATATACGACGTCCGCTGCTCCGACTCGGTGTACGCATGGGTGGAGCTCGATCTTCTCACCCATAGCTGGTGGCTCTACGCCCAGTCCTTCTCGGACGGCGTCCTCTCGGGCAAGGCGACGACGCTCTGGAAGGCGGACTCTAACTACGATCCGCCCAAGCTCTGTGTGACTGGGTCCACCGTCATCTGGCTGGTGATGCCCTCGACATCGGGCAAGAAGACCTCCGAGAGCTCGTACTGCTACCTGTGGAATTCGGGAGACTCAAAGGCGAAGGCCGTCGTTGAGTCGCCTGGAAGGTTTGCGACGGAGCCCTCGGTGAGCAACGGAACCGTGACCCTCGTCCCCCGCGTGGGAAGTTCCTCCAGCGTCTACTATGGCATCACCTCCTACAAGCTCTCGGACGAGCTTGGCACCCAGGTCGACCAGCTCGTGCTCCCTCAGAGCGTCAAGCCCATGAACGCCACGCGCATAGGGGACAAGTTCGCCTTCTCCATCGAGTCGACCTACTCCTCCGGTGGCGTCCTGGGGACCATGGGAACCTATATTGGTACGACCGATGGCCCGTTCCTCGCACTGTCGCGAGAGCCGTTTGCGACCGTCTCGGGCAAGGATGGCCTGTACATCATCAAGAGCACCTCATCCTACTTTGTCGTTGACGGCAGCGCCCAGACCTATGCGGTCCTCGCTGCGACGAACCGCTGCGTGGACTACGGGGAGTATCCGGCGACGCAAGGGCAGAGTGACAGCTTTGTGACCTTTGCGACCGTCAAGAGTCAGGAGACTGGCTATCCCTCCGCCGTCTCGGTCAGACTGTTCACCCTTTAGGGCGAATGGAAAATCGCTCGCTGCGGTAAAATATGGAGAGACTTTACATTTGCACAGCAAAGAGGGTGCAACTTCCCTCATAGCTAGGTTGGGAGGCCGCTCATGGCTTCGGAAGAGAAGAAGATTCTGCTGGTTGAGGACGAGAAGACCATTCGCGACGCGGTGGCCGCCTACCTCGAGCGCGAGGGCTACATCGTCCGTGGCGTCGGTGACGGCCAGAGCGCGTTGGAGGAGTTCGAGAAGCACTCGTTTGACCTCATCATCCTCGACCTCATGCTCCCTAAGCTCTCGGGCGAGCGCGTGTGCCGTGCCATCCGCGAGACCTCCAACGTGCCCATCATCATGCTTACGGCCAAGGGCGAGGTCGAGGACCGTATCATCGGCCTCGAACTCGGTGCGGACGACTACCTGATCAAGCCCTTCTCTCCCCGCGAGCTCGTCGCACGCGTCCGCGCCCTGCTCCGCCGCGCCCACACCGAGAGCGAGCCGCAGCTCGAGGTCCTCGACTTTGGGGACCTGGTCATCGATATCTCCGGCCACAAGGTGATGGTCGAGGGCAAGGAGGTCGACCTCACTGCGTCCGAGTTCAAGCTCCTGACCACGCTGGCCCGCTACCCCGGCCGCGTCTACACGCGCATGGAGCTGGTCGAGAAGGTCCTGGGCTACGACTTCGAGGGCTACGAGCGTACGATCGACAGCCATGTCAAGAACCTCCGCGCAAAGCTTGGCGACGACCCGCGCAATCCGCGCTGGCTGTACACCGTTCACGGAGTGGGATATCGGTTCGAGGCGTCGCAGAAGCCCGCCGACTCCGACGGTAAGGACAAGAAGTAGCCTATGGGCGACCTTCTTGACGACGGAGGAGTGACAAGGGGGTATGAGGAGGAGGCCCAAGCGGCCTCCGACTCTTCTTCCAAGGCATCGTTCAACACCATGCCCCACGACACAAAGCGGCAGCGACCAGAGAAGACCTTCACCGCTCGCATGGCCTTCTACTTCGCGTTTACGGCAATCATGACCGCCGCAATCCTCTCCGCAGTCCTTGCCGTGGTGTGGGAGGGGCAGTTCAAGGAGTACGCGAGGGATAACATGCAGGCCCTCGCGGAGCGCACTGCAAACAACCTCTCGACGCAGTATCGCTATGCGGGCGAGTGGAACGACGATGTGCTGAAGTACGCCGACTATGCCACCAACGCAACGTCCAGCGTCGTGGTGCAGGTGGTTGATTCAGCCGGAGACATCATCTACGACGACACCTGGGATGACTCCAAGCGGACCGTCGACTCGTCTCAGCACATCTCCGCAAAGTCCGAGGAGCCGGAGGACTCGGAGTCTGTCGTTACCGCCGATGTCATCAGCGACGGCGTCAAGGTGGGGGAAGTCCGCATCTGGAGCGTCGGGTCAAGCCCCTTGCTCACCAAGAACGATGCGGCATTTAGGCTCAACTCGTACGGCGCCATCCTGGGTGCCGCGGGTGTGGCGGTGATACTCGCCTGCGTGGTGGGCTATCTCGCCTCGAGGGCGCTCACCAAGCCCATCAAGGTCATCACCTCCACGGCGGCTCAGATACGCAATGGTGACCTTACGGCTCGAACCAACCTCACTGGTGACGACGAGATTGGCAGGTTGGGCGAGACCTTCGACAGCATGGCTTCCGAGCTCGAGCGTGACATCAAGTTCGAGCACCGCCTCACCAGCGACGTCGCCCACGAGCTCCGTACCCCGCTCATGGCAATGCAGGCGACCGTGGAGGCAATGCAGGACGGCGTTCTCCCCACGGACGACGAGCACTTTGAGATTGTCGCAGGCGAGGTGAGGCGCCTCTCTCGCCTGGTCGACGCAATGCTGCACCTGTCTCGTATCGAGAACGGGACGCGTGAGCTCAAGATCGAGCGGGCGGACGTGGTCTACCTGGTGAAGAGCCTCGTCTCCATGCAGGCGCAGCTCTTTGCCGACAAGGGGCTTGCGCTGCGGTTCGACGATAAGACGACCAATCACGAGTGCTATGCGGACGTTGACCCCGACCTCATTCGCGAGGCCGTTACCAACCTTATGTCCAACGCCATGAGGTACACGCCTGATGGCGGCTGGGTCGTGGTCTCCGTCGCTCGTGACCGCACCAAGAACGAGGTCCTCATTTCGGTGCAGGACACGGGCATCGGCATCGCCAAGGAGGACATCCCCAGGGTGTTCTCGCGTTTCTGGCGCTCTGATGCAAGCCGCGAGCGCGTGAGCGGGGGGTTGGGGGTCGGCCTATCGCTTACCAAGGAGATCATCGAGAAGCACAACGGATCCATCTCGGTTGAGTCCGAATTGGGTAAGGGAACCACCTTCGCCCTTCACATCCCCATCGACCACGGCCACAAGAGCATCAAGCAGCAGATACAGGAAGCCCAAGACCGATAGTTTGGGCTTGGTGCACGTCCTCTGCACGTGCGCGAGGCGCGCTGCGTTTGGGGGGGCAATCAACTACAATCGAGAGGTCACTGTCTCGATGTGACGCTGATAAACTCATCGATGGGAGACCTAATGGGAGCCATGGAGCTTCGTCCGGATTCACACGGCAAGGTGCGCGACATCTATGACTGCGGAGACAGCCTGCTCATGGTCGCAAGCGACCGCATCAGTGCGTTCGACTATATCCTGCCCGACGAGATTCCCTACAAGGGCGAGATCCTGACGCGCATCTCAGCCTTCTGGTTTGAGAAGTTCGCCGACCTCATGCCCAACCACATGCTGAGCATGGACGTGAAGGACTACCCGGAGGAGTTTCAGAAGTACTCCGACTACCTTGCCGGGCGCTCCATGCTGGTGAAGAAGGCCAAGACGGTTCCCATCGAGGCCATTGTTCGCGGCTACCTCACGGGTTCGGGTAAGAAGACGTACGACCAGGATGGCACCGTCTGCGGCATCAGCCTCCCGGCCGGCTTGGTTGAGGCATCCAAGCTTCCCGAGCCGCTCTTCACCCCCTCCACCAAGGCCGAGCTCGGCGATCACGACGAGAACATCTCGTTTGATCGCATGGAGGAGCTGGTGGGGGATAGTGTCGGCCAGCAGATTCGTAGCGCGGCGCTCAAGATCTACAGCGCTGCCGCAGAGTATGCCTCTACCCGCGGGATTATCATCGCGGACACCAAGTTCGAGTTTGGCTACATCGATGGTCAGCTCACCCTTATCGACGAGTGCCTGACCCCCGACTCCAGCCGCTTCTGGCCCGCCGAGGGCTATGAGCCCGGCAAGGTCCAGCCAAGCTACGACAAGCAGTATGTGCGCGACTGGCTCAAGGCCAACTGGGACATGCAGGGCGAGCCGCCCCACCTTCCCGCAGAGGTGATCGAGGGAACCTCCAAGCGCTATCAGGAGGCATACCAGATCATTACCGGAACCGAGTTCAAGCCCGCAAAGGAGTCCAATGTCACTGCGTGATACCATCCGCGGCGCCCGCGAGGAGGCCGAGCAGGCAAACAGCGAAGCACCGGAGCCAAAGACCGCACAGCAGAAGGCGGTCGAGAAGATCATGTCCTCCGACGAGCCCAAGGCAGGCTTTAGCAAGAGGTCGGTCTCCCGTGCGCGCCCCGCGAGAGAGGCCGCTGCTGGTGTTCGAGTGGTGAAGTCCAGCGAGGTCGCAGCGGGGAAGATGACCAGCACCGGCAAGCGCGAGGAGGAGATGACCAAGGAGGAGAAGAAGCAGGCCCGCGAGGCCAGGCGAGACTCCGAGGACCGGCGTGCGGCTGCGTCCAGGATCATCCTCAGCTCAAAGCCGGGATACAAGAGTGGTCAGCGCATGTGGTGGATACTCCTCGGCGTGGGGATGGCATGCACGCTCCTGAGCTTTGCCCTCTCCAACATCTACTCCGCCGATCAGGCCACCGGTCTTGCCGGCCTGATCATGCTTATCCTGATCATCCTGGCCTACGGATGCATCATCGTGGCGTTTATCTACGACTGGCGCAACGTGAGGCCACTGCGTAAGGCAGCCGATCGCGAGGTTGCGTCCCTCTCCGAGAAGCGCGTCATGCAGATTATCGAAGAGGACTACAAGGCGGCGCAGCGCGAAGAGGCCGCTCGGGCAGAGGCAAAGGAGGCCCGCAAGGCCAAGAGAGCCCATCGTCACGAGCAGCACAGGTAAGGGTCATTTGTCCCCCAACTGGTGACTACTTGATGCTAGAATAGTCAGGCACGGCCCCGTAGCTCAGGGGATAGAGCACAGGTTTCCTAAACCTGGTGTCGTTGGTTCGAATCCGACCGGGGTCACCACGAGAAAGCGCAGGTCACAGCCTATGTTTTGCTGTGACCTGCTTTCTTTTTTTTCAAATTTACATGCCGTTGCGGACCAACTACTGGCCAAACTGTGCGAATGAACGAGCGGTTACCTCAATCACAAATGGCTTGACCGCTTCAATGAATGTGAGGTCGCGGCGGCAGGATCGCGTCGATGCAGCGCTTACGCTTCTGCGCGTGATGCCCCATGCCTGGGTAAGCGACGGTACATGTTGCGTAAGAAAATGCGAGGGACCTCGTTACGAGGCCCCTCGCCAAATCCAGCCGAATGCTTGGGAGACGAGCCTAGTTACCGCTCGTTGTGCTGCTTCCCGACGTTCCGCTGGTCCCCGAAGTCGTGTTGCTCCCGCTTGAGGACGTGCTGGAGCTTCCGTTGTCCGTCGTGCTGCTCTGGGGGCCATTCGAGATGACCAGCGTGATTGTGTCACCCTTCTTGGCGCTTCCGGTGGGCGACTGGCTAATGACCTGGTTCACGGGCGTGCTGTCATCGTACCGGTACTGCGGATCGTACTTAAAGCCGGCGTTTGCAAGCGTCGACTGTGCGGTGTCCTTGTCCATCCCTACGACGCTGGGGACCGAGACGGTCTCGGAACCTGTCGAAACGGTAATGGTGATGGTGGCACCCTTGGTTGCCGTGCCGGTGGGCGACTGGCTGATGACGAGGCCCTTCTCCACGCTATCGCTCGATGTGGATTGGACATCGACCTCAAAGCCTGCCGCCTGGAGCGCACTGGTCGCGTCCGACTGCGACTGGCCGGTCACATCAGGTACATCGACGCTCTCGGGGCCCTTGGACAGCTGGTAGGTGATGGTGTCACCCGCCTTGGCGCTCGAGCCGCCCGCGACGGACTGTGCGGCGACCTTGCCCACCTCGACCGTGTCGCTGTAAACGGAGTCTCCTGCCTTGGCTACCAGGCCGACCTTGCTCAGCGCCTCCTCTGCCTCCGAAGGGGACATCCCAGACAGGTCGGGGACGGTCACGGTTGCGGCAGGCTTGGCGCCCTTCGAGACAACGATGTTTATCTGCGTGCCCTTTGGGGCGGTGGTCCCTGCGTCGGGGTCCTGGTCCATGACCAGGCCTTCGGCAACCGTGTCGCTGTACTGCTCCTTAACCGAGCCCTTGCTGAAGAACCCGTTGCTGTTCTCGATCTGCTGGAGCGCCTCGTCCTCGGTTAGGTTGAGCAGGTTGGGTACCGACTCGGTCTGCGAGGAGTTGAAGTACGTGACAGCGGCGACAATGGCCGCGATGAGGGCGATTGCACCAACGACTGCGAGTATGGCCGTCCGCTTCTTGTGCTTCTTGGTCTTTTCGGCCTCCTGCTCCTTGGCCCGTTCTGTAGCGGTCTGCCCCTTAGGCCGCGAGATGGTGTTGATGCGGCTCATGGCGGCAGTGGATGCCTCGGCAGCGGAGAGGGGCGCGGTTACGGTCTGGGTAGCGCCCAGGTTGGTGAGCGCCGTTGCGTTGCTGACAGCGGCCATGCGTCCGGCGAGGTAGTCGCGCAGGACGTGGTAGAGCTCGTCCGCCGTCTGGAAGCGGTCCGCCGGGTCCTTCTGCATGCACTTGAGGATGATGCTCTCGAGCGCCGCATCCACGTTGGGGTTGATCTGACTGGGGGGCTTGGGCTGCTCCTTCACCTGCTTGAGGGCGACGGTGATCGCATCGTCGCCGTCGAAGGGAACCTGGCCGGTGGCAGCCTCGTACATGACGATGCCGAGGGAGTATATGTCGGTGGTGGGGCCAAGCTCCTTGCCCTGCGTCTGCTCGGGGGAAACGTAGTGGGCCGTGCCCAAGACCGAGTTGTCGGTCGTCAGGTGGCTGTTCTTGGCGCGGGCGATGCCAAAGTCCATGACCTTGATGTTGCCATCGGGCTGGACCATGATGTTCTGCGGCTTGATGTCGCGGTGAATGATGTCGTGCCTGTGTGCGACGGAGAGCGCCTGGGCAATCTGCGAGCCAATCTGCGCGACCTTCTTGCAGTCGAGTGCGCCGTGCTTGCGAATCCCCGTCTTGAGGTCGGTTCCGCGCAGGTACTCCATCACGATGTAATAAGTATCGCCGTCCTTGCCCCAGTCGTACACCGAGACGATGTACGGGCTCTGGAGCGCCGCGGCTGCCTGTGCCTCCTGTTTGAAGCGTGCGGCAAACGAGGGGTCGGCAGCGTACTGGGGAAGCATGGTCTTGATCGCAACCATCCTCCCAAGAACCTCGTCCAGGCCACGGTAGACCACTGCCATCCCACCGGTGCCGATCTTGTCCTGTACCGTGTATCGCCCGCCGAGAACTCTATCTGACATCGTCTCTCCCATCTGAGGCGTGTTGTGACTCGCGCCGAAGTTCCTCGTACCCCATAGCCAAATCCGCTAGTGACCTCATGAGCTCGCCCCCAGGGATTGAATGTTGAGGCAGGCGGCCAGCACCCGACCGGCGACAGCCGCTGCCTGCCCATTGACGTCGTTGCTCTCCGAACCCTCCAGGCAGACGGAGATTGCCAGGGTCGGAGAGTCATAGGGTGCAAAGCCAACGAAGAGCGAGTTGGAGACCGAATCACTTACCTGGGCGGTACCGGTCTTGCCGGCCACCTGGACCCCGCTCACCTGGGCTGCCGTGCCCGTGCCGCTCTCCACGACGTCGAGCATGGCCTTCTTGACCTCCGAGGCGGCCTGGCTCGAGACGGCCTGTCCCAAGGATTTGGGTTGCGTCGTCGAGGTGGTAGCACCCTCGGGCGAGAGAATGTGGTCCACAACGTAGGGGTTCATCACGATGCCGCCGTTTGCAATCGCAGCAACCATGACCGCGTTCTGCATGACGGTGGTCTGGGGACCGGCAGGACTCTCGTGGACGCCCACAGGTTGCCCGATGGCGGACCAGGCGGTCTCCCATTTGCTCATCTCGGAGGGCTTGGGCATGAGGGAGGCGGTCGTGGTGAAGTCGAGTCCCAGCCTGGTGCCATACCCAAAGGCATCGGCGTAGCTCACGAGCTTGTCGGCTCCAAGGGCAACTCCCAGCTGGCCAAAGACGGTGTTGGCGGACTCGGCATAGGCCTCCTGAAGGGTCAGGGAGTCCCATGCCTCTCCGTTGTTGTTGGTCACCTGGCCCCCGCCGATCTCCATGGATGACGGTGCCTCGTAGGCGGTGCTGAGCGAGGCGACGCCCGAGTCGAGTGCGGCGGCAAGCGAGATGGTCTTGAAGGTCGAGCCCGGGGTGTAGAGCGTCTGGGTGGCTCGGTTGACGAGTTCGCCCTGCCCCGCACCAGAGGCCATGACCGTGTCAAGGCTGTCGTAGGTGTAGCTGGGCGAGGAAGCCTCTGCCAGCACTGCCCCGGTCGAGGGGTTGAGGACGACTATGGCGCCCGTGTACCCCTGCAGTGCCTGTTCGGCAGCCTGCTGCATCTGCGAGTTGATGGTGAGGACCACCGACGAGCCCGCGCTCTCGACCCCTGCGAGCGAGTAAAGGGCAGACGTCCAGGACGAGTAGTCGGAACGACCGGTGAGGGTCTCGTTGAAGGTGGATTCGACTCCGGAGGTCCCATACTGCGTAGAGACGTATCCAACGGTCAGCGCAGCGAGCGACCCCATCGGGTGCTGCCTCACGTAGGTCCCGTCAGTCTGCTGCACCGACTCGGCGAGGGTCTGCCCGTCGGCGGTGATGATGGAACCACGCTTGATCTTGGAAGACTTCGCGATGGTGTGGTTGTTGGTCGGGAGGTTTTGGTAGGAGTCCGCCTTCACCACCTGGATGTAGGTGAGGTTGCCGATGAGCAGCGTGAACATCACTGCAAACACCGTTATGAGGGCAGTAAGGCGCTTGCCCAGGGCGACCCTGCCCAGCACGCCGGACTCGGGGGTCTGGAGCCCAAAGCTGCCGCGGGCGTGGGATCCGTGCACCACCGAGTCGGTGGGTGACGTTGCCCTGGCCGCCGTGCCTCGCATGGTCTGGGCGGGGCTGTGCGTGTTGGCCGCCTCGATCTGCGTCATGTGCCCGGTTCCCTCGTCGCCCGCCTTTAGGAGCAAGCCGACGATGATGAAGCTCGAGAGAAGTGAGCTGCCACCCTGGCTCATGAAGGGCAGGGTCACGCCCGTGAGGGGGAGCAGCTTGGTGACGCCGCCCACGATGAGGAACGCCTGGACCACGATTGCCGAGGTCAGGCCAACCGCCGTGAAAGCCGAGACGTCGCTCTTTGCCCTGCCGGCGGTGGTGAGGCCCCTCACGCTGAAGAGCAGGAACGCGATGAGGACGGCAGAGGCACCGAGGAGGCCCATCTCTTCTCCTATGGCGGAGAAGATGAAGTCGGACTCGACCACGGGGATGAGGGTGGGGAGGCCCTTACCGATGCCAGAACCCACCAGTCCGCCATCTGCAAGGGAGTAGAGCGACTGGACGATCTGGAGGCCCTTGTTCGAAGGGTCCGCAAAGGGGTTGAGCCAAATCTGGATACGGGTCTGAACATGCGAGAACAGGTGATAGCAGCCCACCCCACCGATGGCGAGGAGCAGGGCGGAGAAGATGACATAGCTCACTCGCCCGGTGCACACGTAGAGCATGATCACGAAGAAGGTGTAGAAGAGCAGGGCGCTGCCGAGGTCGCGCTCGAAGATGACGACGAGCAGCGAGACGCCCCACATGACCAGCAGTGGGAGCAGCATCCTGGGGCGAGGCAGTGCGAGCGGGCCGATGTGGCGGGTGGAGGCGGAGAGCATCTCGCGGTTCTCGGCCAGGTATGAGGCCAGGAACAGGACGATGAGGATCTTAGCGAGCTCGCCCGGCTGGAACGAGAATGGTCCGATGACGAGCCAGAGCTTGGAGCCCCCACGCTCGGTGCCGATGAGCATGGGAAGGAGGAGAAGCACCACACCCGCAATGCCCATGGAATACTTGTACTGGGCGAGCGACTCGATGCTGGGGACGGCCACCAGGACGGCGATCATCGCTGCCACGGAGACGAACAGCCACATGACCTGGCCCTCCGCCAAGGTAGGCGCGAGTCTCGTCACAAATGCTATGCCTATTCCCGAGAGCAGGAACACGATGGGCAGAATAGCCGGGTCGGCGCCTGGGGCAAACTTTCGCACGGCGAGGTGCGCCACGGTGAAGGCGGCAAACAGCCCGAGTGGGACCGAGAGGGACGAGAATGATATCGCCACGTTCATGTTCACGAGGTACATCGCATAGAGCAACGTCACGGGGAGGGCTGCCAGGACAAGGAGCATGAGCTCGGTGTTCCTGCGCGTATTCTGGCGCTTTGGCATGCTAGTCGCCCCCGTTCTGCTTTGTCGCCGAGCTCGAGGAGTCGGCGGTATCGGAGCTGCCGCTCGTGGTGGTCCTGTCTGCGGTCACTGCGGCGGAGCTCTTGTCGGCGTCAATCTGGTCGCGGTAGCTCTCGACCGTCTTCTTGGCCTCCTCCTCACTCCCCACGCGAAGCCCGCCTATCAGGCTCTGTTGCGTGGCGTCGGGAAGGTCCGAGATCTGCACCGACGTGGTCTCTTCCAAGTGGGAGAGGGGAATGCCCATGAAGCTCCCGGTTATCCCCTGGTAAATGCCGACCGTCCCCTCGTTGTTGGCGAGGTACCAGGATGAGTTGACGAAGACCAGGCCCGCGGCAATCATCGCGGCGAGGAGGCACCCTCCGAAGATGAGAAGGCGACGGATGAGTCGCTTCCTCATCGTGCGGTGGGCCTCGATGGCGCCGTCGTCGCTCACGTCGACGACAATGACGGTGATGTTGTCGTGCCCGCCGGCGCTCAGCGCGGCCGAGGTAAGGTTGTCCGCCGCCGACTGCGGCGTGACCGACGAGACGGCAATGGCCTCTATCTCGGAGTCCTCAACCATGGAAGACAGGCCGTCGGAACAGACGATGAGGCGGTCTCCAGTCGAGACGTCGAGCGTGAAGTGGTCTGCGTACATGTCGGGGTCAGACCCGAGTGCGCGTGTGATGATGGAGCGGGATGGGTGGACCCTCGCCTCGTCGGCGGTGATCTCTCCCGCGTCCACGAGCTCCTCGACGTACGAGTGGTCGTGCGTCAGCCTCACGAGCGTGCCGTGGTGGAGGAGGTAGATGCGGGAGTCACCCACATGGGCGATGGCCATCTTGTTGTTCTCGATGAGGACGCACGAGGCGGTGCAGCCCATCCCGGGCTTGCCCTTTCCGGTGGCGGCACCCTCGATCACGGCGGCGTTTGCCGCCTCGACTGCCGCCCCGAGGAGGATGTCGTCTGCGTGGATCGGAGCCTGGGCCCCTATCGTCTGCACGGCAATCGAGCTTGCCACCTCTCCTGCCGCATGCCCGCCCATCCCGTCGCAGACGGCAAAGAGCGGGGGCTGGACGAGAAACGAGTCCTCGTTGTGCCCGCGAACCAGGCCGATGTCGGTCCGGGCGCCCCATGACAGACGCTCGGTTTGGCCGTTGCGCGTCTCGGCACCCTCACGGTTCTCTACGGGAATCGTGTCGTGGCCCGGGCTATTGACCGGCTCCTCCTGAGGGTGCCTGGGCAGCATGCCGGCAAGGTTCACCCTGTGTGGCTGGCGCCAAATCATCTACGACTCACTCGCATGATCGCATCACCCACCTGGACCTCGTCCCCGTCACGGAGCGTGACGGGCTGCGAGATGGGGTGGCCGTTCACCAGGGTTCCGTTGGTGGAGTCCAGGTCTTCGAGGACCAGGGCGGGACCCTGGAGCGTAAAGCGCGCGTGCATCGCCGAGACAAACGGCTCGTCGATGACGATGTCCGACGACGGGGCGCGCCCGACCACGACGGGACCGAGCATGTCCACGTGAAGCCCCCTGAGCGACTTGGAGCCCTTCTCAACGTCGATGGACCATATTGCCCCGTCACGTCGCTGCCCGCGAACCAGGCCTACCCCGGTCTTCATGACCGCGAAGAGGAACACGTAGAGCAGGATCACCAGGACTATGCGTCCCGCAAAGAGTACAAGCTCTATCATGCCCTGCTCTCCCTGAACTCGAGGTTGGTCAGCCCAACCGTGATGAGGTCACCGTCCCTCAGGATGCAGCTGTCAACGTCGACGTCGTTCACGAGCGTGCCGTTGGTCGAGTTGAGGTCGGTTATGCGCCAGTCCCGGCCGTCGTAGGTGATCTCGGCGTGGCGGCGCGAGACGTTGGGGTCGTGAATCACGATGCCGCCCTGGGAGCGCTCGCGCCCCAGCAGCGTCGCGGGGGCGGTGGCGTTGTAGGTACGGCCGGTCTGGTGGTCGATGAGAAGGCAGGTGGGCGCCTCCGAGCTCTCCCTCGAGCTCCTCGCGCGCTGCGGATTCACCAGGGGGACGTTCTTGCGCTGGGTGGCGGGGACCGTCTGGGGCTGAGGTGCCCCCTGCATGTCTGCGCCCTCGTCGACGGCGGGAACGTGACGTGCCGCGTGCCGCGCCGCCTGCTCGGCCTCGGCCTCCTCGATCGAGTCCTGGACAAAGTCCTCGGGCAGGACCCTGAGCCCCGCGGAGGCATCCTCGCCCTGGGGGGAGACGAGTGGGGCGAACTCCTGCTCCTGAAGGTTCTCCAGGCCCTGGTCGAGAGGGTCGGCGACTGGCGCGGGCGCCGGCGTGGGCTGGACCGCCGCGAGCGGCTGCTCGCCTCGGCCGCGACCCTGCCTATTCCCGCGGCCCTTGTGCGCGCGTGACGCCTGCATCGGTGCGGCGGCGCCGCCGGAACCCTGAGAGGCACCGAGGAACGCCTCCTCTTCGTCACGAAGGCGCGCGAGCGTGCGTGCATCGACGTTCTCGGCAAACACGGCAAACTTGCCGCTGCGGAGCGTAGGGTCGACCATAAAACGAGCCAGGGGCTTGCCCACAAACACGTAGCCCTTGGAGTTTGCCTGTGCCTCGACGAATGAGACGATCTCTTGCGTGAGTTGGGCGTACAGGGAGCGCATCATCGAGTCGTCAGCCGACGAGATGAGGATGGTGAAGAGCGCGGGGGCGGTGTCGACCCCATCGATCTCGTACGTCTCACGCTGCATCTCGCGCGCGGCCTGCTTGGCGAGCTTCTTGAAGGAGAAGGGCTCCACCTGGCCCTGCGGAGAGGCGCCAAAGGCGTCGTTCACGCGACTCTCAAACGTCTTGAGCAGGTTCATCTATTCCTCCACCCCTCCGTCCACCTGTCGTGGACCCCTCAGGCTGGTTGCGATACACATAAGCACACCACAGAGTACAGCAATGCCCAACGCCACCGCCGTGGAGGCGGTCCATATGTCACCATTCTCCACTCGTGCGCGAAGTGCCTGCGTCCCAAGGATGAGCAGGCAACATACCATCTGACCTGCATAACCCCAGCCCGTGGCGACCCCATGCCGAGAGACTGCCGCCCCCGCCCACGCGGCGCAGGCGCATCCGGCGACAGTCGCCCACGTTCCGGGCGAGAGGAGCGTGGAGAGGAGGCCGGTGGCAGTCGGGTAAGCCGCGAACCCCGTTGCCCGCGCCTGACTCGCGAGCAGCGAGAGGAGCAGGCCAACCACGGAGGATGCGGTGGCCCTCGCGGGAGGCATGCAGAACGCTGCGAGGGGGGCTGACGCCATGGGGCAGGGAAGCAGGCACGGGGCCAGGACGACGAGGCCCGAGGCCCCGTCACTCCTGCCGCTTGACCACCACCAGGCGATGAAAGCGATCAGGGAGAGCGCCGGGAGCATGACCCCGGCGGTGCCCTCACCAAAGAGTGCCACGACGAGAAGGGCCACAAACGCCATGCTGCCGGAAGCGGGGACCAGTGCAGAGATGGCTGCACAGCCAACGAGCACGGGGGCGACCCAGCCCGGGTGAGCCGCGAGTGCGGCGTTCGCGAGGGGCACGGCCGAGCCCGCGCAGGCGACGGCGGTGCCGCCCCTGAGGGCGAGCCCCTGGAGCCAGGGATATCGATAGATGACGGGGAGGTAGCGACCCTCCCTGGTCTGTGGCTCGTCTCCGTCGTCACTTGTCGTTTGCGAGAGGAGGTCGCGCATGGACTCAGCTCCCGCCCGCACGTCCCCGGCGAGTCCGAAGACCAGCTCGTCGACAAACGTTCCCACGCTGGCGATCCTCCTGGTCGGATCGGGGTCGAGCGCCTGTGACATGACCTCCTCCGCCATTCCGGCGAGGCTGGGGTCGATCTTCGAGAGGGCGCGCCTGGGGCCAGCCTCCATGAGCTTGAGCGACCTCTCGGCGGTGTCTGCCGCAAAGGGGTTTGCTCCCGTGAGGGTCTGCCATACCACGACGGCGAGCGAGAACACGTCAGTGCGCTCGTCGACGAGCCCGCCCGTGATTTGTTCGGGGGGCATGTAGCCCACGGTGCCCCCTCGCGCGCCACCAAACCCTGTGGCGGAGGCGAGCGTGGCCATGCCAAAGTCACAGAGCTTCACCGTCCCCGACCTGTCGACCATTATGTTGGTGGGCTTGATGTCCAGGTGCAGCACGCCGTTCTCGTGTGCGAACGAGAGCGCCTTTGCCACGCTCGTCATGAGGTAGGAGCACTCGTCGTTGGTGAGGGTGCCGCCCTCGACCCTCGAGAGGAGCTCCGCGAGGTTGAGCCCGTCGACGTACTCCGTCACCAGGTAGGCCCAGCTGCCCTCCACCTCAAAGTCGTAGACCGTCACGATGTTGGGGTGCGCCAGCATGCTTGCCGTGCGCGCCTCCTGGAGCGCCTCGCGGATGGTTGATGCCCCGCCCGCTCCGGCAGCCTGCGGGCTCAGGGGAATCTTCTTGATGGCGACACGGCGCTGGAGCCTGGTGTCCCAGCAGGTGAGGACCGTGCCAAAGCCTCCCCTGATGCCCGCGCGCATGACGCGATATCGGTTGAGGAGGAGACTGGGCTCGCTTCCGCCCGTCGATGCGGGCGAAGGAGAATCCAGACGCTGCGTTATGGTGGGGTCTTCTCTCACGGCCGTCCTCGTCTTCGGTTCAGCTGCGGTTTTGTTGATGGCCACGCCCTATAGTAGCCCGTAGGGCGTCAATGCCCTTCCCGGTCCGCGCCGAAGGAGAGAAATACGCATCCAACTTCATCTCCCTGCATGAAGTCCAAATAATTTACCGTTGCAGAGTGTGAGAATAGTAGTATTATGGTGACCTACGCGGGCGTGGCGGAATTGGCAGACGCGTACGGTTCAGGTCCGTATGAGAGCAATCTCATGAAGGTTCAAGTCCTTTCGCCCGCACCATGGATTGCAAGCCCCGTCAGCACAGGCTGACGGGGCTTTTATTGTGCGGGACGGGCAGGGGCCTTCCCCAACTCCGCATGCGATGCGGCGGCAAAATGCCAGGGCGCCTCCCCACGTGAAGGAAAGCGCCCCATTCCAAAGTAAAGTTTGCGCGACGGGCTCTACTTGTTGTCGTCGTCGAAGTCGGACCAGCCGCTCTCCGAGTCGTCATCGAAGAGGTCCCAGTCCTCGGGTGACTTCTCGTGGTTCTTGTAGATCGCCCGCGTCTTCCTCTCTAGGACGACTGCGATGATGAGGAACAGGAGAATGCCGCCCAGGACGAGGGCGATGACCCCCTGGCGCGTGTTGAAGAGCCAGTTGATAAAGTCCATTGGTCGCCCTTTCCATACGAGACGCGCACCGGGTGCGCGGCCTGTTCGGGGAATAGTCGCCACAAGTATATACTTGGGATTCGCGCGGACGCGTCCGCGCAGGCAGTAAGGCCAACCAAACGGTTGGCGTGGCCAAGCCATCCAAGCACGAGGGGAAGCAGCATGCTTGACATCAAGTTCGTCAGGGAGAACCCCGACGTCGTCGACAAGGCCTGCGAGTCCAGGCAGAACGCCCACTGGGACCGCCAGAGGTTCTTCGAGCTGGACGAGGAGCGTCGCAGCACCATCACCGAGGTCGAGGCGCTCCAGGCGCAGCGCAATGCCGTCTCCAAGCAGATCGGCCAGCTCATGAGGGAGGGCCGCCGAGACGAGGCGGAGCAGGCCAAGGCGCAGGTGAGCGCAAACAAGGAGCGCATCTCCCAGCTTGACGACAGGCGCGCCGAGGTCGAGAAGGAGCTCTTTGACCTTGTCGCGGCAATCCCTAACATCCCCCACGAGTCCGTTCCCTACGGCGTCGACGACTCCGACAATCCCGAGGTCCGCAAGTGGGGCGAGCCGACGAAGTTTGACTTTGAGCCCAAGGCACACTGGGACCTGGGTCCCTCCACGGGAATGATCGACTTCGACCGTGGCGTGAAGCTTGCGGGCACGCGCTTCTACCTCCTGGGAGGCGCCGGCGCCCTCATGGAGCGTGCCCTCATCAACTTCTTCATCGACGAGCACGTGAAGGCCGGGTTCAAGGAGTGGTGGCCCCCTGTCATCACCAACTACGACTCCCTCTTTGGCACGGGACAGCTCCCCAAGTTTGACGAGGATTTGTTCCATGTGAGCGGCGGCATGTACCTTATCCCGACCGCCGAGGTCATGCTCACTAACATCCACCGCGGCGAGGTGCTTGACGGCGACAAGCTCCCCCTGTGGTACACCGCGTTCACCCCTTGCTTCCGCGAGGAGGCCGGCTCTGCTGGCCGCGACACACGCGGCATCATCCGCGTCCACGAGTTCGACAAGGTTGAGATGGTCAAGTTTGCCAAGCCCGACGACTCCATGAACCAGCTCGAGTCCATGGTCGCCGAGGCCGAGCACTGCCTTCAGAAGCTCGGTCTGCCGTACCACGTGGTCTCGCTCTGCACGGGCGACCTTGGGTTCTCTGCCACCAAGTGCTACGACCTCGAGGTGTGGCTGCCCAGCTACAACAACTACAAGGAGATCTCGAGCTGCTCCAACTGCTGGGACTTCCAGGCCCGTCGTGCCAACATCAAGTACCGCGACCCCTCCGAGTTCAAGGGGACGCGTCTTGTCCACACGCTCAACGGCTCTGGTCTTGCGGTGGGGCGTACCATGGCGGCAATCATGGAGAACTACCAGAACGCAGACGGCTCCATCACCGTCCCCGAGGCCCTGCGTCCGTACATGCGTGACATGGAGGTCATCAAGCCCCAGGCGTAGGTCATCGGGGCTTCCTGGAAGGCGTAAGGCGCCTCCCATACATATAGCAACTAAAATGGGGTGTCCCGCCTGTGCGGGGTACCCCTTTTCTATAAAGTCTGATACGATAGAACAAATGTTCTACTACGGAGAGGAGACGAGCATGGCGGGCAAGTGGGAAGAGGTCCTGAGAGATGGTGGGGATGACGAGCTCAGGGTCATAACCGCCAAGATGGAGGGTGACACCCTCTTTGTAGAGGAGAGGACCGAAGGAAACGCGACCAGACTGGTCTACGAGGAGGACTGCCACAAGCACATGGTGCGCGTCCGCGGGGATTCCCTCCGTGCCCTGAAGGCGTCCCTGGAGGCAGAGATGGAGGTCCCCCCTGCGCCAATGCTCCAGGTGCTCCGTATGTTCCTTTCTGAGCATCGCAGCATGCTCGACCTTCAGGACAGGTTGGACAGGGCGGCCGTTCCATACGACTACATCTCGCGCGAGGGCGTGTGTGAGATCTATCGCCCGGGCGTCACCTTTAGGTAAGGGGTGCCTTCCTTCACTGATGGCTTACGTCACAGGGAGGGCGATGCGCAATAAAAAAGAGGACCTCTTTCGAGGTCCTCTTGCATTCGCTGGTGCGGCGTATAGGATTCGAACCTATGACGTTCTGATTCGTAGTCAGACCCTCTATCCAGCTGAGGTAACGCCGCGTTGCGGGTATTAATATGCTCCCAAACCCCTGGAGTGTCAAGGAGAAATCTCAACTTTCTCGACTGAAAACCCGTTTTCGCAGGTAGCCACAGGAAAAAAGATTTGGGCGAGACAGGCAATCGTTTGGGGGGTGTCGAAACCTCCTGACGCCTCGAGAGTAAAAAGAAACCCGACACCAAGCGGTGCCGGGTTGCGTGTTCTGGCGGAGAGCTGGGGATTCGAACCCCAGATAGGGTTTGCGCCCTATACTCGCTTAGCAGGCGAGCACCTTCGGCCTCTCGGTCAGCTCTCCAATCAGTGATGCCGTTGCATCATACCCCACATTATCGAACGTCACAACATCGACTTCCATGGAGTCCAAGAATCTGCGGCAGCAGCGGCGGCCACGGAGGGCTTTTGGTCGGGGGAGAGGGGCCACTGGGCAAGGCCTGTCGTCCGCGTCATCTGGGTAGCAGGGCGGATGCGTCCGCTTGGATGTCGTCCCTGTGCGAGCGAATGGCATCCCAGGAGAAGCGCCGCTCAAAATCGGCGGCGTCAATCTCCTCTCCCCCCTCTGCAAGGCCGATGTACGAGGCGAGAAGTCCCACCACCACCTTGGGGGAGACGTTCTCCTCCCGTAGCGCCTGGAGGCTCAGGTCATGGTCCCGCTTCGAGAGACGCCTGCCGTCAGGGGCGACGAGGAGTGGTACATGGCCGTAGCGCGGCGGCGTCATCCCCAGAAGCCCGGCGAGGTAGATTTGGCGGGCGGAGGAGGGGAGAAGGTCGCGGCCCCTCACGACCTCCGTCACGCCCATCTGGCAGTCGTCCACGACCACGGCAAGCTGGTACGCCACGACCCCGTCGCTTCTCCGTATGAGAAAGTCGCCGCACTCATGTGCCAGGCACTCCTCGTGCGCGCCGTATCCCAGGTCCTCGAACACGATGGTGCCATTGGGGTCGTCCTCCGCAGGGACCATGAGTCGCGTCGCAGGCCTTCTCTTCCTGCTCCTCTCGGCAACCTCCCGGGGAGAAAGGCCACGGCACGTGCCGGGATAGAGGTAGGTTCCGTCCGAGGCATGCGGTGCCGTTGCGGCGTGGAGCTCGGAACGGGTGCAGAAGCAGGGATATGTAATGCCCTTCTGGGCGAGGGCATCGATCTGTTGCAGGTAGACGTCCGTTCGGTCGCTTTGGTAGACGGGACCCTCGTCCCAGTCGATTCCCAGCCATCGAAGGTCGTCCACGAGCATCTGTGCGTTCTGGGGGTCCTGAGCACGTGGGTCGAGGTCCTCGATCCTCAGGATGACCCTTCCTCCTTGCGAGCGGGCGGATGCCCACGCAACGAGTGCCGAGAACGCGTTTCCCAGGTGCATGCGGCCAGACGGCGTTGGGGCGAGGCGCCCTACGGCGGGGGGCTTTGGGGCTCCCTCTTGGGGCGTGGCGTCTTGTGGAAGAGAGGTAGTCATGGCCCTATATCGTATCGCCTCCCCGGTGCCGTGCCTTTTGCGGGCCTATATGTTTGCGGTGAATACATGGTATTGCATTAATGGAAAAAAGTATGCGTTACGTAATGATTAACGCAAGTAGATACCTCTAATTCCCAAAATGGTACCGTTCACAGAATCCAATATTTTCACGACAAAATACTGATATCGAAGTTATAGTAATAATTCTGGACGGTTCGTCTGCAGGCCTGGCATGGTGCCTTGGCCCAACACACAGGAGGAAGACATGGCAAGCATTGGCAAGCCCAACCGCGTCGTCATCGCCCTGGGCGGCAACGCGCTCGGCAACACCCCCGAGGAGCAGATTGCCCGCGTCCGCGCGGCTGCCCCCACGCTGCTCAAGGTCATCGAGCAGGGCAACGAGATCATCATCACCCACGGCAACGGCCCGCAGGTTGGCATGATCCAGAAGTCCTTTGCCCTCGCCCACGAGGACGACCCCTCCGTTCCCGCCATGGACCTGCCCGAGTGCGGCGCCATGTCCCAGGGCTATATCGGCTACCACCTGCAGCAGGCCATCGGTGCCGCCATGCACAAGGCCTACAAGCGTTGGCACGTGGCCACCGTCGTCACCCAGATCGAGGTCGACCCCGACGATCCCGCGTTCCAGAATCCCACCAAGCCCATCGGGCAGTTCCTCACCAAGGAGCAGGCGGACGAGGAAAAGGCCGCTCACCCCGAGATGACCTTCGTCGAGGACTCCGGCCGCGGCTATCGTCGCGTCGTCGCCTCCCCGCAGCCCAAGAAGATCGTCGAGTACGAGAGCATCCTCAACCTCCTCGACAACGAGTTCATCGTCATCGCCTGCGGCGGCGGCGGAATCCCCGTTGTGCGCGACTACAACGACAAGGGCGCCTACAAGGGCATCGCGGCCGTCATTGACAAGGACATGGGCGGCGAGCTGCTGGCAGAGGACTGCCACGCGGACATGCTCGTCCTGCTGACCGCCGTCGACCACGTCGCCATCAACTTTGGCAAGCCCAACCAGGAGGAGCTCACCGACATCGACACCCAGCAGGCCAAGGAGTACCTGGCCCAGGGCCAGTTTGGCAAGGGCTCCATGGAGCCCAAGGTGCGCGCCGCCGTCAAGTTCGCGGAGTCCCGCCCCGGCCGCGTCTGCATCATCGGCTCGCTCGACAAGGCGGCCGAGGCCATGGCAGGCCTCTCCGGCACCCGCATCCACGCGTAGTCCGAGAAAATAGGCCTCAAGGGGGTCGCGACTCGGGTCGCGACCCCCTTTTTCGTATGTCTATCTCTCCTGCCGGAACGTTTGCCCATAGATATAGATGCCAGGAAGCTTGACCTCTCTCCCCTCGCCCTCTGCGCCGGGTACGGTCTGGCTCTCATACGACGCGAGGCGGCTCAGCCCCTTGTGGTCATAAAACGCGAAGTCGCATTCGTCGTCGGTCATGAGGAAGAACCCGTCGGCACCCTCCGCGTCCAGCTTTCGCCGCATGAGGTCGAACAGCCTGCCCCCTACGCCCAGCCCCTTTGTGTCCGGGTCGACCATAAGAAGGTTGAGCTCGGCGGAGGTGCAGTCGTCGTCGCTCTGCAGATAGGTTGCGGCCACATCAAGCTCGCGCCGATCCACGAGCAGCTGGTCGTGCATCCGCCTTGAGAGCTCAGGGTAAAAGGCCCTGGCGGCTTTGATGAGGAGGTTTCGGTGCCACCGCCACTGGCTGGGGGAGGCCTCTCCCGCCACGCGTCCCAGGGCGCAGCCAATTGCCCGGCCATCGTGCTCCGCCACGATAGAGTGGGGCGAGATGGAGAGGTAGGTGGCGACGGCGACCGCGCCAAAGAGGCGCATCTCGTCCTCCCTCCTCGCATCGCACCACAGGCGACCATAGATGTCGGACAGGGACTCGAAGTCGTCGTCCGCGAACGGCCGGAACTTCACCGAAGGCATTGTCTCACGCCTTTCGCAACAAAAGATTTCCCGATTGATGCCTACCGTATCACGTACCCCATCTTGTGCGAGGTAGACGCGCGGAAGGTGTAGTCGGCTCTGCCTCCGCAGGGAAGACGTTGTGCGGGGCAGATTCCGTGCCCCACGTCCGCCCGGGCGCGAGGCACCCGCGTCAGCCTCCCGCATATGGGTACGATACGGAAGACGTACGCTCTCGACCCACGGAGGCACGGGCATGGCCTATGCAGAGGAGACACAACCATCGTTCACGCTGGGCGACCCCGCCATCGTCTGCCGGTGGCGCCTGTGCCAGGGGCGGCTACCCATGGAGAACCGGCACCTGAGGGCGCTCTCCCGACGCAAGGTCGGGGGCGAGCCGGTGAGCAGGGAGCTCATCGCCTGGGCCAAGCAGCACATAGAGTGGACGCTCGAGGACGGCTCAGCGGAGCATCCCGACGGCGTCCTCATGCTCGTCATCGACTCCGCGGGCAAGGCAGCCATGACCGTGGGCCCCTACACCGAACTGCCGGCAGCCAGTCTCGCCGACCTGGTGGGCAGGGCAACCGTGTCGAGTCGCGAGGCGGACGAGACGGGCGTGGGGCCCGAGTCGCTTTGGATCGCCCGGGACGGCGCGTTCTACTGGGGCATCGAGCCAGGCTGCGCGCCATCGGGTGCTGCTACGCTGGTGGAGGACCTTGCCAAGACTTTGGGCCTTCCCGTGAGGCGCGTTGACGGGCTGCCGCGCAAGGTCGCGTCCGGCGAGGTCGAGTACGACGAGGCGTTTCTCGTATCCGATGAGCACGGAGTGGTTCTCGCGACTGATGCCGCGGGAGAGCAGGGCGAGAGGTTCCGCAGCGGCTACGACAAGCTCATGGAGAGCTACAGGCGCAAGCACTAGCCCGCGCGTGCCGTGGGGTGCGACGGCACTACATCCCGCGGAACCCACGTCCGACGATTTCGGAGCTGTTCACCATGGTCATGAAGGCGTGCGGGTCCGTCTCGCGGAGGTAGATCCTTAGGCGCGTGGCCTCGCGCCGCGAGAGCACGGTCACCAGGACCGTCTCGGGTCGTCCCGTGAACGCGCCCCTCTCCTCGCGCACCGTCGCGGTGCGATGCAGCTCGCTCACCAAAAAGCCGACCACGTCGTTTGGCCTGCTGCAGATGACGGTGCACACCTTCTGGGTGTTCACGTTCTCTATGAACGAGTCGACCACAAAGGACTTTGAGATCAGGCCTAGGATGCAGTACAGGCCCGTCCTCGGCCCATAGAGCGCCGCTGCGGTGGCGACGATGGCTGCATCCACCAGCAGGAGCGCCTTGCCTATCTGGAGCGACGAGTACTTCTTGAGGATCATCGCGAGGATGTCGGTGCCTCCTGTCGAGGCGCCGATATTGAAGACGATCGCGCTCCCCACTGCGGGGAGTCCCACCGCGAAGATGAGCTCGAGCAGCGTGTCGTTGGTAAGTGGTGCCGAGAGCGGGATCAGCCTCTCGAGGATCGAGACGTAGAACGAGAGGGCGAACGAGGAGAACACGGTCCAGCCCATGGTCCGGCGGTCGAGGAATGCGAGGCCTAGGAGCACGAGGGCGAGGTTGACCAGCCACATGAAGGCGCTCACGGGGTACTTGGGGAAGAGCGTCGAGAGGATGATGGACAGGCCCGACGTCCCTCCCAGGGCAAAGTGGTTGGGGGCCTTGAAGACCTCGATGCCAATGGCCGTGAGGAAGAGCCCGAGGTTGAGCGTGAGGAAGAACTGGATGCGGCCCGGCTCCTCTCGCCTGCGGGCGGCTCTCTCGCCCTCCTCGATCTCGGTGCGGGAGAGTTGCTCCTGTGGGACGTACATGCCGTGCTCCTCCTGTTTCCCGTGCGCCATCGACGGTCGCGAGCATGCCCCCGTCCCATCTATTTGTCAATCGTCCCCTCGACCCCCTGTCGCAAGTCGCCCCATGAGCGGCAGGGGTTTAGAATGTGATGACCCTGCGGAGTGCAGGGAAAGTCAATCGGCCGAAGGAGGCCCCTACGTTGTTCGCTTCTCCCAACTCAACTAAGAAGCACCTGTCCACCACCAGAATCGCCCGCATCTCGACCATTGCCGGCTTGTATGCGGCACTCTCGCTCGTCTGCATACTGTTCCTGGGCGGCCTCGCGTGGGGGCCGGTTCAGTTCCGCCTCTCCGAGGCCGTCTGCGTCCTCGCCCTCTTCACCCCCGATGCGGTGCCGGGTCTCGCGCTCGGGTGCGCAATCGCCAACCTCGCGAACATCGCTCTTGGGGGAACCGGCATGCTCGGCATGCTCGACGTCGTGTTTGGCTCCCTTGCCACGGCGCTCGGTGCCCTTGCGAGCTGGAGGCTTCGCGACCGGCCCCGACTCGCCCTCCTCGGGCCGGTCATCGCCAACGCGCTCATAGTCCCCGCCTACCTGCCCATCATGCTCCAGGGCCTGGGCTTCTACGCCATCCCGTTCACATCCATCTCGCTGGACGGGGCATATCTGCCCATGTACCTCTTTGGCCTCGTCGCGACGGGTCTGGGCGAGGCGGCCGTGATGTACGTGCTCGGCCTGCCCCTCTACAGGGCGCTGAGCGACAGCCCGCTTCCCGAGCGCCTGGCGCGGGATGCGGGGGTGCAGACGGAAGGAGCGTAAGCCACAGTGAATCCCGTCGTGGTCATACCGTCGTACTGGACCGGTCATGACGAGCCCTCCACCTTGGGGGAGGTGGGGGTCTACGACTATGCCACCCCCATAACCAAGCCCGTGCCCGAGCTCCAGACCTGCCTGGAGTCCCTGGAGGGTGTCCGTGGCGTCCTTCGCGTCATCGTCCTCGTGATAAGCGAGGCGTCCTGCGCGGAGGGCGCCCGTGCGCGGGTCAATGCTGTGTGCCGCATGCACCCGGACCTCAACCCCCTTGTCATTGGCGCTCGCGAGGCCGACCTCATGGCGCGCGCCATCTCGCGTGTCTCGCCTACCATGATGGGCGACGTGGTGTCTCTCCGCGGCTACGGGGCGATTCGCAACATGGGGCTTGCAGTGGCAGCGGCGCTTGGCCACGACGTGGTTGTGTTCATGGACGATGACGAGGTTGTTGCCGACGAGAACTTTCTCATCAACGCCGCCTACGGGCTTGGCCTGGCGACCAGGCAGGGTCTTCCAATCGCCGTGAAGAGCGGCTGCTACCACAACTCGGAGGGCTCGGCCTATGCAACGGAGGAGAAGCCCCGCTGGTACGACCGCAGGTGGTCCAAGAGGGTGGAGTTCAACCAGATGATGCACCGCCTTCAGGGCGGCACGCGCATCTCCCGCTCGAGCTACGCCTGCGGCGGGTGCCTGGCAGTGGGCGCAAGGGCCTTCTGCAGCGTCCCGTTTGATCCCTTCATCACCAGGGGAGAGGACCTGGACTACGTGCTCGACCTCCGCATCTATGGGTATGACGTTTGGTTTGACCAGGATTGGTGGGTGTGGCGGAAGGTCCCTCCCATGCGAGAGGGCGTGGACCTGTTCCGCCAGGACGTGTACCGCTGGGAGTACGAGGCGAGCAAGCTCCAGGTTGCCAACCGGTCCATTGGCCTGCATCCCGTAAGGCCCGAGTCGCTGAGGCCATACCCCGCGGAATGGGTCTCGCCAGGCGTGAGCCGGCGCATCTCCACCACCGCCTTCCTGCGTACGATTGGCTGCAAGGAGCACCGCAGGTACCTCCAGATTTGGAGGCACGGGCACGCGGAGGCGCGCGAGTGGGCGGCCAGGGAGGGCGAGAGCTACTTCAGGCTCCAGACGTACTGGTCAAAGATGATGGGTGCCATCTGGGCAAACCCGGTCCTTGCCCAGGAGCTCCAGCGACTGGGCGGCGTGGTGCAGGCGGGGGAGGAGAGGCATGGTTAGCCAAACGTACTCACGGCGCGGCGTTGTGCTGCGTGCCGCCGTGGCGGTGGGGGCGGTGCTGCTCCTGTCGCTCGTGGGCCTGCTCGCTTCCGCAAACTCTGGCCCCGTCCGTGGCGGCATCGTCATCGCCCTTGCCGCGGGCGCGCTTCTCGCCTTGGTCATCGTGCTTGTGTCCGCCCGCATGCTTGAGCCGGAGGACCTCCGCTCGCGTGCCACCGAGCGTACCCTGCGTGTTGCCTCCGGTACCCTCAAGTACATGTCGGAGGGGCTCACGGAGGAGGACTGCAAGGCGGTGTGCCAGCTCCTGCTGCCCGAGACGGCAGCCTCCGCCATTGCGATCACGGACCTCACCAAGCTTCTCGCCTACGTTGGCGTGGAGATGCAGGGGCCTGCCGTCGGAACCCCCAACAGCGTTCCAACCATGCAGGTCATACAGAGCGGCCGCATGCAGACCTTCAGCAACATGGACGTGCAGGAGGACCCCCGCGTCGCCGAGGAGGGTACCCGCGGCGACCTGGACCCCGTACCCTATCCCATGGGCATCATCGCGCCGCTCACCGTTCGCGACCATGTGGTGGGTACCATCAAGCTGTATTACGCGCGGGGCAGCGAGGTCGACCGCACCCAGCTGGCCATCGCCCGAGGCCTCGCGGAGCTCCTTTCCACCCAGCTTTCGGCATACGAGCTCGACCGCCAGGCGGAGCTCACGGCGAGGGCCGAGGTCAAGGCGCTGCAGGCCCAGATTAACCCGCACTTCCTCTTCAACACGCTCAACACCATCGCCTCCCTCACCCGCACCGACCCCGCCAAGGCGCGCGACCTGCTGCGCGAGTTTGCCGTGTTCTACCGCAAGACGCTTCAGAGCTCTCAGCAGACCATTCCGCTCTCGGAGGAGCTGGCGCAGACCCGCCGCTACCTCAAGATCGAGAAGGCGCGCTTTGGCGAGGACCGCATCATCGAGACCGAGAACGTCGAGACGGGCTGTGACGACGTGCTTGTTCCCGGGTTCATCGTGCAGCCCATCGTGGAGAACGCAGTTCGCCACGCCATGAGAGACGACGGGCCGCTGCACATCGACGTCCAGGCGGTTGTGGACGGGGGAGACATCATGATCGCCGTGGCAGACGACGGCCTTGGCATGGACGAGTCGGTTGCCGAGCGCCTGCTGAGCGGATCCTCGCAGGAGTCGTCGGACAGCTCGAAGGGCACGGGAATCGCGCTAAAGAACGTTGCCGAGCGCCTTGAGCGATTCTATGGCGCCGGCTCGGGCGTGGAGATCATGAGCAAGGTGGGCGAGGGGACCTGCGTCACCCTCCGCCTCGTGGGTGCCGCCCCTGCATCGCAGCAGCATGCGGAGGCCTGACCTGGGACAAGAGCCACCAATTGTGGGGCTTGTGCCAAGGGGTTAAGATGGGGAGAGGCACCGACGGGCCGCCCTGGGGCGTTCCGCTATTCGAAAGGTTGTGTGTTGCATGCTTAACGCGTTGATCGTGGACGACGAGGCCCCGGCTCGCTCCGAGCTGCGCTACCTCCTCGAGGAGACCGGTCGAGTCGACAACATCGAGGAGGCATGCAACGCCCGCGAGGCGGTCGAGGCCCTGGTGAAGGGCAAGGAGGGTTCCGACCACCGTACCGACGTCATGTTCCTGGACATCTCCATGCCGCGCACGTCGGGCATGGAGCTGGCGCAGGCGCTCCAGAAGCTCAAGAACCCGCCGGCGGTCGTCTTTGTCACGGCGTACAGCGAGTATGCGCTCGAGGCCTTTGACGTCGATGCCGTGGACTACCTCATGAAGCCCGTGGAGACCGACCGTCTGATGCGCGCACTCGATAAGGTGGAGTCGCGCGTCAAGCCCGCCGCTCCGTCGCACGCGTCGGTCGAGCGCATTCCCGTGGAGAAGGGCGGCAGGAAGGTCCTCGTCCCGGTCAACCAGATTCGCTACATCGAGGCAAAGGACGACTACTCCTGCATCTACACTGACGACGACAGGTTCCTCTCTACCATCTCGCTCGCCAAGCTCGAGCAAAAGCTCACTCCGCACGGCTTCTTCCGCGTTCACCGTGGCTACATCGTCAACCTCGAGCACGTGGAGGACGTCGAGGTCATCTCCAGCGGCATCCTCCAGCTTGGCCTCAAGGGCGTGGAGGACAAGAAGATTCCCGTCTCGCGACGTCGCGTGGTCTCGCTCAAGCGCGCGCTGGGGCTGTAGGGGCTGACTGCGACACATGCGCTACGACATCGTCTCCGACACCCACGGGTATCTCTCCCAGCAGCTCCTCGATGCCCTGAGCGGCGCCGACATGATTCTCCATGCGGGGGACATGTGCTCAAACTCCGACCTGAGCACGCTCGAAGGCATCGCACCGGTGCGCATGTGCCTGGGCAACAACGACTACGGGTACTCGTACGGCCCCAGCGTCCGCAACCTCACCAGGGTCTTCTCCGATGGCCTGCGGTGGGAGATCTGCCACTACCGCGACCGCCTTGACCTCGAGACCTGCGACATCGCAATCTGTGGCCATACGCATAGGCCTTACGTGGAGAGGGACGCCCGCACCGGCGTGCTTGTCATGAACCCGGGGAGCCCCACCTATCCCCGTGCGGGTGGGCCGACCATCGGGCGCATTGTCTGCGAGGACGGAAAGCTCCTCTCCGCCCGCATCATCAAACTGTCGGGGACGGGCTCCACCAGGTAGCAGGCTGCCTGGGCGTTGGTTCGCGTTAGGAGAGGCTCTCCTCGTGCAATGCCGACTCGGCCGCCGCCGCTTGGAGTGCCTCGCGCATCTCCTTGGTCCGCTTGGCGGGAACTCGGACGGTGCTGCCGTCCACCAGCTGGACCTCCGGCCCCTTCATTCCCGCCACGAGACGCGCGTTCACGGCATAGCTGCGATGGACGCGAACAAAGAATGGCGGGAGCCCCTCGAGGACCGTGGTGAGGGGGTTGCGAACCCTGAACGACGTACCCGGTAGGTGAACGATCGTGTACTGGTGCGACGCCTCCAGATAGAGGGTCTCGTCGTAGTTGAGAACGTGGCGGACGCCGCTCGCATCGCGCAGCGCCACGGGGCGCGCGCCGCGATAGCCCCAGGCGGGCTGCGCTGTCGTTGTCTGCGGAATGGCGGAGAACTCCTGAAGGTCGTTGCCGGTCTTCTGAAGTGTTGGCATCGAGGCGTGCATGTGCACGAGCTGAGGTTCTTGGTCCCTCTCGCCCATATGCCACACGAGGGTGGAGCGGGAGCTTGCCACGTGCTTGCCGGACTTGGAGATGACGTCCTCGAGAAGGAGGACGACCTCGCAGCGCTCGCCGCGCCACACGAGCCTGACGGTGCGGGTCTTTGTGTCCAGCATCTTGAGCGCACCGCGAATGCGGTCGAGGTAGTGGATGAACTCGTCTGGCCCAAATCCCGTGCCGTTGTTGAAGGGCCCCACAAAGGAGAAGTCGGCGGCGAGATAGGGGAGACATGACTTGCCGTCACCATCCCATGCCGCTCGAGAGATTCGCTCGGAGAGCGCAAGGGTACCTTGTCTCATGCTGCCACCCCCCTTGTGCGCTCGCGTCTAGATGGCGTCTTGAGTTGCGGGCCTTTTGCCCCTTGGTGCTGGGATGCTTCTCGCACTCTTTAAGCTGAATATATCCAATGTCCCAAATGATTGAACGAGAATCGGACGAGACGTTTTGCCAGATGGCGGCTGGGACATCTTTTGGCAACCTTCAGACCAATGGATGGTTTGAGCGTGTCGTCCAGGCTCCGCCGCCGCACTCCGCGCAGTTCATGCCTCCTAGAATTACTCTGAAGGAAGGTGCCGGGCTGACCGGGTGGTCCTGGCGAGGGATCGAAAGTGGGGAGACGTGGAGCGGGGAAGGCATCTTTTAAACGGCGAGAACGCTGGAATGCACGCCCGACCGCACCGCCGCCACGGCATCCTCGGGACGATTGCGCTCATGGCCGTTCTGGCGGTTGGCATGACCCTCCTGGCGTGGCCTCGCGTCTCGAATCTGAGGGCGCGGGGGAGGATGGACCAGGCCATCAAGGTGGTGGACGACCTGCACGCAGGATCCTCCGAGGTGACAGGGGAGGGGCACGTTGACCTTGATGCCGCCTGGCAGTATCTGAGCCAGTACAACCAGGACGTTCGCGACGGAAGGGTCCCGCAGGTCAACGACCCCTGGGGCTTCTCGGCCTCATCAGCGGGCTTCCCCGCGACCGAGCTTCCCGACGGCTTGGTGGGAAGCATCAGGATTCCCGCGATGGACGTGAGTCTGCCCCTGTACCTCGGCTCCACCGAGCAGAACATGCTCAAGGGCGCAACCGTCATGTACGGGTCAAGCGCGCCTCTGGGCGAGACGGACTCCAACTGCGTCGTGGCGGCGCACCGTGGCTTCTCCAGTGGCTACATGTTCAACTACATAGAGCGCCTGATGGTGGGCGACCACGTCTACATAAGCACGCCCTGGCAGAATCTGGACTATGTGGTGACCGCATTCAAGGTGGTGGACCCCGACGACGTGGAGTCCGTGAGGATTCAGCCGGGCAGGGACATGGTGACTCTCCTGACCTGTCACCCGCACCCCCAGCACACGCACCGTCTGCTGGTCTACTGCGATCGTGCGGGAACGAGAGCCGCTGACGCAGCGTTCTCGAGCGGCTCTCCCCAGGCAACTGAGGGGTCGTCCGCCAGCTCGACCGTGCCAAAGACGCCCGACGAGACGACCATTCTGGGGATGGACGTGCTTCAGTTTCAGGACGTTGCCACCAACGTGGGCCTTGCTGCCGGTGCCGTGCTGATGGTCGTGCTCGTGGTGCGCCTTTCGAAGGCGACCGGGAAACGTCGGCGTGGGTAGCGTGCTCAGTCCGCCTGCCCTTCGCCCCTCTCGGGCAGGAAGAGCGGCGCAAACACTCGCGTGTAGACGACGAGCCACGCAATGGACACGCAGAAGCCGGCGATGACGTCTGATGCATAGTGCACGCCCAGGTAGATGCGGCTTAGGCCCACGGCCACGATTACCAGGCAGAAGCCGGTGACGCAGAGCCACTTCACAAAGCGGTCCTTCTCGTAGTGCCAAACCATCCAGGCCAGCAGCCCATAGAATGCCATCGCGACCATCGAGTGTCCCGACGGAAAGCTGTAACCCGTCTCGGCGATGAGGCGGAATCCCTCGGGGCGGGGGCGTTGCACTATCTGCTTGAGGAGGGCGTTGAGGCCGACCGCACAGAGGAGGTTCACCGCGGCGCACAGCCCGGGGCGCCTCCCCGGGGCAAACGCCTCGACTACCAGGAGCATCACGAGCAGGACGACGGGGAGGGCCAGCTCGCTGATCGCCTCCATGATGGGGGTGAGCCAAGGCTGCCGCATCTTGACCACAAACAGCTGGTACGCGGCCAGGTCGAGCCTCATGATGTCACCCTCGTGGACGTCCTCGAGGAGGGCGATGAACACGATGACGGCGACTCCCAGCACGATGAGCCGCAAGTTCTTTCTGACGAGACGCGCGAGCCGTGACATTGAGGCCTCACCTTTCGGGTTCCTAGCGCTGCGAAAAAGCGAGGATGCCCGTACGTGGGGCATCCTCGCCATCAGTTTGACGCATGCGGCCGATGAATGTGGTGGAGCCTAGAGGTTGGCGTTGATCTCTGCCACGAGGTCTGCCTTGGGCATGTTGCCGACCATGGTGTGGACCGGCTTGCCGCCCTTGAAGAGGATGAGCGTGGGAATCGAGACGATCTGGAAGCGCTGGGCAAGCTCCGGCTCGTCGTCCACGTTGCACTTGTAGAGCGTAAACTTGTCGGACATCTCGTTTGCCACCTGTTCGATGACGGGGCCGAGTGCGCGGCAGGGGCCGCACCAAGAGGCCCAGAAGTCTACCAGGACCGGCTTGGGGGAGGCGGCGACCTTCTCTTCGAAGTCCTGTGCGGTGATTGCGTTGGCCATGAGAACTCCTCTGCTTTGCCTGTGGGCTTTGGACCCACGGCGATCCTGGGAGGCCGCGCTCCGACGTCCCGGGTGCCCGACGATGATGGCGGCGGGCACCTTGCCGGCAGCTTGTCTCCCTCTTCTTGTCTTGCTGCGCTTATACCCAACGGCTTGCAGGCGTGGCGTAAGATTTGCCTTGTCGGCACAGTTTGGACAAAAAAGGTTGGTAATAAGGTGGCATATAACCGGCGCGACAGGAACGAGGCGTATCTACGCAAGGCGCGCCACGACCTGGCCTCCCTGGCAGAGAGGGGGGTCATCATGGGAGGCAATGCGTTTAGCAGCTACGTCTTCGCCAAGGGCGAGCTGTCGGACGAGGAGGTAGCGGGGGGTGCCCTCCTGGGCGGTCCCGACGGACGGGCCCTAAGGGCGTCGCTGGAGCACCTGGGATATGCCCCGGAGGACTGGGCGGCGCTCTCCACCACGTCGGCTGCTGGGGAGGACCTCGACCCCATGCTGCTGCGGGAGGCCGTGTGTGCGCTGGATCCCTCGACGCTCGTGGCGTGCGACGAGGCCGCCGCTCATGTGATGAGGGCCGCGTACGCGGACGAGCTCTCCCGTCTCCCCGACTTCCCCGTTGCCATGTTGGAGCCCGGCTACGTGGCACCCATCCTGGGCATGCGCGTCATGAACCTGGGGGGCTTCTCCGCTGCGCTGTCCGATCCTCGCAAGAAGCAGCTCATGTGGGCGCGCCTGAAGCAGCTGCCCCCGCTCGGCGAGCCCTATTGATCGTCCCTAGTCCTGCAGTCTGCGCAGACGTCGTCTCTAAGTGACAAAATAGAGGGTGGCAGGTTATCCATTGGGCTAGCTAAGGAGCAACGATGGCAGACATCCCCGCACCAATCGACGCAACGAAGACCCCCGAATGGAAGGCGCTCCAGGAGCACTACGACCACCTCCAGGACGTGGGGATCAGCCTGAAGCAGTGGTTCGCGAGCGACCCCCAGCGAGTCGACAAGCTCTCCTTTGACACCTCCGACCTCCACTTTGATCTCTCGAAGAACCTGGTGGACGACCAGACCGTCAAGCTCCTCGTGGGCCTGGCGAAGGCAGTGCACCTTGAGGAGCGCCGCGACGCCATGTACCGGGGCGTGCACATCAACACCACCGAGGACCGTGCGGTGCTCCACACGGCGCTACGCCGTCCCAAGTCGGACGTGGGCAAGTACGTGGTTGACGGCCAGGACACCGTTGCGGACGTCCACGAGGTCCTCGACCGCATGTACGCCTTCGCCAAACGCGTGCGCTCGGGCGAGTGGAAGGGCGTCACGGGCAAGCCCATCAAGAACGTCATGTCCATTGGCATCGGTGGGTCCGACCTAGGGCCGGTCATGGTCTACGAGGCGCTCAAGCCCTACGCGGACGCGGGCATCTCGGTGCGTTACGTCAGCAACATCGACCCCAATGACATGGCCGAGAAGGTCAAGGGCCTCGACCCCGAGACCACTCTCGTCATCATCGTCTCGAAGACGTTCACCACGCTGGAGACGCTGACCAACGCCCGCGAGGCGCGCGCATGGCTCCTCGCCGGGCTTAAGGCGCAGGGTGCCATCGATGACTCTGACGATTCCGTGGCCGAGGCCATCCGCCACCACTTCGTCGCCGTGTCGACCAATGCGGAGAAGGTCGCGGAGTTTGGCATCGACACCCAGAACATGTTCGGTTTCTGGAACTGGGTCGGCGGCCGCTACTCGGTGGACGCTGCGGTGGGCCTCTCGCTCATCATCGCCTTTGGCCCCGAGCGGTTCCAGGAGTTCCTCGCGGGCTTCCATGACCTGGACGAGTACTTTGCCAACACCCCGCTCGAGAAGAACGTCGTTGCGCTGATGGGGCTCATCAACGTGTGGTACGTCAACTTCTTCCACGCCGCGAGCCACGCGGTTCTCCCCTACGACCAGTACCTGCACCGCTTCCCCGCCTACCTGCAGCAGCTCACGATGGAGTCTAACGGCAAGAGCGTCCGCTGGGACGGCACCCCTGTGACCTCCGATACCGGCGAGATCTTCTGGGGCGAGCCCGGCACCAATGGCCAGCACGCGTTCTACCAGCTCATCCACCAGGGCACAAGGCTGGTTCCCGCCGACTTCATCGCCTTTGCAAACACACCCAACCCCACCAAGGATGGCGAACAGGACGTGCACGAGCTGTTCCTCGGCAACTTCCTGGCGCAGACCAAGGCCCTGGCGTTTGGCAAGACGGCAGACGAGGTCCGTGCGGAGGGCACGCCCGAGTGGATGGTCCCCGCCCGCGTCTTTACGGGCAACCGGCCCACGACCTCGATCTTTGGCGAGGCGCTGACCCCGCACGCCCTGGGCGAACTTATCGCCCTGTACGAGCACATCACCTTTGTGGAGGGGACGGTCTGGGGCCTCGACTCCTACGACCAGTGGGGCGTTGAGCTTGGCAAGCAGCTTGCCAAACAGATCACGCCCGCCTTCCACGACGATCAGGCGCTCGCCGGGCAGGACGCCTCGACCAAGGCGCTCATCGCCTACTATCGCGCCCATCGCAAGTAGTCGCCTTTCGGGCATCGTCCAGGCGGGGCCGTCGCGGTTAGTCCATGGCGGCCCCGCTCGCCAACTGTCCGGCACGAATTCGGCATGGATGGAGTGCCTCTGGGCGAGAGGCGCGTCCCTCTCGCCTAGCAGTTGCCCACGAAGACGTGTGGGAGCCTCCTGCGAGCGACCTCCGCGAGGTGCCGGACCGTTGGCACGGGCGTGGGGCTTGCGTCGGACATGCGCCAGTTGGGGAAGAAGCGGGTCACGTGCAGGGTGATGTCACCTGGCAGTGACGCAAGCCATCCCGCGAGGTCGTCCATCTCCCCTGCCTCGTCGTTCATGCCGGGGACGACGAGGGTCGTGACCTCCAGGTGACACGTGCGCTCCTCGCTCAGGCGCCGTATAGTCTTCCTCACGGCGTCGAGGTCGCCCCCGCACCGCTTGTAGAAATCGGGGGAGAAGGACTTAAGGTCTATGTTGGCGGCATCCAACAGGGGTGCAAGCTCGTCTACCACGCGTGGCTCGGCGTAGCCGTTGGAGACCAGGACGGTCTTGAGCCCCGAGCGATGCGCCAGGCGGGAGCAGTCCCGCACGTACTCCCAACACACCAGAGGCTCGTTGTAGGTGAAGGCGATGCCCACCATGTGGGGGTCGAGGTCCCTCTCGCGCATGGCCAGGGAAACGAGTTCGTCCGGCCCAACCTCCCGCCAGCGGACGTCATCGCTTCCCGCCTGCGAGATCCGCCAGTTCTGGCAGAACGGGCAGTGCAGGTTGCAGCCATACCCTCCCACCGACAGGACGCGGCTGCCAGGCATCCACCGGGCGAGGGGCTTCTTCTCCACCGGGTCGATGGCGATGGAGGTCAGGCGCCCGTACGCTTCGCATGCGACCGAGCTGCCAACGTTGCGCCGTGCCTGGCAGGCACCGAGGGCGCCGGGCTCCAGCCGGCAGTGGTGCGGGCACACGTCGCACGTCGCGATGCCGCTCGCGGCCCCCTCGCCCGTCATGCGTGCCTCGCCACCTCAAAGCGTTCGAGCGACCACTCGTCGTGGTCCAGGTCTATCCCGCCCTTCCGCGCAGCGATGGAGACCTGCTCCTGTACCGTGTCCACGCCGTCGAGGTCGGGGAGAAGGACGCCGCGCCTTCCGTCGGGGGCGCTCACCACCACGCCGTAGCGTCTGACGTCGAGCTGGTCGGTCGACTCGATTGCCTCGGGGTCGCCCAGCACGTCCACGTCGTACACCAGCTCGGGCAGCTCCTCCGGTCGCACGGGTGGAAAGCGAGGATCGCTCGAGCAGGCGCTGATGGCGTTGGACGCGATCTCGTCCGCCAGGCAGTCGCGCATAGGGCGAATGGTCCCGATGCAACCGCGCAGCTCGCCGTTCTCCTTCAGCGAGACGAAACATCCCGCCCTCCTGGAGGTCATCTCTTCCGGCAGCCCCCTCGGTCGCATCGGCCTCGCGCCGTTCTCCACGAAGGCTTCGACCGTGGAACGGGCGAGGTGCACGTATGAATCCTCCCCCTCGCGGCGGGCTTCCATCTCCCTGCGGTGGCATGCCTCGTATGCCTCGAGGAACTTGCGCTTGGGATCCGCTCCCTCGTCGCCTACGGGGGTGAACGCTGCGACGGCGTAGCCCACGCCAAACGGGCCCTCGTGCGACAGAAGCTCGGGTCGAACGTCCGTGCCGTCGAGTGCACCCGCCATGATCTGGAAGCTGCGAAGCCCGCACTCCGCCGCCCGGTCGGCGAAGCCGCGGTCCATGGTGAGGAGCGGGAGGAAGTCGCCCGTCTCAAACGCCCTCTCAACGCGCTCGTCAAACCGAGGGCCCTCCGGGGCAAAGCCGTACGGGCCGTCCTCGGACAGCTTGTGGGAAAGGTCCCCCGAGGCGACGTAGACCACCTGACGGCCGAGGACGCTCGCGACCCGCTGGACCAAGGCACCCAAACGATAGTGGGCGGAAGGGGAGAGGCCCGAGAGTCCTATGCGTACAATCTTATAATCACGGTAGTATTTTTGGATAAAGTGTATGGGAATCATAGTCGCGTGGTCGAGGGAGGGGTCCCTCTCGCCCTGCGTTCCGGCGGAGAGGCCCTCGGCTTCGCAGGCGGCGGCGAGCGCGCTCACAAACTGGGTGTCGTAGGTTGCCTCATAGCGAGTTTGCGGTGCGCCAAATTGCGCGAAGCTTCCCGACGCCCCCGCTCCCGGCGAGATGTGGTTGTAGTTGCGGTACATGACCGAGTGGGGGGTCGAGACCACGATGGTGTCTGGCGCAACGGCGGCGACCCTCCTGCCAACCTCATCGTATGCGTCGATGGTCGACTGGATGCCCCTCTCCCTCCCATGTCCAACCGTAGGGATGATGAGTGGTGGGTGAGGTACGGCAAACGCGGCGAGAATGGCCATGGCAGTCCCCCTTAGACGCTGTTCAAGGATGGTATCCCCCGTGCCGGTGGTCCTTATGCGCCTTGGGAGAGGGTGACTTTGCCACGTCTGTGCTGACGTTTTCAGATTCCTGCCATGCGTGAACGGAATGTTACAGACCAGTTATCGGAAAAATAACGACGTTCAACCATTCAGACAAGTTTCATCAACCTCGCGGCAACACAAAGGTCGTACATTCAAACATGTTCGTTTCTTATAGGTTGGCCATGGCTCGCAGATTGAACGTGGCCGAGTGGAAAGGGGTACGCCCATGCGTAGACATGGACTCGTTGCCAAGACGGTCGCTGCCTCTGCGGTTACCGCCGCTCTTGCGTTCGCAGCTCCCATCGAGGCCCTGGCATGCACCCAGGTCTATGTGGGCTCGCAGCTCACCGCCAGCGGCGACACCATCTATGGTCGCGAGGAGGACTACGCCTCCCGCCACGTCAAGGTGTTTGGCGTCCAGGACGAGACCGATGGTCGCACCTACATCTCCGGCGAGAGTAACTTCAACCGTACCGTCGGCCACACCTATCGCTACACCTACGTGCGCGACACCGAGGCCGACTGGGGCATGGATTTCCCGCCCTACTCCGAGGCCGGCATCAACGAGAATGGCGTGACCTGCTCCGCAACGCTCACGACCGATGCCAATGACAAGGTCATGGCGGTTGATCCCGCGACCGACAACGGTATTGGCGAGTACAACCTCGCCGACGTGGTGCTGGGCGAGGCAACCTCCGCGCGCGACGGCGTGGAGAAGCTCGGCAAGGTGATGGACGAGTACGGCACCGCCGAGCACAACCAGATCTGGATTGGCGACAACAACGAGGTCTGGAACTTCCAGCAGCTCTCCGGCCACCAGTGGATTGCTATCAAGGTTGCGGACAACGTCGCCTCCGTCAACCCCAACATCGGCTACCTGCGCTACAAGGTCAACCTGGACGACCAGGGCACCTGCCTGCACTCCGAGGGCATCGAGGACGTTGCCAAGAAGGCCGATAGCTACGCGACCTTCGACGATGGCAGCTTCGACGTTGCCACCTCCTACGGCGACACCAACCCCGGCGTCCACCAGATGACCCGCTACGCCCAGGGTCGCGCCTACCTCGGAGCCGCACTTGGCGACAGCGATTTCACCGTCGACGGCTCCGGTCGCGTGGACTCGCTCTCCATGGATGCCCGTCAGCTGTTCTTCACGCCCGGGCGCAGCGATTACTCCCTGTACGACGTCCAGCGCCTGCTTGCCGCCCGCGGCGAGGGCACGCAGTTTGATGCCAACAAGAACACCAAGCTCTACGCCATCGGTAACAACCGCGGTGTGGAGTCCCACCTGTTCCAGACCCGTAAGGGCATGAGCGCGGACATCGCGACCATTCAGTGGGAGGCCCTCTCGAGGACCGAGTTCAGCATCTACGTGCCGTCTTACTCGGCACTGCTGACCGAGGTCCCCACCGACGTGTACAGCACGTACGACGGCATCGACCAGAGCCACACGGGCAAGAGCGAGCGCAACGACGACGTCAAGGCAGCCATGGATACCACCACCAACGGTGACAACATGGACTACGTGATGATGGATCTCAACACCCTGGCGTACAACAACCGCGACAAGGTGGGCTCCGGCGTCGCTGCATACCTCAAGGCCCTGCAGACCGAGGTCAACAGCCAGCAGGAGGTCGTGGACGCCTACATGCAGTCCCTGCCCTCCGATCAGCGCACGGACGCCGCGAACAAGGCCTTTGACGCCGTCTCGCACGGTGTATACGAGAAGGCGAAGGCCCTGCGCACCGAGGTCCGCGAGTACCTGAAGGGTGACCAGTCCAAGGAGTTCGCGGCCAGCGACCTCAGCTCCGACGGCACGCTCAAGGACCCGCTGCAGTACGCCGCCAAGGTCGTCCCGCCGACCATCACCGGCCAGCCCGCGAGCGCCAGCTACGTGCAGAAGGACGCCGCGACCGCCCTGTCCGTCGACGCCACCGACCCCGCCGGCACGAGCCTCTCGTACCAGTGGATGAAGTCCACCGACGGCGGCAAGACCTGGAAGAAGGTCGCCACCTCCGACACCTACACCCCCGCCACCACCGACGAGGGAGAGGCGCAGTACAAGGTCGTCGTGACCAACGAGGGAGGCCTCACCGCCGAGTCCCAGGTCGCCACGATCTCGGTTTCCAAGCCCGTCGTCCCGGCCCCTGCGGGCTCGATGTACCGCCTGTACAACCCCAACTCCGGCGAGCACTTCTACACCGCCAGCGCCTACGAGGCGGGCTCGCTCGTGAAGGCCGGCTGGAGGTACGAGGGCATCGGCTGGATGGCGCCCAAGACGTCCAAGACCCCGGTCTACCGCCTGTACAACCCCAACGCGGGCGACCACCACTACACCACCAGCGCGGGCGAGAAGGACTCGCTGGTCAAGGCCGGCTGGAACTACGAGGGCATCGGCTGGTACTCGGACGACGCGCAGACCGTGCCGGTGTACCGCGAGTACAACCCCAACGCCAAGTCCGGCGCGCACAACTTCACGACCAACAAGGACGAGGACACGATGCTCGCCAACGCCGGCTGGAACCAGGAGGGCATCGCCTGGTACGGCGTGAAGGCTCAGAACTAGTGACCAAAGTGGCCTGATTCAAACCTTCCGGCGGGCGTGGGTCGTCCGCCCGTCGGAAGGACTTTTACAGCATGGGAGGGTTTTTGCCGCCGTTGTCGGAGGCCCTCCCTTTCTCTTACCCCTCAACAACGTTCCTTGTCTCCCGTCGGGGGACGAGTCTGCTCCTGTTACCTGAAAGAAAACCCAATCATTGTCGCAAGTAGGTTCGCGCGCCGCCGCACGGCTGGCGTGCGAGGAGAGAAGGGAGTGGGAATGCGTCAGGAAGTGGAGAATCCGTTTGGGGTGCTGCGCCCGCGGGCGCAGCTCAGGCGGAGGATCGCAAAGGGAGCTGCCGCGGTGGTGATGACCATCGCCCTCACGCTTCCCGGGGTTGCCATGGCCAACCCGGCGAGTGGGGCGACTGTAACGCTTACACAGCCGGACGGAGCATCCTTTGAGTCCACGATCAGCGGAGACGAGTACTTTAACTATCGGCTCATGGACAATGGCGCAATTGTCGAGCTCGACCCATCAGATGGCGTCTACAAGCAGGTCGTGAGGGGCTCCGATGGTAGCGTCGCCTTTGGGAGCCCGGCTCAGGCGGAGAGGGACTCCGGTGCAATCGGGAAGTCAGACCTTTCCGACGAGGCCACACGCAAGGCGATTTACGCGCTTATGGGCAGCGAATACCGCGAGTCCACCACGAGCAATCCGTCGTCGCCCGTGACCGCCGACAAGATCACGGCGAAGCAGCGCAAGGACGTGAATGAGAGGGAGGGCGCGGAGAAGACCCTGCCGCTCCTCACGGTCATCGTCGAGTTTAACGACGAGAAGTACCGTGACGACTACAACTGGGGCGACCAGTTCTTCACAGGCGAGTGGAGCATCGAGAAGTACTACAACATCGCCTCAAACGGCAAGTTCACCTGGCGTCCCATCGAGGAGACGAGTGCGACAGGCGTCGATGGCAACCACAATCCCTATGACACGGCCAACGACGGCGTGGTTCACGTGACTCTCGACCGCGATCACGGCAAGCTCGACTATGGTCAGAACTACATCGAAACCCTCGAGGCGACCTTCGATGCCGTGAGCAAGTACGTCGACCTTGCCAAGTACGACACTAACCACGATGGCAAGCTGGACAAGACCGAGATCGGCATCGGCCTCGTGTTTGCAGGCTATGACGAGTCGGCAGGCTATGTCCCCTCGGGCCACGGCTGCATCTGGCCGCACCAGTGGACCTTCTCCGACGCGGCGAGCCAGAACGGCATGGACGCCAAACCCTACGAGGTGACCACGACAAGCGGCAAGGTCGGGATCGACTCCTACGTCACCCAGGCGGAGACGGAGTCCACGGGAGCATCCGAGGAGCACCAGAGCGGCATCGGGGCCCTTGGGCACGAGCTCGGCCACTACATCGGCCTGCCCGACCTGTACGACACCTCTGACGGCTCCGATCCCGGCCCGTGGGCCGACTACTCCTTCTCGGGCCTCTCGATGATGGATGGCGGCTCCTGGGGCGTGGTCCAGACCGGCAAGGATGCGGGCATTTACCGTCCTGGGTTCTTTGACGCCTGGTCTAGGTACTTCCTTGGCTACATCGAGCCCGAGGAGATCACCCACGACGGCGTGTACACCGCGAGCTCCCAGATGAGCGAGGCGGGCTTCAAGAGCTTCATCGTCAGGGCGAGCGACGGCGAGTACTACATGATCGAGAACCGTCAGTACGAGTCCTTTGACCAAGGCATGGAGAAGTTCTACCTCAAGGGGAAGAGGAGCGGGTACTCCTACGACAACCCCACCGGCGGCATCGTGGTGTACCACATCGACCAGGGCATCGTGGATGAGGACGGCATCCTCACGGGCGACAACACCGTCAACGTGAGCACTCACCGCCCTGGAGCTATGCCCGCGTACTTTGAGCTGGCCGACTTCAACGGCGGCAAGCCGCTCATCCGGATGCCGTTCCTCAACAGCCACACGCAGGATCAGTTGGGCACCAGCACCACGCCCGTCCTCCTGTACAACGGCAAGGACACTCCCGCGGAGCGCGTTGACACCGGAATCAAGATCTCCTCGACCGCCAAGGGAGCCGCATCCCAGGCGTTCGTCGTCGACTTCCCGGCATCCCTCGCGTCTCTCGACGGAAAGGCGGAGCTCTCTGCCGATGGCGGCAGCGTCAAGTACACTGCCAAGCTCAACAACCTTAACGTGGACCAGAAGGCAGAGCTTGTGGTCCTCGACGCCGACGGCAACAAGGTCGACGCCGACTGGGCGCATGCGTGGCTCGCTGGTGGCGCGGCAGACGAGAATGCAGTGAGCACGCTCTCTGCAAGCATCGACGTGCCGGCCAACGAGACGACCAAGGCGCAGGGCTACCAGGTCGCGGTGTTCCTGGACGGCAAGCAGCTGGGCGAGGCGGTCAAGCTCACCGTGGCGGCGCATCCCGTGACGCTCACCTCGATCAAGCCCGCCGAGAGCACGCTCGATTCCAACGGCGCTGACGTGAGTTTCTCCGCCGACCTCAAGTACGTGCCCGAGGGCAAGAGCACGCAGCTTCGCGTGTACGACGCCAGCGGAAGCGCCATCGACCGCGCATGGGCAACGGTGGACCTCCACAAGGGCGAGGACGGAGGCTATGCGGCTTCCATAAGCTTCCCCGGCAACCTTGAGAAGGCTGACGCTAGGTATGAGGTCGCCGTTCTGGTGGATGGCCAGGAGGTCAACCCCAACGCGCGTGCGACCGTGACCGTGAAGGCGGTTCCCAAGGTCGAGGTTGGGACGATGTTCCGCATGTACAACCCCAACTCCGGCGAGCACTTCTACACCCAGAGCAAGCTCGAGGCGGGGTCGCTGGTAAAGGCGGGCTGGACGTACGAGGGCGTTGCGTGGAAGGCTCCTAAGACGTCCAACACCCCGGTGTATCGCCTGTACAACCCCAATGCGGGCGACCACCACTACACCACCAATGCGGACGAGCGGGACATGCTCGTCAACGCGGGCTGGAACGACGAGGGCATTGGCTGGTACTCCGACGACGAGCAGGGCGTGCCCGTCTATCGCCAGTACAACCCCAACGCCAAGGCAGGCGCCCACAACTTCACCACGAGCAAGGCTGAGAACGACCATCTGGTGAAGGTCGGCTGGAATGCAGAGGGCATCGCCTGGTACGGCGTGAAGTAGCCCAGTCAGGCATCCGATAGGGGAGAGGGGGCGGGCCCATCCGGGTTCGCCCCCTCTCGTCGGTGGAAACGCGTCTCTCGCCCGTGCCTACTCTGCCAGCAGGGACTCCATCTTGAAGCTGACGCAGTTGACGTAGCCGCGGTTGGTCAGCCTGAGCTCTGGCACGCACGCGAGCGACATGACGCCCATGGTCATGAACGGAGAGGGGAGCGTGCACCCCATCTGCCGCCACGCTGCCTCGATGGCGCTCACCTTGCGGGAGACGACCTCCACGCGCTCCGTGCTCATGAGGCCGCATACGGGGAGCTCGACCAGCGCGAGCACCCTCCCGTCCTGGACGGCGACCTCCCCGCCGCCACACTCCTCGAGTGTCTTTGCGGCAAGGAGCATGTCGGCGTCGTTGTCGCCCATGACCAGGAGGTTGTGTGCGTCGTGCGAGACGGTCTGCGCCAGCGCGCCATGGATGCCGAAGCCCTTTGCAAAGCCACGCGAATGGGTTCCCGCGCTGCCGTGGTGGCGGTCGAAGACGCAGACCTTGAGCACGTCGTTCTCGCCGTCAGCCTGCAGCTTGCCGTCACGGACGGGGACGTCCACGATGATGTCATGCGTGATCGTGTCGCCGGGGGTGATGCCCATGGCGCGTACCTTGCAACGCCCGTCCTGCCGATCGACGGGGAACTCGAAGGCCTGAGGGGTGAGGGTGTCGCCCAGCTCCATGGTGTGGGTCATGAAATCGGGCCAGGGGAAGGGCTCGACCTCGAAGAGCGCCCTGCCGTCCCGGGCGACCAGGTCGCCGTCGATCCACACGTACCGCGCGCGGAAGTCCTTGAGGTCATCCATGAGGACGACGTCGGCGCACTTGCCGGGCGTGATTGAGCCCATGTCTTGACCAACGCCAAAGTAGGTTGCGCAGTTAATGGTGCACATCTGAATCGCCGTCACGGGGTCGAGCCCGAGCGAGACCGCGGTGCGGAGCACGCGATCCATGTGGCCGTCGTCCACGATGGTGTGCGGGTGGGAGTCATCGGTGCACAGGAGACACAGGCGGGTGTCGATGCCGCTCTCCACGAGCTGCGGGAGGTAGCCGGGCAGGTTGAGCCAGGCAGACCCCTGCCTGAGCTGCGCGTACATCCCCATGCGGAGCTTCGCAATCACATCGTCGAAGGTTCCCGACTCGTGGCAGGACGAGACGCCCGCGGAGATGTAGGCGTTAAGCCCCCTGTCGTCGTCGGGGCTCACATAGTGGCCGGTCACAACCTTGTCAGCCTTGAGGGTCTCCGCAACCTCGCCCGTTGCGTTCTCCTCGCCCGAGAGGATGCCCGGGAAGTTCATCATCTCGCCGAGCGCGACGGTCTGGTCCCACGTCATGGTCTGCGCAACCTGGGACGCGTCGATTGACGAGCCGGTGTCCTCCACCCCCAGGACGGCGGGTACGCAGGAGGGAGTTGTAAGCATGGTCTTGAGCGGAGTGCGGGCCGCGTCCTCCCACATCACCCTGACGCCCTCGAGGCCGCGCACGTTGGCAACCTCGTGCGGGTCGGCGTATATCCCGGTGGTCCCGTGCGGGACGACCGCCCGGGCATACTCGCTCGGCCCCACCATCGACGACTCGATGTGGATGTGGCTGTCCATGAGGCCAGGGACCGCATAGAGGCCCGTCGCGTCGACGACCCTGGTGTCTGGCCCGACGCAGTGCTCCGCAGTGTGCCCGCCAATGCCCAGGTAGGCGACTCGGCCATGGCTGATGGCGATGTCCGTGTCGTCTAGAATCTCGTGCGTTGTCACGCTCACGAGCCGTGCATGGCGAATGACCGTGTCGGCTGGACGCTTGCCCAAGGCTACCTCAGCCAGCGCATTGTGGCATTCCCAGAGCGGCTCCTTGCAAAAGTGGTTGATCATATCGCACGACCTGCCTTTCCAGGGCCTGACCTGCCCTCCCGCGATGGCACTCTGCGTTCTGGGGCTAGGGTAGCGCAAGAGGGGCAGTTGCGCCTTGCGGGGCGGTTTGGCTACCTGTATCCAGCGCTCGGGTTCAGGACTACGACGGTCACGGCGGGAAACCGGCGGGCAAAGAAGGGAGAGGGGCTCCTCCGCGCGGACTTTCTGGCGAGAAACGACTGGCGTGAGTGCTTGCTTCGGGCTTCGCCTGCTTGGAGGTGTTTCGGGGTCGAGTTTCCCCAGTTGGATATTCATCACCAATGCAACCATGTCAGCTGAATCCCGATATGAGTGCTCACTTCGGGAGTCCGCTGCCATCCGTACCTGGAACGGGAGTTGTTTGGCAGCAAGCTCCTGACATGAGTACTCACACCGGGCTTTGGTTGCCATTGGAGGGCGTCCTGCCGGTTGATGCGCGGTTTCCAACGATTCGACTTCCGAGTTATGGCGGCAAGCCTCTCGTGTGAGGCGCTTGTTGCTAGGGGCTAGGGGGCGGTCCGTCTTTCACGAGTAGCCTCGTGGAATCGCTCGTCTCTGGGCGAAACGTACGTGGGGGAGGAGGGGGCCGGTGCCCGCGGAAATGGTGGCCGGCACGGGTTGGGCACAACCTCACCATCCTGAGGCCATCGGTATTCCTTTCGAAAGAGGCATGTTTTGGGCCAAAAGGGGTGGGTGAGGGTGGAGTCTGACCCGCAGATGCCAGAGGCTATGTACACCTGACCGTAGCGAATGGCGACACGAAAAAGGCCGAGGCGAGAAGCCCCGGCCCACGACTCGCGATAAGTGTCTAGCTTCGTCCTAGTCGATTGCCTCGGCGGAACCCCGGGGCACCGAATCCTCGCCCTTCTCGCCCACGTGGGCAAAGAAGGTCCTGAATACGAGACGGGACACGGGGCCGGCTGCGAACAGGTTCCAGAGGAGCGCCATGGGGAAGTTCTTGATGAGCGTCCCCACCCAGATCGCCGGAAGCTGAGCCGCGGGCATGCCGCCGAGAATAACGTTGAAGAGGATCGCCGCGACGAGGCTCATGGTGGGGCACATCACGAGCACCGTGCAGCAGGACCTGATGGTGCCGCGCACCAAGGAGCTGTCGCGCTCCTTGTCGATGCAGCGAGAGGCGAGGGCCATTCCCAGGCGATTTCCCCAGAGGTTGGAGAACAGGAACACGAAGAGCCACATGTACGCGGCTTCGAGCAGCGCGTCCCAGAAGACGACGTTCGTCATGTTGGAGAACCCGCCCGCGGCGGTGGGGATTCCCATCTTCCATGCGACGTTGTAGACCTCCATCCCATAGGCCATGGTCACCGACATGAGGATTCCGAAGATGATCCCCTGGGTCCTATTCTTGGGCATGCTCTCTCCCTCCGCGGCAGTGCCGCAACAAAAAAGCGTGCGAGCGGTCGTGGGACCGTCGCACGCTTTGCCAACTACGCTGTCTCGCTGCTCCTGGTGACGTTGTGGGGCACCCGGTTGCAGCAGCTTTGCGCTACACGCAGGTACTGACGATAGCATGTGACGCATGCGGCGCGACAAAATCATCATGTTGCGGGAGAGGACCAAACGCCCGGAGTCGACAATGGCCTAGGCTATAATCTCATCCGTCAATGAGCGGCCCCACGGGCGTAAGTCCAATTGATCCATCAGGCCGCTCGCCGTGGGTGCCCAAGCCCCCTGCGTCCCTCGCGTGCGGCCAAACGCCGTCTCGTCGAAGGGAAATCGCATGGCTCAAACCGCACCGGAAGGGCGCTCCAGATCCGCCCAGCCAAAGCTCTGGACCAAGGACCTCGTCCTCATCATCCTGGTGAACCTCTGCGTCTTCACCAACCACATCATGTCGCTGTCCACGTTCCCGTTCTTCATCAAGAGCCTGGGTGGCACCGAGGCGATCGCGGGCGTGTGCGCCGCGGCCTTCTCGTTCGTGGCCGTCATCATCCGCCCGTTCGTGGGCTGGTGGCTGGACAACGGCGTTCGCCGCACGGCACTGGTGATCGGCCTGCTCCTCATGGCGCTCTCGCCGTTGGGGTACGTGACCGTCCCCGTTCTCTCCATCGCGATCTTCTTCCGCATGGTCCACGGCGTGGGCCTCTCGTTCTCCAACTCCACGACCGCGACCGTGGCGTCAGACGTTATCTGCAAGCCGCGCTTTGCCGAGGGCATGGGCTACTTTGGCATGGCAACCGCGCTTGCCTCCGCGATCGCGCCCGCCCTGGGCCTCTCGCTGATGGAGGGCTTTGGCTTCAAGGTGCTCTACATCGTGGCCACCTGCATCGCGCTTCTGGGCCTCCTGCTGTTCTCGTTTGTCCATGCCCCGCGCGTCGAGGTGCCCCACAAGCCCCTTGACCTCAGGACGATCATCAATCGCGACTCCCTGCCCGCGACGGTGACCATGCTCGTGTTCATGTTCACCTTTGGCGCGCTCGAGAACTTCGTCGCCATCTACGCATCCGACAAGGGCCTGCCCTCCGGCTCCATCTACTTCCTGATCATGAGCGTCATGCTCCTGCTGGTCCGCGTGTTCCTGGGCCGCCTGGTGGACGAGAAGGGCGAGGCGTTCTTCGTCTATGCGTGCAACGCCTCGATGCTCGTGGCCTTCCTGCTCCTCGCCTTCGTGCCCAACGTGGTGACGTTCATCCTGTCCGCGGCACTCGCCGGCTTCGCGTTTGGCGGGCTGGAGCCCTCGCTCCAGTCCATGGCAGTCCACACGTCCAGCGACGAGACCAGGGGCTCGGCAAACTCCACGTTCCTCTGTGGGTACGACATCGGCTACGGCCTGGGCGGCGGCGTTGCCGGCTCGCTCATCACCGCGATGGGCTACTCGGCCATGTGGGCGATCGTCTCGCTCGCCTGCGTGGTTTCTGTGCTGGTCTACGTGCTCTGGGCGCGCCACAGCGATACGAGTTTTAGCAAGGCGCTCAAGGCCGAGAGGAGGGGGTAGCCCCCGGGGCGCCGTTGCCGGAGACGCTGGCGCGGCGCCCTCCCATGGCGTTTTGGTGGTCGCCGTGCTTCTTTGCTAGAGTACTCTCCGTAAGTGCGCCCTGTGGGTTCGGGTGACGCCACACCTCGAACCTGGTCAGGGCCGGAAGGCAGCAGCCATAAGGGGCCTCTGGCGGGCACCCGTTCCCGCAGGGCGCACTTGTACGCCCCCTGTGACCAGCGAGAGGTTGGCCGCGGGGGCGTTTTCTATGACGGCGGCGCCTGCCGCCCCAGCCGACCTTTTGGAGAGTCGCCAATGGGCTTCGTCAACATGATCGCCGAGCTTCTCAGGGACCCGAGGACCGCCATCGCAGGCTGGATTGCCGCCGGCCCCATGGTTGCCTACGGCCTGGTCTTCCTCATCGTGTTCATCGAGACGGGCGTGGTGTTCTTCCCGTTCCTGCCGGGCGACTCGCTGCTCTTTGCATCGGGCTTCTTCGCGCACAACGGCGGGTTCAACATCTTTGCGCTCCTCGGAGTTGCGTGGGCCGCCGCCATCATCGGCGACCAGTGCAACTTCATGATCGGGCACTTCTTTGGCCAGCGCATCGTGAGGAGCGGCAAGGTCAAGGCCATGACCCCCGAGCGCGTGGAGAAGACCGAGGCCTTTCTGGACAAGTGGGGACGCCTGGCCATCTTCCTGGGCCGATTCTTCCCGTTCATCCGCACCTTCGTGCCGTTCCTCGCGGGTATGGGCGGCATGGCCTGGCACCACTTCGTGGTGTTCAACATCCTGGGCGGCGTTACCTGGTCCACGCTGTTCACGCTGCTGGGGTACTTCTTTGGCGGGATCCCTGCCGTCCAGGAGCACTTCGAGCTCGTGGTCGTGGGCATCATCCTGGTCTCGGTCATCCCGGCCGTGGTCGGCGCGATCAAGGCCAAGCTCTCCTCCAAGAAGGGCGCCGCCCCCAAGCACGCCGCATAGCCGCCCCACACAGCCTGCCATCTTGATGCCACGCCCTGCGAGGGGCGTGGCATTCTTGTCTTCGTGCAGCATCCCTGCGTTTGGGTGACCCCAAACGTGGAAAACAACGTACGATGGCCCGATTAGGAATCGGGCTCGGCTCGGTCTGCCAGGCGAGAGGGGCGATGCAAATGGACGTCGAGGGCATCCTGAGGGCAATGACGCTGGAGCAGAAGTGTGCGCTCCTCTCCGGAGGGAAGCCCTTCTCCACCAGGGCGTTCCCCTCCCTGGGCATTCCCAGCCTGGAGTTCTCCGACGGCCCGCACGGGCTTCGCCATCAAAGCTCCGATGCGGATAACCTAGGGCTTGGCGCCTCGGACCCAGCCACCTGCTTCCCCACCGCCGCGACCATGGCGCAGACGTGGGACACGGATCTTGCGGAGGAGATTGGCGAGGCGCTTGCGGAGGAGGCCGCCTCCATGGGCATCAACGTGGTGTTGGGGCCCGGCCTCAACATCAAGCGCAACCCGCTCTGCGGGCGCAACTTTGAGTACTTCTCCGAGGACCCCCTCGTCTCGGGTCGCATGGCGGCGGCGTACGTGAGGGGCATCCAGTCGCGTGGGCTCGGCGCGTGCCCAAAGCACTTTGCCGTCAACAGTCAAGAGACGCGCCGGCAGTCATCCGACTCGGTGGTGGACGAGAGGACCCTGCGCGAGGTGTACCTTGCCGGCTTTGAGGAGTGCGTGCGCGCCTCGCACCCCATGGCAATCATGAGCAGCTACAACATGGTCAACGGCACCTACGCGAGCGAGAACCGCCACCTCCTGAGGGACGTCCTCAGGGACGAGTGGGGCTTCGATGGAGCCGTGGTCACCGACTGGGGGGCCTCGAACGACCACCCCGCGGGGGTCTCGGCGGGATGCACCATCGAGATGCCAGCCCCCAACGACTGCTCCATCCGCGAGCTCGTGCTTGCCGTGAGGGCCGGTCGCGTGAGCCAGGCGGACCTCGACGACCGCGTGCGAGAGGCGCTCACGCTCATCCTTCGGACCGATCGGGCAAAGTCAAACTACCACGGCGGCTACGACGCGGACGCCCACCACCGCCTTGCACGGCGCGCCGCGGAGGAGGGCATCGTCCTCCTCAAGAACGACGCCCCAGCCGACGCGTGGGAGGGGGACGCCCCCACGGCGGCAGAGGCCGACGGGACGGCTTCTGGGCGCGTTTCCCCGCGCACCTCTCCCCTGCTGCCCCTTGCCCCGCACACCAAGGTCGCGCTCGTTGGCGACTTTGCCCGGGCACCGCGCTACCAGGGGGCGGGCTCGTCGCTGGTCAATGCGACGCGGGTAGAGAGCCTCCTCGATATCATGCGCGCCGACGACCGTCTTGACCTCGTGGGCTACGAGCCGGGCTTTGAGCGCTCGGGGAGGGCGAACCCCCAGAAGGCCGCCGCGGCGGTCGACCTCGCCCGACGCGCGGAGGTCGTGATCCTCTGCCTTGGCCTGGACGAGTCCAGGGAGGTGGAGGGCCTCGACCGCACCAACATGCGGGTGAGCTCCAACCAGGTGAGCCTTCTGCGCGCCGTCTTTGCCGCCAACCCCAACGTGGTCGTGCTTCTCTCCGCGGGAAGCTGCGTGGAGGTCCCCTGGCAGACCCATGCACCAGCGATCCTGTACCTGGCGCTGGGCGGGCAGGCGGGTGCCTCGGCCGCGCTCGAGGTTGTCACCGGCGCCGTCAGCCCGTCCGGAAGGCTTGCGGAGACCTGGCCCGTCAGACTGGAGGACGTCCCCAGCTTTGGCAACTTCCCCAGCCTGCAGCGCACGGCGGAGTACCGCGAGGGGCCGTACGTGGGCTATCGCTACTACCAGACCGCCCACGTGCCCGTTGCCTACCCCTTTGGGTACGGGCTGGGGTACACCCGGTTTGAGTACTCCGACCTTGTCGTCTCCAAGGACGAAGCGAGCTTCGTCGTGGCCAACGTGGGCCGGCGCGAGGGCACCGACGTCGCGCAGGTGTACGTGGGGCTGCCTGGTGCCGCGGTGTTTGCCCCCCAGGTACAGCTGCGGGGATGGGCCCGCGTGAGCCTGGCGGCGGGCGAGTCGCGACGCGTGGCCGTCCCCCTCGGCCCGCGTGCTTTCCAGTACTTTAACGTCGAGACCAACGCGTGGGAGACCGAGGGAGGGTCCTATCTCGTCTCGGTGGGGGCAAGCGCGGCAGACCTCCGGCTCCAGGCGGAGGTCGAGGTCGCGGGCAGCGGCGCCCCCAATCCCTACGCGGGGCTCCGGCTCTCCGCCTACCAGTCCGGAAGGGTGGCTGGCGTTGACGACGCGCAGTTCTCCGCACTCCTGGGTCGTGTCATCCCGTCCCCGCGCATCCCCATAGACGCCAACCTGACGCTTCGCGACCTCACCAGGACGCACAGCCCGGTCATGTGGGCGGCGGGAAAGGTTGCCGACACGTACTGCGGCAGGCAGCTTGCGAGGGACTCCTTTGACCCCAACGTGGCCTTTGCCTACAACATGCCCCTGCGCGCCCTCCCCAAGATGGGGCTTCCCGTCACCAAGGCGGCGATTGACGCCCTGGTGCTCGAGGCGCGTGGCGCTTGGGTGGTGGGCGCCGCAGTCGCCCTCGCCAAGAGGAGGCGCTGGCCCCTTGGAGTCTGCCTCTACCTTGCCGCCGCTGCCGAGGTGGGCGGCCTAGTTGCCAACGGAGCGTTCGAGGCGCTCCTAAAACGGCAGTCGGTCGAGGGCTAGGGGACGGGCGGGGGTCCGCCGCTATACTGGTAGGCCGAGTCATGCGAGGCGTCGGAGGCGCGATGGAATCCCTTTACAGAAAGTACCGCCCCAAGACCTTCGAGGACGTCGTGGGCCAGCAGCACGTGGTGAGCACCCTTGAGCACGCGGTCCTCGAGGGAAAGACGAGCCACGCCTACCTGTTCTGCGGACCCCGCGGCACGGGCAAGACCACCATGGCCAGGATTCTCGCGAAGGCCCTGATGTGCGAGAAGGGGCCTGGCCACCTTCCCGACGGCACCTGCGAGCAATGCACGCTCATAGCCGAGGGGGAGCACCCAGACGTCTACGAGCTCGACGCGGCCAGCCGCACCGGCGTGGACAACGTGCGCGAAGAGATCATCAGCAGGGTGGGTTATGCGCCCGTCCGAGGGAGCTACAAGGTCTACATCATCGACGAGGTCCACATGCTCACCACGGCGGCGTTCAACGCCCTCCTCAAGACCCTTGAGGAACCGCCGTCGCACGTGGTGTTCGTGCTCTGCACCACCGATCCGCAGAAGGTTCCCGCGACGATTCTCAGCCGCGTCCAGCGGTTTGACTTCCACCCCATAGCCGCCGACGAGATGCTCGCCCATCTGGAGTCGGTGTGCGAGAGCGAGGGCTTCACCTACGAGCCCGCGGCCCTCGAGCTCGTTGTGCGCCACGCCCGCGGGGGCATGCGAGACGCCCTGAGCTCCCTCGAGCAGCTGAGCGTCTTTGGGAGCGGGTCCATCACGCTCGCCCTCACGCGCGACATGCTGGGCGAGGTGTCGTCGTCCACGCTCCACGTTACTGCCAAGGCGCTGGCGGAGAGGGACGTGCCCACGCTCTTCTCCACCGTAGCGTCGCTCGTCGACGCCGGCCGGGACCTGCTGCAGTTCACGCGCGAGCTCGCCGCGCACCTGAGGGACGTGTACGTGGTCGCCGCCGTTGGCCCCAAGCCCGGCGTGGTGACCGCGACGGCCGAGGAGCTCGAGGCGCTTGGATCGGAGGCGTCCGAGTTTGGCTCCGTTGACAGGCTGGCGCGCGCCCTCATGGTGATTGGCGACGCCTCGAGCGAGATGCGCACGGCGACCAACCAGAGGCTCGTCCTCGAGATCGCCCTCACGAGGATCGCCCGCCCCAAGAGCGACCTCACGCTCGAGTCCCTTGCGGACCGCGTCTCGTCGCTCGAGGCGCGTCTCTCCTCGCTTGGCGAAGGCGTCCCCGTTGCGGCAGTTGCCCAACCCCTTGGGGCGCCGGGCCAGCAGGCATCGGCAGGGGAGCGGGGGCCTCAGGCTACCGCTCCCGCCAACCGCGCGTCGGCAGCCGCCCAAACCCCAGCGGCGCCCGAGGCCCGTCGAGTGGAGCACAGGGTCGCGCCCCCCTCGGCACCGTATGCGCATCCCTGGGAGCGCGACCAGGAGGCGCCTGCGGGCGGGTCACCCGCGCCGCAGGTGCGACCTGCGAAGCCTGCCACCGTCCCCGCTGCGCCTACGAACCCGCAGCCGGCCGCGGCCAATGCGCCGCGAGCCCAGGCCCAGCGCGAGGCTCCCAGGCAGGTTCCTCCGGCGCCCGCCCCATCCCGCAAGCCCCAGGCTCCCAAGCCGCAGACTTCGAAGCCCAATGCAACGTCCTCCTCGTCTGCCTACCCTGCGGTCACCGACCCTGGCGAGCTCCAGCGCAGGTGGAAGCAGGTGGTCGAGGGGCTGCTGGCAAAGGACCCCCCGCGCGGCTCGCTGCTCATGCAGTCGACCGCCATGCAGGACGACGGGGAGCATCTGCTGGTCAACCTTCCCAAGGGCAGTGGCTTTGCGGTGAAGATGCTCGACCGCAAGGACGTTCGCACAGTGGTCGACCGCGCCGTCGCCGAGGTCTTTGGCTACCGCTCCATCAACTACGTGGAGGCGAGCCTTGCGGGTGCGGACATCGCCCGGGCGCGCAGGTCTGCTCCCGCCGCCCCCAGAAAGACGCCCGTTGCGCCGCAGCCCCAGCAGGCGCCGCGTCCCGTGCCTTCCGTCCCGGCACCTGCTCCGGCACCCGCGCCGGTGCCCGTCGCGGCTCCCCCCGCGCAGGCGAGCGCGCCCGCGCAATCGGGTTACGCCATGCCCTGGGACGACGAGGCGGTCCCCTACGATGACGCCTCGGCCGTCTCGTATGACGAGGAGGCTCAGGAGGCCGCCTTCGCAGCGCCCGTGGTCCCCGAGCCCTCGTCGAGTTCGGTCGGGGGAGCGACTGCTCCGAACCCGGCACCCGCTCCGCCCCGCCAGGAGGCGACACCCGTTCCGTCGCCCGCCCCCGCCCAGTCGGCGGCGCCCTCTCCAGCCCCCGCGCCTGCGGCGGACCCGGTGTCCCCGGCGGCCGCAACGGCGTCCCCCACGACGACGGCGAACGGGGAGCCCCTCCCCCAGGACGTTGACCGGTTGATGCAGATGCTCACCAACGTCTTTGGCGATGGGGTTACCGTGAGCGTGGAGCATCCGGACGGCGCCGGCGGCGACAGCGGCTCAGAATCGGGGAGCGATGCAGGTGGGGAAGGCCTCTCGCCCGACTCGTACGGAGACGAAGACTAGGCGGGCGTGACCCGCAGGGAAGTGATTGACATGGATATGCAGCAGATGATGCGTCAGGCACAGAAGATGCAGCAGGAGCTTGCCAAGACGCAGGAGAAGCTCTCGCAGACGGAGGTGTCTGCGTCCGCCGGTGGCGGCATGGTCAAGGTGGCCGGGACCGCAGATGGCAAGATCACCTCCATCACGATCGACCCCGAGGCGCTTGACCCCGAGGACGTGGACCTTCTTCAGGACACCATCCTCGCGGCCGTCAACGAATGCCTCGACAGCGCGCAGGACGTTGCCAACCAGCAGATGAGGGGCGTTGCGGGTGGGATGAACCTCCCCAACATCCCTGGCCTCTTCTAATGCCGGAGCCCAACGACGGAAGGGCGCTCCAGCGCCTGCTCGACGAGCTGGGGAGGCTTCCGGGCATCGGTCCCAAGTCTGCCCAGCGCATCGCCTACTACATCCTGGAGTCCGACGCCGAGACGGCGCGTCGGCTCTCGAGCGCGATTCTGGACGTGAAGCGGCAGGTCCACTTCTGTCCCATCTGCTTTAGTTACGCAACCCGCGACACCTGCGACGTGTGCTCGGATGCCTCGCGCGACCGCAGTCGCATCTGCGTGGTGAGCGAGCCGCGCGACGTGAGCGCCATCGAGCGCACCGACTCCTACCACGGCTTGTACCACGTCTTGGGCGGCGTCATCTCGCCCATGGACAAGGTTGGGCCCGAGCAGCTCCACGTGCGCGAGCTCATGGGACGACTGGCCGACGGGGAAGTCAAGGAGGTCATCCTCGCCACTAACCCGGACGTCGAGGGAGAGACGACGGCGACGTACCTCTCGCGCGTGATACGCCCACTGGGTGTCACGGTCACGCGCCTCGCGAGCGGGCTTCCCGTGGGAGGCGACCTCGAGTATGCGGACGAGGTGACGCTCGGGCGCGCCATCGAGGAGCGGCGGTCGCTCTAGGCACCACGCAGGTGGCGCCTCGCGCTACCATGCACACAGACAGGAGGTCTGTCATGGCAGATAACGAGAGAAGGGACCGGAGGGGCGGGACCCCCCGCCGCGGCAGCCATGCTGGCGCAACGCCGCGCCGGCAGGTGTCCGGGGGCAGTGGATCGGGCGCCGCGCGGCATGCCTCGCACCTCTCGCCCGTATCGGATCCCGCGTCGCAGGGGGCTCGACCCTCGAGGGACCGGTTGCGCAACCTTCCACAGATCGACACCGGCGGGTCCGAGCAGGACGCCCCCCGTCCTATCGGCGTGGATCCGGCGGTCACCGGGTCGTTCCGCCGCATCGACGTGGGGGAGGGCGCCAAGGTCGAGACGCGTGACAACGTGAGGACCATCTCGCCCGACTCCACCTCGTCGTGGACCAGGACGGGCTTTGGCGAGGAGATGCAGCTGCAGGGGCGCAACAAGCCCCGTGTTCGCAACCGCGAGACCAAGATCAAGACCAACAAGCGGCTGAACATTGGCATCGCCATCGCTGCCGCCGTAATCATCCTGCTTGCCATCCTCGCCTTCAACGGAATCATCTCGCACCGCCCCAGCGCCGAGCAGACGGACAGCGGACAGGTCGAGCAGACTCAGACGGGTTCCGACGGCTCTATCAACTACAACGGCACGGTCTTCAGCATCAGGCAGGGTGATGACGGCAAGTACGCGCTCGTGGGTTCGCCCGAGGGCAGCTCTACCTCGAGCGTGAACACGTACTTTGAGTTCGAGGGCACGCCGGTTCAGCTCGTTCTGTACAACGGCGCGATCATCATCCCCGAGAACCTGGGGGACGGCTGGGACGTCCTCGCCTACACCATGGGTGCGGGATCGATGAGCACGCAGGTGACCGACTCGAACGGCAACGCGGTCACGGGAAGCGGCCAGATCACCGACGTCAAGCTCGACGGCTCCAACCTCCTGATCACGGACAGCACGGGTCAGACGACGACCATCGCCCTGGGCTGACGAGGGGGGGCAAAGGCATCTCTGACGGCCTCTCCGGTAGCGGAGGGGCCGTCTCGTTATGAAGGACTCGTGGAGGGAAAGAAATCAAAATTCCCCCTAGACAAGGCTTCTGCCTTCCGTGTATTATTACTCCCGCACTGATGCACGGGGTATTAGCTCAGCTGGTTAGAGCGCCGGCCTGTCACGTCGGAGGTCGCGGGTTCAAGTCCCGCATATCCCGCCATAGAATGCACGGAGCCTCGGTTCGCCGGGGCTCTTTTCTTATGCCTTGGCATCGCCTCTGCGTGCCGCATTGAAATTGCGACAAATGGCATAATATTTGGGGTAATGGCATTCTTGGCGACGCGCATGGCGGAGGCGAGGTGTGGTGGGCCAACAAGGCGGGAGCGACCGCGGCAGGGCGAGACTTGCCGTGTTCGACCTAGACGGCACATCCATCAACGGGCAGAGTGGCATCCTCTTCTGTCGCTACCTCTTCGAAAGCGGGCTCATCTCGCCCTCGCGGGCGTTGCGCCTCGGCTGGTGGGGCGCCCGGTACGCCCTTCACTTGCCCCAGCGGCAGGCGGAGTCCAGGGAGCTCATCTTCGACGCGCTCTCGGGCGAGGGCCAGGATGAGGTGGCCCGCAGGATGGGCGAGTTCCACGACCGGTACATCCTGCCGCGCTACCGTGCCGATGCCATTGCGGAGGTTGCCAGACGCAGGGAGCAAGGTTGCATCACCCTTCTGGTCTCGGCGACCTTCGAGGGCATAGCTACGCTCGCTGCCGACCACCTTGGGGTTGACGGCCTGGTGGCGACGAGGATGAGGCGAGACGGCGAAGGCAACTTCACCGGTGAGGTTGACGGTCAGGTGGTGGCGGGACGAGGCAAGACGGAGGGCGTCGCCGCCTGGGCGGACGAGCACGTGGGGCAGGGCCGCTGGTACGTCCAGTGCGCATATGGCGACCACCTGTCGGACCGCTTCCTGCTTGAATCGGCGGTCGAGGCGTTTGCCGTGCGTCCTGACCCCACCCTGAGGCTCGAGGCCCACAGGCGCGGTTGGACGGTGCTCGACTGGAGGTAGGCCCTCGGGCCATAGGGTTACGAGTGGGAGGCGCGGAGATCGTCTCCCCGAAGGCATGGGAATGGCATGGACATCTCTCGCAAGACAGACTACGCGCTGCGCATGCTCGCCGAGCTCATCCGTGCGGATGGGAACATCGTCTCGGTGCGCGTCGCGGCAGACAGGAATCGGATCCCCTACTCGTTTGCCAGGTCGATCCAGCACGACCTCGTTCGCGCGGGGCTGGTCGAGAGCACCCGTGGGTCCAGGGGCGGCATGAGGCTTGCCGCCGACCCCAAGAAGGTGACGCTCCGGGAGGTCGTCGAGGCAATCCAGGGGCCCATCTACGTGTCTGGCTGTGCGACCGCCGGCGACGACGGCGGTCCGTGCCCCTACATGCCCCAGTGCCATTACAACCCCATCTGGTGCGAGGCGGAGCGAATGCTCAGGGACTACTTTGGGTCGGTCACGCTGTACCAGGTCGTGATCGAGGACAAGCATCCCGTGATGGGCGGCGGGCACCGCTTCGACGTCGTCGGCCGAGACGGCAGGCCTGACGGGCAGGGGGAGTAGGGTGCCCGACCTGCCCGCAGCCCCCTCCGACGAGCTTGCGCCGTTCAGGAAGAAGGTCCTCTCCCGTGGCCGCGAGCTCTACCGCGACCTCCCCTGGCGCCGCACGCGCGACCCCTACGCCATCTGGGTCTCTGAGGTGATGCTCCAGCAGACGCAGGTCAAGCGTGTCGACGGCAGGTGGCAGCGGTGGCTGGGGCGCTTTCCCAACGTCCGGGCGCTCGCGGATGCGCAGACCGCCGACGTGCTTGAGGAGTGGCAGGGCATGGGCTACAACAGGCGCGCGCTCTCGCTCCGCAACGCGGCGCGGGCGGTGTGCGACGGCGGGGGAGAGATGCCCCGCGAGTATGCGGACCTCGTCGCGCTGCCCGGCATCGGTCCTGCCACGGCGGCGGGCATACGGGCCTTCGCATACGACTTGCCAGGCGTGTATCTCGAGACCAACGTGCGTGCCGTCTTCCTCCACGAGCTCTTCCCCGATCGTGAGGGCGTAGGGGACCGTGAGATCGAGCCCTTGGTTTGGCAGTGCTGCCCTGCGGGCGACGATGACCCATCTGATGACCCCAGGACGTGGTACTATGCCCTTCTCGACTACGGTGCGTACCTCAAGCAGACACTGCCCAACCCCTCGCGCCGCTCCAAGGGGCACGTGAGGCAGTCGAGGTTTGAGGGCTCCCACCGGCAGAAGCGTGCGGCGCTCGTGCGCCTGCTCCTCTCCCATAACGAGGGTGTGGATTCTGGGACGCTTGCGCGCGAGCTCTCGGCTTTGGAGGAAAAAGCGGGTAGAAGTGAGCTAGGCGACGGCGAGGTCGAGGCAATCCTTCTCGAGCTTGCCCGGGAGGGTTTCTGCCATCAACAAGGTGGCATTTGGCTTTCCTAGGTGCTACCATGGGCCTGCCGCCAACGGCACACCTGCTGCAAGTGGTGCCCGCAGGAAAAGGGGCCTGCGGGCAAACGAGAGAGGAGCTTTTCATGGCAGTCGACTTCGAGAACTCGCAGACCAAGAAGAACCTTGAGGCGGCATTTGCCGGTGAGTCTCAGGCAACCAACAAGTACTCCTACTACGCGAGCAAGGCCAAGAAGGAGGGCTACGTCCAGATCTCGAACATCTTCAGCGAGACCTCCGGCAACGAGCGCGAGCACGCCAAGCTCTGGTTCAAGTACCTGCACGATGGTGACGTTCCCGACACCCTGGCCAACCTCAAGGATGCCGCGGCAGGCGAGAACTACGAGTGGACCGACATGTATAAGGGCTTCGCCGAGACCGCGGATGCCGAGGGCTTCAAGGAGATCGCTGCCAAGTTCCGCCTGGTCGGCGAGGTCGAGAAGCACCACGAGGAGCGCTACAACAAGCTCGTCGAGCGCGTCGAGAAGGGCGAGGTCTTCAACCGCCCGGGCGTCAAGGTCTGGAAGTGCACCAACTGCGGCCACCTGCACGTGGGCCCCGAGGCCCCCAAGGTCTGCCCCGTCTGCAACCACCCGCAGAGCTACTTCGAGGAGCAGGCTATCAACTACTAGCCTCTTGCAATAGCTCGCCTAGGGCCCCGACTTAGGTCGGGGCCCTTTTTTGTGCTTGGACCAGCATCGGAAGAAGTTATCAATAGAACCGATAACTAGGTAGGCCAAGTCCGCATATCGATGAGACTGTTATCGGCGTCATGAAGCGGTACTATGCAGGTCATGGAAACGACGCAGACATACAACGAGCTATCGGGACGGCAGATGCCGTAGCCCGAGTGCGGAGGAGAAACACGTCTCCGACTCGGGCGCCCCCAGAGAACGCTCATCCACTCAAGGCAAAGGCCACCGCACAGGCACAAAGGAGAACATCATGGCATTCGAACTCAACCCCGACTTCGCCAAGGACCCCGAGAAGCACTTCAACACCCTGCAGGTTCACGCCGGCTGGGCACCCGACCCCACCACCGGCTCCGCCGCGCTGCCCGTCTACGCCTCCGCTGCGTTCGAGTTCAAGGACGCCGAGGACGGTGCCGCCAAGTTCGCGCTCACCCGTCCGGGCAACGTGTACGGTCGCCTTACCAACACCACCACCGATGCCGTCGCGGCACGCATCGCCGCGGTCGAGGGTGGCACGGGCGCCGTTGCCGTTGCCTCCGGCCACGCGGCCGAGATCCTCGCCCTTACCAACTTGGTTGGCGCTGGCGACGAGATCGTCGCTTCCGACTCCCTGTACGGCGGCACCTGGAACATCTTCCTGCACACCCTTGGTGACCTCGGCGTCAAGACCACCTTCGTCGAGAACAACGACATCGACGCCTTCGTTGCGGCCACCACGCCCAAGACCAAGCTTTGGTACGTCGAGACCATCGGCAACCCCCTCGTAGACGTGGCCGACGTTCCGGCAATCGTCGAGGCGGCCAACTCCCTGCAGTCCCCCGTTCCCGTGTTCGTGGACAACACCTTCGCGACCCCGTACCTGTATCGTCCGGCAGAGGATGGTGCGGCAGTCGTGATTGAGTCTCTCACCAAGTGGATCGGTGGGCACGGCGCGACCCTGGGCGGCGCCGTCGTCGACACGGGCAAGTTCGACTGGAAGCAGGATCCCGAGAAGTGGTCCACGCTTGCCAAGCCCGACCCCTCCTACCATGGCCTGGTCTTTGCGGATGCCGCGCCCGCCGCGCCCTTCGCCACGCGCGTCCTGGCAAACAAGCTGCGTGACTTTGGTCCGACCCTCTCGCCCTATGCGGCGCAGCTCATCGGCCTTGGCATTGAGGACCTCTCACTCCGCGTCCAGCGCCACTCCGACAACGCCCTTGCCGTCGCCAAGTACCTCCAGGACAACCCCAAGGTCAGCTGGGTCCGCTACTCCGGCCTTGAGGGAGACCCCTCGCACGAGGTCGCGTCGCGCATCCTCAAGCATGGCTTTGGCGGCGTGGTGGTCTTTGGCGTAAAGGGCGGCCGCGAGGCGGGTCTCAACGTCGTCAACAACGTCAAGCTGTTCACGCACCTCGCCAACGTGGGCGACGCAAAGTCCCTCATCATCCACCCTGCCTCCACCACCCACTCGCAGCTGACCCCCGAGCAGCTGAAGGCGGCGCACCTCTCCGAGGACCTCATTCGCCTCTCCATTGGCATCGAGGACGTGGATGACATCATTGCCGACCTCGACCAGGCGCTGGCCAAGGCGTAGGAATCACGCGACAAGAGCGACTCGTCCATGGGGACGTCCGAGGGGTTTCGGGCGTCCCCTTTGCGCGTCCGGGGAACTCGAGAGGGCTACTGAGTAGGAATTCAGGCGCCGCTCAGGAATTAAATATTTCGGTCGTGTTACAAGGTTGGCCCCAGTAAAATCTGCCCGTTTATGAAAAGTCAAACGAACAATCCCAGTGTCATTTGATTGCCTATGCAAAAGAGGAAAGTTCCGTCCCCCGAAACAAAAAAAGCCAAGCTTTCGTTTAAGCCACTATTCAGATGTGGAATGTTCTATCTCTGATTGGCGAAGGGACGGGGAGTACATGGCACAGAGGTGGACGCTAAGGATACTTGACGCAAAGTCCGCGCACCGAGCGTGGTCCAAGCGGCGGATGATGGTCGTGATTGCTACCGCGGCAATCGCGGCGAGCGTCGCCGCGCCAGCAGTAGCCCGCGCAGAGGAGGTGCAGGCGCTGCCGGCGGAGCAGCCCGCGATAGTGGTGGCGGAGCAGGCGGCTCCGACCCCGGAAGCTGCGCCCGAGCAGCCGGCGGGGGCGGTCGTCCAGGAGGTGCCCGCAGGGGAGCCCTCGGCACCCGCAGACGTGACGCCCGCAGAGGGGACCCAGAACCCCGCTGGATCGGCGCAGGGCGAGGACGACGCAGTGGCCCCTGCGGACGAGGCAAAGTCCGAGGAGACCCCCTCGGCGGGGGAGTCCGTGCAGACCGGCGAGGGTGCAGAAACGGCTGAGGAGCCCCAGGAGGCTGTCCCCTCCAAGCCCGCCCAGGGGGCGGAGGCGGCAGGCGACAAGGTCGACGATGCCACTCAGGGCGAGACGCCCCAGCAGGTGGTTGACGCCAAGCTCGACGGCATCGAGTTCACGCGTACGGACGAGGGCTATGACCAGACCACGGACCCCAAGATCTCGATGACCGAGAAGAGGGACTTCCAGGTTACCGTTGGGGTGGACGGCGTGGATGTGGACGCCCTGCAGAAGATGATCGACGAGGGGTCGGTGAAGTTCTCCCTCTCGCGCGACAAGGGCGCAATGGACCCCAAGACCTATCCCAAGCAGTATCTGGGAGGCGGACTCGAGGACTGGATGACCGTCGCGGCGGTCGATAAGAGGAAGGGAGTCAACGCCCCGTCCATCCCGTTCTTCAGCAACGTGCTCATGAAGGCGGAGCTTGTCGACGGAAAGTCGAGCATCGTCCTCAGGTTTGGCAACGAGCTGCTGTTTGGCGTCAATGGCATCGACGTGCGCGCACGCTCCCTCGTGCGCTCCGCGATGTACGACTACGTGGGCACCTACAAGCTCGCCTGCACGCTTGCGAACGGCCAGACCGTTTCGACGGACGTGGAGCTGAGGCCCTACGACGAGTTTCACACGCAGGAAGAGATCGACGCCGCCCTGCCCAAGTTCGTGGAGGAGGCCCTGAAGAACGGAATCTACGCCAAGGTCGAGACCTTTGGCAAGTCCGCCGAGGGCCGCGACATGAAGGCGATCTTCGTCGCCGGGAGCGAGAGCGACCTCACCGACTACCAGAATCTGAAAAAGCTCATGGAGAGCAACCCCGCCGCCGTCCAAGAGCAGCTCAAGAGCGGGAAGCTGCAGTACAAGGTGCCCGTCTTCTACAGCAACGTCCATGCGGACGAGGTCGTTGCCGTTGACGCGGTCATGCAGTTCATCCGTGACCTCGTGGAGTGCGTGCCCATCGACTACACCCGCATCACCGGGTACACGGAGGCAGGTAAGGAGGAGCTCAAAAAGGAGATGGAGGCGGACGGCACCGTCTGGTCCGGCCTCTTCAAGGACGAGGTCACGGGCATTGGCTACATCCGCGGCAACGGCGGAGATGGCAACGGGGTCGAGCTTGGCGACAACAGGAGCAAGGGTGGCCACAACGACGCCTCGTCGGACCTCTCGGATGCCGACTTTGACAAGTACTACACCAGCGTGCGCGAGAGCTTCAATCCCAAGGAGATCCTGAAGCACGTCTTCTTCATCCTCGTGCCGAGCGAGAACGTGGACGCTCGCACGGACAACGTGCGCACCAACGGAAACGGCTTCGACCTCAACAGGGACAACACCTATCAGACTCAGCCCGAGACACAGGCGATGGCAGGGCTGATTGCCAAGTGGGACCCCATTTCGCTCCACGAGGTCCACGGGTATTACCAGCAGTTCCAGATCGAGCCGTGCTCCCCGGCCCATGACCCCAACAACGAGTACGACCTGTTCATCGACACCGCGCTGAAGCAGGGCGAGTACTTCGCGAGCACCGCCCTCGCCAACACGAAGACGATCAACTCGGCGCAGATCCCCATCCGCGACTACCTCAAAAAACAGGACGACGGGTCGGTCGCCTGGGACGCACCCTTCGACGACATGTCCACGAGCTACACGCCCCAGTACGCGATGATGCACGGCACCAACGCGTACACGGTCGAGGTGCCGATTGGCAACAGTGACGCGCTTCACGCCCTGGAGTACGGCTTCATCGGCAACGCGCAGTTCGTGATTAACAACAAGGACCGGATGTTCTGGAACATGCTTGAGCGGTTCCGCAGGGGCGTGGAGAACATCGACTCTCCTGACATCCGCAAGTACTACGTCAACCAGAAGGACGAGCCCGGTGCCGAGGCGGACATCTTCAGGCCGCAGGACAACGAGAACCACAACTTCTTCCCCGAGTACTACGTCATCCCCATGGACGCCCTCTCGCAGCAGGACCGTGCCGCTGCGGCCGAGACCGTTCAGTTCCTCCTCCACAACGGGGTGAGGGTCTCTCGCCTTACGCATGACGTCACGGTTGGAGGCAAGACCTACAAGGCAGGGGCCATCGTGGTCGACATGCACCAGGCAAAGAGGAACATGGCCAACTGCGCCCTGTATCCCAACCTCCTGATCAGCGACTGGACCCAGTACTCCCTCTACAGCGAGCCGCTCACCAACTTCTCGGCGCTGCGAGGCTACGACATGGACACCATCCGCAAGAAGGGCGCCTTTGCCAAGGAGTTCCTGGAGGACGTCACGGCGGTTCCCGACCCCAAGACCTACGTCCAGGGGTCTGGCCCGGTCACGATCATCCGCAACGACAGCCTCCAGTCCATCAGGGCGGTCAACGACCTCCTCAAGCAGGGCAAGAAGGTCGGCCTCATCAGGGAGGGTAGTCACGAGGGAAGCTATGTGGTCTCCACGGAGGACTTCAACCTGGTGAAGGACAAGTACGTCCTCTATGCCATCCAGGGGAAGGCGACGCCCAAGGCGAGCACCATCCGCAACGACCTCAAGGTGTACGTGCCCAAGGCGTACACGGAGTTCGTCACGGACGCCGGTGGCAACGAGGTGGGCATGAGCGGCTACAACAACCGCCTCAACACCAATGGGAACTGGGACTTCTTCGCATTGGCGAAGCAGATGGGCTTCACACTGACCGATAACCTGGACGAGGCCACGATCATCGTGGGCAGCCAATACCCGTCTTCGGATGTGGCCGAGGAGATTGCCAAGAAGATTGCCGAGGGTGTCCCCTACATCGGCTACACCTCCGATGCCCTGCAGTTCGTGAAGGACGCCGGGCTTGCCGACATCAGCTTCACGGGCGAGGACTGGGATTGGATGGGGTACGACGCGCTCGACACCGTCGTGTTCCCCGAGGACGACATCATCACGGCAACCTATCGCATTGAGGGCGACCGCATCATGTACGGCTACGGCGGAAGCTACTTCGTCAGCATCCCGAAGGGTGCGAAGGTGCTCATCAGGACTACCGACGATCAGCCCATCGAGGGCTTCATGACAGCGGAGTTCCTCGAGAAGTACAAGGGTCAGATCCAGGCGATCAGCATCCTCGACGGCAAGGCCGACATGGTCCTCTTCGCCAACACCCTCACCAACAAGGCCCATCAGCAGGACGACTACCGCTACCTCACGGCATCCGTCTACAGCCGCTCCCTTGCAGGCGACTACGGCATCATTCCAGTGCCGGACGAGCCTGAGAAGCCGGCGGAGCCCGGCAACGCCGGAAGTGCGATCAAGCCGAGCGACAACTGGGCTCCCAGCGCGCCTGCTCCCGAGGACCGCGTGGAGCTCAACCGCGAGGGCGGCGTGAGCCTCCGCACCGCTGCCCAGCATCAGCGCGACTCCGTCCTCCCGCAGACCGGCGACTCCAGCCTGTCCGGCTCCGGCCTTGCGGCGATGGGAATCGTCCTCCTCGCCTCCGGTGGCGCGATTGCCTTCTCGCGTCGGCAGGAGCACGACGAGTAGTCCCAAAAGATCCTTGCTCTGAGCTGGGGCGGGGGCCCGAAGGTTCCCGGGTCCTCGCCCCTTGTGGTTGGTGCATCAATTTGACGACATGGGAGGAAGCATGGAGAAGAAGTGGACCCTCAAGGTGCTCGATGCAAAGTCGGCACACCGCGCCTGGTCGAAGAGGAGGACGCTCGTCGCAATCGTCGCTGCGGCAATCGCGGCGAGCGTCGCCGCGCCAGCAGTAGCCCGCGCAGAGGAGGTGCAGGTGCTGCCGGCGGAGCAGCCCGCGATTGAGGTGGTTGCGCAAGTCGCCCCGCCGGAGGCGTCGCCTGAGCCTTCGACCGAGGCTGTTGTCCAGGAGGAGCCTGCGGAGAGTCTCTCCGATCCCACGCCTACTAGCTCGACGCCTGTAGAGGAGGCTCATGATCCATCCGTTGTAAATCAGGATGAGGGCGCCGTTGCTCCCTCGAACGAGTCCCAGGACGAGGGGGCTCCTGCGGAGGGAGAGGCTGGCAAGCCCGGGGAGGGCGCTACTGCCGCTGACGAGCCCCAGGAGGCCGTTCCCTCCCAGCCCGCCCAGGGAACGGAGGTAGCGGGCAGCGAGGCAGATGCCACCAAGGGCGAGGCGCCCCTCTCGCCCTCAAACCCCTCTGCCGCAGCCGACCCGGAGGGACAGTCGCTTGAGGAGGCCGTTACCGGCAAGGAGGCAGACTCCCTTGGTACCAAGATCGTGTTTGACTTCAACGGTGACGGAAAGACTGACGCGCAGGACTGGAAGGACTACCTCAAGTGGATGGCCGACTACAAGGCGTTCGACTTTGACTTGGAGACTGGAGACCTGGGCGACTCCCACAACGGTGGAATCCAGATCACCGGGGCGACCCAGATAATCGCCAACGGGCACGGAAAGCGCCTCGATTCGATCGACACCAACCTCGACGTCGCGAAGATCACCCAGTACTACCTCAACAATGTCGGGCTTGCCACGTCCGTGAAGAACCAGAGCCCCTGGGGGACCTGCTGGTCCTTTGCGTCCATCTCGGCACTGGAGAGCGCCATCCTAAAGGCGCAGACCGGTGCCACCCCGGTCGTAAACCCCGACGACCACGTCAAGCCGATTCTCTCGGGGCTCGACGACAAGGGAGTGGACCTGTCTGAGCTCTACCTGGCGTGGATGGCGTACGACCTTCAGTCCATGGGGTCGCAGAAGGGCGAGGGAATCATCGACGTCCTGCCCTGCGACACCAACCTCTCCGACCGGCTGAACTGTGGTGGTTGGGCAACGATGGCAGAGACGCTCTTTGGCTCCTGGCAGGGCATGGCGACCGAGGCGGAGCAGGCGTACTGGCCGCAGGGGGTTCCCAAGACCTACGAGGAGTTCAAGAAGAAGTACGACCACATGGGCGAGTGGAATGTCTCGAAGGATAATGGCGCCCCCTCGGCGCACGTCGACGGGGTCTACTACCTCCCCGACCCCAACGTGCTTGCCATGGACAAGAAGGACCACATCGTCTGGAAGGGCTATGACCCAACGGCCAACGACCTCATCAAGCAGGCGATCCTCAAGTACGGGGCAGTTCAGATTGGCTACGGGGCGGATACGTCGCGCGACCCTGGAAAGAGTAACGGGGACTACTTCAACTACGATTCCTGGGCACAGTACTGCGATGCCACCAACATCGAGATTACCCATGCAGTCACCATCGTCGGCTGGGATGACAACTTTGACCCCAACAACTTCCGAGCCGGAAAGAACGACATCAGTAGCCTTAAGCCCGGGGCATGGCTGATCAAGAACAGCTGGGGCTCTGCGGAGTGGTACATGAAGAACTTTGGTCTGAGCGAGGACGAGGTGCGGGCAAAGCATCTTGGATGGGGGCTTCCCGATCCAACGACGGGGCTGCCAACTGGTTACTTCTGGCTCTCGTACTATGACCACTCGATCAACTCGCCGTCGTTCTTTAGCGTGGACCTTCCCAAGGATGGCAAGTTCAAGTACGACAACAACTACTCCTACGACCACCTCATCAACGAGTCGCAGTCACCGTTCGTGTTCAAGACGGCGGATGGCGGCACCTGGGTCTCGAACGTGTTCAAGGCCAAGGGCGACGAGATCCTAAAGGCGGTCTCGGTGCACACGAGCCAGCCGCAGTCGCACGCAAAGATACTCGTCTACCTGGTGAACGAGGATGGTCTTAGGGACAGCGACCCCACAAATGACGGCGGCCCCGTCCTCTCCATGGACTACGATGCCCTGATAGCTGGGATGCACACGGTGGACCTCATAAAGCCCATCCAGCTCAAGGCGGGGCAGCTCTTTGCCATCGTGGAGAACATCACCTGCCAGGACGGCACCCCCGGTGCCCCGGATGGCGTGAGCTCCCTCATCAACCTCGAGACCGGTATGGCGCAGAAGGCGCAGTTCCCGTATCCCGACGACCTCGAGAGCAAGGGCCGTGCAATGGGGTACCTCTGGACCACCGTCAAGGCAAACCCGGGGGAGACGTTCATCAAGATTCTTACGAAAGCCGGATACCGTTGGATTACCCCGCAGCAGCTGTCGGAGGCGTTCTTCGGCGGCAACGTCTTTGAGTTTGGCAATGCCCTGGTGAAGGCATTCACCTGCAATGGCCTCCTTCCCGTTCCTGCCAACGGCGGCGAGGAGGAGCCTGGCATCGTCGTCCATGTCGAGGAGGCGTCTGGCAAGACGTCCGTCGAGGGCGCCGAGCCTGTTGCGGTTGCAAGGACTGCCTCCGTCCGCCCAGTAAGCGATGGTGAGGCCGCGCTTCCCCAGACGGGGGATGTCACCTCAAACGCCCCCGTCGCGCTTGGGGCCCTTGCCACCGCGCTTCTCTCGGTTGGCTGCCTAGTCCGTCGCCGCGGTCAGGAGTAGAGGGCCTGGGCGAGGTCCGCTCCTGATTCCGCTGTCACGCGGAATAAACGAGGCGGGGCGAGAGGGCCAAGTTCCTCTCGCCCCGCCTCCGTTCCAAGGTCGATCAGTCCGCTTGGTTCCCGGGGTGGCCTGAGTGTGCCTGGTCGAAGGCGGCTGCCTTCTGGTGGCAGAGGCGACGGGTCTCCTCGTCGCGTGGATGCAGTGCCACGAAGCGTGCGAACCCCTCCACGGACCAGTCGTCCCATCCCTCGGTCGGGCCAAGTGCGTTGAAGATGCACGAGGGTATCTCGCCCAGCGCGATGTTCTTTTGGATGCAGCGGTCGCAGCCACGCCCCGCGGCGAAGTTCTTGGGGTTGTTGGGGTTGAGGGGGCAGTCGTGGTCGTCGCACGTACAGAAGTGGGGCATGCTACTTGTCCTTTCGCTCGCCTGCGCCCGTCCGCCTTGGCCTGCGTGCGTTGGGTTTGCCGTTGGCCTTGAACGCGCTGGGGCAGATGTCAACGAGCTGGCAGGTGTCGCACTTGGGGTGCTGGGAGGTGCACACCTCTCGCCCAAAGTGGATCCATTGCTCATTGACCGGTCCCCACAGCTCGCGTGGCAGCACCTTGAGTAACTGTGGCTCCGCCTGTGCGGGCGTTGGGGCGCTCACCAGCTTGAGCCTGCTCGCGATGCGGTACACATGGGTGTCGACGGCGATGCCATCCACGACCCCAAAGGCCTTGTTGAGGACGATGTTGGCGGTCTTTCTCCCTACGCCCGGGAGGGTTACCAGCTCTTCCATGGTTCCCGGAACCTCACCCCCAAAGTCCGAGACGATGACCTGCGCGCACTCGACGCAGTGACGCGCCTTGGTACGGAAGAATCCCAGGGGGTGGATGACCTCCTCGATCTCGCTTACGTCTGCCGCTGCCATGGACTCGGGGTCGGGCCAGCGGTGAAACAGCTCGGGCGTGACCCTGTTCACCGCGGCGTCCGTGGTCTGGGCAGACAGGAGGACGCAGATCACGAGGGTGAAGGGGCTGTCAAAGTGCAGGGCGCTCTTAACGTTGGGATACATCTCCTGCATGCGCCGGCAGACCTCTATGCCGCGCTCGCGCTTTGACTTGAGTGACTCCCTTGGCATAGGCCCCTCCTGGTTCGAGCGACGTTTCGGACATCCCAAAAGGCGGGTGACGCACGGAGGCTGCCTGTGGGGTGCATCTCATCGAGAACGGTGCACCGTCTATCGAACGCAGGCGGCCCCGTCATGTGCCTGCAATAGTATATGGTTGCTTTGTGAAGTTTTTCACTCGCGTTCAAAACCAGATGCCCCGGCGCCTGGTGCCAGAGGTGGGAGGAAGAGCATGGCCGTAAGCGACTCCGAGCTGTCACTCACAAAGGATGACCTGTACCTCATGGGGCAGGGATCCTGGTATCGCAGCTACGAGAAGATGGGCGCACATCCTGCCACCCGCGATGGGGTGGATGGCTTCCACTTCTCCGTCTGGGCCCCGGACGTCAAGAGCGTAAGGGTCATTGGCGACTTCAACGACTGGGATATCGAGGCGAACTTCCTGGACCACACACCCACGGGCGGGGTGTGGGAAGGCTTCGTCCCGGGGGTCACCGAGGGCCAGCTCTACAAGTATGTGATAGAGACCGGTCGCGGGGATCTGCTCTACAAGGCGGATCCCTACGCGTTCTACGCCGAGTGCCCGCCGGGGACCGCGTCGAGGACCACGAACCTCGAGGGCTACAAGTGGGGGGACGCCAAGTACCTCAAGGCGCGTGCGTCTCGTGACATGATGAAGAGCCCGCTCAACATCTTCGAGGTCCACCTTGGCAGCTGGAAGCGCCACGACGACGACCTTGCGGGCAACGGAGATCCCGACTCCGACGAGCACAGCGGCAGCTACCTCACCTACGACGAGCTCTCCGAGCAGCTCGTGGACTACGTCAAGAAGATGGGCTACTCGCACATCGAGGTGCTCCCCGTGATGGAGCATCCATTTGATGGCTCGTGGGGCTATCAGGTGACCGGGTACTATGCTCCCACCTCGCGCTATGGCAACCCCAAGCAATTCATGCACTTTGTCGACGCCTGTCACAAGGCCGGCATCGGCGTGATCCTGGACTGGGTCCCGGGTGGCTTCTGCCGCGACGAGCACGGCCTGGTGCATTTCAACGGCGAAAAGCTCTACGAGAAGGAGGAGCACCCCAACTGGGGTACCTTCAAGTTTGACCTGGGCAGGCGAGAGGTGCAGACCTTCCTGGTGAGCAACCTGCTCTACTGGGTGGGCGTGTACCACGCCGATGGCGTCCGCATGGACGGCGTCACCAGCATGCTCTACCTCAACTTTGGCGTGGACGACCCCAGCCAGAAGAAGTTCAACGAGAAGGGGACCGAGGAGGACCTGGTTGCCATCAAGTTTGTCCAGGCGTGCAACGAGGCCGTTGAGAAGTATTACCCCGACGTGATGATGATTGCCGAGGAGTCCACCGCTTGGCCGCTCGTGACGTACCCGCCCAAGGACGGCGGCCTCGGCTTCCACTTCAAGTGGGACATGGGCTGGATGAACGACACGCTGCACTACATGCAGACCGACTTCCCGTTCCGCCCGGGCAACCACCGGCTCCTCACGTTCTCGACCATGTACCAGTTCAACGAGAACTTTGTCCTGCCCCTCTCGCACGACGAGGTCGTGCACGGCAAGTGCTCGCTCATCACCCGTCAGCCGGGTGACTACTGGCGTCAGTTTGCCGGCATGCGCTCGCTCGCGCTGTATCAGATGACGCACTCTGGCGGCAAGCTCAACTTCATGGGCAACGAGATAGCCCAGTTCATCGAGTGGCGCTACTACGAGGGAATCCAGTACTTCCTCACCGAGCAGTACGAGAGCCACGCCCACTTCCAGCACTACGTGGCGGCGCTCAACCACTTCTACAACGAGCACCCCGCCCTGTGGCAGAACTCCTACACCAACGAGGGATTTGAGTGGATAGACGCCGACAACAGCGAGCAGTCGGTCATCTCGTTTGTGCGCAAGGGGGACGACCCCAAGGACACCCTTGTCGTTCTCATCAACTTTGACGTCAACCCGCACGAGGACTTCCGCGTGGGGGTTCCCATGAGCGGCTATTGGGTCGAGGCGTTCAACTCCGACAGCCAGGAGTTTGGCGGGTCGGGTGTTACCAACGGCGACCATCGCTTTGCCTCGCAGGAGACGCCCTGGAACATGCGTGACAACTCGGTGGAGCTCAGGCTCCCACCGCTTGCGGGTCTGATGCTGCGCTACGACGGTCCTCTCCCCGCCAAGAAGAAGGCTGCGACCAAGCCAAAGTCGAAGGCCGCCAAGACGACGAGGACCGCTAAGGGCGCAGGCAAGACTGCCGCAGAGAAGGCCGTCAAGCCCACAGCGGCAAAGGGTTCCTCTTCCCGTGGCACAAAGCGAGCGTCGTCCGCCAAGCCAAATGCAAAGGGTGCCACCCCAGCCAAGGGAAAGGCTCCCGCAGGTGCCGCCAAGCCCTCGCAGAGGGGCTCCAAGCCAAGTGCGACGGGGAGGGAAAAGAGCTAACACCGACCCCATGGATTTTGACGTAACCTTTTCAGGTGCGTGGGGTCGTACGGCCTTTCGCCACGTCGGACTAGCGAAATGAGGCGCGCAAATGACAGCCAAGAACAACAGGATCTTCCAGAGCAAGGAGGATTTCCTCACCCAGTATCGCGATGCATGCGAGACGTTCGCGGGCAAGGGCTTTGAGGAGCTCAACGACCAGGAGCGTTACTACGTCCTCGCGTCGCTCGTGGCGAGCAAGGCGAAGAACGTGAGGGCTGCCGCCCGTCCCGAGGGCAAGGAGGTCTACTACTTCTCCCTCGAGTTCCTGATTGGCCCGCTCCTGGACAACTACCTCCTCAACTTTGGCGTTCGCGACATCGTCGAGGAGGGCTGCAACGATCTTGGTACCCCCCTCGACCGCCTGCTCTCCCAGGAGGTGGACCCGGGCCTGGGCAACGGAGGTCTCGGTCGTCTCGCCGCATGCTTCATGGATTCCATGGCTGCGCTGGGGATCAACGGCAACGGTAACGGGATGCGCTACCGCTACGGCCTGTTCAAGCAGGTCATCAAGGAAGGTCGCCAGGTCGAGAAGATGGACAACTGGCTCGAGCACGGCTTCCCTTGGGAGACGCGCAAGAACGAGTCGGCTGTCATCGTCCAGTTTGGCGGTAACGTCGTGCGCCACGAGGAGAACGGCCGCTACTGGTTCACCCAGGAGGGCGGCGATCTGGTGAAGGCCGTCCCGTACGACGTGCCCATCGTTGGGTATGGCGGAAAGACGGTCAACAACCTGCGCCTGTGGAGTGCCGAGCCCGCCGAGGAGAACTTTGACCTCGACGCGTTCAATGCGGGCGACTACGCCAAGGCCATGAAGTTCCGCTCCGACGTCGAGGCGATCTCGCAGATCCTGTATCCCAACGACTCCGGCGAGCATGGCCGCATTCTGCGCCTGAAGCAGGAATACCTGTTCGTCTCCGCCGGCCTGCAGACCATCCTTCGCACGTACGAGAAGAAGTTTGGCCCCAAGTGGGAGGACCTTGGCAAGCACGTCGCCATCCACACCAACGACACCCATCCCGCCATGTGTGGGCCCGAGCTCATGCGCATCCTGGTCGACGACAAGGGCGTCGACTTTGACCTTGCCTTCAAGATTGCCCAGGAGACCATTAGCTACACCAACCACACCGTGATGCCCGAGGCACTGGAGAAGTGGCCCATCAACACGTTCCGCGCCCTGCTCCCGCGCACCTACATGTTCATCGAGGAGATCGACCGTCGCTATCGCGAGAGCTTCCCTCACGATCGCGACAACTGGCAGGACCTTCTCGCCCAGACCGCGATCCTGTGGGACGGCCAGGTTAGGATGGCCAACCTCTCGGTCATCTTCTCGCACTCCGTCAACGGCGTCTCGGCCCTGCACACGGGCATCCTCGAGGCGGAGACCCTGCACGGCTTCTACGAGCTCACGCCCGAGAAGTTCAACAACAAGACCAACGGCATCAGCCACCGTCGCTTCCTTGGCAACGCCAACCCGTCGTACGCACGGCTCATCAGCAACACCATCGGCGATGGTTGGCTATCCGATGCCAACGAGCTCAAGAAGCTCGAGCCCTACGCCGACGATGCGTCGTTCCTGGAGGAGTTCGAGAAGGCAAAGCTCGAGAACAAGCGCCGACTCGCCAAGTACATCGCGGACACCACGGGGGTCGAGCTCGACACCTCGATGGTCTTCGATGTGCAGGTGAAGCGCTTCCACGCCTACAAGAGGCAGCTCCTCAACGTGTTCAAGATCCTCGACCTGTATAACCGCATCATCTCTGACTCCTCGTTTCAGCCCAGGCCCACCGCGTTCGTGTTCTCGGGCAAGGCGGCGCAGAGCTACACCTTTGCCAAGGAGGTCATCCGCCTCATCAACTCGGTCGCCGAGGTCGTGAACAGCGACGCTCGCGTCAACGACAAGATCAGGGTCGCCTTCGTCCCCAACTTCGCCGTCTCGAGCGCGCAGCTCATCTATCCCGCGGCCGAGATCTCGGAGCAGATCAGCTGGGCGGGCTCCGAGGCGTCCGGCACCTCCAACATGAAGCTCATGATGAACGGCGCGATCACGCTGGGGACCTACGATGGCGCCAACGTCGAGATCTGCAAGCTCGTGGGAGAAGACAACATCAAGATCTTTGGCCTGCGCACCGAGGAGGTCGAGAACCTCCGCGCGAGCGGCAAGTACTGGGCGTGGGACGCCTACAACGCCGACCGCCCGCGCCTCGGCCGAATCGTGGACGAGCTCACCGACGGCACCCTCGCGCACCTCTCGGGCAACTTCGAGAGCATCCGCGACGAGCTCATGGTCAACAACGACCACGACCTGGTGCTCAAGGACTTCTACTCGTACGTGAGTGCGTGGGAGGAGCTGACCGCCTCCTACGCCGACCGCAAGGCCTGGAACCGGTCGGCGGTCCTCAACACTGCTCGGTCGGGATATTTCTCCAGTGACCGAACCATTCGCGAGTACGCCAACGACATTTGGCATATTGGAGATTAGAAGAGTTTTTGACGAAAGGGGTTCCTCATGAGCAAGAAGGAATGCATCGCGATGCTTCTTGCCGGTGGCCAGGGAAGCAGGCTCGGCGTTCTCACGCGTGACATCGCCAAGCCCGCAGTGTCCTTCGGCGCAAAGTATCGCATTATCGACTTCGCCCTCTCCAACTGCGCCAATTCGGGCGTTGACACGGTGGGTGTCCTCACCCAGTACAGGCCGTACCTGCTGCACTCCTACATCGGCAGCGGTGCGGCGTGGAACCTGGACGAGGGCGACGGCGGGGTCTCGATCCTGCCCCCGTACGCCACGCAGACCGGTGGAGCCTGGTATGCGGGAACGGCGGACGCGGTCACTCAGAACATCGGCTTCATCGAGCAGAACGATCCCGACTACGTCCTGATCCTCTCTGGCGACCAGCTGTATCGCATGGACTACCAGAAGATGCTCGAGAACCACAAGCGCCACAATGCGGACCTCACCGTCGCAGTCATGCCGGTGCCCTGGGAGGACGCCTCGCGCTTTGGCATCATCACGCAGGATGACGACGAGCGTATCCTCAAGTTCACCGAGAAGCCCAACAAGCCCGACAGCAACCTCGCCTCGATGGGCATCTACATCTTCAACGCAAAGCTGCTGGTCGACACCCTCAAGGAGGACGCAACCGACCAGACCTCCGAGCACGACTTTGGAAAGAACATCATCCCCAAGCTCCTTGCCGACGGCAAGCGCCTGTACACCTACGAGTTCCAGGGCTTCTGGCGCGACGTCGGTACCATCGCCAGCTACCACGAGACGAGCATGGACCTGCTTGGCCTGCAGCCCGACTTCGACCTGTACGACGCCGAGAACCCCATCATGAGCAACGCCGGCGCCAAGCCTCCCGCGTACGTGGGACCCAACGGGGCGATAGACGACTGCCTGGTGGGCAACGGCGCGCAGATCTTTGGCAGCGTCAGGCACTCCATCGTCTCCACCTCCGCCTACGTGGGCGAGAGGGCCGTGGTCGAGGACTCCGTCCTCCTGCCCGGCGCAACGGTGAAGGACGGCGCGCACGTGGTGCGTGCGATTCTCGGCGAGAACAGCGTGGTCGAGGACAACGTGGTCCTTGGCAGCGTCGACCAAACGAAGGACACCGCGGTCATTGGCAACGACGTGGTGGTCGGAAAGGGGGAGGAGTAACGATGGAGAAGCTCATCGGCCTCGTCACTGCCAACTACTCCACAAAGTATCCGAGCGCCCTCTCCGAGACGCGCCCCGTGGCCTCCGTCCCATACCTTGGCCGCTATCGCGTGGTTGACTTCGCGCTCTCCAACATGGCCAACGCGGGCATTCGCACCGTGGGTCTGATCATGCCCTACAACTACCGGTCGCTCATCGACCACGTGGGGTCTGGGCGTGACTGGAATCTCTCCCGCAAGAAGGGCGGCCTCTTCATCCTCCCCGGCTCCGCCTTTGGCACGTCCCGCACGGGTTCTCGCTTCCTGCTTCGCGACCTCGAGCACAACAAGGTCTACCTCAAGCGCAGCACGGCTGACCTGGTCATCCTTAGCTCGGCGAGCTTTGTGTACAACATGGACTACAACCAGCTTACCGCAGTCCACAGCCAGAGCGGTGCGGACATCACCGTGGTGACCAAGAGTGCTACCGAGAAGGACGTGGACGTTACCGGGTTCGTGGTCGACGACGGCAGGGTGCACGGCATCCGTCACGGCGTCTCCTTTGGCGACGAGGCGTTTCTCGACTGCTTCGTGGTCAGGCGCGAGTTCCTGCTCAACCTCCTCGACTGGTACGAGCAGAACGACTACCTCGACCTGTTCGAGGCCCTGTCGGGCGACTACGGTCGCGTGGACGTTCGCACCTATCGCTTTGACGGCTATGCCGAGCCCATCTTCAACAAGGACGCGTACTTCCGCTCCAACATGCAGATGCTCGACCCCAAGGTCACGGCGGAGCTCTTCCCCGCGGAGAGGCCGATCATGACCAAGGCGCACGATAACGCGCCTGCCAAGTTCGAGTCTGGGTCGCATGTGAGCAACTCCGCGGTCAGCGGCAGCTGCCGCATCTATGGCACGGTTACCAACTCCATCCTCGGCCGCAGCGTCGTGGTGGAGAGCGGAGCCACGGTCAACAACTCCATCGTGATGCAGTCCTGCGTCATCAAGAGCGGTGCTCGCGTTGAGAACGCCATTGTCGACCGCAACAACGTGGTCCCTGCCGGAACCGAGCTTCGCGGGACGCCCGATGACCTGTTCATCAAGGAGAAGGCCGCGGACTAGGGAAACAAAATGTCTTATAGGGATAGCAGGAAGATGAGGGTGCTCTTCGCGGCGTCGGAGGCCGTCCCGTTTGTCAAGACGGGTGGCCTGGGCGACGTCGCGGGGTCCCTCCCGCGCGCCCTCAACGCGGCTGGCGCGGACGTATCGGTGATCCTGCCCAAGTATGGCAGCATTCCGCATGAGTACCAGGACCAGATGAGGCACGTAGCGGAGTTCTACGTGCCCCTCGCCTGGCGCAACGTGTACTGCGGAATCGAGAAGCTCACCTACAAGGGCGTCACGTTCTACTTCGTGGACAACGAGGCGTACTTCAAGCGTGACGGCATCTACGGCTACTTCGACGACGGGGAGCGCTACGCGTTCTTCTCCAAGGCGATCTGCGAGGCGATCCAGAACGTCCCCGAGCTCCAGGTGGACATCCTCCAGTGCAACGACTGGCAGACCGCGATGGCCCCCGTGTTTCTCCGCGAGTTCTACCAGGGATCGTTGGCGTGCCGCAACGTGAAGACCATCTTCACCGTGCACAACGTCAAGTTTCAGGGGCAGTTCTCCGACAAGGTGCTGCAGGACATCCTCGGCCTTGCCGACAATCCCACGGCCGCCAGCCAGCTCTACGTGGACCGCGACTCCGTCAACTACATGAAGGGCGCGCTCCTGTACTCCGACCTCATCACCACGGTGAGTCCGAGCTATGCCAGCGAGCTGCAGATGCCCTTCTACGGCGAGGGGATGGATGCCATCTTCCGTCGCCGCTCCAGCTCGCTGCGTGGCATCCTCAACGGCATCGACGTGGATACCTGGAACCCTGCGACCGATCCGCTCATCTCGCACCGCTACGCGGTGGACGACATGGGCCCCAAGGCACAGGACAAGGCAGAGCTCCAGCGCGAGCTCGGTCTTGCGGAGGACCCCACGCGCCCGCTGGTGGTCATGATCGGTCGCCTCACCAACCAAAAGGGCCTCGGCCTGGTTCGCTACGCCATGAACCGACTCATGGACCGTGGCGTCCAGGTTGCCATCCTGGGCACGGGCGACAAGGACCAGGAGGACGCCTTCAAGTACTTTGACTGGACGTACGGCGACAGGATGGCTGCGAGGATCGCGTTCGACAACGCCCTGAGCCATCGCATGTACGCCGGCGGCGACATCCTCCTGATGCCGTCCGAGTTCGAGCCCTGTGGCCTCTCCCAGATGATTGCCATGCGCTACGGCACGCTTCCCGTGGTGCGCGAGACCGGTGGCCTGCAGGACAGCGTGGTTCCGTACAACAAGTTCACGGGCGAAGGCACTGGCTTCCGCTTCGCCAACATGAACGCGGACGAGATGGCGGACTGCCTGCTCGGCGCATGCGAGGTCTTCTGGACCGACCATGACGCATGGGCTAAGCTACAGCGTCAGGCAATGGAGGCGGACTTTAGCTGGGACAGGGCGGCCGACGAGTACCTTGGCATCTATCACGACCTTCACCCAGAGATTGACCGATAAGAGCAGAAGAGGCAGGCGGCCCGCTTGAGAGCAAGGCACATCACCTCCGACGCGCGTTACCGGACCCCCTTCGGCGCCGCCCCCGCGGGCGGCGCCGTCGTGCTGTCCATCGACGTGTGGGACGAGCCGGAGGCAACAGCGCAACTGCGCATATGGATTGACGAGCGCGGGGAGATTCTTCTTCCCATGACGGGGGAGTGGGAGGACGACCACCTGCACTTCTCTGCACACTTCACACCGAGCGAGCCGGAGGTGATCTGGTACTCGTTTCTGATCACCGCTGCCGACGGTGCCGTATGGCGCTATGGCGCCGCCTGCGAGCACGGCTGCGGCGAGGGCGCGTTTGCCTACGGCGAGCCCCCCTCGTTCCAGATTACGGTGTACCAGCGCCAGCGCACGGTGATGCCCGAATGGTTCAAGGGTGGCATCGCCTACCAGATCTTTCCTGATCGCTTTGCGCGCGGGGACGACTGGGAGGGCCGCGTGCACGACTCGCTCGACGCTCCCCGCAAGGGGCCAGACCGAGTCCTGGTCGACGACTGGGGTCGCTATCCCCGCTACGACCGCAACCCAGACGGTTCGGTGCGCAGCTGGGACTTCTATGGCGGCACGCTGGAGGGAGTGAGGGAGAAGCTCCCCTACCTTCAGAGCATGGGCGTCTCGGTCATCTACCTCAACCCGATCTTCGAGGCCGCCTCCAACCACCGCTACGACACTGCCGACTTCCTGAGGATCGACCCCATGCTGGGGGACGAGGAGTCGTTCTCCCGCCTGTGCCACGACGCGGGGGAGAGGGGCATCTCCATCATCCTCGACGGCGTGTTCAACCATTGCGGGCGAGACTCCCGCTACTTTGACTTCTTTGGCAACTATGGTGGCGAGGGGGCCTACCAGAGCCCACACTCACGCTATCGCAGCTGGTTCAAGTTCAACGACGACGGCACGTACCAGAGCTGGTGGGGAGTGGGCGACCTGCCCGACTTCAACCAGGACAACCCCGAGTACCGCGAACTCATCTGCGGCCACGACGGCGTCATCCGCAAGTGGCTGCGCCTTGGCGCGCGCGGCTGGCGGCTCGACGTGGCGGACGAGCTGTCCGACGACTTCATCGCCGACATCAAGAGTGCCGCCCTGGCGGAGAAGCCCGACGCCCTTCTCATCGGCGAGGTGTGGGAGGATGCGTCCAACAAGACCGCCTACGGCAAGCTGCGCAAGTACTTTCAGGGTGCGGAGCTCGACTCGACCATGAACTACCCCCTGCGTCATGCCCTGGAGGACTTTCTCACCAACAAGGCGGGGGCGCCGAAGTTTGTGTCCACGCTCCGCTCGCTCCAGGAGAACTACCCGCGCGAGAACTTCTACTCCACGCTCAACATGCTGGGCAGCCATGACCGCATCCGGCTCCTCACGATTTTGGGGGACGCGCCGGCGCAGGCCCAGATGAGCGACGACGAGAAGTACCGCTTCCGCCTGGACGAGGGGCACCGCTCGCTCGCGATCAGCCGCCTGTGGTGCGCGGCGCTCCTGCAGATGACGCTGCCTGGCGTCCCCTGCGTCTACTATGGGGACGAGGCGGGCCTGGAGGGCTACTCCGACCCGTATTGCCGCGCGGCCTTCCCCTGGGGGCACGAGGATGCGGACTGCAAGACCATCTATCGCAATGCCATCGCCATCCGCAAGTCGCTCCCCGTGTTCGTGGACGGTGACTTCGAGCCCTTTGCCATCGGCGACGACGTGTTTGGGTTCTGGCGCCGTGACGACGAGAGCTCGGTCTGCGTCCTGGTGAACGCAAGCCTCAAGAAGTCCCACACCGTGAGCGTCCCCGTGGCGGGCCCGTGCGTGGACGACGTCGTGACCGGCAACGTGCCGGAGGTGGGCGACGACGGCGCCAAGGTGTTCCTCTGGCCGCTTGGGACCTCCGTTCTGTACTTTCACGAGGAGCAGCGCCTGCAGCAGTCCATGCCCCACGGCATGGGCGTCCTCGCGCACATCACCTCCGTCCCCAACCCGGATAAGCCGGGCGGGCACGGCACCCTGGGCGAGCCCACCCGCAGGTTCATCGATTACCTTGCGGCGGGGAAGCAGCACTACTGGCAGGTGCTTCCTGCCAACCCAACCGACTCCTTTGGCTCGCCGTACGCGGGTCTCTCTGCCTTTGCCGGCAACCGGGAGCTCATGTGGGGCATCGAGAACGGCATCACGTCGTTCAGGGCCGACTTTGAGGAGACCCCCAGCTTCCGTCGCTTTATGGAGAAGAACGAGCGTTGGCTGATGCCATATGCCACGTTCCTGGCCATTCGCAAGCAGGAGGGTGGCACCCCTTGGCAGGAGTGGCCAAAGCGCTACCGCGAGTGGTCTCCGCAGCTTGCCGCGAGGGAGGAGCTAAGGGGCGAGGTGCGTCGCGTCTGTGCCACGCAGTACGAGTTCCAGCGCCAGTGGGACGAGATGCGGCGCTATGCCAATGAGCGTGGCATCCAGCTCATAGGCGACATGCCCATGTACGTCTCGGCTGACTCCGCCGACGTGTGGGCCGAGCGCAAGATCTTCGAGCTTGGTCCGGACGGCACTCCCGCCCTCCGCGCCGGCTGTCCGCCCGACAGCTTCTCGGCCGACGGCCAGCTGTGGGGCAACCCCACCTACAGGTGGGACGTGCTGCGCGACACCGGTTACGACTGGTGGATGCGCCGCTTTGAGCGCGCGTTCGAGCTGTACGACTACGTGCGCCTGGACCACTTCTTGGGCTTCTCGTCGTACTACACCATTCCCGAGGGCAAGACCGCCCTTGAGGGGGCGTGGAACTTTGGGCCTGGCCTGGATCTGTTCCGCGAGGCGAGGCGGCGGTTTGGCGACCTTCCGTTTATCGCGGAGGACCTTGGAACGGTCACCCCAGCGGTTCGTGCGCTGCTGGCGGCGACCGGCTTCCCGGGCATGGACGTGATCCAGTTCGCGGACGAGGATGTGAGAAGGGGCTTCCACCCCAAGCCGGGCAAGATGGCCTACACCTCCACGCACGACACCCAGACGCTCCTTGGGTGGTGCGAGTCTCGCTTTGGCGGCGGCGCCGTGGAGGACGGTCTTGGGCGAGAGGGACTGTCGTACTCCCGCGTGGAGGAGATGCGTGAGCTTGCCGAGCGTTTGCGCGCCGCCACGCTTGCCACCAACGCGAACGTCGCGATCGTTTCTCTCCAGGACGTCCTGATGCTGGATGACTCTGCCAGGATGAACGTGCCCGGCGTGGCGACTGGCAACTGGTCGTGGCAGGCGGACCTCGCCGACGTGGAGCAGTCGCAGGGTTTGCTGCGGCAGCTTGCGGAGGAGAGCGGCAGGGCGTAGCGCTGGTGAGACACTCGCATGGCGCGGGTTGGCGGAGGGCTTCGGGCGGCGTCCCGGGGCCCTCCGTGTCGTTGCGGCTCCGTTTACTGCGCGGAGGCGGCTGCGTCCCGGGGCCCTTAGTATCGTTGTGGCGCCGTTTCCGTCGGTGCGGGTTGGGCCGCTTAGCGAGCCTGGCCCCCATGTGGGTCTGGCGGCGAAGTGCTTAGAAGGACTAGCCCCCTTGTGGATTTGACAGCAGGGTGCTTAACAAACCTAGCCCCCATGCGAGTTTTGGGCACCAGACCCTCCATGAGGGCTAGCAGTGCTAAGCGTTCGGGCTTCAAAACCCACATGAGGCCTAGCGTCTCTAAGCGGCCCGTCCCGGAATCCACAAGAGGGCTAGCGCTGTTAAGTGCTGCTCCGCGAAACGTATGCCGCCGCGGTAAGGAGAAACCCTGGCAACATCGCCCGCGCTGGAGGGGTAAGGCCGCTGGCGGCTCCAGGCTCCTGTCCCATCGCCCTCAACCCAGCTGCCCGGCTCGCCAAGAAGCTTGCGAAGATTTGTTTCCCCCGCGTCGGCACGGCGACAAACGCCGCCTACAATGTGTCCCATGTTTATCAACAGAGTCTCAAGACAGCTGCTCGCCGCCCCCGAGTTTGTGCCCCTGCTGCACGGGCTCGACGCGGGCGATGACGTCACGCTCGGCGTGTCGCAAAGCGCACGCCCCCTGGTCCTCGCCTCCCTCTGGGCGCGGGACCCCCGCCCCTGCCTCATGGTCGTTGCCGGCGAGGAGGCGGCCGACCGCACGGCGCGGTCGCTTGCCGCCTGGCTCGGCATGGACGTGGTATGCCGCTATCCCGACCGCAAGGACCTGCCCTGGTCCCCCAAGGCCCCGGACGACGCCGCCGTGGGCGCCCGCTGCTCCGCCGTCGCGCGTCTCTCGGCAGGGGAGAGGTGCGTGGTGGTCGCAAGTGCGGCGGCGCTCCTCCGTCGGGTTCCGCCCGTGGGCTCAGGCTACTTTGCCTCGAGCACCTTCTCGGTGGGCGATCAGGTTGACTTTGAGGACGTGGGTCACCTTTTGGTGGGCATGGGCTACACCGATGCCGGCGATTCCGCCGAGGTCAGCGAACCCGGCATGTTCCACGTGCACGGCGACAGCGTGGACGTGTTCCCCGCGCAGGCGACCTCGCCCGTTCGCATCGAGTTCTTTGGCGACGAGGTCGACCGCGTGCGGCGCATGGTTCCCTCCACGGGGCAGACCATCGGCGAGTTGGATTCGGTCACGGTCTCGCCCTGCCGCGAGATTGCGCTTACGCCCACGACAATCGATGCCGCCCGCCATGCCCTCTACAAGCGCGCGCAGGACAACTCAAAGGTCGCGGCCGACCTCGAGCTCATCCAGGCGGGTTCCGCCGAGCCGTCGCTCGAGAAGTACCTCCCCGCCCTCTACGGCGGAAGTGCCTCGGTCATCGACCACGCGAGCAAGGACACGCTCGTGGTTCTCGCGGAGCCCCGTGCGCTCTTCGACGATTGCATGCACGCCTACGACGACGTCGTTGCCTCGGCCAACGCGGTGCGCGTGAAGCCGGATGGCCTGTTCTCCTCTCCCCGGGAACTAGACTTTGGCAGGCAGCAGCGACTCTCGCTTTCGTCGATTCAGCGGGCCGGCACCTCCGCCACCTCGCAGCTCGCCGTGCGTCAGCCGGGCATTGCGGGTAGCGACGCAAAGCTGCTTGGCCGTCTTCGCCAGTTGGTGGGGGAGAGGAGCGCAGTCGTCTTTGCCGTGCCCGATCGCGGTGCGCGCGAGGCGCTTGAGCTCACCCTGAGCGACGAGGGCATCCCCTTTGAGGAGTCGCTGGGAGCTGCGGCTCCCAATAACGTGCCCGTGGCCTCGGACTTGGCCAACGACCACGTGACCCCGCTCTCCCGCGGCATCGTCACCTTCTTCGACGCGCCCGTCCCCGCCGGCATCGTGGTTCCCTCCGCGCGCCTGGGTGTGTTCAGCGTGAGCGATCTCACCTCTCGCATGGCGAGACACCGCGACCATGCCCGCCGCGTGGACCCCACCACGGTCACGTTCCCCTTCAAGCCGGGGGACTACGTCGTCCACGCCACGCACGGCATCGCGCTTTTCTCGCAGATCGTGCGCCAGGAGGTCGGTGGGCGACAGCGCGACTACTTCCTCCTGGAGTACGCCGGGGGAGACAAGCTGTTTGTCCCGCTTGAGCAGGTCGACCGCATCACCCGCTATGTAGGGCCGGATGGCTCGAGCCCGCGCCTCACGCGGCTCAACACCGCCGACTGGTCGCGTGCCACCGGCAAGGCGCGCAAGAGTGCCAAGAAGCTCGCCTTTGACCTGGTGGACCTTTACACGCGACGCTCATCGGTGTCGGGCCACGCGTTCTCGCCCGACACGCCCGCCCAGGCGGACATGGAGGCGAGCTTTCGCTACGAGCTCACTCCCGACCAGGCATCGGCGGTTGCGGACATCAAGGCCGACATGGAGTCTCCCAAGCCCATGGACCGCCTGCTCTGCGGCGACGTGGGATTTGGCAAGACCGAGGTGGCCCTGCGCGCGGCCTTCAAGTGCTGCCAGGACTCCAAGCAGGTCATGGTGCTGTGCCCCACCACCATCCTGGCGCAGCAGCACTTCGAGACGTTCTTCGAGCGCTTCTCGCCCTTTGACCTGGACGTGCGCGTTCTCTCGCGCTTTGTGACCCCCGCCCAGCAGCGCAAGGCCCTCGAGGGCTTTGCCTCGGGCGACGTGGACGTGCTCATCGGCACCCACCGCCTGCTGTCTGCCGACGTGAACCCGCACGACCTGGGACTCGTGATCATCGACGAGGAGCAGCGCTTTGGCGTTCAGCACAAGGAGCAGCTCAAGAACCTGCGCGAGCAGGTGGACGTGCTCACGCTCTCGGCAACGCCCATTCCGCGTACCATGCAGATGGCCATGAGCGGCGTGCGCGACATGAGCCTCATCCTCACCCCGCCGCCGGGGCGCCTGCCGGTGAAGGTCACCGTGGGCGAGTGGGATTCCGATGTGGTGAGCGACGCCATCCGGCGAGAGCTGGAGCGCAAGGGCCAGGTCTACTACGTGAGCAACCGCGTCACCACCATCGAGGACGCCGTGGACCGCGTGCACGAGGCCGCCCCCGAAGCCCGCGTGGGCGTGGCGCACGGCCAGATGAGCGCCTCTCAGGTGGAGGACGTGATGATGGAGTTCGACGAGCACGAGATAGACGTGCTCGTGGCAACGACCATCATCGAGAGCGGCATCGACAACCCTCACACCAACACGCTCATCATCGAGGACTCCCAGCGACTGGGGCTGGCGCAGCTCTACCAGCTCAAGGGTCGCGTTGGTCGCGGCAGGGTGCAGGCGTACGCGTACTTCATGTTCCCGGGTGAGACGCCCCTCACCCCCGAGGCCACGGACCGTCTCACTGCCATCAACGAGTACCAGGACCTGGGAAGCGGCATGCGCATCGCCATGCGCGACCTCGAGATCCGCGGCGCCGGGTCCCTTATGGGCGCGGAGCAGCATGGCAACCTCTCGAGCGTGGGCTTTGACCTGTTCACCCAGATGCTGGGCCAGGCTGTGAGCGAGGCGAGGGGCGAGGCGCCAGACGTGGAGCAGACGGAGGTCACCATCAACCTCCCGGCAGACTTTTACCTTGCGGAGGAGTACCTGCCCGACGTCGACCGCAGGGTGCTGGCCTACCGCCGCCTCGCCGCGGCGACGGAGCTGGCGGACGTGGACGCCCTGCAGCGCGACCTGGAGGACAGCTATGGTGCGCTCCCGCTTGCGGGCAAGAACCTGTTCGACCGCGCGCGCATCCGCATTCGCTGCGAGCGCCTGGGTGCCACGAGCGTCTCGCTCACCAACGGACGTCTGATTTACCAGGGGGTGGACGTGCCCCGAGACGTGGCAGCAAGGCTGCGCCAGCACCGCGCGATCGTGTACCCCAAGACCAGGAAGCTCGCCTATCCGTTCCATACCGGCAAGGAGGAGCTGCTGCCGGCGGCCCTTGGGGTGCTGGAGGAGATAGGCGGGGACGACGAGGAGTAGGAGCGGGCCACGCCCGCGGAGGGGAGTGCCAATGGGTGAAGGCGAGAGGGGCCGCGGGGATAACCGCTGGCAGGATGCCGCGGACCGCGCGGACGCGCAGAACTCCGGGCGCGAGGGTGCGCCGGGCGAGCACCCTGAGTTCGACCGCCTGGTGCGCACCATCTGGCGGCTGCGCCAGCCCGACGGCTGCCCGTGGGACAAGGCGCAGACCCACCGCTCCATCACGCGCAACATGATCGAGGAGGCCTACGAGGCGGTAGACACCATCGAGTCCGACGACATGCCTCACCTTCGCGAGGAGCTTGGTGACGTCCTGGAGCAGGTGCTTCTCCACTCACAGATTGCCTCGGACGAGGGCGACTTCGACATAGACGACGTGTGCCGCGAGCTCAACCAAAAGCTCGTGCGCAGGCATCCGCACGTCTTTGGCGACCTCGCCTCCGATGGCGCGGACTCCGTGGGCGGGGTGCTGGACATCTGGGACGACGTCAAGCGCCAGGAGCGCGAGGCAAGGGGCGCAGGGGGAGAGGAACCGGGGCTTCTGGACTCCGTGCCCAAGTCGCTGCCGGCGCTCATGCAGTGCCAGAAGATCTCAAAGCGTGCGGCAAAGGCCGGCTTTGAGTGGGCGAGCGAGGGCGAGGTGTGGGGGCAGGTCCGGAGCGAGCGGGACGAGTTCGAGGCCGAGGAGCCCGGCAGCCCCGAGCGGGCGGAGGAGTTTGGCGACTTGCTCTTCTCCCTTGTGAACGTCGCCCGCTGGGAGCACATTGACGCGGAGGAGGCCCTGTCCGCCGCAAACCGCAAGTTCAGGCGTCGCTGGGCCCTGATGGAGGGCATGGCACGCGAGGAGGGCGTGAGCCTGGAGGACGTGGGAACGGAGCGCCTCAACCTCATGTGGGACGCCGCAAAGGAGCGGGAGCGCTCGGGACAGAGGGCCTCTGGTGACGTTGCGGAGGCCTCGGGGAAGTAGGTCCGCCCCACCGCCGGCTGCTATAGTATGAAGTCCACGGGGCGGATTGGCGCCCCTCGCCAAACGAACCAGAAACGAAGCATGGCATGAGCAGACTCAGTCGTTCCCAAGCGGGCGGGTCAATCGCCCTCCCCAGATATGGCACCCCACGCCAACCGGTCGCACCAAGTGGACGGCGCGGGGAGCGAGAGAATCGCGATCGCGTCACCCCCGTGCGGGAGACTTCACGGGCAGCGCGCGGTAGGGCCCAGGAGTCCCGCCGTGGCGGTCGTCGCGTCCCGGTCCAGACGGGCCGCGAGGTCACCCGTCGCGAAGGCCGTGCGGACGCGGCGGAGAGGATCCTCTCCGCCGGGGACTGGGCGGCTCACCATCGCGTCATCGTCACCGTCTTCGCAGTCGTCCTGGTCGCGGTCGTGGGGCTGTATGGTCCCGCGCGCGACTACTACGTGGCGCGTAGGACTGGAGAGGTCCTGCAGCAGAAGTACGATGACATATCCAGCCAGAACTCCGCGCTCACCGCAGACGTTCAGCGCCTGCAGACCAAGGAGGGCATCGAGGACGAGGCCCGCAAGCGCGGGTACGTGTTGCAGGGCGAGACGGCCGTGACCGTCGAGGGCCTGAGCGACGACTCCCAGAGTGACCCCTCTGCGGTGGACGCCTACCAGGATGACCGCAGCATGACCACCAAGCTGCTCGACACGGCGTTTGGCTACGACCCGGAGGCAACATGGAACGCGTAGCGTGCATAGACATCGGAACCGTGACGTGCCGCCTGGCGGTCGCCGAGGTCGAGGGGGACAAGGTCCAGCGGCTCGCCAAGAGCTCGAATATCTGCAACCTCGGTCAGGACCTTACCGCGACGGGGATGATCTGCGACGAGGCGCGCGACCGTGTGCTCGCATGCATCGACCAATACCTTGCGTCCACCGCCACGTCGGGGGCTCAGGCCGTCTGCTGCACGCTCACCTCGGCGGCGCGCGATGCGAGCAACTCGGGCGAGCTTCTCTCGGCGCTCGAGGGTCGCGGGCTCAGGCCCATGGTCATCCCGGGCGAGGTGGAGGGGTCCCTCACCTTCCTTGGGGTGGCCCAGGACTTCCCCGGGCAGCGCATACTCGTGGCGGACAACGGCGGCGGATCAACCGAGCTGGCGCTGGGGACGCTCTCCGCGACCGGCCTCGAGCTCGAGGCGGTGCGTTCCGAGAACGTGGGATGCCGCAGGATTACCGAGCGCTTCCTCTCGGCGGGCGACCCGCCTTCGCCGGACGACATCGCCGCCGCGCGTGCGTTCGCGGACGGTCCGTTTGCGAACGCTGCCGCCGAGGAGAAGATCGCGGAGAATCGTCCCTCCAGGCTCGTCGTAACGGGTGGTACGGTGACCAGCCTCGTTGCCATCGAGAAGCGCCTGCAGCCCTACGATCCCCGCCAGGTCCACCTCGCGACCCTGAGTCGTGCGCAGGTGGAGGGCTTGGTCATGGGTCTCACCTCCATGACTGTGGCCCAACGGCGCGAGCTGCCGGGCCTGCAGCCCAAGCGGGCCGGCGTGATTCTCGGTGGAGCCGTTGCAATTGCCGAGCTCATGGCACAGACCGGCTTTGACGAGCTCACCGTGAGCGAGAGCGACCTGCTCTTTGGCCTCTCGCTCTGTGCGGCGGCCACCATGCGTGGCGACCAGACCCCAGTGGGCTGGAAGCCGCTTCTCGCGCCCGTCCGGTAGTCCGCTTGCGGGCTCTTGCCGGGCGAGAGGTGCCTGCGGGCCTCTCGCCGCGATATCATTGCAAGGGCTTGGGGGCGTGGCGAAATTGGCATACGCAGCAGACTTAAAATCTGCCTCCGAGAGGATTGCGGGTTCGAGCCCCGCCGCCCCTACCACACGTTCCGTTGCAAAATGAATGGGGCGGCGCACCAGCCTGGTGCGCCGCCCCCTGTTTGCCATGGTGCCCCCAACGAGACTCGAACTCGTGTCGTCGCCTTGAAAGGGCGATGTCCTGACCGCTAGACGATGGGGACGCATCGGCCAGTATAACAGAGCCTACGGGATGTACTCCTCCATGCCTCTCCACAAACCAAAGAGACCACTTGTCCAATACTTGACTGCACGGGTACGATGGAGGGAGAGATTCAATCCAGTAGGACCAAAGATTGATAGTGCGAGGACAACAAGCAGCATGTCAGCGGACGAGACCGATACTACCTATATGCCAAACCCCATACCGACCCCAGCGTTGGCCAGGTCGGTCCCACCCCTGTACAAGGGAAAGCCGCAAGAGGTTGCTGGGACCACCTACCACGCGCAGCTCTCCGAGATCTTTCGCGAGAAGATCTATTCCCGGGAGTGGAAGGCAGACTCCAAGATACCCTCCGAGCACCAGTTGATGGAGCGGTTCGGCCTCAGTCGCGGGACCGTCAGGCACGCAATCAAGACGCTCGTCGACGAGGGGCTTCTCGTCCAGCGCCATGGCAAGGGTACGTTCGTCACGGAGTTTGGGATCTCTCATCCCGCCGGCATTCGCCCCATCTCGTTTGCCCAGTCCCTGCACGACCAGGGGAAGGACTTCATCACGCTCGTCCTGGACAAGAAGGTCCTTCCCGCCCCGGTCGACGTTGCGCGGGAGCTCGAGATGGAGGAGGGGGGCAAGGCGCTCTTCCTCAGGAGGGTTCGCCTTGTGGAGGGGGTTCCCCTCATCTGCCAGGAGAGCTGGACCAACCTTGCGGTCTGCCCCGGATACGAGAAGGTCAGGTTTGAAGAGGAGCCCGCCTTCGATGCGGCGCAACGCTGCAGCGGGAAGAAGATTGCCTATTCGAGGATTCGCACCACGGCGCGCCTGGCAGGTGTGGAGCACGGGAGATATCTGCGCTGTGACGAATCTGCACCGCTCCTCGTGCTCGAGCAGACAATCCGCTTTTCCGATCGGACCCCCTTCGAGTGGAGTCTGACTTGGCTTAGTTCTGGCCAGGCGGTCGTGGGGGATGCGGTCCAGGAGTGACGCGCGGCCGGGTGCCTGCCCCCCGCGCCCTCTAACACGCCCTTGAGACTCTTGTTCATTGAAAGATGTACAAGTAGCCCTTGGAGTTGCTATACTCTTCGCGACAGTTCCTACACATCTTCGATGTCAGGAGGAGACTCGCATGGAGAAGGCAACGCTCAGAAGCCCGTTTCTCGTCGTGAACCCCAAGTCCTACACCTATGGTGAGGATCTCCGCAAGCTGGCGCAGCGCGCCGAGGAGCTTGCGGCAAAGTATGACCTTGACTGCTTGTTCACCGCTCAGTTCATTGACCTACCCTGGGTCATCGAGAACTGCCCCCACCTCACGCCGTGCGCCCAGAACATGGAGAGCCTGAAGCCCGGTCGTGGCATGGGGCACATCCTTCCCGAGGCCCTCGCGGCGGCGGGCGTCAAGGCGACGTTCCTCAACCACGCCGAGAACCCCAAGACCGTCCACGAGCTTGCGGCGACCATCGCTCGCGCAAACGAGGTGGGCATCCTCACCTGCGTCTGCGCCGACTCCGTCGAGGAGGCCCAGATCATCGCCGAACTTCACCCCGACATCATCACCTGCGAGCTCACCAGCCTCATCGGCACCGGCCAGGTTGCGGGTGAGGACTACATGAGGTCCTCGACCGAGGCCGTGCGTGCGGTCTCGCCCAGCACCAAGGTGCTCCAGGCTGCCGGCATCCACTCCGGCCAGAACGTGTACGACGCCATAAGGCTGGGTGCCGACGCCACGGGCGGCACCTCCGGCATCGTGTGCGCCGATGACCCGCTTGCCAAGCTCGACGAGATGTTCGAGGCGCTTGACCGCGCCCGCACCGACTTCTACAAGGAGGCATAGGGATGACTGTCTACAAGGGTCAGGTAACCGTTGACACCCAGGCGGGCAAGCCCACCTACATCGACGTGACCGACGAGGTCAACAAGATCGTCGAGGAGAGTGGCGTCAAGGAGGGCATCGTCTCGGTCATCTCGTGCCACACCACCTGCGCGGTGTTCTCTGACGAGTACGACCACGACCGCAACGGAGCGGGTGACCTCTTCCTGCACGCGGACCTCAACAACGGCCTCCAGAAGATCTTCCCCGAGCAGCACGACTGGAATACCTACAACTACCCGGGCGAGAAGCACCTGGAGGAGGTCGAGTCGTGGCCCAACCCGGAGAAGTATCTTCCCGGCGGCGACAGGACCATGCTCTGGAACGGTGACGCCCACCTGCGCTCGACCCTCATCGGCGGCAGCCAGACCTTTGAGGTTGCCGAGGGCAAGCTCCAGATGAACGGCCTAGCCAGCATCTTCTTCGTCGACTATGACCGTACGCGCGAGCGCACCCGTCGCCTTCGCGTGATCGTCATGGGGGAGTAGTTTCATACTGTCTACCTGCCAGGCGTCACTTGTAATCAGAAAAATGTACAAGTGGCGCTTGATTTTTGAACGGGAAGTATATACTTTATGGCAGATGTATGAAGCAGTTGCTTTTTGGCAGCTGAACGTTCGTCCGTTTAGGAGGAATTTCTCATGAAGACCATCATCGTCGCTTGTGGTTCTGGGGTTGCGACATCCACCGCTGTCGTCGCAAAGATTACCGACCTGCTCGACTCCCACGGATTCAACGGCGAGTACCAGCTTCAGCAGTGCTCCATTGCGGAGGCCGTGGCAAAGTCCAAGACTGCCGACCTCCTTATCGCCACAACCGCGAAGCCCCAGGGCATTGAGTGCCCCTTCATCTCGGGCATCCCGTTCCTCACCGGAATTGGCAAGGCCGGGGTCGAGCAGCAGATCCTCGACTTCATGGCAAAGTAGCCGTAGGAGCCACAAAGCCCTCAATAATTTAGGTTTTACTGGGGCCCTAGCGGAGGGGTCCTGGGAAATGTACGCAAAATGGAAGGAGAACAGCACCTATGGATGCAATCGTTGCGTTCTTCAACGGGCTATCCAGCCTGGGCGTTTCGGTCGTCATGCCGATCGTCCTCACCATCATCGGTTGCTGCTTTGGAGCCGGCTTTGGCAAGAGCCTCAAGGCGGGCCTTACCGTCGGCATCGGCTTCATCGGCCTTAACCTAGTCATTAACCAGCTGATGGGAACCGATCTCGCCTCCGCGGTCACCGCCATGGTCAACCGCTTCGGCCTCGAGCTCTCGGTCATCGACGTTGGTTGGCCTGCGGCCTCCGCCATCGCCATGGGCTCTGTCGTCGGAACCATCATCATCCCGCTGGCCCTGCTGGTGAACGTCGTCATGCTGCTCACCAACACGACCCAGACCGCCGACGTCGACATCTGGAACTACTGGCACTTCGCCTTCACCGGTGCCCTCGTCGCCATCGTCACCAACAACGTGGGCCTTGGCATCTTTGCCGCCATCATCAACGAGGTCGTCGTCCTGATCATCGGCGACGTCACCGCTCCGCTCGTCGAGGAGTCCCTGGGCCTTCCCGGCGTCTCCATCCCCCACGGCTTCTCTGGCGCATACGTGCCCATCGCGTTTGCGGTGAACTGGCTCCTTGACAAGATTCCCGGCATCAAGAACATCAACTGGGACGTCCGCAGCATGCAGAAGAAGTTCGGCGTGTTTGGCGACCCCGTCATGCTCGGCTCCATCATCGGCCTTGTCATCGGAATCCTCGCCGGCTATGGTCTGCTTCCCGTCACCAACTCCGATGGCACCACTACCCAGTCCGTGCTCTACATCGCGGTCGCAATGGGCGCCGTTATGGTCCTGATTCCGCGCATGGCCGCACTGCTCATGGAGGGCCTGCTCCCCATCTCCGATGCTGCCTCTGCCTTCATCCAGAAGCACTTCTCCAACCGCGGCAAGATCTACATCGGTCTTGACTCCGCCGTGGGCACCGGTCACCCCGTGACCCTGACCATGGCCCTGATTCTCGTGCCGGTGGCCGTCTTCCTGGCCTTCATCCTTCCTGGCAACAAGGTCGTGCCTCTCGCCGACCTGGCGTGCATCCCTTACATGCTCGTGCTGATCACCCCGATCGTCCACGAGAACGGCTTCCGCGGCCTGCTCGTTGGCATCGTCGTCCTGGCAGTTGGCTTCTACATTGCCACCGACCTCTCGCCGCTCATCACCTCCGCCGCGGCAAACGTCAACTTTGACATGGGTGGCGCGGCTGCGATCTCGTCCATCTGCGATGGCGCTAACCCGCTCACCTGGCTCATCGTCCGCTTTGGTACGATCGGCACCTACATCGGCCTGGTCGTCCTCGCGGTGGGTGACGTTGCGCTTGCCCTCTGGAACCGCAAGCGCATCCTGCGCGAGGCGGCGGAGCTCCATGAGGAGAGCGCCGAGGCGGCTGCGCAGAAGTAAGGTAGCTTGTCTCCGCAACGAGCTTCCCGGTCTGGAAGGGACGGGTCCCACGGCTGCTGTCGCGTGGGGCCCGTCCTCGTTTGGAGGAGCATGGAAGAGAGGACCTACACATACGCTCGCGGCCACTTCAACTGGGAGGTGACGGCCCAAGGCGTCATCTGCCTCGCCATCGCCATCGCCTGCGTGTTCGAGGCGGCGAGGGGCGTCCTGGTTGGGCTCATGGTCGTGATTGCCGTCATTGGGGCTTATGGCGCCTTCAAGACCTTTGTGGCGCGCGCGTACCCGCACTCCGTCATTTTCGGCGATGGCTTCGTGGAATTTGAGTGCTACGGTAAGCGCGACAGGTACGACTTCGAAAAGACGCATGATGTCAGGGTGAGGGAGTATCCAAGCCAGATGCGCCTGTATATCCGCATGGACGGCGACAGCTTCCTCCGCGGGCGCTATTGGGTCCATGCCCAGTGGTTTGACGGCGGGCAGGAGCTCTTTGACCGTCTCGTCGACCTCGAGAACACCCTCAACCCCACCAGCCTGAGGGCGCGCGCCCGGCGTGGGGGAGGGTTCGTGGACCTCTCCGATGGTGCAACGCCCCTAAAGCCAAAGTCCAAGTCCAAGCGCAAGCGCCAGTGACGCTGGCTTGGGTAAGAGACACGAGGCGGCCCGCCCGAGAGAATCCTCTCGATGGCGGGCCGCCTTGCGCGTCGTATGAGTTAAAGGCGCTTTATGCCTTACGCCAGGGGCTTCGCACCATTCGCGAAGACCTTGACGACCTTCTCGAAGTCGTCGCGAAGGGTCTCGTACGCGACGGTGGTCATGTCGTGCCAGTAGGCGACCTTGCCGCCCTTCTCGCCCACGAGCCTCTCCACTGCCTCGCCGGCATACTTTACGCCGTAGGTGTAGTAGTTGATCTTCCTGATGCCGGCGTTGATGGACTTGACGTAGTCCTCGTCCGAGACGCCCGAGCCACCGTGCATGACCAGGGGTACGTTGTTGCGCTCGCGAATCTGGGTCAGGACGTCAAAGTTGAGGTGCGGCTCGCCCTTGTACAGGCCGTGAACGGTGCCAAACGAGCAGGCAAGGATGTCGAGACCGGTGCGGGCGATGAACTCCTGCGCCTGGTCGGGGTCCGTGTAGATGGCGCCAGACTCCTGTGCGGTACCACCCTCGTCGCGCGACCCGGCCTCGCGGCTGCCCATGGAGCCGAGCTCGCACTCAAGTCCGGCGTCGAAGCTCGCGCACATGTCTGCGGCGCGACTGGAGTTGGCCACGTTCTCCTCGTAGGGGAGGAAGGAGCCATCGAACATGGCGCCCGTGAAGCCCATGTTAAGCGCCTTGTACATGTACGAGAGGTGCTCGCAGTGGTCTAGGTGCACGCAGAGGGTGGCGCTGGAGCGCTCCGCGAGGGCGACCATGGTGGGGCCGATCTTGTCGAGCGGCGCAAACGGGTCATGTCCCTCGGCGTGGGAAAGGATGACCGGGTAGCCGGTCTGCTCCGCCACGTCTATAGCCGCGCGGAGAGCCTCAAAGCTGGGTACGTTGAACGATGCGATTGCCATGTTGTTCTGCTCGGCGATGGAGCAGATGTCTCGAAGGTTGATGAGCATTCAACACTCCCCTCCAGTCGGGTGGCTTGGATGTCAAGCCACTATCTTGTATATGCTAGTATATACAAGTACAGAGTAAGAGACAGCACGAGTTAGACCGTGGAAGGGAGAACGAATGATTCTCAAGAAGGAGCTCATACAGATTGGGCTTGACTGCCCGGATGCGGACAGCGCGCTGCGCGAGGCAGCCCGCGCCTTCGTCGACAATGGTTTTGCGACCGAGGGGTACCCCCAGGCGATCATCGATCGCGAGCAGGTCTATCCCACGGCGCTTCCAGGTGCCGCGTTCGACATCGCGATGCCCCACTGTGACGCAAAGTACATCAACAAGACTGGCGTTGCAGTCATCACGCTCAAGAATCCCGTCGAGATGAAGATGATGGGTGATCCCGACACCACGCTGCACCCCAAGATGTTCTTCATGCTGGGCATCGCCGATCCGCATGGCCAGGTCGAGATGCTCCAGAGGCTTATCGCCGTCATCCAGGACGCAGACCTTCTCAACCAGGCGTATGCGTGCCAGGACGTCGACGCACTCTACGACCTCATGGCGCCCAAGCTGGGCGACTAGGGGAGAGGCGCTTCGGTCATAGGCCCCAGGTCGGGCGCGGGAGGCTGCGAATCAGCTGGCTCCCGCGCCCTTCTCCTATCGATTGCAGGCGCTCGCGGCTACCAGTCGAGCCCGTGCTCCCCCGCAAACGACTTGCCCGCGGAGGCTATGTCCTCCTGGCGCTCGGCCCACAGGGCAAAGTCCGGCACGTCCAGGATGATCGGATCCGCCTCGTGCACGGCGAGCGTGACCTCTTCAAAGCTGTAGGGGGCGTACTGGGGGCGGTCTGGCATGTACGTGTCGATGAGGATGGGACGCAGCAGCGCATAGGCGCCACCGTCGCACAGGCTGCACATGCCCCGCAGGGCTCGGCGGGCGGCGGTCATGCGGCCCAGCTTGTACAGCAGGATGACCCTCGAGAGGGCAAACCACGAGTCTCCCCGGTGCGAGAAGCGTGCCTCGAGCCGGTTGAGCCCCTCCTCGTCCTCGAGCCTCGCGCGAGAGAGCGCGCATGCCCTTCTCGCCCCCACGCCGTCAGTGGGGGAGAGGGACAGCGCATCCTCCCCCGCCTTGTCGCATATGCGGTAGCGGCCCGAGTCAAGGGCGGCAAACTGTATGCGGGCGAGCAGCCTGAGCCATGGACGGGCGAACACGTCGTTCCAGGCGTCGCCAGTCCCGGTGGTGTCGGACGTCCATGGGCCGCCCGCGATTTCGTCGCGAAGGTCCAAGAGCATCCCCAGCTCCACGTCCGGGTCCCTGTCACTGGCGATGATCTGCACCACGCGTGCGTCCACGCAGGTGGGACACGCCTTGGTGATCTTCTCGCAGGCAATGGACAGCTTGCCCATGCGCTTTGCGCGCTCTATCGCGAACTCGTCGTCCTCCAGCAGGTCGTCGCCCTGTCGGTCTGCCGCGAACTTGTCCAGCAGCTTCCCCAACGCGAGAAACGTGGCGTCCTCGCGATTGTCGATGAACTCCACCGGGTTCTTGCGAACCGCCAGGAGCAGCTCGGCGTAGGCACTCTTTGAGAGGCCCATGCGCTCACCGCGCCTGCGGGCGACGCGCTGCACCAGCTCTTCCCTTGCGTCCAAGCTACCTCCCCTCCCCGGAGTCGCCATTGAGCTCGCTGTCCTCCCGCGCCACGAGCGCGTCGATGTCCTCCTTTGGGGCGAGCTCCTTCGCCCGCTCGGCGAGCCAGGTCCCCAGTGAGCCGTGACCGCATCTTGCCCTGCCCTCCTGGAACAGGACCGTCGCCTCGGAGCACGCCACGATGAGCTCGTCCTCGCTGTACGGGGGCACGGCAAGTCGGTAGAAGACGCCGTCGGGCAGCTCGTGCTGCAGAAAGATCGTGGCAGCGGCGTAGGGGTAGGTGTCGCAGAGCTGCTGGAGTTGGCGCTTGGCGTCGTTCATCCGGTATTGCTTGAACCGGATCGCCATGCGGGCGAGCTGCATCCACGCGTCCTCGGGACCTCTCGCCCGCTCGATCGAGACCTGTCGCGTCCTGCGCGCGAGCGCGTCCAAGCCGCCCTCGTCCTCCAGCTTGGCGTAGGCGATCGCCGCGGTGAAACGGGCGTCTGCGATGTCGGTGGGGTCCAGCTCCAGCAGCCTGTTGCAGATTCTGATGGCCTGCCGGTTGCGTCCGCAGATGACCGCCTTGGATGCCTGCATGCCCAGCCAGCGAAGGTAGGGGTACATGGCAATCTTGCTTGCGAGGACCGCTCGGTCCCCCTCATGGGTCGCAAGCATCAGGTCGCGCTGCTCTTGGCAGTGGGCGCCCACCTCGTCTGCCGTCTCGTCCAAGAAATCGTAGTAGAGGTCAAATGACGGGATGTCGGCGGCGCGGAGCATACGAATGGCGTCATAGCAGTACGGGTCCAGCGAGACCGCCTCGTTGAGCAGGTTGCGCCCGCGCTTGAGGAGGTCCTGGGACGTTCCTCCGCGGGAGAAGGGCAGGTCGTAGTCTATGATCGTTGCCGCTAGGGAGACCAGGTGAAACGCCCTGTCCTCGTCGGTCTGGGGGAGCGAGTCCCGGTCCTGCGCAAACCGACGCCCAAAGGTGGCGAACTCCCTTGCCGCTTTAAGTGGATCGGTCCCGTCGAGCTGGTTCACAAAGCGAAGCGCCAGGCGCTGGTAGTCCTCCCTGCTGGGGTCAAACGACATGTGCCTCCTCCCAAAGCGTGCCTACGACATGCCATCGTATCTCAGGTGTGGGCGGAGCGCAGGGCGTGTCCCGGAGCGTGGTGGTGGTATCCACTTGCTGGTTCTGCCTGCGTGGGAGGCGCCGGTCTCAAAAAGCAAAAGCTTAAGGGAGAGGCTGAAGAAATGCCGCGTGCAGCGGGTTTCTCGCCTCGCGGGCGTCGGGCGGTCGGCGACACCGCTGGGGTACGAATGCGGGAGCATCTCATATCAGATGGTGAATGTATTCTATATAGTGTACATTCAAAAAAGTCAATAGATGCGCAATCAGTATTCAGTATACGGTCGAGAAATTCGGCGAGATGATTCCTGAGCGTGCATCAGACCCCTATGGGTATTCTCTCTACCGGATGGGGTTCGTATCCCATTCCCCATGGTTGAACAGCGGGCGAGGGGTTCGCCCGCAATCGTCGCATTGGGCGACTCGTTGTCGGCTCCGCTGGGGGCGGTTGCCGGCAGAAGGAGGAGAGTGTAATGGGACGTTTTACCAACCCGCGTGACCTGTACTTTGGCGAGGGCGCCCGCCACGAGGTGAAGAACCTCAAGGGCAAGAAGGCCGTCATCGTCTCCGGTGGCCACAGCATGCGCCGCGGCGGCTTCCTGCAGGATGTCCAGAAGGACCTGGAGGATGCCGGCTTCGAGGTCAAGCTGTTCGAGGGCGTCGAGTCCGACCCGTCGATCGAGACGGTGCAGAAGGGCGCCAAGTTCATGCAGGACTTTGGCCCCGATTGGATCGTCGCCATCGGTGGTGGCTCGCCCATTGATGCCGCAAAGGCCATGTGGGTGTTCTACGAGTACCCCGACGAGAAGTTCGACAACATCATCCAGCCGTTCTCGTTCCCCGAGCTGCGTCAGAAGGCCCACTTCTGCGCCATCAGCTCCACGTCTGGCACCGCTACCGAGGTCACGGCATTCTCGGTCATTACCGACTACGAGCATGGCATCAAGTACCCGCTAGCTGACTTCAACATTACGCCCGACGTCGCCATCGTCGACCCCGAGCTCACCTACTCCATGCCCCAGAAGCTCTGCGCCCACACCGGGATGGACGCCCTCACGCACTGCCTCGAGGCGTACGTCTCGACTGCTGCCTCCATGTTCACCGACGCTGACGCCCTGCACGGCATCCGCGAGATCACCCAGTGGCTGCCTGTCTCCTACACCGGCGACCACGAGGGCCGCAAGCACATGCACGAGGCCCAGTGCCTCGCGGGCCTGGCCTTCTCCTCGGGCCTGCTCGGCATCGTGCACTCCATGGCGCACAAGACCGGCGCGGCGTTTGAGAACGGCCACATCATCCACGGTGCCGCCAACGCCATGTACCTGGGCAAGGCCATCCAGTGGAACTCGAAGGATCCTCGCGCTCACGAGCGCTACGCCTACGTTGCCAAGGAGATCCTGCACCTTCCCGGCACCACCGACGACCAGCTCATCGAGTCGCTGGTGCAGAAGATTCGCAGCATGAACGACGAGCTGCACATTCCGCAGAGCATCAACAACTATGCCAACGGCGGCGTCAAGGCCGACGAGACCGGCGAGCCCGTCATGGTCTCCGAGAAGGAGTTCCTGGAGAAGCTCCCGACCATCGCGGCCAACGCGGTCAAGGATGCCTGCACGCCCGAGAACCCGCGCGAGACCAAGGCAGAGGACTTCGAGAAGATTCTGAAGTGCTGCTACTACGACGAGCCGGTCAACTTCTAGGGACCGATTCGCAGGTAAGTTCATCCCCCAAGAGCCCCGTCGGCACCCGCCGGCGGGGCTTCTTTTGTCACCGGGAGCCTTCTACGAGAGGCTGGATGCGATCCATGCGATGAGGTTCTGCGTGTGGTCTCCGCTTCTCTCGGCGACCGTATGGCCCTGCGCCCAGACCGTCTGGAAGTCGAGGTTGGACACCGACGAGTCATGCGCAAGGACCAGGGCAAGGTTGAGTTCGGTGGCAAGTGAGGTCTCGCCTTGGGTGATGCCGCTGCGGATTCTCCAGTTTGGCGCCACGGTGGATGTGCCGTAGCCGTCTCCCGAGGGGCACAGGTAGTAGAGCGGGCTGTACATGTTCAGGCGGGCGGCCTGCTCGATTCCCAAGGCGTCCTTGGTCTGGACGTCGTTAGCCCAGTCCGAGGCGTAGCTGGAGTCATAGCCACTCAGGGAGGAGTAGTCGCTGGCGTTATCCTCCATCAAGTCTGCCATGGTTGCGTCAAAGTGGCGGGCGTCCTGGTCGTGGTCGCCCATCAGGAGGTTCTCCATGGCGCTCTTGTCAGGGTCATCAAACGCGGCGACCGCCTTGGTCGGCGGCTTGCAATGCTTCACGAACGCGCCGATGCCCGAGACCGTCGCCGTGTTGGAGGACGCGTCGTAGGTCACCCACTCCTCGTCGGAGTTGAGGGAGTCGATGTAAGCTTGCGCATCGTTGTAGGTTGCGTCGTCGGTGGAGTAGGGAAAGCTCGTGTCGACGAGGAAGTTGTTGAGCGAGCCCTCGATGGTCGAGAGCATCTGGTCGTAGTAGCTGCCCGAGGTGTAGATGCCCCCTCCCCCCTCCGAGAGGGTCAGGCGGTTGCCGTCGGCGTCCTCGATGTCGGACCCGTTTATATATGAGACGAACTCCCGCGCCATGTCCTGCGACAGTGCCCTGGTCCAGGTGCCCTGCGCACGGGTGTCGTCGGTCGAGAACTGCCCCATCATCCACTCGTAGGCCTCGTTGCCCGAGTCGAGCGACGTCACGGGGCACCAGCACGCCACCCCGCACACGGCGTCGGAAGAGCCGTCCTCGGTCACGGCGCCGATCGACTGGAGGTAGGGGTCATACTCCGACGCGTCCCCCGTCGATGCGACCACGGCGCTCTGGGCGCCTCCCGCGGACACGCCAAAGATGAAGATGCGGTCCGTGCTCCCCGGAAGGGTGTTGCCGTTGTGGCGGAGGCAGCGGATGGCCGCCTTGAGGTCCGTCACGCCCCACGGAGCGCCGCCGTCGTACTCCGAACCGTCGGAGTTGGTTCCGTTGCTCCTCCCGCGGCACCCCGCAAGGACGTACACCATGCCGGCGGCGGTGTAGGTCTTCACGTCGTCGGGGCTGTACGAGGTGGGAGGGTTCTGCGGGGCGTATCCGTTGGTGGTGACGGGCATCGCAATGGGGGCGTCCCTGGCCGTGTAGTCCCCAACCGCCCCGTCCTCGTTGAGCTTGCAGGTGTAGGTCGATCCGTCGGAGTTTGCCGTCGCGCTGAGGTAGGCGCCCGGGGCGTAGATCCCCATCGACTCGATGGCGGGTGCGGCGGGGCTCAGACAGTACCGCACGCCGAGCTGGTAGTAGATGTCGTTGTCGGAGTCGTACTGCCAGGCGGAGCCATCAAGCGCGAGGCTCGAATAGTCCGTCGCCGCCTGAGAGTTTGCCTCTCGCAGGTTCGAGGCCCCCATGGCGCCGATGAGCCCCGCCGATACCGCTCCGGCGGAGAGAAACGCCCTCCTGGTCATCTTGCCGCCCATCGATGGCTCCCTTCCGAGGCAGGGACACCGCCCCTCACCTTGAGGAGAGCGTAGCAACGCAGGCTTAACGCCAGCTTTGGGAAGCGCCCCTTGGGCCATCGCTTGACCCGAGGGGCGCAATGCTTTCCGCTACCTTAAGACACCGCTCCCTACGAGCGCCTTCTCAGTTCGACCAGGGTGCGCATGGCGTCGCAGAAGCCGTCCGTGGCATCCCTCGACGAGACCCACGCGTTGCCGCTCGTGGCGAGCGCCGCCTGGGCCTTGGGGTTGTCGATGCCGTTGCGCATGAGCAGGAAAGTGCCCACGTGGGGAGCCATGGCGCAGTCGGCGGGGGAGTCCCCGCACGCCATGACCTCCGCGGGATCCCAGTCCATGAGCTCGATGTAGCGCTGCACGGCCGAGCCCTTGTCCAGGCCGCGTGGGGTGATGTGGTAGGTGTGCACGTCATCCAGGTGTCCCGACTGCGCGGCGGGCAGGATCGTCTTGCCGGTTATGCGCGAGACAAAACCGTTGTCTGCCAGGTAGAGGGGCAGGCCCGTCTCGTCCAGCATCCGCTGCGCCTCGTCCTCCATGACCGCTCCGCGCAGCGCTACGGTCACCTCGCGGTACTGGTAGCCGATGTTGTTGTCGTTGTAGGTCTCCAGGCAGTCGTACCAGCGGTCCAGGAGCCGTCCCACCACACCCGTCGCCACGATCACGTCGTGGGGCGTCCTGCCGCAGGAGGGGTCGTAGGGCATGTCGGCCGTGAAGTAGCGCCAGCCGTCCTCCTGGCCCTCGTGGAGGCACAGGATGCCGCCCATCTCGCCTATCCAGCCGGGGAGTCCTAGGATGCGCGCGTCCTCGCGGATCATGGCGCGGTTGCGGCCCGTGCAGGGGACTACGTCCATGCCGGCGGCGGCCATGGCCACAAGGGTGCGGGGAAGCTCGTCGGACGGCCTTCCCGCGGTGTCGCGGAGCGCGGTGCTGTGACAGATCATGGTGTTGTCGGTGTCGCTGATCACGTGGCGGATGCGACCGAGCGATTCTGCTAGGTCGCTGGGAAGCGAAGCGGCATCGGTGGGGAAGGTCGGGAGCGAGAGTGCTGCTGGCAACGTCGGTGTCCTTTCAACATGAGGGTGGCGCCCGCAGGGGGCGCCACCGTGGGTCCTCCGTCTTAGTTGTGGTAGAGCTCGCGCATCGCACGGGCAAAGAGCGCTCCGTCGGTCTCGCACGGCACGTACGAGTCGCCAACGTGCTGGCGCGTCTCGTCTCCCTTGGCAAGGAGACACACGACGGCGCCGCGATCGCTCTGAAGTGCCAGCTCCACGGCGCGCCGGATGGCCTGGGGGCGGTCGACGATCACCTCATGGGCCTGACCCTTGGGCGTTGCGTCGGCGAGCTGCCGACAGATCTGCTCGACGGGCTCGCCCGCGGGGTCCTCCTCCGTATAGATGAGGACGTCCGCCCACTTGCTCGCCTCCTCGGGCAGCTCGTGGCGACGCTCGTATGCCTTCCCCCCGGGAGCCCCCAGCACGGCGATGATGGAACGGCCCGGGAACTCCTTGCTGATGGAAGAGAAGAAGCGCTGGTAGCTCAGCTTGTTGTGGGCGTAGTCCACGATTCCCACCACCCTGGGGGTGGGAGAGGGGAGCAGCTCCATGCGCCCGGGGACGCTTACCTTGGCAAGGCCGTCGCGCACCTGCTCGTAGCCAATCCCCAGCACCTCGCACGCGGCGACGGCACAGAGGGCGTTCTCCGCGTTGAAGAGGCCGGGTATGCTCACCACGAGCTCACCCTCCCAGCTGGGGGTGTGCGCCACAAGGCGGATTCCGCCCATGAACGGGACCACATCGTCTGCCCACACGTCCGCGTCGCGGTCGCCCCTGGCGGAGAAGGTCACGACCCTGTTGCAGCGGGACGCATGCGAGAGGACCTCGTCCACGTGGTCGGTCTCCAGGTTGACCACGGCGACGTCGGCCTGGTCGAAGATGCGCAGCTTGCTCTGGAAGTAGTCCTCGAAGCTGGGGTGCTCGCGCGGCGAGATGTGGTCCCTGCCGATGTTGAGGAAGCACGCCACGTCCAGGCGAAGGTGGTCCACGCGGTCGTACTTGAGCGCCTGGCTCGAGACCTCCATCACCATGTGGGGGAGGCCGGCGTCACGGGCGTTTGCGAGGTGACGCCAAAGGTCGGGAGCCTCGGGCGTGGTGTTGACGCTCTCGGCGCGCTCCCTGCCGTCGTAGGTCTCGATGGATCCCAGGATGCCTGCGCGGGAGTAGGGCTCCCCGGCATCCAGGATGGTCCGCAGCATGTACGAGGTGGTGCTCTTGCCCTTAGTGCCGGTGATTCCCACCACGTCGAGGTTGCGGTCGGGGTGTCCCCAGGCCTCCGCGGAGGCGAGGGCCATCGCGGGCCTCAGGCCGTCGTCCGTCGCGACCAACGCAGGGACGTCCCCAGCAACGGGCGCGAGGGCGTCTGCATGGGACTCGTCGCACAGGTACGCGACCGCTCCGTCCGCAATGGCGGAGGAGAGGTACTGGGGTCTGAAGGCGGCTCCCTTGCACACGAACAGGTGACCGGGTGCGGCAAAGCGCGAGTCGCTGTCCGCTCCCGTGACGGGTGCGTCCGCCGCGGAGCCCAGGCTCGGATTGCGTGCGAGGAGGCCGGCCCCTCCCAGGAGGGAGGCTATGGATTCAAGTGTCGTATTCATGCGACTAAGTATATGCGCGCGTGGGGCTGGGAGGGGACTCGGTGCGTCACCCCGCGAAAGCCCCACCGAAGCCCCCGCGGTGTCGCCCCTCTCGCCCGTCGACCCTCGGGAGGGCGAGGGGCTCTGTGCTACACTCTGCCTGTTATGGGCGATTGGCGCAGCGGCTAGCGCAGGTGCCTTACACGCACAAGGTCGGCGGTTCGAATCCGTCATCGCCCACCAGCCATCTACGGGCCCTTCGGGGCCCGTCGTCGTTTGGAGCCATCGCATGGCAGACAGCCCAGCCCCCCGCGAGCGCTCGTACGGGCGCGCCGCAGACCAGATGCGTCCCGTCAAGCTCACCCGCGACGTGATGAAGAACGCGCACGGCTCGTGTCTCGCCGAGTTTGGCGATACCAGGGTCATGTGCACCGCGACCGTGGAGGAGGGCGTTCCCGGCTGGAGGCGCGGGCAGCGTCTTGGCTGGGTCACCGCGGAGTATGCGATGCTCCCGGCCTCTACCAGCACGCGCACGCGTCGTGAGTACGGAAGGCGCAAGGGTCGCAGCATGGAGATCGAGCGCCTGATCGGCAGGAGCCTGCGCGCGGTCGTGGACATGGAGCGCCTGGGCGAGTTCACCGTCACCTGCGACTGCGATGTGATCCAGGCGGACGGCGGAACCCGCACCGCGTCAATCACCGGCGCATGGGTCGCCCTCCACGACGCGCTCATGTCGTTTGTGGAGCGTGGCGCCATAGCCCGCCTGCCACTCACGGGCCAGGTTGCCGCCATCAGCATGGGTGTGGTTGGCGGGGTCGAGCTCCTGGACCTCGACTACCCGGAGGACTCGCACGCGCAGGTCGACATGAACCTGGTGTGCACCGGCGATGGCGGCATTGTCGAGGCCCAGTGCACGGGAGAGCGGGCGACCCTCTCGCGCGACCAGCTCAACGACCTGCTCGACATGGGGCAGGCTGGCGTGGCAAGGCTCATCGAGCTGCAGGAGAGGGTCACCAACTTCAGGTCATAGCGAGCCCTTCCGACGGGCGTGCTGCCGTCGGGGCTGCGGAGGAGGAGAGGCACATGGAGCACGTGGACATCTCGGAGCTGGACCCTGCGGCGACCGTGGTGGTCGCCACCGGCAACGCGCACAAGGTCACGGAGATCGAGGCTATTCTCTCTCCCGTGATGGAGGGCATGAGGTTCGTCGCGCTGGGACAGCTGGGCAACTTCCCCGACCCGGTGGAGGATGGTCAGACCTTTCACGACAATGCGGTGATTAAGGCGCGGGCGGCTCTGGACGAGACGGGATTGCACATGGCGGTCGCGGACGACTCCGGCCTGTGCGTGGACGCCCTGGACGGAGCGCCGGGAATCTTCAGCGCCCGCTACGCCGGCGAGCACGGCAACGACGCCGCCAACAACGAGAAGCTCCTGCGCGAACTCGACGGCGTGCCCGCCGAGCGTCGCCGCGCGCGCTTCCACAGCAGTGTGGTGCTAGTCCAGCGTGACGAGGACGGCGAGGAAGTCATTGGCGGGGAGGGTGACTGCGAGGGCATGGTCGGCTTCTCCCCCAGGGGCGACAACGGCTTTGGGTACGACCCGCTGTTCCACCCAGACGATACCCCGGGCAAGACGATGGCAGAGCTCACGCCAGAGCAGAAGAACGCCATCTCGCATCGCTTCCATGCCCTGCAGGACCTCGCCGCCAAGCTCTAGGCTGCGACAGGTGTTCGTCCTCGGGCCGTCCCGACGTTCGTGTGTGGGGCTGCCTTTCCCGCATGTCCCCATTCTGCGGATTGCTAGAGTGGGGCATGTGGGCACTCAGCCCAATCGCCGTGGACGGGCAGGGGCCTCGACGCGGCGGGACCTTCCATAGTTCATGCGGCCTCGCCCTGGTGGCCGCCCGTTGCTAAGGCGACCTCTGGTCGCGCGGCGGGCGCAGGAGCTGCTCGCCGGCTGGGAAGGAGCGTTCTCATGCGCATCATAAGAACAATCGATTACCGGGACATGAGCCGCAAGGCGGCAAACATCATCTCGGCCCAGGTGATACTCAAGCCCGACAGCGTCCTGGGGCTTGCCACGGGCACCACTCCGCTGGGGACCTACGGCCAGCTCGCCGCCTGGTGCGCCAAGGGCGACTGCGACTTCTCCAAGGTCCACACCTACAACCTGGACGAGTATCGCGGCCTCACGCACGAGGACCCGCAGAGCTATCACTACTTCATGCGCAAGAACTTCTTTGACAAGATCAACATCGACATCGCCAACACCCACGTGCCCGACGGATCCAATCCCAACGCCGACGAGGCGTGCGCCGAGTACGACCGCATGGTGGAGGAGGCGGGCTACCCCGACCTCCAGCTCCTGGGCATTGGCAGGAACGGGCACATTGGGTTCAACGAGCCCGACGACGTGTTCAGCAAGGGGACGCACTGCGTCACGCTTACCCCGAGCACCATTGAGGCCAACAGCCGCCTCTTCGAGCGCGAGGAGGATGTGCCGAGGCAGGCCTACACCATGGGGGTCCAGACCATCATGCGTGCGCGGAGCATCCTGGTGATTGCGAACGGCGAGGCAAAGGCCCAGGCCGTGTACGATATGTGCTTTGGGCCCGTCACACCCAAGGTGCCAGCCTCCATTCTGCAGCTGCACACCAACTGTGTGGTCGTGGCGGACGAGGAGGCGCTGAGCCTCTGCCCGCGAGACTAGCCGTGTCGCAGACACCGGAGACAGACGCACCCCCGCAGGAGATGGCTTCCTGCGGGGGTGCCCCGTCTCTCTCGCCTTGCCCTAGGCGTCGAGGACAACCGGCTCGTGCGTGTAGTGGTTGAGGACCTCGCACCCGTTCTCGGTCACGATCACCAGGTCCTCGATGCGCACGCCCATGTCGTTGGGCAGGTAGATTCCCGGCTCGATGGAGAAGCACTGCCCTGGGCGCACGGGCTCGTCGTGCGTGGCGCTCACGTCGCCGGGCTCGTGGTCGGTGAGACCGATCTGGTGCCCCAGACGATGGGTGAAATAGGGGCCAAAGCCCGCGTCCTCGATGACCTTTCGGGCAGTGAGGTCTATCTGGGCAAAGGTGACGCCCGGACGCACGATCTTCTCTGCGGCCTCGTTTGCCCTGCGGACCGTGTCGTACACCTCAAGCTGGTGCGCCGTGGGCTCTGCCGTGAAGAACGTCCTGGTCATGTCGGAGCAGTACCAGTCCTGCTTGCAGCCCGCGTCAAAGAGGACCATGTCACCCTTGGCAAGGGGCGTCTGGTCGGGCTCGTGGTGCGGGTCGGCGGCGTGCGCGCCGTAGCTGACGATTGGCGGGAACGAGTGGTCCTGCGCCCCCAGCGAGCGGTACTCGCCCAGCAGGCCCTCGGCGATAGAGAGTTCGGTGGCTCCCTCCCTCACCTGCGAGGCGAGCCAGGACATCGCGAGGTCGTTGGTCAGGCTCGCCTGGCGCATCAGGCCCTGCTCGCGGTCGTCCTTGATGGAGCGCGCGTCATCCACCGCCTTCGAGGCGAGCCTGAAGCCGCTCGCGGCCTTGGAGTCCATGAGGGGCACGAGCCAACGCGCTGCAAGGTCCTTGTCCACCCCGAGCTCGGAGTTGGGGTCGCAGTTCGCCGCCACCAGGGGAATGGGGTCCTCGGTGTCGTCAAAGGTCACCAGCCGGTCCGCCGCGCCCGTGGCGTCGGGGAAGAGGCGGTTGGCAAACAGGACGGAGCCGCTCGGGCTCAGGTATAGCGCCAGGAAGCGCTCCAGGGGTTCCGTGTAGTAGCCCGTCAGGTACCAAATGGACAGCGGGTCACAGAATAGTGCCTGTGAGAGCCCCATCTGCCGTAGGTTGTCCATCACACGTTTGCTGCGTCCCTGGTCCATGGCCTCTCCCTCTTACGGTGCCTGTCTACCTTTCGTGAACACGCACCTGCTGCTATACACTTAAAGGCTGCATGACACAAGGCGGCGGGAGGGCACGCCTTCCCGCCGCCGCTTCATGGAGGTACCTTCATATGGAATCAGAGATCCCACCCGTCAACAGGGTAGACGAAATCCGCGACGAACTTAAGGGTCTTCAGGGCAAGCGGGTCAAGGTCCGCGCCAACATGGGTCGTTCGCGCGTCGTCGAGCGCACGGGCACGCTCGTCGGTGCCTACCCCACCCTCTTCGTCATCGAGGTCGAGGAGCGTCGTGGCCGCAGGGCACGCCAGTCCTACCAGTACGTGGACGTCCTCACCTCCACCGTCGAGCTGTACGATCCGGACACCGGCGAGCGCGTGCTCGACTTCTCCGACATCCAGGAGCAGTAGGCCGTGCGCTCCGTCACGCTTCTAGCACCCGCCAAGGTGAACCTTCACCTGGGGATTTATCCCGGGAGGGACGAGCGAGGCTATCACAGGGCGGACTCGGTGATGGTAGCCCTGGGCCTTGCCGACAGAGTTACCGTGAGCGAGACGCCGGACAGCCCCCTTCATGTCTCGATGGACGTGGATGCCGGGGTAGGCGAGAGGGACAACACTGCCTACGTCGCGGCGGAGCGTCTCTGCGCGGCCTTCGGCCGTTCCCCCGAGTATCAGGTCTCGATCGAGAAGCGCGTGCCCCCGAAGAGCGGTCTTGGCGGCTCCTCGTCGGATGGCGCCGCCACCATCCTGGCGCTCTGCGACCTCTGGGGTGTGTCCCCCGCAAGTGATGCGGTCGTGGGGGTTGCGCGTTCGGTTGGCGCGGACGTCCCCTTCTTCCTCAACCTCGCCCCCTCGCTTCTCGAGGGCGCCGGGGACGTGCTGTGCAGGGTGTTCCCCGCCCTGGGCGACGTGCCCATCGTCCTTGTCAGGCCAAAGGGCGGCGTCTCAACGGCGAGGGCGTACGCCGAGTTCGACTGCGATCCCGTCAATCCCCTGGACACCACGGGAATCATCAATGCCCTGTCCGGAGGCAGCGTGGCGGACGTCGCGAGGAGCCTGTACAACAACCTCTCCGGTGCCGCTCGCCGCGCCGAGGGGCAGATCGCCGAGGTCGAGAGGTGGCTCGCCGTGCAGGATGGCGTCAGGGCCAGCATGGTGTCCGGATCCGGGAGCTGCGTCTTTGGCATCTGCTCCAGCCATGCGGACGCCGAGCGCATCGCCGCCCTTGCTCACGACGAGCAGGGGCTTTGGTCTTGCGCCACGCGTGTCGTCTCCAGCAGGGATGAGGTCGCGAACTAGGACGTAGGCCGATTTGACGCAGCGGCTTCCATCCGTGTGGCAAATCTGCTAGATTAAGCAAGCTACGGGACGTGGCGCAGTTTGGTAGCGCGCACGGTTCGGGACCGTGAGGTCGCTGGTTCGAATCCAGTCGTCCCGACCAGACATGCAGGGGCCCAGGGGTTACTCCCCTGGGCCTTTTTGCGTTGCGGGCACGTTTGGGATGCTCCTCATCCTCGCCCTCCTTCTTTTTGGACTCCGCCATTTGTTAAACGCCCCTTAACTGGAGGGCGATATAGTGGACCCCGACATATGCTCAGGTTTGGCGTCCCCGCTTTGTCGGGGGGTAAGGGGAGTTCATGCGTATCGAGCTTTCGACCTGGCCATGCGTCCAGGCATACTTTTCCAGCGGCGAGGATCTCGTGGTCCTGGCGGTCGGTAGCACCGAGGAGCATGGGAGGCACAACCCACTGGGAACGGATACCTTGGCCCCAAACCTCCTGCTTGACATCATCGAGCGAGACCTTGCCGAGAGGGGCGACCCCGATGTCCTCGTGGCGCCGACCATTCCCTATGGGAACGCAGACGACCTGGTTGGGTTCCCCGGGACCCTCTCGATTGGATATGACCTGCTGATGCGGCTGGCGCAGCGCATCACGGACCAGCTCTACGACTACGGGGCACGACGCTTCCTCGTAATCAACGGCCACGGCCCCAACATCAAGCCCCTCTCTGCGGTTTGCGAGGGACTCAACCGGAGGGGGTGCCTTGCGGCACTCGCCAACTGGTGGCTTATGGCGGGGGAGCTTAACCCCGTCTGGGGTGGCGGCCATGGCGGAGCGGAGGAGACAGCGGCGGTCATGGCGGTGGACCCGGCTCTCGTCGATCGGTCGGCTCTCGGGCCCATGGACCTTGCAAACGACGTCTCGGACGAGCTGCCAACTGACGGTTGGGACAACGTGCTCTACAAGGGGGCGCACGTCGCGTTCCCGCGGGACGCCTGCCGCTATGCCGGCAACGGCTGGATTGGCCCGGACGATCCGTCGGGCGCCGACCCCGAGTGGGGTCGCCAGATGATGGAGGGCGTGGGGTCCTATCTCGCGGACTTCATCGGGGCAATGAGGCGTGCGCCTCTCCCGCAGCCAATGCCCATCAGAACGGTCGCCGCCTTTGGGCGCAAGGCGGGCGAGTAGGCGAGAGGGTCCAGCGCGAGGAGCCCTGGCTTTGTCCCGGCTAATGGGAGGAATCGGAGAAACGATGGAATTTGATCGAAACGAGACGGTCGACCTGCTTGGGAGCCTGAGCAACGCGAAGTCGCCCTCGGGCTTCGAGGACGAGACGGTTTGGGTGGTGCGCGAATTCTGCGAGGGCTGGGCGGACGTCCAGACTAACTCGCTCATGGACGCGCTCATCACCCCCAACAACTTCACGGGGGAGAAGCCCGTGGTCATGCTTGACGCCCACGGCGACGAGGTCGGCGGGATGGTTCGCTCGATCCGCTCCAACGGAACGATGTCCTTTGTGGAGCTCGGTCGGTTCTCTCCCCACGTGCTTGCCGGCCAGGATGTGCTCGTGAGGGGCACGGATGGGGTCTGGCGCCACGGCGTGGTGGGCATCAAGCCACCACATTTCATGTCAAAGGCAGAGGCTGCCGCCGGGGACAGCCCCATGATCCTCGACGTCGGCGCATCCTCAAAGGAAGAGGCAATCGAGAAGTTTCACATGGGTATGGGCGAGCCCATGGTTCCCGCCACCAAGTTCCAGTACGACAACGAGACGGGCGTGGCCTTTGGCAAGGGCTTCGACTGCCGAGCCGGCGTGGCGGCAGAGCTGCTTGCGCTCCGCGAGCTTTCCCGTCGCGCCGACCTCCCGTTTGACGTCGTCGCGAGCGTCTCTGCTATGGAGGAGGTGGGCGAGAGGGGTGTCGCCGCGGCGGTGAGGCATTTCAACCCACAGATTGCGTTCATGTTCGAGGGGTGCCCCGCCGATGACACCTTCCAGGCGCCCGACGACATCCAGACGGCGCTGCGCCATGGGCCGATGTTTCGCTACTTCGACGTGTGCATGATCACGAACCCGCGCTACCAGCGCTTCGTGCTCAAGTGCGCCGAGGACGCAGGGCTCACGTGCCAGACGAGCGTGCGCGAGGGCGGTGGAACCGACGGTGGCCCCACCCATATGATGGACGTCCCCAGCGTGGTCGCAGGGGTCCCTTGCCGCTACGTGCATGCGGGGACGGCCATCTGCGCGCTCGACGACGTGGAGGAGACGGCGCGAGTTGCCGTGGAGGTCGTCTCGCGCTTTACGCAGGAGATTGTCCAGGGGTTCTAGGGGCGTGAGGAGAAGGAAGATGTCTCTTAAGGTCCAGGAGGGGTACATCCCCTTCGCAGGCTACAAGACCTACTACCGCATCGTGGGCGAGTGTGACACGGGGAGGCTGCCCATCCTCGCCCTCCACGGAGGGCCCGGCTCGGCACACTACTACGTGACCTCCCTCGACGACATTGCAGAGAGGTACGGTCGCGCCGTCATCTACTACGACCAGATGAGCTGCGGCAAGTCAAAGTCTCCCGCCCTCCCCGACCAGTGGAGCGCGGAGTTCTTTGAGGACGAGCTCAGGGTCGTGCGCCGCGAGCTCGGGCTCGATCGCATCCACCTGTGGGGTCACTCCTGGGGCGGGATGCTTGCCATGCAGTATGCAACGCATCGCCCCGCCGGCATCGCGTCCATGGTCGTCGCGAGCGGCCCCGCATCCCTCGACCTGTGGCTTGAGGAGGCGAATCGCCTTCGCGGCTATCTGCCCATCGATATGCAGAAGGCCCTTGTCCAGGCGGACGAGGATGGCGACTACGAGCGACCCGAGGTCAAGGCGGCAAGTGACGAGTACTACCGTCGGCACGTGTGCAAGGTGAGTGCGGAGGACGAGGACCCCAAGCTCAGGCGTCCCAAGGACGAGCCCGGCAAGGAGTGCTACCACTTCATGCAGGGGATGAGCGAGTTCGTGGTTACGGGGAAGCTCTCTCACTGGGACATCACCGACGACCTGCATCGCATCTCGATTCCAACCCTGTTCACGTCAGGTGAGGCGGACGAGTGCACCCCTTACATTGCCAAGCAGGTGGTCGACAGGATCCCCGGCTGCGAATGGCACCTCTTCAGGGGAGGCACCCACTGCGTCCACTCGGAGCAGCCCCAGGCCTACAACGACGTGGTCGAGGAGTTCGTGGAGCGTCACGAGTAGGGAGGCAGCATGTTCTTGGAGAGAAGCACGTGGCCCCATGTGGAGGAGTACCTCTCCCGGCGCGACCTTGTCGTCCTCGGCTTTGGAAGCACCGAGAACCATGGGCGGCACAATCCCCTGGGCACCGACTGGATGGCGCCGCAAAGGATTCTCGAGCTTCTGGACGAGAGGCGCCCGGACGTCCTGGTTGGGCCAACCCTCAAGCTGGGGTCCGCCGACCACTTCATCGACTATCCCGGGACCCTCTCGCTTGGCGACGAGCTGCTCTATCAGGTTGCCAAGCGGATATGCTCCCAGCTGCGGCACTATGGGGTGCGTCACTTCGTCTTCGTCAACGGCCATGGGGGCAACGCCAAGTCGCTGACGAGGGTCGGCTACGAGCTCAATGACGCGGGATGCCAGGTGGCGCTGGTCAACTGGTGGAAGCTCGCCGGGCAGCTCGACCCCAAATGGGGCGGTGGCCATGGAGGGGCGCAGGAGACGTCTGCCAACCTGTGGATTGACCCCTCGGCGGTTGACCTCGACGCAGTTGCGCCCATGGACCTCGTGGACGACGGCGGGGACGCGCTCAAGACGTTGGGGTTTGACTCCGTCGAGTTCGAGGGTCTCACCCCGACCCTGCTGCGCCGCGCCCGCCGCTATGCGTCAAACGGCTGGATCGGGCCGGATGACCCATCGGAGGCGAGCGCGGAGTGGGGTAGGGACATGCTCACGGCCATGGCTGACTGGCTCGCCGACTTCGTCGACGCGTTTGCGGAGTCCCCACTGCCAGACCCAATCGAGCGCTGACCTTTTCGCCTGGCGATGACAGCGCGCCCCGGAGGCCATGTGGCGTCCGGGGCGCGCTCTTCTCTCCCCTCCTGGGGACTCTATGCCTTCTTTGCGGAGTGGAGCTCGGGGCAGCGTGCCGCGTCAACGATTACGTTGGTGAAGTTCTTGGAGCAGACCTTGCTCAGGCCCTTGTGGATGATGGGGATGATGGGCATGTCCTCGGCTGCGATCGCGTCAGCCTCGTGCATGAGCTCGATGCGCTTGTCCTCGTCCACGGTCTTGCGCGCCTCGTCGAGCTTGGCGTCAAACTTGCTGCTGGAGTAGTGGGACACGTTGTCGCCCACCCCGGTGTACATGAGGGGCTGGAGGAAGTTGTCCATGATGGGGTAGTCGGCGGTCCACCCGCGCGATCCCAGCTGGAACGTACCGTCGGTGTACTTCGTGAGCATCGAGGCGTACTCCATCTGGTCGATCGTCACGGTGATGCCGACCGCCTTCCAGTCGTTGATCATCATCGTGAACTCGTCCGTGGAGCTCGAGGACGACACCATGAAGTCGATCTTGATCCCACGGTCTCCGCTGGAGTCAGCCTTATAACCTGCCTCGTCCAGCAGCTTCTCGGCCTTGTCCTTGTCGTAGGCGGTATAGGCCCATGTGCTCTCATCGTTCCCCCTGATGCCCGGGGGAACGATGTCTCCGGCGGGCTTTGCCGTGCCCTCGTAGAGCGTGTCGCAGATCTTCTGGCGGTTGAGGGCCAGGGACATGGCCTGGCGCACCTTCACGTTCGAGAGGACCTCGTCGTTCACGTTGTAGGCAAGATACTCCGTGTACAGGACCTCGCCCGTGAGGGTCTGGTTGCCCGGGGTTGCGGTGAAGCCGTCCTTGGAGGTGCCGTAGGAACCCTCGGTCTCCTTGATGCGGCCAGTGGGGATGTCGCACACGTCGAGGTTGCCTGCCTCGAACTCGCGGAACGCGGTATCCGCGTCCTTCTGGATCGAGAAGTTGACCCCGTCGACGCTTGCCGTGTTGGGACCGGCATAGTCGTCAAAGCGCTTGAGGTTGATGTACTGGTCGTCCTTCCACGTGCCGTCCATCTTGAAGGGACCGTTGCCTACCGGGGCCTTGGTGTAGGCGGCAAAGTCCTTCTTCGCGCAGTCTGGGATGGGCGAGAGGGGCGTGCACGACGTGACGTAGGGGAAGTCGGCGTACGGGGCGCTCAGCTCTACCTTCAGCGTGTAGTCATCCGGGCAGGTGACCCCGGCAAGCTCGGTTGCCTTGCCGTTGATCATGTCGTCGTACCCCTTGACGAGCTGGAGGTGATACGAGACGACGGACGGGGCCGAGCCCGCCTTGGGGTTGCAGAGGCGCTCCCATCCGTACTTGAACGACTTCGCGGTGACGTCGGTTCCGTCGTGGAACTTCAGCCCCTTGCGGATCTTGAAGGTCCACGTGTCTGCGGAGTCGTTGGACTCCCAGGACTCGGCAGAGAGGCCCTCGAGCTTCTCGGTCGAGAAGTTGAAGATGGTGAGGGGGTCAAACAGCTGGTACGAAACGGCAACGCCGTTGAACTCCTCGATGTCGTAGGGGTCGATGCTCGTGGGGTTCGAGATGTAGTACTTCATCGTTCCGCCCGTTGAACCGCCGGTGCTGTCGGAGGCACCCGTCCCCTTCTTTCCACATGCAGTGAGGCCCGCGATGGCGGCGAGTCCCGCCGAGCCCTTGAGGAACGTTCGCCTTGTAAAGCTAGTGCCGCTTGCTCCCATAAAGCTACCTCCCGTATCCACCAAACTGCACCCTGACGCAAGTCTGAACGGGTCCAAACTTGTTTACGGATGGTTGTACCAGTGAATACGGAGCAGTGGTGACACTGATGACAAACTCGATATGATGACGAAACAATCCATTTATACATTTATTCCAGACGGCAGAATATCGCCGGCGAGCGGATGGCTTTGCGAGAAGGCGCTATCATCCACGGATGACGCGACGGCAGCCGACCGGCTGGAGAGAGGAGAGGCCCATGCGCATGGACAGGAGCACCTGGACGCAGGTGAGGGACTACTTCGACGCTCATGACCTCGTGGTGATTGGGGTCGGCTCGACCGAGTGCCATGGACGCCACAATCCCCTGGGAACCGACACCATGGCGCCGGACGAGATCCTGAGGCAGGTCGAGGAGAGGGACGGGACATTCCTCATAGCCCCAACGCTGCCCTATGGCGCCACGGACGACCTGGTCGGGTATCCCGGGACCATCTCCCTTGGGGTGGAAGGGCTCGCAAGGGTCCTCCAGAGCATCACCTCGCAGCTGTACGACTATGGGGCGCGGCGCTTCGTGTTCCTCAACGGGCACGGCGGCAACGTCAAGTCCATCTCGCAGGTTTCGATGGGGCTCAATGATCGGGGCTGCATCGCCGCGATGGTCAATTGGTGGCGGGTCGCCCCTCAGATTGACCCGCGCTGGGGAGGCGGCCATGGGGGCGCAATGGAGACCTCGGCGAATCTGGCCATCGACCCCGACTCCGTCGACCTCTCCCAGGTGTGCGACGAGGGGCTCCTCCCAGACGTGGGGGACGACCTTCCCTCGACGGGCTGGTGCTCAGTTCGCTACCAGGGCGTGGATGTGGACGTCCCGCGACGGCTTGTGCGCTTTGCCAGCTCGGGTTGGGTTGCGGAGGGCTTTGACGACCACCCTCGGGACTCATCGGCGGAGCTGGGCAGGCAGATGCTCGAGGGGACTGCCACCTGGCTCATCGGCTTTCTGCACACCCTCGAGGGTGAGAGGCTGCCAAAGCCCCTCGACCCGTCACGCGCAACCGAACACCTGGAGGGGTAGGGCCCGGGAGGGGCTTCGCGAGGGGGCGCCCCGCATCATGCGGGGCGCCCCCTCCGCCGTGCAGCCGGGATGTCCCCTACACGCGCTCGGGCTCGACCTCGGCTCGCACGACCACGGGGCTGCCATCCAGGACCAGCCTGCTGTCGGACACCCTCACGGTGACGCCGTCCACGAGGTTCTCGTATGCGCCGTCGGGGAGCGGGACGTCCACCGTCGCGCCCTCCCCGCCAAGGCAGAACGCACCGACCTTCCTCACCCCATGGGACTCTCGCCTGAGGACGGCGACGTTTGCCTCGTCATCCGCGGAGGAGAAGAACGCGTCGTCGGCGTCCAGGGCCTTCCTCTTGACGGCGGACATACGCGCCATCAGGGGCGAAAGGTCGTGGCCGCCCTCCCAATTGATGGGGTCGCGGTCGAAGAGGCTCGGCCTGTGCTCGCTCGCCACCTCCTGCCCGGCGTACACGAGCGTGGTCCCCTTGAGGAAGTAGAGCATGGCGGTGAAGTTCTCCAGCGCCCTTGTGCCGCCCACCCGCGGCGCGATGCGAGGCAGGTCGTGGTTCTCCAAGAAGCGGAGCTTGTCGTAGTTCTGGGGGTACACGCTCTCCTGGAAGTCCAAGAGGTCCAGGTAGCACGAGAGGGGGATCTTGCCCTCCAGATAGCGGTCAAAGGCCTCCTGCACGTCGTAGGAGTACTCGGCGTCAAAGGCCTCGAACGCCTCGGTGTCTCGCGCGCAGTACATGCCCGCGGCGCGGCAGGCAGCCCCAAAGGAGCGGTGCACCGTCTCGGCTAGCCACAGGCAGCCGGGGTGGACCCTCTGGACTTCCCGGCGCGCATGGATCCAGAAGTCGACGGGGACAAACGACGCCACGTCGCAGCGGAAGCCGTCGACGATCTGCGCCCACTGGCAGAGCGTCTGGATCTGGTAGTCCCACAAATCGTGGTTGGAGTAGTCCAGGTCGACGATGTCGCTCCAGTCGCCCACGCGGTTGCCGGTGCTGCCGTCCGGCTTGTGGTAGAAGTACTCGGGATGCCGGGAGAGGAGCACGGAGTCGGGCGAGGTGTGGTTGTACACCACGTCGATGATGCAGCGCATGCCGTTTGCGTGGATGGCGTCGACCAGGGCGCGCATGTCGTCGAGCGTCCCGTACTCGGGGTTCACGGCACGGTAGTCGCGGATGGCGTAGGGGCTTCCCAGCGTGCCCTTTCTGCAGGCCTCCCCAATGGGGTGGATGGGCATCAGCCACACCACGTCGGTTCCCAGCGAGCGAATCCTGGGCAGGTCCGGAATTACCGCCCTAAACGTTCCCTCCTCCGTGTGGTTGCGCACGAAGATGGAATAGATGACGAGGTCGCGCACTGCGTTGCTGGTGTCTGCTGCCATGGAGCCTCCCGTTGACTTGCCGTCGAGTTCAATTCTGCCGCACGGGGAGAGGTCGTGCAAACAACTTTGTCCCAGCGGTTGCCGTGCGACGGGTTGGGTCGAGGTCCCCGCCGCACGTCAGCTTACGCTGCGCTTACATGCAGCCGATAGAATCGTTCCTAGGAGAGACATGCGACCGTCCGGCTCGGACCCCCGTCCCGTCGGCGGCGCCCCAGGTTCGGAGGGCACATGGTCAAGACGCTCGTGCTGATGCGCCACGGTAGGGCCCGCGCCGCGAGGCCGGGCGAGGACGACTCCGAGCGGCCCCTCACCAAGGCCGGAAGGGTCGCGCTCGAGAGGTCACTTCCCGCCACGCTCGCGCTTCTGGGCGACCGGGGCAGCGTGGCAGTGTGGACCAGCCCGCTGCTTCGCGCGCGCCAGACGGCGCGGCTCGTCGCACGTGCGGCGCGCGCCCCCGAGCCCGTCGTGCATGGCTCCCTGGCCTCCACCGATCCCGAGCGGCTTATGGCGGAGCTGCAAGAGGCGGAGGGGGACTGCGTCATCGCGGTCGGGCACGTCCCCCTCGTCCCGGCGGTGGCGCGCGGCCTCCTGGGCACGAGCCCCGACTTCAAGCCCGGCGCCATGCTCGCGCTGGAGCCAGGTGGTCAGCCCTCGGGGGCTCTCGCTCTCTGGTTTGTCAACGGGCCGGCGGTGGAGCCGTGGGAGGAACTCGACGCGCTCGAGTCGGCGCTGGCGGCCTGCTCGCGTCGCATCGCGGGCAGGAGGGATGACTTCCTGGCGGAGCCGTCCGCCTCCAACTTGCACCGACTGCGCATCTCCCTCAGGGAGGCGCGGTCGCTCGCGCGCTTCGCCTCTCCGTGGCTTCGCGGGTCCTCCTCCCTCTGCGACGACCTCTCCCTGGTCCAGGGGCAGACGTCCAGGCTGCGTGACATGGACGTGCTGCTCTCCCTGGTGGCGTCCGGCTCGTTTCGCGAGGCCGCCTGCGGAGATGGGACGCCGAGCCGCCTGCCTCAGGTCGTCTCGCTCCTGGCTGACGAGCGCGAGCGTGAGGCGGGAAGGCTCAAGGGGGCCCTCGCGTCCAAGCGGGTCTCGGCGGCGCTCTCGTCCTCCCTCAAGTCGCTGGACAAGCCGCGTCTGACCAAGGCGGCGCGCGAGCATGGGGTCGCGCGGGACGAGCTCGCACAACGCTTTGACCGGCTGGCCGGAAAGGCGGATGCGCTGAGGGCGCTTCCACCGAGCACGCCGGACGAGCTCCACACGCTCAGAAAGCGCGAGAAGGAGCTGCGCTACGTGATTAGGCGGCTGGGGGACCAGCTGGCCCCGGGGCAGGCGTCGCGGGCGGCCTCGCTGAGGGAGGCCCAGGACGTCCTGGGCACGGCCTGCGACTACGCGTCTGCCGCGCGGCTCTCCGGCGAGCTTGCGAGGAAGGGGCGCTTCTCCGAGGTCAGGGGCGAGCTCCGGCGAATCTCCTCCGACTGCTCCCAGGCGGGTGAGAGGGCATTCTCCCATGCGTTTGGCGGCGCGGAGCTGGCGGATGTCCCGTCTCCTGACGAAAATCTGTGAACGGCGTTCTCCCCGCCGCGCGTTCGGCTAACGTTTGATTCGAAGGGACGGTGCCGCGATGTGCCGCCCGCAAAGCGTCGGGAGGAGACCCCATGGGATTCAGGAGCTCGAAGGTCGTCATAGTGGGCGTTGGCAACGTGGGCGCCACCACCGCCTACAGCCTTGCAAACCAGCAGCTCTGCGAGGAGCTGGTGCTCATTGACGTCAACCGCGACAAGGCGGTGGCGGAGGCGCTGGACATCCAGCAGTCGGCCTATTTCATGGAGCGCAACATGAAGGTCCGCGCGGGCGACTACGCGGACTGTGCGGACGCCGACATGGTCGTGATATCCGCGAGCGCCCCCATGCCCAAGGACTCCGACGACAGGCTCCAGATGCTCAAGCCCTCCATGGGCCTGGTGCGCGGGATCGTGGACTCCGTGATGGAGAGCGGCTTTGCGGGGATCCTCCTTCTGGTCTCCAACCCCGTCGACGTGATGACCTACTACGCCTGGCGCCTCTCCGGGCTACCGTCCAACCAGGTCATCGGAAGCGGAACCAACCTGGACACCGCGCGCCTCTGCACGCGCCTGGCGCAGATGTACGACCTCGACGCGCGCAGCGTCCAGGCATACGTCATCGGCGAGCACGGAGACTCCGAGGTGGTCTCGTGGGCGTCCGCGACCATTGGCGGCAAGAGCGTGACCGACGTCCTGGCAGATAACGCGTCGCGCACCAAGGGGACCACCAAGGACGACCTGCTCAAGAGCACCATCCAGGCGGGTTGGGACATCTTCTCCCGCAAGGGGAACACCTGCTACGGCATCGCCTCGTCCGTGACCGCAATAGCCCGCTCCATCCTCAACGACGACAACGCGATCATGCCCGTGAGCGTCCGTCTCGCCGGGCAGTATGGGGTGGACGGCGTGTTCCTCTCCGTCCCCACTATTCTGGACCACACGGGTGCCAAGGAGATCGTCGAGATTCGCCTGGCGCCCGACGAGGAGGCGGCGTTCAAGAGGTCGGTGGAGGTCCTGCGCTCGCAGTACGAGCTCGTGGACTCCACGCTGTAGGGTGGTCCCGCGAGTCATAGTTGTGGAGGGGCCCTGTTGCCGGGGTGCCTGGGGGAGACGCGCTGTGCCCCGGGCACTCCGGCTTCACATAGAATCGGTCTGTCAGATGAGCAGGGGGAGGAACCATGGCACTCAAGTACTCGACGGCGAGGTTTGTGGCATCGTACGGGGAGCCCGAGCAGCTGCCCGAGCCAACGGAGCCCGAGATCGCATTCTGCGGCCGCTCCAACGTGGGCAAGTCCTCCCTGCTCAACAAGCTCGTGGGGCGCAAGGCGCTCGCCAAGGTGTCGAGTCAGCCGGGGCGCACGGCTAACGTCAACTTCTTCGAGGTCGACGGGGTCGCGTTCGTGGACCTGCCCGGCTACGGCTTTGCCAGGGTCAGTAAGGCAGAGCGCAAGCGGTGGTCAAACCTCATCGGTGGCTACTTTGAGCAGAACCGTAGCTTCAACCTGGTCGTTGCCCTCGTGGACATCCGCCTTGACGCGCAGCAGCTCGATCGCCAGATGCTGGGCTTTCTCCAGGAGCGCGAGCTCCCCTTCATCGTGGCGCTCACCAAGGCAGATAAGCTCGGGCGCAACAAGCAGTCGCAGCAGCGCGCCAGCCTCGCGCGGCAGTTTTGCATCGACCCCGAGGCCATGGTCATCACCTCGTCCCAGACGGGGCTTGGCATCGACGAGATCCGCCGCCGCATCCAGCGTGCGGTGGACGATCCCGAGGTGCCCGAGGGCGCCGAGGTCGTGGATGCGGCTTCGGGAGAGGACCTCTGGCAGTAAGGTCGCGCCGTCGCTACTTCCGCCGGTATTGACGTGCGATCGCCAGCTCGCGGTCGCAGGCGACAAAGACGTTGTCCCCGTTGTGGCGTGGGTCCTCGGGCCGCTCGGGAATCACGTATACGTGGGCAAACTCCTCCGCGAAGGTGCGGACGGTCTCCTCCAGCGTCCGCGAACGGCGCCCCTCCAGGGGGCAGATTACGTTAGCCAGGTAGATGCCCCTCTCGGTGAGGTGCTCGTGGATGATCCTGGCGCCCGCGTCGGTCCGCATGGGGCCGAGGGGCCGCTTCCCGCTGAAGGCGTCGTTCACCACGAGGTCCCAGCGTCGGTCGCTTCCGCGGAGGTACGCCCAACCGTCGGCGCATTCGACGCGAAACCGCCCGTCCCTCTCGGCGTGGTAGTCCTCCTCCAACCGGTCGAGGAAGAACTTCTGGTGTGCGATGCGGATGATGGCGGGGTCGACCTCCACCACGTCTATCCGCGTGTTGGGGCAGTGAGCTACCAGCCATTTGGGAAACGAGAAACCTCCGCCGCCAATGACCAGTGCGGAGTCCGCGCCTCCTGCGATGTCCAGCACTTCGGCAAAGTACTGGTGGTACATGCACGCCAGCTCTGCGTAGTCGTCACCCACAAAGCTCACGCTCTGGAACGTCCCCCTCACATTGAGGAGACGGACGGTCCCCACCTCGTCGGTGGGGGAGTCAAACACCAGCGCCGGACCAAACTTGGTCCTGATCATGTCCACCCCGCGGAGCCTGAGGAGGCGCGGCAGCAGGAGGATGATCACGTCGAGGATGCAGACAAAGACGAACAGGGCCACGAGTGGCTTGGGCATTTGACCCCTGCTTTCGTGTTAGGAACGTAAAAGTAACACCCGAGGAATCGACCGTCGGGCGCCTCGGCTATACTAGCGTTTGCCGTGACCGTCGGGTGCAGCGTGCGCTCGGCAGAGGTATCTCTAGGAGGAACACATGATACTAGGACTGGGCGCTCCCGAGCTCATCATCATCCTGCTCGTGGTGCTGGTCATCTTCGGGCCCAAGAACCTTCCGAAGCTTGGCAAGTCGCTTGGCAAGACGGTGAAGAACGTGCGCGAGGGCATGGAGGGCACCGACGAGGAGGACTCCTCCAAGAAGGTCGAGAAGCCCGCCGAGGACGCCAGCGTGGAGGATGTCGTCGCCACCGACTCCGACGAGGATGCCGACGCCTCCGAGGCAGGGGCCGAGGACGGCGTGTTCTGCACCAAGTGCGGGACCAAGAACCCTGCCGGCTCCGCCTTCTGCAGCAAGTGCGGCGCCAAGCTCGCCGAGTAGGCGCAGGCGCGTAGCACGGACCCTGCACGAAGGAAGAAAGGGCAGCATGGACAAGAAGGAAATCATCCTCACCCCCGAAGGCCGCCAGCGTCTGGTGGAGGAGCTCGAGTTCCGCGAGGGCGAGAAGCACGACGAGATTGTCGAGCGCATCAAGGAGGCCCGCGGCTTTGGCGACCTCTCCGAGAACGCGGAGTACGACGCCGCGAAGGAGGAGCAGTCCCAGAACGAGTCCCGCATCAACGAGATTCGCCAGATCCTCGCCACGGCAAAGGTCGTGGCCGCCGGGGCGGACGCGCACCTCTCCGTCTCCATCGGCACCACGGTCGAGCTCGAGGACGCAAAGGGCAAGCGCGTCTCCTTCACCATCGTGGGCACCACCGAGACCGACTCGCTTTCGCACAAGATTTCGAACGAGTCGCCTGCGGGTTCCGTGCTCATCGGGCACGTGGTGGGGGACAGCGTCTCGTTCTCCACGCCCAGCGGCAAGGTTCGTGAGTACACCATCACCAACATTACCCGCTAGGAAACAGACAGAGACTTGCGTGCACCCCGTGCCCTCGGCAGTAAGGCGTGGGGTGCATTTGTCATTTGACGAGGAACGAAGCCACGCGGCAGGCAGACCTAGGAGCAGCCAATGTCCGAAACAAGCACCATCGCTGTAGACCCCAACGACGAGCGCGCGCAGCGTCGCGCGAGGAGGCAGGCCCTCATCGACGCTGGCGTCAACCCCTATCCCATCAGGAGCGAGGTGACCGCGCACGCCGGTGAGCTGGCCGAGCGCTACGCCTCCCTCGAGCCCGCGACCGACACCACCGACACCTACACCCTTGCCGGCAGGATCCGCGCCTTCCGCAAGCAGGGCAAGATCTGCTTCATCGTCCTCGAGGACGTCTCGGGGCAGATCCAGCTCTTCTGCCGCGTGAATGACCTTCCCGAGGACGACTGGGCGCTTCTCTCCAAGATGGACCTGGGCGACATCATCCAGGCCACTGGCAACGTGATCCGCACCCGCCGTGGGGAGCTCTCCATCGCCCCCAGCCACCTGGTCATGCTGTCCAAGTCCACGCGTCCCCTGCCCGAGAAGTTCCACGGCCTCACCGATCGCGAGATGCGCTATCGCCAGCGCTACGTCGACCTGATCATGAATCCCGACGTGCGCGAGGTGTTCCGCAAGCGCAGCCAGATCGTCAGCCTGATTCGCCGCTACATGGAGGCGGACGGTTACATGGAGGTCGAGACCCCCATGATGCACGCAATCATGGGCGGCGCCAACGCAAAGCCGTTCGTCACGCACTTCAATGCCCTCGACCGCGACTTCTACCTCCGCATCGCCACCGAGCTCCCGCTCAAGCGCCTCATCGTGGGCGGCATGGAGCGCGTGTTCGAGATCGGCCGGCAGTTCCGCAACGAGGGCATGGACCTCACGCACAACCCCGAGTTCACCACGATGGAGGCGTACTGCGCCTACTCCGACCTCGAGGGCATGAAGAGGCTCACCGAGGGGCTGTTCAAGACCATCGCGCGCGAGGCCTGCGGCTGTGAGGAGGGCCACGAGGTCATCACCTACCAGGGCCAGCGGGTGGACATGAGCGGGGAGTGGCGCTCGGTGCCGCTCTCGGAGGTTGCTTCCGAGGCGGTTGGCGAGCCCGTTGACATGGACACCCCCGTCGAGCGGCTGCGCCAGCTCTGCGAGGCCAACGGAATAGAGTGGGAGGAGAGCTGGGGCTCGGGCAAGCTGCTGTTCACCCTGTACGACGAGCTGGGCGAGAGTACGCTCGTGAACCCGACCTTCGTCTGCGACTATCCCGAGGAGGTCTCGCCCCTCTCCAAGCGCAAGGACGAGGACCCGCGCCTGACCGACCGCTTTGAGCTCGTCATCTGCGGCCACGAGTACGCCAACGCGTTCAGCGAGCTCAACGATCCAGTCGACCAGGCGGGCCGCTTTGCCGAGCAGGTTGCGGCCAAGGGCTTTGGCGACGACGAGGCCATGGGCTATGACTACGACTACGTCCGCGCGCTCGAGTATGGCATGCCCCCCGCGGGTGGCATCGGGTACGGCATCGACCGCATGGTCATGCTGTTCTGCGATCAGCCGGCCATTCGCGATGTGCTGCTGTTCCCGCAGATGAAGCCCGAGGTCGTCACCAGGGCGGACATCGCCTCGCAGCTGCCCGACAGGACCGACAACGCCGCGGCGGAGGCAGACGCGCTGCTTGACGACGCGGAGAACGGCGCCTCCGCGGAGGCGGGAAGGGAGGCCAAGGTGGCCAAGTTACAGAGCGGGCTTACCCGTGAGCAGGCGTTTGACCTGCTCAAGAAGTACAACGAGGACGACTTCCACATCAAGCACGGTGAGACCCTCGAGGGCCTGATGCGCCACTATGCCGAGAAGTACGATCCCGAGAACGTGGACTTCTGGGGTCAGGTTGGCCTTCTCCACGACCTCGACTGGGAGAAGTGGCAGGACGACCAGCTCCACACCGTCAAGACGGCCGAGCTGCTGGCCGAGGCGGGTGCCGATCCCTACCTGGCGCACGCCATCCAGACGCACAACTCCGACGTCAACACCGACCTCCCCAAGCCCGAGGCCAAGATGGAGAAGGTCCTCTTCGCGTGCGACGAGCTGTCAGGCCTCATCCAGGCGGCGGCGCGCGTGAGGCCGTCCGGCTCCGTGACCGACATGCCGCTCAAGTCCCTCAAGAAGAAGTTCAAGGACAAGCGCTTCGCCGCAGGCTGCGACCGCGACGTCATCCGCATGGGAGCCGAGCTCAACGGCCTTGAGCTCGATGACCTGCTCGCCGAGGTTCTCGACGCCATGAAGGCCATCGCCCCGGTCGGCGACATCTACGCCAAGGGCGACGAGGCGGAGGGCTCCGCCGAGTAGCGCTGGCCCCCGCGGCTCCCCATGGCGACCACGTGGACGCCCGTCTCCCCTGGGAGGCGGGCGTCTTCTGATGACTTGCGATGACATCGGATTCCCCGCGTGCGCCTGGCAATGCGAAAGGTGGAGAAGTGCTCATAGAAGAGCGGTGCGCGTCGTGCGGGGGCGAGGGTGTGCCCCCCTGACCGAGAGGAAGGCCCCTCTCGGCCAGGGGAGGGGTCAAAGAAGGGGATGTCCGCGCCCCGCCGCCCTCCGCCTTGCGGGCGCGGTATCCCACCCAAATGTGGGAGGCGTGCAAACAGATCGTGGGGATTGACCTCACGGGGCCTTGGGTAAACACCAACAAGCAAACGTAGGGTCGCCCCGCCCCGCCGGGCGGGGACCTGAGGGCGGCCGCAGGACTCGAGGGGGTCATAGCCCGCATGTTCGAGAAGTTCACAGACAAGGCGCGCAAGGTCATGAGCCTTGCGCAGGACGAGGCGCGTAACCTCGGCAAGATGTACGTGGGCACGGAGCATCTGCTGCTCGCGCTCATCAAGGAGGGCGAGGGCATCGCCGCACGGGCGCTCGCCAGCCTGGATGTCACCTACGACGAGACGCTCGCCACCATCAAGGAGATCTCGAGCGAGGACACCCAACCCGTCTCGGGTGGGCACATCCCGTTCACGCCCCGTGCCAAGCGCGTGCTCGAGGACGCGTATCGCGAGACCATGGCACGCGGCCAGACCTACATCGCGACCGAGCACCTTCTCCTGGGGATCGTCTCGGAGGGAGACGGGCGCGCCATGACCGCGCTGTCTCGCATGGGCGTGAGCGCCGACGCCATCCGCAACGCCGTGACAGAGATCTCGCAGAAGGAACAGCCCGATGTGGGCAGGCAGTCGGACCCCACGGCCGGCTTTGGCGGCCAGTTCATCGGCGCTGGCATGCCCGGCACGTCGGGCGATTCGTCCGAGGACGGGTCTATGCTCGAGCAGTACGGGCGCAACCTCACCAAGCAGGCGGCGGACGGGGCCCTCGACCCCGTCATCGGGCGTGACCGCGAGGTCGAGCGCGTGATGCAGGTCCTGGCGCGCCGCCAGAAGAACAACCCACTCATCCTGGGCGACCCGGGCGTGGGCAAGACGGCGGTCGTTGAGGGCCTGGCGCAGCTCATCGCCTCCGGTAACGTGCCCGACATCCTGCGCGGCAAGCAGATCTGGACGCTCGACATGGCGTCCCTCGTCGCCGGTTCCAAGTATCGCGGAGAGTTCGAGGAGCGCCTGAAGAAGGTCATCTCCGAGGTTATGGACTCCAACGACGTGATTCTCTTTATCGACGAGATCCACACCATCATCGGTGCCGGCTCCGCCGAGGGCTCCATCGACGCCGCCTCGATCCTCAAGCCGCCCCTCTCCCGTGGAGAGATTCAGGTCATCGGTGCCACCACGGCGGACGAGTACCGCAAGCACATCGAGAAGGACACCGCCCTGGAGCGCCGCTTCCAGCCGGTGAACGTGGGTGAGCCCTCCCCCGAGGACACCCTCGCAATCCTCCACGGGCTCCAGTCACGCTACGAGGAGCACCACCACGTGCGCTACACCGAGGCGGCCCTCGCGGCGGCTGTGACGCTCTCAAACCGCTACGTGCAGGACCGCTTCCTCCCGGACAAGGCGATTGACATCATCGACGAGGCCGGCGCGCGCACCCGCGTACACAAGACCAGCCTGCCTCCCGAGCTCGCCCAGGTGGACGAGGAGCTCGCCCGCACCAAGGGGGAGAAGGACAAGGCCGCGGACGCCCAGGAGTTCGAAGAGGCGGCGCGTCTGCGCGACAAGGAGCGCGAGCTCACCTCCCGCAGGGACGACCTCGAGGCCAAGTGGCGCGAGAAGATGGACAAGAACGTCGTGGTCGTGGACGAGCCCGACATCGCCGACGTGGTGAGCGAGATCACTGGGGTGCCCGTCTCCAACCTCACCGAGGCTGAGGCGTCCAAGCTCCTGCGCTGCGAGGACGCGCTGCACCAGCGCGTCGTGGGCCAGGACGAGGCTATCTCGGCCGTCTCGCGCGCCATCCGCCGCAGTCGCTCGCCCCTCAAGGACCCACGCCGTCCCGGCGGCTCCTTCATCTTCCTGGGGCCGTCCGGCGTGGGCAAGACCGAGCTCGCCAAGTCGCTCGCCGAGTTCCTCTTTGGCAGCGAGGACGCCCTCATCAGCTTCGACATGTCTGAGTTCATGGAGAAGCATGAGGTCAGCAAGCTTGTGGGCGCGCCTCCTGGATATGTGGGGTACGACGAGGGCGGAGAACTCACCAAGGCCGTCCGTAGGCGCCCCTACTCGGTCGTGTTGTTCGACGAGATCGAGAAGGCCCATCCCGACATTTTCAACATCCTGCTGCAGATCCTGGACGAGGGGCGTCTCACCGACGGCCAGGGCCGCACGGTCGACTTCAGCAACACCGTCATCATCATGACTTCCAACATCGGTGCGCGCGAGATTGCCCAGACCTCGCCCATGGGATTCAGCTCCCAGGGCAACGGCGGTCTCTCCGACAAGGAGATCAAGAGCAGGGTCGAGGGCGAGCTCAAGCACCTGTTCCGCCCCGAGTTCCTCAACCGTGTGGACGAGATCGTGGTCTTCAAGTCCCTCACGGGCGAGCAGCTGAGAAAGATCGTCGACCTCATGGTGGTCGACCTCCGCAACCGCCTGGTGGGGCAGGGCATGTCCATCGAACTCACCGATGCCGCGCGCGACTACGTGGCCAAGGAGGGCACCGATCCGGTGTATGGCGCCCGTCCGCTGCGTCGTGCCATCCAAACGCTCATCGAGGACCCTCTCGCCGAGCAGATGCTCATGGGCAAGTGGAAGACCGGCGACGTCATCCAGGTGGACGCCGGGGACGACGGGCTCACCTTCGCCCGTGGCGAGGGCGAGATTCCCAGCGTCACGGAGCGAGTCCACATGGACCTTCCGCGTGCCCGCGACCACTGGTCGCCCGCGGCGCCGTCGCCGGAGGGCAGCGCCGCCTCTGGCGCATAGCCCCGAGTTTGGGGGTCGCGGAGTCGTCTGCGAGCGTCATATACTGTGAGAGACAGTCCGGCCGGTCCGCACTGCGGGCCGGCCGTTTATTTGAAGGGGGTAGCATGGACGCAGCTCGCAAGGACGCCCAGCCTGCAGACGGCTCGGCGCGCCTCCGTGAGGCCATCAAGCTCACCGCGCCGGGAACCGCGCTCCGCGTGGCGCTGGACATGATCATCGCTGGCCACATGGGTGCCCTCATCTGCATCGGCGACACGGACAACGTCCTTGCCGCGGGGGACGACGGCTTCAGGCTCGACATCTCGTTCACCGCAAACCGCCTGTTCGAGCTCAGCAAGATGGACGGCGCAATCGTCATCGACAAGGACCTCACGCGCATCGTGCGGGCAAACTACCACCTCAACCCCGACCCCTCGCTCCCCACGAGCGAGACGGGCATGAGGCACCGCACCGCCGCCCGCATGAGCCTGCTCACCAAAGCCCTCGTCATCTCGGTCTCGGAGCGCCGACAGGTAGTCAACGTCTTCGTGGACGGCAGGGGCCACCAACTCAGGTCGGTGCAGGAGCTCATGGGGACCGTCAACCAGCTCATTGTCTCGCTCCAGTCCACCAGGACGCAGCTCGACCGCAACCTGCTGCGCCTGACCACCCTCGAGCTCGACAACTACGTCACCCTCGCGGACATCTCGCAGACCATCTACCTGTTCGAGGTCCTCTCCACCGTTGTGGAGGAGCTCAACGAGCTCGTGCTCCAGCTAGGCAGCTCGGGCAAGAGCATCGCCATGCAGCGGGACGAGATCATGGGCAACATGGACGAGGAGTACACGCTCCTCGTGCGCGACTACGCGTCCGACTCCAGCGAGGAGAACGCCAAGGCCATACGCGCCCGTCTCCACAAGACGGACAAGGACCAGCTCAGGGTGCCAAAGCGCGTCGCCGAGATGCTGGGGTACGACGACAAGGACGAGGACTCCATCATGACCTCGCTCGGCCTCAGGACGCTGTCGAGCATCTCGGTCGTTCGTGAGGGTATGGCGGACAAGATTGTGGACGAGTACGGTTCGCTCCAGCAGCTGCTCGACGACATCGAGCAGAACCCCTCCCGTCTCGACAGCCTGGGTGTCGACAACCCCAACATCCTCGCCGACAGCCTGTATCGCCTGTGGGGGAAGCGGGCATGAGGGAGTGGGGCGCAGCCACGTGCACGTGCCCGACGCGCGTGGGGGAGCAAACTCGGGAGGCAGACACCTGCGCCGTCATCGTTGCCGGCGGGGTCGGCCTTCGCTTTGGCGACCCGAGGGGCAAGCAGTACGTCGCCCTCTGCGGCATGCCGCTCATGTGCTGGTCGCTCCTGGCGTTCGACCGCGCCCCGTCCATCGGCCACATCGTGATTGTCTGCTCGGACGAGCGCAGGGGAGAGGTGCGCGACGCCGTGCTCCCCGCGGTGTCCCTCCGGCATCAGGTCACCCTCGCCCCGGCGGGGGCAACCAGGCAGGACTCCGTGTACAGCGGGCTCCAGGCGGTCCCCGCGGAATACGAGATGGTCGCCATACACGATGCCGCGCGACCCCTCGTGACCACGGAGGACGTGGAGGCATGCATCGCCGCCCTCCGCAACGACCCCTCGCTCGGCGGTGCCATCTGCGCCGCCCGCACCACCGATACGCTTAAGCTCGTGGAGGACCAGACCATCGTTGCCACGCCCGATCGCAGCTACTACTGGAACGCCCTGACGCCGCAGGTGTTCAAGACGGCGACCATCAGGGCGGCGCACCGTGCCGCACGGTGGGACGCGTACCAGGGCACGGACGACGCGTCTCTCATCGAGCGCAGGGGCGGGCGCGTGCTCTGCGTGGAGACCTCACGGGCAAACATCAAGGTCACGGTTCCCGAGGACTACGTCATTGCCCAGGCCCTCATGGAGCGCCGGCTCATGTCGGAGGGCTGCGGGCTCGACGACGTGGTTCCCCAAGGGGGCGATGCAGAGTGACGCTCAGGATCGGCCACGGGTTCGACGTCCATGCATTTGCCGAGGGGCGGCCCCTCGTCCTCGGTGGGGTGCGCATCCCCTCCGATCGCGGGCTGGATGGCCACTCCGACGCCGACGTCGTCGCCCATGCGCTCATGGATGGCATCCTCGGCGCCATGCGGGCCGGTGACATAGGCGGGCTCTTCCCAGACACCGATCCGGCCTACGAGGGCGCGGACAGCATGGTGCTCCTGACGCGGGTCGCGGGCCTCGCGCGCGAGAGGGGGTTCCGCCTCGTTGACTGCGACTGCACCATCGCGGCGCAGTCGCCCAAGCTCGCCCCGTACCGCGATGCTATGCGGGAGCGCATGGCCCGGGCGATGGGGGTCGACCCGTCGCAGGTGGGCCTCTCCGCCACCACCACCGAGCACCTGGGCTTCGTTGGGAGGGAGGAGGGAATCGCCGCCTGGGCGGTGACCCTCCTCGAGCTGGGGGAGTGTACCGGCGGGGCGGTTCCGCACTAGCGGGGCAGTCCCGACCAAACGCCAGAACGTCACACGCGCCCCTCGGGCGCACGCACAAGGGAGATTCAGATGCTCGTCTACAACACCAAGTCACGCCGCAAAGAGGAGTTCAAGCCCATCGAGCCGGGCAAGGTCCGCATGTACGTGTGCGGCCCCACGGTGTACGACCAGATCCACATAGGCAACGCCAGGACCTTCCTGGCCTTCGACGTCATCCGCCGCTACCTGGTGTACAAGGGCTACGAGGTCACCTTTGCGCAGAACCTCACCGACGTCGATGACAAGATCATCAACCGCGCCAACGAGCAGGGTCGCACCGCTGCCGAGGTCGCCGACGAGTTCAGCAAGGCGTTCATCGAGCAGATGCACCGCTTTGGCATCCTGGACCCCGACATCCGCCCTCGCGCCACGCGCGAGATCGAGGCCATGCAGGACATGATCAAGCTCCTCATCGAGCAGGGCAACGCCTACGTTGCGGACAACGGCGACGTGTACTTCAGCGTCAGGTCCGACAACCACTACGGCATTCTGAGCGGCCGCGACATCGACCAGCTCAAGGTTGGGGCGCGCGTGGAGGAGAACACCGACAAGCGCGACCCGCTCGACTTCGCCCTGTGGAAGGCCGCCAAGCCCGGCGAGCCCAGCTGGCCCAGCCCGTGGGGAGACGGGCGCCCCGGCTGGCATACCGAGTGCTGCGCCATGATCCACCGCTACCTGGGCACGCCAATCGACATCCATGGCGGCGGGCAGGACCTGGTCTTCCCTCACCACGAGAACGAGACCGCGCAGGCCATGTGCGCCTGGCACGCCCCGCTCGCAAACTACTGGTTCCACTCGGGGATGCTGCGCGTGGACGGCGAGAAGATGTCCAAGAGCCTTGGCAACTTCTACACGCTCAAGGAGGTCCTGGACAAGTACCCCGCGGACGCGGTGAGGCTGCTCATGCTGCAGACGCACTACCGCGCCCCGCTCGACTTCTCCTACGACCGCCTTGACGGCGCGGTGGGCACGCTCGGCAGGCTCTCCGGCTGCGTCGCCAACCTGCGGTGGGCGGCGGAGAACTCCCCCCTGGACGGCGAGCTCAACCAGGCCGACCAGGCCCTCTCTGCGGCGGTCAAGCAGACGATGGCCGAGTTCACGGCCCAGATGGACGACGACTTCAACACAGCCGGCGCCCTCGCCGCGATCTTCTCCCTCGTCGCGGCCGCAAACAAGTACCTGGCCGAGGCCGAGGGAAAGGCATCCACCGCGGTGACGCTTCACGCCGCCGATGCCCTCACCGAGCTGTGCGGCGTCCTTGGCATCGACCTCGAGCGCGACTCTGCCGAGACGGGTCTTCCGCCCGAGCTCGTCGACCTCGCCAGTGAGCATGCGGGCTACGAGGGGTCTGACCCCCAGGAGGCGGCGCAGGCGCTTCTCGACGCCCGCCAGAGGGCGCGTGCCGAGAAGGACTGGGCCACGGCTGACGCCATCCGCGATGGGATCACGGCCCTGGGGCTCGTGGTCGAGGACACCGCCGCCGGGGCGCGCCTGCGCGCCGGAAGGGAGTAGCGCATGGCATCGCGACCCAACGGCAGGGGCGGCAGGCCCGGCTCCCGCGGTCAGGCCCCCCGCGGCAAGCAGGCTGGCAGGCAGGGCAAGGGCGCGCCCTCTCGTTCGGGGAGGGGCGCACGGCCACAGGGGCGCCGCCAGGATGCGGGGCGTCCCCAGGCGCAGCGCCGGGGTGGGGCGCAGCGCCCCACTGGCGACGTCATCGAGGGCAGGCGCGCCTGCGCCGAGGCCTTGGAGACGGGCGTCCCCATCAAGCGTGCGCTCATCTCCCCTGGTCCCGAGGCGGACCAGTCGCTCTCGTCGCTCGTGAGGAGGCTCGACGAGGCGGGCGTTCCCATCGAGCGCGTCCCCAGGGCGCGGCTCGACTCGCTCAGCTCCCACGGCGCCCATCAGGGCATCGTGCTCCAGACCAAGCCCTTCGAGTACGCCGAGCTCGACGAGGTCATCGCCAACGCAGGGTCGGGAGACGCGCTCGTGCTCGTGCTCGACCACGTCACCGACGAGGGCAACTTTGGCGCAATCGTGCGCAGCGCGGAGGTCGTGGGAGCCGCGGGCGTCGTGATTCCCAAGGCGCGCTCGGCCCGCGTGGGTACGGCGGCCTACAAGACCTCCGCGGGCGCCGTGCTGCACCTTCCCATCGCCCAGGTGCCAAACCTGGCCACCGCGCTCGACCGGCTGAGGAAGGCGGGCTTCTGGGTCGCCGCAGCGAGCGAGCATGCCGAGCAGGATGTGTGGGACGCGCCGCTATCGGGGCGGCTAGCCCTCGTTATGGGTTCCGAGGGGTCCGGTGTGTCTCGCCTCGTCATGGAGCACTGCGACTTCTCGTGCCGCCTTCCACAGCGTGGGAGCGTGGAGTCCCTCAACGTGGCTCAGGCGGCAACGGTCCTCTCGTACGAGTGGCTCAGGCGCACCACGAGGGGGGAGGGCGCAGATGCCTGAGTCTGCCAGGGGCGAGCTGCTTGTGGTGGATGGCTACAACGTCATCTTCAAGTCGGCTCGGTACATGGCCCTTGTGGACGAGGGCGACGGCGACGCCAGCGACCCCTTCGATTGGGCAAGAGAGTTGCTCGTCTCGGACGTTGCCGCCTACGCCCAGGGCAAATACGAGCCCGTGGTGGTCTTTGACGCGGCGGGGAACCTCTCTCCCGAGCGCCCCGACCTTAGCACGGCGGGCGTACGCGTGGTCTTCTCCCAGACGGGGGAGAGCGCAGACTCGGTCATCGAGAGGCTGGTCACCGAGTCGCGCCATCAGATGCGTAGCGTCACGGTCGTGACGTCTGACAACACCATCCGCGCAACGGTGGGCGGGATTCCCGTCACCAGGCTCTCGAGCGACGTGCTGGCGGCGGACATAGACGTGCTCGCCGACGACGTGGAGACGGCGAGGTCAGAGAGGACCCACCAGCACCTCACGGTCGAGGACCGCCTCTCGCCGGAGGATCGGGAGAAGCTTTGGGCCCTCATGGGCAAGCGCGGGCCCTTACGCTAGAATGCGTACCCAGGCTGGCGTAGCTCAGTTGGTAGAGCCCTAGTCTTGTAAACTAGTTGTCGCCGGTTCGAGCCCGGCCGCCAGCTCCAGCGCAGCCAAAGGCCACGGCGCATCGCCGTGGCCTTTTCCTTGTCGCGGCGACGCTTCGGGAAGTACGCAAGAAGATTTTTTCGCCAACCTGCAAAGCGGGCACCGTGAAGGCTTCCACGCATTCGAAAAAATATGCATCTAGCTGGGCATGTGCAGGAATCGTGGGGAGGATACGCCCGGCTGCGTGGAAACAATTGACATCCCTATCCCCACGTCGTAATATTCACTCCGCTTGCAAGGGACAACACCCAAGCAGGCACCTTGAAAATTTGGAATGGGGACGTGGCACAGCGGCAACTGCGGCGGACTGTAAATCCGCTCCCTCTGGGTTCCATGGTTCGAGTCCATGCGTCCCCACCATTCCAGGCCCGTGTAGCTCAGTCGGTAGAGCACTTCGTTGGTAACGAAGAGGTCACCAGTTCGAATCTGGTCGCGGGCTCCATTTTCAAGACGGCACCACGCCGGTGTAGCTCAGCTGGTTAGAGCACGCGGCTCATACCCGCGATGTCACTGGTTCGAATCCAGTCACCGGTACCAGGAGTTCTAGCGGCCCGTCACTGGGCCGCTTGACATATAAGGGCACAATGGCCGAGAGGTTGTTTCTTAAGGAGGACGGCAATGGCCAAGGAGAAGTTCGATCGTAGCAAGCCGCACGTAAACATCGGAACGATTGGTCACGTCGACCACGGCAAGACCACGCTGACCGCGGCCATCACCAAGGTCCTTTCCGAGACCGAGGGCTGCAAGGCCAAGTACGAGGCCTTCGAGGACATCGACAAGGCTCCCGAGGAGCGTCAGCGCGGCATTACCATCTCCGTCGCTCACGTCGAGTACGAGACCTGGGAGCGCCACTACGCTCACGTTGACTGCCCCGGCCACGCCGACTACGTCAAGAACATGATTTCCGGCGCTGCTCAGATGGACGGTGCAATCCTCGTCATCGCAGCCACCGACGGCCCCATGGCCCAGACTCGTGAGCACATCCTCCTCGCCCGTCAGGTCGGCGTTAAGTACATCGTCGTCTTCCTGAACAAGTGCGACATGGTCGACGACGAGGAGCTCATCGACCTCGTCGAGATGGAGACCCGCGACCTCCTGTCCGAGTACGGTTTCCCCGGAGACGACATCCCCATCATCCGTGGCTCCGCTCTCGGCGCCCTCAACGGCGAGCAGAAGTGGGTCGACTCCATCGTCGAGCTCATGCACACCGTTGACTCCTACATCCCGACCCCGCCGCGCGACAACGACAAGCCGTTCCTGATGGCCATCGAGGACGTCATGACCATCTCCGGCCGCGGCACCGTCGTCACCGGCCGTGTCGAGCGTGGTGAGCTCAAGATCAACGAGCCCGTCGAGATCGTTGGCATTCGCCCGACCCAGACCTCCACTGCCACCGGTATCGAGATGTTCCGCAAGACGCTCGACTTCTGCGAGGCCGGCGACAACGTGGGCATCCTGCTCCGTGGCATCAAGCGCGAGGACGTCATCCGTGGCCAGGTCCTCTGCAAGCCCGGCAGCGTTACTCCTCACCAGAAGTTCACGGGCGAGATTTACGTCCTCACCAAGGAGGAGGGTGGCCGTCACACCCCGTTCTTCTCCGGCTATCGTCCCCAGTTCTACTTCCGTACCACCGATGTCACTGGTGACATCACCGAGCTCACCGACAAGGACGGCGGCAAGGTCGAGATGGCTATGCCTGGCGACCACGTCACCATCACCTGCGAGCTCATCCACCCCATCGCAATGGAGCAGGGCCTTCGCTTCGCAATCCGCGAGGGTGGCCACACCGTCGGCGATGGCCGCGTTGCCACCATCATCGACTAGCCTCAGGGCGAACTAGTCGCTAACAAGGGGCCCGGTGTCTTTCAGAGGCATCGGGCCTTTCCTTGTCTTGAGGCGAGGGAGCATCCACAGGGAGGTACCCCTCGGCTACCCACTTGTTTTGATGGTTTTGTTGAGGGCGCCTACCAAACCACCCATCTGTTGACATGGATAGGCAGGGGATGGTAGCGTATTCCATCGCGTCGCCGTTGCATTGGTCTTACGGCGGCAGACTACAGGAGGATCAATGCGTACACTGGTTACCCTTGCATGCACCGAGTGCAAGCGCCGCAACTACACCACGACGAAGAACAAGTCCAACACTCCTGATCGCATGGAGCTGAAGAAGTACTGCCCGTGGTGCCGCAAGCATACCCTACACAAGGAAACGCGCTAAAGTAGGGTAACAACACAGGCCAGTAGCTCCAATGGTAGAGCGGCGGTCTCCAAAACCGTTTGTTGAGGGTTCGAGTCCTTCCTGGCCTGCCAGCTAACATCACCGGCTTTCCCTTCGGGGTTAGCCGGTTTCTATGAAGAGCGTTTTTAAGGGGTACGAGGGATGCCGAAGAACGAGCGTCAGAAAAGAAGCGCACGCCAGGCACGCCAGCGGGAGCGCCAGGAGCGCGAGGCTGCCCAGGCAGCATCCGTCGAGAAGGCGGACAAGGCTTCCAAGAAGAGTGACGCAGTCGCTGCTTCTGGTACCGCCAAGAAGGAGACGAAGCCTGCCAAGGCAAAGAAGCCGGGCAGGATCCGCTCCTACTTCCGGGAAGTCCGCTCCGAGATGCACCGCGTGGTCTGGCCCAGCAGGCAGGAGACCCGTGACTATTCGGTGGCTGTGATTCTCATGCTCGTGGTCTTCGGGCTCGCTGTGTGGGCGGTCGACACCGGGTTCATCAGCCTGCTCATCGGTTTCACGAGCCTTAGGGGGTAGAGATGGCTAAGCACTGGTACGTCGTTCACACCTACTCCGGCTACGAGAACAAGGTCAAGAACGATCTCGAGCACCGCATCGAGACCTATGGTCTCGAGGACCAGATTGTTGACATCCAGATTCCCACCGAGGAAGTCACCGAGATCAAAGAGGGTGGCAAGAGGGAGACCAAGGAGAACAAGGTCTTCCCAGGTTATGTCCTCGTCCGCATGGAGCTCACCGACGACACCTGGTCGGTCGTCCGCAACACGCCTGGCGTGACCGGATTTGCCGGTACCAACGGCAGCAAGCCCACCTACCTGCGCATCTCTGAGTTCAACAAGATCATGCGCAAGACCAATCGTCGCGGTGCCCAGGGTGCCCCCAAGCGCACGATGACCACCACGAACCTTGAGGCGGGCCAGGCTATTAAGGTTGTCTCTGGTCCCCTGGCGGATTTCGACGGCACGATCTCCGAGGTCATGCCCGAGTCCGGCAAGGTCAAGGTCATGCTCACCATCTTTGGGCGCGAGACTCCCGTTGAGCTCACTCTCGATCAGGTGACCACGATCGCCTAGAGTTCCATCGGTCCCGTAATCGGTGAGGATTGCTTCTCGGGGCCGGTTTTCGATAGCAACCAGAACACCATCCCCAGCACGTCAGGAGAGACAGATGGCAAAGAAGAAGGTCGTCCACTTCATCAAGCTCCAGATTCCGGCTGGCGCCGCCAACCCCGCGCCTCCCGTCGGCCCCGCCCTGGGCGCCGCGCAGGTCAACATCATGCAGTTCTGCCAGGCCTTCAACGCTGCGACCAAGGACAAGGCCGGCGACATCATCCCCGTCGAGATTACGGTTTACGAGGACCGCACCTTCGACTTCATCACCAAGACGCCTCCCGCGGCCCAGCTGATCAAGAAGGAGCTTGGCATCAAGAGCGGCTCTGGCGTCCCTCAGCGCGACAAGGTCGGTCAGCTGACCCAGGAGCAGCTCACCAAGATCGCAACGATCAAGCTCCCCGACCTCAACGCAAATGACATCGAGGCCGCCAAGAGGATCGTCGCAGGTACCGCCCGCTCCATGGGCGTCACCATCGCCGAGTAGCACACGCCACCCGGTAACGTCTACGTGGGAGGGCATGAGCCCGCTTGACCACATAGGAGGAAGAAATGGCAAAGCACGGCAAGAACTATCGCGACGCCGCAAAGAAGCTCGAGGAGGGCAAGGCCTACTCTCCCAAGGAGGCTCTCGCGCTCGTCAAGGAGCTCTCCAGCGCCAAGTTTGACGAGACCGTCGAGGTCTCCATTCGCCTGGGCGTCGACACCCGCAAGGCCGACCAGAACGTTCGTGGTTCGATCTCCCTGCCCAACGGCACCGGCAAGCAGGTCCGTGTTGCCGTTTTCGCCGAGGGTGCCAAGGCCGAGGAGGCCAAGGCAGCCGGCGCCGACGTCGTGGGCTCTGACGAGCTTGTGGCCGAGGTCCAGAAGGGCAACATCGACTTCGACGCCGTCATCGCGACCCCCAACCTCATGGGCAAGGTCGGTCGTCTCGGCCGCATCCTCGGCCCTCGCGGCCTCATGCCCAACCCCAAGCTGGGCACGGTGACCATGGACGTCGAGAAGATGGTCAAGGAGCTCAAGGCCGGCCGCGTCGAGTATCGTGCGGATCGTTACGGCATCTGCCATGTGCCCCTGGGAAAGGTGTCCTTCACCCCCGAGCAGCTCACCGAGAACTACGCCGCCCTCTACACCGAGATCCTTCGCGTCAAGCCGTCTGCCGCCAAGGGCAAGTACGTGAAGAGCGTCGTCGTCTCCTCCACCATGGGTCCTGGCGTCAGGGTTGACTCCAGCGTCACCCGTAACTTCCTCGAGGCCTAGGCCAAAGGTCGGCAAGTATGAAAGGGTCGTCCCGTCTTTGCGGGGCGGCCCTTTTCGTCTGTGGAGCCGATGTCAAGATTGCGCCTGAGGGGGAGATGCCGGGGGCACTCGCTTGACAGGCGCATTTGGTGCTGGCACAATTCATATGCTCGAAAGGGCGTACGTAACAACAGCACGTCCGCTGCCAAAGACAGCCGGTGCCGCAAGGCTCAATGGGGTTTCCCGCCTGCCGAGGTGGTCTGAGATTGAATCCCTGACCCCGCTTTGGCTGCGCGCCTTGCGGGGTCTTTTGCTAAGGCCCGCCAGCGTCGGCGGTTCGTGCCCTAGCAAATCAGGGAGGTGTACATATGCCAGCACAGTCCAAGATCGATATGCTCGAGAAGATCAACGAGACCATCGGCGCAAGCAAGGGCGTGTTCTTCATCGACTACCGTGGCCTCACCGTCAAGGAGACCGAGGCGCTTCGCCGCGACCTCCGCGATGCCGGTGCGTCCATGAAGGTCTACAAGAACAACCTCGTCGACATCGCCGTGAAGAACGCGGGCCTGCCCGACGTGAGCGACAAGCTCAAGGGCACCATCGCATACGTCTTCTACGAGAACGACCCGGTCGAGGCTGCCAAGGTCATCAAGAAGCACTCCGAGGCCCTCAAGAAGATCGAGTGGGTCGGAGCGATCGCCGATGGCCAGGCACTCGACGCCGAGGGCGCCAAGGCCTACGCCGAGCTCGCGTCTCGCGAGGAGCTCATGGCGCAGCTCGTCTACGTCATGGCCAGCCCCCTCACGGGCATCGCGCAGGTTTGCGCCGGTCCCGCGCGTGGTCTCGCCACCGCGCTCCAGGCCGTCGTCGACCAGAAGAACGCCGCCTAAGGCCGCGTGATTCAAGTCACCACAAGCAAGAAGTTGTAGGGGCACCCAGCGTGTCCCCCGAAAAAGGAGAATTGACATGGCTGTCACCAAGGATGAGATCATCGAGGCCCTCAAGGAGATGCCCGCCCTCGAGCTTTCCGAGCTCGTTCACGAGCTGGAGGACGTCTTCGGCGTCTCCGCCGCTGCCCCCGTTGCCGTTGCCGCCGCTCCTGCGGCCGGTGGCGCTGCTGCCGAGGAGGAGGAGAAGACCAACTTCGACGTTGAGCTGACCTCCTTCGGCTCCAACAAGATCGCCGTCATCAAGGTCGTCCGCGCCCTCACCAACCTTGGCCTCAAGGAGGCCAAGGAGGCCGTCGAGTCCGCCCCCAAGGTCATCCTCGAGGGTGCCTCCAAGGAGGACGCCGAGGGTGCCAAGGCCAAGCTCGAGGAGGCCGGCGCCGAGGTCAAGCTCAAGTAACTCGACCTTTACAGGCGTTTTGCGGAAGGGGCCGGACCACAAGTCCGGCCCCTTTTTCTGACTGTGAACTCAATTCGCCATAGGGGGCCATTGGGACATTTCACAGGGCGAACACAAGGGAAAATTCTCAAACCGCAGGTAGGGGGTATCGACCTGCCCATACAAAATAACGTTGCCAATGTCAAGACTTTATCATTGACCGAGGTTGAGCGTTTCGGTACCTTATTAGATTGCGACAACTGCCGCTTTTAAACGTAGAAGGAGGAAGTGCCTGGTGCCTACCGCAAAGTCTTCCCAAGCTGAAACGCAGGAGCAGCGTCACCGCGTGAGCTTCAGCAAGATCCCGCCCGCAATGGAGCTGCCCAACCTCATCTCGGTTCAGAAGGAGTCGTTCGAGCACTTCATGGGCGAGGGTCTGGCAGACTCGTTCGCCGAGTTCTCCCCAATCGAGAACTCCGCCAAGACCATGGAGGTCACCTTTGGTGACCACCAGTTTGGCGATGCCCCCAATACCATAGCCGAATGCCGCGCCAAGGACATCTCTTATCAGGCCCCGCTCTTCGTTGACGTCCGCTTCGTCAACAAGGAGACGGGCGAGATCAAGGAGCAGCTCGTCTTCATGGGCGACTTCCCGCTCATGACCAACCGCGGCACCTTCATCATCAACGGCACCGAGCGCGTGGTCGTCTCGCAGCTGGTCCGTTCGCCTGGAGTGTACTTCTCCTCCGAACTGGACAACGGCGTGCAGGTCCACCACGTCCAGTTCATCCCCGCCCGCGGCGCTTGGCTGGAGTTTGAGGTGGACAAGCACGGCCACCTGGTCGTCTCCATCGACCGCAAGCGCCGCCAGAACGCCACGCTCTTCCTCCGCGCGCTCGGCATCGCCGAGTCGGACGACGAGATCATGAACCTCCTTGGCGACTCTGACGTGGTCCGCTCCACGCTCGAGCGCGACACCGCCACCACAAGGGAGGACGCCCTCATCGAGATCTACCGTCGCCAGCGCCCCGGCGAGCCCCCCACCGTGGACTCCGCCAAGGCCCTTCTCGACGGCCTCTACTTCAACAACCAGCGCTACGACCTCGCCCGCGTTGGTCGCTACAAGATCAACAAGAAGCTCGGCCTCGACGCTGACTCGCAGCAGCGCGTGCTCACCAGCGAGGACATCGTCACCGCGCTCCGCTACCTGTTGGCCCTGCACGAGGGTGACCCCACCAAGAAGCTCGACGATATCGACCACTTTGGCAACCGCCGCGTCCGCACGGTGGGCGAGCTCGTTCAGAACCAGTTCCGCATCGGCATGAGCCGTATGGAGCGCGTCATCCGCGAGCGCATGGCATCGCAGGACGCCGACGACATCACGCCGCAGTCGCTCATCAACATCAGGCCCATCGTGGCTGCCATCAAGGAGTTCTACGGCTCCTCTCAGCTGTCCCAGTTCATGGACCAGTCCAACCCGCTCGCCGGGCTCACGCACAAGCGTCGCCTGTCCGCGCTCGGCCCTGGCGGCCTCGCTGGGCACAAGTCCGGCTCCAGCCGTCGTACGAACGTCCCCACGGCGGTCCGCGACGTCCACAACTCCCACTATGCGCGCATGTGCCCCATCGAGACCCCCGAGGGTCCCAACATCGGCCTCATCGGCTCCCTGGCCCTGTACGCTCACGTCAACGAGTACGGCTTCATCGAGGCCCCGTACCGTCGCGTGGTGGACGGCAAGGTCACCGACCAGATCGACTGGATGACCGCGGACGAGGAGGAGAACCACAACATCGCCCCCGCCAACGTCCCCATCGACCCCAAGACGGGTCACTTCGTCGCCGTTGACGCAAAGGGCAACATCTACAACCCCGAGACGGTCGTCGCGCGTACGCGCAACTTCGACGGCTCCTTCGGCGCTCCCGCCCAGGTTCCCGTCGAGTCCGTCGACTACATGGACGTCTCGCCCCGACAGCTTCTTTCCGTCGCCGCAAACCTCATCCCGTTCCTTGAGCACGACGACGCAAAGCGTACCCTCATGGGCGCCAACATGCAGCGCCAGGCAGTGCCCCTGATCAAGTCGCATGCCCCCGTGGTCGGGACCGGCCTCGAGGCCCGCGCCGCACAGGACTCCGGCGAGCTCATCTGCGCCGAGCACGACGGCACCGTCGTCGAGGTCGACGCGGCCCACGTGGTCGTCAAGACCGTCGGTGGCGACCTCGAGCGCTACGACCTCCCCAAGTACGAGCGCTCCAACCAGAGTACCTGCATCAACCACCGTCCCGTGGTCCACACTGGCCAGCACGTGATTCAGGGGCAGCCGCTCACCGACGGCCCCTCGGTCGATCACGGCGAGCTCGCCCTGGGCACCAACCTCACCGTGGCGTACATGCCTTGGGAGGGCTACAACTACGAGGACGGTATCATCGTCTCCGAGCGCGTGGTACAGGACGACCTCCTCACCTCCGTCAACATCTCGCGTCACGAGATCGACGCCCGTGACACCAAGCTTGGGCCCGAGGAGATCACTCGCGAGATCCCCAACCAGAGCGAGGACATGCTCGCCAACCTGGACGACGACGGAATCATCCGCATCGGCGCTGAGGTCGGCCCGGGAGACATCCTGGTTGGCAAGGTGACCCCCAAGGGCGAGACCGCGCTCACCGCGGAGGAGAGGCTCCTGCGCGCCATCTTCGGCGCAAAGGCGCATGACGTGCGCGATACCTCGCTCAAGATGCCCCATGGCTCCTATGGCCGCGTCGTCGACGTGGTGCGCTTCAGCCGCGAGGCCGGTGATGACCTCCCGCCCGGAGTCAACGAGCTCGTGCGCGTCTTCGTCGCCCAGCGCCGCAAGATCCAGCAGGGCGACAAGATCTCTGGCCGCCACGGCAACAAGGGCGTCGTGTGCAACGTGCTGCCCATCGAGGACATGCCCTATATGGCGGACGGCACGCCAGTCGACGTCCTGCTCGACCCTCTGGGCGTCCCCTCTCGTATGAACGTGGGCCAGCTGCTTGAGTGCCACCTTGGTTGGGCCGCCTCCCACGGCTGGGACGTGGACGACCCCGATTCCAAGAAGGTCGTGGACGGACCCATGTTCGTCTCCACCCCCGTCTTTGACGGCGCGACCGACGAGGAGGTCAAGGAGGCCATCCGCCGCACCAACATCAACCTCATGAACAAGGCCATGCGCGAGTTTGGCGAGCACACCAAGGCGGAGTTCGTGCCTCAGCTCAACGAGCAGGGTAAGACCACCCTGTACGACGGGCGCACCGGCGAGGCCTTCAAGAGCCCCATCACCGTTGGCACGAGCTACATCCTCAAGCTTGGCCACATGGTCGACGACAAGATTCACGCGCGTTCGACGGGTCCGTACTCCCTGGTCACCCAGCAGCCTCTGGGCGGCAAGGCCCAGTTTGGCGGCCAGCGCTTCGGCGAGATGGAGGTGTGGGCGCTCTATGCCTACGGCGCCTCCAACGTGCTGCACGAGATGATGACCATCAAGTCGGACGACACCACCGGGCGCGTCAAGTCCTACGAGGCCATCGTCAAGGGCGAGAACGTCCCAAGGCCGGGCATCCCCGAGTCCTTCAAGGTCCTGGTCAAGGAGATTCGCTCACTGGCCCTGGACATCGAGCCCATCTCCTACAAGAAGGAGGAGGCCAAGCAGAAGGACGACCAGCCCGAGAAGAGCGCGGTCGACGTGTTTGCCGGTGCGGACAGCGCCGACGACCTCATCGGCGAGATCTCTGCCGGCGGCGAGAGGGATCAGGCCCTCGCCGGCGAAACCACCAACGATAAGGAGTAGCGAACGTGGCAGATTTCGATACCACCGATTTCGACGCTATAAAGATCTCGCTCGCCTCCGCAGACGAGATTCGCAGCTGGTCGCACGGCGAGGTCAAGAAGCCCGAGACCATCAACTACCGCACCCTCAAGCCCGAGAAGGACGGCCTCTTCTGCGAGAAGATCTTTGGCCCCACCAAGGACTGGGAGTGCGCCTGCGGCAAGTACAAGGGCATCCGGTTCAAGGGCATCGTGTGCGAGCGCTGCGGCGTCGAGGTCACCAGCGCCAAGGTTCGCCGCGAGCGCATGGGCCACATCGAGCTCGCAGCTCCCGTGAGCCACATCTGGTACTTCAAGAGCCCCGCGACCTTCCCCCTGGCCCGCCTGCTCGACATGAAGAGCAAGGACCTGGAGAAGATCCTGTACTTCGCCTCCTACGTCATCACCAGCGTCGATGCGGAGGCTCGCGAGGCTGACGCCGACGACCTCAAGGAGGAGCTGGCCGCCGACATCGAGGAGCTCGACGCCGAGCGCGACGACGAGATCGAGCGCCTCAAGGCCCAGGGCGAGCCCTCCGAGGATGGCTTCGACGACGTCGAGCCCCTCTCGCAGGACGAGATCAGGGCCGGCATCGTCGACCTCGAGGAGGAGTACGAGGAGGAGAAGCAGCTCCGCAAGGACGCCTTCGACAAGTTCATGAGCCTGGAGGAGCGCGAGCTCATCTCCGATGAGCAGCTCTTCTCCGAGATGCGTCGCTACTACTCCATCTACTTCAAGGGTGGCATGGGCGCCGAGGCCGTCCGCGAGCTCCTTCGCGGCATCGACCTGGGGGAGGAGGCCGAGAGGCTCCGCGCCATCATCTCGTCCGAGGATTCCCAGAAGCAGAAGAAGGAGCGCGCGGTCAAGCGTCTCGAGATCGTGGACGCCTTCCTGCAGGGCGGCAACGACCCCGCCAACATGATCCTGGACGTCATCCCCGTGATTCCGCCCGACCTGCGCCCCATGGTGCAGCTCGACGGCGGCCGCTTTGCTGCGTCCGACCTCAACGACCTCTACCGTCGCGTCATCAACCGAAACAACCGCCTCAAGAGGCTGCTCGACCTTGATGCACCCGCGATCATCGTCAACAACGAGAAGCGCATGCTCCAGGAGTCGGTCGACGCCCTCTTCGACAACGGTCGTCGAGGCCGCCCCGTCACCGGGCGTGGTGGGCGTCCCCTCAAGTCGCTCGCCGAGGCCCTCAAGGGTAAGCAGGGCCGCTTCCGCCAGAACCTGCTCGGCAAGCGCGTCGACTACTCCGGCCGTTCGGTCATCGTCGTCGACCCGCACCTCAAGCTGCACCAGTGCGGCCTCCCCTCGGCCATGGCGCTCGAGCTCTTCAAGCCGTTCGTGATGCGTCGCCTGGTCGAGCTCGGCAAGGTCGAGAACATCAAGGGCGCCAAGCGCGCCATCGACCGCGGGGCCCCTGCGGTGTGGGACGTGCTCGACGAGGTCATCAAGGGCCGCCTGGTCCTGCTCAACCGCGCCCCGACCCTCCACCGCCTGTCCATCCAGGCGTTCGAGCCTGTTCTGGTCGAGGGTAAGGCCATCCACCTGCATCCGCTGGTCTGCGCGCCGTTTAACGCAGACTTCGACGGCGACCAGATGTCCGTGCACGTGCCCCTGTCCACCCAGGCGCAGACCGAGGCCCGCGTGCTCATGCTCTCGAGCAACAACCTGCGCTCGCCGGCATCCGGTAAGGTGCTCACCGTGCCCTCCCAGGACATGGTCTTTGGCGTGTACTTCCTCACCACCGAGAAGGACGGCCTCAAGGGCGAGGGCCGCGTGTTCGCCAGCTTTGACGACGCGCTGCTCGCGTTTGACGAGCTCGCCGGCATCGACATCCAGGCCAAGATCTACGTGCGCGTCTCTGCCGCAGATGCCAATCTGGAGAAGGACGGAAGAAAGTACTTCCGCGTGAGGCAGGGAAAGTCCGACTTCGAGGACTTCGACGTCACCGACGGCACCGTGCGCTTCGAGACCACCGTCGGCCGCGTGATCTTCAATCGCCAGTGCCTGCCGCACGACTACCCGTACATGAACTACAAGATGGTCAAGGGCGACATCGCAGCCCTGGTCAACGACTGCTGCGACCGCTACAGCACCTCTGCCGTCGAGCCGATCCTAGACGCCATCAAGCAGGTGGGCTTCCACTACGCCACCCGCGCTGGCCTCACCATCTCGGTGTGGGATGCCGTCATCCCCGAGGACAAGCCTCAGCTCCTGGAGGAGGCGCAGGGCAAGGTCGACGAGATCAACGAGTACTACGAGGACGGCTTCCTGTCCGAGAGGGAGCGCCACGCCGAGGTCATCAACGCCTGGACGGAGTGCACCGACCTCCTGGGCACCGAGATGCTGCAGGGCTTCGCCGAGGACAACCCCATCTACATGATGGCCGATTCCGGCGCCCGTGGCTCCAAGACCCAGCTCCGTCAGCTCGCCGGCATGCGCGGCCTCATGGCCGATATGTCCGGCGACACCATCGACCTCCCGATTAAGGCAAACTTCCGTGAGGGCCTGCAGCCGCTGGAGTACTTCATCTCCACCTACGGCGCGCGCAAGGGCCTCGTTGACACCGCCTCGCACACATCCGACTCCGGCTACCTCACCCGTCGTCTGGTCGACGTCGCACAGGACGTCATCGTGCGCGAGGAGGACTGCGGTACGGACGAGGCCGTGACCTACGACCTCATCAAGCCGGGCGAGACGGACGTGGACACCGACCTCATCGGTCGCTGCGCGCTCCACGACGTCACCGACCCCACCACCGGCGAGGTCATCATCCCCGCTGGCGGATACGTGGAGACGAAGGAAGACCTGCAGCGCATGGTCGATGCAGGCCTCAGGAAGGTCGAGCTGCGCGCCCTGCTCACCTGCAAGTCCAAGTACGGCGTGTGCCAGAAGTGCTACGGCTGGGACCTTTCCACTCGTCGTCCGGTCAACATCGGTACCTCCGTCGGCATCATCGCCGCCCAGTCCATCGGCGAGCCGGGCACCCAGCTCACGATGCGCACCATTCACTCCGGCGGCGTCGCAGGCGCTGACGACATCACGCAGGGCCTCCCCACGGTCGCCCGCATGTTCGACGTCGTCGGCAACGTCAACGAGAAGATCCTCGGTCGCGAGGCCGACCTCGCACCGGTCTCGGGCATCCTGCGCATCACGCCCGAGCAGTCCGAGTACCTGCTCCAGATCAAGGATGCCAACGACGAGTCCCGCATCGTTGCCGAGTGGCGCGTCCCCGCGTCCGTGCGCTTCATGCCGGGCTTTGAGGATGGCTGTGAGGTTCGTGCGGGCGACCAGATCACCCGTGGCTTCGTGAACTTCCGCAAGCTGCGCAAGCTCACCGACATCGAGTCGACCATGCACACGTTCGTCAAGTCCGTCAAGGACGTGTACACCTCGCAGGGCGTTGACCTCAACGACAAGCACATCGAGGTTATCGCGCGTCAGATGCTTCGTCGCGTCCAGGTGACCAACCCCGGTGACTCCACGTACCTCCTTGGCCAGTACGTCGACCGTTACGTGTTCGCGGAGACCGTGCGCAACATCGCGCTCGCCGGCGGCACGCCTCCCGAGGCGGAGCCCGTGATCCTGGGCACCCTCAAGGTCGCAAGCTCCATCGACTCCTGGCTGTCCAGCGCGTCGTTCATCCGCACTGCTGGCGTCCTCACCGAGAGCGCCATCAAGGGTGAGGTGGACCACCTGCTCGACCTCAAGTCCAACGTCATCGTGGGCAAGAAGATCCCCGCCGGCACCGGCCTCAAGGCCTACGACGACGTGGAGCTCACCTACCACGGCCAGAAGATCGACGGTCCCACCTCCCCGCTGGCTAAGAGCCTGCCCGAGTGGGCGCCCGACGAGCTCAAGGGCATCGAGGAGCAGCTGCCCAAGCAGCTCGACTGGATTGGCGACGACTACGGCTACGGCGGCGTGTACTCCAAGAACGGCCGCACGCTTTCCAGCGAGGACGCAAAGCTGTACCTGTTCGACGACCTCGGCGTCTCGCAGCGCTGGACCAACAAGTTCAGCGAGGTGGGGATCGAGACGGTGGGTGACCTCATCGGCAAGACCGAGGACGACCTCCTCCGCATTGACGGCATCGGAGCCAAGGCGATCGAGGAGCTTCGTGAGGGCCTGGAGGCACGCAACCTCCTATACATCCTGGAGCCCGACGAGGACGAGGCCGACAGCGAGGACCTCTCCCAGCTGCTCAACATGGTCTTCTCGCCTGATGCCGACAACGACATCATGCTGGGGACTGCGGCGCCAGCCAAGCACGACTCCGCCGGGGACGACGAACTCATCGGCGCGCCCTCCACGGACGAGTCCGACCAGGGACAGGTCATCAACGAGGACCTGGGCTCCCTGCACGACCTCCTTTCGCAGGTCGAGAAGAACGAGGCCTCCGAGGACGGCGAGTAGCGTCCCGGTGGAACACGTAAGGTAGGAAGGGGAGGCCCCATCACCGCCAGGGTGGTGGGGCCTCCCTGCATCCGGGCCATGAGGACCGGCGGAAAGGGGTGTGCCGATGGCAGCTATGGACGAAGACATGTGCCCCCTCGAGGAGTACCTGGCAAACGACGACGTCGTGTACAGCGCGACGCAGATATTCGACGCCCTCAGCGACTCGACCAGGTTCCAGATCCTCGGGGTCCTCACGCAAGGCGACAGGGCGGTGGGGGAGCTCACCGAGGTCTGCCACGTGTCGCAGAGCGCAATCTCCCACCAGCTCCGCCTGCTCAGGGACCGTGGCCTCGTCGCCTCTCGCCGCGAGGGCCAGCGGGTGATCTACTCGCTCACGGACGACCACGTGAGGATGCTCATACGCACGGGCCTTCAGCACGCCGCCGAGGAGGTCGCGCCGGTCGAGTAGGCCACGGGATCATCTGTGTACGTGGCGTGAAGAGGGGATACGCCCGGTACCGTGGCTTTTTGACAACTGCGAAATGCGCGCGTAATCTGCAACATCGGCTTGTTTTGGGCGTGAACGTGCGCACACAACGATCCAGGGCGTCGGTGCTGAGGCGTCCTTGACACATAGGTGCTCGCGCACCACCAACCGTACGTCTCAAGAAGGAGAGAAGCTTTGCCTACCATCAACCAGCTCGTCCGCCAGGGCCGCGTTTCTCACAAGGCCAAGTCCAAGAACGCAGCACTGCAGCACAACCCCCAGAAGCGTGGCGTGTGCACCCGCGTCTTCACCACCACCCCCAAGAAGCCTAACTCCGCACTCCGCAAGGTCGCCCGTGTGCGCCTCGTCAACGGCATCGAGGTCACGGCCTATATCCCCGGTGAGGGCCACAACCTGCAGGAGCACTCCATCGTCCTCATCCGTGGCGGCCGCGTGCGCGACCTCCCTGGCGTGCGTTACAAGATCATCCGCGGCGCCTATGACTGCGCGGCAGTTCAGGACCGCAAGAAGGCTCGCTCCCGCTACGGCGCCAAGCGCCCCAAGGAGTAGGCACTTCCCAACGTCTGAATTAGCTCTCGAACATTAGGAGATACAATATGCCGCGTCGTGCAGCAGCAGTCCGTCGCGAGGTCACTCCCGACGCCGTCTACAACAACCGTCTCGTGACCCAGCTGATCAACAAGGTCCTCCTCGATGGCAAGAAGGCCACCGCTGAGCGCATCGTCTACGGTGCCTTCGACATCATCAAGGAGAAGACCGAGCAGGACCCCGTGGCCGTCTTCAAGAAGGCCATGGACAACGTCCGCCCCACCCTCGAGGTCAAGCCTCGCCGCGTCGGCGGCGCCACCTATCAGGTGCCCATGGAGGTCAACTCCCGTCGCGCTACCACCCTCGCCATCCGCTGGATCGTCAACTTCTCCCGCGCCCGCAAGGAGAACACCATGGCCCAGCGCCTTGCCAACGAGCTCATGGATGCCGCCAACGGCGTGGGCGCGTCCGTCAAGAAGCGTGAGGACCTCTTCAAGATGGCAGAGGCCAACCGTGCGTTCTCTCACTACCGTTTCTAGTTCGGGACACGAGGAGTAACCACACATGGCAAAGGTTAAGTACAAGCTCGAGGACCTCCGCAACATCGGCATCATGGCCCACATCGACGCCGGTAAGACCACCACGACGGAGCGCATCCTCTACTACACCGGCAAGACGCACAAGATCGGTGAGGTCCACGACGGCGCTGCAACCATGGACTGGATGGTCCAGGAGCAGGAGCGCGGCGTGACTATCACCTCCGCGGCAACCACGTGCTTCTGGAAGGACCACGTCATCCAGATCATCGACACCCCTGGCCACGTTGACTTCACCGCCGAGGTCGAGCGCTGCCTGCGCGTCCTCGATGGTGCCGTCGCCGTGTTCGACGCCGTCGCCGGAGTTCAGCCGCAGTCTGAGACCGTCTGGCGCCAGGCCGCCAACTACGGCGTCCCCCGCATCGCCTTCATCAACAAGTACGACCGCGTGGGCGCTGACTTCTTCAACGCGATCGAGACCATGAAGGACCGCCTTGGCGCCGTTGCCGTTGCCGCCCAGATCCCCATGGGCGCCGAGTCCAACTTCTGGGGTCTCATCGACCTCGTCACCAACACCGCCTGGGACTTCAAGGAAGATGCCAAGGGCATGATCTACCCCGAGCCCATGGACGAGATTCCTGACGAGTTCAAGGACATCGCCGCCGAGAAGCGCGAGGAGCTCCTTGACGCGGCCTCCAACTTCGACGACGAGCTGATGGAGCTCATCCTCGAGGAGAAGGAGGTGCCCGTCGACCTGCTCAAGAAGGCCATCCGCAAGGGCGTCATCGCCAACGAGCTCAACCCCGTCTTCGTGGGCTCCGCCTACAAGAACAAGGGCATCCAGGAGCTCCTCGACGCCGTCGTGGACTACCTCCCCAGCCCGCTCGACGTCAAGGAGATCGACGGCAAGAACCTCAAGGGTGAGCCCGAGGTCCGTCACGCGGACTTCAAGGAGCCCTTCTCGGCCCTCGCCTTCAAGATCATGACCGACCCCTTCGTCGGCAAGCTTACCTACATCCGCGTGTACTCTGGTCAGGCGGAGGCGGGCAGCTACGTCTACAACTCCGTCAAGGACGGCCGCGAGCGCCTCGGCCGCATCCTCGAGATGAACGCCAACGACCGCGTCGACCGTGACGAGTGCTCCGCTGGCGACATCGTTGCCTGCGTCGGCCTCAAGAACACCTCGACCGGCGATACGCTCTGCGACGAGAAGCACCCCATCGTGCTCGAGTCCATCGACTTCGCCGACCCCGTCATCGACGTCGCAGTCGAGCCCAAGTCCAAGGCCGAGCAGGACAAGATGTCCGTCGGTCTCGCCAAGCTGGCCGAGGAGGACCCGACCTTCCGCGTCCACACCGACCACGAGACCGGCCAGACCATCATCGCCGGCATGGGCGAGCTTCACCTCGAGATCATCGTCGACCGTCTGCGCCGCGAGTTCCACGTCGACTGCAACGTGGGCAAGCCCCAGGTCGCCTATCGCGAGACCGCCGGTCACGCCGTCCAGCATGTTCAGGGCAAGTTCGTCCGCCAGTCCGGTGGCCGCGGCCAGTACGGCGACGCGATCATCGACATGGAGCCCATGGAGCCCGGCTTTGGCTACGAGTTCGTTGACGCCACCGTCGGCGGCGCCATCCCCAAGGAGTACATCCCCTCGGTTGACAAGGGCATTCAGGAGGCGCTCGAGAGCGGTGTTATCGCCGGCTACCCCGTCCAGGACATCAAGGTGACCCTGGTCGACGGCTCCTACCACGAGGTCGACTCGTCCGAGGCCGCCTTCAAGATCGCCGGCTCCATGGCCATCAAGAAGGCCCTGCAGGAGTCCGACCCCGTGCTCCTCGAGCCCGTCGAGCAGGTCGAGGTGGAGACGCCCGAGCAGTACATGGGCGACGTCATGGGCAACCTCTCTGGCCGCCGCGGCAAGATCGAGGGCATGGAGGACCGCAAGAACACCAAGCTCATCCGCGCCAAGGTACCCCTGGGCGAGATGTTCGGCTACGCCACCGACCTTCGCTCCCAGACTCAGGGCCGCGCCTCGTACACCATGCAGTTCGACTCGTACGAGCCGGTTCCCAAGAACATCCGCGAGCAGATTGTCGCCAAGAACGGCGGGAACGAGTAAGTAACGTAGCCAACGGCAGCGCGGGCGACACCGCGCAAGCCCATCGATGGAGGTATTACAAGTGTCAAGCCAGAAGATCAGGATTCGCCTCAAGGGCTACGATCACGAGGTCGTTGACCAGTCCGCGAAGCTCATCGTCGACACCGCCCAGAAGACCGGCGCCCGCGTTTCCGGCCCCATTCCCCTGCCCACCGAGCGCAACCTCTACACGGTCATCCGCTCCCCGCACAAGGACAAGGACTCCCGCGAGCAGTTCGAGATGCGCACCCACAAGCGCCTCATCGACATCCTCGACCCCTCCAGCTCCACGGTCGACTCCCTCATGAGGCTCGACCTCCCCGCCGGGGTTGACATCGAGATCAAGCTCTAGGAATCAGAGCGCATTGGTTTGGGAGGCCCCCCGCCTTGCGGAGGGCCTCCTTGTATGTTGGCCACCAAGAGACTTCTGGGTGTCTACGAGGGAAATTGTTGTTTCATTGTGAACACGGCCCCGGGAGTGTACACTAGTCAAGCTGCTTCGATTGCGGGATACCTGTGTGTCTCGTGGTCGGGCCAATGTCAGATGTGGTCCGCTGGGGGAGGGCAAAGGGTTGCCCGTCGGTCCCATGACCACCGAGGGTTAGGAAAGAGTATGGTCAGCACGATTCTTGGCCGCAAGATCGGGATGACGCAGGTCTGGGACGAGAACGACAACGTCGTCCCCGTGACCGTCATCCAGGCCGGCCCCTGCGTTGTCTCGCAGGTCAAAACCAAGGCCACCGACGGCTACGATGCCGTCCAGATTGGCTTTGGCGACATCACTTCCAAGCACGTCAACAAGCCCATGCAGGGTCACTTCGACGCCCACGGCGTCGCGCCCATGCGCTTCCTGCGCGAGGTCCGCGTCGAGAACGGCGAGGAGCACAACTGCGGCGACAAGGTGACCGTTGCTGACTTCTCCGAGGTCAAGGCCGTCGATGTCACCGGCACCTCCAAGGGCAAGGGCTTCCAGGGCACCATCAAGCGCTGGAACTTCGCCTGCGGCCCCATGACCCACGGTTCCCGCAACCAGCGCGAGCCGGGCTCCATCGGCCAGTGCGCATATCCCGCACGCGTCCGCAAGGGCCTTCACATGTGCGGTCACATGGGCAACGAGCGCGTGACCGTCAAGAACCTCAAGCTCGTTCGTGTCGACGCCGAGCAGAACCTCCTGCTTGTCAAGGGCGCGGTCCCCGGCGCAAAGAACGCCTTCGTCTCCGTCCGCATGGCCTAAGGGCCCAGCACGACCACAAGCCCCAAGGCTAACAAGGAGGACAGAATGTCCAAGATCGAAGTAAAGAACGTTGAGGGGAAGGCGACCGGAGAGGTCGAGCTCCCCGACGGCGTCTATGGTATCGAGCCTAACATCCCCGTCGTGCACCGTGTCGTGGTGGCCTACGAGGCCAGCCAGCGCCAGGGCACGCACTCCACCAAGAACCGCAAGCATGTCTCCGGTGGCGGCGCTAAGCCCTTCCGTCAGAAGGGCACCGGCCGTGCGCGCCAGGGCACCATTCGCGCCCCGCAGTTCAGGGGAGGCGGCGTCGTCTTTGGGCCTACGCCCCACAGCCACGCCCTCCGCGTGAACATCAAGGAGAAGAAGCTCGCCATGCGCTCCGTGCTCTCCGGCAAGGTGGCCGACTCCGAGCTCGTCCTCGTTGAGGGCATGCAGTTTGATGCCCCCAAGACCAAGCAGGCCGTCTCTGCGCTCAACGCCCTCGGCCTCTCCGACAAGCGCGTGACCGTCGTGGTTCCCGACGACGATGTCAACACGTACCTCTCCTTCCGCAACCTTCCCAAGGTCACGGTTATCGGTCGCTCCGAGGCCAACACCCGTTACCTCATCGACAACGCCGCTCTCGTGATGTCTCCCGAGATCGCCAAGTTCTTCGGGGAGGTGCTCGCATAATGAACTCCGTCTACAATGTGATCGTCCGCCCGGTTATCTCCGAGCGTTCCTTCGACCTGATGGCGCAGAACAAGTACACCTTCGAGGTTGCCCGCCAGGCTGCCAAGGGTGAGATTGCCGACGCGGTCGAGAAGCTCTTCAACGTGCACGTCGAGAAGGTCAACACCCTTTGGGTCAAGCCCAAGAACAAGCGTGTTCGCTACCAGTACGGCAAGACCCGTACTTGGAAGAAGGCTGTCGTCACCATCGCCGATGGTGAGCAGATTGAGATCTTTGCTAACCAGCAGTCCGACGAGGACTAGCTAGTACTTGGTTGCTCGAGCCTCCTCTGGAGGCCGGGCAACTATGCCGCGCACTAGGGATACGCGCGGTACCGTGGTAATCCGGTGTCGTCTCACCGGGGCCTTGCGCCCCATTCCCTGAGCGAGACGGCCAACGGAAAAGAAAGGGAAACGCAATGGGAGTCAAGCACCTCAAGCCCACGAGCGCAGGCCGTCGTTGGCAGACCGTCTCCGACTTCTCGGAGATCACCACCAACAAGCCCGAGAAGTCTCTCCTCGAGCCCCTGCCCAAGAAGGCCGGCCGCAACAACAACGGTCGCATCACTACCCGTCACCAGGGCGGCGGCCACAAGCGCATGTATCGTCGCATAGACTTCAAGCGCCGCAAGGACGACGTGCCCGCCAAGGTCGCTACCATCGAGTACGACCCCAACCGCAGCGCACGCATCGCCCTGCTCCACTACGCTGACGGCGCCAAGGCCTACATCCTCGCGCCCGAGGGCCTGCACGTTGGCGACACCGTCATCTCCGGCGAGAAGGACATCGACATCAAGCCCGGCAACTGCACCACGCTGGCCCAGATTCCCGTGGGCACGCTCGTGCACGCCGTCGAGTTCCAGCCCGGCCGCGGCGCTGCAATGGCTCGCGCCGCCGGAACCTCCGTCCAGCTCATGGGCAAGGACAACGGCTACGCCGTCCTCCGCATGCCCTCCTCCGAGCTGCGTCGCGTGCTCCTCACCTGCCGCGCCACCATCGGCGAGGTCGGCAACGCCGAGCACAGCAACATCGTCATCGGCAAGGCAGGTCGTCACCGCTGGATGGGCGTCCGTCCGACCGTCCGTGGTACGGTCATGAACCCCGTCGACCACCCGCACGGCGGCGGCGAGGGCAAGAACCACACCTCCGGCCGTCCCTCGGTCACCCCTTGGGGCAAGCCCACGAAGGGCTACAAAACGCGCGACCCCAAGAAGGCGTCGAACCGCCTCATCATCCGTCGTCGCTCGAAGTAGTCGGAACACGAGTAATAGGAGAAACCAAGAATGAGCAGAAGTCTCAAGAAGGGTCCGTATGTGGAGACTCGCCTCCTTGCGCGTGTCACCGCAATGAACGAGGCGGGCAAGAAGGAGGTCGTGAAGACCTGGTCGCGCTCCTCCACCATCTTCCCCGAGATGGTTGGCCACACGATCGCCGTTCACGACGGCCGCAAGCATGTCCCCGTCTACATCACCGAGTCCATGGTTGGTCACAAGCTTGGCGAGTTCGCTCCCACTCGTACCTTCCGCGGCCACAAGGCTAACTAGGAGGGCATGAGAGATGGCTAAGAACACCGCCGCCACAAACGAGGTCCACGCCACCGCCAAGTACGTGCGCATGGCTCCTCGCAAGGTTCGTATGGTCGTTGACCAGATTCGAAACAAGTCCGTCGACAAGGCGCTGGAGACCCTTCAGTTCTCCACCCGCGCCGCTGCCGAGCCCGTCGCCAAGGTCGTTCGCTCCGCCGTCGCTAACGCGGTGAACAACAACAACCTTCGCGAGGACGACCTCGTCATCAAGTACGCGTACGTGGACGAGGGCCCCACGCTCAAGCGCATCCGTCCCCGCGCCAAGGGCTCCGCTTCTCGCATCAACAAGCGCACGAGCCACATCACCGTCGTCGTCGCACCTCGAAAGGAGGCGTAGGGAAAGCATGGGTCAGAAGGTTCAGCCTACCGGCTTCCGTCTCGGCATCACCGAGGAGTGGCGTTCCCGTTGGTACGCCGATAAGAAGGACTACGCCAAGAAGCTTGGCAACGACCTCGAGATTCGCAAGTTCCTCGAGAAGCGCCTCGCCTCCGCCGCCCTCGCCCGCGTCGACATCGAGCGCGCTGGTGACAAGGTGAAGGTCACCATCTACACCGCGCGCCCCGGCATCGTCATCGGCAAGAAGGGTGCCGAGATCGACGCCCTCCGTGGCGAGCTCGAGAAGGTCGCCGGCGTGAGCAAGGGCAACATCAACGTCGACGTCATCGAGGTCAAGCGCCCCGAGCTCGACGCCCAGCTCGTCGCTCAGTCCATCGCCGAGCAGCTCGAGGGCCGCATCGCCTTCCGTCGTGCCATGCGCAAGGCCGTTCAGTCCGCCCGCAAGGCCGGTGCCAAGGGCATCCGCATCCAGTGCTCCGGTCGTCTCAACGGCGCCGAGATGGGCCGCCGCGAGTGGTACCGCGAGGGCCGCGTGCCCCTGCACACCCTGCGCGCCAAGATCGACTTCGGCGTGGCCACCGCTCACACCACCATGGGTGCCTGCGGCGTGAAGGTTTGGATCTACCAGGGCGAGCAGCTTCCCGGCCAGCCCGCGCTGCACCCGCAGCTCGAGGGCACCAGCCGTCCTCGCCGTGGTCGCAATGAGAGGAGGGGCCGCTAATGCTCGCACCTAAGCGCGTTCTTCACCGCAAGGTTCAGCGTGGCTCCATGAAGGGCCACGCCAAGGGCAACACCGAGCTGCACTTTGGCCAGTACGGCCTGGTCGCGCTTGAGGCCCACTGGATCACCAACCGCCAGATCGAGGCTGCTCGTATCGCCATGACCCGACAGATGAAGCGTGGCGGCAAGGTCTGGATCACCATCTTCCCCGACAAGCCCATCACCAAGAAGCCGGCAGAGACCCGCATGGGTTCCGGCAAGGGCAACCCCGAGGAGTGGGTGGCTGTCGTGAAGCCCGGTCGCGTCATGTTCGAGCTTGGCGAGATTGACGAGGCTACCGCCAAGGAAGCCCTGCGTCTGGCTCAGCACAAGCTCCCCATCAAGACCAAGATCATCACCCGCGCTGAGCAGGACGGGGAGGCAAAGTAGATGAAGTACAAGGAGATCCGCGAGCTCAGTGACGAGGAGCTCGCCCAGAAGCTCGAGGACGGCCGCGCAGAGCTCTTCAACCTGCGCTTCCAGATGGCCACCAGCCAGCTGGACAACACCGCCCGCGTCACTCTCGTGAAGCGCGATATCGCTCGCATCCAGACCGAGATTCGCGCTCGCCAGATCGCGGCCGAAGCCGCTAAGAACTAGAACGCAGGAGATAAGAAATGGCAGAGACCGTTATCAGGAACGCGCGCAAGGTCCGCACCGGTGAGGTCATCTCGATCTCCGGCGACAAGACCATCACCGTGCAGATCACGTACCGCAAGCACCACCCCAAGTACGGCAAGATGATGACCGTGCACAAGAAGCTTCACTGCCACGACGAGAAGAACGAGTGCGGCCTTGGCGACACCGTTCGCGTCATGGAGACCAGGCCTCTCTCTAAGACCAAGCGTTGGCGCGTGATCGAGATCGTGGAGCGCGCCAAGTAAGGATTTGTCAGCCCATTACCAGCCATGTGCCTCGCAAGTGTGGTTGCACCTCTGGCTGGGATGAGTGTTCGGAGGAACAGCAATGATTCAGATGGAGACCATGCTCAACGTCGCTGACAACAGCGGCGCGAAGCGCGTCAAGTGCATCAAGGTCATGGGTGGCTCCAAGCGCCGTTATGCTGGCCTCGGCGACGTCATCATGTGCGCCGTCCAGGAGGCTCAGCCCGGCGGCCAGGTGAAGAAGGGTGACGTCGTCCGTTGCGTCATCGTCCGCACCGTAAAGGAGACCCGTCGCACGGACGGCAGCTACATCAAGTTCGACCAGAACGCCTGCGTCCTGGTCAACAAGGATGGCGAGCCCAAGGGCACCCGTATCTTCGGGCCCGTCGCCCGCGAGCTCCGCGATCGCAAGTACATGAAGATCGTCTCGCTCGCACCCGAGACGCTGTAGGGAGTGAGAGACGAATGGCAAAGATGAACGTGAGGACCGGAGACCAGGTCGAGGTCCTGTCCGGTAAGGACAAGGGCGTTCGCGGCGAGGTCATCAAGGCCATGCCGAAGGAGGGCAAGGTCGTCGTCCGTGGCGTCGCCATGGTCAAGAAGGCCCAGCGCCCCACACAGCAGAACGAGCAGGGTGGCATCATCCAGAAGGAGGCTGCCATCGACGTTTCCAACGTGGCCCTGGTCTGCCCCTCCTGCGGCCAGCACACCCGCGTTGGCCACGAGCGTGACGAGAACAACAAGCCCGTCCGCGTTTGCAAGAAGTGCGGCGCCAAGTTCTAAGGCTTGAAACAAGAAAAGTTGGGCCCCCTCCCACCGAGGGGGCCTTTTTTATCGCCAATTGTGTGGAGACTCTTCAAACCAGCATCAGCTGGCATCTGGGATGCAAGCAAGTAGTAGAGTGAAGAATCGCGTCTGTAGACGGGATAGGTATGTCTCGGACGCGTGGGTCCCCGGGCTTGCCAGGCTCGGGTCGTGCGAGACAGGACCCCGCACACAATCCCGCCAAGATCGAGAAGAAGGAGTTCACATGGCAGAGGATCAGAACTACGTACCGAGGCTCAAGACCCTGTACTTCGACACCATCCGTGACGAGCTGCAGAAGCAGTTCAACTACAAGAACGTCATGCAGATTCCCAAGATCGAGAAGATCGTCGTGAACATGGGCGTCGGCGAGGCCGCTACGGACTCCAAGGCCATCGAGGGTGCCGTTGCCGACCTGCGTGCCATCACCGGCCAGCAGCCGCTCGTGACGCACGCCCGCAAGTCCATCGCTACGTTCCACCTGCGCCAGGGTCAGGCCATTGGCGCCAAGGTCACCCTTCGCAGCGACCGCATGTACGAGTTCCTCGACCGTCTCATCGCCATCGCCATCCCCCGCATCCGCGACTTCCGTGGCATTAGCGCCAAGTCGTTCGATGGCCACGGCAACTTCTCCATGGGCGTGACCGAGCAGCTGATCTTCCCCGAGATCGACTTTGACAAGATCGACCACACCCGTGGAATGGACATCACCATCGTGACCACTGCCCAGACTGACGAGGAAGGCAAGGCGCTTCTCGACGCTTTCCACTTCCCGTTCAAGAAGGACTAGTCAATAGGTTGTACGTAGCCCCGGGATGGACCCGAGGCCTCTTCCTGAAGGAGGATTTGTGGCTAAGACATCGATGATCGTCAAGGCTTCGCGTGAGCCGAAGTACTCGACGCGCAAGCAGAACCGCTGCCAGCGCTGTGGGCGTCCCCACTCCGTCTATCGCAAGTTCGGCCTGTGCCGCGTGTGCTTCCGCGAGCTCGCGAGCAAGGGCGAGCTTCCTGGCGTCCGCAAGGCGAGCTGGTAGGCCAGGGCTCTCGCGTGTAGGCGTCCGGGCCATGGGCTCGGATGAACCAAACGCGCAGTTTCATCACTAACGAAGGAGAAGGAATCAATGAAGGTTACTGATCCCATCGCAGACATGCTGACGCGCATCCGTAACGCAAACTCCGCCGGCAAGCCCGAGGTGTCCATGCCCTCGAGCAAGGTGCTGGTCGAGATTGCCCGCGTCTTCTGCGAGGAGGGTTACATCGAGTCCTATGAGGTTGAGGACACCAAGCCTCAGAAGACCCTCCACATCAAGCTCAAGTACGGCGCACGTCGTGCCCGCGTTATCCAGGGCATCCGCCGCATCTCCAAGCTGGGCCTGCGCATCTACTCCTCCGCGGCTGACCTGCCGCGCGTTCGTGGCGGCCTCGGCACTGCCGTGATCTCCACCTCCAAGGGCATGATGTGCGACCGCGACGCCCGAAAGCTCGGCGTCGGCGGCGAGGTCATCTGCTACATCTGGTAACCCGCGGCAGGAATAGATAGGAGGAGACAATGTCTCGTATTGGTAAGAAGCCTGTCCAGATTACCGCTGGGGTCACTGTGACAGTCGAGGGTTCTCACGTTTCCGTCAAGGGCCCCAAGGGTGAGCTCGACCGCACCTTCTCCGAGCTCGTCACCATCAGCCAGGAGGGCGAGGAGATCCTCGTCACCCGTAACGACGAGTCCACCGACTCCAACGCTCAGCAGGGCCTGACCCGCACCCTCATCAGCAACATGGTCGAGGGTGTCTCCAAGGGCTTCGAGAAGAAGCTCGAGCTCACGGGCGTCGGCTACCGCGCCGCCCTCAAGGGCAAGGACCTTGACCTCTCCCTTGGCTACTCCCACCCCGTGATCTACGTCGCGCCCGAGGGCATCAGCTTCGAGGTCCCCGACAACACGCACATCGTCGTGAAGGGCATCTCCAAGGAGCAGGTCGGCCAGGTCGCCGCCGAGGTTCGCAGCAAGCGTCCCCCCGAGCCTTACAAGGGCAAGGGCATCCACTACGAGGGCGAGCACATCCGCAGGAAGCTTGGCAAGGCTGCCAAGTAGCCTCGTAGGTAAAGGGAGAAGACCAGCACCCCGTCAGGTGCTGGCAACTTGAAGGAGAAGTAATGGACAAGAACAAGGCAAAGCGTGCGGGTCTCAAGCGCCGTCAGCGCCGTGTCCGCGCCAAGATCTTTGGCACCGCGGAGCGTCCCCGCCTTTCCGTTCACCGCACCAACGCGAACATCTACGCCCAGGTGATCAACGACGTCGAGGGCAAGACCATCTGCTCTGCGTCCACCCTGTCGCCCGAGTTCAGGGAGACCGGCAAGCTCGGCTCCAACAAGGAGGCCGCGGAGTTCGTCGGCAAGCTCGTGGGCCAGCGTGCTCTCGAGGCCGGTGTGACCCAGGTCACCTTTGACCGCGGTGGTCACATCTACCACGGCCGCGTTCAGGCTCTCGCCGACGGTGCCCGTTCCGCGGGCCTGAAGTTCTAGGAGGAATTTAGATGCCACGTGATCGTAAGCGCCAGAATGACTCCGATCTTCAGGAGCGCGTAGTCTACATCCACCGTGTTTCCAAGACCGTCAAGGGCGGCCGTCGCATGACGCTCGTTGCCCTCGTGGTCGTGGGCGACGGTAAGGGCAATGTCGGCCTGGGCATGGGCCGCTCCACTGAGGTGCCTCTGGCAATCCAGAAGGGCGTCGACGACGCGAAGAAGAACATGTTCAAGGTTCCCGTCACCAAGGGTGGCTCGGTGCCTCACGCAATCGAGGGCAAGTTTGGCGCAGGCCGCGTTCTCATCAAGCCGGCCGTCGAGGGTACCGGCGTCATCGCTGGCGGCCCCGTCCGTCCGCTCTTCGAGCTTGCGGGCATCACCAACGTCACCGCCAAGTCCCTTGGCACCGACAACGCCCTCAACATCATCAAGGCCGCAGCCGAGGGCCTGAAGGGGCTCACCAGCCCTGAGCAGGCTGCCGAGCGCCGTGGCCTCACCACCAAGGAGCTCTTCGCAGGGAAGGGGGAGTAACCAATGGCTGACAAGAAGCTCACCGTCAAGCTCGTTCGCAGCGCTGTCTGCAACGTCAAGAAGGACCAGACCCGCACCTGCCGCGCCATGGGCCTCCGCAAGATCGGCGACACCTCCGTGCTGCCCGATAACCCGAGTGTTCGTGGAATGATCTTCAAGGTCAAGCACCTTGTCCAGGTCGAAGAGAACTAGGAGTCACCCAAATGCAGCTTCATGATCTTCACCCCGCGGAGGGCTCCAAGAAGGCCCGCAAGCGTGTAGGCCGCGGTAACTCCGCCGGCCAGGGTACGACTGCCGGTCGCGGCACCAAGGGCCAGCTCTCCCGTTCTGGCGGCGGCAAGGGCGTCGGCTTCGAGGGCGGCCAGACCCCGCTCGCGATGCGCCTCCCCAAGCTCCCCGGCTTCAAGAACCACAACCGTGTGGAGTACGCCCCCGTCAACGTGTCTCGCCTCGAGAAGCTCTACGAGGACGGCGAGACGGTCGACGCAGAGAGCCTTCTGGCCAAGGGCGTCATCAAGCACGACTACATCCCCGTCAAGGTGCTCGGTGACGGAGAGCTCACCAAGAAGCTCACCGTCAAGGTCGACAAGGTTTCCGCCTCTGCGAAGGCCAAGATCGAGGCGGCCGGAGGAAAGGTCGAGCAGGCGTGCTAAAGGGAATCGCCAACGCGTTCCGCATTCCTGAGCTTAGGAAGAAGATCCTGATCACCATCGGGATCCTCCTCCTCTATAGGCTTGGCGCCTATCTGCCGGCCCCCGGCGTGCCCTTCTCGAGCATGCTGAAGGCCTACCAGACCGCAGCGGCCGGCAGTGGTGCCATCGCCGTCCTCAACCTGTTCTCGGGCGGGGCGCTCTCTCGCGTCTCCGTCTTCAGCCTGGGCATCATGCCTTACATCACGGCGCAGATCATTCTCCAGATGTTCCAGGCCGTGATTCCCTCTCTTGGGGAGCTTGCCAAGGAGGGCGAGGCCGGCCAGCGCAAGATCACGCAGTACACCAGGTATCTCACGGTGCTTCTCGCCCTGATCAATGCCATCGGCTACCTCTTCCTCTTCAAGAGCTATGGCATCGACTTCTCCAACATGGGATTCCCCGAGATCATCGAGGACATCATCATCATCGGGGTGCTCCTCACTGGCGCCATCATCATCATGTGGCTCGGCGAGGTCATCACGCAGCGTGGCATCGGCAACGGCATGTCGCTGATCATCTTCGCGAACATCATGGCGGGGCTTCCCAATGCCCTCAGCAGCTCGGTCGCGACTTCCGGCACCGGTCTGCTCTGGACCATCATCACCCTCGTCGTGGTCATCGCGATCATTCCCGTGATTGTCTACATCGAGCGCGGGCAGCGTAGGATTCCCGTGCAGTATGCCAAGCGCGTGGTGGGTCGCCGCATGATGGGCGGACAGGCAACGTACCTTCCCGTCAAGGTGAACACGGCCGGCGTGGTACCCATCATCTTTGCCTCCGCGTTGCTGTACATTCCGGCGCAGCTCGCCATCTTCTTCCCCAACGTGGGATGGGTGCAGGGGTTCGCCAACGCAATCAGCACAGGTTGGATCAACTGGATCCTCTCCGTGGTTCTCATTGTGTTCTTCGCGTACTTCTACACCTCGATGGTGTTCAACCCAGACGAGACGGCCGACCAGCTTCGCAAGGCCGGCGGGTTCATTCCCGGCGTTCGTCCCGGTGGTGCAACGGCGGCATACATCAAGAACGTGCTGGACCACATCACGCTCCCTGGCGCCCTCTTCATGGCAGCGCTGGCCGTGATTCCTTCCATCCTGTTCACGATTACCGGCAATACGCTGATGCAGGCCTTTGGAGGGACTTCGGTGCTGATTCTGGTCGGTGTCGCAATGGACACGATCTCGCAGCTCGAGTCCCAGCTCAAGATGCACAACTACGAGGGCTTCTTCAAGTAGGCTCTTGCAGGGACGCAAGCATGGGACGGACGGGGCGTGTGCCTCGTCCGTCCCTTTTTCGTACGTTGACGTCTAGGGTGAGGCGAGCGGCGCTTCTCCCCGTTGAGGTCACGCCAATCGCGTTTGGCGGCTACACTAGGTGCAATGTCCCAACGGATGTGGCCTGGGTGTCTCCCGGGCGTCTTAAAGAGGAAGGCAATCGCATGAACATCGTTCTTTTGGGCGCCCCGGGCGCAGGCAAGGGAACCCAGGCGCAGAAGCTCGTCGAGGAGTACGGGCTCCCGCACATCTCGACCGGAGACCTGCTTAGGGCAGCGGTAAAGGCGCAGAGCGAGCTGGGCGTGAAGGCCAAGTCGTACATGGACGCCGGCCAGCTCGTCCCCGACGCCCTTGTGGTGGACCTCGTGAAGGAGCGCCTCTCGCAGGATGACGCCAAGGACGGGTTCATCCTCGACGGCTTCCCGCGTAATACCGCTCAGGCTGAGGTCCTTGATGCTGAGCTCTCGAAGGAGGGCCTCAAGCTGGACGCCGCCCTTCTCGTGAGCGTTAAGCCCGAGGTCATCGTCAAGCGCCTGAGCTCCCGTCGCACCTGCAAGAGCTGCGGCTACACCGCCCCGGCCGGCGTTGACACCTGCCCCCGCTGCGGTGGCGAGATGTACCAGCGTGACGATGACAAGCCCGAGACCATCCAGCGCCGACTGGACACCTACGAGCGCGAGACTGCGCCGCTCGTGGGGTACTACCGCGAGCACGGCATCCTCAAGGAGGTCGACGGCGACCGTCCCGTCGATGACGTGTATGCCGACGTCAAGGTGCTCTTGGGCCTATGATTCGAATCAAGAGTCCGGAGCAGATCGAGCAGATGAAGTCCGCGGGGTCCCTGTCTAAGGCGGCCCTCAGGCTTGCCGGCTCCATGGCAAAGCCCGGTGTGACCACAAAGGAGATCGACACTGCGGTCGAGCGCTTCATCAGGCTCCACGGCGCCATCCCCACCTTCAAGGGATACGGCGGCTTCCCGGGAAGCATCTGCGCCTCGGTAAACGAGCAGATCGTCCATGGCTTTCCCTCGCAGAAGGCGGTTCTTGCGGAGGGAGACATCCTGAGCGTAGATACCGGCGCCACGTTTGGCGGCTGGGTGGGTGACAACGCCTGGACGTTCGCCGTGGGAACCGTCTCGACCGAGGTCATGGGGCTGCTCGAGTGCACGCGTGACTGCCTCAAGGCTGCCATAGAGCAGGCGGTTCCCGGCAATCGCCTTGGGGACGTGGGCTTTGCGGTGCAGTCGCTCGCCGAGGAAAACGGGTACGGCGTCGTCCGCGAGTACGTTGGGCACGGCGTTGGCCACGAGATGCACGAGGACCCCAACGTCCCCAACTACGGCAAGCGGGGGAGAGGCGTCCGCCTTCAGGCGGGCATGGTCATAGCCATCGAGCCCATGATTACGCTGGGGACGTACTCCAACCACGTCCTGCCCAACGGCTGGACCGTGGTGACGGACGACGGCCTTCCCGCCGCGCACTTCGAGAATACCGTGGCAATTACCGACGATGGCCCGGTCATTCTCACCCAAGACGAGGATGGCCCCTGGTGTCAGTTGCAGGGTGGGGGGCAGTAGTCCCACGGAACGATGCGACGTCGTCGGGGTCGGTCCCATGGCAGGGCCGGTCCCGACGTTTACGTGTGTGCATGTCGTGCAACGTGGAATCGGCGTGAGATTTTCTGTATGATAATCAATCGCTGTGATTCACAGGGAGAAAGCGGGAACGGTGAGCAAGCAAGGCGGAATAGAGCTTGAGGGCACGGTCGTCGAGCCCCTGCCCAACGCAATGTTCAATGTCGAACTGGAGAATGGCAAGACCATCCTCTGCACCATCTCGGGCAAGATCAGGATGAACTACATCAGGATCCTTCCCGGCGACAAGGTCGTCGTGGAGATTTCTCCCTATGACCTCACCAGGGGACGCATCACCTACCGCTACAAGTAGGCGATCGTTCGCAACAGCCGGAATTCACGCCAGCGGCTGGGCGAGTAGATAGTTCGTATCAGCACTAACCGGAAGGAACAAGCAGATGAAGGTACGTCCTTCGGTCAAGAAGATGTGCGACAAGTGCAAGATCATTCGTCGCCATGGCAAGGTTTACGTGATCTGCGAGAACCCTCGCCACAAGCAGCGTCAGGGCTAAGAGAGGAGCTCGAAGTTGGCACGTATCAACGGCGTCGATCTGCCGCGTGAGAAGCGCGTCGAGATCGGTCTTACCTACCTGTACGGCATCGGCCACACCAGCGCCAAGAAGATCTGCGCGGAGACCGGTGTTGACCCCAGCACTCGCGTGAAGGACCTCACCGAGGAGGAAGTCACCAAGATTCGTGACTACATCGACGCGAACTTCACCACCGAGGGTGACCTTCGCCGCGAGGTCCGTCAGAACACCGCCCGCCTGATGGAGATTGGCTGCTACCGCGGCCTCCGTCACCGCAAGGGCCTCCCCGTCCACGGCCAGCGCACCCACACCAACGCGCGCACCCGCAAGGGCAAGCGTCGCCAGATCGGTGCAAAGAAGAAGGCCTAAGGGGAGAACAGCATGCCGCAGAAGAAGAACCAGCGCCAGCAGCACATCCGCCGCGCCGAGCGCAAGAACATCGCCGTGGGCCAGGCCCACATCAAGAGCACGTTCAACAACACGATCATCTCGATCACCGACCCCCAGGGCAACGTCATCGCCTGGCAGTCCGGTGGCACCGTCGGCTTCAAGGGCTCCCGCAAGAGCACCCCGTTCGCGGCTCAGGTCGCGGCCGAGGCGTGCGCAAAGGCAGCCATGGAGCACGGCCTTCACAGGGTGGCTGTGTTCGTGAAGGGTCCCGGCTCTGGCCGCGAGACCGCTATCCGTTCCCTCCAGGCCGCTGGCCTCGAGGTGTCGGGCATCCAGGACAAGACCCCCATTCCGCACAACGGTTGCCGTCCGTGCAAGCGTCGTCGCGTGTAGTAAGGAAGGACAGTAGCAATGGCAATTGATAGGACCCCTGTCCTCAAGAGGTGCCGCCAGCTTGACATCGACCCGATTGTCATGGGCATCAACAAGAAGTCCAACAGGCAGCCCAAGCGCACGCGTCGCCAGAAGAGCGAGTACGGCACGCAGCTCCAGGAGAAGCAGAAGGCCAAGTTCATCTACGGCGTTCTGGAGAAGCAGTTCCGCAGCTATTACGAGAAGGCCATCAAGGAGGAGGGCATTACGGGTGACAACCTGCTCTCCATCCTCGAGCGCCGCCTCGACAACGTCGTCTTCCGTCTCGGCTTTGCCCGCACCCGCAAGGAGGCCCGCCAGACCGTCTGCCACGGTCACATCACCGTCAACGGCAGGCGTGTGGACATTCCCTCCTACCAGGTGAAGGCCGGGGACGTCGTGGCCGTTGCCCCCAAGGCAAAGGACCTTCTCCCCATCAAGGAGGCCCTGGTCTCCTCCGAGCACATGGCCGTCCCCGCTTGGCTTGAGGTCGACGTGGAGAAGCTCAAGGGCACCGTCCTCCAGCTCCCCGTTCGCGATCAGATCGATCTTGACCTCGACCCCCAGCTCATCGTCGAGCTCTACTCCAAGTAAGTAAGGACGGTAGGAGGTTTTCATGGCAGAATTCATCCGGCCGCAGGTTACCGTGGAGGAAGTCTCCGAGAACGTCGCCCGCATCTCTGCGGAGCCGCTCGAGCGTGGCTATGGCGACACCCTTGGCAACTCCCTCAGGCGCGTGCTGCTGTCCTCGCTCGAGGGCGCTGCCGTCGAGGCTATCCAGATCGATGGCGTCCAGCACGAGTTCACCACGGTTCCCGGCGTGTACGAGGATGTTGTCGACATCGTCCTCAACGTCAAGGGCCTGGTGTTCCGCTCCATGGGTACGGGCGACGAGGCCACGGCCTCCATCTCCATCGACGGTCCCTGCACGGTGACCGGCGGCGACTTCAAGGTCCCCGCGGAGTTTGAGCTCATCAACAAGGATCAGGTCATCTGCACCCTTGGCGACGGCGCTCACCTCTCCATGCAGATGCGCATTGGCACTGGCCGCGGGTATGTCTCGGGCGATGACAACGAGCGCGAGGGCGATCCCATCGGCCTCATCCACGTTGACTCCCTGTACTCCCCGGTCAAGCGTTGCGCCAAGGCCGTCGAGCCCTGCCGCGTTGGCCAGCACACCAACTACGACCGCTTGGTTCTTGAGGTCGAGACGGACGGTTCCATCTCGCCTCGCGACGCGGTGGTCGAGGCTGCCAACATCGTCAACCAGCACATGAGCGCCTTCATGGGCCTGGCCGACGAGGAGGAGCCCGTCGAGGACGTCTCCATCTTCGCCAACGGCGAGGAGGAGGAGAACACCGAGCTTGACAAGCAGATCGAGGACCTGGACCTTTCCGTTCGCTCCTACAACTGCCTTAAGCGCGCTGGCATTCACAGCGTGAGGCAGCTCGTGGAGTTCTCTGAGAACGACCTGCTTAACATCCGCAACTTTGGCGTCAAGTCCATCGAGGAAGTCAAGGACAAGCTCGAGACCATGGGCCTGAGCCTCAAGGACTAGACAAACGCATTTCTTTAGAGGAGTTTCAAGACCATGAGACACAACAAGAAGAGGGGCATGAAGCTCGGCACCGATGCCGCCCACACCAAGGCAATGAAGAAGAGCCTTGTGTGCGCCCTGCTTGCCAACGACCGCATCAAGACCCTCGATGCCCGCGCCAAGGCAATCCGGCCTGACGTCGACAAGGTCATCACCTGGGCCAAGAAGGGCGACATTCACTCCCGTCGCCTCGCCATCGCCAAGGTTGGCGACAAGGAGGTCGTGCGCGAGGTCTTTGAGAAGGCCGCTCAGGGCGTGTGGGCAGACCGCAACGGCGGCTACACCCGCATCATGAAGCTTGGCCCCCGCAAGGGTGACGCCTCCGAGGTCGTCATCATCGAGCTCGTGACCGAGCCGGTTCAGCCCAAGGCAAAGAAGGCAGCTCCCGTCACCAAGGTGGAGCCCGTCAAGGTTGCCGAGGAGGCTGCGGAGCCCGAGAAGGCCGAGGAGCCTGCCGAGGAGACCGCCGAGGCCGAGGAGAAGGCCGAGTAGCCTTCTCTCACAATGTGAGATGTTCGAGGGAGGCCTGCGCGCGCGGGTCTCCCTCGCTTTTTATGGGCCAAGGCAGGAGGTGGAGCATGCTGGAGCTGAGCGACGTTTGCGTAACGCTACCCGCGGGAGGGAATCGCCACCGCGTGCTCGACCACGTATGCCTGGATGTCGCCCCTGGGGAGCGCGTTGCGCTTGTTGGGGCCAACGGCTCGGGAAAGTCGACGATCGCATGCGTGTGCAACGGGGCTCTGGTACCCAATGGCGGTGGCGTCTCGGTCGACGGGGTCGGCGGCCTGTCGCGCGACGAGCTCGCACGCCTGGTAGGGAGGGTGAGACAAGACCCTCAATCACAGATTGTGAGCTCCGTTGTGTGGGACGAGGTCTCGTTTGGCCCCAGGAACCTGGGATGGGCGCACGACCGCGTGGAGAGTGCGGTGGGGGAGGCCCTCCAGGAGTGCAACATAGCCCACCTGGCAGGTCGATCCACCGCGAGCCTCTCTGGGGGAGAGGCACAGCGCGTCGCGCTTGCGGGGGTGCTCGCCATGCATCCGTCGTACCTCGTGCTAGACGAGGCGTTGGCACAGCTTGACCCGGGGGCGAGGCGAGGGGTTCGCGGCATCGTGCGCGCGCTTCTCTCGCATGGCGTCGGAGTGCTGGACATCACGCACCTGGAGGAGGATGCGCTCTCGGCGGACAGGGTCGTCGTCCTGGACGCTGGGAGAGTCGTTTGGGAGGGTAGGCCATGGGAGCTCGCGGCGAGCGGAAGCGTGGTGCGTCTCTCCGGCTTGCAGGGAGGGCGCCTGAGGGCCCTTGAGGCGCTTGGATGGCCGTCCCTTGGTGCAGATGCCCCCTGGCCTCCTGATGCCGGGAAACTGGCTCTGATGGCCTCAGAGGGCGGCTTGGAGCGAGAGCTGTCTGACGCCTGCCTTCTGGTGCAGGGCGAGCCCAAGGCAGCAGGCAAGGGTGCGCGTGGCCTCAGTCTGGACGGGGTCACGGTCTCGTACGAGGCAGAGAAGCCGGCGCTTGCCAGCGCAACCCTTCGCGTCGAGCCAGGGCACGTGTGCCTGGTGGTCGGGCCCTCGGGCTCGGGGAAGAGCACCCTTGCGCTGGCCGCCTCCGGCCTCGTTGGCCCGGACTCCGGGGCCGTCACCCTCGACGGCTCCCCCGTGCGCCCGGGCGACGTCGGGCTGGCGTTCCAGAGGCCCGAGAACCAACTGTTTTGCGCGACGGCGTTGGAGGACGTCGCCTTTGGCCCGCTCAACCGGGGCCAGTCGCGCGAGTGGGCGCTCGCCAAGGCCCGGGATGCCCTGGGGCTGCTGGGTGTTGGCCCGGATCTGTGGGATCGCGCGCCCCTCTCGCTTTCCGGGGGAGAGAGGCGCCGCGTCGCGCTCGCGGGCGTCGTGGCCATGGGGCAGGCCGCCTTCGTGTTCGACGAGCCCACCGCCGGCCTCGACGGCCCGTCGCGCAGCCTGATGCGCAACCTCGTGCGAAGGCTCGCGGAGCGGGGCGCCGCCATCCTCGTTGTGACGCATGACGTGGGGGAGTGGCTCCCCGTCGCAACGGATGGCTGCCTGCTGCGGGCGGGGTCGGTTGCGTGGTCCGGCCCGGCGTGCGGACTCCTCGACCCCGCGACGTACGAGCGCGCGGGCATGGAGCCGCCCTTCGAGGCCCAGCTGTGGGAGGCCCTCCATGGGTAGGACACTCGCGATAGGGACCTACCTGGAGCGCAGGACCTGGCTTCATGGGGTGGAGCCGGAGGCAAAGGCGATTGCCCTTCTCCTCCTCACCATCGCGACGTTTGGCGCGCGCGGCCCCCTGGGACTCGCGCTGGTTGCCGCGGAGCTCGTCGCGGGAGTCGTCACCTGCCACGTAAGCCCCCGCACGGTGGCGAGGGCGATTGCCCCAACTGCCGTCGTCCTTGCGTTTGCGCTGCTCGCCAACGCGCTTGTGGTGGATGGCTCCGGCGACGTCGCCCTCGCTGGGAGGCTGGGCGTGTCGATCGCGGGTGCCACGCGCGGCGCCTTCGCCGTTGCGAGGATCGTGTTGCTGGTGGGCCTGGTCTGCCTGGTGTCGTCGACCACGACGGCGCCACAGCTTGCGGATGGGCTGGTTCGTCTGCTCGCGCCGCTCGGGGCGGCGGGGGTGCCCGTGGGGGACGTGGCGATGGTTGTCTCGCTTGCCCTGCGCCTGATTCCCGAGACCGTGGGGGAGTTCGACCGTATCGTGCTCGCCCAGCGCGCCCGAGGCGTGCGGTTTGACGAGGGGGGTCCCCTGCGAAGGCTGGGAAGGTACGCCTCGGTGGTGATTCCGCTGACCGTGGCGCTGTTCCAGCGTTCGGACGACCTTGCCGGTGCAATGCGAGACCGCTGCTACTCGGGAAGGGCGCCGGAGCGAGCTCGTTGGGGGACGTGGTCATGCTGCCTGGTGGCGCTTGCGGCGCTGACGATGGTGGCTTGCCTGTGGCTGGCATAGGCGGGTAGGATTTCTCGGATGCTTGGCGAGAGGGGATGGGCGAGATGTGCGAGGGCCAGGGGTGCGAGGCCATGGGGCCGGGGACGCTCGTTGTCTGCGTGGGCTACCGCGGCGAGGGGTTCAGCGGCTTTGCGGAGCAGCCCGGCCAGCGCACGGTCGCCGGTGAGCTGCGCCACGCGCTCCAGACCGCGCTTCGTCGCCCCGTAGAGCTTGCCTGCGCCGGAAGGACCGACGCCGGCGTGAGCGCCCTGGCACAGTACGTGAGCGTTCCCCTCGCCCCGGGCGAGGGCGAGCTGGCGGGACACCGCCTGTGGTCGTCGCTGGTCGCCCTCACGCCCGACGACGTCTCGGTGAGGGGCATCTATCGGGCCGCCCCGGGCTTCTCCGCCCGCTTTGACGCCACGTCGCGCGCCTACCGCTACCGCATCGCCTGCGGTCCAGCCCGGCCCGTGATGGCGTGGGACCACGCCTGGTGGCTGCGCTCGTCGGAGCTCGACGTGGACGCCATGAACCGGGCGGCCCGTCCGCTGCTGGGCGAGCACGACTTCGCGAGCTTCTGCAAGGCCAGCTCGGCGCAGCTCCTGCGCCAGGACGGCAGGTCAACCTCGCGGTTCCTCTCGCGCGTGGAGGTCTCGCGCGTCACCGAGGCGGGCGAGGACCTGGTGGCGGTGGACGTGGAGGGCAACGCCTTCCTGCACAACATGGTCAGGGCCATAACGGGGACCCTCGTGGAGGTCGGCCGCGGCCATCGCGACGCCGCTTGGGTCTCGTCGGCGCTGGAGGCGCGCGACCGCAGGGCTGCAGGCCCCACCGCACCGGCGCGCGGGCTCACCTTCGAGTCGGTCAGCTATCCGCAAGGCGCACTCGTCCCCTGGGAGTAGGGGAGAGGGTCGCCCCCGTCTCCCCCAAACCATTCCCGCAGGCAGCTGGTGTCATCGCTCTCGCCTCGGGGGTGACCTCGCTCATGCCGTCACGGCCCGTGTTGTGCCACTAGTGGGCGCGCGTCCCTTCGCGCCAGATGGCAAACGCTCCAGGCGACGGCCTGCCCTTCTCTCCTCCAATATGTGTCGGTTTTGTGCAAACATGCACGGCTGTGGGAATTAGAATACCCTCATAAACCGTTAAACAGTGCCATTTAACTGCGAAAACATAAGCACATAGGTACATGGGAGCATATGCTCATATATTGGATAAGAAAGCGAAGTGAACCATGGACGTCATCATCGACGCACTGATCGACTCGCTCAAGGACACCCTCGAGCTCGTGCCCTTCCTCTTCCTCACCTACCTCGCCATGGAGGCCCTGGAGCACGGCATGGCGGGCAGGACCGAGGACATCATCCGCAGAGCCGACAAGTCCGGCCCCATCGTCGGGGCGCTCCTTGGCGCCTTGCCCCAGTGCGGCTTCTCGGCGATGGCCGGCACGCTCTACGCCGGCGGCGTCGTGACCGTGGGGACGCTGGTGGCGGTCATCCTCTCCACCTCGGACGAGATGATCCCCGTGTTCATCGCGCACCAGGAACCCGCGTCGCGCCTCCTCTCCATTGTGGGGGTCAAGGTCGTTGCGGGCATGGCGGTCGGCCTTGCGCTGGACGCGGTGCTGCGCCTGACGCACCGCTCCGGTGACGGCCACGCCCACATACACGAGCTCTGCGACCGCGCGCACTGCCACTGCGACGACGAGCTGGGGGAGAGTGACGCCGCACACGATGCCGCGGCCGCATCCGACGGCGCGGAGGGCCACCATCACGCCCATGCCCACCACGCCGCCTGGGGCATCGTGCGAAGCGCAGCCATCCACACCGTCGAGGTGACCTTCTTCATCTTCCTGGTGACCCTCGCCTTTGGCCTGGTGTTCTCCCTGGTGGGCCAGAACGCCATAGGGGAGTTCCTGGGCGTCCACCCCGTGCGCGCCACGTTCCTGGCAGCGCTGATCGGCCTCATCCCCAACTGCGGAGCCTCGGTGGTCATCGCCGAGCTGTACCTGGACGGCTCCCTCGCTGCCGGCCCCATGCTCGCCGGGTTGCTCGTCTCGGGCGGCATGGGGCTCCTGGTGCTGTTTCGCACCAATCCCGACATGCGCAAGAACGTAACGGTCACCCTGTTCGTCTATGCGGTGGGGGTTGCGGTCGGGCTGCTAGCCAACGCTCTGGGTATAGTCTTCTGAACTGGAGGGGAGCGTGCCCAAGGGGCGGCAAGGGGGATGGATGCACCAGCCAAGGAAGAGGGAGAGGTTCGAGCGCACCGACGTCCCGCGGGATAACCCGCACCGCACGCAGATTGCCATCGCGGTCCTGGTGGCGGTCGCCGTTGGTCTGGCCCTCCTGGTGCACGGGCTGTGGGAGCGCGCAAACGCGAGCACCCACGTGGGCAACCAGACCCTGAGCGCTGCCATCGGCGAGCAGAGCGAGACAACGGCGGCGGACGGCTACACCGTCTCGAACGACGTGTTCACCAACGTGCTCATGCTCACGGTGGATGACATCGAGGCCGACTCGCCGCAGCTCCAGAAGGCGCAGCTGCTGGTGATGGACGCGTCCACCCACAAGGGCTATCTGGTTACCATCCCGCTCGACACCAAGGTGAGCGTCAACGGAAGCGACACCACGCTCGCATCGTGCTACGACTCGCAGGGTGCCGCGGGCTGCCTTGCACCCCTCTCCACGGCGACCAACGTGAAGGTGTCCCACGTGGTGGTTGCCACCGATGCCGTGTGGGAGAAGATCGCGTCGTTCAAGGGCTCGGGCCTCTCCGCCATACTGGGGAGCTCGGCGGACATCCTCAAGACCCTCGAGACCGACATGAGCATGGGGGACGTCACGGATACCGCCGAGCTGCTGCAGTCCATCGGCGTGGGCAACTTCTCCAAGCAAGATGCCCCTGGATCCGAGGGCGACGACGGCTCGGGCGGCACCTGGTTTACGGTCGACGCCACCACGCTCGGCGTCAACGTCGGCCTCCTCACGGCCAACGCGTAGGGTGCCGACCAGGCGGGGCATCCCCTCTCGCCTGCCCATGACGCGGTTTTGTAATCTGGATGCTTCATCTTCCCATCACAACGCATGGCGAGGGGTGGGGGATAATTCAGAAACGCGGCGCCCATCGGCGCAGCAAACTGCAAGCGTTCGGGACACGCGGTCGGGGGAATTCCTGGGATGACACCCAAGGCGCCAAAGATTTCGGTCATCATGCCCGCCTACAACGTCGACAAGTACGTCGCGCGCGCGGTGAGCAGCATCCAGAACCAGACGCTCGAGGACTTCGAGCTGCTGGTGGTGGACGACGGGTCCAAGGACCGCACCGGGTCCATACTCGACTCCATCGCCGAGCGCGACATCCGCGTGACGGTGTTCCACCGGCAGAACGGCGGAGCTCCGGCGGCGCGCAACTACGCCCTCGACCACGCCCACGGCAAGTACGTGGTCTTCTTTGACGCGGACGACTGGGCCGAGCCCCGCATGCTGCAGGACATGTACGAGATGTGCGAGAAGGACCACCTGCAGCTGGCCATCGCGGCGTTCTACATCGACACCTACTACGGGTCCGAGGGCGAGCACACCGAGGAGGTCAAGGGCTGCCCCACGCGGATCTATCCCACGCAGCAGGAGTTCCGCGCCGGCGCGTGGAAGCTGTTTGACAAGAACCTCCTCTACACGCCCTGGAACAAGATGTTCCTCCGTTCGCGCATCGAGGAGATAGACATCCGCTTCAAGCCCACCTTCTGGGACGACTTCCCCTTCGTGCTCGACTACATCCGCGACGTGGAGCGCGTGGGCAACACCCAGACCGCCTACTATCACTTCATTCGCCAGCGCAGCGAGTCCGAGACCTCACGCTGGCGCCCCAACATGTACCAGAAGCGCGAGGAGGAGCACGGCTGGATGCTCGACCTCTATCGCCACTGGGGGCTCGACGGCGACCCGGCGAGCATGGAGATGGTCCAGCGTAGGTATGTGGAGCGTCTGATTGGATGCATAGAGAACGTCTGCAATCCAATGTGCGATCTCGACCAGAAGCAGAAGTTGGCCGAGATTGACCGCATGATCAACAGCGAGCGCGCGCAGCTGGCGGTGGCGGTGGCGCAGCCGCAGTCCAAGATGATGGCGATGATGCTGCAGCCCATCCGCTCGCGCAACGTCAACCTGGCCTACCAGGAGGGCCGCCTCATCAGCTTCGTCAAGCGGCACAACACCAAGATGTTCGCCACCCTCAAGGCCAACAGGTAGGGCTGGGGGAGAGGGGCGTTCCTTCTCTCTTCAAGCTCGTTTGCACGCACGCAAGGCGGCCCCGGGCCCTCATTCGAGAGGTCCGGGGCCGCCTTCGTCGCGTTCTCGTATGTCTAGGCCTTCACGCCATATTGCTCGTAGTAGGCATCGAGCGCCGCCTTCGTCGCGTCGTCGATGACCACGCGACCGTCCACCTCGTGGTTGTGGAGCGCCAGCGTGACCTCCTCCATGGTGACGATGGAGCTCACGGGGAAGCCGTAGCGATCCTGGATCTCCTCCTGTGCGGTCTTGACCCCGCCGCGCCCCACCTCCATGCGGTTGAGCGAGACCATGAGGCCCACGACCTCAACGTTTGCCGCCGCCTTGAGCTTGGGGTAGGTCTCGTCGATGGACTTGCCCGAGGTCGTCACGTCCTCCACGATCACCACGCGGTCGCCGTCGTGGAGCTCGGCGCCCAGCAGCTGGCCCTTGTCGGCACCGTGGTCCTTGACCTCCTTGCGGTCGCTGCAGTAGCGGGCCTCCTTGCCGTACAGCTCGTCGAGCGCTATGCAGGTCACGACCGAGAGGGGGATGCCCTTGTAGGCGGGGCCAAACACCACGTCAAAGTCGAGGCCAAAGCTCTTCTCGATGGCCTGCGCGTAGAAGCGCCCCAGCTGGTGGAGCTGGGCTCCCGTCACATAGGCGCCGGCGTTCATGAAGAAGGGGGACTGTCGTCCGCTCTTTAGCGTGAACTGACCAAACTTGAGCACGTCGCTCTGGACCATGAAGTGGATGAAGTCGCGCTTGTAGTCTTCCATGCAGGCTCCCCTTATTGGTTTATCTAGAACGCTGAACGAAACGTTACGGCTTAGCGTCAAAAGTCATTCTAGCGCGCGAAAACCGTTCGCCGCCCAATTGGCTACGGTTAGGATTATTGAATAGTTCCTACTGTCTTGTTGGTCATATTGTGCAGGTGTCCACGCATGTTCGCTTGGGCAAACATAGGGGATGCCGCCGCTGGCGGCAAGAAGGGGGTAAGCATGAGAAGAAGGTTGGAAGAGGGAGCGCCTCCCAAACGGCACCGTCTGGCAAACGCTGCCATCGGTGCCGCGCTGGGTATCGGCCTGGTGTTTGGCTCTGCCGGCGTCGCGCTGGCCATCCCCGCCTACAATCAGGCGGTCAAGGTCTCCCAGGGCGACGGAGGTACCGCAACCATCACCACCCATGGTGACGAGTGGTTTCACTATGCCACCAACTCCGATGACGTCGTGGTCCAGAAGGACCCCAGCGATGGTGTGTGGAAGCAGGTCGTGGGTTCTGGCTCGTCCCTGAGCCTGGGCGCCGCCGCGCAGGACGGCAAGGCGAGCAATGCCATCTCTGCCACGGACCTCAACACCACAGAGGCTCGCGAGGCCTACTACAAGCTCGGCGGGCAGAACTACTCGGGCAAGACGGAGAGCGGCGCGGTCGAGGACGGCCCGATCACCCTCTCGGACATCAAGGCGTCGCAGAGCAAGGCGACGGGCTCCGGCAGCGCTGCCGCGCGCCCCTCGACCGGCACCCAGACGTCGCTCCCCCTGCTCACCATCGTTGTCGGGTTCAAGGACGAGGCCTACAGCAACGACTTCGACTGGAACAAGACCTTCTTCACGGGCGAGTACAGCGTCTCGTCGCTGTACACCCAGTCATCGGAGGGCAAGTTCACCTGGCGTCCCGCGGAGGAGACCAGCGCCGACGGCGTCGACGGCAACACCAACACCGCCGACAAGGCCAACGACGGCGTGGTCCACGTGACCCTCGACCAGGACTACGGCAAGCCTGATCCCTGGGGCGCCCCCGGCTCGGACGGTTACAACGACTACATCAACGACATGGAGGCCGCCATCAAGGCTGCCGCCAAGTACGTCGACTTCTCGCAGTATGACACCGATGGCGACGGCACCGTCGAGGCGGACGAGCTTGGCCTGGGCGTCGTGTTCGCCGGATACGAGCAGGCAACGGGCAGCGTGCCTGCCGGCCACAACAGTATCTGGTCGCACCAGTCGTCCTTTGGTGAGATGACCGGCTCCGCCTACCAGGTCACGGACGCGAGCGGCAAGACCATCGGCATCGACCGCTACATCGTCCAGTCCGAGAACGAGTCCATGAGCGCCGGCGAGCAGCACCAGAGCGGCATCGGCGCCCTGGGCCACGAGCTCGGCCACTTCCTGGGCCTCCCCGACCTGTACAACGTCGGTGCCACCTCGGGCGCCTGGAGCAACTACTCCACCATGTACCTCTCCATCATGGACGTGGGCTCCTACGGCTGCGTCGACCACGAGGACGGCACGCGCGAGTACCGCCCCACGTTCTTCGATCCCTATAGCCGCTACTTGCTGGGCTACATCACGCCCGAGGAGATCACCAAGGACGGCACCTACACCGCCACCTCCGAGACCGATCCCTCTGGCTACAAGAGCTACATCATCCGCGTGAGCGATGACGAGTACTATCTGATCGAGAACCGCGAGTACGAGTCGTTCGATGCGGGTATGGAGCCCTACTACGCCAAGGGTGACGGAACGATCGAGAACAAGACTGGCGGCATCGTGGTCTGGCACATCGACAACGGCATCGCCACCAGCCACGGGTACGCAACCGCGACCGACCCGAGGCTTGCGAACACCGTGAACGACTGGAACCATCGCCCCGGCGTGATGGAGAACTACTTTGAGCGCGCCGGCTACACGGCCCACCCCAACCTGTACGCCCCGTTCCTGAACGCCACCGAGAACGCTGCGTACGGCGCCTCCAAGCTGTCGCTGTACAACGGTTCGGACGACCCCTCCGCCAGGACCGACACCGGCATCACCGTGACCTCGACCGACGAGGGCTCCACCTCGATGCAGTTCACCGTCGACTTCCCCGACGTCACCATCGCCGCGCAGCCCTCGGGCGCCCTGTACACCACCGGCGCCAAGGCGACGGCGCTCTCCGTCGACCTCTCCGGCAACACCGACGATGTGACTTACCAGTGGATGAAGTCCACCGACGGCGGCAAGACCTGGGAGAAGGTCGCCACCTCCGACACCTACGTGCCCTCCACCGCCAAGGCCGGCGACACCCAGTACAAGGTCGTCGCGACCAACTCCTTCGGCTACAAGGCCGAGTCCGAGGCAGTCACCGTCTCGGTCGCCGACCCCGTCGAGGCCGGCGGCATGTACCGCCTGTACAACCCCAACACCGGCGAGCACTTCTACACCGCCAGCGCGTACGAGGCGGGCGTGGACGTGAAGGCCGGCTGGAGGTACGAGGGCATCGGCTGGTACGCGCCCAAGACCTCGAGCACTCCGGTGTACCGCCTGTACAACCCCAACGCGGGCGACCACCACTACACCACCAGCGCCGCGGAGCGCGACATGCTGGTGAAGGCCGGCTGGAGGGATGAGGGCATCGGCTGGTACTCCGACGACGCCAAGGGCGTGGCGGTCTACCGCGAGTACAACCCCAACGCCACCTCTGGCGCACACAACTTCACGACCAACAAGGCCGAGGACGACATGCTCGCCAACGCCGGCTGGAACCAGGAGGGCATCGCCTGGTACGGCGTGAAGCGGTAGCGAGGGTCGCGGCGCAGGCCACGAACCCAAGCGAGGGGAGCCCCGCAGGCCAGACGGCCCGTGGGGCTCCCTCTTCTTTTGCCCTGGCGTGCGCCCCTCCCGTGCCGCGACCCCCCCACGCAACCTCGGACACATAGGCCGCGTTATCGGTCCGAGGTTGCGAACGAAAGGGCGGAGATTAACGCTGTCGGTAGCCCCTCGCCACCTTGGCGTCGGGGAACTCCCGCGCTGGTGAGAAGATGGCGAAGGGGCACTCCCTCTAACACCTGGTCAAAAGAGAAGCGTACAACCTTCGCCCCGGTCATTGACAGGCGAGACTCGCGCAACCTTTCCCGTGACATGACATCGATGGGTGTGAGGCCACCAGTCATCTCTCGCCTCACGTACTTGTCCTTGCCGTCAAGCTCTCCGATGACGAGCTGCCCGTCTGGAAGTCGCCAGAGAAAGTCGACCCTGAACATCCGAGAGTGGTCTACTGGGTCGCGTATGGGAACCTGGAGCTCCGGGGCCTCGAACCCAAGCTGAATCATGCGTCCGCGGGCGAAGGACTCTCCGCCGTTCTCGCTCAGGGGGTTCGACCAGGCTGCCGTCGCGCACGCGTTGACCCTGTCATCCCTGTCGAGCGGCGCCTTCAGGGCGAGCTGAAGGAGACTCTCTCGGCTGATGTGATACCGCCTAAGGTAAGAATCTGCGACGGCAAGTCCCCTCGGAAGGTCGAAGTGCGCCAAGCAGTCGATGACGGATCTCTCAAGTTTGATTACGCGCACGTCGTCTATGACGTCAACCCCTGGGAGCTCTTCATACGGGTGGCGAATAACATGGCGGGAATTTTTCAGGTTCGCTTCGCGCGTGACAGCCACATGGACGATGCCGCCCGAGGACGAAGCTGCCTCCAGCCCATGAACGAAGCATGCCGACTCCATGCAGAACACCCAGCTGGGGTGGGAGAGCGCAATGGTCCGAATTATCCGTAGGGCTCTGTCATTCCTGCTCAGGGAGTCCCAGTCCTGAGGCTTGGCGTACATGCCGGGAAAGGGGCGCAAAATGGCTCCCTCGGCAACGCGCCGGTTTAGGAGTCTGCGTTCGGTCTCGTCCTTGGGCCTCGCAAGGCGTCGGTCCTCTTCTGCCTGCAGCAGAAGGCCATCGACCCTCTGCTCAACGCGCACTACTGCTCCACGTGCCATCCTCATCGCCTCCCTACCCAAGGCTAGGTGAGAAGCAATGTCATGGTGGCGCGAGGGAAAATTCGGCCTCACGGGGGTTGTGCATATCTTTCGGCTTGCTGATGCCGAAAATGAGGGGCTTTGGATAGCGAGAAGCAACCCCGGACTGATAAGTGGCGTTATCGTTCCGAGATCGCTGGCCGGAGAAGCAGCTTCGGACTGATAAGTGGCGTTATCGGTTCGAGATCGCTGGCCGGAGAAGCAACCTCGGACTGATAAGGCCACTTATAAGTCCGAGGTTGCTGACTTTGCCGCTTCCCGCACAAATGACAGAAGCATCGCGCCTTGTAGTCGCCGCAAAAGGGGAGGCCCCCAGGACTGAGCCCGAGAGCCTCCGTTGGTAACGCATGAAAACGTTGCCGCAGTTACTCGCCCAGCAGTGCCTTGGTCATGCTGGCAGCGGCCTTCTTGCCGGCACCCATGGCCAGGATGACCGTTGCGGCACCGGTGACGATGTCACCGCCTGCCCAGATCCTGGGGTCGGAGGTGCGGCCGTCCTCGTCGGCCTCGATGTAGCCCCACTTGTTGAGCTTCTCGGGACCAATGAGCTTGGCGATGGGGTTGGCGTTGGTGCCGATGGCAGAGACGCCCAGGTCGCAGGGGAGCTCGTCCACGGAGCCCTCGATGGGGATGGGGCGACGGCGGCCAGAGGCGTCGGGCTCGCCCAGCTCCATGTTCTGGACCTTGACGGACTTGACGGCGCCGTCCTCGCCGGCAATGAACTCGAGCGGAGAGGCCAGCTCGTGGATAATGACACCCTCGGCCTTGGCGTGCTCAACCTCGGCGCGACGTGCGGGCATCTCCTTCTCGGTGCGGCGGTAGCACAGGGTGACCGTCTCGGCGCCCAGGCGAAGCGCGGTGCGCACCGAGTCCATGGCAACGTTGCCGCCACCAAAGACCACGACGTTCTTGGCGCGCTTGGTGGGGGTGTCGTACTCGGGGAACTTGTTGGCCTTCATCAGGTTCACGCGAGTCAGGTACTCGTTGGCGAAGAAGACGTTGGGCAGGTTCTCGCCGGGCACGTTGAGGAACTTGGGCAGGCCGGCGCCGGTGGCGATGTACATGGCGTCGAAGCCCTGGGCAAACAGCTCCTCGGCGTTGGTGATGCGGCCCACGACCGAGTTGTACTCAAACTTGACGCCGAGCTTCTCCAGGCCGTCGATCTCGCGCTTCACGACCGCCTTGGGAAGACGGAACTCGGGGATGCCGTAGACCAGTACGCCGCCGCCCGTGAAGAACGCCTCAAACACGGTGACGTCAAAGCCGTTGCGGGCAAGCTCGCCGGCGCAGGTGATGCCGGAGGGGCCGGCGCCGATGACGGCGACCTTCTTGCCGTTCTTGGGCGCCATCTTGGGCTCGGAGGCAACTTCGGGCATGTCGCCCAGGAAGCGCTCGAGCTGGCCGATTGCCACGGGCTCGCTCTTCTTGCCACGGATGCAACGGCCCTCGCACTGGTTCTCCTGCGGGCACACGCGGCCGCAGATGGCGGGGAGCATCGAGGCCTCGTGGATGATGTCCAAGCCCTCGCCAAACTTGTGCTCGTAGATCTTCTCGATGAAGCCGGGGATGTTGATGTTGACGGGGCAGCCCTCCACGCACAGCGGCTTCTTGCACCTCATGCAGCGGGAGGCCTCGGCCACCGCCATCTCCTCGGTGAAGCCCTTGTCAACGGGCCTGAAGTCCTTGGCGCGCTCGTCCGCGGGCTCCTCGTTTGCAGGGGTGCGCGGCAGCTTCATGTCTGCGACCCAGCGACCATTTACCTCTGGCATGCGCAGTTCGCCTCCTCATAGGCCTTGAGGGCCTGGCCCTCCTCGGTACGGTATGCAGCCTGACGTGCGCGAAGGTCGTTCCAGTTGACCTTGGTGGCGTCAAAGTCGGGACCGTCGACGCAAGCGAACTTCGTCTCTCCGCCGACCTCGACACGGCAGCAGCCGCACATGCCCGTGCCGTCGACCATGATGGGGTTGAGCGACGCGATGATGGGTGTGTCGTACTTCTCGGCGGTAAGTGCCGAGAACTTCATCATGGGAACGGGGCCGACGCAGAACACGTGGTCGACCTTCTTCTCCTGCAGCAGGCGCTCCAGAGGGGCGGTCACCACGCCCTTCTCGCCGTACGAGCCGTCATCCGTGGTGATGTGGATGTGGTCCTCGGGCAGGGTGGCGCGGAACTGGTCCTCAAGCAGCAGCAGCTCCTTGGTGCGCGCGCCCATGATCGCGTGGACCTCGTGGCCGGTGGCCTTGAGCTGGCGCGCAACGGGGAAGGCGATGGCAAGGCCAACGCCGCCGCCGATGACCGCCCAGGTGCCGTCGCCCATCTCGGTGGGCTGGCCAAGCGGGCCAGTCACGTCGAGCAGGGAGTCGCCCTCCTTGTAGGTGCTGAGCATCTTGGTCGTCTTGCCCACGACCATGAAGATGAACTCGACCCAGCCCTCCTCGGGGTTCCAGTCCGCAAAGGTGAACGGGACGCGCTCGCCCGTCTCGTTGGCACGCACCATCAGGAACTGGCCGGCATGTGCATGCTTGGCCATCTGGGGCGCCTCGATGCGGAACTTGAACACCTTCTCAGAGAACTGCGTCTTTTCGAGGATTTTGTACATTAACGAACTCCTCTCCCAAACAACTCTCTCGCCTCGCATCGCCTATGTGGCGACGTCGATGCCTAGTGCTGTAGCGCGCATCCCCCAACACGCGCATACAGGCCCATTCTACAAAATGGACAACACGCTGAACGGATGAATGCGGGGTTTGGACAATATGGGGCAAGGCCGTCAAGCCATGCCCCCGGACGATTGGTGGGGTGTCGACGGGGGAGAGGCGCCGCGGCCGGTCCCGTGGCGCCTCCCGTTGGCAGCGCGGCTGACGAATCAGGGGGCTCGGCCCCTCTCACCTGCCTCCACCGGTGCGACGAATGGCCTCTTCCACCCCGAGGTCCAGGCACGCCTCCACGACGTCGGCGCTGTCCTGTGCCGTCGCCTCGAACTCCTCCAGAAAGCCGCCCTTCAGCTCGCGCAGCACGTAATCGGCCACCTGCATGCGTCCGGGCGGGCGTCCGATGCCGCAGCGGACGCGGGCGAAGTCTCTGGTGCGCAGCTTGTCGGCTATGGAGCGCAGACCGTTGTGGGCGTTGAGGCCTCCGCCAAATTTTGCCCGGACTACGCCTGCGGGAAGGTCGACCTCGTCGTGCACGACGAGGATCTGCTGGGGGCTCACGTGCAGCTGCCGCATGAGCTTGCTCAGGGGGCCGCCGGAGGTGTTCATGTAGCTCTGTGGCTTGGCGAGCACGACCTCGCGCAACTCTCCCCCGCAGCGGTGCTTCAGGCGTGCGACCTCGCAGCCCGCCTCGCTCTTCCAGTAGCCCACCCCCTCGCGCTGGGCCAGGGCGTCCACGGTGGCAAAGCCGATGTTGTGGCGCGTGCGCTCGTACTCGGCGCCGGGGTTGCCCAGACCGCACACCAGGACTATGTCCTGCGGCTTTGCTGGCGAGGGCATGCTTCCTCCTCTGGTCGATGGGGTCGCCTCGAGGCGAGGCGATTGGGACCAGCGTAACTCACATCAACCCCGGATGCAGCGTGACGCCTAGGCCCAGAACAGCTGGGCAACCCACACCACAACGGGGATGGACACGACCGAGAAAAGCACAGACATTACGATGGTCTCGACCGCATAGACGTAGTCGGCGTCGTGCAGTTGGGCGTACACCGCGACGTTCAGGCCCACGGGGCATGCCTGCGCGATCAGGATGGCAAGCTTCATGCTCTCGTACTTGTCGGGCACCAACGAGAGGCACGCCAGGGTGACCAGGGGGATTACAAGCAGGCGCGCCGCCGTGATTCTGTACAGCGACAGACGCCGGAACATCGCCTTGAGATCAACGTGAGCCAGGTACACGCCCATGGTGAACATGGCGAGCGGCGTGTTGAGCGCCGCCACGAAGTCGAGCGAGTTCGTGATGACCGAAGGCAGCGATGGCTGGGTGAGGAACAGCAGCAGGCCGACCACGATCGCGATGTCGAAGGGCGAGGTCAGGAGCTCTCGGGCTGTCAGCTTTGGTCGCTCTCCCGTGAGGAGGGACACGCCGTAGGTCCACTGTCCCACGTTCATCGCCGCGATGAACCCCGTCATGTAGAAGATGGGTCCCTGCCCCAGGATGGAGGTGACCAGGGGGATACCGAAGAAGCTGGGGTTTGAGAACGTGGCAGAGAAGTTGCCGATGGCGTCCTTGCCCAGCAGCAGGCGAGCGAGGAGGGCGCCCAGGACCACTGCCCCGACCCCCAGCAAGATAGAGAGACCTAGCGCGAGCTCGCTCTGGGGCGTGCGGTCGACCATGAAGCCCTTGATGATCACCGCAGGCAGGGACAGGTAGATGAGGACGTTGCCAAAGCAGCGATTGCCCTCCATAGTGATCTTTCCAGAGCGAAACATGAGAAACCCTATGCCCGAGAGCAGGAACATCACAAGAACCTGCTGGGCAAGGGTGAGGGACATCTGCATGGTTTGGGACCTCTCCAAGGGTGGTCGTGACCTCACGAGAATAGCCCCGGTACGAGCCAAGGTCCTTTAAGAATTTTTCCACTAGGGTCTGGCGACAGGATTGGACGGCCCCAAGACCACGGTGGGGGACGGGTCTTGGGGCCATGAAGGGGTGCGTTGGGGATGCGCGCGGAGATGTCGGGGGGAGAGGAGCGCCAGACTCGGCCGGCGGCAAAACCCGACGGAAAGGGCTACAGCTGGTCCGCCACGGCCTTCTCAACCGGATCCATGCCCACGGTGGGTTCGAAGCGCGCTATGACGTTGCCCTTGCGATCCACGAGGAACTTGGTGAAGTTCCACTTGATGTCGTCGTTGCTTTCCCAGTCTGGGTCTACCTGGGCGATGTAGGCGGGCATCTTTTGGGCAACCTCGGAGTCGCCCAGGCCCTTGAACCCCTGCTGCGACTTGAGGTACGTGAACAGCGGGTCCGCGTCCCTGCCGTTGACGTCGATTTTCTTGAACTGGGGAAACTCGGTCCCAAACTTCATGGTGCAGAACTGGTGGATCTCGTCGTCGCTGCCGGGGGCCTGGTCCAGGAACTGGTTGCAGGGGAAGTCGAGGATCTCGAATCCCTTGTCGCGGTACTCGGCGTACAGCCTCTCCAGCTCCTCGTACTGTGGGGTGAAACCACAGCCGGTGGCGGTGTTGACGATGAGGAGGACTTTGCCCTTGAAGTCTGCCAGGCTGGTGGTGGAGCCATCTCGGTTGGTGACGGTGTAGTCGTAGACGCCCATGTGGGACCCCTCTCAATGAGGTTCGTGTATTTGGCACCTATTAGGTGTCAAATACAGTGTGCCCACTTCGCGGCGGCTCAGACGTAGGATTTTCATTGTCACGAGCTCGTCATGGGGTGCCTGCTGAGAAAAGTCGACCTTTGGCAATGAAGGGCTTCCCCTGACTGCCAAAGCTCAAGTTTTCTCAGCGGAAGAGGCCTCCCGACTGCCAATAGCCGAGATTCCTCGGCGCGCCGAGGCCTGGGGCGGCGCCCATGCTGCCACAACTCGCATTTTCTCAGCAGCTCATCGCATGGGTGACCACCGGGCTATTAAATGGTGGCCGCGTGGGCGGAGGGCGAGACGTGCTTGGGGGCTGGTGTTCGTGCGGATTCCAGGGGGTCCGAAACATGCGGGCATCGAGAAGGCTAAGCATTCCGTTTCAAAATCCGTGCGGGCACCGACGGGGCTAAGCACCGAGGCCTCGAAGCGCGTGCAAGCCCCGGTGAGGTTAAGCGTCTGGTTCCTAAAAATGCCCGCAGCGGGCGAGGGCCGTCACAACCTGCGCTTCATCCAACAGTCCAAACGATGACGCCTTGGCGGACACGTGGCCAATGCCACGGTTGCGCTACCGGGTAGTGCCCGTGAGCGCGGCGCTACTGTGCCTCGCCCGCGTCTTCGGGCGTTCACGCCTGCGTCGCGGGGACGTCGCTCGTCTTCGTCAGCTCGCGAGCTTGTTCGACTTCAGCAGGAACTTTGCCGGGATGGGTCTCGACAGCTTCCAGACGATGCTCATGGGGCGAGAGCCGCTGTGGCTCTCATGGTGTACCAGTCCCAGGAAGGTGAAAGGCTCGGTTCCGTACTGGTCCCTGTTGTACTCGCGGGCGAAGAGGGCGACCTTTGTGGGTGTTCCGCTCTTCTCGTCCCGTTGGTGGATGTAGCGCTGCCCGGTTGGGGACTCCGGCGTCGTCTTGTTCTGGCTCTGCCAGTGAAAGTGCCACTCGTCGATCGAATAGTCCTCGTACATCGTGGAGGGGGAGTACTCGCGCTCCGACTTGTTGAGGGTGTTGATCAGCACGTCAACTCCCTTGTCCCTGAGGTAGGCGACGCCCTGGCGGATGTTCTGAGGGTCCACGCGGTCCATGGCGACGAAGATTTGGTCGCGGGTGTACTGGCAGTGCAGGTCGAGGGGGCACTCAAACCCAAGGTCAACGGGCTCGTCCACAAAGTCGATCGAATCGAGTCTGATCTGCAGCAGTTCCTTGATCTCCCGTGCCATGACGGGGTTGGAGAGGACCCTGCGTACGCATTGCGCGGGATTGTCGAACGTCCCCTCGCGGAACGAGCTCGGCCAGAGCGTGATCTGGAACATGCTGAGCATGCGCCGCTCAAGGGGTTCAAGGGATTCCCAGTCGAGATCTCCGACACCGTCCAGCGTTTGCAGCAGGAAGTGGATCCACCTCCTGGAGTCAGCAAGCGAGAGGCGTTGGAGCGCCTTCGCCAGAACCTCCTCGTCATGTTCGTGAAAGTCTTCCCTCGCTCCGGCCGCGACGCAAAGTCGCGTGAAGCTTGCGTGCCTGTAGATGTCGCGGACATCTAGGTGGTAGCGTTCGACGAAGTTCTTGAGCGAGAGGGGGAGCCCGCTGTCTTCCTTGAATGTCGCAATGCGCTCAACTAGGGCGGATCGGGTTCCCAGTGCAGAGCGAATGTTGTCGAGTACGTGTCGTTGCGCTACCCGTTCGAGGTGAATGTAGCAGCCCTTGGGTGCCGCGGGAAAACCATCCAAGACCTGCGCGCCGATGGTGCTCGTCGTGGGTTCGAGGATCGCCCTCAGGCGGCAGGCGAAGTCATAGCGTCGATTCTGCTGGCCGATGAAGTCCAGTACGGTGAGGCACTCCTTTCCCGGGGAGAGCCTGAGGCCACGTCCGAGTTGCTGAAGGAAGACCGTGAGCGACTGCGTTGGGCGCAGGAAGAGGACGGTGTCCACCTCGGGGACGTCCACGCCTTCGTTGAAGATATCCACCGAGAAGACGAACTTGACCTCGCCGGTCGAGAGGCGCTCCCTCGCTCTCTCGCGCTCCTCGTCGGGGGTGTCTGCCGTCAACGCGAGGGAATGGATCCCCGCCTGCTCGAACCTCTCCGCCATGAACCTGGCATGTGCCTTGCTCACGCAGAAGCCAAGGCCATGGACCTCATTGACGTCGGTCACGTAACGCCGCACCGCGTCGATGACGTTCGCGGCACGCCTCTCGGCAAGCTTCCTGTCGAAGACGTACACGTTCTCCAGTGCGCTCTCGTCGTAGCCTCCCCGCGACCACTTGAGGCCGTCGAGGTCGACGGTGTCCGACACCCCGAAGTAGCTGAACGGGCAGAGGAGCTTGCGGTCGATCGCCTCCGGAAGGCGGATCTCTGCGGCGATCCTCCCGTCGAATCTCCCCAGGATGCTCTTGCCGTCGGATCTCTCGGGGGTTGCCGTCAGGCCGAGAAGTACCTTGGGTTCAAAGTGGTCGAGGAAGCGTCCGTATGTTGCCGCTGCCTCGTGATGGATCTCGTCCACAACGATGTAGTCATAGTAGCTCGGGTCGAGGTGGCCCGCCAGGTCGCGCGAGCTGATGGTCTGTATTGAGGCGAAGAGGTGGTCGAGGCTGTCAGGACGGGACTGGCCCACAAAGAGCTGCCCGAAGTTGGGATCCCTGAGCACTCCCCTAAAGCATGCTAGGCTCTGCCTCAGGATCTCCTCACGGTGCGCCACGAAGAGCATGCGTGCCCTGCGACCGCTCGCATACCTCCTGCAGAAGTCGCGGTAGTCGAAGGCCGAGACGACGGTCTTGCCCGTACCCGTTGCTGCCACGACGAGGTTGTGCCAGTGGTTGCCGACCTCTCGTTCCGCCCTCAACCTGTCGAGTATCTGCTGCTGAAAGGGGTACGGCGTTATGTCGAACGAGTAGGCGATCCCTTCCGAGCCAGCGTCCGCGCCCCCATGGCGCTCCCGATCGATTGCGCGTTCAAGACGCCCTTGGTCGTCTGGCGTATACGTCTCGAACTCGGGTGACTTCCAGTAAGTCTGGAACGTCGCCTCAATCTTGGCGAGGGTGTCCGGCTGGTCGGCCTTGCTCAACTTCACATTCCATTCCAACCCGCTTGTCATTGCAGGGTTGGAGAGGTTCGAGGATCCAACGTAGGCAGTCGTGAAGCCGGTGCTGCGTTCGAAGACGTAAGCCTTTGCGTGCAGGCGGGTTCGGCTCGTGTCGTACGAGACCCTCACGTGCGCGTTTGGCAGCTTGGCGAGTTCGGTAACCGCCTTTGGGTCGGTTGCCCCCACGTAGCTCGTCGTGATCACGTAAAGCTTGCCGCCGCCCTCGCAGAACTCCCGCAGCTCGTCCATGATGAGCCGGAGCCCGCCCCACTTCACGAATGACACGAGCATGCAGATGGTGCTTGCGGAGGCGATCTCCCTCTTCAGCTCGGAGTAGAGCTGCGGTTCGTGCGCGGAGCCCGTGAAGAGGGACGTCCTGGCAACCGATGTGGTGGGGCGAGGCGGAAAGCGAGGGCGCCCCCCGGTTACGGCCGATGCGACGTTTCTCTTTGGCACCACGGAGAGGAGCTCTCGCGCGGGCTCCTCGATCTCCTGCAGGAGCATTTCGCCCGACAGGCCTCCCTCTTCATCGGACAAGGCTGCGGCGATCCCGCTCACGATCGAGTTGGTCATCTGCACCTTCTTGGAGACGGAAGAGGCGCCCTCCCCTCCGATGGAGTCAAGGGTCACGCGAACGACCTTCTCGACATAGCTGGATAATATGCGCGATGCCTCGGCTCCATCCATGTCGCGCTCCTCGGCGCTCTCGTCCTCCGACGAGGCGTCGATCCGCTCCCTGAGCTGCCTGCTGATCGTCTGCTCGTAGAGTCCTGGCTCAAGCATGCCATCCACCTTGCACCGCGCTCTCATCCAATGCGTCCAGGATCGAGGAACGATGCCTCTCGCACAAGGGGGACTCCGTCGCCGGTATATGCGCTCGGCAAGCCCAGAACAAGCGTTCCGCTACAATCGACGCCGAAGGTGCAGGAGGAGATGCATGTACGGGAGCGGGTACGAGCGGCAGCGTCCGCGGTTTCAGGTGGGGGAGAGGGTCGAGGTCTCGTCTCGCGCGGGGCTCGTGCCATGGGTCACCTCGGGCGTCATTGCCGAGGTGGGCTGGGTCTACGGCAAGCCCATCTACCGCGTGGACAAGGTGGACGTCAGCGGTTGCGACACCACCTTCAAGAACGTGAAGGAGTGGATGCTCCGACCTGTGTCGCCCGCCACGGGGGAGTAGGCACTGCTTTTGTCGCGCCATTGACCCCTCCGCCTTCGGCGCTATGATGCGGCTCCAGGCGAGACAAGCCCCAGCCTAGGCGGTAAGCGCCCGTATCGGTATCGCGTAGATGCCGTCCTCCACGCGGTGCGCGTACTCGGACACCCCCGTGATGACTGCCATGAACTCTGGTGGCCTCATGCGCGCGGCGGGATTCAATGTCGTTTTTCCGACCAAACCGATATAGATTTTCCACCCTATTCGATATCGAAAATCCACCCTGAGCGGCATCGATCTTCCGTCTTGCGAGGCGGCTGCCGCAGCCCATGCCGCGCGCCGTTCCGAGCGCAGCCGCGGCTCGTGCGGGTCATGGCGCTATCCTCTGAGAAGAGGGGTTCCATCACCCAAAGCTATGCCCCAGGGACGGGAGGTTGACCATGACCCTGCAACAGCTCAGGTATGCCATCGAGGTCGCAGCCAGCGGCTCGATCACAGCGGCGGCATCGCGCCTCTACATCGCGCAGCCCAGCCTTTCCAAGGCCCTCTCTGAGCTCGAGGGCGAGATGGGCATCACCATCTTCGAGCGCTCCAGCCGCGGCGTGGTCCCAACCGAGGACGGCACCAGGTTCCTCTCGTATGCCCGCCAGGTGGTGGAGCAGGCCGACCTCCTGGAGGCCCAGTACAAGAGCGGCAACCCGCCCCGCAGGGTCTTCGCGGTCTCGTCCCAGCACTACGCCTTTGTGGTCAACGCGTTTGTGGAGCTGGTTCGCGAGTATGGCGAGAACCGCTACGAGTTCTCCCTGCGCGAGGGCACCACCTTTGGCATCATCGAAGACGTACGCCTGCAGCGTAGCGAACTCGGAGTGCTCTATCGCAACTCGTTCAACCGCGAGGTCCTCACAAGTTCGATCCGACAGGCGGAGCTCCGCTTTGAGCCGCTGTTCGAGGCCCGTGAGCACGTGTTCGTGAGCAGGAGGAACCCCCTCGCCTCCAGGCGGTCGGTCACGCTCGCTGACCTGGCGCCCTACCCGCGGCTCTCGTATGACCAGGGCTCGCGCAACTCCTTCTACTTCGCCGAGGAGCCCCACATCACCCAGGAGGTCGACAAGGCAATCGTGGTCACGGACAGGGCGACCCTGTTCAACCTGCTCATCGGTCTCGACGGGTACACCATCTCGTCAGGAATCCTGAGCTCCGACCTCAACGGCAACGACATCGTCTCGGTTCCGCTGGAGGGTGATGGGACCATGGAGATTGGCTACGTGTACCAGCCGCGCCGTCCCCTCTCGCCCCTGGCAGAGAGCTACTTGGGCCACTTGAGGGAGTACGTCTCGGCGTATATAGCCAAAGGCTATGACGGGCAATAGGGGATAGGTACTTCCTCATGACTCCTGGCTTTGTCACCATGGTCGGCAACAACGACGAACAGAAGGAGTTCCCCATGAGCATTCCCTACGACAGGAAGACGCCGCATCGCTTTGACGTGGTCGGGAGTTTCCTGCGCCCCGAGCGCCTGAAGCGTGCCCGCGAGGACTGGAAGGCGGGCAGGATCAGCCGAGACGAGCTTACCGAAGTCGAGGACGAGTGCATCCGCGACCTGGTGGAGAAGGAGAAGGCCGCCGGTCTGGGCGTCATCACCGACGGAGAGTTCCGCCGCGAGACCTGGCACCTGGACTTCATGTGGGCATTTGAGGGCGTTGGCCACGAGTCCGCCGCCTTTGGCATCCCCTTCCACGACGAGGTCGCCAAGATTGACGACACCTACCTGACCGGCCCGCTCTCGCTCAAGGGCGAGCACCCATTTGTGAGCCACTTTCGCTTTGTCCAGGCGTTGGAGGACGAGCGTTGCGTTGCCAAGCTCACCATCCCGGCGCCCGCCCAGTTCCTGGAGCAGATGATCTTTCCCGCAAACCAGGAGAGCACGCGGGCGGTCTATCCCACCGACGAGGAGCTGTCCGCCGCGGTCGCGTCCGTCTACGGCGACTTCATCGCTCAGGTCTATGACGCCGGTTGCCGCAACCTGCAGTTTGACGACTGCTCGTGGGGCGTCTTGGTTGACCCGCACGCCAAGGATGTCCTGGGTGTCGACGACGAGGGGTTGGAGCGCGTTAAGGGTCAGCTGCTTGCGGTGAACAACGCCGTCCTTGACGCAAGGCCCGCGGACCTCACCATCAACACGCACGTGTGTCGAGGAAACTTTCACTCCACCTGGGCGTGCGAGGGAGGTTACGACGGGGTTGCCGACACGCTGCTGGCAAACGAGCATGTGGACGCATTCTTCCTGGAGTACGACGACAAGCGCTCCGGCAGCTTTGAGCCCCTGGCAAAGGTCCCCGAGGGTAAGAAGGTCGTCCTTGGCCTGATCACGAGCAAGAGCCCCCGCCTGGAGGAGCCGGACGCCGTGATCGCCCGCATCAACGAGGCGGCGCGTTACGTGCCCCTGGATAGGCTGTGCCTCTCGCCGCAGTGCGGCTTTGCCTCGTGCGAATGTGGCAACAAGCTCACCGAGGACGAGCAGTGGGCCAAGGTCGCGCTGGTGCGCAAGGTCGCCGAGCAGGTTTGGGGCTAGGTAGGCGAGAACCCGACCGCGAGAGGGCGGGGCGAGACGGACGAGACGAACGGGCGCGACGCGCCCGAAGGGGAGACCAACATGAGCGAGCCAACCAAGCAGCCGCCGTACATCTACGACATCGTGGGGAGCTTCCTGCGCCCCGAGCGCCTGAAGCAGGCGCGCGCCGACTTCGCGGCGGGCAGGATCGGCCGGGACCAGCTGACCGCGGTGGAGGACGAGTGCATTGCCGAACTGGTCCAGAAGGAGAAGGAAAGCGGGATCAGGGCGGTAACCGACGGCGAGTTCCGCCGAGCCATGTGGCACCTCGACTTCCTCTCGGCGCTTGAGGGCGTGGAGGAGGTAGATGCCAAGACCTGGTCCGTTGAGTTCAAGGGGCCCAAGCCCAAGGGTGCCCAGCTGCGCTTTACCGGCAAGGTCGACTTTGGTGATCACCCGTTCCTGGAGCACTATCGCCGCCTGCGCCGGATCGCGGGGGACTACCCCACCAAGCTGACCATTCCCTCTCCCTCGATGCTGCACCTCATTCCCTGCGTGCGCGGCAACCAGACCTACAGGCCAATCGAGCGCTACCGCGACGAGTCCGCGCTTTTCCACGACATTGCGATTGCCTACCAGCACGCCATCAGGGCGTTCTACGACGAGGGGTGCCGCTACCTGCAGTTTGACGACACCAGCTGGGGGGAGTTCTGCGACCAGGACAAGCGCGCCGCCTACGAGGCTCAGGGCATCGACCTGGACAAGGTGGCCCAGGACTACGTCGACATGATCAACCTCGCGCTCGAGGCCAAGCCTGCCGACATGACCATCACCACCCACATCTGCCGCGGCAACTTCCGATCCACGTGGTTCTCGTCCGGCGGGTATGGCCCCATCGCCAAGACGCTCTTCTCGCAGGCAAACTACGACGGGTTCTTCCTTGAGTACGACTCCGACCGTGCGGGTGACTTTGAGCCGCTGCGCCATATTCGCGATCAGGTCGTGGTCCTGGGCTTGGTGACGTCCAAGTTCCCCGAGCTCGAGGACGAGGACGCGGTCATCGCCCGCATCCACGAGGCCGAGAGGTACGTTCCCCTCGACCAGCTGCGCCTCTCCACGCAGTGCGGCTTCTCGTCCACCGAGGAGGGCAACGTCCTCACCGAGGACGACCAGTGGGCCAAGATCGCGCTGGTGCGCCGCATCGCGGAGCGCGTCTGGGGCTAGCGGCGCCTGTGTAGTGACGGGTTTCGCCCCATTGTGCTGAGCTCACGCGGGAGGGGGACGAGCGACTCCGTTCCCCTCCCGCGTGCTACCCTTCTCGTTCGTTGGCCACGGAGAGGGGAGACCGGTTCATGGGCGGTTCGAGCGAGGCGCAGGTGCGGGAGACGAGTGGGGAGGCGACCCCGACCCGGGCCCGGCTGTGCGTGGCGCTGCTCGTGCTCCTGGGGTTCTCGCTCGGGTGCTCCGAGTTCGTGGTCATCGGCATCCAGACGGACCTCGCTCGTGACCTGGGGGTGTCCCTCTCGTCTGCGGGCCAGCTCATCAGCCTGTTTGCGCTGCCGTATGCGGTGATGACACCGATGCTGGCGCTGTCGACCGGGCGGTTTCGCCGCTACTCCGTGATGCTCGTCTACCTCGCCCTGTTCTGCCTGGGCAACGTGGTGTCTGCCTTTGCGACGGGCTTTGGCGTGCTGCTGGCGGCACGCATGCTGCTGGGGTCAATCTCTGGCGCGCTGCTTGCCGTGGGCGTCACGTTCATACCCGAGCTCGTGGGCACCAAGAGGTCGTCCCTGGCGCTCACCCTGGTGTACTCCAGCTACTCCGTCGCCATGATCGTCTCCACCAGCGTGGGCAAGATCCTTGCCAGCACGGTGGGCTGGCATGTGGCGATGTACGGGACGCTTGCCTTTGCCGTGGTGACGAGTGCGCTCCTTGCCGTGTTTATGCCCAGGAGGGGCCAGACTGACGAGCCCGCCACGTTTGCGGATCAGGCGCGCCTCCTGCTTGAGCCCAGCATCGTCACGGGCATCCTCGTCTTTGTGTTTGGCATTGGGTCGGTGTACGCGTTCTACGGGTACGTGACCCCCTACCTAGAGCAGGTACTGGGCATGGCTACGGTCCAGGTCAGCGCGGTGCTGATTGCCTACGGAGCGATAACCTTCCTGTCGAACCTCCTCAGCGGTTGGCTTGACGCGCGGTTTGGCCTCCGATCGCTTGCGGTCACCTTCCTCGCCCAGGCCCTTGTGCTCGCAGGCCTGTTCGCCGCCGGGCCGTCCGTGCCTACCGCCCTGGCGTTTACCTTTGCGGTTGCGTTGCTGATGTATCTCGCCTCAATACCCAGCGTTTCAAACTTTATGGGGGTCGCGCGCAGGCACCACCCCAAGGCCCTCACCCTGGCGAGCTCGCTCGAGCCCCTTTCGTTCAACATCGGCATCGCGTTTGGCACGCTGGTGGGCGGTGCTGTGGTGTCCGGCCCCGGAATCCGGTTCGTTGGGGTGGTCGGGGCTCTCCTCGCCCTCGTCGCTGCGAACATGGTCATCCTCACAGTTAGGCTTGGGCGTTTCCGCGAGGCGTAGGGCGCCCCCGGTGCCATCCTCTTGGGTACCAACAAAGTGCCCACACAGCCCGCCTAATTGTTGTGGAGCGCCAGAACGTACAGACAAGAGCAATCCCGAGGGCACCTCTCTGTGGTACCTGCCCGTGGCTTCATGGCAGTCGATGCGCGGTGGCATGGGGCACGGGGCGCCCCGCCGGTCGAAGCGGCAGTGCTCGCCCTACCTCGCCCCCAACAGCTCGAAGTGGCTGCGGTTGGTGCGAATCACGTTCTCCCTTTGCAGGCGAGAGATGACGGACGAGAGGGCGCTGCGGTCCACACCCAGGTAGTCGGCCAGCTGCTGGCGGTTGAAGGGTATGTCGAACTCGCGCGACCCAGCGAGCTTGGCCTGGGTGGAGAGGTACGCCATCAGCTTGCCCCGCAGCGACTTTGGCGCGGCGTCGCGGATCCTGCGGCCGAGGGCAACGTTCTTCCTGGCCACCGATGCCAGCAGGTTTGCACTCACTGTTGCGTGGTAGGAGCACGCCCGCGGACAGCGGCCCACGATGTGCACCACGTCCAGGAACAGGATGCGCGTTGGGGTCGAGGCTGCCACCACGCGGTCCAAAAGCGGAGTGTCGCCCAACGCCGCGTAGGCGTCCGCAAAGGTCTGGCCGCGCGAGAACTGGCCCATCACGCTGGTGTTGCCCCACACGTCGCTGCTCTCCACTCGCACGGCGCCCTCAAGAACGAGCCCGACTGATCGGGTGACGCTTCCCTCCGCGAGCACGGTGTCGCCCTTGCGGTAGCTCCTCGACCGCGTTCCCAGGCATCCCAACATCATGCGTATCTCGTCCGGCGAGGTTCCGGAGAACAGCTCGGTTCCCGACAGGAAGTCCGCGTCCACGTTCGGTTGTGCCACGCCCGTCTCCTTTCGTCTCTTTGTTGTGATGACAACATACACCAACCTCTCGTCCCGGCATCATCTTCAGACGAAGAGAAGGCGACGGCGGCGGTGGCCGCCAGAGGAGGGGGACAGCATGGCAGACGAGAAGATGTTCTGCTTCCAGTGCGAGCAGACCGCGGGTTGCAAGGCGTGCACTGGAAACGCGGGCGTGTGCGGGAAGCCGTTTGACGTAGCACTGGCGCAGGACGAGCTGACCGGTGCGCTGGTTGGCCTTGCACGCACCTGCCGCGTGGCCGGGACGCGCAGCGAGGCGGCTGACGAGCTCACCGTTGACGGGCTCTTCACCTGCGTCACCAACGTGGACTTTGACATCGAGGCCGTGAACGCGATTACCGAGCGGGTTCGCGCCGAGAGGGACCGCCTTGCCGCCGAACGCGGGGTCCGTCCCGCCGTCGACCTCCAGATGGGTGGCCTGTGGTCCGCCGACGAGGACGTCCGCTCCCTCAAGTCGCTGGTCCTCTTTGGCATCCGCGGCATGGCGGCCTATGCGTATCACGCCCGTGTCCTGGGGCGCAGGAGCGAGCGCGTGGATGCGTTCTTCTCCAAGGCCCTCGCCCTGCTGGGCGACGAGCTGACCGTTCCCGAGCTGCTGCCGCTCGCGCTCGAGGTTGGCGAGGTCAACCTGGAGTGCATGGGCATGCTGGACGAGGCCAACACCTCCACCTACGGCACCCCCACGCCCACCGAGGTGCCGCTTGCGGTCGAACCCGGCCCCTTCATCGTGGTGAGCGGCCATGACCTGCGCGACCTCGACCTCATCCTCCAGCAGACCGATGGCACGGGCGTCTCGGTGTACACCCACGGCGAGATGCTCCCCGCGCACGCGTATCCCCGCCTTAAGGCACACCCCCAGCTCAAGGGCAACTTTGGTACCGCATGGCAGAACCAGCGCACCGAGTTCGACGCAATCCCCGCGCCTGTCGTCTTCACCACCAACTGCCTGATGCCGCCCAAGGCGTCCTACTCCGACAGGGTCTTCACCACCGAGATGGTGGCCTACCCCGGCCTGCGCCACATCGACGGCGACGCCAACGAGAAGGACTTCACCCCGGTCATCGAGCGCGCCAAGGAGTTGGGCGGCTACGCCACGAGGCAGGAGCGTCACGGCATCAACGGCGGCACCACGGTGACCACGGGCTTCTCGCATGGTGCGGTGCTCTCGGTTGCCGACAAGGTCGTGGACGCCGTCAAGTCCGGCCAGCTCAACCACATCTTCCTGGTCGGTGGCTGCGATGGTGCCCGTCCCGGCAGGAACTACTACACCGAGTTCGTGCGTCAGACCCCCAAGGACTCCGCGGTCCTCACGCTCGCGTGCGGCAAGTACCGCTTCAACGACCTTGACCTGGGGACCGTCGCTGGCCTGCCCCGCCTCATGGACGTGGGCCAGTGCAACGACGCCTACGGTGCGATCCAGATCGCCGTTGCCCTCGCCAAGGCGTTTGACTGCGGCGTTAACGACCTGCCCCTCTCGTTTGTGCTCTCGTGGTACGAGCAGAAGGCCGTCTGCATCCTGCTCACGCTCCTTCACCTGGGGATCAAGGGCATCAAGCTTGGACCCACGCTTCCTGCGTTCGTGAGCCCCAACGTGCTCAAGGTGCTGGTGGACCAGTATGGCATCGCGCCCACCACCACGCCCGAGGCGGACCTGGCCGAGCTCCTGGCATAGCTCCTCTCGCCTGGCGGGAAAACGACAGCGGAATATAGGGGACGGGAGGCCGGCACGTCTGGCCGCCCGTCCCCTTGTGCTTTGCGAGAGACCGGTTGAGCCTTGGCCCTCCTCCTTCGCTTGGCCAAACGATGGGGTGTGATTGCTAACGACGTTAGGCAGTGGAGGAACTGTGGACGTCCGTCATATTTGCTAACGACGTTAGCAAGCTTCTCTTCCCGGGGTAGTATGCAACGGCTAGTTAACGACGTTAGCAAAATGACGAGAGGAGCGTGTCATGGACTGCGACGAGGCAACGCGCACCAATGGCAGCCCGCGCGAGGTCGACTGGAAGGGTCTTGCCCGGGAGCTGATCGTCTCCGGCCGTGGAATGAGAAGGGGTCGTGGGATGCGGCCAAAGGACATGGAGATGCGGGGAGAGGCCAACGCCCTCCACGTGCTGCACCACTACCCCAAGGGGGTCACGCCAACCGCGCTTGCGCGCGACTGCCAGGTGTCGAGTGCGCGCATCGCAAAGACGATCAACCAGCTTGAGGGCCGCGGCCTGGTGAGGCGCGAGGCAAGTCCGTCCGATCGCCGCAGTGTGATTGTCCACCTGACCGACGAGGGCGAGCGGGAGGTCCAGCGTAGGTTCGAGGAGATCAACTCCTACGCGGCGGGGGTCCTTCGCGAGCTCGGCGAGGACGATGCGCGCGAGCTCGTGCGCTTGGTGGGACGACTCGCACGGATCATGGAGGGGCGCGCAGAGTGCGGCAGCCCTGCGAGTGGGGAGAGGGATGGTGCCGATGAGGCTCGTTAAGCTTCTGCGCGGGCATGTTGGCGAGGTCATCGCGGTGTTCGCGTTGCTCCTGGTGCAGGCGCTGTGCGAGCTGTCGCTTCCGCGCTACATGTCCGACATCGTGAACGTCGGCGTGGTGGGCTCCCAGGCGGGCAACTCCGCATACCTGGGTCACATGGCGCTCGTGATGTTCGCCTTCTGCCTGGGCTCGCTTGCCGCGGCGACGCTCTCGGGGCTCACCGCCTCTCGCGTTGCGGCGGCGGTGTCGCGCGACTTGCGTCGAGAGGTCTTTGCCAAGGTGATGTCCCCCTCGCCCGCCGAGGTCAACGAGTTCTCGCAGTCGTCCCTCATCACGCGCTGCACCAATGACGTGCAGCAGATCCAGAACATGATCGTGATCATGCTGCGCATGGTCATGTTTGCCCCGGTGATGGGAATCGTCGCCGTTGTGCAGGTCATGACCATGGGGGGAGGGCTCGCCTGGATTGTGGGGGCGGCGCTTCTCGCCGTGCTGGGAATCGTGAGTGTGCTGTTCACGCTCACCATGCCGCGCTTCAAGGTCATGCAGTCTCTGGTCGACCGCGTCAACCTCGTTGCGCGAGAGATGCTCGACGGCATCATGACCATCCGTGCCTTCGGGCGCCAGGACCACGAGCTCAAGCGCTTTGGCGCGGCGTCTGGCGACCTCATGGGCGCCCAGCTGTTCGTGAACCGCGCCATGACTCTCATGATGCCGCTCATGATGCTCGTGATGAACCTGTCTACCGTCGCGATCGTGTGGTTTGGCTCGCACGGGGTGGCGGCTGGCGCCATGCAGGCGGGCGACATGATGGCGTTCATCACCTACGCGATGATGATCGTGATGAGCTTTCTGGTCGTCTCGATGGTCGCCGTGATCCTGCCCCGCGCCGAGGTCTCGGTGGGCCGTGTGCAGGAGGTGCTCGACGTGGAGCCCGCCGTGCGCGACCCCAAGGATCCCGTGACGCCCGCGGCGGATGTGCCCAGGGGGCACCTGGAGTTCGACCACGTGAGCTTCCACTACCCCGACGCCGAGGGCGACGTGATCACGGACGTCAGTCTCACCGCGGCCCCCGGCAGGGTTACCGCGATCGTGGGCTCAACTGGCTCAGGCAAGTCGACCCTTGTGCAGCTCGTGCCGCGCCTGTATGACGCCACGGAGGGCACCATCCGGCTCGACGGTGTCGATATCAGGAAGATGTCGCTTGCCGACCTCCGCTCGCGTGTGGGGTATGTGCCCCAGCAGGGCTTTCTGTTCTCGGGCACCATCGCCAGCAACGTGGCCTTTGGGACGGACGAGGCGGGCGAGACGGACCTCCTCCATGCCATCGACGTGGCTCAGGCGTCTGAGCTCGTCTCGCAGAAGGCCGAGGGGCTCGAGGCACCTATCACGCAGGGTGGCACCAACGTGTCGGGCGGCCAGCGCCAGCGCCTTGCCATTGCTCGCGCCCTTGCGACCCACCCCGAGGTCCTGGTGCTCGACGACTCGTTCTCGGCCTTGGACTACGCAACCGACGCGCGGCTCCGCCAGGCACTCGCAAAAGAGGAGTCGGACACCGCCGTGCTGGTTGTCGCCCAGCGCATCGCGACCGTGATGGGGGCGGACCAGATCGTGGTCCTCGACGAGGGGCGCGTGGTCGGCAGGGGGACCCACGAGGAGCTCCTGCGCACCTGCCCCGAGTACCTGGAGATAGCAAAGAGCCAGCTGAGCGAAGAGGAGCTTGGCCTGAAGGAGGGTGAGTAGGCATGGCAGAGAGGGTCGAGCAGCCCCGTCAGACGCCGCGCCCCCATGGCCCGGGGTCGCGCATGGCGCCGGGCGAGAAGGCAAAGGACTTTGGCGGGACCATCCGCAAGCTGCTGCGCTACATGGGGCCGTACCGCGTAGGGCTGGTGAGCGCCATCATCCTCGCCATGGCGTCGGTGGTGTTCTCGGTCGTGGGGCCTAAGATCCTTGGTAACGCAACCACCGAGGTCATCCGCGGCGTGCAGGCGTCCGCCGCGGGCAAGGGCGGCATCGACTTCGCCCTCATCGGGCGGATCCTGGTGACGCTCCTGTGCATCTACCTGGCGAGCGCGGCGGCATCCGGCATCCAGAGCTGGATCATGACCGGCATCACGCAGAGGGTCGTGTATCGCATGCGCGGCGAGATCGCTGACAAGATCTCGAAGGTGCCCCTTTCGTACTTCGACGGCAAGGCCATCTCAAAGGGTGACGTGCTCTCGCGCATGACCAACGACGTTGACACGCTCAGCCAGTCCCTCAACCAGGGGCTTATTCAGCTCGTGACCTCCATCACGCAGGTCGTGGGCGTGGCGGTCATGATGATCTCCATCTCGCTGCCGCTGGCGGGGGTCACCTTCGTGACCCTGCCCGTCTCGGCTGCCATCCTCGCCGTCCTCATCAAGCGCTCCCAGCGCTACTTCGCGCTGCAGCAACAGCAGCTCGGCGCCGTCAACGGGCGCGTGGAGGAGGACTTCTCGGGCCAGGTGGTTATCCAGGCGTTCGACCGCACCGAGCAGGCGGTCCAGAGGTTTGAGGAGGAGAACGACCGCCTGTACGAGAGCGCGTGGAAGAGCCAGTTCCTCTCCGGCCTCATGCAGCCCCTCATGAACCTGGTGGGCAACATGGGCTACGTGGGCGTCGTGGTCGTGGGTGCCGGGCTTGCGGTTACTGGGGCGATCCAGCCCGGCGACATCCAGTCGTTCATCCAGTACGTCAAGAACTTCACCCAGCCCATCACGCAGCTTGCGACCGTCTCCAACGTGCTGCAGCAGATGGCCGCGTGTGCCGAGCGCGTGTTCGAGTTCCTGGAGGCGCCGGAGGAGGAAGAGACCGCACGCCCGGATTCCGCCACGGGAGAGGTGCCCGCCATCGGCCGTGCTGCCGGTCGCGTTGACTTCGACGACGTCTCGTTTGGGTATCTCCCCGGCAAGACGATCATCCACGACTTCTCGGCCAACGTGGAGCCCGGCAAGACCGTCGCCATCGTCGGCCCCACCGGTGCCGGCAAGACCACCCTCATGAAGCTGCTGCTGCGCTTCTACGACGTGGATTCCGGTAGCCTGTCCGTCGACGGCCACGACGTGCGCGACGTGACTCGCGCCGACCTGCGCCAGAACTTCTCGATGGTGTTGCAGGACGCCTGGCTGTTCAAGGGGACCATACGCGAGAACATCCGCTTTGGTCGTCTGGACGCCACCGACGAGGAGGTTGAGGCGGCAGCCCGCTATGCGCACTGCGAGCACTTCATCAAGACGCTTCCCGGCGGGTACGACTTCGAGCTGGACGAGGGGGCGACCAACATCAGCCAGGGGCAGCGCCAGCTGCTCACCATCGCCCGTGCGGTTCTCGCCGACCGACCCATCCTCATCCTGGACGAGGCAACGTCAAACGTGGACACGCGCACCGAATGGCGCATCCAGCGCGCCATGGACAAGCTCATGGCCGGTCGTACCAGCTTCGTGATTGCGCACCGGCTTTCGACCATCCGCAACGCCGATACCATCCTGGTGTTGCGCGACGGCGACATCGTGGAGAAGGGCACGCACGAGGAACTGCTGGCAGCGGGTGGCTTCTATGCCCAGCTGTACCAGTCGCAGTTCGACGAGGTCGCATAGGGAGCAGGGGAGAAGTGCGTTACCCCTGGGGTGGGGCGTCGATCCGTCGGCGTCCCACCCTTCTTTCTTGCAGGACCCCGCTTGCCTGGAGGACTGCGCCGTGGTCTCGCGGATTCCGGATGTGGCCGCATCGGGACTCTCTTGCTGATGGCCGGGTGGGATGCTCGAAGCGTTGACCCTGGCAGTTGCCCGCTCGAGGTCAAAGAAGGGGAGGAGGGCAATACGTCGTTGTTGACGGTCCTCCTCATGCGTCCCGCCTTCGATTGGCTGTAGCGGGGGATCGGCTCCCAGGGCCCGTCGCGGGGCCGGCAATCAGCATTCGGGCTACGGCGGCGGACTCCCGAAGTGAGTGCCCGCGTCGAGCCCCCTCCGCCGGGACTGCCGGACGCGCGGGGCATAACCCCAGTTGGGCGCCAGCCAAGCCCTGGGCCGTGGCGGCAAGCCCCCGGAGTGAGCGCTCACATCTGGAGCCCCCTGCCATCAGGGCCCCCATTCCCTCCCGGATGGCGGCAACTGCCCGACGTGAGCGCTCACGTCGGGAGCCTGCCGCCGCCCGTCGATGCCCGGGGGCTACATCTGGCCCTCCCACCTGCGTAAACGCAAGGGTGGGGCTGACCGCGGGACGGGGGTCGCCTGGAGAAACCGCTCGCATCGGGCCTCCGCCGCCACGAGCTGAATCTCGTCGCGGCCCGTCCCCCTCGAAGGGCTCGGGGAGGGGGGTGCCGCTGGGCGCGGCGCGCGTCTCCGACCGGCTCTCCGGACCCGCGGGTCCGCATCCCTCTGCTTGCGGGCCGCGGCGGCCGTGCCCACGTCGGAAATCGCGTGCCGTGTGTACACGCGGGAGTGGCTTTCCGACATCCGCCCGTCCCTCAGGGGCGGCTCTGCCTGGAACCCCGTCCCGCGTGTACACGCGGGACGCACCTTCTGACCCGGGCGCGGCCCCGGCACCCCTCCGGCAGGCGAAACGGCCCGGTGGGGTGGGCCCCATGCTGGAAACCGCGTGCCGCGTGTACACGCGGGACGCGGTTTCTGACGGCGCGCGAGACATCAAGCGAAAGCTCCCGGTATTCCATTCTTTGGCCTGGTCACCCGGCCGTGTCCGGGAGCCTGCGGACCTTCGCTTCTCCCCGCCGACCGGGAGGGGCGTATCTCTTCCTACGCCCCAAACGACCTTTAGGGATTCTTTAGACCTTGCTCCCATCCTCGTAGGTGTCAGAAACCAAGCGAAGGGGGGAGAGATGCCTAGCCATCTTGTGGGGGGCGCCACGCCAGGGGAGCCAGTAGACAACCGACCGTCGCCCATAGCACCCAAGCCCGTCCTCCAGACCAAGGGGCTCACCAAGTCCTTTGGCCGGGGGAGAAACGCTCGGACCGCAGTTGAGGACGTGTGTCTCACCGTGGGAGAGGGCCAGGTGTACGGCCTGCTCGGCCCCAATGGGGCGGGAAAGTCAACCACGCTCAAGATGGTCTGCGGAATGCTACGTCCCACCAGTGGTCAGATGCTCTTTTGCGGACACCCCTGGGAACGCCGCGACCTGTACCAGATCGGCTCCCTCATCGAGCAGCCGCCGCTGTACCCCAACCTCACCGCGCGCGAGAACCTACGCGTTCGCACCACGCTCCTGGGAATCCCCGAAAGCCGAATCCCTGAGGTCCTGCGCCAGGTTGGCCTGGAGGATACGGGCCGCAAGCGCGCCGGACAGTTCTCGCTCGGCATGTGCCAGCGGCTGGGCATCGCTCTCGCGCTTCTCGGCCAACCCCGGCTTCTCGTGCTGGACGAGCCGACCAACGGCCTCGACCCCATGGGGATAGAGGAGCTCCGCCGGCTCATCCTGTCCCTCCCGGAGCAGGGGGTCACCGTCATCGTCTCGAGCCACATTCTTGCCGAGGTCTCGCACGTTGCCGACCACGTGGGCATCATCACCAATGGTCGTCTTGCCTATCAGGGGGCGCTCGACCGCTCCGTGGATCTTGAGGACCTGTTCATGGACGTGTGCGGGAGGGGGGCAAGATGAGAGACGCAACAAATGTGTTCCCCGCAATCTCGGCTTCCGTCAGCAGGTGGGAGGAGCTGCGTCGCGCGGCTGCGGCGGAAATCCAGAAGACGCGTCATGGCAGCGCCCGCGGGGTCGCGGTACTTCTCCCGCTCCCCCTCGTTGCGCTCGGGCTTGCCATTGGGGTCGCTTCGGGCAAGTCTGGCCCAATCGGCTATTCCACCTGTGGCTGGAACTACTGGTACTCCCTCATGCTTCCCGTGTCCGTCTCGCTCCAGTGCGTCTCGGTCGCGGGGTTGGACGCCCGTCACTCCCTCAGGTCTGTGCTGGGGCTCCCGCTCGACCCATCGCTCTCGTGGTGGGGAAAGGTCACGACGTGCCTCCTGCTCCTCTTAACGTCCAATGCAGTGGTGCTTGCCGGTTCCGTCGTCGTGTGGGCCTTGGGCGGTAGCGCGCCTACTCCGCCCGCGGGAATCGAGGCCGCGCTCATCCTGACCATTGGGTTTGCGTGGATGGTTCCCGCGTCGCTCCTGCTCTCCCTGCGGATAGGTACTCTCGCCGGCGTCGCCATTCCCTCGCTTGTGCAGATTGGCGGTGGTATCGCACTGTGGGGGAGTGACGCCTGGTGGGCGTTCGTGCCCTCCGCCGCGCTTCGCCTGCCCTCCGCCCCTCTGGGTGTGGACCCGTCGGGCATTCCCGTCGCGCCCCAGTCGTACGCAACCTACGCCATCAACGGGACCTGGTGGGCCGCACTTGCCCTCTGCACGGTCGCGTTCGTCCTGCTGTCACTGGTCGGGGCGCGCCTCGCGCGTGGAGGTGGGGCGTCGTGACAACACGCATGACCCTCCTCGGGGCACTTCGCTCCGAGCTCATCCGCTTGCGCAGGTCTTCCCTGGTTCCGCTGCACCTCGTGCTGGCCCTGGGGCTCGGCATCCTTGCGGGCTGGTACTTTGCCGCGACGCGCACCTGGGACTCGCTGCTGGGAACAGACGCCTTCGTTCAGCTGCTCGGCGCCGGGGCTCCGCTGCTCGCGGGCATCTCCTGCGGGCTCTCGGTCGATGCGGATCGGGAGGCAGGTAGCTGTATCAACCTGCTTGGGGTCCCCTCGCGACGACTGGCGATAGGGGCTCGTCTCATCTCGCTCCTCCTGCTCGGCATCGTCTCGGCGGCCGTCGCGACTGAGACCTTCGCCATTCTCCTTACGAGCGCCGGCAGGCAGCTGCCCCCTCTGCGAGCGATGGCCCAGTCCGTTCTGGGCATGGGTGTTGGAAGCGTCTCCCTGTACCTGGTTTTCATCCTCGCGGCGCTGCGCTGGGGGAGAGACGCCTCCATCGGGCTAGGCGCCATCGGCGCTGGCATCTCAGTCGTCTCGCTTGGCGGCCTTGCCAACGGGCTCGTTACGGGTACGCTCTCGGGGCTCCTCGGTGCTAGCGTCGCGGCGTTCGTGCCCTTTGCCTGGCCCGCTCGCCTTGCTTCGCTCGAGGTCGAGCTCGCCGTCGCCCACATGGGTGAGCGGTACGCGGCGGCGTTGCCCGGTCTCGTCTCCGCGAAGTCGGTCGTTCTGGGCGCGTGCCTCGCCGTAACGCTCGCATTCGTGGCTCTGACGCTGGTTCTGGCGGACCGCATCGAGCTTGGGGGACGGCACGACGGCTGAGATACATGTCCCCGGCCGAGCCAGGGGGTGGAGTATCGACCGGGGACCCGGGGCACTCTCGCCCCGTTATCCCTCGGATATCATGGCGGGCGAGGCATCGGTGCGACGACGGAAGGATTGGGGGTTATGGTGGCACGCATACTCGTGGTGGATGACGAGCGACCCATCTGCGACCTGCTCGTGCGCGGCCTCTCGCGCGATGGGCACCAGGTGGTCGCAGAGACTGACCCAACCAAGGTCCTCGGAATGAACCTGACATGCTTTGACCTCCTGCTTTGTGACGTGATGATGCCCGGCGTGGACGGCTTTGAGCTCGTCCGCCAGATTCGTGCTCGCGTGGACGCGCCCATCGTCTTCCTCACGGCGCGCGTGGGCGAGGACGATGCGGTGACGGGATTGGGCCTTGGTGCGGATGACTACCTGCGCAAGCCGTTCGGCATGGCCGAGCTTCGCGCCAAGGTCAACGCCCACCTGCGCCGCGAGGGGCGCGAGCGTCACAGCTCCCTCTCGTTCGGGCGCATCAGGCTCGACCTCTCCGCGCGGCAGCTGCTCGTGGACGACGACCCCGTACCTCTCACCCCCACCGAGTACGCCATCTGCGAGCTTCTCGCCAGGAGCCCCGGCCAGGTCTTTGGTCGCGAGCAGATTCGCGAGCGCGTCATGGGCTGGGGCAGCGGGGCGGGGTCGGACGACGTCTCGGTCCACGTCAGCAACGCGCGCGCCAAGCTCCGTCGCGTGGGCGTGGAACCCATCGGCACCGTATGGGGGATGGGGTACCGATGGCAGGGGTAGGGGAGAGGCCCGTTCCCCCAGCGGAGGACGCCCCAACGGCGGTGCGGGTCAAGTCGCCGGGGAGGCATCGCGTCGGGCGGCGCATTCCCCTCTCGCTCCTGGTCGCACGATACTTCCTGTACGTCCTGGTGGGCGTGCTCCTTGTTGCCGGCTTTCCCCTCCTCGCCTTCGAGCACGCACTCTCCAGCGGTACGGTCTTCCCGGCAAACTACGGCGAGACAAACGTGGGCTCGCTCTCCAAGTCCCTCGCGGCGCAGGGGTCGTTCGATGCGGGCGAGATACCCTCGGCGTTCTGGTACGTGCACCTCTCCGCCGGCGGGGAGGTTCTGCAGACCGATATGGATGCCAGCCTCCTTGCGACCGCCCGTCAGGTTGCTTCGAGCGGGGCGTCAGGTGCCGAGCCGTCGGGCGCAACGCTTGTCCGCGTCCGTCTCTCCGACGGCAGTACGTGCGTCCTCGCATACCGCATCATGCCCCAGTGGTCCGACCGCGTCCGTCGTGACGTGTTGCCCAATCCTCAGAACCTCCTTGTAGCTGCAGTGGTAGGGGGGACCGTGGCGGTCGTCTTGCTCGTCGCGCTCAGGGCGGGCCGGGTGCTCACGCGAGAGATGCGCCCGCTCGTCGACGCGGCGGATGCCGTTGCGCGTCAGGATCTCGACTTCCAAGTGGGTCGCAGCCGGGTCGCGCAGGTGAACGAGGTCCTGCTCTCGATGGACCGCATGCGATCCTCGCTGCGGGAGTCGCTCCAGGTGCAGTGGGAGACGGAGCGGCGTTCCCGCGAGCAGGTTGCCGCCCTCGCGCACGACCTCAAGACGCCGCTCACCGTCGTCCGCGGCAACGCTGACCTCCTCCTAGAAGGTGATCTCGACGACGAGGAGAGGGAGTGCGTGCTCGCCATTCGCGATGCCGCAGAGTCGCAGGACGTCTTCATTCGGCGGATCATCCTCGCGTCGCGCGGCGAGGGGGTGGCGGCTGAGAGGCAAGACGTCGACCTCGGGCTCCTGTTCGAGAGCATAGCTAACGATGCGGCGCGGATTGCCCATGCGAGCGGCATCGAGCTTCGCGTGGGGAAGGACGCAGGGGAGACGGGCAAGTCCTCCCCTCTGGAGGGAAGGGTCGGACGCTTGGACGCGGACCTAGTCTCGCGCGCCGTCCTCAACCTGGTGGGCAACGCCTGCGACCATGCACGTTCGTGGGCGAGACTCTGCGTTGCGGTGACGGATGGGGGAGACGGGCGCCCTGCCATCGAGGTGATGGTGGAGGATGACGGCGCGGGCTTCTCTCCGCGGGCGATTAAACACGGGGCGGAGCGCTTCTATCGCGGCGATGCCTCGCGCGGTGGCGTGGCCGACGGAGCCATGGGGTCGCACTATGGTCTCGGCCTCTCCGTTGCCCAGCAGGCAGCGCAGGCGCATGGGGGCGAGCTCGTTCTGGGCAACCGGACGGACGCCGATGGCGTGGTGCTTGGCGCACGCGTGACGCTCAGTCTGCGCGTGTGATGCGCCAGGGCTAAGGGAGAAGGGCCATGCCCCGGGCCACGCACCATTATCGCTGGCCGCCTGTCCCCATTTGCCCCAACGGCCATCTCGCGGCTGCGCCATGGGTGAGGGGTTGAAGTGAGGATCCGGGCGGATGTCCCCTCAAAGTCAAAGAAGGGGAGGAGGGCAATACGTCGTTGTTGACGGTCCTCCTCATGCGTCCCGCCTTCGATTGGCTGTAGCGGGGGTCGGCCCTGGCCCGTCGCGGGGCCGGCAATCAGCATTCAAACCATGGCGGCGGGAGCCCGATATGAGTGCCCATATCGGGCCCCCGCTGCCGGGACTGCCGGACGCGCGGGGCATAACCCCAGTTGGGCGTAAATCAAACCCTGGATCATGGCGGCAAGCCCCCGAGGTGAGCACTCACATCTGGGGTCTCCTGCCATTTGGCCCTCCGCTCCCTCCCGAATGGCGGCAACTGCCCGACGTGAGCGCTCACGTCGGGAGCCTGCCGCCGCCCGTCGATGCCCGGGGGCTACATCTGGCCCTCCCACCTGCGTAAAAGCAAGAGTGGGGCTGACTGCGGGATGGGGGTCGCCTGGAGAAACCGCTCACATCGGGCCTCCGCCGCCATGAGTTGAATCTCGTCGCGAACCGTCCTCCCTCGAAGGACTCAAAGAGAGGGGATGCTGCAGAGTGGGACGCGCGGCGCGCGACCCCGTCCGGCCCCGGCCCTCGGCCCCGTATCCCCGCCGGCTCGCCGCGATGGTCGGGCCCATGCTAGAAACCGCGCCCCATGCGTACACGCGGGACGAGCTTTCCGGCGACGCCGAGGCCCCGGCGCCCCGCTAACTGGGGAAGCGCCGTGTCGCGGCGGGCCCATGTCAGCAATCCCGCGGTGTGTGTACACGCGGGATTGGCTTTCCGACATCCGCCCGTCCCTTGGGGACGGTTCTGCCAGGAACCGCGAGCCGCGTGTACACGCGGCTCGCGCTCTCTGACCTGGACGCGGCCCCAGCTCCCCTCCAGCAGGCAAGACGCGCCGGTGGGATGGCCCCCATGTCGGAAATCCCGTGGCGCGTGTACACGCGGGACGCGCTTTCTAGCGTAGTGCGACCGTCGGCGGGTGGCGCGGGCCGAGCAGACGGGCCCCGGGGCGAGCCCGCCCCGATGTCGGGCCCGCTCAACCTGGCCCCGACTCCTCACCTCACTGACTTCCGATGGCCTTTCCGCCCGTGATAGACCCGGCCTCTTCGGCACGCCTTCGCGATCGGCGGCGTGCGAAACGGCAAGTTCCCAACATTTGCGGCAGATGGCCGGCCGCGACATCCTCCCTGGCAATGGACGTCATCCGTGAGGATTTGCCTGCCCGTGAGGGGGAGGTTCTACCGCCCTATTCTCCAACCCGCTCCCCTTCGTAAGGGGTGGGGGAGAAGTTACGCCTCCTGCTCCCCCAACCCCTTCTCCTGGCATTTGGGGCAGATGCCCGAGAACACGGTGTAGTGCGAGACTCCGGCGTAACCCGTGGCATCCGCGGTCCGGGCGTCGGCATCAGATGCATTGGGATCCGGCACGTCGCACACTTCACCGCACGACCGGCACACGAGGTGCGCGTGGTCGTCCACGCGATGGTCAAAGCGGTCGCCGCCCGGCACTTTCACGTCCAGGATCCTGCCCTCCTCCGCGAGGAGGTTGAGGTTGCGGTACACCGTGCCGCGGCTCACGTGCTCGTCCTGCTGGCGCACGGTGATGTAGATCTCGTCTGCGGTTGGATGGTCGTCCAGCTGCATGACTGCGTCGAGGACGAGCTGCCTCTGCCTTGTGTTCCTGCGCTGGACCATGATCTCCTCCCATGGGACGTCTGTGTTCTCGACATTCTCTCACAGCCCAGAGGATACCCTTTGCTCCGTCAATATTAAGAACAATTCCTAATTGTGAAGAAACTGAGGCGATGAGTGCCCGCCCGATGGGGCGATTGACATCTCGCTCCCTTTATCAATAATAAGACTCGTTCCCAGTAAAGCGACGAAAGGAAGCAAGATGTCCCTCATCAACAAGCAGATTGGCGAATTCAGCGTCCAGGCCTACCAGAACGGCGACTTCAAGACCGTCACCAGGGACGACGTCCTGGGCAAGTGGGCCCTGTTCTTCTTCTATCCCGCCGACTTCACCTTTGTGTGCCCCACCGAGCTCGAGGAGCTTGCGGAGAACTACGACGCCTTCAAGGCCGAGGGCTGCGAGGTCTACTCCGTCTCGTGCGACACCCACTTCGTGCACAAGGCATGGCACGACGAGTCCGAGCGCATCTCCAAGGTCACCTATCCCATGCTCGCTGACCCCGCTCACGTCCTCGCCAACGACTTTGAGGTCCTGATCGAGTCTGACGGCGTCGCCGAGCGCGGTGCCTTCATCGTTGACCCCGACGGCCGCATCCAGGTCTACGAGGTCACCGCGGGCGGCATCGGCCGCAACGCAAAGGAGCTCCTGCGCCTGGTGCAGGCCGCCAAGTTCGTGCGTGAGCATGGCGACCAGGTGTGCCCCGCCAAGTGGCAGCCGGGTGCCGAGACCCTCAAGCCCTCCCTCGACCTCGTGGGACAGCTGTAGGATGCCGGCCGAGGGCAACCTCTACGACGCCGTCGTGGTCGGCGGTGGGCCAGCCGGGCTCACCGCCGCCCTCTATCTGGCCCGCGCCCGCTACCGGGTCATCGTCGTGGAGGGGGACCGCTTTGGCGGTCAGATCACCATCACGAGCGAGGTCGTCAACTATCCCGGCGTCCTCAGCGCCTCGGGTTCGGAACTCACGGACACCATGCGCAGGCAGGCGGAGGCCTTTGGCGCCGAGTTCCGCCTTGCCCAGGTGACGAGCCTCGAGGTGGGCGGCGACGTTAAGGTCGTCCACACCAGCAAGGGGGATCTGCGCTGCCTCGCGGTGCTCATGGCAACCGGTGCCTCGCCGCGTCAGGTTGGCTTTGAGGGCGAGGCGGAGTTCCGCGGGCGCGGGGTCGCCTACTGTGCCACCTGCGACGGTGAGTTCTTCACGGGCAAGCGCGTGTTCGTGGTGGGCGGCGGGTTTGCGGCCGCGGAGGAGGGTGCGTTTCTCACCCGATACGCAAGCCATGTGACCATCCTCGTGCGCGAGAGCGACTTCACCTGCGCTCCCGCGACCGCCGAGGTGGCCAAGTCCAATCCCAGCATCGACGTGCTGTACAACACGGAGGTCGTGCGCGTCTCGGGCGGCGACGCGGTGGACTCCATCACCTACCGCAGCCGCGTCACGGGAGAGGAGACGACCTTCTCGGCTGGGGAAGGCGAGAGGATCGGCGTGTTCGTGTTCGCGGGCTACGCGCCGGCAAGCCAGCTGCTCCAAGGCGTCTGCGAGCTGGACCCTCGCGGGTACGTCCCCACCGACGCCAACCACATGACCAGCGCGGACGGCGTGTTTGCGGCGGGGGACCTGTGCGTGAAGGAGCTTCGCCAGGTGGCCACGGCGGTGGGCGAGGCGGCAGCGACCTCCACCTCAATGGAGCGCTATCTCAAGGCGGCCCACGACCGCACCGGACTCGTTCCCACGGCCCCGGAGGCCCGTCGGCCCCAGGCGGCAACCACGACGGAAGAGAAGCCAGGCGAGACGGGCGCGGGCACCTCCCCGTCGGCCCTCATCGACGCCGCCATGCGCCAGCAGCTCCAGCCGGTGTTCGAACGCATGGAGCGCCCCCTCGAGCTCAGGCTCCACCTTGCGGACGACGACGTCTCTGCCGAGCTCCGCGCGTACATGGACGAGCTCGCCGCGCTCACGCCCAAGCTCACGGTCTCCGTTACCGCCAGCGACGAAGGCAGGGGAGAGGGGCTTCCCTTCGTCGAGGTGTGTCGTGACGGCAGTCCCACCGGCCTCGCGTTTCACGGCGTCCCGGGCGGGCATGAGTTCACCTCGTTCGTCCTGGGGCTGTACAACGCCGCGGGCCCCGGGCAGCCGCTTGACCAGGCGGACCTCTCCGCCATCGAGCACATTGGTACCGATACCAGCCTCACGGTTATCGTGGGCCTCTCGTGCACCATGTGCCCCGAGGTCGTGACCGCCGCCCAGCACATCGCCGCACTCAACCCGCGCGTGTCTGCCCACGTGTACGACGTCAACCGGTTCCCCGCGCTGCGCGACCGCTACAACGTCATGAGCGTCCCGTGCCTGGTCGTCTCCCAGGAGGGGACGGACGAGCGCGTGAGCTTTGGCCGCAAGGGGCTCTCGCAGGTCCTCGAACTCATCGGGTGATCCCGAGTCACGGCGCGCCAGCACCGACACCACCCGCCCCGTCCCTCTCCCCCGGAGGGGCGGGGCACAATTGTCCCTGTCCCCGCAGGCGAGAAAAGGCGGCGACCCGCCCGGGAATATCTCCCAGACGGGTCGCTGCCATGCGTGCGACGATGTGCGCCCTGCGCTACATCTCGGAGTTTCCGCCCGCGCTCGCGGAGACCGAGTGGTTGGTGTACACGTTGTAGATGCACTGTGCCAGCTCCTCGGCGACCGAGATCTGCTTGATCTTGGAGCCGGGCTGGTTGGCGACGGAGCAGGGGATGGCGTCGGTGACCACGCACTCCACGATGGGCGCGTTCTGAAGGCGTTCGATCGCCTGGCCGGAGAAGATGCCGTGGGTGGCCGAGACGTAGATATCGCCCGCGCCCATCTCCTTGAGCTTGTTGATGGAGCCCACCAGGGTACCGCCCGTGTCGATCATGTCGTCGTTGATGATGCAGGTCTTGCCCACGATGTTGCCGATGATGCCCATGACCTCGGCGGCGTTGTGCTTGGGGCGGCTCTTGTGGGCGATGGCGACCTCGCAGCCCAGGTAGTCCGAGAGCTTTTTGGCGACCTTGGCGCGGCCCATGTCGGGCGAGACGACCACGGTGTTGTCGAGGTCGAAGTTCTTCTGCTTAAAGTAGTCGCCAAACTGGTAGAGGGCCGTGAGGTGGGTCACGGGGATGTCGAAGAAGCCCTGGATCTGGCCGGAGTGAAGGTCGAGCGTGATCACGCGGTCGACGCCGGCTGCCTCGAGCAGGTTTGCCACCAGGCGGGCGGTGATGGGCTCGCGGCTGGACGCCTTGCGGTCCTGGCGCGCATAGCCGTAGTGGGGGATGACGGCGGTGAAGCTCTCCGCGGAGGCGCGGCTGGCAGCGTCCGCGACGATGAGCGTCTCCATCAGGAGGTCGTTCACGTTCTCGCCGGCGATGGACTGGATGAAGAAGACCTCGTCGCCACGGACGGACTCCTCAAAGCGGGCGTAGATCTCGCCGTTGGCAAACTTCTCGATCTTGAGCCCCTGCAGCTCCAGGTGGAGAATCTCGGCGATGCGCCTGGACAGGGCGGGGTTGCTCGTGCCCGAGTACAGCTTGATTTCCTTCTGGTAGGTGGTGGGTTTGCTCAGATTCTCGTACATGCCCTAGTCCTCTTCCCTTAGCCGCGCCCAATACTCGTCTGCCCAGCCCTCTTTCACGAACATCTTGGAGCGCTCCAGCGCGAGGGCGCCAGCCGGAACGTCTCGGGTGATGCATGAGCTCGCCCCGACCAGGGCGTTGTCCCCAATGGTGACGGGGGCGACCATCATGGTGTCCGAGCCCACGAACACGTGGTCGCCAATCTCGGTGTGGCTCTTGTGCTTACCGTCATAGTTGCACGTGATGGAGCCGCCGCCAATGTTGACGTCGCGGCCCAGGCGGGCGTCGCCAATGTAGGAGAGGTGCGGGACCTTGGAGCCCTCGCCAACCTCGGAGCCCTTGATCTCAACGTGCGTGCCGGCCTTGGAGCCCTTGTGGAAGTGGGCGCCGCCGCGCAGGTAGGCGCGCGGGCCGCACTTGACGTCGTCGTCGATGGCGGAGTCCACGATGATGGTCTCGTCCACCAGGCAGTTGTTGCCCACCGTGGCGTTGGTCAGGCGGCTGTTGGGTCCGATCACGCAGTCGGTTCCCACGGTCGTCTGTCCCATGAGGAAGGTCTGGGGGAGAAGCTCGGTGTCCTGCCCCACCGTGACGTCGGGCCCGACCCACACCTGGGTGGGGTCCATCATGGTGACGCCCTCGGCCATCAGGCGGCGGTTGATGCGCCCCTGCATGGCGCGCGTCGCCTCGGCGAGCTGGATGCGCGAGTTCACGCCCAGCATCTCGGCGTAGTCGTCCACATGCTGGGCCACGACGCCCAGGCCGTGCGACTTCAGGATCGCGGGCATGTCCGTGAGGTAGTACTCGCCCTGCACGTTGTCGTTGCCGACTTCGCCGATGTGGGTCGCGAGAGCCGCTCCGTCAAAGGCGTACACGCCCGAGTTGCACTCCAGCAGGGTCGCGCGCTGCTCGGGCGTGCAGTCCTTGTCCTCGATGATCCGCTCCACCTGGCCCTCGGCGTCGGTGACCACGCGGCCGTAGCCGCTCACGTCGGGTGGGGTCATGGTGAGCAGGCACGCGGACTGGTCGCCCCGCTCCACGCGCTCCACCAGCGCGCGGATGGTCTCGGGGCGCACGAGAGGCGTGTCGCCGTAAGTCACGACGACGGTCCCGTCGCTCACGCCGGCAGCCTCGAGCGCCACCCTGGTGGCGTGGCCCGTCCCCAGGCGCTCGGTCTGCTCTACGGTCTCGACCCCCGGGATGGTCCCAAGGTATGAGCGAACTTCGTCCGCCCCGTTGCCCACGACCACCACAACGCGGTCGGCGCCCGCGTCCTTTACGGAGCGGACGGCCCATCCCACCAGGGGACGGTCGAGCATCTTGTGCATTACCTTGGGATGGCGGGACTTCATTCGCGTTCCCTCGCCGGCGGCGAGGACAATCGCGGTAACGGGCATAAAGTGGCCTCCATGTGTAGGTATCCCTGACCATGAGTCCTGGGCAGCGCCAGGAACGCCCCCATGATAACGCACGTCTCGCGCATCCATCCCCCTGTTGGTTGCGGTCAGAGCATGTCCACAGGGTCGTACGCCGCGTGAGGGTTTTGGTGGGGGCGTGCCCGGAAGCGTGCGGCGTCGCGTCGCCCCAGTGTGCCTGGAGGTAATGGGTAATGCGATGCGTCATAAAAGAGCGCCGAGGCAACGTCGCCCCGGCACCCCCTCGCAGACGTGGCTGGGGCAGAGGGATTCGAACCCCCATTGACGGCACCAAAAACCGCTGTCCTAGCCGTTGGACGATGCCCCAGTCTATAGACCCGCGCGGCATGGCCGCCGCGGCGACGCCATTGTAGCAGAGGAGGGCGAGACGCCCGATGGCGCGCGGCAGCCACCGCCATTCGTCGGGTGGGGCTTGCTACGGCTCTGGGTCACTCATACTCTGGGGAGCATCGTGGGCGGATGGTGTGCGGAAGGGGGTTGTCCGTGCTGCAGAGGTTCCAACGTCTGGGAGGGGCCCTCTTCACCCCCGTCCTTCTGTTCTCGTTCGCCGGCCTCATCGTGGGGCTGGGCACGCTCTTCACCACGCCGCAGGTCATGGGGCCAATAGCTGTGGAAGACACGCTCTGGGTCAAGGTGTGGCGCGTCCTTCTCGCGGGCGGTTGGACGGCGTTCAACCAGCTGCCCCTGCTCTTCTCCCTTGCCCTTCCCATGGGGCTGGCAAAGACGCAGCGGGGCAGGTGCTGCTTGGAGTCACTTGCGGCCTACCTCACCTTCGACTACCTGGTCGGTGCCATCGTCACCGTCTTCCTGGGCTCTGACGTGCCGGCGGGCATGGTCTCGATTGCCGGCGTCAGGACGCTCGACACGGGCATCATCGGTACGCTCGCGGTGTCGGGCGTCACCGTGGCGCTGCACAACCGCTTCTTCGACGTGAGGCTTCCGCAGTGGCTCGGGGTGTTCTCGGGCACCGCCTTCGTGTACCTGCTCTCCTTTGCCGCCGCAGTTGGCATGTCCATCGTCACGGTGCTCGCCTGGCCCTTCTGGAGGGAGTTCCTCGAAGCGCTCCGCTCCTGCATCCTCTCCTCCGGCTCGTGGGGGGTTGCCGCCTTCGTTGCCATCGATCGAGCCCTCACGCCCCTGGGGCTGCACCACCTCTTCTACGCCCCCGTCTACTACGACAACGTGGTGGTGGACAGTGGGATCTACGTTACCTGGGCACACCAGCTTCCCCAGCTCGCAAGTAGTGGCCGCTCCCTCGCACAGAGCGCGCCCTGGGCGGCCCTCAGCGCCACGGGGTGGTCCAAGGTGTTCGGGGCGCCGGGGATCGCCCTGGCGTTCTATGCTACCTGCCCGCAAAACCGTCGGCGCAAGCTCGCCGCCTTCCTTGTTCCGGCCACGCTCTCCTCAATGCTGTGCGGCATCACCGAGCCCCTGGAGTTCGCGTTCCTCTTTGCCGGGCCCCAGCTTTTTGCCCTGCATGTGGCGCTCTCCGCCCTTCTCGCGTTCACCGTCAACCACATGGGGGTGGTGGGGGTCTTCTCGGGCGGGCTCATAGAGATGGCGTCGTTCAACTTCATCCCCCTCGCCGCGTCCCATGGCATGGAGTACCTGAGGGCCGCCGGAGTCGGTCTGGCGTTCACCGCCATCTACTTCGTCTCGTTCCGCCTGCTCATTACCAGGTTCGACCTCAAGACGCCCGGCAGGGGGGACGGGCTCGACTTCAGTCGGCTTCCAGACTGGTACCATTCCGTTCGGAGCGAAGGCGGTCGGGATGCGTCCGACTGGCATTCAGCCGCGCGGACGCATGCTGGCGAGACACACGTTTCCCCGCTCGCCCAAGGGATCCTCGGCGGGCTTGGCGGGGCTGGCAACGTCGTGGGAATCACACCGTGCATGACCAGGCTCAGGGTCACCGTGGCGGATCCCGCTGCGGTCGCGGATGACGCCTCGTTCGCATCCCTTGGGGTCTTGGGCGTGTTCCGGGCCGGGAGCTCCGTTCAGGTTGTGGTTGGCACGCGTGCCCCCGAGCTCGCGGAGGAGATCTCCTCCGCGCTCGGTGGAGACGCGCGGGACCTCTAGCGGGTTGGGGGAGTGGCTCCATGGGCAGGCCGGTGGTGTTCTTCGACGTTGACGGGACGCTGGGGTGGGACGACCCCATCGCCCGCGAGGGACGTCCCGAGGAGGAGCGCAGCATGTCTCCCCGGCCAAGCGACGTGGTGTGCGACGCCATACGGGGCCTCGTGGACAACGGGGCCGCTGCCTTCGTATGCACTGGGCGCTCCCCGGCGACCCTGCATCCCGTCATCCTGGAGCTCCCCTTTGACGGCGTTGTCGGCCTGGGCGGCGCCTATGTCCGTGTGGGCCAGGCGGTGCTGAGGGACAGGCCGTTTCCTGGCGCGGTGCTCGAGGCCCTGGAGGGGCTTCTCCTCAGGGTTGGCTCTGGAGCACAGATCGAGTCCGCAACGGGCGTGGTGGAGCTGCGTGGCGGTGCCCAGGGGCTTCATCAGGGGCCGGACGTCCCGCAGACCATGCGGGAGGCCCTGGCAAGGCTGGAGGACCACCGCGCGCACAAGCTCATCGTTCCGACGATCGTGGCGCGGGGGCTCATGTCGAACCCCGGGGCGAGCGAGATTCTCAGCACGAGCGAGCTCGAGATGGGCAACAGCGAGGTCACGCTCGCCCAGAACACCAAGCAAGATGGCGTCAGGGCCGTTGTCGATTACCTGGGCCAGGATGTCGGGAAGACCTACGGGTTCGGTGACTCCCAGAACGACCTGCCGCTCTTCGACGAGGTGGACGTTGCGGTTGCAATGGGAAACGCCTCCGACGAGGTCAAGGCAAGGGCAAATCTGGTAACCGGAGGGGTTGGGGAGGATGGTGTGGCCACGGGGCTCAAAGCGCTGGGCCTCATCTGAGACGAACGCGCCCGCCTCCGAGGGAATTGGAGGCGGGCGCCTGCATCCTGGCGACTTGTGGCTCGTTAACCCGGGTCAAACGTTCGAACAACTCGAGACGATTTGCTAACGCCTCGAGACCAGGTTGTAAGAGAAGGAGTCCGGATGATAGCGGACCTGCGTGTACTCGAACATCACGCCCTCAGAGTTGAACGACTGGTTCTCCATGACCGCCACGCAGTTGTAGGGGTCAAGGTCCATGTAGCTGCAGTCTTCGTCGGTCGCAAGCTGCACGGTGATGCGCCGCTTGCTGGTAAGGATGCGCATGTGGCGCTCGCTCTCTAGGAAGTGGTACACCGAGCCCTCGGCAATCTCTGGGGTAAGGCCCGCCACGGCTGATGCCAGGAAGTAGTCGTGGTCAACCTGGCGTGCCTCGCCGTCGAGCGACCTCACTCGCACGATGCGCAGCAGCTCCACGCCCTCCGCAAAGCCGGTCCTACGCGAGAGTCCCGACCCGCAGGTCACCTGCTCAAACGACTTCACCGAGGTGGAGGGGGTGAGGCCATTGCGTCGGGCGAACTCAACAAACGACTCAACGCCGGAGAGCGACCCCTGGGCGCTGTGACCCTCGCGCTGCCAGATTACGCGCACGCCCCTGCCGTGCATGGGCTGAACGTATGCGTCATCGGCAAGCATCGAGACTGCCCTGCGCAGGGTGTTGCGCGAGCAGCCGTACTGTGCCGTAAGCTCGCTCTCGGTGGGGAGAAAGTCCTCGTAGGTGTAGGTGCCCTCTTGGATCTTGCCCTTGAGGTCACGGTAGATCCCCTCATAAATGGCCCTGGGCATCGGTCACCTCCCTATCTCCCGCACTCATGCGGGGCTGCTCGCAACGGGCGGGCGTGGGGGGTCGTTCCTTTGGTTCCCACAAGTTGGGATGTCCATGTCCTATGGGCGGAGAGACCCCCCGCACCCAAAACACCAGCTCCAACATAGTAGCCTTCCAAGAGGTCTAAACGTGCGAAGTACCGCTTAAGCAAAAAATCGACCGTTCGACCTAAAGTCATTTGAACAAGTTTGTCCGCTCCCATATCCTTCGAGATGAAGTCAAAGCGGGCCGGGAACGGTCTGCTTGCGGGCGAGAGGGGCCACGCCTACAGACGAGATGGGCCCCAAGCCAAATGGGAGGTTGCAATGAAGGCGAACGGTAACATCAGCAGGCGTCAGTTCGTTTCCATGAGCGCGGTTGCGGGCCTCGGCCTTGCACTGGCCGGCTGCGGCAGCACTGGCGGATCGAGCAGCACGAGTGATTCCGGCTCCGGCTCATCTGCGTCGGGCAAGGTCTACTACCTCAACTTCAAGCCTGAGGTCGACTCCCAGTGGCAGGCGCTTGCCAAGGAGTACACCAAGGAGACGGGCGTCAAGGTCTCCGTCGTCACCGCCGCCTCCGACACCTACGAGGAGAAGCTCCAGTCCGAGATGTCCAAGAGCTCCGCTCCCACCCTGTTCCAGGTCAACGGCCCCATCGGCCTCAAGAGCTGGAAGGACTACTGCGCTGACCTCACCGGCACCGACATCCTGGGCGAGCTCACCAACGACAACCTGGCGCTCAAGGATGGCGACAAGGTCCTGGGCATCGACTACGTCGAGGAGGACTACGGCATCATCTACAACAAGGACCTGCTGACCAAGGCCGGCTACAAGGAGTCCGACATCACCAGCTTCGACACCCTGAAGAAGGTTGCAGACGACATCCAGGCCCGCAAGGACGAGCTCGGCGTCAAGGGCGCCTTCACCTCCGCCGGCATGGACTCCAGCTCCAACTGGCGCTACACCACGCACCTGGCCAACATGCCCATCTACTACGAGTTCGTGAAGGACGATGAGGAGGAGACCGGCACCGACGCCATCAAGGGCACCTACCTCGACAACTACAAGCAGATCTTCGACCTCTACATCACCGACAGCACCACCGACGGCTCGCAGCTCGCCAGCAAGACCGGCGACGACGCCAACAACGAGTTCGTGAACGGCGAGGCGGTCTTCTATCAGAACGGCTCCTGGGCCTGGTCTGACATCTCCAAGAAGCTCGGCGAGGACAAGGTCGGCATGCTGCCCATCTACATCGGTGTGGACGGCGAGGAGAAGCAGGGCCTCTGCTCCGGCGGCGAGAACTACTGGTGCGTCAACAGCCAGGCCTCCGAGGAGGACCAGAAGGCGACGCTCGACTTCCTGAAGTGGGTCGTCACCTCCGACACCGGCACCAAGACCCTTTCTACCGACATGGGCTTCAACTGCCCGTTCAAGAGCGCCAAGGAACCGGACAACCCGTTCTCCAAGATCGCCAAGCAGATGGTCTCCGACGGCAAGACGTCTGTGAACTGGGACTTCGTCTGGATTCCGTCCGAGCAGTGGAAGTCTGACCTCTCCAACGCCCTCACCAAGTACGCTGCCGGCACCGACAAGTGGGATGCGGTCAAGACAGCGTTCGTGGACGGCTGGAAGACCGAGTCCGAGGCCAACGCGGAGTAGTGTTCGCGCCTCGGCCCAAAGGGCCTCCCGCGGGGTGGGCGGACGTCTGTCCACCCACCCCGCTCCTATGCGAAGGGAGTTAACGCATGGTTAAATCACTCAGGAAATGGTGGCCGCTGTTCCTGCTTCCCACGGCCCTCTCGTTTGCCTTCGGGTTCGTGATTCCGTTTGCCGAGGGCCTCTACCTGTCGTTCTGCCGGTTCATCAGCATCTCAAACCCCAAATTCGTGGGCGTCAGCAACTACGTTGCCGCGCTGTCCGACCCGCAGTTCTCGCACGCCTTCTGGCTCACTGCCCTGTTCACCGTCGTGATCACCGTCCTGATCAACGTGATTGCCCTCGCCATCGCGCTCTGCTTCACCCGCAAGGGGCTCAGGGGCAGCAACAGCTTCCGCACCGTGTTCTTCATGCCCAACCTCATCGGCGGCATCGTGCTGGGCTACATCTGGCAGATTCTCATCAACGGCGTCCTCACCAATGTGGGGCAGCAGCTCCTTGCACTCAACACGGCCGCTGGCTTCTGGGGCCTCGTGATCCTGATGCTTTGGCAGCAGATCGGCTACATGATGATCATCTACATCGCCGGCCTGCAGTCCATCCCCAGCGACTACCTCGAGGCGGCCAAGGTCGATGGTGCCACCGCATGGCAGACGCTCTGGAAGGTTAAGATTCCCAACCTCATGCCCACCATCACCATCTGCCTCTTCCTCACCATCACCAACGGCTTCAAGCTCTTCGACCAGAACCTCGCCCTCACCGGCGGCGCGCCCGACCACTCCACCGAGCTCCTTGCGCTCAACATCTACAACACGTTCTATGCGCGCGCGGGTGCCAAGTGGATGGGCATCGGCCAGGCCAAGGCGGTCATCTTCTGCATCCTGGTCATCTGCATCTCGATGATCCAGCTCAAGGCGACCCAGTCCAAGGAGGTGCAGCAGTAATGCAGCGTGAGAAGATTACCAACAGGATTCTCACGGTGTTCTTCACCGTGTTGAGCCTGGCATGGATCTATCCCATGGTCATGATCCTCATGAACTCGTTCAAGCAGGGCACGGCCATCACCACGGCATCCGCTTTCGACCCGGTCACGGCTGCGACGTCGGCAGGATTTGCCAACTACATCAGCGCCCTCACCAAGCAGGGCTTCGCCGCCGCATTTGGCTACACGCTGGTCATCACGCTCACGTCGGTGGCGCTCATCCTGGTGTGCTGCTCCATGTGCGCCTGGTACGTGGTCCGAGTCAACAACAAGTTCTGCAAGGCGCTCTACTACCTGTTCGTGTTCTCCATGGTCGTCCCGTTCCAGATGCTCATGTTCACGCTCTCGAGCCTGGCTGACTCCATGGGCCTCAACACGCCCTACAACATCTGCTTCATCTACCTCGGCTTCGGCGCCGGCCTCGCGGTCTTCATGTTCGCCGGCTTCGTGAAGACGATTCCGCTCGAGATCGAGGAGGCCGCCACCATTGACGGCTGCAACCCGGTCCAGACCTTCTTCCACGTGGTGCTGCCCATCATGAAGCCCACGTACATCTCGGTCGGCATCCTCGAGACAATGTGGGTCTGGAACGACTACCTCCTGCCCTACCTCGTGCTCGACAGCACCAAGTACAAGACGATCCCCATCCTGATCCAGTACTTCCGCGGCGGGTACGGCCACGTGGAGCTGGGCCCGATGATGGCGTGCATCATGATGACCATCCTCCCCATCGTCATCGTCTACCTGCTCTGCCAGCGCTTCATCATCAGCGGCGTCGTCTCCGGCGCGGTCAAGGGCTAGCGGTTCGTCACAGCAAGAGGCCCGTGCAAGGACTGTTCGCGACCCCGGTGTGGGTCCCATGAGAAAGGCAGACAGATGGCCGAGATCGTCCTCAAGAACATCAAGAAGATCTATCCCAACGAGAAGACCAAGAAGCACCGGTTTGGCAAGAAGGCAAAGGAGCCGGAGAAGAAGAGCAACCTCCAGGTGACCGACGAGGGCGTCGTTGCCGTCCAGGACTTCAACCTCACCGTGCACGACCGCGAGTTCGTGGTTCTGGTCGGCCCCTCCGGCTGCGGCAAGTCCACCACGCTCCGCATGATCGCCGGCCTGGAGGACATCTCCTCGGGCGACCTGCTCATCGACGGCAAGCGCGTGAACGACGTGGCGCCCAAGGACCGCGACATCGCCATGGTGTTCCAGAGCTACGCCCTGTACCCCAACATGACCGTGTACGAGAACATGGCCTTCACGCTCAAGCTCAAGAAGGTCGACCCCAAGGTCATCGACGAGAAGGTCCGTGCCGCGGCCGAGACGCTGGGCATCACCCAGTACCTGGACCGCAAGCCCAAGGCCCTCTCTGGCGGCCAGCGCCAGCGCGTCGCCATCGGTCGTGCCATCGTTCGTGACCCCAAGGTATTCCTGATGGACGAGCCCCTCTCCAACCTGGACGCCAAGCTGCGCAACCAGATGCGCGCCGAGCTCATCAAGCTGCGCCACAAGGTCAACGGCACCTTCATCTACGTCACGCACGACCAGACCGAGGCAATGACCCTGGGCGACCGCATCGTGGTCATGAGGGACGGCTTCGTGCAGCAGATCGGCACCCCGCAGGAGGTCTTCAACCACCCCGCCAACCTGTTCGTCGCAGGCTTCATCGGCATGCCGCAGATGAACTTCTTCCCCGCGACGCTGGTTCGCGATGGCGCCTCCTACCAGCTCAAGACCCCCAAGTTCACCGTGGACATCGCGCCGGACACCTGCAAGAAGCTCGCTGCCTCCGGGGTGGATGCGGCCAAGACCGACGTCACGGCTGGCGCACGACCCGAGCAGATTGAGCTGGTCGCCCCGGGCGAGAAGGGCGCCATCTGCGGCAAGATCGTGGTCTCCGAGCTCATGGGCGCCACCGTGCACGTGCACGCGGATGTCAATGGCTCCGAGTTCGTCCTGGTCATCAACACCGTGGACTTCGACAAGAGCAAGGGCTCCTCGTTTGGCATTGGTGACGACATCTGGTTCAAGTTCGAGCCCGACGCGGTTCACCTGTTTGACAAGGAGACCGAGAAGAACCTCATCCAGGCATAGGACTGGGAGAGGTGGTCGCCGCCCAACTCCGGCAACACAGCGACTGTGGCGGTGTGTCGGGTTGGGCGGCCCTTTTGTGACTGGAACCAGTAAGGAGCGAAGATGCCAAGGACAAGTGGAGTGCTCATGCCCGTCTCGGCGCTGCCGGGGGCGTATGGGATTGGTTCCTTCGGGGCCAAGGCGTACCAGTTCGTGGACTTCCTCACGCGTTGTCACCAGGGCTACTGGCAGATTCTCCCGCTCACCACAACGAGCTACGGGGACTCGCCCTACCAGTCCTTCTCCGCATTTGCGGGCAACCCCAACTTCATCGACTTCGACGAGCTCCTCCAAGAGGGCTATCTCGAGCCTTCGGACCTCGACGGGGTGCCGTTTGGCTGCGACCCCGGCCGAATCGACTACGGCCAGATCTTCGTGAGCCGCAGGAAGGTTCTCGAGTGCGCGGTGGACCGCTTCTTCTCCAAGCCCCCCAAGGACCTGGGAGAGTTCCTCGACGAGAATGACTGGTGGCTCGCGCCATACTGCGAGTTCATGACCGTAAAGGAAGAGTTTGGGCTCAGGGCCTACTACGAGTGGCCTGAGGAGTGCCGCAGGCGCGGGGAGGCCACTGCGGCGATATGCGCGCGCAGCCCCGAGCGCATGCGCTACCACCAGATGACCCAGTACCTCTTCTACCATCAGTGGCATGCCCTCAAGGAGTATGCAAACAAGCACGGCGTGCGGGTGATAGGTGACATCCCCATCTACGTCTCGCGCGACTCGGTGGAGATGTGGGAGAGCCCGCAGCTCTTCAAGACCGACGAGGCCGGCAACCCCCTGAGCGTCGCGGGAACCCCGCCCGACCAGTTCTCGTCCACGGGCCAGTACTGGGGCAACCCCATCTACGACTGGGAGTCCATGGCAAGGAACCACTATGCGTGGTGGGTCGCGCGCATGCGCGCCAGCCTGGCCCTCTACGACGTGGTTCGCATCGACCACTTCCGTGGGTTCGAGGCGTACTGGGAGGTGCCGTTCGGCTCGCCGTCGTCCAAGTATGGCGACTGGACCAAGGGTCCGGGCATCGCGTTCTTCCGCGAGCTTGAGGACCAGCTCGGCAGGCTGCCAATCATCGCGGAGGACCTGGGCTTCCTCACGCCGGAGGTCATCCAGATGCGGGAGGACACCGGCTTTCCCGGGATGAAGATCCTGCAGTTTGCCTTCGATGGCGACAGCGACTCGTATTACCTGCCCCACCACTACGAGCCCAATACCATTGCCTACGTGGGCACGCACGACAACGAGACCGCTCGCGGGTGGTACGAGGACACCGCCACCCCGCGGCAGCGCGAGCAGGCGGACACCTACCTGCACCGCGCGGAGGGGGAGCCCGTCTCCGCCGCCCTCAACCGGGCAATCGCCGCGTCGGTGAGCGACACCTGCATCTATACCATGCAGGACCTCCTCGACCTCGGCAACGAGGCCCGCATGAACACGCCCGCGACGGTGGGCGGCAACTGGAGCTGGAGGATGCGGGAGGGCGCAATCACGCGCTCGCTCGAGGAGCGCCTGTCATCCCTGACCCAGACATACTTCCGCATGCCAGGAGCGAGTGGCCCGGACCTTCCCCAGTAGGGGAGTGCTGAAGCCCGATTTGACCATGTCCGTCATCACCCTATCAGGAGGACGAATGATCAACCTTGAAGAACGATCGCAGGTCGCCTTTGGCAAGCCGCTCGCACAGATTGGTGACGCCCAGGTGTGCCGGCTGCTGCAGGATCTCGTGCGCGAGCACTGCCAGACACTGCCCATAATGGAGGGCAAGAGGCGTCTGTACTACGTGAGCGCCGAGTTCCTCATCGGACGCCTGCTGATCAACGACCTCATCAACCTGGGGCTGTACGACGAGGTGAGGGAGCAGCTTGCCCAGGCTGGCCACGACCTCGCCGCCGTGGACGACCAGGAGGTGGAGCCCTCCCTGGGTAATGGCGGCTTGGGGCGTCTCGCCGCGTGCTTCATGGACTCCGTGGCGACCCTTGGGCTGCCTGGTGACGGAGTGGGTCTCAACTACCACTACGGCCTGTTCCACCAGCGGTTCGTCGACAACCAGCAGACCGCGCTCCCCGATGAGTGGCTGGGCGAGCAGGACTGCCTGGAGGACGAGGGCAAGAGCTTCGAGGTGCAGTTTGGCGACTTCTCCGTCGTCTCCCACCTGTACTCCATCGACGTCCCCGGCTACCACAACGGCAAGCGCAACCGCCTGCGCCTCTTCGACCTCGAGGGCGTGGACGACTCGCTGGTGCCCGACGACTCCATCGACTTTGACAAGACCAAGGTGGCCAAGAACCTCACCCTGTTCCTGTATCCCGACGACTCCGACGAGGACGGTCGCCTGCTGCGCGTGTACCAGCAGTACTTCATGGTGAGCAACGCCGCCCAGCTCATCGTGAGCGAGGCGGTTGAGCGCGGCAGCAACCTGCACGACCTTCCCGACTACGCGGTGGTGCAGATCAACGACACGCATCCGACCATGATCATCCCCGAGCTCATCCGCATCCTCACGCAGGAGCATGGGATCGACTTCGAGGAGGCCGTGGGCATCGTCCGCCACATGGTCGCCTACACCAACCACACCATCCTGGCGGAGGCGCTGGAGAAATGGCCCCTGGAGTACCTCGCCAAGGTCGCTCCCAAGATTGCCAAGATCATCGAGCTTCTCGACCAGATGCAGCGCGAGGAGCACGACGACCCCGCCGTGGCAATCATCAAGGACGGCACCGTGCACATGGCGCACCTGGCCATTCACTACGGCTTCAGCGTCAATGGCGTGGCAGCCTTGCACACCAAGATCCTGGAGGAGACCGAGCTCCATCCCTTCTACGAGCTGTATCCCGAGAAGTTCAGCAACAAGACCAACGGCATCACCTTCCGCCGCTGGCTCATGGGCTGCAACCCCGACCTCACCTCCCTCGTGGACAAGACCATCGGCACCGACTGGCACCGCACGGCGGACCTCACGCCGCTCATGGCGCACGTGGATGACGATGAGGTGCTCGATGGCCTGGTAGAGGCCAAGGGCAAGGCAAAGGCGCGCATGCGCGAGTTCCTGCTTACCCACCAGGGCGTCACGGTACCCGAGGACGCCATCATCGACGTCCAGGTCAAACGCATTCACGAGTACAAGCGCCAGCAGATGCTCGCCCTGTACCTCATCTGGAAGTACCTGGACATCAAGAATGGCAACAAGCCGGCACGCCCCATCACGGTGGTGTTTGGCGGCAAGGCAGCACCTGCGTACACCATCGCGCAGGACATCATCCACCTGATCCTGACCCTCTCGTCCTGGATTGCCAACGATCCCGACGTGGCGCCCTACCTTCAGGTGATCATGATCGAGAACTACAACGTCAGCGCCGCCGAGCGCGTGATTCCCGCAGCGGACATCTCGGAGCAGATCTCGCTCGCCAGCAAAGAGGCTAGCGGCACCTCCAACATGAAGTTCATGCTCAACGGCGCGGTCACCCTCTGCACACTCGACGGGGCAAACGTCGAGATCGCGGACCTGGTGGGCGAGGACAACATCTACACCTTTGGTACGTCCAGCAGGGAGGTCGAGCGCCTGTACGCCGAGGGCGCATACGACCCGCAGGCCTACTACCACAAGCCCGGTATCAAGCTGCTGGTTGACTTCATCACCAACCCTGCGTTCATGGCGACGGGCAACGAGGAGCGGCTGAGGCGCCTGCACGACGACATGGCGCACAAGGACTGGTTCATGGCCCTCCTCGACCTGGAGGAGTACATTCAGGTCAAGGAGCGCGTGTACGCCGACTACGAGGACCGTGGGGCGTGGGTGCGCAAGGCGCTGGTGAACGTGGCCCAGGCGGGCACCTTCTCGTCCGACCGAACCATCGCGCAGTACAACGAGGACATCTGGCACCTCGTTCCCCAAAAGTAGGGGAGAGGGGCGGGAGGCATCGCTCGTCTCCCCTTGCCTCGGGTGATTTCGCGCCGAGGCCGCTTCGTAAGGGTTGGCGCGTTTAGCGAGGGGCTAAGCGCGCCGATTCTTATGCGATTCCGTGTCTCGTAAGATTTCGTGCGCTTAGGGTGGTGCCAAGCGCGTCAATCCTTATGGAACTCGGATCCGATGAGCCGACCGCGCCTCGGTGCTTCCTCCGCGGCAGCTCCCATCCTCCTCGGGGCCGTTTACGGCGAGCGCTGCCGGGGCCGCTCCGCCCGTCCGAGGGACGCGTCGTCGCGTCCATACCGTCCCCCCCCCCTCATGAAGGTGCGAAAGGGACCCCATCTGCCCTGAGGCGGGTGGGGTCCCTTGTGCGTTCTGGCTCGGTTGGGGGAGAGATGCGGCGCGCCAGCTAGTCGTTGAACGCCGTGCAGATGGCGTCGAGCAGCATGACCGCGAAGGTCTGCGCGTCCGCCGTGGTGAAGGTGCCGTTGTAGTGGTTGCCCAGCGGCAGCTCCAGTCTGATGACGGGAGGCTTGGCCTTGCGCGCGCCCTCGCAGGTGGTGCGGATGCGCTGGGGAAGCGTGTCCAGGTCGTCGCACACCAGGTTCATGACCTTGCTGTCGTCCGCCAGGGGCGTGGACGCCAGGACGAGCACGCAGGTGGTGCCCTCCGAGGCGTCGGAGGCGTGCTCGATCAGCTCGAGCCCGCTCTTCTCCGTGGTGGCGCATGCGAGGTTCCAGATGCGGCCGGCGACGTTGCGGCTGATGGGGTCCTCCGCCGTGATGGAGAGCGGGGTCACCTCCAGCACGCCCGCCGCGCGTGCGAAGCCCATGCCGCCCGTGGGGTGCGGGCCCGCAGCGGGCTTGCCCGCCCACACGTGGCGAAGGCGCTCGATCGCGTCGAAGGTGTCGTCAAACGCCATGCCGTCCGCGAGCATGCCCTGGCTCTCTTGGAACTGGGCAACGGCGGCCTCGGTGTAGGCGCCAAAGTAGCCGTCCGCCTCGCCACACGAGAAGCCCAGGATGTTGAGGCATTCCTGCAGCTGCCTCACATCGGCGCCATGGTAGTTGGGAAGGCGCAGGTACAGGGTCCTGTCGCCCATGTGGTAGGTCTCGTCCACAAGCTCGGACCAGGTCGCCGAGTCGACCTCGGTTCCCAGCGGCAGGCGGTGGTCCAGGCGGAACTTTGCCACGGCGCTCGCCGTCGTTGAGCCAAAGTCCTGCGAGGCGATCTCCTTCTCGTCGATCTCGTAGTCCAGCGAGGCAAGGCGCCCCTGGATGTCCTCGACTGCGGCGCCCTGCGCGCCAACGGTGATTGGTTCCATAAGCAACTCCTACTCAAGCGGCGCCTAGTCCAGGCGCTCCACAAAAAAGTCTGCCATAGAGAGGAGCGTCGCGCGCGCCTCGTCCAAGACGTCCACGTTCGACAGATGCGACTTTGCGGTGCGAACGAGCGTGCGTGCGTACTCGCGGGCGTGCGCCACCCCGCCGGCGCGCTCCATCAGCTCGACGGCACGTGCGAGCTTGGCGGGGTCGGTCGTCTCGCCCGAGAGGAGGGAGAGGAGCTCGTCGTGCTCCGACCCCTTTAGGTAGGCCAGGGACCAGACTGCCACGAGGGTGCGCTTGCCTTCCGTGATGTCGGTGCGGAAGTCCTTGCCCTGCGCCTTGGCGTCACCCACCAGGTTGAGGAGGTCGTCCTGAATCTGGAAGGCCAGGCCGCAGTCCATGCCAAACGAGCGTAGGCCCTCCACCTGGGCGTCGGTGCCGCCTCCGCAGATGGCCCCCATGACCAGGGGAACGGCGCCGGAGTAGTACGCCGTCTTGTGGGACGCCATGTACAGGTAGTCGTCCACACCCACGTCCCAGCGGTTGTCGCGGGCCCATCCCAGGTCCAGCGCCTGCCCCTCAACGGTGCGCAGCTCCATGTTCGCGAGCTCGCGGGCAAGGCGGAGCCTGACCCGGTCGGACAGGTCGGGGGCGTCCAGGAGGAGGCGGAACGTGTTCACGATCCCCAGGTCGCCCACGTTGATGGCAACGCCCACGCCCTCCGTGCGATAGGTGCATGGCTTGCCGCGGCGCAGCTCGCCCTCGTCGGCGATGTCGTCGTGGATCAGCGCGGCGCTCTGGAACGTCTCGATTGCCGCGGCGGCGGGCAGCGCGTCACGCGCGTTGCCGCCCACGGCCTCGGCCCCCAGCAAGCAGAGCGCCGGGCGGGTGCGCTTGCCCCCGCCCCGCGTGAAGTCCCATAGCGGACCGTACAGGTAGCGCTCGAGGTTGTCTGCACCCGAGGCAGATGTGGCGTGCGGGGCAATCTCGCGCAGGTAACCCTCGACCAGGGGCCTGACACGCGTCAGGTATGCCACGAAGGCGCCCTGCGACTGGGATGCCACGCTACTCTCCGTAGCCATCGGGGTTCTTTGACTGCCAGTTCCACGAGTCGCGGCACATGTCGTCGATCGTGTACTTGGCCTCCCATCCCATCTCGCGCTTGGCCTTGGAGCAGTCGGCGTAGTTGGCGTCCACGTCGCCTGGGCGGCGCGGGTCGATCTGGTAGGGGAGTTCCTTGCCGCAGGCCTTGGAGAAGGCCTTGATGATCTGCAGGACCGAGGTCCCCTTGCCGGTGCCCAGGTTGAAGATCTCGACGCCGGTGCGGCCGTTCATCCAGTTGAGTGCCGCGACGTGACCGGTGCCCAGGTCGCAAACGTGGATGTAGTCGCGCACGCCGGTCCCGTCGGGCGTGTCGTAGTCGTTGCCAAACACGTGGACGCACTCGCGCTTGCCCACGGCCACCTGTGCCACGTAGGGAAGCAGGTTGTTGGGGATGCCCTTGGGGTCCTCGCCCATGAGTCCCGAGGGGTGGGCGCCGATGGGGTTGAAGTAGCGCAGCAGCACGACGTTCCACTCGGGGTCGGCGGTGTGGAGGTCGGTCAGGATCTGCTCGATCATCCACTTGGTCCAGCCGTAGGGGTTGGTCGCGGGCTTCTTGGGGCTCTCCTCCGTGAGGGGCAGGCTGTCGGGGTTGCCGTACACGGTGGCGGAGCTGCTGAAGATGATGTCCTTGCACCCGTGGTTGCGCATCACGTCCACCAGGGTCAGGGTGTTGCCCAGGTTGTTGCTGTAGTACTCGATGGGCTTGTGGACGCTCTCGCCAACCGCCTTGAAGCCTGCGAAGTGGATCACGCGGTCGATGGGGTTCTCGTCGAAGATGGCGTTGAGGGCGGTGCGGTCGTTCACGTCGACCTTGTAGAAGGAGAGGTTCTTGGCCGCCTCGTCGCCCACGATCGTCTTGATGCGGTCGATGACCTTCTCGCTCGCGTTGCTCAGGTCGTCCGCGATGACCGCCTTGTAGCCGTTCTGGAGCAGCTCGACCACCGTGTGGCTGCCGATGAAGCCGGCGCCGCCGGTTACCAGGACGCAGGTGTCCTTGGGATCCTTGGCTTCGCTCATGGGTCTCCTCTCGTGAGGGGTGTGGGGCTTGCGTGGTGCGCGGCCCTCCTGTGTCTCTTTGGTCGCCGACGCATGTCGCGAGGGTTGCTGCGACACGTGCGGCGCAACCACAAAAGTATACGTTCAGCGTGTGTGGCGGGCGTGTGTGGTGTTCTGCCATGAGGGGGATGTTGTGGGAGAGGCCGCCGCTCCTCTCGCTCGATGGATGCGGAACTGGCGCTTGACCGACGGTGGCGGTTGTCGGGGCGTCCGCCCGCCGAAACTGCTATATAACATGTAACAATATTCTCTCCGATGGGTAGACGCCAGACAACATAGGATGCCGTGGCCCCGTGGGGTGAGCGGCGAGCCCGCCTTTGGGTGGGAAATCGAGAAGGGAGTCGCCCATGGACATCAAGGACGTCAAGAGGGTGACGGTTGCCGGCGGAGGGGTCTTGGGGAGCCAGATTGCGTTCCAGACCGCCTACCGCGGATACGACGTGACGATCTGGTTGCGCTCCCAGGGGTCCATCGAGCGCTGCCAGCCCAAGATCGACCGCCTTCGCAAGATCTACCTGGACACCCTCGAGGCCATGAAGACCGATCCCTCGGCCTACGCCTATGGGCTGTGCGCGCCCGAGGAGGTCACGCCGGAGCGGTGCGAGGAGCTCAAGGCGGACGTGGAGAGGGCCTATGGCAGCCTGCGCCTCACGACCGACTGGGACGAGGCGTTTGGCGACGCCGACCTGGTGATTGAGGCGGTTGCGGAGGACCCGGCGCAGAAGACCGCGTTCTACACCGAGCTGGCAAAGCACCTGCCCGAGCGCACCGTCGTCGCCACCAACAGCTCGACGCTGCTGCCCAGCCAGTTTGCCGAGGCAACCGGAAGGCCTGACAGGTACCTGGCCCTCCACTTTGCGAACGAGATCTGGAAGAACCCGTCCGGGGAGGTCATGGGGCACGAGGGTACCTCGAAGGAGAGCTTTGACCTGGTGGTTGCCTTTACCTCCTCGATCAGGATGGTCCCGCTCAAGGTACTTCGCGAGCAGCCGGGTTACCTTCTCAACAGCATGCTGGTGCCGTTCCTCTCCGCCGCCGAGGGGCTGTGGGCCGGCGGCGTGGGCAGCCCGGAGGACATCGACCTTGCCTGGAAGCTGGGCACCGGTGCGCCGGCGGGACCGTTCCGGATCCTGGACATCGTTGGTCTCACCACCGCCTACAACATCGGGATCATGGATCCTCGCGCAAAGCAGGAGGGCACGGTTCAGAACAGGATCACGACGCTGCTCAAGGAGAAGATCGACAAGGGCGAGACGGGCGTGAACGCCGGCAAGGGCTTCTACGACTACTCCAAGTGACGTGACGGGGAGTTGGTGATGGCCCCATCCGCTGGCTGCTGACCTGTGGGTTACATCGGATGGCGTCCCTGCGTCAGGCGGAAGCGCTGACAGTGGAGACGACCGAGGCATCGAGGGCGAGGGCCCCATCCCGAATTGGCTCGGGGTGGGGCCGCTCGCTGTGACGGTGGGGCGCGGCTGACGCTGCGTACCATAGCGGCGGGGGGGTCGGAGCGCCCATCGTTGAGGAGCCGGGCGAGAATGCCATGGCGAGGATTATCGAGTGACGTGACGAGGGTGTGGCATCCAACCGCCAGAACGCGGGCTTCCCTGAAGGTTCTTCTGTGCCGTTATCCACCCCGACCTGTCAAGAGCTTCTCTGCCGCTCTTTTCGACGAAGCTGCCCTGCGGGTGACGTTACCCCGTGGGCAACGGGAGCATGGGGCACCATTTCCTTCAAGACGAGAGACCCCATCAAGCCGCTCCCTTCTCTGTCGCCCTTCTCGGTGAAGGTCGTCGCGTGAATGGCGTTATCCGACGGGCGAGGGGAGCGTTGAACCAACTCGAATCGCTGGTCCTAGCGAGTGTCCAGGCACCTCTCGCTTGCATCTCCCGCCTGCGCCTCCGCCCACGACATTGGGTACAGAGGAGGGTAGCGGCCGACGGGCGTGCCATGGTGGTGGGTCCGCCGCTCCAGGATTGGGGGAACCATGGCGATTGACCTCTGCGACTGCAGGTTTGACGGCGACGGGCGCTTTGACATCTTGAAGACACCCACCAGCCCCGACGTGAAGAAGGGCGAGCGCTTTGACTACGAGGAGCGCACGGCCGACAACGCGGTGCTCATGGCTCAGCTCCAGGACCGCCTCTATGCCGAGGGCAGGGAGGGCCTGGTGGTTCTGCTCCAGGCGATGGACGCCGCCGGCAAGGACTCCACGATCAAGCACGTGATGAGCGGGATCAACCCGCAGGGGGTCTCGGTCCACAGCTTTAAGCAGCCCAGCGCGGAGGAGCTCTCGCACGACTACCTGTGGCGCGCCGTCACGCACCTCCCACGCAGGGGCGAGATCGCCCTGTTCAACCGCTCGTACTACGAGGACGTGCTGGTGGTGCGTGTGCACGGGCTGTGGAGGGGCTACAAGATGCCGGAGCGCTGTACCAACGACTCGGAGCAGCAGTTCTTTGGCAAGCGCTACCGCCAAATCCGCGACTTCGAGGAGTACCTGTACGAGAACGGCTACCGGGTGCTCAAGATCTTCCTCAACGTGAGTCCTGAGCAGCAGCGACAGCGCTTTCTCGAGCGCATAGACGATCAATCCAAGAATTGGAAGTTCTCCGGCAGCGACATTGCGGAGCGCAAGTTGTGGCCCAGCTACATGCGAGCCTACGAGGACGCCATCAACGGCACGGCGACCAAGCACGCCCCGTGGTTCGTGATTCCCGCCGACAAGAAGTGGTTCGCTCGCTGGCTCGTGAGCGAGGCGATCGTGGACGTCCTACGCCAGATTGACCCGCGCTATCCCGAGCTGCCGCAGGACCAGCGCGACAAGCTGGCCGAGTACAAGGCGCAGCTCCTCTCCGAGGGCGGTGCCAAGGGAGAGTAGCCTACGGCCAGCGGGATGGGCCGGGGGAGAGGGGCCGCGTTCCTCTCCTCCAACCGATCCCGTTGGCCCTACCCCCGGTCACCTCCGGACCGGTCCACGTCGTGGCCCCCGCCCAGCGTGTAGCGGGTGGCGGCGTGGAGCATGTTGACCTCGCTCAGCTCGAGCTTGCCGTCGATGTAGGGTCGGTACATCGCCTCGACGGAGCCCACCCCCATGCTGCAGCCGCTGCAGTTCTCGCAGCTTGAGTCGTCGCAGAACGAGAGTCCCTTGTTCACTATCTGCATGCGCTCCTCGCGCGTGGTGTCCTTGATCAGCACGCTTCTGGGCATCGTTCCCCCTCTCCCCACATTCTCGTAGTTGTACCCCAGACGGCGTGGTGGAATCGTTGCGTGCCCGCTGCGACTGCGTTGCTACACTTGGGTGCCATGCGCAGGGGAGAGGTGCGCTGCGTCCGCCCGTGGCCTCTCCCGATGCGTGTGACCGACGCGCGAGAGGGGAGTCACCATGGGCATGGGCCATCGTCCCGACCGAAGCGGGAACCCCATCTCGCTCCTGGGCTTTGGGTGCATGCGGTTTGCGAGGTCGGGCAGCGGAATAGACGTGCCCCGTGCCGAGGAGCAGCTCATGCGCGCCATCGAGCTGGGCGTGAACTACCTGGACACCGCGTACGTGTACCCCGGGAGCGAGGCGTGCCTGGGGCAGGTGCTCGACCGCAACGGCTGCCGCGACTCGGTCAACATCGCCACCAAGCTCCCGCAGTACCTGGTGAGGAGCACGTCCGCGGCGGACCGATACCTGGATGAGGAGCTGTCGCGCCTGCGCACCGACCACATCGACTACTACCTCATGCACATGCTCACCGACGTCGCCTCGTGGGAGCGCCTGTGTCAGCTGGGGATCGAGGGCTGGATCGATCGTCGTCGCGCCGCCGGGCAGATCCGCAACGTGGGCTTCTCGTTCCATGGGAGCAGCGACATGTTCCTGCGCGTGCTGGACGCCTACGACTGGGACTTTTGCCAGATTCAGTACAACTACGTGGACGAGCACACCCAGGCGGGCCGGGAGGGTCTGATGGCCGCCGCCGAGCGGGGCATCCCCGTCATCATCATGGAGCCCCTGAGGGGCGGCAACCTGGTGGACGGGCTCCCGCGCGCGGCCAAGCGGCTTATCGACGAGGACCCGCACGGATGGGGCCCGGCGGAGCTGGCGCTGCGGTGGCTGTGGGACCAGCCCCAGGTCACCTGCGTCCTCAGCGGCATGAACTCGCTGCAGATGGTGGAGGAGAACTGTCGCGTCGCGAGCTCGGTTCGTGCGGGGGAGTTCGGCGAGCCGGAGCGCGAGCTCGTGGCGCGCGTGAGGGAGCTCATCGCCGCGTCCACCAAGGTGGGGTGCACCGGGTGCCGCTACTGCCAGCCGTGCCCGGCAGGGATCGACATCCCGGCGCTCTTCTCGGCGTGGAACAGCATGTACCTGGAGGGGAAGTCGCGCGGGCGCCACCAGTACTACCAGACGGTGGAACTGCGCGACCACCCCGCGTTCGCCAGCGCGTGCCTGGGGTGCGGCCGGTGCGAGCGCCTGTGCCCGCAGCACATCCCCGTGAGGGAGGCGATCGTGGAGGCGGACCGCGACCTCAGGCCCCCGCTCCATCGGCTTGCCGGCACCGTCGCGCGGAGGTTCGTGAACTCGTAGGTACACCGCGGGGCGCGACATGGGGCGACGGCCGCTCGGGGGCGCTGCTTGTGGTGGCTGGCGAGTGGGCCCGTGCATGGGGTGCTGAGAAAAGTCGAGTCATGGCAATCTGAAAGCCGATACCGCGGAGAAAATGGGGGTATTTGCAGTTGTGGGAGGCCCCGGAAGGGTCGCTCCCTGCCACTACTCGACTTTTCTCAGCGGAAATCGGTGGCGAATTGCCACAACTCGACTTTCCTCAGCACCCTCCCCGCGAGGGGTTGCCGAGACCACGGCCGGTCATCGTCTCCCTAGGGGAGAAGCCGAGGGCAATGATGCAAGCTAATCGTTTACCGATTCCTGAATACCAGCAAAAGCACTAGTTAGATTATGGGTAAGTAGCGTATTTCTGCATAATTATTCTGAACGAGCCGCTCCTAATGAAGAAGGGCATGTGCGCTATCCCAGAAGACTTTCGAGCTAGGAAGTGTGCCTTGGAAACATCGAAATCGCTAATTCTAACTAGGAGATCGGCTCTTGCTTTCACGACCGGTGGTCTGCTTTTAAATTACCGTGGGCGCTCTACTCCAATGTATTACTCCCATACATTTAGGACAATCCGAGTGAGGTAGGTTGATCCTCGATGCGATGGTTGAAGCTTCATGGTAAGGACATTCTCGTCACGACGCTCGCCATTGCATGCGTCATCCTCGGGGTGCTCTTGTCAAGAACGCAGGACAAAGCCAGGTCTTTTACTGACGGAAGCAGGGTTGGGTTCAAACTTGAGGGGACGTACCAGCAAGATGAACCTGACTATGCGTCTCTTGCTATTTTTCCTGGGGCTGGCGACGAAGTCGATTGGCAGTTAGCTCTTAGCGACAACACAATTAGCGGAACAATGGAAAAGACCTCAGATCCGAATATCTACGAAATGGCTGACGATTCCGGTAGCGAGTGTGGAATTGCGCACATTGCCTATTCCTACGCATCGTTCGGAGATGTTGAGGGGGTTGCTTTTCTTCACCTGGCTAGTGGAGATGATTATGTCCTCGAGAAGGAAAGCGACACTCCGGCAACGTTCGATACGAGACAGTGGGCGAACTGGAAAATCAAAGCAGACTGCGGTCCTGATTTATCGAAGATGTGTTGAGGGATTTTGATTGTTAGCTCCCCTGGTTTACCTGTGTGTTTCTGAGGGCAATGCCAAAGTGGGTACTATTTGTCCCACCTTGGCATTGCCCTAGGGGAGAAGGTCGTCCCCATCCCCCAGCGACCTGCCTAGGCCGCTGCCAATCGGACGCACCGGCGTGCCCGGCCACGAGCGGACGGCCTCCAGCATGCCGTCCACGTCCAGCACCCCGTAGGCAAAGCCCTTTCGCACCAGCTCGTCGGGGACGAACTCGTCGTACTTGTCAAAGCGCGGCACCTCGCCCGGATACACCAGCTCCATGGGGTCGATGGGGCGTGACGCCTCATCCTGAACCACGTCGTAGAACGTCTGGGCGTCGGCCCGCATGGTGAACTGCATGAAGTACGGGCGCGAGGAGTCCAGCCCCTTTATGCCCAGCTCCGCCGCGCACCTGATCTTGAGGAAGCGCTCCAGCGCCAGGAAGGCATAGCTGCCTAGCCAGGGGAACAGGCACCACGACGTGCCGCCCAGGCACACCAGGGGCTGGTCGGTCACGTGGGCGTTGCGGGCCACGTGCCGCGCCTGCGACAGCCGTGCCCGGGCGTTCCTCCGCAGATAGGGATACATTGCGTCCTCGCGCAGCGCCTGCCTCATGCGGCGCAGCACGTGCGTGTCCACGTCGCCCGCGCACATGCCAAAGTACGCGGGGACCTTGCCCTTCACCTGCGAGCACTCGATGAGATGGCGCTTGTAGTCGATCTCCTCAACCACCCACACGGCGCCGGCGATTGCGATGCGCTCGCCCACGGGGGGCGGCTGCACGATGGTTCCCAGCTCCTGAGACTCGCTGCGCACGGTGAACTCCTCGTCCTCCGAGAACACCGCGTAAAAGCGGAAGTTGTTGGTCACTCGCTCGCCCGCAAGCCCCACGATGAGTCCACCCGACTCGGTCTGCTGGATGTGGTCGATGCCCAGCAGGTGCCGCAGCAGCACCCGGTAGTCGTCGGCGCTCACGCGGTGGAATGGCGTCAGCGTGAGCACGCGTCGTGCGAGCTCGGAGGGGGAGAGCTCGCCGGACGAGGCGAGCGTGGCCATGGTCTGGTGGTACAGCAGGCTGTAGGGAAGGCCATTCAGGCGCGGGGGCTCCACCCAGCGGTCCTCCAGGTACAGCTGGACCAGTGCGATTCCCTGCAGCAGCTTCCATGGGATGGTCTCGGGGAGCAGGGCGCGCGCCTCCGGCTCGTCCTCCCGCATGAGAAACCACATCTCGCTGGGCTGGCCGCGCCGTCCCGTGCGCCCCATGCGCTGCAAAAACGAGCTCACCGTGAACGGTGCGTCTATCTGAAAGGCCCGCTCCAGACGACCGATGTCGATCCCCAGCTCAAGGGTCGAGGTCGTCACGGTGGTCAGGTTGGTGTCCTCGTCGCGCATCAGCTCCTCGGCCGACTGCCTAAAGCTCGCCGAGAGGTTGCCGTGATGTATCAGGAAGCGGTCCGGCTCGCCCACCGCCTCGCAGTACTGCCGCAGCGTGGTGGTCACCTCCTCGCACTCCTCGCGCGAGTTGGCAAACACCAGGCACTTGCGACCCCTGGTGTGTTCAAACACGTAGGCAAGCCCCGGGTCGGCAAATACCGGCGCACGGTCGCTCGCCGCCTCGGGGGCCGGCTGGTCCGGGTAGGGGAGAGGTGCGTGGCCTCCGTTCTCCCTACCCTTCCCGCCGGCATCCACCGTCCCCTCGCCCCGGGCGGGAATCGCCTGGTCGCCGGCGGGAGCGGCGGGGACCTCGTAGTCGGGCTCCTCTCCCCCGCGGACGGACGCGCCGCCCAAGCCGTCCTCGCCGCGCTCGGGTGCCTGCGGACCGCTCACGTAGAAGTGCTCCATCGACAGCCGCCAGCGCTCCTTGGGGGCCTCGAGCCGCGGGATCACGCAGCCGCGTCCCGTTCCGGCGGAGAGGTACGCCCCCGTGGCCTCGGGCTCCCCGATGGTGGCCGAGAGCCCAATCCTCCTGGGGTTGACGTCTGCCAGGCGCGAGATGCGCTCGATGCAGCAGAGCGTCTGGTCGCCGCGGTCTCCCCGCAGCAGCGAGTGGACCTCGTCTATCACCACGTAGCGCAGGTCGCCAAAGATGCGCGGGATGGCGTTGTGGCGGTGCAGGAGCATGGCCTCCAGCGACTCGGGGGTGATCTGCAGAATTCCCGACGGGTGCTTCATCATCTTGGCCTTGTGCGAGCGCGACACGTCGCCGTGCCAGTGCCAAACGGGGATGTCCGCCTGCGCGCACAGGTCCTCCAGCCGTATGAACTGGTCGTTGATCAGGGCCTTGAGGGGGCCGATGTAGATGCAGCCCACCGAGGCGGGCGGGTCCTCCCACAGCTCGGTGAGGATCGGGAAGAAGGCAGCCTCGGTCTTGCCCGATGCCGTGGACGCGGTGAGAAGCACGTTCTGGTCGGTGTTGAAGATGGCATCCGCCGCAGCCACCTGCACCGCGCGCAGGCTCTGCCAGTCGTGGTCGTAGATGTAGTCCTGGATGAAGGGCGCGTATTGGTCAAAGACGTCCATGCCCGCCGCCTAGATCTGGAACTCGCTGAACTCGTCGTCCTTCCCTGCCGAGCCGTCGCCCTCCTGGGCGCGTGTGGTCACGGGAGACGAGAGGAGCTCGCCCTGCAGCAGGCCGCCCACCTTGAGGGAGGGGTTCTGGCACAGGATGTCGAGCATCTCCACAAAATCCCTGATGACCTCGCGCGGCGTTAGGTGGGAGTCCGCGCCCACGCGACCGAACTCCGCCTGGAGAAAGCCCAGCAGCTCGTCCTGCGTGATGGTGCGCTCGTAGCCAAAGAGCCCGGCGTGGATGTCCGCGAGCTTCTCCACCAGCACCAGCAGCTCCTCGTGCGTGAGGGGCTGCAGGTGGATGACCGGCGCCAGAAGGTCCACCAGCCCGTCCTGGGCAAAGCGCCCCTGCGTCAGGCGGCTGCGCAGTGCCTCGTACGAGTACAGGCCGCGCCTGCGGTCCTCGATGGACTGCGGCGTGCCTCCCATCACGATGCCCAGGTGGTGTGCCTTGCCCTGGAGCGTGTCGTTGTACATGGTCAGGATCTTCTCGTAGTTGTACTGGCGGCTCACCGCGTTGGGAATCTTGTACAGGTTGACCAGCTCGTCCACCAGCACCAGCAGGCCCTTGTAGCCGGCACCCATCAGGAAGGTGGCAAAGAGCTTGAGGTAGTCGTACCAGTCGTCGTCGCCAATCACGATGTTCACGCCCAGCTCCTGGCGCGCCTCGGTCTTGTTGCGGTACTCGCCGCGAAACCACTTGGTGACCTTGGCCTTGGTGTCGTCGTCGCCCTCAACGTGCGCGTGCCAATACATGGTGAGGAGACGGGCAAAGTCGTAGCCGTGCACCAGCTCCTGCAGAGAGCGCATGGTCTGGACTATGGCGGCGTCCATGGCATCGGAGAAGCCCGGGTCCTGTGGCTGAAGGCCCCTCTCCAGGGTCACCTGGGCCTGCATGTTCGACACCCAGCGGTCAAGCACCAGGTTGAGGGCGCCTCCCTCGGGACGGGTCCGCGTGCTCATGTTGCGCACGAGCTCTCGGTAGGTTGCCAGGCCCTGGCCGTTGCCACCCTGAAGGCGCCTCTCGGGGCTCAGGTCGGCGTCGCACACCACAAAGCCGCTGCCCATGGCGTGGTTGCGGATGGTCTGCAGCAAAAAGCTCTTGCCGCTGCCGTAGCGCCCCACCAAGAAGCGAAAGCTCGCCCCGCCGTCGGCCACCAGGTCGAGGTCGTGGAGAAGCGCCTGGATCTCGCGCTCGCGCCCCACCGTGATGTATGGGAGGCCTACGCGCGGCACGACGCCGCCCTTCAGGGAGTTGATGATGACCGCGGCGATGCGCTTGGGGACGCGTGGGGGCTGCCCCGCCTGTCCGCCGGCCGCCGATGCGTTTGCTTGCTGCGTCATTGCTCCAGGGTTCCTCTCAGGTCTTCCTCGTAGTCCTCGATCACGTGGGGGCCGTCGTCGCCAAACTCCAGGACGGTGTCGCCCTCCAGGTCAAACAGCTTCTCGTTGGCGGAGTCAACCAGCATCTCCACGCTGGGGGAGCCGGGCGGCGTCGGCGGTGCCGGCTCGTGTGCCAGGAGGGCGCGCACCAGCGCGAGCTCCAGGGGGTCGAGCCCGTACGGTGCCGTCTCCCCGGCAGCGCCCGCGGCTTCCGCGCCGGTGGTGGGTTGCGGGGACACGGGGGCTGGCTGCCCTGGTGAGACGGTTGCCACCACGGGGGGCGCGTCCCTCTCGCCTGCCTGCGCCTCCGCCTGTGACGGGGTGGGGTCGCCTCCCGTCGCGGACGCAGTCGAGACGGGCTGCGTCCAGTCCTCGGTGGCCTCCGCCCCGGGGACGTAACCCTCGCGCTCCTCGTCCACCAGCAGTGCCTCTCGCGTCGTTGCTGCGGCACTGCGGATGCCCCCCAGCTTCGAGAGGTCCACGGTGAAGCGGTGACGTTCCTCCTCCTGCTCGCGCTCGTGCTCCGACCGGACCTCCCTGTCAATCATCTTCTGGAGGTAGCCGGGAACGGGCCGGGGCTTGAGGGGTCTCCCAAACTCCCACTCCTCGCGCATGGCGCAGTCGATGGCGTGGATGATCCTGCCAAGGTCGCGGCTCTTTCCCTGGCGCTCGTAGGCGCGCCGTATGCACCAGCGGCCAAAGCGAAAGGTGACGAGGTCGGCGTCGGTCAGGCGGATATCGCCGCTTCCCTCCAGAGTCGGCGGCTGCTCCAGGGGAACGCCCACAAACGGCACGTAGGGGTGCGTGTTGGAGAACCCCAGGAGCCCGTCGACAAAGCACACCTTGCGACGCCTGCCGCAATGCAGCGACATCTGGGCAAATACGCCCGCGCCCACGTGTGCCGCCTGCTCCGCGTGGGCGCGCAGGAACGGCGAGCGCTCGGGGCTGTAGCTTGAGAGAGCGCCCATCGCCGCCCACAGGATCTCGTCCGATGGCATGGCGGGGGCGTCCTCCGGCTTGTGGTCGTGTACCGCGGCCCGGCACAGCACCGAGCCCTCGGCATCGCGCAGCACGCGGACGGCATGGCCAAAGCGGCGCTCCTCCTCTGTGGTCGCGAGCCGCGGGTCCAGGCGGTGGACCACCACGTAGTCGCGGATCAAGTGGCTCACGTCCAGCGTGACGCTTGGGCCCCTCCCTGCAAGATCCATCGCGCGGCAGGCCTCGCGCAGGCGTCGGAGCTCGCTGACCACCGGCTCGCCCGGCTCGCATCCCACTCCGTTGATCAGCTCGTAGGACAAAAGCATCGCAAAGGTCGCCGGTGCATCTGTGGCCTTGCCCTCCCTCCACGAGGCGCGCCAGGTGAAGTAGCCACGAAGCTCGCGGTCGCTCACAACCTGATAGGTGGGAAGGTAGCGGTAGGGGAGCGTCCCCTGGTAGGGACAGTCGTCCACAAAGTCGCTGGCGAGACGTGCCTGCGCAACAAAGAGAGGGCCGCCACGCAGGGGCCTTCCGTCCTCCCCGCGCGAGCCCTCGAGCTCGCGGAGGCGCTGCAGCGTGGGTGGCAGCTTGACCTCCGGCACAACCTTTGCCATCAGGCCGGTGCCGGATCCCAGGGGGCGACCCCACAGGTCGTCGTCGAAGTCTCCGGCGGGTTGGTAGTCACCAAGCCAGTCGTCCGCGAGCGCGTGCCATTTGCTCGTTGCGCGCGACTTCCGTGCGTCGGTGGAGGTTTGGCCCTGCATCCGAGAGGCGCGGGACGGGCGAGATGAGTGGGCGTGACTGCCGTCGGGCTCTGTCGTCTGGGCTTTGCCAGCAGAGATGGACTTGCCATCTCGCTCAACGCGTCCATCGGGGTGCTCCCGGTCCCTTGCCCAGTCCGACCCCTTCCTCAGGATCGGCTGGTCGGAGTAGGTGTGCGAAGACAGGTGAGACGAGCCGCCCGCCTCCTCGAGCTTCCTCATGATCTTGTCGACCAACTCGTCGATGCTGACCTTTCCAAAGTCCTCCGCCATGCCACCTCCCCAGGGTCCAACTTTCGCACCACCACGATTCTACCCGCAGGGGAAGACATAGGGAACACGTGTACGAGGAATGCGAAGGAGGTCGCTGGCACGAGGCTGGGGCGACGCGAAGACGCTCGCGCGAGCGAGTTGCTGCCAGTAGCCTCGTCCGCGGTGCCCCGATGGCAACCAACGCCCGGCGTGAGTGCTTTCTCGAGAGGGGACACGCTTCGAGAATCGTGCCTGTCGGACGTTTTCCCAGCTGGAAGGGAAGCGGGGAGTCCGCCCCTCCGACCCGTGGCAGCAAACTCCCGATGTGAGCACTCATATCAGGTCTCCGTCGCCATCCGTCATTGCCTGGATTCAAGATTGAATCCCCTACCTGCGGACGTGCCGAGATTGGTCTTGTCTCCGGATGGAAGCCTATCGGGCAAGCCGCTCATATCGGTCATTCGTTGCCATGGTTCGATTCTTGATACCAATTCCACGCAATTCCGAAGAACTCAAAGAAGGGGAGCGGCCACGATCCACAGGGGGCTTGTCCGTGAGATCTCTCCCCTTCTCTGACACTGAGGGCCTTCTTCCCTGCGTTGACGCTGGGGCCTGCAGTTCGCTTGGCCGATGGGCGGCGTCTGTCGGAGAGCCCGTGAAATAGGGATTGGGGCGCGGGGGACGAGGGGCGCTGCGTGAAGGCAAACCGCTTGATCGGGGTGTCGGTCCTTCGGCTCCCACAGCGGGTGGCTTACGATTACGCGCGCCCCACTGTCCCGGGTTCCGGAACCGCATGGTCCCCTACCGGAAATCTCGCTCGGTGTGTACACATGGGAGGGACTTTCTGACGGGCTTGGGGGTCCTGATGTCCTGTGCCCAGGGGAAACGTGCCAGCGAGACGGGCCCGTGTCAGAAACCTCGCCCCATGCGTACACACGGGGCGAACTATCTGGCGTCAAGGGGGTCTGGAGGGGTCTCTGTGTCTACAACCCCACAGCGTGTGTACACACGGGAGGGACTTTCTGACGGGCTTGGGGTTCCGATGCCTCGCTACCAGGGGGGGCGCGCCAGTGAGGCTGGCCCGCGTCAGAAACCTCGTCCCATGCGTACACACGGGGCGCGCTTTCTAGCAGCGGTGGGCACCATACTCCGCCGCGCCCCTCACGGGGTCCAGCCTCTGCCCCGCGCCAGCAAAGAGGGCCGGCCACCCATCGGCGACCGGCCCTCCACATCACGATTGCGTTGTCTCTACTCCGTGAAGTAGGCCACGCCGCCCTCGAACAGCGGCTGGTACAGGTTGCCGGGCACGTTCTGGAATGTGCCGGCGGTGTAGCGCTCCGTGTGGCCCATCTTGCCAAAGACGCGGCCATCCGGGCTGGTGATGCCCTCGATGGCAAGTACCGAGCCGTTGGGGTTCACGTCGAGCCCCATGCCAGGGACGCCGTTTTCGTCCACGTACTGGGTCGCGATCTGGCCCGCTGCCTCCATCTGCGCCAGCACGTCGTCGTTGGCGACGAAGCGGCCCTCGCCGTGGCTGATGGCGATGGTGTGCACGTCTCCCACGTTGCACTTGGACAGCCAGGGGGAGAGGTTCGAGGCCACGCGGGTGTGCACCAGGCGGCTCTGGTGACGACCGATGGTGTTGAACGTGAGGGTGGGGCACCCGTCGTCCATGGGCCTGATGTCGCCATAGGGGACCAGGCCCAGCTTCACCAGCGCCTGGAAGCCGTTGCAGATGCCCAGCATGAGGCCATCGCGAGCCTGGAGCAGGTCGCGGACCGCCTCGGTGACCTCGGGCGCGCGGAAGAAGGCCGTGATGAACTTGGCGGAGCCATCGGGCTCGTCGCCGCCGGAGAAGCCGCCGGGGATCATCACGATCTGGGAGCGCTCGATCTCGCGCACCAGCGCCTGGGTGCTCTCGGCGACCGCGGACGGCGTGAGGTTGTTGATCACCAGCGTGGTGACGTCGGCGCCTGCGCGCTCGAAGGCGTGGGCGCTGTCGTACTCGCAGTTGTTGCCGGGGAACACGGGGATGACCACGTGCGGGCGCGCCACGCCGACGGCGGGAGCCTTGCGCGAGACGCCATGCTCGGCGACGTCGAAGCCAAGGGCCTTGACCGTCTCGCCCGCCTCGCGGTACGGGAACACCGGCTCCATCTTGGCCTCCCAGGCCTCCTGGAGCGGCGCAAGGTCAATCTCCTGGCCCTCGACCCACATCTTGTACTCGGGGCTGGTGCCGCCAAGCACGCGCACGGAGAAGCCCTTGGTGTCGCCGGGCACGTAGGTGCTGTCGCTCACCTCGAGCACGAAGCTGCCGTAGCGGTACGCAAACAGGTCGTCCGCCGTGAAGCCGTCCGCAAGGCCAAAGCCGATCTGGTTGCCCACGGCCATCTTGAAGAGCGTCTCGGCCAGGCAGCCGTAGCCCGGGGTCGCCACGCTCAGCGCGTCTCCGTAGCCAATTGCCTCCTGCACAAAGTCGTACACGGCAAGGAGCGACTTGGGGTCGGGGGTCACGCCGTCCTCGCGGTAGGTGGGCTCCACCAGGACGAGCTTGCCGTTTGTGGTCTTGAACTCGGGGCTCTGGATGCGGTTCACCTTGCCAAGGCCCGTGGCAAAGCTCACGAGCGTGGGGGGGACGTCCAGGTCCTCGAACGAGCCGGACATGGAGTCCTTGCCGCCGATGGAGCCAATTCCCAGGTCGAGTTGGGCCATGAGTGCGCCCAGCACCGCCGCGACGGGCTTGCCCCAGCGCTCGGGCTCCTGGCGCAGCTTCTCAAAGTACTCCTGGAAGGTGAGGTAGGCATCCTGGTGCCTGATGCCGGCGGCGACCAGCTTGGACACCGACTCAACGACGGAGAGGTACGCGCCGGTGTACTGGTTGGCGCTCATCAGGTAGGGGTTGAAGCCCCATGCCATGCCCGAGACCGTGGTGGTCTCGCCATCCACGGGGAGCTTGGCGACCATGGCCTCGCTGGGCGTGAGCTGCGTCTTGCCGCCAAAGGGCATGAGCACGGTAGCCGCGCCGATGGTGGAGTCAAAGCGCTCGGAGAGACCCTTGTTGCTCGCCACGTTCTCGTCGGTGAGCAGGGACTCCATGCGCTCGGCCAGGGTGTCGCCCTCCCAGCTGGGGGCGTAGCTGCCCTGTGCCTCCACGTGCACGTCCTGGTGCTTGGGCGCGCCGTTGGACGAGAGGAACTCGCGGCTCACGTCCACGACCGTCTCGCCGTCCCATACCATCTTGAGGCGGGGCTCCTCGGTCACGCGTGCGACGACGGTGGCCTCGAGGTTCTCCTCGTGGGCGTAGCGCAGGAACTCGTCCACGTCCTCGGGGGCAAGGGCCACGGCCATGCGCTCCTGCGACTCGCTGATGGCGAGCTCGGTGCCGTCCAGGCCCTCGTACTTCTTGGGGACCTTGTTGAGGTCGATGAACAGGCCGTCCGCAAGCTCGCCGATGGCGACCGAGACGCCGCCCGCGCCAAAGTCGTTGCAGCGCTTGATCAGGCGGCAGGCGTCCTCGCGGCGGAACAGCCTCTGGAGCTTGCGCTCCTCGGGGGCGTTGCCCTTCTGGACCTCGGCGCCGTCCTTCTCCAGGGACTCCACGTTATGCGCCTTGGACGAGCCCGTGGCACCGCCGATGCCGTCGCGACCGGTACGACCGCCGAGAAGCACAATCTTGTCGCCCGGCGCGGGGGTCTCGCGGCGCACGTGGCTCGCGGGAGTCGCACCCACAACGGCGCCGATCTCCATGCGCTTGGCCACGTAGCCGGGGTGATAGAGCTCGTTGACCTGGCCGGTGGCAAGGCCAATCTGGTTGCCATAGCTGGAGTAGCCGTTTGCCGCCGTGGTCACGAGCTTGCGCTGGGGCAGCTTGCCCTTGAGCGTCTTGCTCACAGGGACCAGCGGGTCGCCCGCGCCGGTCACGCGCATGGCCTGGTACACGTAGGAGCGCCCGGACAGCGGGTCGCGGATTGCGCCGCCAATGCAAGTTGCCGCGCCGCCAAAGGGCTCAATCTCGGTGGGGTGGTTGTGGGTCTCGTTCTTGAAGAGGAAGAGCCAGTCCTGGTCCTCGCCGTCCACGTCCACCTTGACCTTCACGGTGCAGGCGTTGATCTCCTCGGACTCGTCCAGGTTCTTGAGGACGCCCTTCGCCTTGAGGTACTTGGCACCGATGGTGCCCATGTCCATGAGGGTGACGGGCTTCTTGCGGTCGAGCTCGCGACGGACCTCCAGGTAGCGGTCAAAGGCAGCGCGCACCACGGAGTCGTCGATCTTCACGTTCTCTAGCTGCGTGCCAAAGGTGGTGTGGCGGCAGTGGTCCGACCAGTAGGTGTCAATCATCTTGATCTCGGTGATCGTGGGGTCGCGCCTCTCGCCCTTGAAGTACGTTTGGCAGAACTCGATGTCGGCCAGGTCCATGGCCAGGCCGCGCTCCTCGATGAACTTGCCCAGCTGGGCCTTGGTGTAGGAGCGGAAGCCCTCCAGGGTCTCGACCATGGGCGGCTTGGGGTAGTTGACCTTGAGGGTCTTGCGGGTGGCAAGGGACGCCTCGCGCGCCTCGACCGGGTTGATCACGTAGTGCTTGATGGCCTCGACGTCCTCGTCGGTGAGGTTGGCGCCCTTGAGGTAGTACAGCTTGGCGGACGCGACGGTGGGACGCTCGCCCTGGCTGATGAGCTGGATGCACTCGCTCGCCGAGTTGGCCCTCATGTCAAACTGGCCGGGGAGGAACTCGACGGCAAACACCTTGGTGGTCTTGCCGGCGGCGGGGCGGCGCGTGGTCGCCTTGTCGGTCTGGGGCTCGCTGAACACCGTGGGGATGCACTGCTCAAAGAGGGCCTTCGAGATCCCCTCGACGTCGTAGCGGTTGACCAGGCGCAGTCCGGTGAGGTTCTTGATGCCGAGGATGACCTGGAGCTCGCGGCACAGCTGCCGCGCCTCGACGTCGAACCCGGGCTTCTTCTCTACGTAAACGCGGGAGACCATGGGGCTCTACCTTCCGTCCGAGAGTTTTCCACAAATGCACACCCCATGATAGCTGCGCAGGTAGGGACCAGGCCGCCTGGGGCGCAAAAGTTCATGTGGAGGGCGGGAGCGTGCCCGCGTGTCGGGGGAGAGGGGCGCCGGCCAGCGTTGTTGCGATTCTCGTCGGTCATAGGGAATCGGGGCGGGCGAGAGGGGCGTGTGCGCTGTGCCGTGGCGGATCGCATCGGCTTCGACGACCCGCCACGGGCTACGGGGCGTCGGCCTACAGCAGCACCACCCCGGCGACGTAGGCGCAGGTTACAGCCAGTGTCGCCCAGTCGGCGGCGCGCATGCGCATGGGGTGCCAGTGGGTGCGTGCGGCCCCACCCTCGTAGCAGCGGGCGTCGAGGGCGCGCGAGAGACCGTTGGCGTGCCTCATCGAGCTTGCCAGGAGCGCGACCAGCACGGGCACCACCGAGCGGACCCTCCTTGCGACCGAGCCCTCGGCCATGGCGCCGCCACGCGAGGTCTGCGCGTCCACGATGGACTGCGCCTCGTCCGCCAGCGTGGGGATGAAGCGCAGCATGAGCGAGAAGACCATGGCCAGCTCGTGGCCGGGGAGGCCGATGCGCGAGAGGGGCGCCAGGAACGAGTCGAAGGCGTCCGTGAGCTGCATGGGGGTGGTGGTGAGCAGCAGGAGCGCGCCCGCAACGACCGCCACCACGAGCCGGAGAGAGTAGAGCACCGCCACGCGCACGCCGCCAGTCGTGATTGCGATGGGTCCCAGGGCGGCGAGGACGGTCCCCTCGTGGATTACCAGGAGGTCGATCACGGCGATGAGTCCCAGCATCGCAAGCAGGGGACGTATCGACTCCACCAGCTTGCCTGCCGGGACGCGTGCGAGCGCCGTCACCACCAGGGTAAATGCGAATCCAAGGACGAGCCCCTGGGGAGAGGTGATGAAGAACACGCTCACCATGGTCGCCAGGGCGGCGATGGTCTTGGCGCGAGGGTCCAGGCGGTGCACGGCCGAGTTGCCGGGGAGGTATTGTCCCATCGAGATGCGCATGGCCATGCTAGATCGACCTCCCGCCGTTGGAGGCCTCGTCGGCATGCCGCGCTATCGCCTGGGCCAGGGCCTCCAGGGAGAGGGGCTCGCCCAGGCCCGTGACGCCCCTGCGGGCGAGTTCGCGGGCCCACGCGAGCGCCCGGGGGATGCCCAGTCCCGCCGACTCGAGAGCCGCCTCGTTCCCTGCGGCGAACACCTGGCGCGGGGTTCCCTGGCCAACCACGTGCGAGCGATCCAGGACCACGACGCGCTCGCACAGGGCGGCGTCGTCCATGGAGTGCGTGACCTCGACCACCGTAACGCCACCCCCGTGCACGCGACGGAGTATGGCGTGAAGCTCCTCTCGACCCAGCGGGTCCAGGCCTGCGGTTGGCTCGTCGAGCACGATGGTCCTTGGCCGCATGGCAAGCACGCCGGCGATGGCGCACATGCGCTGTTGTCCCCCGCTCAGCTCAAAGGGGGAGAGGCCCTCCCGGTCGTCCAGCCCCACTAGGGCCAGCGCCTCGCGTGCGCGCGCCTCCGCCTCCTGGCGCGAGAGGCCCAGGTTGGATGGGCCGTAGGCAACATCCTCTAGTACGGTCTCGGCAAACAGCTGCCGCTCGGGACGCTGCATCACGTAGCCTACGCGGCCGTGGAGCCTGCGCCTGTCTCGCCTGCGAGAGGTGTCGATGCCGTGCACCACAACGCTCCCGGAGTCAGGCGCCTCTAGGGCGCAGAGCAGGCGGAGCAGCGTCGACTTGCCCGACCCCGTCTGGCCTACGATCGCGCACGAGGTCCCCTCGGGGACGCCCAGCGACACGTCGTCGAGGGCGGGGGAGCTGTCCTCTCGCGCGTCGGTGCTGCGATACGAGTAGCGCACGTGCGATGCCTCGATGGCGAGAGGGGCGCTGCCGCCGTCCCCTCGGCCCATCCCGTCGGCATCGCCCGCCGCCTTGGCCGCGGACGTCTCTCCTCCGTCGCTGCCCGTCCCCAGAAGGGAGGCGACCTGGTCAAGCAGCTCGCTCGAGTCACAGGTCCACGAGACTCCCAGCCCAAGCTGCGACAGCCGCATGGCAAGCCGCGAGCAGAAGGGCTCGCTCAGCTTGAGTGACGTGAGCAGCTCGCCGCGGGAGAAGACCTCGCGTGGGGTGCCCTCCAGGGCCACGTGGCCGTGCTCCATCACGATGACCCGGTCGGCCTCAAGGGCCTCGTCCATAAAGTGTGTCACGTGCACGATGGTGGTCCCCGCCTGGGAGAGCCGTCCCATCACGCGCATGATCGAGCGCCTGCCGCGCACGTCGAGGAGCGCGCCCGGCTCGTCCAGCACAAGGACCTCTGGCTCCATCGCCAGCGCTCCGGCAATCGCGACCCTCTGGCGCTGGCCGCCCGAGAGCCTGGTGGGGTCCGCCTTCGCATAGCCCTCCAGGGCCACGCGGTGCAGCTCGCGGGTGACGCGCCGGCCTATCTCGTCGGGTGCCACCTGGAGGTTCTCGGGCCCAAAGGCCACGTCCTCCTCAACAACGGAGGTCACGATCTGGTCGTCGGGGTTCTGGAACACCAGGCCAAGGCTCCTGCGTGCCTTGGCATACGCGGCAAAGTCCACCCTGCCACCCGCCAGGACGCGCTGCCCAACCAGGGTGACGTCCCCCTCGTCGGGGGCGAGAAGGCCGCAGATCACGCTTGCGAGGGTCGACTTGCCCGAGCCGTTGGCCCCCACCACGCACACGCGCTCGCCGCGGGCGATGTCCAGGCTCACGTCGTCGAGCGCACGCACGCCGCCCTCGTACTCGAGGGTGACGTGCGACAGGCTTGCGACGGGCGTTCCGGCCGAACTAGAAGCCACTAGTTGCCCAGCGCCTTGGAGACGGGCTTGTACACCAGATAGGCGAGCACGCAGTTGATGGCGATCTTGATCAAGTTGAAGGGCAGGAGCGCCGGCACGATGAGCGCCACGACCGCCTGGACCGGCATGCCCGAGTAGAGCGGGGTCACCACCAGGTTGCCAAGGATGCAGGCAGCCAGGCACACGACCGCGCCCACGACCATGCCCAGCACGGCGCCCCTGCGCGTTGTGTCACGGCGATAGACCAGCGACGCGGGGAGCACCAGGCTCAGCGTGGCCAGGACCGCCATGAGCATGCCGTAGACGCCCGACTGCGTCGCAAGGTGCACCAGGTAGGGGAGAACCGACACCGCCGCGCCCGTGGCCGGCCCAAAGGCAAAGCCTGCCACCAGGGCGATTGCGCCGGAGGGGTCATACTTGAGCCATTCGACGCCGGGGAGGATCGGGAACTCCAGGAACAGCGTCGCGCACGCCGACACCGCGCAGAAGAGCGCGGTTACCGCGATGCGACGCGTCGACCACCCACTGCCGTTGCCGGTGGTGGAGTGACTGTCCCGATGCCTAAGTGTGGTGTCCTGTGCCATGTGTGGCCCCCGTTTCTTTCATCCGGACTGTAACCGTTGGTCCTGGACTCTCACCAGGTCAACCGCTCTTTTCTGCGCGGTGCGCGGACTCGTCGCATACCCGTTTGGGGCGACCTACCGCCAGTGGGGAATCTCACCCCGCCCTGAAACTGCCAGTGGGACTATAGCACTTCACGCTCGCCCGGGGGAGAGAAACGGGGGAATGCCACCAGACGCCCAGCCCAATGGCTTGGGCCATTGGGCTGGGGAGCTGGCGGCGCCGGGCGCTCGCTAGGACTGCACCCCCAGGCGTGCCGGCCTCGCGTGGCTGGGGCGCACGCCCGGGAAGAGCATGGCGACGGCGACCCACGCCGCGGCACCTGCTGCGACCTCGACCCCAAAGATGAGGGGCCCGGCGTAGGGGACGAGGAACGAGAGCAGCACGACCGCCCCCGCCGGCGGAAGCCAGGTCGAGAGGCCGTTCCACACCAGCACGAGCGCCGCAAAGCACACTGCGACCATGAGGGGTAGGGGGAGACCCATCGTCTCGACCGCGGCACGGCCCAGCGACCCGATGAGGCCCGCGCACGCCAGGGCGGCCCAGGCGCGCCAGGGGCGGGTCCTCAGGGTGAAGTCGGGGCGCGTGAGCTCGGTGAATGCCACAAGAAGCGGCGGCACGGCAAAGAGGGCGTTGCCCGTGAGGTAGGCGGGGGCGCTCACCAGGGCAAAGGCGAGAAGCCTCCTCCCCCAGCTTGCCAGCGCCACCCGTGGCTTGAAGGCCAGCGGCCGGTAGTCGATCCTCTCCCTCAGTCCAGCGCGCTCAAGGAGCACCTGTCCCGCGCACACCAGGGCGACCAGCGTGGCCACCGCAACGGGGTAGGTCCAGGAGTCGGTTCCCAGCAGCACGGGGAGGATTGCCGCGCTGAGCATTGGTGTCATGTCTGCGGCGGCGAGGTTCATGCAGAGCGCGCAGAACGCGTATCCCAGAATCGCCTTGCCCCACAGCCCCCAGGGGACCAGGAGGTTCAGCAGCAGCCCAAACACGGAGCCGATGGACATCAGGGCGAGCATGCGCGGACGGTTGATGTTCCAAGCCTGGTGCGGCTGGATCCATGCGCCGCACAGGATGGCGGCGGTCTCGGGGAACAGTACCTCCTCGCAGGGGATTGCCTGCGACGCGGCGACCATTGCCACGAGGAAGGCTCCGGAGAGCAGGATGGGCAGCCAGCGCGCGCGAAGGGACAAGGTGGGACTCCAATTCTTGGGGGGATTCGTGTGGGTTGGGAACGTAAGGGTTCCCCAAGCCCTTGCGGGGTAGCATGGGTCCCTCGCAAGGGTACCTGTATACTTGTGATACCAGATTGGGCGTCATTTTGGACGAGAGGGGACGGATCCTCTCGCCCGCAAATCCATGTCACGGCGCCCGGAAAGAGGAGAGTGATAGCGGCATGTCCGACAGTGCCGACCATTTGCGTCCCCTGGCCTGGAAGCTCCGCTCCATAGTTGGGGAGGACAACGTCCTGGAGGGGGAGCCCATGAGCGGGCACACCACCTTCAAGATCGGCGGCCCGGCCGACCTGTACGTCATCCCGGAGGACCCGGAGGAGGTGAGGGACGTGGTGGCCGCCTGCGGGGAGGCGGGGGAGCCGTACTTCGTGCTTGGTCGTGGCTCCGACCTCCTGGTTTCGGACGACGGCTATCGCGGCGTCATCATCGCCATCGCAGACGGGCTGGTCAACGTGTCCGTGGACGACGAGGTCATGACCTGCCAGGCGGGCGTGAGCCTGCGCGAGGCTTCCGAGATGGCATGCGAGCTGGGCCTCACCGGCCTGGAGTTCGCCTGCGGGATACCCGGCTCCGTCGGTGGGGCGTGCTTCATGAACGCGGGTGCCTACGACGGTTGCATGGCAGACGTGCTCGCCTCGGTGCGCGCGCTCATGCCCGACGGCAGTATCTGCGACATCGACGCGGACGACCTGCAGATGGGCTACCGCACCAGCAGGGTGAGGACCGAGGGGCTCGTGGTGTTGTCCGCCTCGTTCAAGCTCCGCGAGGGTGATCCCGAGGCAATCCGCGAGAAGATGGACGACCTCACGCAGCGTCGAGAGTCCAAGCAGCCGCTTGAGCTCCCCAGCGCCGGCTCCACGTTCAAGCGCCCCGAGGGCCACTTTGCCGGCAAGCTCATCAGCGACGCGGGGCTGCAGGGATACCGCGTGGGCGGGGCCGAGGTCTCGACCAAGCACGCGGGCTTCGTGGTCAACGTGGACAACGCCACGGCGGCCGACGTCCACGCCGTGATCGAGCACGTCCAGGACGAGGTCGAGCGCCAGTTTGGCGTCAGGCTGGAGCCCGAGGTGCGCTTCCTCCCGTAGGGGGTCTCTGCGGGGGCCGTGATGCCCCCTCATCAGGCGAGAGACTCATGGCGGCATCCGCTTGGGACGACTCCCGGCGGGTGCCGCCTTCCTTTGGCGCCGGCTCTCTGTTGGTTGGGCCCGGGCCGCCCTCCTAAGGACGCCGATGGCCCAGGGCTCGGCCCTTCTCTGAGCCCCTCTCCGATAAAAGCTTAAAGAAGGGTAGGGGGTCGTCCTCCCGGGGTGGCCGCCCGCCCCTCGCCGCGGGCGCGCCGAGGCCGTCCCGCACGGCCCCTCTGCCGGCGCCGACCCCGGTCCTTTCCTCGGGTTGCGTGCCAGGTGCAGGAGGGGGTATCCCAGCCTTACCTATCACCCGGCCAAAGCTATCAATATATGAATCATGGCTGCCAGGTGGTACGTCGAGGGCTCGGCCAATCCCCTTTGATGGTCAGACATCCGGCGAAGGGGGCACAGACCAGCCGCTGGTGTTGATTCTCCCGGAGATAGTGCTCAAGGAAGGGAGGCGACGTGGGATCGCTCGTGGAGACCCCTCGGGTGGAAATCCCATTCCCTGGATGTCGAAGTCCCTTCTGCCTGCTAGGGTCCCACGCGGGGATGGTGCCGTCAGAAACCTCACGCCGTGTGTACACGTGGGACGCACTTTTTGGCGGCGTTTGCGCCTCGGCTATCGGTGACCTGCGGGTGAGTCCCGCTCCTCGTGGACAGTGTCAGAAACCTCACGCCGTGTGTACACGCGGGATGGACTTTTTGACGACAGTGGGGCCAGGAGGGAACCTTCCGCCTGAAAACCCGTCCCATGTGTACACGCGGGATGGACTTTCTGGCAAAGCTTCGCTCCATAATGCTCGGCAACTGGGGAAACGCAGGGGATTGACGGCTTCGCTGCCAAAAATTTCGTCCCATGTGTACACGCGGACGCACTTTCTGGCACTTGCTGAGGGAGATGGTTCGGCCCTGTCCCCTCTGCCTCGCGAGCGGCGTTCGTTGCCGTCCATCCAATGGCTACCGATGCCATTCTTGTGAGGCATGGAAAGGCTCCGGTCCCTTGGCAGAGAATCGTCCGCACTCCCCGCGAGCGATTTGCTGCCAGCTGGCCCCCGATCTCCGACGAGAACGCTATCGCAAGGGCTGGCTGGTGCTACCAGGATAATGAACCGCGAACGGGTCAGCTTATCCCAGGTGCCTATTGGCTACCCCCTCGCTATGACCGGCATGCGCCAAGCGCTCATCCCATTCTTTGACTTGGGATCCCTCTCGTGTTTGGTGGGGCCAGGAATTGCGTTTCCCTCCCATGACCAACATGGGCCGCAAGCCCGTAACCCGTACGGCCGGTGGAATGGGTTGGGATTGCGCCCCCGACCTTCTCTCCCGCTCATTGCTTGTCCTCGGCTTCGCGAGTGGCGATAGCCCGGAGGCCTCCCCGACTTCGTCTTTTCACACGCTCGCAGGTGACTGGCGACCGTCCCCCGATTTGCCTGGGATGGGCATCTTTCAGAATCGTTTCTGTTTTAACTGTATTAGACTCACTAGTACAGTTAGGATGGTCGCACCAGCAGGATGCCCCATCGCGACGCAACCCAGAACCAGTCGGGGCGGCACGCGCCCCGTCGACCCTCGGGAGACGAGATGAAGAAGAGCAACAAGTTCCACATCCCACGGAAGGGCGAGGGGGAGAAGTCATTCCCGCAGCCACCGGAGGGCGCCGACGACGCGGCTCACGATTCTACGGAAGAGCAGCAGACTGTCCTGGCTCCCAAGCCTGTCCTGGGGCATCGCGGGGGAGAGGGGCACGCCGACCTGCCGCCCGTCGTCGAGGGGCCCGAGCTCGACGAGGAGGAGCGCGCCGCCTATGAGCGCCTGAAGGAGATGCGCGCCCAGCGCCGTCGCAAGAAGATCCGTAACCGCCTGATAGTCGCCGGCATCGCCGCGGTCGTGATCCTGGGAATCGTGTTCGTTCCCAAGATGCTTGCGCCCAAGGACGACGGCGGGGACTTCTACAGCACGGACACCGTGACCAAGGGTCACTTTGAGGAGACGGTCGAGGCCTCCGGGTCGGTGCAGCCCGTCTCGTCGGTCGTAGTGACCCCCGAGGTCGACGGCACCATCGCGAGCGTCAGTGTGATGCAGGGCCAGCAGGTCGAGAAGGGGCAGACCCTCTTCACCATCAAGAACGACGACCTCGACCGCGCCGTGCGCGAGGCGTACCGCAACCTCAAGTCCGCCAAGTCGCAGCTTGCCCAGGCGCAGCAGGCGCTCAAGGACGCTAAGTCCGCCGCGGCGCAGGCGCAGGCCGCCTCGGCACAGGTGGGCGCCGACCAGCAGGCGGCTGCCCTCCCCAACGCCACCTCCGCCACGCTTCACCAGGCAGACGACGGGGGCGTCCCCGCCGACTCCTCCAATGGTGGAGTCGCGATGGGCGACACCTCCGGACAGGGTGGCTCCGCGACCACCGCCATCTCCTCGGGCGACGCGGTCCAGGATGCCAAGAACGCCGTCGAGACCGCCCAGAACCAGGTCGATGACGCCCAGGATGCCTACGACAAGGCCGTCTCGCAGGCGAACAAGCGCACCGTGACCTCACCCATCTCGGGCACCGTGCTGGAGCTCAACGCCACAACCGGATCTGCGGTGGGCCAGCAGGCCGCCTCCGCCCAGGCACAGGGCACTGGGAGTGGCAACCTCTGCCAGGTAGCCGACCTCTCGCAGATGAAGGTGACGGTCAACGTGGGCGAGAACGACATCAACAAGGTCGCCGTTGGCCAAAAGGCGACCGTGACCTTCTCGTCCATCCAGGACCTCTCGCTTGACGCCACGGTCCAGTCCGTTGCCGCGACCACCAGCACCAGCTCCGATGCCACCGGGATGACCAGCGGTCCCACGTACGCCGTGGAGCTTCTCATCCCCCAGCCCGACGCCAAGGTCAAGCCGGGTATGACCGCGAACGTGAGCATCGTCACCAACTCGCTGGACGACGCCCTCATCGTCCCCACGTCCGCGCTCACGGACAACGGCGACGGAACGGGCAGTGTCAACGTCGAGACGGACGCGGAGTCCCACACCTCGCGCACGGTCAGCGTCACGATCGTCGCCAAGAGCGGCTCGCAGGCCGCGGTGACGGGAGACCTCAAGGAGGGGGACGTGCTCGTGGTCTCGGGCGGCACCGTCGACTCGGGCGAGACGGGCGACGCCACCGCCACCGACGCCTCGTCCTCTGATGGCGTGGACTCCTCGGCAGGCGGCGAGGCCTCGGGCGACTCCGTCCCTGCTGACGCGACGGCTGACCGCATGGTCGCAGGTCGTGCCCTTGGGGTGCTGTGACATGACCGCTCCCGTAATAGAGATGCGCGGCATCCACCGCATCTTCGAGACCGCCGCGGGCCTCAACCACGTGCTGAGGGGGGTGTCCCTCACGGTCGAGCGCGGGGAGTTCCTCGCGATCATGGGGCCGTCTGGCTCGGGCAAGTCAACGCTCATGAACATCCTCGGCTGCCTGGACACCCCTACCACTGGCACCTATCACCTCGAGGGCCTGGACGTGGCACGTCTCACCGACGACGAGCTCTCGTTCGTGCGCGCCCGGCGCATCGGGTTCGTGTTCCAGTCGTTCAACCTGCTGCCCACCTACACCGTGCTGCGCAACGTGATGCTCCCGCTCGTGTTTGCCGGGGTCCCGTACGGCGAGAGGGAGGAGCGCGCGGTCCGGGCGCTCCACGAGGTCTCGCTTCCCGTTGACCACTACGACAACAGGACCAACCAGCTCTCCGGCGGGCAGATGCAGCGCGTCGCCATCGCCCGTGCCGTCGTGGCGGACCCGGCGATCATCCTCGCGGACGAGCCCACGGGCAACCTCGACTCCGCCACGGGCGAGATGGTCATGCAGACCTTCGCCCGGCTCCGCGACAAGGGGAAGACCATCGTCCTCATCACGCACGACCCGCACGTTGCCGCCCGCGCGGACCGCACGCTCCACATGCTGGACGGCAGGCTCGTCGCCACCCCCGACGAGGGCGTGGACCAGGGATGGGGGCAGCTCTCCTCTCCCGCAGCAACGGGAGAGGGGCGCACCAAGCGCCTGAGGGAGGTGCCGTCGGTATGACCATGACCATGCGCGACCTGTTGCGCGAGACCACCAGCTCGCTCGAGGCAAACCGCGGCAGGACCCTGCTCACCGTGCTGGGCATCGTCATCGGCATCGCCGCCGTCATCGCCATGACCTCGCTCATCGGGGGCATGCGAAACGCGCTCGTGGGCAGCCTGGGCCTCAACGCCGCCAGGACCGTCAGCATCTACGTCAACGGCAGCGGGTTGGGCGAGCAGCAGGTGGACTCGCTCCGCTCCGCCATGCCCGAGTACGAGAGCCTGGATGGCGTCACGTATGGCGGCGGCACCGTGAAGACCCAGGGCGGCAGCGTCCAGATGACCGCCATGGGATGTGCAGCCTCCACGGTCACCAGCTCGGGCGCCAAGGTCACCTCGGGCAGACTGTGGAGCGACTCCGAGGCGAGCTCGGGGGCCAACGTGTGCGTCCTCACCACGGACGACGTGCGGCAGATCTTTGGGAGTGCCGACTATGACGCAGTGGGGAAGACCTTCAAGCTCGACTCCGCCGAGTTCACCGTCGTCGGCATCGCGGAGACGGACTCCGGCATGGGCCAGGGGCAGGGCATGATGTGGGTCCCCGCCCAAACGTGCGCCAACCTGTGGATGGGCGGACAGCTCACCTACGATTCGCTCACCGGCATCGTGCACGAGGGGGCGGACGTGGACCAGGTTGCCACGCGCACCAAGGAGCGCCTGGAGTCCATCCTGGGCGTCACCTCGCAGGGCTCCAGCGACGGGTCCGACTCCATGGGCGACACGGTCCAGGTGCAGACCATGAAGTCGGTCATCGACCAGCTCGACAGCTTCTCGTCCACCTTCAGCCTCCTTGCCGGCGCAGTCGCGGGCATATCGCTCCTGGTCGGAGGCATCGGCATCATGAACATGATGCTCACCAACGTCACGGAGAGGATCAGAGAGATCGGGCTCCGTCGAGCCCTCGGTGCCACCAGGGGGGACATCACCGCGCAGTTCCTGGCCGAGTCCATCGCCATCAGCGTCATCGGCGGCATCCTGGGCGTGGCGCTGGGCTATGGCGGGTCATGGGCGCTCGCGCTCGCCATCCCCACCAGCTCGCTGGGCATGGGCGACACCAAGATCGTCCCGGCGGTGTCGCCCGAGGCGGTTCTGCTCGCCACGGGCATCTGCGTGGTCGTGGGCTTGCTGTTTGGCTACTACCCCGCCCGACGGGCGGCGCGGCTCGACCCGGTCGAGGCGCTGCGTTACCAGTAGCTGCATCGGATTTGAGGTGCCGTCGCGTGCCCCGCATCGCCCTCGGGTGGTGCGGGGTGCGTTACGCTGGCAGGGGAGAGATGCGCCACGGCTGGATTGCGGCCCATCCCGACGGGATTGCTGGCGACCGAGACGCCTAGCCCCTCTCCGCCGCATCCAGCGTGTCGAGGGCCGATATCACGGGCTCCAGCTGGTCAAGCTCCGCCGGGGCGGTCGACATCACCACCATGATGTACGGGCCTCCCTCGGAGTCCGGCACTAGCACGACCCCGGCGTCGTTTGCCGCCTTGCCAAAGAGGGCGTTCTCGTCCTTGGGATACCAGCCCGCCTTTGACCAGGTCACGTACCGATCGCCCAGAACGTCTGCCATGGGCGAGGTGGTCCTTGCCTGAAACAGGCCGGCGAGGTCGGACGAGTGGCCGCTCACGCTGCTCAGGTAGGCGTAGACTGCCTTCCATTCCTCTGCCAGCTGGTGGGGCGTGCTGTGGGGGTACTTCCAGGCTACGTACTGCTGCCGCGTCTCGTACGGGCCAAGCGACACGTCGTGCTCGTCCAGCCACGACACAAAGAAGTCCTGCCCGTACTGCTCCACCAGGCTGGCGTAGGCGTCGTTGTCCGAGTCAACGATGGTGCGGGTCACGCGGTCACTCACGTCCTCCCAGCTCACCTGGCCCGTGTCCACCAGCTCCTGGAGCAGGGCGCACACGTAGGGGCCCTTGATGCTGCTCGCCGTGTAGAAGCTCGACTCGGCGTTGTACGAGATGCGCGTCTCGCCGTTCAGGTCCTCGAGGTAGATTCCAAGCGACCAGCCGTTGGCCTCAAAGCTGCTGATGGCGGACTCAAGGTCGCTGACTTCCTGCGTGGAGCCGTCCCGCGCTATGCCGGTGACCTCCAGCGTGCCGGAGCTAACGGTCGCGCTCTGGGTCTCCGCCGCCTCCATGCGGGCGTCTGCGACCGAGTCCGCTTGGGTTGCGACCGCGGCCGAGTCGGAGTTTGCCGTCGAGTCGGCCGACCGCGAGGCACGTCCCTCCAGCGCGCCCAGGCCCAGCATGATCGCCACTGCAGCCGCGACGGACACCGCCGCGACCTCGCGATAGTTGTCAGGCAGGGGAGAGGAGCCATCGCGCCTGCGTTGCGGCGACACCCGACGCCCCCCACCGCGCCGTCCGCCAGGGGGAGGGGTCGCTCCTCCTTCATGCCCGCTGGGCCGTTCAGAGGGCCGAGATGCTCTGGCGTCTGCCGATCCGCTGCCATGGTCGCGATGCCCGTGCGAATGTGAGAGGGACGATGCCCCAAAACGCCGCGCAGCGCCCCCGCGGCGGCGGTCGCCGTCTTCGCGGGCATCCCCCGATGGGTGCCTGGGGGTTGCCTCGCGACGATGTGGGCCGCGTTCCTCTCGCCTGTCCATTGCCTGGTATCCCCTGTCCATTCCCTGCAGACCCCTAAGGGTCTTTCCAATGTTCACAAGAATAGTCAAAGACCGGATTGGCAGACTTTCAGCAATGCGTCCCTGGGGGAGAGGAGCTTAACCACCTTGGTTGAGGCTTCTCCCCATGGCCCCAGAGGGGACGAATCGCTTTTGAGGGGAGCGGCAATCGGTGGATTGCCGGGCTCGTGGGGCTATCAATGGTCTAAGAATGGGACGGGCCGTTCACCTTCTAGGCTAGGTTGGCTCATCCGTGCGCGCTGGGCACCGGCCGCCTCTTTGGCACTTTCCCATCGGATGGTAGCGGGCTCTCGATATGAGTGCTCACTTCAGGTGCTCGTTGCCATTCGAACCCGGCGTGTGAGCTATTTGGCAGCAAACTCCCGATGCGAGTGCTCACATCGGGAGTTTGCTGCCATCGACGGGAGAAGCCCGTACCCCTTAGGCTCTTTACCTGCGTGGATGTCGTGGAGACCTGGTCTTCCCCTGGCTGACCGCCCACGAAAAGTGCTCACGCGGGGCGTTTGCTGCCAGCGGGATGGCGTGTGCCCCTCCCGTCCGGGATGGAGATGCTCCCATGGGTGGCGTCTGCGACCCTCTCCTTCGTCGAGCCCTTCTTCTCGGGGAACCAACTTTTGGTTTTTGAGCTAGCCCTTCAACGGTGGGTGGCGAAACGGAGACCCTCCCACGAAGCCGTACGGGACACAATATAACGCGGACGACTGGTCACCCAATCGCCCGCGCTTGGTAGCTGTTGCCTTGCCAGTTAGTTCTTGAGAGAGTTGAGAGGAGCGGGGAACCGGCCGCCGCGATGGGCGAAGACGCTCCCCGCGTGGCGGTTGACGGGCATCACGGGTGCGGAGCCAAAGAGTCCGCCAAACTCGAGCATGTCACCCTCGCTCTTGCCGATGGCGGGAATCAGGCGCACCGCGGTGGTCTTGGCGTTGATCACGCCGATGGCCATCTCGTCCGCGATGATGCCGGCGATCGCCTCGACGGGGGTGTCGCCCGGGATGGCGATCATGTCCAGCCCCACCGAGCACACGCAGGTCATGGCCTCGAGCTTCTCGATGGAGAGTGCGCCGTCCTCCGCCGCGCGAATCATGCCGGCGTCCTCGGAAACGGGAATGAAGGCGCCAGAGAGACCGCCCACGCTCGAGCTGGCCATGACGCCGCCCTTTTTCACGCAGTCGTTGAGCAGTGCGAGGGCGCAGGTGGTGCCGGGTCCGCCGCACTCGCCGACCCCGATGATCTCCAGGATCTCGGCGACGGAGTCGCCGGCTGCGGGGGTGGGTGCCAGGCTCAGGTCGACGATGCCCTTCTCGGCACCAAGGCGACGCGCCGCCTCGCGGCTCATGAGCTCGCCCGCGCGCGTGATCTTGAACGCGGTCTGCTTGATGCGCTCGGCGACCTCCATGAGGTCTGCGCCCTCGGGCAGGTCGCGAAGGGCGGCGGCCATGACGCCGGGGCCCGAGACGCCCACGTTGATGACGGCATCGGCCTCGCCCGAGCCGTGGATGGCACCCGCCATAAAGGGGGAGTCCTCCACCATGTTGCTGAACACCACGAGCTTGGCGGCGCCATAGCAGTCGATGTCGGTGGTCAGGCGGGCGCAGTCGATCATCTTCTGGGCGAGAAGGAGCACGGCGTCCATGTTGATGCCCGCTCGCAGGCTTGCGACGTTGACGCTGGAGCAGACTCTGGTGGTGGAGGCGAGCGCCTGGGGGATCGAGTCGATGAGCCTGCGGTCGGCATCACCCATCCCCTTCTGGACCAGGGCGCTGAAGCCGCCCATGAAGTCAATGCCCAGGGACTCGGCCGCCCTGTCCATGGCGTGGGCTATGGGGGTCAGGTCCTTGTCGGGGCAGGCGGCGGCAATCTGGGCAATGGGCGTCACCGAGACACGCTTGTTCGCGATGGGGATGCCATACTCGCGCTCGAGCTGCGTCGCCACGGGGACCAGGTTTTCGGCGGTCTTGGTGATTCGGTCGTACACCTTCGTGCACATCCGGTCCATGTCCTCGTCCGCGCACCCATAGAGCGAGATGCCCATGGTGATGGTCCTGAGGTCGAGGTTCTGCTGCGAGACCATGTTCAGGGTCTCGGCGACCTCTTCTGGGGTGATGGCCATGCGTGCTCCTTGCGGGATAGTGGTTGCGTACGTGCTGTTTGCAGCCATGATACAGCGCAAAGGTTTCAGGTGATTGACGTGGGCGGGCTGCCGAGCGCACCTCCCAACATCCACATGGGGTGCCTGGCACATGACGCGCGCCCGTCTCCGTCTGAAGCTGGGCGAGAAGGTCACCCCTGCAAGCTCGAGCCAAATTTCAGAACTAAACAATAGAACAAAACGTTCGTTAATTTACAGCACGTAAAACCGTTCCCACTGTTTAAAAATCACCGAACCGAAGTCCGTTCAACACATGTTTCTAACCACTCACGGGAGAGGGGATTCGAACTCAAACTGAACGGGAGTAGAACTGTTTGTGAGGAAGAGGGGTGGCAATAACACCAGTTAAATGCCACCGATTCTCGACAGAGGCAACCAGGCGAAGCAAAGCGGCTTGGAGAGGAACGGCACAAAGGTTTCGTCCGAAGGAACTAAACATCCACTAAACAATGTGGTCCAGGAGAGAAAAAACCGATTACGAACCGTTTACTCTCCGCATCCGGTTGATTCGCCAACGGTGTCTCAAGCACGAACACAGGTACAGGGGTTTCGAAGGGAGTATTTAGTATGGTCAATGTTTCTAGGCGTGGCTTCCTGAAGCTTTCCGGTGTCACCGGTGCTGGCCTTGGCGCGGCAGCTCTGCTCTCCGCTTGCAGCGGCAGTGGGTCGGGTTCCGACTCCGGTTCCTCTGATGGCGGCAGCGATGTCAAGATCGGCGTCTCCATCTGGAGCTCCACGGACGCGCTGGGCAAGCTCTCGGCCGACATCGTGAAGAAGGCAGCGAAGATCCTGGGTGTCGAGACCCAGTTCGTTGACCAGGGCCATGTCTCCGAGCAGGTCACCGCCTCCGCCGAGACCCTCGCCGCGGCAGGCTGCAACGGCATGATCATCTGCAACTCCGCGGACTCCGAGATGACCTCCGTCATCAACACCTGCAACGAGAACGAGATGTACGTCACGCAGTTCTACCGCATCATCTCCAAGGAGAACTCGCCCGACGTCTACAAGGCGGCCGAGAACTCCAAGTTCTACGTGGGAGCCGTCCATGAGGACGAGGTCCTCAACGGCAAGACGCTCATGAACCTCCTCCTGGAGAAGGGTGGCCCCAACAAGACCGGCGCCCGCAGCATCTGCCTCGAGGGCTGGACGGTCGGCGATGCAACGTTCCAGCTTCGTTGGCAGGGCTACAAGGAGGGCCTGGACGAGTGGAACAAGGAGCACCCTGACGACAAGGCCACGATGACCGACCCCGTCTACGCCAACACCAGCTCCGCCGAAGGCGCCAAGGTCACCGAGCAGTTCGTCAACACCTACCCCGACATGGACGCCCTGATCGTCGCCGGCGGTGGCGGCGACCCGCTCGTGGGCTCCATCGGCCAGCTCAAGAACATGGGCCTGACCGGCAAGATCTCCGTCGTCTCCACGGACTTCCTGGACGACCTTGAGGACCAGCTCAAGACCGGCGGCATCTTCGCCGAGTCCGGCGGCCACTTCTGCGACCCGCTGTACGCCTTCATCCTCACCTACCAGGCCTGCACCGGCAAGCTCGAGGTCAAGGAGGGCGAGTTCGGCAAGGAGATCAAGTTCCCGTACGTCTACGTCTCCAGCTCCGAGGACTACGCCAACTACAAGAAGTACTTCGTCGACGAGGCTCCCTACACGGACGACGAGATCAAGGAGCTCGCAAAGGACGACTTCGACGCGCTCGACAAGGCGGCGACCTCGCTCTCGATCGACGACGTGAAGAGCCGTCACTCCAAGTAGGACCAAGCTCGCCTGCGCCGGCGAGGCGCCACGACGAGAACGGTTGGGAGGGGGCCAGGGTACGTTGGGCCCCCTCCCTGTTCTGAGGATGCAATCCCCCGATTGGAAGGAAGGAGCGATTGATGCAATCGTTTCTCAAAAAGGCGAAGACGAGCCAGTGGTACGGCGTAGGGCTCCTCCTCGTCATCTCCGTCATCATCTGGGCAATCTTCAAGGTGGCTGCCCCCGCGACCTTCGGCGCGCCGGACAAGCTCCTGTCGTACCTGCAGTCCGCCCTCATCTACGCCGTGGGCGGCTGCGGACTGTACTTCATCTGCGTCATGGGGCTGTTCGACTTCTCCATCGGCGCGATGCTCATCCTGTCCGAGCTCATGGCCATCGCCTTCATCCCCAAGCTCGGGTGGCTCTCGGTCATCGTGATCCCCATCCTGGTCGGCTTCCTGCTGGGCTTCTGCAACGGCATCGCCTACATCAAGATGCACATCCCCTCGATCATCGTGACCACGGGCCTCTCCCTCATCTATGAGAGCTTCTCGGTGTGGGTCGCCGACATCAACGGCACGCGTTTGGACGACGCCTACAAGCTCTTTGGCGCCTATCCCTGGAACCTGATCGTTGCCGTCCTCGCGTACCTGCTGTGCTGGTTCATTCTCAAGTACACCAAGATCGGTACGTACACCAACGCAATCGGCGCCAACGAGCTCGTCGCAAAGAACATGGGCGTGGACGTCGACAAGTACAAGGCCATCGCGTTCACCCTCTGCGGCACCTTCGTGGGCATCATGTCAATCCTCTACCTGGGCTACGGCACCGCGCAGACCCCGCAGACCGGCATGCTCTCCCAGGCGCTCAACTTCCAGCCCCTCATGGGCACCTTCTTCGGGTTGGCATTCAAGAAGTACGGCCACCCCGTGGTCTCGATCCTCATCGGCGAGTACATCGTCGCCATGATCTTCGCGGGCTTCGTCGCCATCGGCATGCCCACCACGGTCAACAACATCGTCACCGGAGCAACGCTGCTCGCAATCGTCACGCTCACCACCAAGCGCGTCAACGGCGCCGTGGTCAAGTAGGGAAGGGGGACTCGCAATGGCAAAGGAAATCATGCTTCATGCCGTGGGCATCGACAAGCGCTTTGGGCCCACGCACGCAGTGGACCACGTCTCCCTCGACTTCTACAAGGGCGAGATTCACGCGCTCATAGGCGAGAACGGCTCGGGCAAGTCCACGTTCACCAACATGCTCACTGGCATCATCACCATCGGCGGCGGCACCTTCGAGCTGGACGGGGAGAAGATTGCCCCCAAGAACCAGGTCGACGCCAACCACCATGGCGCCGCGGTCATCGTGCAGGAGCAGGGCACGCTCGACGGCCTCACCGTCGCCGAGAACATGTTCCTGGGCGACGAGGACCAGTTCATGAGCAAGGGGATTAAGAACACCGCCGCCATGTACAAGAAGGCCCAGGAGCTGCTCGACGGCTACGGCCTGGCGCACATCAAGGCGACCGACCCCATCGAGCACTACAACTTCGAGGACCGCAAGCTGGTCGAGATCGTCAAGTCAACCTGGTTCAAGCCGAAGGTCCTCGTGGTGGACGAGACCACCACGGCGCTCTCGCAGAGCGGCCGTGAGGAGCTCTTCCGCGTGATGAGGGACGTCCGCGACGACAACCGCACGGTCATCTTCATCAGCCACGACATGGGCGAGGTCCTCGAGATGTCCGACACCATCTCGATCCTGCGCGACGGCGAGTTCATCAAGACTGTCGATGCCAAGGAGGTGGACCAGGACGGGCTCAAGACCCTCATGGTCGGCCGCAAGATGAGCGAGCACTACTATCGCGAGGACTACGACCAGAGCCTCGCCGGCGACGTCGCGATCTCGATGAAGGACGTCTCGGTCCCCGGCCAGCTGGAGAACCTCTCCCTCGAGCTCCACAAGGGCGAGATCCTGGGCATCGGCGGACTCTCCGAATGCGGCATGCACGAGGTCGGTAAGGCCCTGTTCGGCGCTTCCTACAACCGCACCGGCGAGGTCAAGCTGGGCGACGGGACCCCGATCGACGACATCAACGCCGCCATCGACCACTCGATCGCATACGCCTCCAAGGACCGTGACAACGAGTCGCTGCTCATTGCGGACACCATCCAGGACAACATCACCCTGCCGTCCCTGCGCAAGATGAAGAAGCCCCTCTCGCCCAAGCACGAGCGCGAGTTCGCGGAGAAGTACGCAAAGCAGATGTCCGTAAAGATGGTCGGCGTGAGCCAGTTCGTCTCCGCGCTCTCCGGCGGCAACAAGCAGAAGGTCGTCCTGGCCCGCTGGCTGGGCGCCGAGTCTGACATCCTGGTGCTCGACTCGCCCACGCGTGGCATCGACATCAAGGTGAAGGCCGACATCTACAACCTCATGGACGAGATGCGCAAGCAGGGCAAGGCCATCCTCGTCATCTCCGAGGAGATCATGGAGCTCATCGGCATGTGCGACCGGATCCTCGTGATGAAGGACCACAAGGTCGCCGGCGAGCTGGAGCGCTCCCGTGACCTCACCGAGAACGACCTCATCTCTCTCATGGTTTAGGAGGCTCAAGGGATGGCTGACACCAACACCGCGACGGTCACGGCCGAAGACACCGCGATCCGTCCCAAGTTCAACGTTCGCAACATCCTCCCGATCATCGGGTTCGTGGTCATCGTCCTGTTCTTCGCGGTGGCCACCCACGGGAGGCTGGTCAACCCCAAGAACATCAGGTTGATCCTCAACTCCACCTACACGCTCATGATCTCGTCCATCGGCGTGTTCATGATCATGACCATGGGCTCGCTCGACTTCTCGCAGGGTTCCATGATCGGCCTGTGCTGCATTGTGGTCTGCGTGCTCTCGAAGGTGAGCCTGCCGCTCGCCATCCTCGGTGGCATCGCCACGGGCGCCGCAATCGGCGCGCTCAACGCCTACTTCCACGTCCGTCGCCAGATCGCATCGTTCATCGTCACGATCTGCACCATGTTCCTGCTTCGTGGCGTGGTCGCGTTCCTCACCACCGACGCCCCCGCACAGGGCGCAGGATACCTGCAGGCCGACTACAACGACCCCATGCTGCTCATGACCATCACGATCATCTGCCTCGTGGTCTTCTACCTCGTGTTCACCTTCACCCCGCTGGGAGCCAACCTCAAGGCTATCGGCGCCTCCCAGACCGCGGCGCGCTTCGCGGGCATCAAGGTCCAGAAGACCAAGACCCTCGTGTACATCGCTGCTGGCGCCATCACGGGCTTCTCCGCCTTTATCCTCGCCATCCGCAACGGTTCGGTCACCGCGACCGGCGGCAACATGATGGAGACCCAGATCATGCTGGCGCTCGTCCTTGGCGGCCTGCCCATCTCCGGCGGCGCAAAGGTGCGCTTCTCCAACATCGTGGTCGGCGTCCTCACCTACTGCATCCTCGACCGCGGCCTCTCGATGATGGGGTTCGAGGCGGCGCCCAAGCAGCTCATCATGGGCATCGTCTTCCTCATCTTCCTCGCACTGTTCTCCGACCGCGAGTCCGGCCAGGTCATCAAGTAGTCCGTGCTCCCTCCCGGCGGCTTCCGCCGTCGGGGCGACGGGGTGGCCAGGACAAGCGTCCCAACCGTCCCGCCCCTTGCCTCCGTGGGAGGCCCCGTCGGGCCTCCCACACCCCAGACACCTTGCTTCCACGCATACACTTTAGGGAGGTAGTCAAATGCTACAAATCAAGAAGTATCAGTTCTGGTTCTGCCCCTGCACCCAGGACCTCTATGGTGACGAGGTGCTGGAGCACGTTCAGGCCCACGCACAGGAGGTCGTCGAGGCCCTCAACGCCTCCGACCTCATCCCCTACCAGATCGTGTGCAAGCCCAACCTGCTCACCAGCGACGTCATCAGCCAGACGTTCAACGCAGCCAACATGGATCCCGACTGCGCGGGCATCATCACCTGGGCCCATACCTTCTCGCCCGCCAAGAGCTACATCCACGGCCTGCAGGACCTCCGCAAGCCGCTGTGCCAGTTTGCGACGCAGTACAACGAGGAGATCCCGTACGACACCATCGACATGGACTTCATGAACGAGAACCAGGCGGCCCATGGCGAGCGCGAGTTCGGGCACATCTTCGCCCGCATGCGCATCCCCCACAAGATCGTGTTTGGCTTCTGGAAGGACCCCGTGGCGCAGCGCGAGCTCGGCGAGTGGATGCGCGTGGCCGTCGGCGTCAACGAGAGCCGCAACATCAAGGTCTGCCGCTTTGCGGACACCATGCGCAACGTTGCCGTGACCGATGGCGACAAGGTCGAGGCCGAGCAGAAGTTTGGCTGGACCGTTGACGCCTGGCCCGTGAACGACCTCGTTCCCTACGTCGACGCGGTTTCCGACGCCGAGGTCAAGGCCCTTACCGACGAGTACTACGACACCTACGAGCTCGTGCTCGACGGCCGCGACCCCGAGGAGTTCCGTCGCCACGTGGAGGTCCAGGCGCGCCAGGAGATCGGCATCGAGCGCTTCCTCGACGAGCATGGCTATAACGCCTTCTCCGACCACTTTGGCGACCTTGGTGGCCTCAAGCAGCTGCCGTCGCTCTCCATCCAGCGCCTGATGCAGAAGGGCTACGGCTTTGGCCCCGAGGGCGACTGGAAGACGCCTGCCATGGTGCGTCTGATGAAGGTCATGACCGCGGGCCAGAAGGACGCCAAGGGCTCCGCGCTCATGGAGGACTACACCTACAACCTGGTCCCGGGCAAGGAGGGCATCCTCGAGAGCCACATGAGCGAGGTCGATCCCTCCGTGGCAGACGGGCGCCTGGCAATCCGCGTGACGCCGCTCTCGATGGGCGAGCGCGAGGATCCCGCGCGTCTCATCTTTACCGCCAAGGAGGGCCCGGCCATCGCAACCTCGCTGATTGACCTGGGCAACCGCTTCCGCCTCATCGTCCAGAAGGTCGACGCCAAGAAGGTCGAGAAGCCCATGCCCATGCTCCCCACCGGCACCGTCTTCTGGACGCCTCGTCCCAACCTCAAGGTCGGCACGGAGGCCTGGATTTACGCCGGTGGCGCGCACCACACCGCCTTCACCTATGACCTCACCGTCGACCAGATGGCCGACTGGGCCGAGCTCATGGGCGTCGAGTGCGCCGTCATCGACGAGAACACCACCATCCGCGACTTCAAGCGCGACCTGCTCCTGGGCGAGGTCGCATACCGCTAGGGGCGCCCGTCGCGTGACCGGTCGGCCTTGCGGCCGATAGGTGGCACACATACTCAACGCATGCGGCCGCGCCCTCGGCAGGGGGTGCGGCCGCATCTTCCAAGAAGTGGAGAGACGAACATGGCAGCAACCAAGGAGCAGGTCAAAGAGCAGCTCGAGGGGGGCAGGTGCTCCCTTGGCATCGAGTACGGCTCAACGCGCATCAAGGCAGTCCTTGTGGACGAGGGCAACGACCCCATCGCGGTGGGCACCTTCGACTGGGAGAACTCCCTCGTCGACGGTTACTGGACCTATGCCCAGGAGGAGCTCGACAACGGCATCGCGGCGGCGTACGCGTCGCTCAAGGAGGATGTGCGCCAGCGCTACGGCGTGACGCTCAGGCGGCTCGGCGCGCTGGGTGTCTCGGCCATGATGCACGGGTATCTCCCCTTCGACGGCGAGGGCAGGCTGCTGGTTCCGTTCCGCACCTGGCGCAACACCACCACCACGCGCGCGGCCCACGAGCTCTCCAAGCTCTTCGCGTTTCACATCCCCGAGCGCTGGAGCGTGAGCCACCTGTACCAGGCGGTCCTGGATGGCGAGGAGCACGTGCCCCACATCGCGTCGTTCACCACGCTCGCGGGCTACGCGCACCGTCGCCTCACTGGCGAGCATGTCCTCTCCGTGGGCGATGCCTCGGGCATGTTCCCCATCGACTCCCAGACCCACGACTACGACGCACAGAAGATTGCCGCCTTCGACCAGCTCGTGGCGGAGAAGGGCGTTGCGTGGAAGGTCGAGGACCTTCTCCCCAGGGTGCTCGTCGCGGGTGACGTGGCAGGTCATCTGACCCCCGAGGGTGCGAGGTTCCTCGACCACGATGGCGACCTCGAGGCAGGCTGCCCCGTCTGCCCGCCCGAGGGAGACGCGGGCACGGGCATGATCGCCACCAACAGCGTGGCCCCGCGCACCGGCAACGTCTCTGCCGGCACCTCGGTCTTCTCCATGGTCGTGCTGGAGCACGCGCTCAAGGATGCCACCGTGCCGCAGATCGACCTGGTCACCACCCCGGTGGGCGATCCCGTGGCCATGGTCCACTGCAACAACTGCACCTCCGACATCAACGACTGGGTCAACCTGCTCGTCGACTACTCCCGCGCCATGGGCCAGGAGGTCGACAAGGGCCAGGTGTTCACGACCCTGTTCAATAAGGCACTCGAGGGCGAGAAGGACGCAGGCGGCCTGGTCTCGACCCCGTTCATCTCGGGCGAGACGGTCATGGGCGTCCAGACCGGCTATCCTCTGTTTGCCCGCAGGCCAGACGCTCGCCTGACCATCGCCAACTTCATGCGCGAGCACATCATGGCCGCGTTCGGTGCGCTGGCTGTGGGCAACGAGGCCCTGCGCGAGGAGGGCGTGAAGATCGACCGCCTGTATGGTCACGGCGGCATCTTCAAGACCCCCAAGGTCGCGCAATCCATTCTCGCGGCGGCGCTTGACGCCCCCGTCACCGTGATGGCGACGGCGGGCGAGGGCGGTGCCTGGGGCCAGGCGGTCGCAGCCTCCTACATGATTCACAAGGAGGAGGGCGAGACCCTCTCCCACTACCTCGATCAGAAGGTGTTTGGCGGCATGGAGCAGGTCACGCTGGAGCCCGATCCCGCGGACGTCGAGGGCTATCGCGCCTGGCTGGCAGACTTCCGTCGTGCCAACGAGGCGGAGAGGGAGCTCGAGCGCCAGATGGCGTAGGGCTCTGCAACTGAAGGTCGGCTATGGGGAGGGCAGCACGGGTACTTCCGGTGCCCTTCCAATCCAGAGAAAGGTTTCTCGACATGATGCTGAAGGAGCTCCGCGAGCAGGTCTACGAGGCCAACATGGACCTGCCAAAGTACGGACTTGTTGTGTTCACCTGGGGCAATGCCTCACAGGTCGACCGCGAGAGGGGCCTCTTTGTGATCAAGCCCTCCGGCGTGCCCTACGACGAGCTCACGCCAGAGAGCATGGTGGTCTGCGACTTTGACTGCAATGTCGTCGAGGGTGACCTCAACCCGTCGAGCGACACCCCGACGCACGCCTACCTGTATCGTCAGTGGGACAACGTCGGCGGCATCGTCCACACCCACTCTAGCCAGGCGGTCTCCTGGGCCCAGGCAGGACGCCCCATTCCCTGCTACGGCACCACGCAGGCAGACTACTTCTATGGCGAGGTTCCGTGCATGCGCGGCCTCACCAAGGACGAGATCGAGGAGGCCTACGAGCTCAATACGGGCAAGGTCATCGTCGAGGGCTTCAAGGACCTCGACCCGGTCTCTCACCCTGGCTGCCTCGTGCGCAACCACGGCCCGTTCAGCTGGGGCAAGGATGCCGCCCAGGCGGTGTATCACGCCGTGGTGATCGAGGAGGTCGCCAAGATGGCGCTCCATACCGAGCAGCTCTGCGTGTCGGCGGGCAAGCCCATTGAGGAAGCGCTCGCCCCCCAGTACCTGCTCGACAAGCACTACATGCGCAAGCATGGGCCCAACGCCTACTACGGCCAGGGCAAGTAGCCTCCCTCCCCGCGAAGGGGGAACGCAGGGGGTGCCGGACTCGGATGGGCCCGGCACCCCTTTTCTGCACCTTCTGATATCCAGAGCCGCCTAGTCAGACGTGCCGAACGCGAACGTCGTTGTGGAGACGAATGGGTGTCCTGGCGCATAGACCGGCTGCGGGAAGTTCTTGTGGTGAATGGCGTCCGGGTAAAACTGGGCCTCAAGCGCCACGCCGTCATACGGGCGATAGTGCGCGCCGCCCTTCCCGATGTCGTCCAACCACCTGCCGGTGTAGACCTGGAGCCCCGGGGCATCGGTGAGGACGTCCATCGTGATGCCCGTCTGGTCTCCCGCCAGCGTCGCCACGCGCTCCACGCGCTCGTCGTTGTGCAGGGCGAAGTTGGTGTCGTACCCCTCTCCTGCCTGTGTGGCGTCGCGGCCCAGGGTCTTTGCGGCCCTGAAGTCGAACGGTGTGCCGGCGACGTCCAGAATCTGACCCGTTGGGATGTGGTGCTCGTCCGCGGGCGTGTACCTCTCCGCCTCAAGCTGAAGCGCGTGCCCCAGCACGGAGCCCGACGCGTGCCCGTTGAGGTTCCAGTACGCATGGCAGGTCAGGTTGATGATGGTCGTTGCCGAGGGCTCCGCCTCGTAGTGCACGGTCAGCCGGTTGTCCGCCCAGAGGGCATAGGTTACCCTCACGTTGACCGCGCCTGGGAACCCCTGGTCGCCCGTGCGGCTCAGGAGGCCCATCGTGACGGTTGCGCCACCGTCCGCGGTCTGGTCGGGGCCGGAGGCGATGGTCCACAGGCGCTCGAACCACATGTGCGGGCCCGAGTGGTTGTTGTTCTCCCCTTCGTTCCTCGCCAGGCGGAAGGTGGTGCCGCCAAGGTCAAAGGTGGCGCCTGCGATGCGGTTTGCGCACCGCCCCACGATGGCGCCGAGGAGTGAGGGGTTGTTCTCGTAGCCGGGCGCACCGTCGCGCCCTAGGAGGACATCGATCAGGTTGCCCCTGCCGTCAGGTACCAACACCGACTGCAGGCAGGCGCCAACCTGTGACACGCCCACGCGCATCCCCGCCCCGTTGGAGAGTACGACGAGGCTTGCCTCCCTGCCGTCCGACATCCTGCCAAAGCCACGCGTCTCGACAGACATCCGCTACCTCCCGCCAACGTGCGTGCATAGACACCTTCACATTAACGTGGCGGGGGGACCATGGCTCGATGTTTCGGTGGGTGAGACCAGCGGTCGCCGTGTGCGCGTCCCAGAAGGCAGCCTGCGGGAACGGGGCCTCTCCTCGCGGGCGGGGAGCGCGCCGAATGCCTGCGATGAGGGCTCGGAGCGTCTTGCCCGCGGCCCGTTCCAACGGACCGGCTACCCCTCCTGCCCCAACTCCAGCGGGACCCTGATGACCTCGCGAACCCCTGCCGAAAGCAGCTCCTCCACCTGCTCGTCGGTCGCTCCGTCGTCGGTGATGACCGTTCCGGCGTCGGCGGCGGTGCCAAACGCATAGGTGCACTCAACGCCGATCTTGTCCGAGTCGAGCAGGACGAAGTGCGCCCTGGATCGCGCGAGCATGAGCGCATCGACGGTGGGCTCTGGGGCGGTGTTGGAGGTGAGGCCCACCCTCGCGCTGATGCCGCTGCATCCGATGAAGCACTTGGTGGCGGTGAAGCGCCCGATGGTGTCGAGCGCGAGCTGGCCCGTGAGCGAGGCTCGCGGTGGCACGGCCTCCCCGCCTGTGAGGAGGACGGTGGGCTTGAGTGGGCCCTGCAGGAGCATGACCTTGCTGTTGTTGGTGATGACCGAGACGTCTTCCGCCTCGATGTGGTTGACCACGTCGAGGGCCGTGGAGCTGGCGTTCACAAAGACCGCGTCGCCGTCCTCCACAAAGCCAGCCGCGCGTCGTGCAATTGCCCTCTTGGCCATGACGCGGCGGGAGCCTGAGGGCCTCCCCAGCGTGTTCACGAGGGTTGCGGAACCGTACTGGTGCGAGACGAGTTGCCTCGACTCCAGGTAGTCAAGGTCGCGACGGATAGTCAGAGGCGAAACCCCAAAGCGCTCGGCGAGGTCCGTGACGTCCATCCTCCCGCGCTCCTCGAGGAGGCGGACTATGTCCTCGCGACGCTTCATTACGAAGGACTCGCTTCTCCGCATGCGGTGCCCCCCTCCGTCGCTCGCTCTGCGCGTTTACGTGCCGCGCAAGTTGATTCCAACGACCATTTTATGAACCATGCGGTCGTTTTCGGGGGCTTCTTTTCTCTCGATCTGCGCCTCGACTGAGAGACTACGGCAAAATTATGCAAAAACGAAATTTATAAACGATTCGCTCGATGTTGGGTTCAAAACGTTCATATATATTTTGGAGACTCATAACAGTACAGGTAAACAAGTTGTGTCAAGCGTTTACATCGCTCCAAAAACAATCATGAGGTCAATAAACGTGTTGAACGGTCTATGAGAAAAGATGGTAGAAAAAGCCCAAAAATATTTAGTTCCAAATTGACTGTGAGGTTAGGATATGGGACTCTTCTAGGAGAAGAGACGCCGTGCGCTGCGCACGGTCGGCCGATGCAGTCATGCGCCTCCCGGCGGTGCCGTGGGCACGGGGGAGGGCCTTGGCGCGAGAGAGTCTCTTGCGCCGGAAGGGAGCAAGTCATGGCAGAGAAGTACAAGGCACTGGTGTGCTGCCGCGCTGGGGTTGCGATGAGCCAGATCCTCGACGTCAACGTGAATCAGGTACTCGCGGAGGAGGGCTATCCCATCCAGACCGAGCGTGGAACGATCGACGACATCAAGGGTTTTGACGGCGACCTGGTAATCACCATGTCCGACATGGCCATCGACCTCCAGGGCAAGGAGGGTCTGCCCTACGTGGTCGGCATCCGCAACGTCGTCGACAAGCCCGAGATCAAGGCGGGTCTCGTCGCCTTCCTCAAGAGCAAGGGCGAGGACGTGGCTGAGTAGGTGCCGTCCGCACCCATCAGGCACCACGTAGCAGTCACAAGGGCGCCCCACGGGGCGCGGCAAAGAAAGGAAGCCTTCATGGCCGAGGAGCTTGGAACACCTTGGAAGAAGCTCGACGCACCGGTTGCCGAGGAGGAGCTGGCCTGGGTCGACAGGTATTGGCGTGCCGCCAATTACATGTCGGTGGGCCAGATCTACCTGCGCAGCAACCCGCTCATGCGCAAGGACTTCGTTGACGAGAAGACGGGCGAGACGCGCGACTTCGGCCGTGCCGACGTCAAGCACCGCCTGGTTGGCCACTGGGGCACCACGCCCGGCATCAACTTCCTGATGGGCCACGTCAACCGACTCATCCACGACCACGGCCAGAGCGTCGTGTTCTTCATGGGGCCGGGTCACGGCGGACCTGCCGGCACCTCCCAGTCGCTGCTCGACGGAACCTACCGCGAGCACTACCCGCAGATTACCGACGACGAGGCTGGCCTGCAGCGCTTCTTCCGCCAGTTCTCGTACCCCGGCGGCATCCCCAGCCACTTTGCGCCCGAGACCCCCGGCTCCATCCACGAGGGCGGCGAGCTCGGCTATACCCTCTCCCACGCCTACGGCGCCGTCCTCAACAACCCCAGCCTGCTTGCGTTCGCCGTCGTGGGTGACGGCGAGGCCGAGACCGGCCCCCTCGCCACGTCCTGGCAGACCAACAAGCTGATCAACCCCGTCACCGATGGCATCGTTCTGCCCGTCCTGCACCTCAACGGCTACAAGATCGCCAACCCCACCATCCTCGCCCGCATCAGCGATGAGGAGCGTGACGAGTTCTTCCGTGGCATGGGCTATCACCCCTACACGTTCACCGCTGGGTTTGATGACGAGAGCCACATCTCGATCCACCGTCGCTTTGCCGCGCTGCTGGAGCAGGTGTTCAACGAGATCTGTGACATCAAGTGGCGTGCCCTTGCCGGCGAGACCGCCCGCCCCGAGTACCCCATGATCATCTTCCGCACCCCCAAGGGTTGGACGTGCCCCAAGTACATCGACGGCAAGAAGACCGAGGGCAGCTGGCGTGCCCATCAGGTGCCCCTGGCGTCTGCCAAGGACACCCACGAGCACTTCCGTGTGCTCCGCAGCTGGCTGCGCAGCTACAGGCCTCAGGAGCTGTGGGACGAGAACGGTACCCTTCGCCCCGAGGTCACCGAGTTCATGCCGCAGGGCGACCTGCGCCTGGGGGCCAACCCCAACGCCAACGGTGGCCTGCTCCTCGAGGACCTCACGCTGCCCGACATCCACGACTACGAGATTCCGGTCAAGGAGAAGGGCCATGGCTGCGGCATGACCGAGGCGGCTCGCGTGTTTGGCAACTACACCGCCGACGTCCTCAAGCTCAACCTCACCAAGTTCCGTCTCTTCGGGCCCGACGAGACCGCGTCCAACCGCCTTCAGGCGGCGTACAAGCTCACCGATAAGCAGTGGGACGCCGGCTTCAACGCCGACCCCGAGAACGACGTGTACCTCAGCAGCACCGGCTCGGTCATCGAGCAGCTGTCCGAGCACCAGTGCGAGGGGCTCCTCGAGGGCTTCCTGCTCACCGGCCGTCATGGCGTGTGGAGCTCGTACGAGTCGTTCATCCACGTGGTCGACTCCATGGTCAACCAGCACGCCAAGTGGCTCGAGGCCACCGTTCGCCACATCCCCTGGCGCAAGCCCATCTCCAGCCTCAACATCCTGCTCACCAGCCACGTCTGGCGTCAGGACCACAACGGCTTCAGCCACCAGGACCCCGGCTTTGTGGACGTGCTGCTGAACAAGAACTTCCACAACGACCACATCGTCCAGGTGTACTACCCGGCCGATGCCAACATGCTCCTGTGCGTTGGCGAGGAGGCCTACAAGTCCACCAACAAGATCAACGCGATCTTCGCCGGCAAGCAGCCCTCGCCGACCTTCCAGAGCATCGACGAGGCCAAGCAGGAGCTCGCCGAGGGCGTGGCAGAGTGGGAGTGGGCGGGCAACACCGCTGCGGGCGAGAAGCCCGACATCGTGCTCGCCTGCTGCGGCGACGTCCCAACGCTCGAGATGCTCGCCACCTCTGACGCGCTGCAGGACCTGGGCATCAAGGTCCGCTTCGTCAACGTGGTCAAGCTCCTCTCCATCCAGGACAGCGAGGAGAACGACGAGGCCATCTCCGACGAGCGCTTCAAGCAGCTCTTTGGCGAGGACGTGCCCGTGCTCTTCGCCTTCCATGCCTATGCGCACACGGTGTACGGCCTCATCCACGGTCGTCCCAACCACGACAACTTCCATGTGCACGGCTACATGGAGGAGGGCTCCACGACCACCCCGTACGACATGCTTCGCCTCAACGAGATGGACCGCTGGGCGCTCGCGTCGCATGCGCTCGAGATTCTGGATGCCAAGAAGTGGGCAAAGCAGATCAAGGAGTGGCGCGACTTCCGCGACGAGGCCTTCCAGTTCGCCGTGGACAACGGCTACGATCACCCGCGCTTCACCGAGTGGGTCTGGCGCGAGGTCACCGGCCACCAGGACAACTCCGCGGCGGCCATGTCCTCCACCGGCGGCGACAACGACGAGTAGCGCCTGCTAGCCGGCAGGGGAGAGGGGCGAGCAACGTGCCCGCGGCCCTCTCCCACGAACCGGGCGAGCACTCCGCTGACAAGGGGCCTCCCGCACCGTCTTCGGGTGCGGGAGGCCCCTTTTGTTTGTGGGCGTTTGCGGTCGTGGCCACGTTCCTGGGGCTTCTCTCAGAATGAGATCCCGTGCGAGAGTCGTGAGGCCCGTGCCTCCTTGCGGGAGGTAGGCTCTCGAGGTCAATGAATGGATAGGGCTGTTTCCCTACCCCTCCCAGCAAGGAGCATCGCCGCGGATGGGGAGTTCCCTTCCAGGGGAGGGGGGCGGGAAGTCCGCGTTCTCCCGCAAGCCATGGAGTGCCAGAGTCAAAGAATGGAAGGGGTCGGTGCCCATCCGGCAGGTGTGCCCTACGCAGGTCGGGGTCATCCCCTCCTGCCAGGGGGGAGGGTCCGTTCTGGATGGATCCCAGGGCACTGCCCCTCGGTCGGCAGGGACACTCACCACAAGAAATCCTGGCGCCTGCGGGAGTCCGGGTCTCCTGCGGGCTTAACACCCCTAGGCCTCCTGCGGATTCGGCGGGTGCGTGCTTAATGATTCCCTGCCTCGTGTGGATTTCGGCCTCTCTCGTCTGCGTGAGGGCTAGAGATGCTAAGCATTTGGAGGCGAAATCCACAAGAGGGACAGGAGGGCTAAGCATCAGAACGCGGAATCCGCTAGAGGGCTAGTGCAGCTAAGCGGGCACACCGTCCCGTCCGCACGGGGTCGGGGAGAGTTAAGCAGTGGCGTCTCGACGCTTGCCCGGAGACGCTTTTAGCCGCGAAGCCCCACCTCACCGGCCCCTCTCTGACACCCCTTTAACACCCCACTCGGGGTGAGCCGCTGCTCCGAACGAGCTGCGTCTCCCAAGCCGAGGTGTGGGAGCGCGCGACCTTGGGCTCCATCGTACCTGACCCGCGCCCCTAGACCTGCGCGACGCTGTCCCTCTCGACGAAGCGGGCGGAGATGTGCGTGGTGCACACGTAGTCGTGCGGGTCGCGGACCTGCTCGATGAGCTTGCGCACCGCGATCTCGCCAATGTCGTGCTTGGGCACGTGCAGGGTGGTGAGCGCGGGGAGCATGGCGGTCGCCAGGGGCAGGTCGTCAAAGCCCACGAACGAGACGTCCTGCGGCACGCGATAGCCTGCCTCCAGGAGCGCGCGCATCATGCCGCACGCCATCACGTCGTTCTCGGCGAAGAACGCGGTGGGGAGGTCGTTGTTTGCCGCGACCCACCTGCGCGAGGCCTCGTATGCGGTGGAGATGGTGGTTCCCACGGTCACCTCGTAGCGGCGGTCAAACTCCAGGCCCGCCTCGCGCAGGGCGAGCAGGTAGCCGCGCTTGCGCAGGGGGAAGTTGCGGATCTGGAGGTCTCCACGCAGGTACCCGATGCGCGTGTGGCCCTTGTCGATGAGGTAGCGCACGGCGCGGTAGGCCGAGCTCTCGTTAGAGATCACGATGGACTCTATGAAGTCGCGGACGCACCAGCCGTCCACGATCACGAGGGGTGCCACGGAGCCGTAAAACGGGGCGTAGTCGCCCTCCTCCATCTCGGTTCCCAAAAGAACGATTCCGTTGGTGGGGTCCTGGCACATCTCGTGCAGCAGGGGACCGCTCTCGGGGTCCAGGAGGTCGACGGTGACGTAGTTGGTCGAGAGGCCATGGCACCTTGCCTCGCGCTCCACCCCGTTGATAACGATGGGGTGGAAGTCCGACTCGTCCAGCACGCGACCGCTCTTCCTCGCCACGATGAAGACGATCTTCTCGAGCTTGTTGGGACGCTGGTAGCCCAGTTCCTGGGCAGCCTTGATGATTGCCTCCGCCGTCTTCTTGCTCACGCCCCGCTTGTGGTTGAGGGCGTTGGAGACGGTGGCGGGGGAGAATCCCGTGCGACGGCTAATGTCGCGAACCCCAACCTTCACGGTGGCCTCCAAATCGGAACCTAACGAAGAAGAAAACCTAAAACCGAGGAAAACAATAAACCATGGATGAGGCTAATTTGTTCGGTTTTGTTTAAATGAGACAATCTTCTCGCTCAGCGGTCATCGCATTTCCTGGGGGGAGGAACACGGGCGGAGACCACCTCTAAAACATCCATTCAACTGCGGCAATTCACCAATGGGATGTGTGTCAAGGCAAACCCAGGGGACTGTCTCTTCTCCCTGGCGAGCCGTCTGCGACCACGATTGGACCGAGCGATTTCCACATAAGTGTTTAGTCCTGTTTATGAGAGCTGTAGGACGAAGCCGCCACCCTCGCCGAAACGTGCTACACGCCGCCGAAAGCCCCGGGCGTGGCGGGCTGTTCCATGCCTAGAATGGCAGGGTGCCTCTGGGGGCGCCGGAAACGGCGGGGGCCTTCTCGCCTGGGAAAGACCGGAAGGTGGCGCTGTCATGTATTTCATCGGGATTGACGTTGGGACGTCTGCGACCAAGCTGCTGCTGATGGACGAGGGTGGTGGGGTCCGCTCGGTGGTGAGCAGACGCTATTCCACCGCGATGCCGCAGCCGGGGTGGAGCGAGCAGAATCCGGACGACTGGTGGGACGCCGTGTGCAACGGCATTCCCGAGCTCCTGGAGGGCGTGGACGCAAGCCAGGTCGCCGGCATCGGGTGTTGCGGACAGATGCACGGGCTTGTCACGTTGGACGCTCGGGACCGCGTGATCCGTCCCGCCATCCTGTGGAACGACAGCCGCAGCCGCTACCAGGTGGGGTGCCTCAACAGGGACATCGGGCGGGAGGCAATCGCCCGCTACACCGGCAACGTCGCCTACGTGGGCTTTACTGCCCCCAAGCTGCTGTGGCTCCGCGAGGAGGAGCCCGAGCACTTCTCGGCCATCCGCAAGATCATGCTCCCCAAGGACTACATCACCTTCCGTCTTACGGGCGAGTACGTCACGGACTACTCGGACGCGTCCGGGACGCTGCTCCTGGATGTCCGCAACCGCTGCTGGAGCAAGCACATGCTGGGTCTGTGCGGCCTGTGGCGTGCCAAGATGCCGCGCCTGTGCGAGAGCTGGGAGGAGGTTGGCACCCTGCTTCCCGAGGTCGCCGACCGCCTGGGCCTGCCCAGGACGGTGAGGGTGTGTGCCGGCGCGGGGGACAACGCCTCCGCCGCCGTTGGCGCGGGCGCCGTGGGTGAGGGCAGCTGCAACATCGTCCTGGGGACCGCCGGGACCATCCTCATGAACATGGCCAGCTACCATGAGGACAAGGACAACAAGTTGCACTGCTTCTGCAACGCAGAGGGCGGCTGGAACCTCATGGGCTGCATCCTCACGGCAGCCGGCTGCAACGAGTGGTGGATGGGCAACGTGCTCCAGACGGAGGACTACACCGCGGAGCAGGGCGCCATCTCGCTCGCGGCGCTTGGGCAGAACGACGTGTTCTTCCTCCCGTACCTCATGGGCGAGAGGACCCCGCACAACGACCCGCGCGCCCGCGGGGCCTTCGTGGGGATGCGCGCCACGAGCACGCGTGCCGACCTCACGCAGGCGGTGCTTGAGGGCGTCGCCTTCGCGCTGCGTGACTGCGCCTGCATCGCCCGCGAGGAGGAGCTGGACGTCTCTTCGTCCACCATCTGCGGAGGCGGCGCGAGGAGCCGCCTGTGGCTCTCCATCATCTCCGACGTCCTGGGGATTCCCCTGCGCATCACGCAGACCGAGCAGGCGCCGGCGATGGGGGCGGCGATGCTCGCCAGCGTGTGTTGTGGGGCCTACGGGGACGTGGCGCAGTGCGCGAGGGCCCTTGTCCACACCAAGGGGACCGTGGAGCCAAACCGTGAGGTGGTCTCCCTCTACAATGGGCGCTATGATACCTGGCGCCGCATCTATCCCGCCCTGCGGGGCGTGTTCCAGGAGATCCTGTAGAGGAGAGCGTCGCACGTGATCCAAGACATAGGGGACCATCGCTTCGACCGGACCTATCGCACCGACTCGCCCACAGGGAGGAGCTTCGTCCTCGCGTACCACCAGGGGCTTGCCCTGTATGCGGTGCGCGACGGCGGGCTCGAGCTGCCCCGGCTGTCCGACTGGGGCGCCAGCGCCGCCGAGCTCCATGCGCGATACCTGTTTGCAATCGGGGACAGCGAGTTCTTCCTCGCCGACTGCCGTGTGGCGGGGGGCATGGGAGAGGGGGCGCCCGTCCCGATCGCCCCAGATCCCGGCGAGCCGGACGGCCTGGAGGTCCCGGTGCCCGCGGGCTTCTCCTTTGCTCCCATCCGCGAGTTCCGCTACCTTGAGCCGCGGTGGATGGCCTTTGCCGCAATCACCGGCTACCACCTGTGGGACTGGTACCGCCACAACCGGTTCTGCGGCGTGTGCGGCACCCCACTCCAGCACGTGGCAACCAGCCGCGAGCTCGCCTGCCCGCACTGCTCCAACGTGGTGTACCCGCGCATCAGTCCGGCGGTGATCGTGGGTGTCACCGACGGCGACAGGATCGTCCTCACCAAGTACGCCGGGCGAGAGTACAAGAACTACGCCCTCGTGGCCGGCTTCGTTGAGGTGGGCGAGAGCATGGAGGACTGCGTCCGGCGTGAGGTCATGGAGGAGGTCGGCCTGCGCGTGGGCAACCTCCGCTACTACAAGAGCCAGCCCTGGCCGTTCACCCAGACTGTCCTGAGCGGCTACTTCTGTGACGTCGAGGGGGACTCCCACATCACCCTCGACCGTCACGAGCTCAAGCTTGGCCGCTGGTTTGATCGCTCGGACCTCCCTCTGAGCCTCCCCGACACGTCGAGCCTCACCAACGAGATGATCTGCGCCTTCGCTCGCGGGGATGCCTAGGCGGCGGGTGCCCCTTCAGATTTCCCGAGGGTCTGTGACGGCCCCGGGGCGCATTGTTGCCTGACTGTGAACTGTTTCTCCATCGCCGAGGGGTGGGCGCTAGAGTACGTCTCAACCGAATACGCACGACCAAACCTAAGAAGCGGAAGGTAGACGCCACACGCGCGCACAGAGATTCTGGGGTGCTGAGATCCAGGACGAGATGCGGGGCGTTGATTGGGCCGCCGAGGGCGCACCCAAAGGAAGGGGCAAATGCTCCTGCCGAGTAGGCTGCGACGTGAGGGCATACGTCAGTTGCCAGAGACGTGACAGCGTCTTGCAAAGCGCGTGGGCACATCCCACGAACCAAGGTGGCACCGCGAGTCCCAGGGACCCGTCCTTGACGAATCTGCATCTGTAGACGACGTCGGGGGCGGGTCCCTTCCGTTCTCGAGGAAAGCGGGAGGTGAGCATGTACCCATCGCTTGAGGAGGTCCGTCGGATCGCGGAGAGGGGGGAGTACGAGAGGATCCCCGTCCGCCGCGAGATCCTCTCGGACGGCTTCACCACGATCGAGGCGGTCCGGCGCCTTCGCGGGGCGAGCCATCACGTGTTCATGCTCGAGAGCGCCGAGCCCGACGAGCGCTCCGGGCGCTTCTCGTTCCTGGGCCTTGACCCCAGCATGGAGGTCACCTGCCTGGACGGTGAGCTGAAGGTCCGCAGGAACCTCGGCAGGCCGGCCATGGGCGGGGGAGAGGGGACGGCTCCAGAGGTCGAGACCAGCCACGTCGATCACCCGGGCGCCTTCCTGCGCGAGGTGCTGGCGGCGCATCGCAGCCCCCAGCTCGACGGGTTCCCGCCGTTCTGTGGCGGCTTGGTGGGGTACTTCTCCTACGACTACCTCAAGTACAGCGAACCGACGCTGCGCGGCGGCGATATGGGCCACGCGGACTTCCTCGACATGGACCTCATGCTCTTTGACGACGTGATCGCCTTCGACTCGTACCGCCAGCGCGTGGTGCTGGTGACGGGCGTCCCCACCCGGGGCGAACTCGAGCGGGGCTACCGCGAGGCGGAGGGACGCCTGGACCGCATGGAGGACATCCTGCGCCATGGGGAGCCGGCCAAGTTCGAGCCGCTCAAGCTCGCGGAGCCGCTCGAGCCCCGCTTCTCGCGCAAGCGCTACTGCGAGATGGTTCGCACCGCGCAACATCACATCCACGAGGGCGACATCTTCCAGGTGGTGCTGAGCGACCCCGTCACGGCATCGGCTACGGGCAGCCTCTTTGACGCCTATCGCCTGCTCAGGGCCGAGAACCCCAGTCCGTACATGTTCTACTTCACGAGCGATGACCTGGAGCTGGCGGGTGCGAGCCCCGAGACCCTGGCGCGTCTTACCGACGGGCGCCTGTTCACCTACCCGCTCGCCGGCACGCGCCCGCGTGGCGCGACGCCCGAGGAGGACGAGCGCCTGGAGCGCGACCTCCTCTCGGACGAGAAGGAGCTCGCGGAGCACAACATGCTCGTCGACCTGGGGAGAAACGACCTCGGGCGCGTGGCGGAGCTGGGGAGCGTCCACGTGGACGAGTTCCACAAGATCCTGCGCTTCTCCCATGTGATGCACATCGGATCCACGGTGAGCGCCTGCATCGCCCAGGACAAGGACGCGGTGGACGCCGTCGACTCCATCCTCCCCGCGGGCACCCTCTCGGGCGCTCCCAAGCTCCGCGCCTGCCAGATCATCCGCGACCTGGAGGGCTACAAGCGCGGCATCTACGGGGGAGCCATCGGCTACCTGGACTTTGCCGGCAACCTGGACACCTGCATCGGCATCCGCCTGGCATACAAGAAGGACGGGGAGGTCTGCGTTCAGTCCGGCGCGGGCGTCGTCGCGGACAGCGTTCCCGAGCACGAGTTTGAGGAGTGCCGCAACAAGGCTCGCGCGGTGGTTCGCGCCATCGAGGCCTCGGAGGGGGGCATCGACCGATGATCTGCCTCATCGACAACTATGACAGCTTCTCCTACAACCTGTACCAGCTCCTGGGCTCCATCGATCCGGACATCCGCGTAGTGCGCAACGACGAGCTCACGGTGGAGGAGCTCAAGGGCCTCTCGCCCGACGCGGTGGTGCTCTCGCCGGGGCCCGGCCGTCCCTCTGACGCGGGCATCTGCGAGGGCGTGGTTCGCACCCTCACCGGTACGGTTCCCATCCTGGGAGTGTGCCTGGGCCACCAGGCAATCGTGGAGGCGTTTGGTGGCGTGGTCACGTATGCCTCGGCGATCATGCATGGCAAGGCGTCGAAGGTGACGCTTGATCGGGATTGCGAGCTGTTCCGCGGCATCGACTCACCCACCACCGTGGCTCGCTATCACTCGCTCGCTGCCGATGCGGCGTCCATGCCTGCATGCCTGCGCGTGACTGCGACCACGGACGACGGAGAGGTCATGGCCGTCCAGCACGTCGAGGCACCGACCTTTGGGGTCCAGTTCCACCCCGAGTCGGTCATGACGGCGGAGGGTCCGGCCATGGCGAGGAACTTCCTCGACGTGGTGGACCGATGGCGCTCGGGTGACTTGTAGGGTTGCAGCATCGGCACGAGGCGCAGGGCAGAAACAGTCAGTTCTCAAGTGACAGGGAGACATCAGGATGATCAGGGAAGCAATCGAGAAGATCGTGTCCAAGGAGGACCTCACCTACGACGAGGCCTACGCCACCATGCGCGAGATCATGAGCGGCGAGACCAGCCCCACCCAGAACGCGGCGTTCCTCGCGGCGCTCTCCACCAAGTCGACCAAGGCCGAGACGATCGACGAGATCTCGGGTTGCGCCGCCGCCATGCGGGAGCTGGCGACGCCGGTCGAGCACCCGGGCGTCGACACGCTCGAGATCGTGGGCACGGGCGGGGACCGCTCCAACACCTTCAACATCTCCACCACCGCGGCGCTCATCTGCGCCGGGGCGGGTGCCAAGGTTACCAAGCACGGCAACCGCGCGGCAAGCTCCAAGTGCGGCACCGCGGACTGCCTGGAGGCGCTGGGCGTCAACCTCGACCAGGATCCGGACAAGGTCCGCTCCGAGCTCGATTCCTGCGGCATGGCGTTCCTCTTTGCCCAGAGGTATCACAGCGCCATGCGTTACGTTGGCTCCATCCGCAAGGAGCTGGGCATTCGCACCGTCTTCAACATCCTGGGGCCGCTCACCAACCCGGCCAAGCCCGCCTACTTCCTCCTGGGCGTGTACGACGAGTACCTCGTGGAGCCCATCGCAAAGGTTCTCTCCAACCTTGGGGTGAGGCGTGCGCTCGTGGTCTATGGACAGGATCGCATGGACGAGATCTCGCTCTCCGCCCCCACGAGCGCCTGCGAGCTGCGTGACGGCTACTATCGCACCCTGACCATCGCACCCGAGGACTTTGGCCTCGCTCGCTGTGTAAAGCAGGAGCTGCTCGGCGGCACCCCCGAGGAGAACGCCGCTACCGTGCGCTCGATCCTCTCTGGCGAGGACCGCGGCCCCAAGCGCGACGCGGCCGTCCTCAACGCAGGTGCCGCCCTGTACGTGAGCGGCATTGCCGACTCCATCGCCGAGGGTGTTGCCAAGGCGGGCGTTTCGGTGGACGACGGTTCCGCGCTCCGCACGCTGGACGCGTTCGTGGAAGAGAGCAACCGCTGATGGGGGAGCACGGGAACATCCTCCAGACCATCGCGGAGCGAACCCGCGAGCGCATCGCCCACGAGCGGGAGGAGAGGCCCCTCGACCAGGTTGCCGGTGAGGCGCGCGGCCTCGCCGAGAAGGAGCTCGAGAGCGGCGGCTCGTTCCGCTTCCCGTTTGAGCGCGCGCTCTGGGCACCCGGCATGTCGTTCATCTGCGAGTGCAAGAAGGCGTCCCCCTCCAAGGGGGTCATCGCGGAAGACTTTGACCCCGTCGCCATCGCCCGCGAGTACGAGGCGGCGGGCGCGGCTGCGATAAGCTGCCTCACCGAGCCGTTCTGGTTCCAGGGGAGGGACGAGTACCTCTCCGCCATCGCGGACACCGTCTCGATCCCGGTCCTGCGCAAGGACTTTGTGGTGGACGAGTACATGGTCTACCAGGCCAAGGTCCTTGGCGCGCATGCGGTTCTCCTCATCTGCTCCATCCTCACCGACGAGCAGCTGGCGCACTACGTCTCGCTCGCCCACGAGCTGGGGCTCTCCGCGCTGGTGGAGGCCTATGCCCCGGAGGAGGTTCCCCGGGCCATCGCGGCCGGTGCGCGCGTGGTGGGCGTCAACAACCGTGACCTCCGCACCTTCAAGGTCGACTTTGGCAACAGCATCCTCCTTCGCCCGCTCGTTGGGCCCGAGCGCCTCTTCGTCTCGGAGAGCGGCGTGAGGGATGCCAATGACATTCGCCGCCTATATGATGCGGGCGTCGATGCGGTGCTCGTGGGAGAGACCCTCATGCGCCAGAATGACAAGTCAGCCGCACTTGCCGAGCTGAGGGGAGAGGTTCCGTGATGAACAACCGTCGCATGTCCACCGTCAGGATGCGAGAGCTCCTGGACGAGGGGAGCGAGCGTACGCACGTCAAGCTTTGCGGGATGTTCCGCGAGCAGGACATAGACGTGGTGAACGAGGTGCTCCCGGACCTCTGTGGCTTCATCGTGGACTACCCGAGCTCGCACAGGCACGTCGACCGCGACCGGCTCCAGCAGCTGGTCGACAGGCTCGATCCCCGAGTCCCCGCGGTGGGGGTCTTCGTGGACGAGCCGCTCGGACTGGTCTCCGAGCTGGCCGACACGGTGCTGGACATGGTCCAGCTGCACGGCAACGAGGGAAACCCCTACATCGTGTTTCTCCGCGAGCTCGTTGACATACCCATCTGCCAGGCAATCCGCGTCCGCACGCCCGACGATGTGCGTCGCGCGAACGAGTCAAAGGCCGACATCGTCCTCCTGGACGGTGGCGCCGGCTCGGGAAAGGCCTTCGACTGGTCCCTCATCCAGGGCGTCGAGCGGCCCTTCATCCTGGCGGGGGGCCTCGACCCGCAGAACGTGGGTGAGGCAATAGACAGGTTCCACCCCTGGGGCGTGGACATGAGCTCGGGCATCGAGACCGACCGGCTCAAGGACCCCGGGAAGATGCGAGCGGCCGTGGCCGCAGTTAGGGGAAGAGATGAGCAACTCCGCGACCTCTCGGGGTCGGTTCGGGATTCACGGGGGGCAGTACATTCCTGAGACCCTCATGAACGCCGTGATCGAGCTCGAGGAAGCCTACGACCGGTACAAGGACGATCCTACGTTCAACGCCGAGCTCACCGACCTGCTCAACAACTACGCAAACCGTCCCTCCCTGCTCTACTTCGCAAAGAACATGACGAGGGACCTGGGTGGCGCCAAGGTGTACCTCAAGCGAGAGGACCTCAACCACACTGGCGCCCACAAGATCAACAACGCTCTTGGCCAGGCGCTTCTCGCCAAGTACATGGGCAAGACTCGCCTGATCGCCGAGACGGGCGCCGGCCAGCATGGCGTGGCAACCGCCACCGTGGCGGCGCTTCTCGGCATGGAGTGCGTGGTGTACATGGGCGTGAAGGACATGGAGCGCCAGGCGCTCAACGTGTACCGCATGCGTCTGCTGGGCGCCGAGGTGCGTGGCGTGTCGTCCGGCACCGGCACCCTCAAGGACGCGGTGTCCGAGGCCATGCGCGAGTGGACGAGCCGCATCGACGACACCCACTACCTCATTGGCTCTACCATGGGTCCGCACCCGTTCCCCATGATCGTCCGTGACTTCCAGGCCGTGATCAGCCGCGAGGCCCGCGCGCAGATCCTCGAGGCGGAGGGCAGGCTCCCAGATGCGGTCATCGCCTGCGTGGGCGGTGGCTCCAACGCCATGGGCAGCTTCTACCACTTCATTCCCGACGAGGGCGTTCGTCTCATCGGATGCGAGGCGGCCGGTCGGGGGATCGACACCAAGGAGACCGCGGCGACCATCGAGACCGGTCGCGTGGGCATCTTCCATGGCATGAAGAGCTACTTCTGCCAGGACGAGTACGGCCAGATCGCTCCCGTCTACTCCATCAGCGCAGGCCTCGACTACCCGGGCGTCGGTCCCGAGCACGCCATGCTGCACGACACGGGTCGCGCCGAGTACGTGGGCATCACCGACGACGAGGCGGTGGACGCCTTCGAGTACCTGTCCAGGCAGGAGGGCGTCATCCCCGCAATCGAGAGCGCGCACGCCGTGGCGTATGCCATGAAGCTCGCACCGACCATGGACAAGGACCAGATCATCATCGTCACGCTGTCCGGGCGTGGCGACAAGGACGTGGCGGCCATCGCCCGCTACAGGGGAGAGGACCTCCATGACTAGCATCAAGGACGCATTCACGGCGGCGGACGGGAGCCGCAAGAAGGCATTTGTGCCATTCATCACCTGTGGGGATCCCTCGCTCGACGTCACCGAGGAGGCGCTTCTCGCCATGCAGCGGGCGGGTGCCGACCTCATCGAGCTGGGCATACCGTTCAGCGACCCCACGGCCGAGGGTCCCGTCATCCAGGAGGCCAACATCCGCGCGCTCTCGGGTGGCGTCACCACCGACTCCATCCTTGCGATGGTCGAGCGCGTGCGCGACAGGGGCCTCACCGTGCCCCTGGTGTTCATGACCTACGCCAACGTGGTCTTTGGCTACGACACCGAGCGCTTTGCCGCAAACGCCGCCAAGGCGGGGGTCCAGGGCGTCATCCTCCCGGACGTCCCCTTTGAGGAGAAGGCGGAGTTCTCCGAGCCCCTGGCTGCGGAGGGCCTGGAGCTCGTGAGTCTCATCGCCCCCACCTCGCACGAGCGCGTCCGCAGCATCGCGCGGGAGGCGAAGGGGTTCGTGTACTGCGTGAGCTCGCTCGGCGTCACGGGCGTTCGCTCCAAGATCACGACGGACATCGCCGGCATGGTTGAGCTCGTGCGCGAGGCCTCGAGCATCCCCGTTGCGGTTGGTTTTGGCATCAGTACGCCCGAGCAGGCGGCGCGGATGGCGGCGGTCTCGGACGGTGCCATTGTGGGCTCGGCAATCGTCCGCATCGTCGCGGAGCATGGCGAGGGGTGCGTCCCCTACGTCGAGAATTACGTGCGCTCGATGGCGGAGGCGGTCCACTCCGCGTAGGCAACTCGCGTGGCGGCGGGGGGCGGGCGTGTGGGCCTCCCCTGCCGCCGCGACGGCTTACAGATTCATTACCGTCGCGTATTTCCCCCATTAACTGCGCGGATACAAACTAGATGGTAGCTGGTCAGAGTCTTCCCATGGGGGTGGCAACCATGACTACCATCGCTCTTTCCAATCGTTCGGGCATCTCTGGAAGCCGTCCGCGCGACGGGCGTGCGGGGATTGGCGCCGCTAGGGGAGAGGGACGTTCCTCCGCGGCTTCCGCGGTGGCCTCCTGGCTGTGGGAGGTCGGCCTCCCCATCGTCGTCGTGGCGACTTACCTGGTGAGCCTTGCCTGCATCGTGATGGGGGTGGGCGAGGAGTGCGCTTGGACGCTCTTCCTGCTCTGCTTTAGCTTGGTCGTCGTCGCTCTGATCCTGGTGGTCCCGATTCTGCGCCACAGGGCTCTGTTCGCCCGGGAGGGCAACGGGGTGGCATAGGGGTCCTGTGGCGCCGAGCGTGCCGGCGACCCTCGTTGCCGGCATTTGGGCTGATGCCAAGCCGTCCGCCCGGTTGGCTGTCGCGTTGCGACCCCTCAAGGCCAAAGAAGGGGAGAGGGCAATTCACCCTCGCGGGGTTGGTTGCCCTCGAGGAAGGGTCTGTTCCGTTCCTGGTCATCGGCATCACCTGCCATACAGACGCTGGCGGCGGTGTTTTCGAGTTAGTGTGCGTCTTACCCAGCATCCCCCCGCGCGCGGAGGGTCGCTGTAGTCCCCTTTTGAGGGCTCTCCACCGCAGATGGGACACGATTGCGAAGGGCTCGCTTGGCAGCGAACTCCCGAAGTGAGTGCACATATCGGGCTCTGGCTGCCACCGAAGTAACCCCGTGGGTCGCTGCACTGCCGTCAAAACATCAAGTAATAAACTATGATGGTAAAACGTCCGCGAAGCCGCCGTGCTAGGGGGCTGAAATGCGTGCGGGTCCCACGTACAGCGCTCGGGCCACAGGCCACGTTTGCCACGTCAGGATGTCAATAGGCTAAGAATAGGGCGTGCCCCGCAAGGGGTGTGCCGGTGCGTTGTCTCCGCGTGCCATGGTCCCCTTCTATGAGTTATTCTGCGAATGTATGCTTGTCACGCGAACCGTGCGCTCCAAGATTGGCATCAGCGCGTTTAACTCCCCTAGCCCTCATGCTGATTTGTGCCGTCCTATCCCCCATGAGGGCTAGCGTCACTAAGCACCCCATTGGGACCATGCAGGAAAGGACAAGATAGCCATCCGCGTTTCTCACCCGGTGCAGTCACATGGCCTCTCGTTGCCCGGTTTCCGCCGGGAGTGTCCGTAGGGGAGGAATGCGGGATAATCCCCCTGAGAAAGAAGCATCGCCAGAGACGGGAGACAGCATGACAGACGTCAGGTTTGCGACCATTGGTACCAGTGCCATCACCGAGCGGTTTGTCGCCGCGCTGGCGGAGGTTCCTGGCACGCGCTACGTTGCGGCGTACTCGCGCGACCTCTCCCGTGCCAAGGAGTTCGGCGAGTCTCGCGGGGCAACCCTCGCGTTCGACGACCTGAATGCACTTGCAGCGTCGGACCAGGTCGACGCCGTCTACGTGGCTTCTCCCAACGGGGCACACGCAAGGCAGGCGTCGCTTCTCGCCCAAGGGGGCAAGCACGTCCTGGTCGAGAAGGCCTTCGCGTCAAACGAGCGCGAGGCGACCGAGGCGTTCGCGCGCGCCCACGAGTCGGGGGTCGTATGCATGGAGGCTATGCGTAACCTTCACACTCCGGGCTTCCATAACGTGGCGGCAAACCTCGCCCGCGTGGGCAGGGTGAGCCAGGCGACCTTCCGGTATGGCAAGGTCACCTCGCGCATCGCCAAGCTCAGGGCGGGCGAGCACGTTAACCAGTTTGATCCCGCGCTCTCCGAGGGCGGCCTCATGGACATCGGCGTCTACGCCGTCGAGCCTGCAATCGCGCTGTTCGGGCGCCCCGAGCGCGTGAGCGCGAGCCTGCTCACCATCCCGCTCCCCTGGGAGCCGGAGCCCTCGGGCGCCAAGATCGACCTTGCGGGGAGCGTGGTCCTGAGCTACCCCCGCGCCATCGTCGACCTCAATTACAGCAAGGTAGCCAACGACTTCTACGGCGCACAGGTGGCAGGAGATGCGGGGACGCTCATGTGGGAGCAGACCAACTGCCCAGCCGACCTCAGGTTCGTTCCCTACGAGGACAAGGGCATGGTGTACAGTGCCGCCGGTGGCAAGGCCGAGGTCATTCCCGCCAACATGCCCGACAACGACATGACCTGCGAGGTCGCGACGTTCGTCGACGCAATCAACGGTGACGTCGACGCCCTGGGCAGGGTCGCCTTCTGCGAGCGGGTCACCGTGGGGTCCCTTGCGGTCATGGACGAGGCACGCCGCCAGGCGGGGATTCGCTTTCCCGCAGACGACGCCCGCTAGGGGGGCACATGGGACTCTTGGGAAGGCTTCGAGGGCATGGGGGAGAGAAGGGCGAGCCATCCGGCGCGCAGCTCCTCTCGCCGGTCTCCGGCCCTCTCGTGTCCCTCTCCCAGGTGGATGACCCGGTCTTCTCCACGGGCGCGATGGGGGAGGGCTTTGCCGTGAGGCCAGAGGACGAGGTCGTGCTCTCGCCCGTCTCTGGCACCGTCTCGGTGGCTGGCGCCCCCAACTTCCATGCGGTCGACATCACCGGTGACGGTGGCGTCGAGGTCCTGGTGCACGTGGGGGTGGACACCGTCGAGATGGGCGGCCGTGGCTTCGAGGTGCTCGTCCGCCCGGGACAGCGCGTCAAGGCGGGCCAGGCGCTTCTCACCTTCTCGCGTGACCTCATCGCTTGGGCGGGGTTCGACGACGTGGTGATCGTCTCGGTCCCCAACTCCGCCGACCTCGGCGGGGTGCACATGCTCCTCGACGGGCACGTGGACGCCGGCACCCCCGTGGCGCGCGTTGGGGCGTAGGGGACGGCACCTCTCTCCCCTGGAACTCCTTTGCCGGGAGCGCATCGTCGCCGGACTACGCGTGGCATTCCCCTTGCCCCTCCAACCCTCCTCCCATCGACCCTTACCCCATCCTTACGGCGCGCTGCCCCTGCGTGGACGCCCCCGCCCTACGCTTGTCTTGCAAGAACGAGCGGAGACGAGGATGGGGGGTCGCATGGAGACGGCAGGGCTGGGAGTCGGCATGACGGCGGGTGCGGAGGCATCCTTCAGGGTGGACGCGAACGACTCTGCGCCACGGGGGAGGCGTCGGGCTTCCCGGGCGTTGCTGGAGCGTGCCGACGCCATCACCTGCCTTGTGGCCCCGTCCGTAGCCGTCGCGCTGTCCCTTGCCTCGCTCGTGGTGGAACGTCTCGACCTGATGGGCGAGGTTCCCCTGGCACTCCTCCTGCTTGCTCTCGTGGGGGTGATTGCCGCCGGCTCGATTGCGCTGGAGCGCAACTCGCGGCAGCGCCTGGGGAAGTCGCGCGCGTGACGACTACGTGACGCCTCGGCGCCCATTGTTACGGTCTGGGAAACCGGGACATCCTCTCTCCTCAGGGGGTGTCAAACTAACCACCAAGCCGCGCTCGTGGGGAGCGCGCAAGCATACGAGGAGTCTCTCATGCACAGGGCAGAGGTCGCAGTTTTGGGGAATGCCGGTCGCACCATGGGGTGCGCCCTTCTTCTCGCTGCGCTCGAGCTTACCTCGCCCCTAGCGGGGCTCCCCCTAGCGTAGGCCCTATCGGCCCATGCCAAGGCGGCGGCAGTGCGCCGCACGCCCGTCCCTACGGTTCTCTCTATCGACCTCCCCACCCCTTTGCATGCGAGCTCCTTGGCGGCGCCACCAGACGCCGTGCCACACACGTCCATTGGCCCAAGATGGCAAGGAGCAAAGATCATGACCCGCAAGATCGACATCTTCGACACCACGCTTCGTGACGGCGAGCAGTCGCCCGGAGCCTCCATGAACACCGAGGAGAAGCTCGTCATCGCGCAGGAGCTGCTGCGCATGCACGTTGACGTCATCGAGGCCGGCTTCCCCATCTCCAGCCCCGGCGACTTCCGCTCCGTGCAGGAGATCGGTCGCATGGCAGGTGACGACGCCGTGGTGGTAGGCCTCACCCGTGCCGTCGACAAGGACATCGACCGCGCCGCCGAGGCGCTCAAGACCGCCAAGCGCCCCCGCATCCACACGGGACTCGGCGTCTCTCCCCAGCACCTGCGCGAGAAGCTCCGCATCACCGAGGACGAGTGCGTGGAGCGTGCCATCCACTGCGTCAAGTACGCAAAGCAGTACGTGGACGACGTCGAGTTCTACGCGGAGGACGCCGGCCGTGCCGACCAGAAGTTCCTGGAGCGTGTGATCCAGGCCGTGGTCAACGCAGGCGCCACCGTGGTCAACATCCCCGACACCACGGGCTACCAGATGCCCGACGACTTCGGCCGCCGCATCAAGGGCCTGGCCGACAACGTCATTGGCATCGAGAACGTCAAGATCTCGGTCCACACCCACAACGACCTGGGCATGGCGACCGCCCTCGCCCTGGCGGGCGTCAAGAACGGCGCGCGCCAGGTGGAGTGCACCATCAACGGCCTGGGCGAGAGGGCCGGCAACACGGCGCTGGAGGAGGTGGTCATGGCCATCAGGATGCACGGCGACGAGCTCGACGCGCACACCGACGTCGTGACCACGGAGCTCACCCGCGCCAGCCACCTGGTGAGCAGCATCACCGGCATGCAGGTCCAGGCCAACAAGGCCATCGTGGGCGCCAACGCCTTTGCGCACAGCTCCGGCATCCACCAGGACGGCGTGCTCAAGGCCCGCGACACCTACGAGATCATCGACCCCGCCGACGTGGGCGCCGCCGGGTCCGAGATCGTGCTGTCCGCCCGCAGCGGCCACGCGGCCCTCAAGCACCGCCTCGCCGAGCTGGGCTACACCTTCTCCGACAAGGAGTACGACGAGATCTACCAGCGCTTCCTCGAGGTCGCCGACCAGAAGAAGGAGGTCTACGACGAGGACCTGGAGTCCATCGTGCAGGAGCGGCAGCGCAGCGTGACCTCGGTCTACACCCTCGACGCCATCCAGGTCGTCTGCGGCGATGCGGCGGTGCCCACCGCCACGGTCACCATCTCCGACGAGGCAGGCGAGAAGCACGTGGTCGCCGTCACCGGGACCGGCCCCGTGGATGCCGCCTACAAGGCGATCGACCAGGTCGTCTCCACCAGCTGCGACCTCCAGGAGTTCTCGGTAAAGTCCATCACGCGCGGCATCGACGCCATCGGCGAGGTCACGGTGCGCATCTCCGCAGAGGACGGCAAGGTCTACACCGGCCGCGGCTCCGACACCGACATCGTGGTCTCCAGCGCCAAGGCATACGTCAACGCCATCAACCGCATGATCTCGACCGCCCGCTCCAAGGCGGGTAAGTAGGCGTAAGACACCCGCAGGGCCGCCGCCGGGCGGAGCCAACACCAAGAGAGAGGGACCTACATGACACGAGCCATGACCATGGCCGAGAAGATGCTTGCCGCGCACGCCGGGCTGGACGAGGTCGTTCCCGGTCAGCTGGTGGAGTGCGACCTGGACGGCGTCCTGGCAAACGACATCACCGCCCCCATCGCCATCAAGACGGTGCGCGAGATCGGGGCGGGGGTGTGGGACCCCACGAGTATCTTCCTCGTGCCCGACCACTACAGCCCTAACAAGGACATCAAGAGCGCCGAGCAGACCAAGGTCACGCGTGACTTCGCGCACGAGATGGGCATCACCCACTACTACGAGCAGGGCTGCATGGGCATCGAGCACGCCCTTCTCCCCGAGCTCGGCGTGGTGGGCCCGGGCGACCTGGTGATTGGCGCCGACTCCCACACCTGCACCTACGGCGGCATCGGCGCCTTCTCCACCGGAGTTGGCTCAACGGACGCCGGCGTGGGCATGGCGACGGGTCGCGCCTGGTTCAAGGTCCCCGAGACCATCCGCATCCAGGTGGACGGGGAGCTTCCCGCGGGCGCGAGCGCAAAGGACATCATCCTCTACGTCATCGGCCAGATCGGCGTGGACGGCGCGCTGTACTGCGCCATGGAGTTCACCGGCTCCACCATCGCCAACCTGAGCGTCGAGGGCAGGCTCACCATCGCCAACATGGCGATCGAGGCCGGCGGCAAGGCCGGCCTGTTCGAGGTGGACGACGTTGCCCGCAAGTGGCTCGAGGGCAGGACCGAGCGTCCCTGGACCGAGTACCACAGCGACCCCGACGCCCAGTACAAGCAGGTCATCAAGATCGACGCGGCCGACATCGTCCCCACCGTCGCTTGGCCCCACCTGCCCAGCAACACGCATCCCGTTGCGGAGAGCCGCCACATCAAGATCGATCAGGCGGTCATCGGGTCGTGCACCAACGGCCGCATCGAGGACATGCGCGCCGCCGCCGACGTCCTGCGCGGTCGCACGGTCGACCCCAACGTCCGCTGCATCGTGATTCCCGCCACCCAGGGCGTGTGGCTCCAGTGCGTGCACGAGGGCCTCATGGACGTGTTCATCAACGCCCACTGCGTGGTCTCCACCCCCACCTGTGGTCCCTGCCTGGGAGGCTACATGGGCATCCTCGCCGCGGGGGAGAGGTGCGTCTCGTCCACCAACAGGAACTTCGTCGGGCGCATGGGCGACCCCACGAGCGAGGTGTATCTGGCCAGCCCCGCAGTCGCCGCGGCGTCCGCCGTCGCCGGTCACATCGCGCTCCCGTCCGACCTGTAGTCCCCGCCCGAGCAAAGGAGATACTCAATGCAGTTCAAGGGAACCGTCTTCCGCTACGGGAGGGACATCGACACCGACGTCATCATCCCCGCGCGCTACCTCAACACCTCCGACCCGGCGGAGCTCGCCAAGCACTGCCTGGAGGACCTGGACACCACCTTCGTCAAGCGGGTCAAGCCGGGTGACATCATCGTCGCGGACCAGAACTTTGGCTGTGGCAGCTCGCGCGAGCACGCCCCCGTGGCGATCAAGGCGGCGGGCGTCTCGGTGGTCATCGCCAAGAGCTTCGCGCGCATCTTCTACCGCAACGCCATCAACATCGGCCTCCCCATCATGGAGTGCCCCGAGGCCTGCGACGCCATCTCTGACGGCGATGTGGTCGAGGTCGACGCCGACACCGGCACCATTCGCGACGAGACCACCGGCCAGACCTTCTCGGCCCAGCCGTTCCCGCCGTTCATCCAAGAGATCATCAGCGAGGGCGGGCTCGTGGCCCGCACCAAGGCACGCCTCGCCCGCGAGGCCAAGGGAGAGTAGGCATGGCATCCAAGACGTACCGCATCTGCACGCTTCCAGGCGACGGCATTGGCCCCGAGATCATCGCAGAGGGCAAGAAGGTCCTCCAGGCGGTGGGCAAGAGGGCTGGCGTGACGTTCACCTGCACCGACGCGCTCATCGGCGGCGCAGCGATCGATGCCACGGGCAGCCCGCTGCCCGACGCGACCCTGGAGGCAGCCCGTGCATCCGACGCCGTTCTGCTCTCCAGCGTGGGCGGTCCCAAGTGGGACTCCACCGATCCCAACGCCCCCCGTCCCGAGCAGGGTCTGCTGGGGATCAGAAAGGGACTGGGCCTGTACACCAACCTCCGCCCGGTCAAGATCTACGATGCGCTGGCGGGGGCCTCGACCCTGCGTCCCGAGGTCATCAAGGGCGTCGACCTGGTAATCGTGCGCGAGCTCACGGGCGGACTCTACTTTGGCAAACGCGAGCGCTTCTACGACGAGGAGGGCGCCGGCTCCAACGGTGGTCGCGGCCAGCGTGCCTATGACACCTGCGAGTACCGCGAGTACGAGGTCGAGCGCATCGCTCGCAAGGCCTTCCAGGCAGCGCGCAAGAGGCGCAACAAGGTCACGAGCGTTGACAAGCGCAACGTCCTGGAGACGTCCCGCCTGTGGCGCGAGGTCGTCCACCGCGTGCACGACGAGGAGTTCCCCGAGATCGAGCTGGAGGACCTTCTGGTGGACAACACCGCCATGCAGCTCATCAACCGTCCCGCCGACTTCGACGTCGTGGTGACCGAAAACATGTTCGGTGACATCCTCTCGGACGAGGCGGCCCAGATCACGGGCTCGCTTGGCATGCTCGCATCTGCGTCGCTGGGTGACGGCGTCTCGCTCTTCGAGCCCAGCGCGGGCTCCGCGCCCGACATCGCGGGGCAGGGCATCGCAAACCCGCTCGCGCAGATCCTCTCCGTTGCCATGATGCTCACCTACGCCTTTGGGATGGACGAGCAGGCGGCATGGGTGCAGGACGGCGTTGAGCGCGTGCTGGACGACGGTTGGCGCACGCGCGACATCGCGGATGGCTCGACTCCAGCCGACCACGTGCTGGGAACCTCCGCCATGGGCGACAAGGTCGTGGAGTACCTGGGGTAGGCACATTCCCCAACGCAAGGGGGGAGACGCGCGCCGCTGCCGGTGGGATGGCCCACGGCGGCGGCGCGTCACCTTTCTCTCCCACCGTTCCCTCTGGTGGATGCACGCACAAAGGGGGTCCGGGGCATATGGCTCCCGGACCCCCCAAGTACGTTTTCGTTGTACGGTGGCTAGCCCGCGAGTCCCGCAATCACCGAGGCAAGGGCGATGATCACGCCCACCACCGACTCGCCGCCCAGCAGGCCGGAGGCAACGACCAGGCCGCTCTCGTCGGACTTCGCGTGCGCCTCCTCCTTCTCGCTGGCCGAGAGGTCCTTGCGACGCGCAGCGCAGACGCGGTCGTAAGCCACCTTGGCAAGTGCTCCCAGCGCCCCGGTGAACGAGAGGTAGAACGGCAGGTACACGCCCAGGCCAAACATCATGGACGGGAGGTTGGCGTAGTAGAGCGCGATGCCCGCCACCAGGCCGATCACGAACGCGGGGACGCTGGGGATGCCAGAAACCATCGTGGCGACCACCGAGGCCTGGGCAGCCACGAACTGCTTGTCGGGGCCAAAGGCGTCGGGGCCATACGCCGAGACGAGTGCGACCATGACCGCCGCCGCCACAAACGCCCCCAGCACGCCGCCGATGGCCTGGCCCAGCCACTGCGCGCGGGGGTCGGTGCCCAGGATTGCGCCGGCCTTGAAGTCGTTCATCACGTCTCCCGCAAGTCCGCAGGCAACCGCGACTATGCCCGCCACGTAGAACAGCCTCACCTGGGGGAGGCCCGAGAACGCGGCGACCACGAGCATCACGATCAGACCAAAGATCTCCATGGGGTCGATGCCGGTCTGGCCGCACGACTGTGCGCTCATGGCGGTGGTCACAAAGGCGAGGAGCACCACCACGACGGCGGGGACGGGGCCAAGCCCCAGGCCCACGCAGGCGAGAACCGCCACGGACGCGGTCGCGAGCCCCAGGATGCCGGCATCCAGCCTCACGCTGCCCGAAACCAGAGACTCCTGCCCGTCTCCGCTGGCGTCACCCCCGCGCATGCCGCGCAGGATGCCCGCCGCCTCGGGGAGGATGTCGCGAATCACCACGGCGATGCCCGCGCCCATCATCAGGCCCATGCCCAGGCTCTTGACGATGCCCTGGGCGGCCTCGACGCTCCACAGCCCGGCGGCGCTGCCCGCGACCACCAGGCCAAAGTTGGCAAAGGCCGCGCCGACAAACCACCAGGCGACCGCCGCGCCACCCACCAAAAAGCCCACCGAGAGCATCATGGGCGAGTTGTAGATGCCAAAGGTCACGCCGGGGATGGGGAGCGACGCGAGCATGGTGGGGAGCACGCCGAGGGCGTCGCGCAACACGGTGTAGGCGCCCGCGATGCCCATGGAGCCAAACAGCTGAGCGCCCGTTCTGCCGCCGGCCTCCGTCGCCCGCAGCGTCTGTGCCGCAGCATTGCCCATGGGGAACTCCAGCTGGGAGTCCACGATGAAGTGGCGGTGGATGACCGCCGTGCAGGCCAGGCCGAGCACCGTGCCGCACAGCGCCACGAGGAGCATCTGGGTCCAGCCCACCTGGTCGGCGTATCCCAGCATCCAGGCGCCGGGGATCGTGAACGCAAGGCCACCCGCCACCATCGCGCCAGCGGACATGATGGTGTGAGTCACGTTCGCCTCGTTGAGCGAGGCGTTGCCCAGCAGCTTGAGGAAGAAGAGCGAGACCACCGCCGCAAACACGATGGGCCAGGGGAGCGCCCCCAGCCTCAGGGCGGTGTAGGCCGACGAGGCCGTGATGATCACGCATCCCACGCAGCCGATGATGACCCCGCGCAGCGTGAGCTGCCCGCGCCAAGGGGTGCGGTTGGTACCGTTGTCCATGTGTTTCTCCTGTTCGTATATCCGCTCCCCCTGTGGCCTGCTGACACCGTTGCCGTGTGGCGTTGGGGTGGCAGCTCTGCCGAGGAGTCGGGTTACCGGATGCCCGTCGCCCCGGACATGGGTGGCGGACTTGGTACAGTATAGCGACGGCATCAAGAGGGAGTGGTACGCATGGCGCACGAGGTCCGAGGGGTAGAGGGAGAAGTCCGGTCCGCGGGTGGCGCGGCGGTGCTCGCCGTGGACGTGGGGAACACCAGCACGTCCTTTGGCCTGTTCGGTGCGGGTGCCGACGCCCTCGCGGAGCCCCTGGGGACCTGGGAGGTTACTACCCCGCAGCGGCTTACTCCCGACGAGGCCCGCATACAGGCGCAGCAGGCCCTCGCCTGTCTCCTCGGCGATGTCGCCGGTGGCACGACCCTCCCTGCTCCTGCTGGGGGAGAGGCGCGTGGCCACTCGGCTGGAAGACCCGTCCCCATGGGTGCGATCCTCTCATGCGTTGTCCCCAGCCTCAGTGCCGCGTGGGAGGACGCCCTGCGCTCGCTGTGCCCTGGTGGTCGGGCGCTGCTCGTTGGCCCCGGCCTGCGCACGGGACTGCCCATGCGCTACAAGGATCCCTCGGAGGTGGGGCCGGATCGCATCGCGGACGTCCTCGCCGCCCGGGAGTCCTACGGGTCGCCGGTGGTCGTGGTGGACTTTGGGACCACCATGAACGTTGAGGTCGTTGACGCAGCGGGGGCCTTTGACGGAGGGATCATCGCTCCCGGGCTGGCGCTTGGCGCGACTGCCCTCAGCCGCGCGGCGGCTCGTCTCCCCGTGATCGAGCTCCGTGCGCCCGAGCGTGCGATTGGCCGCTCCACGCGCGAGGCGATGCAGTCGGGCGTCGTGCTGGGAGAGGTCGCTCGCGTGGACGGACTGGTCGACCGGGTGTTCTCCGAGCTGGGGCAGGTGGCTCCCGTCGTCCTCACGGGAGACCATGCCGGACAGCTTGCAGCGCTCCTCGCGCACGAGGTCAGGGTGGACGAGACCCTCACCCTCCGCGGGTTGCACCAGCTGTTCCTCTCCAACGTCGAAAGGGGCGGGCAGAGGCAGCGCAGGGCTTGAGGTCGCTTTGCTCCAGCCAGAAGCAGCGGGGGTTGTCTCCTCTCACCAAGACCTCTACGGCGTCGGCAACGCTGCATGTTCTCGGGCGGTAGGTCCCAAAGAGCGGAGGTCAAAGAAGGGGAGGAGAGACGCCTCCGCTTGCGGCTGTCCCATGCCGCTAACCCGAGCGGGGCGCAACCGCCCTCTCGGAACCGTCCCCGGTCCCACAACTCTCAGGTTGGTCCCGTCTTAAACATCAAAGTCCGAATTGTGGCAGCTAAGTCCCGATGTGAGTGCCTCCCCGCGGGAGGGGAGTCCGCATGGGCTAGGCTCATCGGCATCCCCCCAGGTGGGAGACTTGCGCGAGGCGGTAGCCCCCCGACCCGTGGCAGCAACCTCCCGACGCGAGCACTCACATCAGGAGGTTGCTGCCAATCGGATCCGATTGAGGGGCCTAATGGCAAGAGACTCCCGATATGAGTACTCACTTCGGGAGCCTGCCGCCATGGTCCAAGGCTTGATTGGGTTCCAACTGGGATTGCGCCCCAGGCGTCGGGCCCTCTGTCAGCGGGAGCCTGATATGTGCGTTCACTTCTGGAGTCTCTTGCCAACCGGCTTGCCTGAAAGGGATTCGGCCGGAGCCTCGCGCCATCCCCGGCCGACAAGCGCTCAAGGAAGGGGATGGGGAGTACGGACCGCGTGAGGAGGGGCCGGCTGGGTGAGAGAACGCCCCTCTCCATTCTCAGACCGTCGATTTCCTTCAATGGGTGGCACGGCTTGCAACCCCGGGGAGCGGGTTGCAGATGGGACCACGGGGGCTCGTCCTTATGCACATGCGAGCGACTTGCTGCTAGGGGGAGCCGCTATCGTGTCTCCCATCCCTACCAATTCCTTCTTAGGTGCTCTTCGACGAGCTACAGGTATGTCTTTCCCATCGAGCGCAGGGGCTTTCTCACTGTCGTGTCAGCCCATTCCCGCAGCCCTACCGGGGCTTGATGCCAAGGGGGAATCATCGCGCCCGTTATGACGATATCGCTTCTCCCCCAGCTTGGCGTGTCCGGACGATACAATCGTGTGGACCAACTGCGCTGTGACTGACGGAGAATCGTGGGCAACCACGGGGGAGCGGCGCACGTAACCTACCATGCCGACCGTCTGGGCAAGTCGCACCCGCAGGGAGCGTCTGCCCACGTGTGGCGTCGTTCCCTTGGTGCGAAGGATCGCTTCGAAGGGAGCTCGCATGCAGGACCTGGCACAGCTACTGAGGGAGAACCCGTACCCGGGCCGCGGAATCGTGGTGGGCGCGGGGCGCGTGTACTACTGGATCATGGGTCGCAGCTCCAACAGCCGCAACCGTGTGTTTGTCACGACGGACGACGGCATTCAGACCCAGGCTCACGACCCCAGCAAGCTGGAGGACCCCAGCCTCATCATCTACCATCCCGTTCGCACCATGGGCGATGACCTCGTGGTGACCAATGGCGACCAGACCGACACCATCGTGCAGGCCGGCGACTTCCGCGATGGTTGCATGGCGCGCGTGTACGAGCCCGACGCCCCCAACTACACCCCCCGCATCAGCTCCATCATCCACCCCGACGGCAGCTTCGAGCTCTCCATCCTCAAGCGCCAGGACGGTCGTTGCCTGCGTGAGTTCTTCGCATACGAGGGCGCGGACGAGGGCTGCGGCTACTTCATCAGCACCTACCAGGGCGACGGGAACCCGCTTCCCTCCTTCGCCGGCGAGCCCATCCCGGTGACCGTCCCCGATCCGGACGAGGTGTGGTCCGCCCTTAACCAGGACAACAAGGTGAGCCTCTACGCCAACGTGGCGGGCAAGGTGAAGCTCTACAACAAGAACCTCGGCGACTAGGCAAGGGAGAGGAACTGGCATGAACTCGCTCGAACTCAAGTATGGCTGCAACCCCAATCAGAAGCCCGCGCGCATCTTCATGAAGGATGGGTCGGACCTGCCGGTGGAGGTCCTGAGCGGCAAGCCCGGCTACATCAACTTCCTGGACGCGCTCAACTCCTGGCAGCTGGTGAAGGAGCTCAAGGAGGCGACCGGCCTTCCCGCGGCGGCGTCCTTCAAGCACGTGAGCCCCGCCGGGGCCGCGGTGGGGCTGCCCCTCTCCGATGTGGACCGCCAGATCTACTTCGTGAAGGACGACCTTGAGGATCCCAGCCCCATCGCCTGCGCCTACATCAGGGCTCGCGGCGCCGACCGCCTCTCGTCCTACGGCGACTGGGCCGCGCTCTCCGACACCTGCGACGCCGACGTGGCCCGCTACCTCAAGGGGGAGGTCTCTGACGGCATCATCGCTCCCGACTTCACCCCGGAGGCGCTGCAGATCCTCTCTGCCAAGAAGGGCGGCCGCTACAACGTGGTGAAGATCGACCCCACCTATGTCCCCGCCGAGAAGGAGTGCAAGGACGTCTTTGGCATCACCTTTGAGCAGGGGCACAACTTCTACAAGATCGACGAGGACCAGCTCCAGAACGTGGTCACCAGCAACAAGGTGTTTCCGGAGGACGCCAAGCGCGACCTCATCGTGGCGCTGATTGCCCTCAAGTACACGCAGTCCAACTCCGTCGCCTACGCAAAGGGCGGCCAGACCATCGGCGTGGGCGCCGGCCAGCAGAGCCGCATCCACTGCACGAGGCTTGCCGGCAACAAGGCCGACACCTGGTTCCTTCGCCAGCATCCCAAGGTGCTCTCGCTGCCCTTCGTGGACGGCATCCGTCGCGCAAACCGTGACAACGCCATTGACGTCTACATCTCGGAGGAGCACGACGACGTGCTGCGCGACGGCGAGTGGCAGAAGTGGTTCAAGGAGCGTCCCGAGGTTCTGACCATGGACGAGAAGAAGGCCTGGATCGCCACCCAGATGGGCGTGGCGCTGGGCTCCGACGCCTTCTTCCCCTTTGGCGACAACGTGGAGCGCGCGCACAAGTCTGGCGTCAGCTACATCGCCGAGCCGGGTGGCTCCATCCGCGACGACAACGTGATCGAGACCGCCGACAAGTACGGCATGGTCATGGCGTTTACGGGGATGAGGCTGTTCCACCACTAAGGGGTAGGGGAGAGGAGTGGGGATTCTTTCTCCCATCCCATCCCGCTGGCAGTCACGTCTCAAGAGACAAAGCGAGGCCGGTCGTCATCCCTGACGGCCGGCCTCGTGTGTGATGCCCCCAACGAACGGACGCGCCGCCTGGGGCGGCTGCTACATCCTTGGCTTTAACTCCGTGGGGCAGGTGATGATGTTGTCAGACGGCCCGCGGTTTCCGGTCACCTTGTGAGCGACGCCCACGATGAGTGCGACGACGCCGATGAAGGCGGCGAGCATGAGTGCGAACCCTAGGAAGACACTCCAGACGAACAGGGGACTAGATACGGCGGCAGACGTAACCATAGGCGCTCCTCTCACATCACGTGACAACTAATTTCAATGAGTAATATACCCACTTCTGCGTAATGTTTCAATATGATTTCTCACCGAATATTGCCAGCTAAACGCCTTACAAATGCGGCCGGTACAGGATAACAAAAATTGCCTGTATTCCAAATTACGATTAAAACGGAAATAAAATGCATCAACTAAGGCGAATTCTCATCGCATGACGGCGTTTGCCCTGCATGTACGCATCCGCACACATCAGAAGATGGATGTTCGCGAAACACAAATGCACACACTCCCGTTTCACGCCGCACAACATCCCGAATCACTCCCGTAACCGTCCGGGCGGAGAATCGGCGGTGCGAGAGGCGATGGGGCCTCCGTCGTCGAGAGGAGCGAGCGGTGGCAGACGGTGTCGATTCTCTGATGTACGAGTTTGGTGCGGGGAAGTCCGCCATCAGGACGGTCTTCGAGGAGACCTGCGCGCTGCGCGAGCAGGGACGCACCGACTTCTGGGACTTCTCGATCGGCAATCCGTACGTTCCCGCGCCGCCCAAGGTCAACGAGACAATACGAGAGGTCCTGGGCCAGTACGCCCCCATCGACCTCCACGGGTATCCCCCCAACAACGGGTGGCCAGCCACCAGGGCGGCGGTCGCCAAGAACCTCAACGAGCGCTTCTCCACCAACTACTCCATGGGCGACGTGGTGATGACGGGGGGGTGTGCCGGAGCAATCACGGCAACCATCTGCGCGCTCACGACCGCGGGGGAGGACATCATTGTCATCACCCCGTACTTCCCTGAGTACCGCATGTACATCCAGGCCTGGAAGTGCAAGTGCATCGAGGTCCCTTCGGAGCCGGAGACGTTTCAGCTGGACATCGACGCAATCAAGAAGGCAATCACCCCCTGCACGCGCATGGTGATCGTGAACACGCCCAACAACCCCACTGGCGCCGTGTATTCGGAGGAGAGCCTCCGCGCACTGGGAGACGTCCTGCGCGAGGCCTCCAAGCGCTACCAGAAGACCATCTACCTGCTGTCCGACGAGCCGTATCGCGAGATCTGCTACGACGGCGCCCAGAACCCCTGGGTCGCTGACTGCTACGAGAACACCATCGTGTGCTACTCGTGGTCCAAGTCGCTCTCGCTCCCCGGCGAGCGCGTGGGTTACGCGCTGGTGCCGCCCACGGTCACCAACCACTCCATGGTGTACGATGCCCTCCTCGGTGCGCAGCGTGCGGTCAATACCATCACCAACAGCCTGTTCACCCGCGTCATCGAGCGCTGCGTGGACCTGCCCGCGCCGGTGGAAGAGTACGAGCGCAAGCGCAAGATCATCTACGAGGGGCTTAAAGAAATTGGCTACGAGGTGGTGCGGCCGCAGGGCGCGTTCTACCTGTGGCTCAAGTGCCTGGAGGAGGACGACCACAGCTTCTGCAGGCGTGCCGCGGCGGAGCAGCACCTGTTTCTGGTCGAGTCGACCGACTTCGGGTGCTCAGGCTGGGCAAGGATTTCGTACGCGTGCAGCGACGAGACCCTCTCCACCTCGCTCCCGGCATTCAAGAGGCTCTTTGACTCGTATGGTGGCTACCAGTGGTAAGTGTCCCGCTGGCCGAGCATTCCGTCCAAGCGGCGCACTTCCGATGAACGGGCGCGTGTCTCCCCTTTTGTTGGGTACGAACATCCAAGGATGGGGTCGCAAGGGCGACCCTGCCTCGTCCAAAGGGGGACATCGTGTGCACGAGCATTCGCTTTAACGACAAGAGCGGTCACATGTACCTGGGCAGGAACCTCGATTGGAGCTGCGGGTACGGCGAGAGGGTCGTGGTGACCCCTAGGGGCTTCAAGCCGGCCTCCCCGTTTGGAGTGACCCCCGAGGTCAAGCACGCCATCATCGGCATGGGCATCGTGGAGGAGGGCCAGCCCCTCTACTTTGACTGCGGCAACGAGTGCGGCCTCGCCGTCGCCGGACTCAACTTCCCGGGCTACGCGGTGTACGAGAAGGACGCGGTCGACGGCAAGACCAACGTCTCGTCCTGGGAGTTCCCGCTGTGGGTGTGCGCCAACTTCTCCGACATCAACGAGGTCGAGGACGCCCTTGACAACGTTGCCGTTGTCGACCGCCCCGTGACCGACAAGTATCCCACCTCGCTCCTGCACTGGATCATCGGAGACGAGCAGCGCTCCATCGTGGTCGAGTATCGCGAGGATGGCATGCACGTGTTCCACGACGATGTGGACGTTCTGGCGAACCAGCCCGGCTTTGGCTGGCACACCGAGAACCTGCGCAACTACATCAACGTCAGCAGCGACTTCCCCGAGGGCGAGGGCTCCATGGGTACCCCGCTCAAGCCGTTTGGCAGCGGCTCGTGCCAGCGTGGCCTCCCCGGTGACTACTATTCCACCTCGCGCTTCGTCCGCGCAGCCTACGTCAACGCCAACTACCCGGCGCAGGATACCGAGGAGGACAACGTCAGCCGCATGTTCCACTCCCTGCAGCAGGTTGCCATGGTGGACGGCTGCGCGCGCATGGGCGACGGTGCCTTCGAGAAGACGGTGTACACCGGTTGCTTCTCCAGCCGCACCAACTCCTACTACTTCAACACCTACGACGACCAGACGGTTCATGCCTACCACCTCGCGGACTATCCGCAGGAGGGCACCGAGCCCATCGTCGCCTAGGGGGCGCGAGCCATCCGCAGGGGGGCAGCGAACCTACCGTCGCGGTGCGGGTCTCAGGCAGTTGTCATCTTGGGCCGAGGCATGCAGCCTCGGCCCATTTTGCGGGACTGGCACTCGCCACGGCTGTTCCGAGGGAATTCGCTCGGCCGGCGTTGACCGACAGTTCCCGACCCGCATGTGCTCGGTATTCCTAATGCTGCCTTCGCACTCGGTCGCCCGGCGACTGTCGAGAGCCAGAGAAGGGGAGAGACGCACGCAAAGCGAGAAGCTCCGACCTCGGGGGAGGGGGCGTGTTCCCCTTGGGTATTCGGCGACGGCGTCTGGCTTCCGCGATGTCCGGCCACCGGGTTCCGAGCTACAGCAAACGCGACGGGGAACCAATGGCCTAAGAATGGGACGGGCCGTCCACCGTTAGGGTCAGCTGGCTCATACGCGTGCGCCTGCCACTGCCCCCTCTCACTTCTTGCCAGATGGCAGCAAACTCCCGACGTGAGTGCTCACATCCGTCGTCTGCCGCCAGGGAGATGACCCCCAGGGCCGAGTGCCCCAGTTGGTCATTCATCAATGTTTCAACCATGACAGCTACTTCCCGATGCGAGCGCTCACATCCGTCTCCCGCTGCCATTGACGGGAACGGCTCGGCGAGGGAGGTGGCGGCAAAACGTCGGCGTGATCGCGCGGAGTCCCCCGGGTGGCGGGGGGGGGTGGCGTTGCCCTGCCCAGCCCCCTTGCCGGCCCCAGTCCCTCGCCGTTTCTTACACCACTTCTGTGCGCACTACCCACAGAAGTGGTCCGCTTCCCGAGGACGTGCCGCCGTGATACCCCCCGTCAAAAGTCTCTCTTCTTTGAGCCCCTATGTGGATGCTCACCAGCTGTGTGAACAGCGGGCCCTCGCATCTATGTAAGCAAGGTCTCCGATGCCTGAGGAGGGGAGAAGCACTATCCGCTGATTGCCGCGTTACTCCATGGTGTGGGACTCGAACACGGGGTCGTCGCGCCAGAGTACGACCTCGCCCGCCTGAAGCGATGCCGGGACGTCGATCAGGCGCTGGTTTGCCGAGCCCCTGAAGCGCAGGGTGATGTCCTTCTCGCCTTCGATGAACGGGCCGTCCACCAGAACGTCGAGACACGAGAGGATGCGTGGGGTCGCCTCGGTGACGGGAGAGCTGGTGTAGGGTGCCTCGACCGGCACCTCGCCCCTCAGCTCCTCCCATGTGAAGCCGGAGTACAGCCACACGTTCTTCTCGGGAAAGCGCTCGTGCACACGCTCCAGGAAGTTTGCCAGCGGTCCCTGATTCTCGCGCTCCATGGGCTCGCCGCCCAGCACGCTGAGCCCGTCCACATAGGGGTGGTCCAGGCTCTGGAGCAGCTGCTCCTCTACCTGCGGCGTGAAGGGCTCTCCCGCCGCAAAGTCGGCGGCAATCTGGTTGAAGCAGAACGGGCAGTGCCGCCTGCATCCAGACACAAATAGCGTGGTGCGCACGCCCACGCCGTTCGCGATGTCGCAGTACTTGATGTTGGAGTAGTTCATGGGCGCCCTTCCGATTGACGGCTTCCCATTCTAACAAGCGCCCCGGACGGAAGGCGCGAGGCTTCGTGCCCACGGTGTGACACCACGGGGGGCACGCCAGGGGCGTGGCCCCAGAAGGGGAGAGATGCGTTGCTACGACTCGCGGAGCCGCCGCTCCAGGCGCTTGCCGACCGCCACCAGGGCCATAACGATGAGGTAGTAGACCACCGCCACCACGAGGAACGGCTCGAAGGCGCGATAGGTCAGGGCCTGCACGCTCTGGGCGGCGCGCATCATGTCCATGAGGCCGATGGTCGCCACGAGCGAGGAGCTCTTGAGCACCGTGATGACCTCGTTCATCAGGGCGGGCACCACCGAGCGGAGCGCCTGGGGGATGATGATACGGGCCATCATCGTGGTATACGAGAGCCCCAGGGCGCGCGCGGCATCGTACTGCCCGCGGTCCACGCCCTCGATGCCGCCGCGGAGCGTCTCGGACACCGTTGCCGACCCGTTGAGCCCCAGCGTGAGCACCGAGGCGGTGAACATCGAAATCTTGTATCCCGTGAGCTGCGGCGTGGCGAAGTAGGCGATGAACAGGAGAACGATCAGGGGGACGCCGCGAAAGATCGAGGTGTAGAAGTCCAGAACCGCGCGCAACGGCCGACAGGGGAGCACCTTGAGCACGGCGATGACCGCCCCCAGGGCAAACGCGAGCACCAGGGCGGCCCCCGTCACCTCGAGGGTGACGAGGAGGCCGCTCCAGAACAGCGACTCATAGGGGACTACGACCGAGAAGTCCATCTCCGCCGGCTACTGGGCGCTGCTGTCCGCGGCGTCGCCCACGGTGGAGCTACCCGCCGCGGAGGTGTCGCCGCCCCACTCGAAGTCCTTGCCCACATACTTGCCAATGAACTTGTCGATGGTGCCGTCCTCCAGCATCTGGCCAATGCACTCGTCAAACGCGGAGATGAACGAGGCGCCCTTGACCGCCATGACGCGATAGACGCCCACGTAGTCGCTGGTCTCGCTGCGGTCGAGAAGGCCCAGGGTCAGCTTGTCGTTGGCCTTCTGCATGGACACGCCCTCGGCGCCGTCGCACACGTAGGCGTCGATGCGTCCGGCAAGGACCTCCTGCAGGCACTGGTTGCCGTCGTCATAGGTGTGGACGTCCGCGTTAGGCAGCACCGAGGTCACGAACTTGTTCTGGACGGTGCCCGTGGTGCAGGCGATGCTCTTGCCCTTAAGCCCGTCGACGCTCGTGACCTTGTCCCCCTGCGTCAGCACGCCCACAAGCGGCTGGTAGTATCCGCGGGTGAAGTCGTAGGTCTTCTCACGCTCCTCGTTGGACGACATGGCCATGGTGAAGTCCTTGTCGTTACCCTGAACCGAGGCCAGGGTTGCGGCAAACTTCTGGGCCTCGAACTCGTAGGAGAAGCCAAGGCGCTTTGCCATCTCGTCCGCCACCGCGATGTCCAGGCCAACGACCTTTTGGGAGCCGCCCGTCTCGTCGATGTAACGGTAGGGCGCAAAGGCGTCGTCACCCACAAAGGTGAGCTTCTGGCCCGAGAGCGCGCCGCCGGCGGAGGAGTCGGAGGAGTCTGCCGTCCCGGTCCCCGCGGAGGTGGCGGAGGCCCCGCCATTGGACCCGCATCCCGAGAGGAACAGCGGGGTGAGAACCGCCCCGGCCGCCATCAGGCCAAGGAATCCCCTGCGGTCGATCGACTTGCTGAAATGGCTCGCGTCGCGCGTCGCGTCCGCGACGCTGTTGTCCCTGGTGTCCGTATGAATTCCCCCAAAAGCCAACTGATCCAATATGCTGCGCACCATTGTATAGTACTTAAATCCCATCAAACGAATGGGAATTTGGCTGGTAACGAACTCGACTCGGATTGGACTGCAAGGTCTTTGGTCTCGCCCCACGCGCTGCCTCGATGGCGTATGTTGTCTGGGATACGACGGAGGGAGGACCCATGCGGGTCACGCACATATACCACAGCGGCTTCGCGGTTGAGCTCAAGGGCTGCAACCTGCTGTTTGACTGGTACACCGGGGAGCTGCCACCGCTGAGGAGGGACGTCCCGCTCGTGGTGTTCGTCTCACACGAGCATTCGGACCACTATGGCCGCTGCATCTGGAGGCTGCCCAACTCGTTTTCCGACGTCCGCTACGTGGTGGACCGCGCGGTGGCGGAGCAGGCGCCGCAGGGCAGGGACGTGCTGCCGGTCGAGCCGGAAGGCGACTATTGCATAGGCCTCGGAACCGATGCAGGTACGATGGAGGTCCGGACGCTCGAGTCCAACGACGAGGGCGTGGCCTTTTTGGTGCGCGCGTGCGGCAGGACGGTCTACTTCTCGGGCGATCTCAACGTTTGGTGGTGGAACCGTCCCAAGGCGCAGAACGAGGCATCGGAGAGGTTCTTCCGCGGCGAGCTGGAGCGCATCGCCAATGCCGACGTCGACGCCGCGTTCGTGCCCCTGGACCCAAGGCTCGAGGACCCCGTTGCCGGCATTGCGGCGTACATGGACGTCGTGGGTGCGCGCGACGTGTTTCCCATGCACTACTGGCACGATGCGGAGGACGCCCAGGAGTGCCTGTCTGATCCCCGCCTTGTCCCCTATGCGGCGCGGCTCCACTTTGAGGACGTGTGCGAGCTGCCGGAGTAGGTCCGGGCAGGGGAGACCCGCGCGCGTGCCGTCCGCAAGTCATCTGCACGCGAGAGGGGCGGGGCGTCCCGATTGGGAGCGCCCCGCCCCTGCTGTTGCGGGCTGGAGCCCGTGTCGCACTATTACTCGGGTTGCGCAGGGTCTCGTAGCAGAGCTTTGCCAGCGCCATGCCCGCGCGGGTGATGCCAGTGCCCTCGAGGCTGGGCGACTCGGTGCGCAGGGACGCGCGGCCTCGAAGTAGGTGCCCAGCGCGTCTCCCATGCCCGCGACCAGGAAGCGAACGGGTGCGTTGGCGATTACCTGCGAGTCGATCATCACGGCGTCGGGGCTGGTGGGATCCAACCTGTTGGGAAGCCAACGCGATGGGCCCGCCCGTCTTCCCCAGTGGGGTTCAAATATCGAACAAACTAACATAAATATGCAAAAACGATACGTCTGGTGTGCAAATGTTGCAGATTCGTTTATTTGCAGCCATGCGTAATGCGAAACCCATATACTTGCCCAGACCTTTAACGCGGTACGAGATACCGAGAAGGCTTGCATAGCGCTTGTCGTCGGGCACTGGTCCGGCCTCTCGGGAGCACGCGCCCTGGGCGCGGGGCTCCCCTTTTTTGGACCGTGGACGGCGAGGGCGCGGAAAGGCGGGTGGTGCAGTGAACCTGTTGGTCAACACGGAGGGCTGCCGGGAGGCCCTCATCGCGCTGGAGGACGGGACCGTCCTTCGCGGGCGTGGGTTTGGGGCCCCGGGCGAGGCCTTTGGCGAAATCGTCTTCAACACGTCCATGGTGGGATACCAAGAGATTGTGACCGACCCCTCGTATGCGGGACAGATCGTGACCTTCACCTATCCCCAGCTGGGCAACTACGGCATCACATCGACGGATGCCCAGTCCGAGCGTCCCCGTCTGAGGGGCGTCGTGGCGCATGACGTGTGCCGCACCCCCAGCAACTGGCAGTGCGTGCAGAGCCTGCCCGACTACATCGCCCAAAGCGGCGTCGTGGGGATAGAGGACGTGGACACCCGGGCCCTCACCCTGCGCATTCGGGAGGCGGGCGCCATGCGGGCGGCGATCTCGACCGTCGACCTCGACCCCAAGAGCCTTCTTTCCCGCGTGCGCTCGTCCGCCGGCATCGGCGACCACAACTATGTGGCGGACGTCTCGTGCGACGGGCCACGCGTGGTCCACGCCAGGGGAGAGGAACGCCACCACGTGGTCGCCTACGACTGCGGGATGAAGGAGGGCATAGTCGAGCACCTGGCCCAGGCGGGATGTGAGGTGACGGTCGTCCCCTGGGACACGCCCGCCGAGGACGCCCTCGCACTGCATCCCGACGGGGTGTTCTTCTCCAATGGGCCCGGTGACCCCACGTCAGTTCCCCACGTTCCCGACGCCGTGCGCACCGTGCTCGGCAAGCTTCCCGTCTTTGGCATCTGCCTGGGAAACCAGATGATTGCCCTTGCGGCGGGCGGCTCAATACAGAAGCTGCCGTACGGGCACCATGGCGGCAACGAGCCGGTGATGAACCTCCTCACGGGACGGGTTGAGGTCACCGCCCAGAACCACAACTACGGTGTGGTGTTCCCCAGCCTCGGGCGCCTGGTGCCCGAGCTCTCCGGTGGCGTGGCGGAGCACCCGGCAGACGGCGACCTGCGCGCCTGGAGCCGCGCGCGCATCGCCCCCGTGGTGCGCAACGAGCGCTACGGGCGCATCCGCCTGACGCACGTCAACCTCAACGACGGGACCCCCGAGGGCCTGCAGTTCCTGGACGTACCCGCCTTCGCGGTGCAGTACCACCCCGAGGCGCGGCCGGGGCCAAACGACTCGGCGTACCTGTTCGAGTCGTTCGCGCGCCTGATGGACGGCCGCGACGACTACCTTGCCATCGACGTGCGAGAGGGAAGGTGCCGCTAGATGCCCAGGCGCGACGACATTAAGAAGATCCTCATCATCGGCTCCGGCCCCATCGTTATTGGTCAGGCCTGCGAGTTTGACTACTCGGGCACGCAGGCGTGCAAGGCGCTGCGCGAGCACGGCTATCAGGTGGTCCTGGTCAACTCCAATCCCGCGACCATCATGACCGACCCCCAGACCGCCGACCGCACCTACGTGGAGCCCATCACGCCAGAGTCGGTCGCCAAGGTGATCCGCAAGGAGAGGCCCGACGCCCTTCTCCCTAACATGGGCGGACAGACGGCCCTCAACTGTGCCGTCGCCCTGGCGAAGAGCGGCGTGCTCGAGGAGTGCGGGGTGGAGGTCATTGGCTGCGACATTGAGTCCATCCGCACGGGAGAGGACCGCGAGCTCTTTGCCCAGGCCATGCGCGACATCGGCCTCGAGGTCGCCCGTTCCGGGACGGCCCACACGCTGGACGAGTGCGAGCGCATCGCGGACCAGATTGGCTACCCCGTGGTGGTGCGACCGGCGTTCACGCTGGGCGGTGCCGGCGGCGGCATGGCCTACACCCACGACGACCTGGTACGCATTGCCCGCGAGGGTCTGGCCCTCTCCGCCAACTCGGAGGTCCTGGTCGAGCAGAGCCTGGAGGGGTGGAAGAAGATAGAGATGGAGGTCATGCGCGACTCCGCCGGCAACGGGATCGTGGTGTGCTCCATCGAGAACCTGGACCCCATGGGAGTTCACACGGGTGACTCCATCACGGTGGCGCCGTGCCAGACGCTCAGCGACCGCGAGATGCAGCGGCTGCGCGACTACTCCCTCGCGGTGCTCGAGCGCGTGGGCGTGGCCTGCGGTGGCTCCAACGTGCAGTTTGCGGTCAACCCGAGCGACGGCCGCGTCATCGTGATCGAGATGAACCCGCGCGTGTCGCGCTCCTCGGCACTCGCGTCCAAGGCCACGGGCTTCCCCATCGCCAAGGAGGCGGCGCTCCTCTCCGTGGGCTACACCCTGGACGAGATAACCAACGACATCACCCAGGCGACCCCCGCCTGCTTCGAGCCCTCCATCGACTACTGCGTGGTCAAGATCCCGCGGTTCGCGTTCGAGAAGTTCGAGGGCACGGACACCACCCTCACCACCCGCATGAAGGCGGTGGGCGAGGTCATGGCCATGGGGGCCACCTTTGAGGAGGCCCTGCAGAAGGCGCTCCGCTCCCTGGAGAGGGGCCATGCCGGACTGGGGGCGGACGGCAACGACGACTTTGACGAGGAGCACTTTGAGCAGCGCGTTGCCACACCAACCCCCGAGCGCATCCTATACGTGGCAGAGGCGCTTCGACGCGGATGGGGCGTGGGGCGGGTGCACGAGCTCACGCACATAGACCCCTGGTTCCTCTCGCGCATCGCCGACATCGTCGCCGCCGAGGGTTCGATCAGGCGGTTGGGGCTCTCGGGCCTGGATCACGACCACATGCTCGCCGCCAAGCAGATGGGCTTTTCGGATGCCCAGATCGCCTGGCTCACGGGCTCGCGCGAGGACGTGGTGCGCGCCGTGCGCGAGGTGGTGGGCGTGCGGCCCCTCGTCAAGACCGTGGACACCTGCGCCGGAGAGTTCGCCGCCAGGACCAGCTACCACTACCTCGCCTACGAGCGCGGCGACGCCACCGAGTTCAGGCAGGCGGACAAGCCGCGCGTGGTGATCCTCTCCGCCGGGCCAAACCGCATTGGCCAGGGCATCGAGTTCGACTACTGCTGCGTGCACGCCGCCTACGCGCTTGAGGCCAAGGGGTACGAGACGGTCATGGTCAACTGCAACCCCGAGACCGTCTCCACCGACTACGACACCTCCGACCGCCTGTACTTCGAGCCCCTGACCTTCGAGGACGTCATGAACGTGATCGAGGTCGAGCGGCCCGTGGGCGTCATCGTGACGCTGGGCGGTCAGACCCCCATCAACCTCGCCGGCAGGCTTCGCGACGCGGGGGTGCCCATCATGGGGACGCAGCCCGACGCCATCGACCTCGCCGAGGACCGCGACCGCTTTGCCAGCCTGCTCGACCGGCTGGGGGTGGCGTACCCGCCCTCGTCCACGGCCGAGACGGTCAAGGACGCCCGTGCCGTGGCCCGTCGCGTTGGCTATCCGCTGATCGTGCGTCCCAGCTACGTGCTGGGGGGCAGGGGCATGGCGATCGTGTACGACGACGAGGGCCTGGCCAAGTACATGTCCGCGGCCACGCGCGTCTCGCCCGACCACCCCGTCTACCTCGACTCGTTCCTCGAGGACGCCATCGAGCTGGACGTGGATGCCCTCTGCGACGGTAGCGAGTGCTACGTGGGATCCGTGCTGGAGCACATCGAGGAGTGCGGGGTGCACTCCGGCGACTCGGCGTGCTGCTGGCCGCCCTTCTCCCTCTCGGACGCCATCGTGGGACGCATCCGCGACATCACGCGTCGGCTCGCACTCGCCTGCCACATCAAGGGGCTGCTCAACATACAGTTTGCCGTGAGGGACGAGCAGGTCTTCGTCATCGAGCTCAACCCGCGCGCGAGCAGGACCGTGCCGTTCTCGTCCAAGGCAACGGGCGTGCCCCTGGCCCGCATGGCGGCGCGCATCATGGCGGGGGAGACGATCGCCGACCTGTGCCTGCCGCCCGAGGACCGTGAGGTGGACTACTACGCCGTGAAGGAGGCGGTCATGCCCTGGAGCCGCTTCCCGGGGGCGGACGTCACCGTGGGTCCCGAGATGAAGTCGACGGGCGAGGTCATGGGCATCGACACGACCTTCCCCAAGGCATATGCCAAGACCCGCGAGGCAATCTCGTATCGCATCCCCATGGAGGGGACCGTCTTCGTGTCGGTCTGCGACGCCGACAAGCGCTCCATCGCGCCAGTGGCCCTCTCGCTCTCCAACCTGGGGTACGACCTGGTGGCGACGCCGGGAACGGCCAAGACGCTTCGTGCGGCGGGAATCCCGTGCCAGGTCGTCAGGCCCATACGAGAGGGAAGACCCAACGTCCTCGACATGATGACCGCCGGCCAGATCGCTTTCATGATCAACACTCCCAAGGGTGGCAGCACAAGGGGAGACGGGATCCTCATCAGGAGCGCCGCCGTCAACCGGGGCATCGACATGGCCACGACCATGTCGGGGGCCACGGCGCTCATCCAGGCGATAGCGGCGCTCAGGAAGGGACCGCTGGACGTGTACGCGCTGCAGGATTTGTAGGGTCAATTCGGGTTTCTGCATCGGATGCGCAAGGTTCGCTTTGGGCTTGGTCCCAATGGGCTAAGCCCTCTGCCGTATGAGGCCTCATCGGGACGGAGTAAGGGCAGCCACGGTCCGGCGGGTCAGGGGCGATGCCGTGGCGGACGCATGGACATGGGGCAAGTTCGAGAAATGTAAATTCAGCTCCCTAAAAATGCATATTGAGATATATCGTCAGGAAATCATGAACGTTACGGAAAGGTTGTGAAGCATGAGCTAAATTGTTGATATTATAAACAATAATCGAATCATCAACAAACGTGAGACATAGTCAGATGCCATCAGAGTAGATAAAGCACTCTTTGTACCAGCTTAATCTAGGTGCTACTTGGACGAGAGGGAAAGAGAATTCCCCAAACATGCTTTGCAAGATGACGTTGCAGTACTTTTGCGTGACAATTGTGGCTTAACTTATAGTAATTATTCCAATACAATCTCATATCCAATAATTAGCAAATATTTTCCAAACGCAGAATTTCACGACACAACCATCACAACGAGAAAACCGTGAGCGGTAGAAAAATTTCCGCAGAGGGAATTCCTATGCCGTCAGACCAGTTAAACGCGCCATTCGCCTTGGAAGACACTCGACCTTCCGCAACGGAAGATTCGCATTATTTCCGGAGCATGAAAACCTAGGCACCGGTTCAAAGGGAAGGTGATGGCATGGCAGAGGCGTCCGCAGCTTCTTCCGCTCGCAGCATTGCCGAGCAGAAGAAAAAGGAGCTTGATGCGAGCTTCTTCAAGAAGGGAATCCTCGTCGCATTGTTCTCCAGCCTCATGTACGGCTTTTACACGGCGTTCATCACCGCCGGTGAGAGCTCGCAGCTGTGGCTCAGCTGGGTTAGCGCGGTAAGCCCCACGGCGTTCCTCGCCGTGTTCATCCTGCCCACCGTGGCGAGTGCCATCAATGACACCTGCAGCGCGCTGTGGGCGCTTGGCATCACCGCCAAGGAGGGCAAGCTTGCCGACTTCGGCCGCACCATCAACACCAAGCCCGGTCGCATCCTCATCATGAGCGCCCTTGTTGGTGGCCCCATCGCCACCGTCGCGTACATCATCGCCCTCTCTCAGGCGGGCACCATCGTGGTTCCAATCGCGGCGCTCAACCCTGCGATCGGCTCCATCCTCTCCCGCATCCTCTATAAGCAGGAGCTTGGTCCTCGCAAGATCGCCGGCATCGCCATCTGCGTCTTCGCTGGTCTCATGATTGGCTCCGCAAGCCTTACCGGCGACTCCTCCTCCAATATGGTCCTCGGCCTCGCGCTCGCGTTCGTGGCTGCCCTTGGTTGGGGCGCCGAGGGCTGCATCGCCGGTTATGCATCCTGCATGATCGACACCCAGATCGGCATCACCATCCGTCAGTGCGTCTCCGGTGTCGTCGAGCTGCTGGTGCTCCTCCCGATCTTCTCCATCGTCGGTGGCGTGTCCATGGGCCAGACCTTTGGCTACGTTGGTGCCGCGATTACCGACCTGCCCACCATCATCTGCTTCATCGTCGCGGGCTTCTCCGCCTATAAGTCCTTCGCAAGCTGGTATCGCGGCAACTCCATGTGCGGCACCGCCCTCGGCATGGCCTGCAATGGCACCTACACCTTCGTTGCCCCGCTGGTCACCTGGATCGTCGTCGGCCTGATCATGGGCGTCGACGGCTACGCCCTGGCCCCCATCGCCTGGGTCGCCGCCGTCGTGATGATCCTCGGCATCCTCGTGATTGCCGTTGACCCCAAGGAGCTCTTCGGAAAGAAGGAGGAGGCCTAATGCGCCCGCTCAACTACGCGATGCTCAAGTACTTCACCACGGTGGACGAGGCCAGCGTGGACGACGTCATGGACGCCCTTAAGGGCGACTACTCCGACTTCACAGCCTTCAAGCGCGACAAGATGCAGGAGGCGCTCATGACCGCCGAGAAGAACGGTCTTATCGGCGAGTCGCGCGTGGACCTGGACAAGAACGGGGACCTGCGCGTGTTCTACAGCGCAACCCCCGAGCAGCGCGACACGATCAATTCCTACATCAAGTAGAGGGGGTATGCCATGCGCTACAAGGGTGAGGAGGCCATCGGCCTCATCGAGACCATCGGAATGGTCCCCGCGCTCTATGCGGCCGATGCGATGCTCAAGGCTGGCGACACCGAGCTGATCAGCTACGAGAACATCGGCTCCACGCTGGTCACGATCATCGTCAAGGGTGACGTCGCGGCCTGCGAGGCGGCTGTGAAGGCAGGCATGGAGGCCGCATCCAGCATTGGGAAGCTCACGGCCCACAACGTCATGAAGCGTCCCGTGCCGCCCATCGGCGATGTCGTATCCGTCCACGACGTCGACTACAACTAGGGAGGAGGAGCAATGGCAAGCGAGGGCATGAACGCTCTGGGAGCCATCGAGACCTTTGGTCTCGTCTGGGTGCTTGAGGCCGGCGACGCCATGTGCAAGGCGGGCGACGTCGAGCTTATCGGCTACGAGAACACCGCCTCCGGCTACATCTCGATTCTGGTCCAGGGTGACGTCGCCGCATGCAAGGCTGCCGTCGAGGCGGGCGTCAAGGCTGTAGAGGCGCTGGGTGCCGAGGTCTACAGCTCCGTCGTGATCCCCAGGCCGCATCCCAGCCTCAAGAAGATCACCGATAAGTACACCGTCGAGAAGCTCCTTCCCTACTAAGGGGGTGTCCCATGTCTCTCATCGATAACGACCTTCTCTCCATACAGGAGGCGCGCATCCTCCTGGAGCACGCGGCGGATTCCGCCGAGGTCCTCGAGGGGCTGCCGGGGACGCTTGTCGACGATTTCCTGACCCATCTCCGCGAGGGTCTCCTTCCCAAGGCGCAGGAGTACGCCGAGGAGGCGTTCGCGGAGAGCGACTACTGCTCACCCGAGGACGAGGCCGGGCTCACCAAATGGGTCGTGACGGACCTCCTTGACGACGTCTGCTCCCAGACGCCCGTCCAGCGGATCGTGCCCTCGCGCAACGGGTCCGCCGAGGTATGCCTCTCCAAGGGCGTCGTGGTCTCGCTCCTTCCCGATTGGCTCGCGGTCCCGACCATGCTGAGCCAGCTCTTCATGGCCGTTCGCTCCAAGAGCCCCATCGTCTTCTCTGCAACGGCCCGCATCCATGGCACGTGCGAGAAGGTCATGGGCGATGTGCTGCAGATCGCCGAGTTCTGCCACTATCCCACAGAGGCGATTGGCTTTCTCAGCATCTTCTGCCCGGAGGGGGAGGAGTGGGTCTGCTCCCAGCCCTGCGTGCGCGTGGTCATCGACTCGCGCGAGGATGCAAGCGTGCGCTCCTTCGACGCGGTGGGTAGGGACGTGTACTACGCGACGCTGGGGAACAACCCGGTATTCGTGGAGTCTACGGCAGACCTCGCCCTCTGCGCCGACGAGGTCGTGCTGGGGAAGTCCTACTGCTACGGCATGCTTCCCGGTGCCGAGCAGAGCGTGGTGGTCGAGAGGGCCGTGGATGCCAGCTTCCAGACGGAGCTCCGTCGGCGTGGGTGTCACTTCCTCTCCGACGAGGAGGCCGACCGCCTGGTCCGCACGCTCTTCATGGACGACGGTCGCCCGTACCGTGAGCTCATCGGTAAGAGCGCCTTCGACCTGGCGCGTCGCGCCGACATCGTGGTACCCGAGACCACCAAGGTGCTTGTGGTGGAGAAGCCCTACGTCAGCGACCGCAGCTTCTTCTCCAAGGCAAAGTACGGCCCGGTCCTCTCGTACTACGTGGAGGACAGCTGGCGCACCGCCTGTGAGAAGTGCATCGAGCTGATCCTGAACAGTGGGCACGGCAACGCGCTCGCGATCTTCTCCAAGGACCCCGAGGTCGTGAGGCAGTTCATCCTCAAGAAGCCCGTGGGAAGGGTGCTCGTCAACGTGAGTACCGGCCTGGGTTGCATCGGATGTCACAGCGACCTGCCCAAGACGCTCACCGTCACCGGGTGGGATTGCGCCACCACCTCCGAGCTCGGCGTCACCTATGGCGACTTCGTGCGTAGGCGCCAGGTTGGCATTGGCGGCAGCGCCTCCGCCAAGGATCTCCTGGAGCGTGCGAGCTCGTGCGACCATACCCCGGTCGCGATCAAGGTTCACCTTCCCGAACCCAAGACGGTCCGGGAGGGCCGGGGCGAGGGATCCGACAGCGTTGGCAAGGAGCCGGGGGATTGGTTCTCCGGTGTGGTTGAGGCAATGAAGAACGATTCTGAAGAGGAGTGAGAATGGACATTAAGGAGTTCGCAAAGGAGCTGTCCGAGGCTACCAAGGACATGTCCGACGAGCAGCGTGCCACCGTCCGCAAGATGTTCGAGAAGGTGGCGGACCAGCTCGACGCCCCCGCCCCCAGCGCACACGCGGCCGTGAGCGTTGACACCCCCTACGACGTGCCCGACGGCCCCACCGACCGCCAGGTTCGCCTGAAGGACAACTTCCTCAAGCAGGTCCCGAGCATCACCATGTACCGCGCCCGTGCGGTCACCGAGATCATGAAGGCCAACCCCGGCATGCCCAAGATCGAGCTGCGCGCCAAGGCCTTCCGCCACTGCTGCGAGACCGCGCCCCTCGTCATCCAGGACGACGAGCTGGTCGTGGGCGCCCCCTGCGGCGCACCTCGCGCCGGCGCCTTCTCGCCCGACCTCGCCTGGCGCTGGCTGCGCGACGAGCTCGACACCATCGGCGATCGTCCCCAGGACCCCTTCTACATCTCGGAGGAGGACAAGCAGTACTGCCGCGACGTCCTGTTCCCGTTCTGGGAGGGCAAGTCTCAGGACGAGATCTGCGAGGACCAGTATCGCGAGGCGGGCGTCTGGGAGCTCTCCGGCGAGTCCTTCGTCTCCGACTGCTCCTATCACGCAATGAGCGGTGGCGGCGACTCCAACCCCGGCTACGACGTGATCCTCATGCACAAGGGCATGCTCGACATCCAGCAGGAGGCCAAGGATCACCTGGCAGAGCTTGACTACGCCAACCCCGACGACCTGGACAAGATCTACTTCTACAAGAGCGTCATCGACACCACCGAGGGTGTCATGATTTACTCCAAGCGCATGAGCGACCACGCCAGGGAGCTCGCCGCCAAGTGCGCTGACCCCAAGCGCAAGGCCGAGCTGGAGCAGATCGCCGACATCCTGGCCTACGTCCCGGCACACAAGCCCCGCACATTCTGGGAGGCCGTGCAGTCCGTCTTCACCATCGAGAGCCTGCTCCCGGTGGAGGAGAACCAGACCGGCATGTCGCTGGGCCGTGTGGACCAGTACATGTACCCGTTCTACAAGGCTGACATCGAGGCTGGCCGCATCACCCCGTACCAGGCCTTCGACATCGCGGGCTGCATGCTCATCAAGATGAGCGAGATGATGTGGGTCACCTCCCGTGGCCAGTCCGAGTTCTTCGCCGGTTATCAGCCCTTCGTCAACATGACGCTGGGTGGCGTCACCCGTCAGGGCCACGACGCGACCAACGAGCTCACCTACTTGCTCATGGACGCCGTCCGCCACGTCAAGGTGTACCAGCCCTCCATCGCCTGCCGCATCAACAACAAGTCCCCCGAGAAGTACATGCGCAAGATCGTCGACATCGTGCGCTCGGGCATGGGCTTCCCTGCGTGCCACTTTGACGACACGCACATCAAGATGATGCTCGCCAAGGGCGTGAGCGTCGAGGATGCCCGCGACTACTGCATGATGGGCTGCGTCGAGCCCCAGAAGTCTGGTCGCCTGTATCAGTGGACCTCCACCTCATACACCCAGTGGCCCATCTGCATCGAGCTCACCCTCAACCACGGCATCCCCCTGTGGTACGGCAAGCAGGTCACGCCTGACTACGGTGACCCTGCGCAGTACAAGACCTACGAGGAGTTTGACGCCGCGGTCAAGAAGACCATCTACTACGTGACCAAGTGGACTGATGTCGCAACCGTGATCTCGCAGCGCGTTGCCCGCGACGTCGCCCCCAAGCCTCTCATGTCCATCATGTACGAGGGGTGCATGGAGCACGGCAAGGACGTCTCGGCCGGTGGCGCTATGTACAACTACGGCCCCGGCGTCGTGTGGACGGGCCTTGCGACCTACGCCGACTCCATGGCCGCCATCAAGAAGCTCGTCTTCGACGAGCACAAGTACACCCTCACCCAGCTTGCCGAGGGTCTCAAGGCCGACTTCGAGGGCTACGAGCAGATGCAGCAGGACTGCCTCAACGCCCCCAAGTATGGCAACGACGATGACTACGCCGACAGCATCGCGGCAGACATCATCGACTACACCGAGCACATCCACCTGGACTTCAAGACGCTGTACTCGCACATGTCCACCGGTACGCTCTCCATCTCCAACAACACGCCCTTCGGCGAGATGACGGGCGCCACGGCGAACGGCCGCAAGGCCTGGACGCCGCTGTCCGACGGCATCAGCCCCACCCAGGGCGCCGACCACAGGGGACCCACTGCCATCATCAAGTCCGTCTCCAAGCTGTCGAACGATTCCATGAACATCGGCATGGTTCATAACTTCAAGCTCATGAGCGGCCTGCTCGACACCCCCGAGGGCGAGAACGGCCTCATCACGCTGCTGCGCACCGCCTCGATGTTCGGCAATGGCGAGATGCAGTTCAACTACCTGGACAACAAGACGCTCATCGATGCCCAGAAGCACCCCGAGAAGCACCGCGACCTGGTCGTGCGCGTCGCCGGCTACTCCGCGTTCTTCAACGAGCTCTGCAAGGACGTCCAGGACGAGATCATCAGCCGCACCATGCTCACCAAGTTCTAATTCGCACAGGGGTTCGAAGGTCAAAGAGGAGCCGCACGCCGCGGTACGTCGTCGAAGGGAGAGGTTGCAATGAGCCATGAGCAGGGAAGCGTGGAGCGCAAGGCACGCATCTTCAACCTTCAGAAGTACAACATGTACGACGGGCCCGGCGTGCGCTCCATGGCCTTCCTCAAGGGTTGTCCGCTCCGTTGCAAGTGGTGCTCGAACCCAGAGAGCCAGCTGCGTGGCCACGAGGTCATGTTCAAGAGTGCCAATTGCGTAAACTGCGGGGCGTGCGTCGCCGTTTGCCCGGTGGGCGTGCACAAGATGGTCGATGGCGAGCACGTGGTCGACCACAACGTGCAGTGCATAGGTTGCCGCCAGTGCGAGCAGGCATGCATGTATAGCGCCCTTCAGGTGATGGGTGAGGACCGCCCCATAGACGAGATCATCGAGTTCTTCGATGAGGACCAGGACTTCTATCGCATGTCCGGGGGCGGCATCACGCTCTCTGGCGGCGAGGTCCTGGCCCAACCCGAGGCGACCCTGTCGATCCTCATGGCATCGAAGGCGCGTGGGTACCATACCGCGATCGAAACCTGCGGGTACGCGCCCACCGAGACGATCATGAAGGTTGCCCAGTACGTGGACCTCTTCCTGTTTGACATCAAGCAGATGGACCCCGTCAAGCACAAGTACTGGACGGGCGTCAACAACGAGCAGATCCTCTCCAACGTGAAGAACCTGCTCGAGAACGGCTACAACGTGAGGGTCCGTATGCCCCTGCTCAAGGGGGTCAACGACTCGAAGGAGGAAATCGACGCCGTCATCGAGTACTTCAAGCCCTACCGCTACCAGAAGAACTTCGATGGCGTGGACCTTCTCCCATACCACAAGCTGGGCGTCGGCAAATATGCGTCGCTCGGCAGGGACTACGAGATCAAGGACGACCCGTCGCTCTCCGAGGATGACCTCAACCGTGTCGAGGGGTGGATCAAGGACGCGGACTTCAAGGTCAACCTCGTCAGGCACTAGACGGGAAGCCAGAGACGCCCCGGTAGCACGGGGCAAGGGAAATCAGAGGGGAGGAAGGCATGCACTACGTAACCGAGGACGAGCTTCGCGAGGCCTATGCCAAGGCGCCGTTTGGGACCTATGAGCTCCCCGAAAATGCGCGCCTCACGCCGAGCGCCCGCCAGTTCCTGATCGACTTCAGGGTCGACTTCGACTCAGGCGAGGGCGAGCAGGCACCCAGGGCACACGGCCAGGCGGCGGCGAAGGGCGTTCGCGGCGAGGGCCCCTGCGATCTGGGGGCGCTCGTGCACGACGCCAACCTCCTGGGCGCAAGGCTCCGCCTCCTGGCACGCAGGTCGCTCGGCATCGACAATGCCGTGGCCCGCAGGGCAGAGGCGCTCGGCCGCAGGTGGCAGGAGGCGCGTACCCCGGCGGACCTGGTCGCCGACCAGCCCAAGGGTGACGTCGTCGCAGAGCCGCCCGGTCCGCCGCCAGCACCGGCCTTCGATGCCGCCGTGCACCCCGTCTTCTTCGAGATGGCCTACGTGCACGCGCAGCTAGGCCGGTATGCCCGGGCATGGGACAACGCCCGTGGCACGGCGGGGCCAGAGGAAGCCCGGACGATAGGCACCTGGGTGTCGCAGGCGGCACTCATGTGCAAGGAGTTGGAAGAGGCAGTTTCTAGAGCAGAGGGGGAGGTGTAGGCGATGGTCGATCTGGAGGGTGCAAACCAGAGGCTCGAGGAGCTCCTGGCCTGCGTCGACCACCCCAAGGCAGTCAAGGAGGGCCAGAGGCTCTACTGCGGGCTGGACCTGGGCACCGCCTTCATCGTCCTCGTCGTCCTGGACGAGGACGGCAACCCCGTCGACTGCAAGTACCAGTTTGCGAGCGTGGTCAAGGATGGCATGGTCGTCGACTACGTGGGCGCCTGCGACATCGCCCGCAAGCTCAAGGGACAGATAGAGGAGGAGCTTGGGGTCGAGCTGGAGGAGTGCGCCGTCGCTATCCCGCCCGAGACCGGGTCGCTCGACGGCGGTGCCGTCCGCAACGTCGCCGAGAGCACGGGCATGGAGTGCATCGCCGTGTTCGACGAGCCCACCGCTGCCAACCTTCTCATAGGTACCAAGGACGGCGCCGTCGTGGACATCGGCGGAGGCACCACGGGCATCTCGGTCTTCGAGGACGGGAAGGTCGTGGAGTGCATCGACGAGTCCACGGGCGGTACGCACTTCTCGCTCGTCCTGGCGGGTGCCAAGGGGATGACCTTCGACGACGCCGAGCGCTACAAGAGGCAGCCGGAGAACCATCGCGAGGTCCTGCCCATCGTGGCACCCACCATCGACAAGGTCACCTCGATCATCCAGCGTGCATGCAGCGGCTACGACGTCCCCGAGGTGATTCTGGTGGGCGGCACGGCTGAGCTCACGGGCATCGAGGACAGGGTGCGCAAGCACCTTGGCATCGAGGTCCACAAGCCCAACCACCCCATGTTCGTCACGCCTATGGGCATAGCCCTTGGCTGCAGGCTCAAGGCCAGGGAGCTTGAGAATGGTTGACATCAAGGTGATCAAGGCCCCGGCGCCAGGGACCATGCAGATCATCCGGCAGAGGAGTGGGGCGCGCTGGAGCGAGGACTTTCGCCCCGCGGCGGTCGGCCTGGTGCAGGGCAAGCTGATCGAGATGGTCGTGGCGAGTGACATCGCCGAGAAGACCGCAGGAGTGACGGTGACCGACGTCAGGGGTTCCTGCCCCCAGAACATGGTGATGCTCGCCATAGCCGGCGAGACGGCGGAGGTCATGGAGTGCCTGCAGAAGATCAGGGACGGAGGGGACGGAACGCATGATTGTCGGTAAGCTCATCGGCTCCATTTGGGCCACCCGCAAGTACGACGAGCTCAACGGCATGAAGCTCATGCGCGTGGAGGTCGTTGCGGGAGACGATGCCGGAAAGCAGCTGATTTGCGTCGACACCATCAGCGCGGGCGTCGGCGACCGGGTCATCGTCACCACCGGTGCCTCCGCGTACCTCTTCATGAGGGACGAGTTCCAGAAGAACGCCCCGGTTGACGCAGTGATCGTAGGAATCATCGACGAAGACGTGAGTCTTTAGGAAAGGAGGATGGGATGAAGAGGCTGATCAGCGCCCAGGACGTCATCGCGGCCGCAGAGCGTCACGAGAACCTCGTCGTGGACGGGAACACCATCGTGACCGCCCAGGCGCGTGACGTCGCCAAGGAGCGCGGGGTCCTCCTCGAGACGGCTTCCGCCGCCGCGAAGTCCGCACCTCACGCAGAGGCGGCGCCCGTGGCGGAGCACCACGAGGAGGCCCATCACGAGGAGCACCACGAGGAGGTGCACCACGAGGAGGCCAAGGCCGTGCAGCCCGCGCTCTCCGCGGACGAGCTGGAGCGCGTCATCTCCGCTGCCTTTGAGAAGGGCATCTGGACCAAGGAGGAGGTCGAGGCCCTCTTCAAGCCCAAGGCGGCGATTGACGCCAACATCGTTCCCGTGGGTGTCTCCGGCCGTCACATCCACCTCTCCCAGGAGCACCTGGAGCAGCTCTTTGGCACCGGTTACCAACTCACCCCGATCAAGGACCTGAGCCAGCCGGGGCAGTTTGCCGCCAAGGAGTGCGTCACGCTCGCCGGCCCCAAGGGAGTCATCCAGAAGGTGCGCGTTCTTGGCCCCGTGCGTCCCAAGACGCAGGTTGAGGTCCTCGCGGGCGATACCTTCAAGCTCGGCATCCCCCAGGCGATCAGGCTCTCGGGCCACCTGGAGGGCACTCCGGGCGTGACCGTGATCGGGCCCAAGGGCACGGTCGTCCTCGACGAGGGCGTCATCGTCGCCGCCCGGCACATTCACATGAACCCCGCGCAGGCCGCTGAGCGCGGCTTCCACGACGGCCAGGTCGTCTCTCTCAAGGTCGGCGGGGAGCGCGGCGGAATGCTCGACAACGTCATCATTCGCGTGACGGAGAGTGGCAACCTCGATTGTCACATCGACACCGAGGAGGCCAACGCCCTCCACATCAAGTGCGGCTCAACGGTTGAGGTAGTTAGGTAGTGCGGGCGCCGAGGCGTAGGCACTAGACCCAGGGAGGAAGAATCATGGCAAGCACGACTGAGGCACTCGGGATGATCGAGACCAAGGGTATGGTCGGCTCCGTCGAGGCGGCGGATGCGATGGTCAAGGCGGCCAACGTCCGCCTGATCGGCAAGGAGCTCGTGGGCGGCGGCCTGGTCACCGTCTTCGTCCGCGGCGACGTGGGAGCGGTCAAGGCCGCCACGGACGCCGGCGCGGCTGCCGCGCAGCGCGTGGGCGAGCTCCTCTCCGTCCACGTGATCCCGCGCCCGGACGGCATGGTCGAGTCGATCCTGCCCCACGCCGAGGCGTAGGTAGATGGCCGCGCAGAAGTCCGGGCAGGAGGGCGCTCCCAAGCGCACCTCCTCCCGCAGGGGGGCGGGCCAGGCGGCCGAGGCGGGCAAGCAATCTGCGGACGCCCCCAAGGCCACCCCGTCCAGGAGGGGCGCCAGCCGTCCCTCCACCCCCCGCAAGGAGCAGGCGACCGCAGCCGACAAGGCTAAGCCCGCGGCGGCGGTGGTCGCAAAGCCGGAGGCCAAGCCCGTCTCGGCCCCCAAGGCAAAGGCGGCGGAGCCCAAGCCGGCACCAACGCCCAAGGCAGCACCCGAAGCCCAGGAGCAGAAGGCTCCCGAGGCACCCAAGACGGAGGCCCAGCCCACCAAGGCGGAGCCCCACCCAACCAAGGAGGTAACCACAATGGCAAACGCCATCGAGGCACTCGGGATGATCGAGACCAAGGGAATGGTCGGCGCCGTCGAGGCGGCCGATGCCATGGTCAAGGCCGCAAACGTCAGGCTCGTGGGCAAGGAGCGCGTGGGCGGCGGCCTGGTCACCGTCTTCGTCCGCGGCGACGTGGGAGCGGTCAAGGCCGCCACGGACGCCGGCGCGGCTGCCGCGCAGCGCGTGGGCGAGCTCCTCTCCGTCCACGTGATCCCGCGCCCGGACGGCATGGTCGAGTCGATCCTGCCCCACGCGGAGTAGCGTCACCGTCCCAGTACCAACCGTCAGCTAGCCGGAAAGAGGCATGATGCAGGAATTCGATTACGATCTCCAGAGCATTCAGGCTGCGCGTGACCTGGCTCGCAAGGGACAGGTTGCCGCCAACCAGATTGCCAACTACAGCGTCGAGCAGATCGACCGCATCCTCCGCTCCATGGTCGAGGTCGCGGAGAAGAACGCCGAGAAGCTTGCACAGATGGCCGTCGAAGAGACCACCTTTGGCAACGTCCACGACAAGATTTACAAGAACCACATGGCCTCCGGCCTGCTCTACGAGCAGATCAAGGACAAGAAGACCATTGGCGTCATTGACGTGGACGAGAAGAACCAGGTCATCACCATCGCCGAGCCCGTCGGCCTGGTCATGGGCATCGTGCCCTCCACCAACCCGACCTCGACGGTGCTCTACAAGTCGATGATCGCACTCAAGTCGCGCAACGCCATCGTCTTCTCCCCGCACCCCAAGGCCGCCAAGTGCACCAACCTCGCCATCAAGCTCATGAACGACGCCGCCGTCGCCGCGGGTGCGCCCGAGAACATCATCCAGGGCATCTCGATGGCGACCATCGCCGCCACCAACGAGCTCATGCACGCGCCCGAGGTCAAGATGATCATCGCCACCGGTGGCCCCGGCATGGTCAAGGCCGCCTACAGCTCGGGCAAGCCCGCCCTGGGCGTCGGCGCCGGCAACTCGCCCTCGTACATCGAGCGCACCGCCAACGTGAAGCAGGCCGTCCGCCAGATCGTCGCCTCCAAGACCTTTGACAACGGCACCATCTGCGCGTCCGAACAGAGCGTCATCTGCGAGACCTGCAACCACGACGAGGTCGTCGCCGAGTTCAAGAAGCAGGGTGGCTACTTCATGTCCGAGGAGGAGTGCGCCAAGGTCTGCAAGATCCTGTTCCGCAACGGCCACTCCATGAGCCCCAACTTCGTGGGTCACGCCGCACTCGACATCGCCAAGGCAGCCGGCATCAGCGTTCCCGCCGACACCAAGATCCTCATTGGCGAGCAGCACGGCGTTGGTCCCGAGTGGCCCCTCTCCTACGAGAAGCTCACTACCGTCCTCGCGTTCTACACCGTCGCCGACTGGCATGAGGCATGCGACCTCTCCATCGCACTCCTCCAGAATGGCATCGGCCACACCATGAACATCCACACCGAGGACAAGGAGATCGTCCGCAAGTTCTCCGTCAAGCCCGCCTCCCGCATCCTCATCAACACGGGCGGAACCCAGGGCGGCACGGGCCTCTCCACCGGCCTCGAGGTCGCGCTCACGCTGGGTTGCGGCACCTGGGGCGGCAGCTCGGTCTCCGAGAACGTTGGCCCCCAGCACCTCATCAACATCAAGCGCGTCGTCAACGGCCTGGTGGAGCCCGATGAGGTCGCCGCGAAGGACGAGACCTTCGCCAAGTGGCACCCCGAGCTCGCCGCGCAGTACGGCTGCGCCCCCCACGCCGAGGGCGGCTGCGGCTGCTCCGAGGCGCACTGCGAGCCCGCGCACGAGACCCAGGAGACGGGCATCGAGATGCCCGTGGGTCACGGCACCAGCGGCATCAGCTACTCCGTGGGCTGCAACTGCTGCGGTGGCCAGACCGTCACTCAGGAGGACCTGCAGCACCCCAGCGACGCTATCGACGCCGAGGAGCTCAAGAAGATGGTCAACGAGCTCGTCGCCGCGTTCCGTGGCGAGTAGGACAAGCGACCTTTCGGGAAACGTCTGCCAAGAGGCAAGGAGCTGAACTATGAACGAGGCACTGGGAATGGTCGAGACCGTGGGCTGCGTTGGTGCAGTCGAGGCCTCCGATGCCATGGTCAAGGCCGCCGAGGTCACCCTCGTGGGCAAGGTCAACGTTGGCGGCGGCATCGTCACCACCTTCGTGCGCGGTGACGTCGCCGCGGTCAAGGCTGCCACCGACGCCGGTGCGGCTGCGGCCGAGCGCGTGGGCGAGCTCCGCTCCGTCCACGTGATCCCGCGTCCGCACTCCGACGTGGAGCTGATCATCCCGCACCTGAACGCGTAGGACCTTGGATCTCTCGGTCTTCTACACCGAGCTTGACCGTCTGTACGGCGAGCCGGGGTCGGACGTCGCGGGCTTCCTTCGGGAGGCCCTGCGGCGCGCCCGGCTCGCCGGGGACGGGCGGGGGGTCGCTGCCGCGGCCAACGAGCTCGAGAGCGTCCTGCGCCTCCGTGGCGAGCTGGACGAGGCCGAGGCGCTGTGCGAGGAGGTCCTTCGCGTGCTGGGGCGCGAGGGTGCCGGGGACGACGAGAGGGCGCGTGCCCTCATCAACCTTGGCGACGTCTACGTTGCCCAGGGGCGCTACGCCACTGCAGTCGATGCCTTCGACCGTGCCGAGGCGCTCCTGGGGAGCGGAGACGCCCACCCCTACGAGGTGAGCGCGATCTGCAACAACCGCAGCAGTGCGTATCGCGGGCTCGGGCGCTTTGCCGATGCTCGCTCGGACCTCAGGCGGGCGGGGCGGCTCCTGGAGCGCGTCCCGGGCTCCGAGGGAAGGCGGGCGACCAACGCGATCAACCTCGCGCAGGTCCTTTTGGACGAGGGACGCGTGGAGGAGGCCGCCGAGGCCATCGGGCCCGCTCTTGAGGCGTTCCGTACCCTCGGCGGAGGACGCGACGTCCACAGGCCCCACGCCCTGGCGACCGCGGCGCAGATCGCCTACCTGCGCGGGGACTACGCGGAGGCGGCGCGTCTCTACCGCGAGGCCGCGGGCGTGATGCGCGACAAGCTCGGCGACGCCCCCAACGTAGGCGCCCTGGAGGCATCCGCGGCGCGCATGGAGGGCCTGGCGGCAGCCGGCGCGTAAGGGTCCCACGGAGCCTTCGTGGGATGGTGAGAGAAGATCGGGAGGTGCGGCATGAGGGGCATGGAGCTGGCAAGGCGGTACTTCGGGGCCTACGAGCCCACCCTCGTGTTTGGGCTCCCGTACTCCGTGGAGCGGAGGCTGGCCTTTGGCCTCGTCGGCCCCGGCTCCGAGTGCCTTGGATTTGACGACGAAGCCTCGCAGGACCACGACTTTGGCCCCGGCTTCTGCGTGTGGGTCCCGCGTGAGCTCTATGCCGACTGGGGAGAGGAACTCGCGCGCCGCTACGACGCGCTCCCCAAGGAGTTCATGGGCAAGAGGCGCGTCGAGACCGCCCTCGCGGGCCAGCGCGTCGGGGTGTTCGAGACCGAATCGTTCTATCGCACGTTCACCGGCTTGGAGCGCGAGCCCCAGGGTGTGGCGGAGTGGCTCCGCATCCCCGAGCAGTTCCTGGCCACCGTCACCGACGGCGAGGTCTTCAGCGACGCGAGCGGGCAGTTCTCCCGCATGCGTCGTGCGCTCCAGGGCTTCTATCCCCAGGACGTGGTGAGGAAGAAGGTCGCGGCCAACATGGCGGTCATGGCCCAGTCGGGCCAGTACAACCTCTGGCGCTGCCTGCGCAGGGGGGACGTAGTCGCTGCCGGCACCGCTCGCACCGAGTTCCTGCAGGCTTCCATGGCGGCGCTGCACCTGCTGTCTGGAACATACATGCCGTTCTACAAGTGGTCGTTCCGCTCGCTGTCCGATCGCGCCCATGTGCCCGAGCCCATCTGCGCGCTCGTCTCCCGTATCGCGGCCGCTCCGGTGGCGGATGTGGCGCAGACAGACGTCGAGGCCCTGTGCGGCGTGGTCCTCGCGACCGTGCAGGCACTGGGATGGGCCGCCGGGGACTCCGACTTCCTGCTCGATGCCGCGACGGCCGCGTGGCAGGGCATCCCCAACGACTACCTCAGGGAGCGGCCGCTCAACGAGGGGGCGTATCGCTGATGGGCACCTGCGCTTGCACCTGCCGTGAGGGCTCCGGCTCCTACGGCCGCCGCCTGGAGCGTCGCAGGGCGATGGATGCGCTCTTCTCCGCGCCCGCCGTCGTGGACGTGATGGCGGGGGAAGGGCTTGGCGAGTCTGGCCGCGCCGACCTCCGGAGGCTCGTGGGGCTGGAGTGGGAGCAGTTCGACGCCGTCCTGGGCATGAACGGACGTGCCGGCTGCCAGGACGACCTCCGCTCGTTCCTCTCGTACCGCTGCGCCCAGTACCTGGCCTTTCCGCACCCCCTCATCCCCCTGGTGCTGGGGGAGTACGTGGAGGCAGAGCGCACGGGCAGAAACCTCGTGGAGGAGAAGTACGCGCGCATGATGGCCGTGACCGATCCCGACGGCTACCAGCGCGACTGGGCGCGTAGGCTCGGCACCCCCTCTCCCGTGCGGGCAGCGGCGCTGCGTCAGATTCGTGCGCTCCTTTCGCCGGCCCTCGAGTCGGCCGCCCGCGAGCTGCCGCAGTCCCATCGGCATGCCCGGCCCGACGAGTCGGTGCCCGGCAGGGTCTCGGCGCTCGACTACTTCGAGGCCGAGGTGGCCGGCTATTCGCTGGGAACGCTGTTCGCCCTCAGGGACGCGCTGGGGGAGCAGCTGAAGCACACCAACCCAATTGCCCTGAGCTACGTCCTGGCGGCGCGTCTCGGTAAGGCTACGGAGGCGATATCTTGAACTTGCACGGAAGGCAGGACAGGTGCGACCTCTACCAGATAGGGGAGGTCAGCAAGATCGGCGGAATCTCGCAGCGCACGCTGAGGCACTACGACGAACTCGGCCTCATGGAGCCCGACGTGGTGGGCGACAACGGGTACCGCTACTACAGCCGCCAGACCATGCTCAAGATTCCGGTGATTCACTACCTCAAGATGATGGGCTTCTCGCTCGACGAGATCGCCTCCATGCAGCAGCACTCCAACCTGCTGGAGGCCAAGGAGCTCTTTGCCAAGCACCTCGTCACCTGCGACGAGGAGGCGCGGCTGCTCGCCGAGAGGCGCGAGGCAATCATCGACTGGACGGAGCTGGTGGACGAGGCAAACATGGTGCTTCGCGTACGTCCCACCGCGGTGAGCGTGAAGTACCTCGCCCCCCGTGACCTGCTGTGCCTGCACTCTCGCTTCACCGGCGGGTTTGCCGAGTTAATCGTGAGCCTTGACTTCGCCTCCTACGTGAGCAGCCTCGATAACGCCATCACGGGACCCGTCGTCATAGGCTTCGACACGGTCGAGGACGCGGTCCTCGCCGCCTCGCAGGGATGCGAGTGCGACGTGCTCCTGCTGCAGAAGGCAATCCGTCCCATCTCCAAAGAGAACGCGTGGGCCATGCCCGGTGGCATGTACCTCTCCACCTACCACATAGGTGCCTTCGAGGAGATGGGATCGGCTTACCAGAGGCTCCTCAAGTTCGCGCGCGACAACGGCTACAAGGTCACCGGCATGGCGCTCGAGCGCTTTGTGACCGACTTCTGGACCACCGACAACCCCGAGCTCTTCGTTACCGAGATCCTGCTTCCAACAGAAACGGAGTAAAGATGAACGAGTTCTATCTCAAGGCAAAGCTGTTCTTCGGTCCCCAGGCGGTTGAGCACCTGGGCTCTCTCAAGTGCTCAAACGTCCTCGTCGTCACCGACGGCTTCCTGCAGGAGTCGGGCATGGTCAACAAGATGACCCAGTATCTGCCCGCGGGGGCTCACGTCACCGTATACTCCAACGTCAAGCCTGACCCCAGCCAGGAGCTGGTGGATGCCGGCGTCGAGATGATCTTTGACGTCAAGCCCGACCTGGTGATTGCCTTTGGCGGCGGCTCGTGCATCGACGCCACCAAGGCCATCCTCTACTTCGCGGGGGAGAAGGGCATGGAGCGCCCGTACTTCCTGGCCATCCCCACCACGGCGGGGACCGGCTCCGAGGTTACGAACTTCGCGGTCATCACGCGCGGCACCACCAAGGTCGCGCTGATTGACGACGCGCTTGCGCCCGATGGCGCCCTTCTCGACGCCAGCTTCACGCGCTCCGTCCCCCCCAAGATCACCGCCGACACCGGTATGGACGTCCTCACCCACGCGCTCGAGGCCTACGTGAGCAACAAGGCCACCACCTTCACCGATGCCATGGCCGTAAAGGCACTCCGCATCGTCTTCGAGGACCTTCCCGTGGTCTTTCACGACGGCGACGCCATGAGGGCGCGCGGCCGCATGGCCGAGGCCTCCTGCGTGGCGGGCATCGCCTTCACCAACGCCGGCCTGGGCATCAACCACAGCCTGGCGCACGCGCTGGGCGGCCGCTTCCACGTTGCCCACGGGCGTCTCAACGCCATCCTCCTGCCCTACGTGATGCGCTTCCACATGGCCGAGGCAAAGTACCGCGAGCCCTACGACCGCCTCGCGCACGAGCTGGGCATGGCTGACGCAGACGAGCTGCTGCAGCGCGTCATCGACCTGCGCCACGAGCTTGGCATCGAGAACACCCTGGCAGACCTGGGCACCATCGACCCCGCCGCGTTCGAGGAGCACGTGGGTGACATGGCCGAGGCGGCGTCCCACGACCGCTGCACTCCCACCAACCCGCGCCCGGTGTCGAAGCAGGACCTCGTGAACCTCTATCGTGACGCCTACAACGGCTAGGGACGTCGCCTGGCGGTGCGGAGCCTTCCCTGGGTCGCCGCACGGCCGGGCGTGACCGCCCGCATTTCCTCTCCTCCCCCTGGGTGGGCCGTCCTCCACGTACGTCAGGAGGACGGCCCGTGCCGTTTAGCGATGGCTGGATTGACATTCACAAGAGGTAAGCCCTTAAGAAATGAACCGAGTGACTGAACTATCCGTGAAACGGAGGTCGTGAGCGTGGACAACGATCAAGGCCAGATTCGTGTTGTGCAGGAGACCGTCTCGGGCAAGGAGATTACCCTTGCCCATGTCATCGGCGGGCCGGAGCCCATCATCTACACCAAGCTGGGCCTGAACCCGTCGGTCGACTATGGCACGAGTGCGCTGGGAATCATGAACATCACCCCGCCGGAGTCGGCGGTCATCGCCTCGGACATCGCCGTCAAGAGCGGTGCCGTGTACCTTGGCTTCGCCGACCGCTTTACGGGCACCATGATCATCACGGGCGAGATCGCCGACGTCACCACCGCCATCACCGAGGTCGTGGAGTTCTTCCACGACACCCTTGGGTACGTCACCTGCAAGGTAACGAAGCGCTAGGGGCTCCCGGTGGGCGAGAGAATCACAAGGCAGCAGTACCTCGAGGACTTTCTCAAGGAGAAGGTTCGGCGTGACGAGAGGGGAGAGTACCGCTTCACCCGCGTGCGCGTGCCCGGCCGCGAGATCGACCTAGCCCATGTGATCGGCACGTCCGACCGGTCGACCTGCTGGACGCTCGGCTTGGACATAGGTACCCACGAGGGCGAGGACCACACGGGGGAGGCCATCGGCTTCATGCGCTTCACCCCATGGGAGGCCGTCGTCGTCGCGGCAGACATAGCGGTGAAGCATGGCTCCGTCGACATCGGCTTCATGGACCGCTTCAACGGGTCCCTCATCCTCACGGGCGAGATCGCCGAGATCGAGAGTGCCGAGCGGGAGATCCTCGACTACTTTGGCAACGAGCTCAACTTTCACGTATGCAAGATGACCCGCAGGTAGGGAGGGGGAGAGATGAAGCGCCTGTTCCTGATGGGCCGCAGCGAGGCGGGAAAGACCTCCCTCACCCAGGCCCTGCGCGGAGAGAAGCTCCACTACCACAAGACGCAGTACACCTACACGGACGACGACACCATCGACACCCCGGGGGAGTACTCCGAGTCCAAGCAGGTGGGCGTGGGTTTGGCCTGCTTCTCGTTCGAGTCGGACGTCGTAGCGCTCCTGATAGCGGCAAACGAGCCGTTCACGGTGTTCGCCCAAGGCTGCAACAACTTTCTCAACCGTCCCTTCATCGGCATCATCACCAAGATCAACGAACCCAACGCCAACATCCCCATGGTTCGCCAGTGGCTCGAGCTCAGCGGGTGCCAGCGCATCTTCCTCGTGGACAACGCCACGGGGGAGGGTATCCCCGAGCTCCGCGCCTACCTCGCGGAGGACATCCCACCCATCACCCTGGAGCAGGCCATGGAGCGTCAGAGGCTGGGCCTGACCGACTGGGAGACCACGCCTGCCGGCGCGTAGGGTCGGGCCCATGGCCGAGGCTTTTCTCGCCCGGTCTCGCCCATCGCCACCTGCAGATTGGGTCGCACCGCAAGGTGGGCTGCACCGCTGGCTGGGTCGCTCCACCTGCCGGGACGGGCGGTCCGCCGGGGCGTCTCGTAAGATTTTGCGCGCTTAGGCACCGGCCGGGTGGCCAGCCCTACAGCGCGTGCCTCCTGCGCTCGAGCGCGGCGTGTACCATGGCGTGCTCGGTGCGGTACGTGAGCAGCATGTAGCCCCCGTACACGACCACGAAGATCCTTGCCATCTGCCCTCCCCTCGGGAACGCCGCCCGCATGGCGGCCCTGGCCACTCATGGTAGTACGTAACCGGGCGCCCTCCTGGCGCTCCCATGGTCGCGACATGCCCCCGCCGACACTTCGCCGCTGCCATCCTCTGGCATAACCAGTTATAAATTTTCTTATCTCATCCAGTCCCTAGCACAAAACTCGTTTTGGGGGAGTCTGGTTCTTGTGGAGCTTTGGCGTTTGCCGAATTGTCGATAAGTGGGGAATAAGGTGAAATGTTGTTCTGGGTGGCAATTTGCCACCTGCGGCGATGTCGGTTATCGACAAGGTTTCAACGCTTTCGACCAGCAATCAACAATATCTTGTGCCGACTCGCGGGAAAAAACACTACGGATTGTGTCATAGTGAGGCACGTCAGATAGAGCCGACCTGTTGTCGCGAGCTGGGGGAATACCCCGGAAAGCGGCGAGTGGGCGGCGTGGGAGACCAGAACAGCGGGGGATGCACGAGATGAAGATCATCAAGCGCAACGGCTCGGAGGTCCAGTTCGACCTCTCCAAGATTAGGAACGCCATCAAGGCGGCCAATGCCGAGGTGCCCGAGGACGATCGCCTCACCGACCGCGAGGTCGAGTTTGCCACCCTCAACGTGCAGGACCTTTGCGCCGACGCCGGCCATACCGTCACGGTTGAGGAGGTCCAGGACATGGTGGAGGACCAGCTCATGGCCCTCGACCGCTTCGTCGTGGCCCGCCACTACATCATCTACCGCTACGTGCAGAACCAGAAGCGCCGCAAGAACACCACCGACGACCAGATCCTCTCGCTCATCGAGTGCAACAACGAGGAGGTCAAGCAGGAGAACTCCAACAAGAACCCAACGGTCGTCTCCGTCCAGCGCGACTACATGGCAGGTGAGGTGAGCAAGGACCTCGCCATGCGCACGCTGCTTCCCGCCGACGTGGTTGAGGCCCACCGCGAGGGCATCATCCACTTTCACGATGCGGACTACTACGCGCAGCACATGCACAACTGCGACCTCATCAACCTCGATGACATGCTGCAGAACGGCACGGTCATCTCGGGCACGCTCATCGAGAAGCCCCACAGCTTCAGCACCGCGTGCAACATTGCCACGCAGATCATCGCCCAGGTTGCCTCGTGCCAGTACGGCGGCCAGTCCATCTCGCTCACCCACCTGGCCAAGTTCGTGGACGTGAGCCGCAAGAAGATTCGCCGCCAGGTCTATGCCGAGATGGAGGTCATCGACGCCCATCCCAGCACCGACAAGATCGAGGCCATGGTGGAGAAGCGCCTGCGCGAGGAGGTCGCCCGCGGCGTCCAGACCATCCAGTACCAGGTCGTCACGCTCATGACCACCAACGGCCAGGCACCCTTCATCACCGTGTTCATGTACCTCAACGAGGCGGAGAGCGAGCAGGAGAAGCACGACCTCGCCCTCTGCATCGAGGAGATGCTCAAGCAGCGCTACCAGGGCGTCAAGAACGAGAAGGGCGTCTGGATCACCCCGGCGTTCCCCAAGCTCATCTACGTGCTCGAGCCCGACAACATCACGCCCGACGGCGAGTACTTCTACCTCACCAAGCTTGCGGCCAAGTGCACCGCCAAGCGCATGGTGCCCGACTACATCTCAGAGAAGAAGATGAAGGAGTACAAGCTCAGCAAGGGCGAGACCGAGGGCAACGGCGACTGCTACACCTGCATGGGCTGCCGCAGCTTCCTCACGCCCGACCGCTCGGGCAACGGCTATGGCAACGTGGCCAACGCCAAGAACTACGACCCGAACAAGCCCAAGTACTACGGCCGCTTTAACCAGGGGGTCGTCACCATCAACCTCCCGGACGTGGCCCTCTCCTCGGGCGGCGACATGGACAAGTTCTGGCAGATCTTCGACGAGCGCCTGGAGCTGTGCCACAAGGCCCTGCGCTGCCGCCACGACCGCCTCTGCGGCACGCTGTCGGATGCAGCTCCCATCCTGTGGCAGTACGGCGCCCTCGCACGCCTCAAGAAGGGCGAGACCATCGACAAGCTGCTCTACGGCGGCTACTCCACCATCAGCTTGGGCTATGCCGGCCTCTACGAGTGCGTCAAGTACATGACCGGTCACAGCCACACCGATGCCGAGGCCACGCCGTTCGCGCTTGCCGTGATGCAGCACATGAACGACAAGTGCTCCGAGTGGAAGGCCGCGGAGGACATCGACTACTCCATCTATGGCACCCCGCTGGAGTCCACCACGTACAAGTTCGCAAAGTGCCTGCAGAAGCGCTTTGGCATCGTGAAGGGCATCACCGACCACGGCTACATCACCAACTCGTACCACGTCAACGTGCGCGAGAAGATCGACGCCTTCACCAAGCTCAAGTTCGAGAGCCAGTTCCAGCGTCTCTCGCCCGGCGGCGCCATCAGCTACGTCGAGGTCCCCAACATGCAGGACAACCTCGAGGCGGTCGTGCGCGTGATGCAGTTCATCTACGACAACATCATGTACGCCGAGCTCAACACCAAGAGCGACTACTGCCAGGTGTGCGGCTACGACGGCGAGATTCGCATCGTGGAGGACGACGGCAAGCTGGTGTGGGAGTGCCCCAACTGCGGCAACCGCGACCAGAGCAAGATGAACGTCGCTCGTAGGACCTGCGGCTACATTGGCACCCAGTTCTGGAACCAGGGTCGCACGCAGGAGATCAAGGACCGCGTGCTGCACCTGTAGGGCACGGGGGAGAAGCGACAGACCGGAGGGGCTCGGTGCGATGGCGTCGGGCCCCTCCTCCTGCGTGAGGGCAAACCCCTGCCTGGCCAGTCCAGTGGTGCAGGAGGTGTGCACGAGTTGCCTTCACGTAGCCCCAAGATGTGTGGGTGGTGTGTCCCCCGCGTGTGCAACTCGTCCCGTTTGCGTCAGGTGGTTGCGATGTGAGAACGTTCACCCAAGCCCCTCTCCTATAATGCCCCCGCTCAACGAGCGAGGTATTGAATACGCACCCAACCCAATGGGAGAGGAAATATGCCACTCTGGAACACTCCGGGCGAGGTCAAGGCCGCGTTCTTTGACGCGGATGGAACACTCATCTCGCCCAGCACCAACCATCGGATTCCCGAATCCACGCAGGTCGCCATCTCGGAGCTGCGCAAGGAGGGCGTCAAGTGCTTCCTGGCAACGGGCCGCCCCCCGTACCAGTGCGACGAGATCCCCATCGACAACTTTGAGGGCTTCATCCTCTTCAACGGCCAGCTTGTGCTGACGCGCGACGAGATTCTGTTCAGCGAGTGCCTTGATCCCGACGATGTTGCCACGGTGGTGCAGCAGGTACATGAGGGCAAGTACCACTGCCTGTTCATGGAGCGTGGCCGCTGCTACATCGACAGCCACGACGGCCTGGTGCGCTCGGCCGAGGAGTTCGCCGGTCTCACCTACGAGGAGGGCAACATCGATCAGGCGCTCCACAACGACATCTACCAGCTCAACGTCTTTTTGGGGCCGGGCGAGACGGGCGTCCTCACCGAGGCCACCAACAGCTTCAAGGTGACCAGGTGGAGCCCCAACTTTGTGGACGTGTTCCCGCGCCACGGCGGCAAGGCCCGAGCGGTCCGTCGCGTGCTCGAGCTGTATGGCATCTCGCCCGAGGATGCCATTGCGTTTGGCGATGGCGGCAACGACCTCGAGATGTTTGGCACCGTGGGCACCTCCATCGCCATGGGCAACGGCAACCCTGAGGTCAAGGAACAGGCGGACTACGTCACGGACGACATCGCCCAGGACGGCATCTACAACGCCTGCTTCAAGCTTGGCCTGATCAAGGGCGCATAGAGTCTTGCGGGACATGGGCCCTCGTCCCTGCGAAGGCCTCGGACGTGGCTGCCGCGTGGCGACCGCATGAGGCGTATCCCCGTCCCCACCGCCCCGCGCCTACCGGGCGAGAGGGGCGGTCTGCCATCGCGGGACATCCGGGCCACGGGAGTGGGTATCTCTCCCACTTGAGGGGGCGCGGATTCCCATGGCGTGCGCCCCGGGAAGGGGAATGCCCATGACTGGCGGCGAGTTCCATGACCTGGTGCGTTCGTCTCGCACCTTCCGACGCTTTGACGAGGGGAGCCGCGTCACGCGAGAGCAGTTGCTCGGCCTGGTCGACACGGCGCGATTTGCCCCCACGGGGAACAACACACAGCTGCTGCGATTCCATGTGGTCGACGATCCCGCGACGGTCGAGCACTGCGCGGCAAGTCATGGCTGGGCCGCCCTCTTCAGGGACTGGGACGGTCCCAAGCCGGGGGAGAGGCCCACGGGCTACATTGCCGTATGCGGTCCCACCGGCGCGGGCGGCAGTGCGATCCGCAACCTGGATGCCGGCATCGCCGCGCAGACGATCATGCTCGCCGCGCGGAGCGAGGGCCTGGGTGGGTGCATCATCAAGAGCTTCAAGCCGAGCCTGGCCGACGACCTTGGCATCTCACAGCAGGGGTACGAGATCCTGGTGCTTCTCGCCATCGGCGTCCCGGCGGAGCGCGTGGTGCTGGAGGAGGTTGATTCCGGCCACGGCACGCACTACTGGCGAGACGACCAGGGCACCCACCATGTCCCCAAGCTGCCGCTGGATGACCTGCTGATTTAGCTGGGGTCGACGGGTGCCCCGCATCTCGGGTCGTCTGCGCATGCGGAACCCACTTCGGACGTGCCCAAGCTCGCTGGGTACTCCCGCTTGCGGGACCGATGCCTCGCATGACCGACATCTGGCTGAAAGTGGAGCCACGTCGCATGCCATTGCGAGGGTGATGTCCCATGGGAACCAGTCTCGAGAGCGGGTGGGCCCACTGCCACAGGCGCAGGGTCGCTGTCGCGGTCGCCATCGCCTGTCTTGTCGCCCTCGTGGCGGGTGCCGTCTACCTTCACCAGCGGGATTACTACGTCCCCGCTGGGGAGGCGCGCATCGTTCTGGTGGGGGAGGAGCACGGCAAGAAGTCCCAGTACGACGAGGAGCTGCGCGTGTGGAAGGCGCACTACTCGTCTGGGAGCCGCGACCTCTTCGTGGAGCTTCCCTACTACACCGCCCAGTACCTCAACCTGTGGATGTCCGCGAACGACGACGCAATTCTCGACCAGCTCTGGAAGGACTGGGACGGCACGGCGGCCCAGAACGCCGACTACTTCGAGCTGCTGCGATCCATCAAGCGCGAGTGCCCCCAGACCGTCTTTCACGGGACCGACGTGGGTCACCAGTACCAGACCACGGGGGAGCGCTACCTTGCCTATGCGAGCAAGAGGTATGGGGCTGCCTCGGAGGAGGTGGCCCTCGCGCGGGAGTGCGTGAACCAGGGCATCCACTACTACGAGCAGACCAACTGCGATGACGACTACCGCGAAGGCCAGATGGTCGCCAACTTCGAGCGGGCCTACGACGCCCTGGGTACCAAGGAAGTGGTCGTGGGGTTCTACGGGGCGGCCCACTCCGATCCGCGCGGCAAGAGCTTCAGCGGCCACGTGGACAGCATGGCCAACCAGCTGCGACAGCACTACGGGGACGTGGTGTCGTACCAGTTTGCGGGGGCGATCGTGTAGCGCGGCTGGGATGAGTCGACAACGACCGCTCCGCGCTTGAGCCATTGGGGCGGCCCATCCGAAGTCAAGGAAGGGGGAGGGGTGTGACTCCGTGGGCGGCCCCTGTGGGGAGGTGCCACAGGGGAGAGGCCTGCGACATCGTGGCCCCGGACCTCTCCCCTGACAGTGTCTATCCCTGCTGCAGCGACTCCAGTCCCAGCAGCGCCGCTCCGATGGCGCCGCACAGCTGGGAGTCCTCGTGGGTGGCGACCGGCGCGCCCAGCACGTTGGTCAGTGCCTGCACCACACCGGCGTTGTTGGCGACGCCGCCGGTCATGAGGTAGGGGGCCTCTCCATTCACGCGGCGCGCCAGGGTCGCGGTCTTGCGAGCCACGCTCTCGCACAGCCCGTGGATGATGTCGGGCGTGGGGGTGTCCTCGGCCACCAGCGACACCACCTCGCTCTCGGCGAACACCGTGCACATGCTCGAGATCTTGACCTCGTGCTTCCACTCCAGACCGGTGCGGCAGAAGTCCTCCAGCGACATCTCCAGCGTCCTGGCCATCATCTCCATGAAGCGGCCGGTGCCCGCCGCGCACTTGTCGTTCATCACAAAGTTGAGGACGTTGCCCCTGTCGTCCAGGTGGATGACCTTGGAGTCCTGCCCGCCGATGTCGATGATCGTGCGTGCCTCGGGCATGAGGAAGTGCGCACCCTTGGCATGGCAGGTGATCTCGGTGATCGCCGTGTCCATGTCTGGGATGTTGTCGCGCCCATAGCCGGTCGAGACCTTGAGCGCCATGTCCTCCTCGCGCAGCCCGGCCTTCTCCAGCACCTCCGCCTTGGCACGGCGGGCGCTCTCTGTCGCCTTTGCGCCGGTGGGGAGAATGACCGTGGCGACGAGGTTGCCCCTCTCGTCCATGATCGCGGCGTCCGTGGAGGTGGAGCCAGAGTCCACGCCCATCACGTACCCGCGGCCAAGGCCCTCCCTGCTGCCGGCGGCCTCCCGTGCGACATCGGCTCCGTGGAGCGTCTCGCCAAATGCCTCGAGCCTGGTGCGAAGCTGCCCCAAGCTCTGCGAGGTGCCGTCCGTCTCGATCTTGACCATGGGAAGGTCCTCCTCCTTTGTCGCCAGGGCGTACTCAAACCCGTAGTAGTCGCAGAACTTCATGGTGTGGTAGATCACGCCGCGCTGCCCCTTGCCGCCGTGCAGCTTGGCACGCTGGCTCACGTCGTCCATGCGCATGCAGGGCATCTGGTTGAGAAGCGCGCCGGCGTACCAGTCCAGGAACGTGTCCAGGGTGCCGCCCGCCCTTCCTACGCCCGCGCCCGCATCGTCGCCGCAGGCGGAGCAGTCGCCCTCCGACGCGGCGCGCGCGAGCTCCGGAGGGGGAGTCACGAGCAGGTGCCGCTCGGTGCACGTGCCGTTCTCCACCGGGTAGCCCACGCCCTCGCCCACGTTGTCCAGGAGCGCCCGCGTGGCATGGGCGCCAAGCAGGGTCACATGGTCTCCCGTGCTGCGCACGGGTGGCTCGAAGGCTGCCAGCGCCGCGCCCACGTCAAAGCTCCTGCCGCTGTACTCCGCGTAGCGATCTGCGAGGTCGGCGAGACGCGCACGGAACAGCCTTCGCTCCGCCTCGCCTCGCTTGTGGGGCAGGTCCAGCAGGTATATGAAGTCGAAGTCACCCTGCTCGCGCAGCACGTCGTAGGCACGCTTGATCACGTCGCAGCAGGTAATGAGCACCACCTCGCGCACGTCGTCGCGCAGCAGGCGCTCTATCAGGCCCTTGCCGTAGCCGCACAGGTTGGGGTGCGCCAGCCGGTCGGCCTCGTCAAACGACGAGACGTCCGCCTCGGCAAGCTCCGACCTCGCGCCAAAGCCCGCCAGCAGCTCCACGGGCGTGTACTTGCAGGCGTAGTAGACCACGTGCCCACCGTCACGACGCGCCTCGACCCGGTCGCCCGTGCTTCTCTCCACACTCACGCTATTGGGAGTCATGCACCCTCCCCTTCCTCTCTTGCAGCAGCTCCAGAAACGCCGAGAATCGCGTGGACATCTGGCCCTCCATGCAGTTGGCCCGGTCCACCGCGTCGCCGTCCAGCACCAGCGTGGGGAAGCCCGCACCCTCAAGCCGCCCTCGGATGAGCTGCGCCGCCCCCGAGGTCTCCTTGCACCCCCAGTGGCAGAACACCACGGCGCCGTCCGCGCCCGTGCGTTCCGCAAGCCTCACGAGCGTCTGGGCCCTTCTGGTGGCGGGCCCGTTGAAGCAGTTTCTCACGACCCTCTCGGCCATGGCCTCAAAGGGGTGCGTCTCGTCATACAGACGCCCCTCCGGCGGGGTCAGGCAGTCGAACATCATGTCTCCCGCCACGACCTGGGCGGTCTGGCTGCAGTCGACGAGCGAGCCTATGGACCCCAGGAAGTAGGGGGAGACATGCGCCCACACCAGCTTGGCACCGTCATACGCTGGCTGTCGGGCAAGGTCGTCCCCCATGCCGCGCGCCAGGCCCAGGGCCTCGTCGGTCCCCAGCAGCAGGTGGAGGTCGAGCATCTCCATCATGTCCAGGGTCATGGTGTTGGCCAGGTAGCGCTCCCCCCTGTGGGGAAGGGTCGCCTCGAGCGCGTCCTGCGTGGCAAGCGAGCGCGCGACCATCTGACGCAGCAGCGACTCGTCCAGGCTCCTGCCAAAGATGTCCTCTGCCTGGTGCGTCACGTCCCTCAGCTGGTCCGCCACGTAGGCGATGCCGTCGCGCGTGACGTCGTAAGGGACGTCTACGTAGGCGCTCTGGGCTCCCCACCTGCGGGCGAGCGACTTGAAGCTGAGGTTGTTGGCATCGCACGCCACGGAGGTGCTCGCGAGGAGCCTGCGTGGGCGCAGCACGCCCGACTCCGCCATCCCCATCAGGGCGCGGTGGTACGAGCAGTACGTCTCGGGGATTCCCGCCCCCTCGGCGCACCCCAGGAACGCCCCTTCGGCCTGCGCCCCGCTCACGAACGATGCTATCGCCTCTGACGTCACGGGCTTGAGACCCAGCGCGCGCAGGGACTCGGTGGGCATGAAGACGCTCGTGAGCACCGAGTTGTCGGGGTCTGCCATTGCGTCGACCATGGAGCGCATGAACAGGGCATAGCCGCGCCTGCCGGAGGGGAGGAACCTGCCGTCGGGCGCGAACTGGGACTTTCTCGCCATCAGCCGGAACCCGGCCATGAGCCAATGGCGCACCGCATCTGGGTGCGAGTCCAGCCCACGCGCGGCGACGTCGCCGTACCAGCCGATGACCGAGTCGCCCAGGGAGCGCCCCGCCATCACGCGGCCTCCCGGCGGGCGCGCAGCATCTCGAGGAACGCCGAGAAGCGCGTGGACATCTGGCCCTCCATGCAGTTCCCGCGGTCGCATCCGTCTCCGTCCAGCACCAGGGTGGGGAACCCCTGAGACTCGAGCTGCCGGCGCATGAGCTGTGCCGCCCCTGCGGTCTCCTTGCAGCCCCAGTGGACGAAGACCACGGCCCCGTCAGCCCCCGTCTGTCTCGCCAGGGAGCAGAGCCGGTCCGCGCGCCTGGTTGCGGGCCCGTTGAAGCAGTCGTCCAGCAGGCGCTCGGCCATGGCCTCGAAGGGATGGTCGGCGTCGTAGCGGGGCTCGTCCGGCCCTACCTGGTCGTAGAGCATGTCGGTCGCGATGATCTGCGCGTCTCTGCTCTGGCTGGTGGGCTCGGCGATGGAGCGGAGGAAGAACGGTGGGATGTGCCCCCACACGATCGAGACGCCGTCGAAGTCCTGCGCGTCGGCGAGGTCGCGCTCCATGTGGCGTGCCATGCGCAGCGTGTCGTCGGTTCCCAGCCACAGGTGGGTCGCCAGGGCAAGCTGCATCTCGTTACCCATGTCGCTACGCATGAAGTGGCCGCGACGCAGGGGGAGCGACCTGCGCAGCGAGGCGAGCGTCTCCTGGCTGTTGGCAACGTGCCGGCGCAGCTCCTCCTCGTCCAGGTCGGTTCCGTAGGCGCGCTCGGCGGCGTGTGCCAGGGAGCGGAGCTGGTCCGCCACGTAGGACACGGCCGCGGCGTCGTCCGCCGTGGAGTAGGGCACGTCCACGTACACGTGCGGGGTCCCCCACACGTGAGAGAGCGCCTTGAAGCTGAGGTTGTTGGCATCGCAGGGGACCGAGCAGCTGGCAAGGAGCCGCGGTGCGGGGAGCACCCCTGACGTTGCCAGGCCCATGAGCACCTTGTGGAACGAGCAGTAGGTCTCGGGCACGCCCATGCCCTCGGCCTCGCCCACAAAGCCCGTCTCGGCGTGCGCGGCGGTCACGAAGCCGCTCAGGGCCTCGGCGGTCACGGGGTGGACCCCCATCGAGAGGAACATCTCGCTGGGCAGGAAGATGCTCGTGACCACGCTCGAGCCAAAGTCGTTGAGGGCGTCGGTCACGCTCCTGAGGGCGATGCTGGCGGCATCGCGGGAGAAGGGATGGACCTTGAGCTCGGGGAGGATCGTCACCTTGGCGCGCTCCACGTTGAAGGCGACGCTGAGCGCCTGCCGCACCCCCTCGGGGGCATCGTCGATGTGCTGTGCTATGAGGTCGCCGTACCCGTCGAGGATGCGGCCACCCAGGCTCTGCTCTGCCATCAGTCCCTCTCACCCTCGTCCTGCAGGGTCACGACCTCAAAGTCCACGGCGGACGAGTCGATCGCCTCGCGCGGGCCAAAGACCACGACGTCGCGGTTGCTCGCAAGCCCCTCAACCTGTGGGGCAAGCTCGCGCAGCGAGTCCGCGGACACGTCCAGGATCTGCTCCCTCACCCGGTCGCGCCAGCCCTCGGGCCTGAGCGAAATCAGGTCGCCGTCCTGCTGGCGTGCGAGCGCCCGAGGCTTCACGGGCGAGTCGTGTGCGGCCACGCACGACACCACGTAGCCCTCCAGCTCGTCCTCGCCGCCGTCCCAGGAGCGCAGCCAGGGGCCGGCTCCCTCAAAGCGGGCGAGCGTGGGGTCGATGGCGGGGTCGCGGTACGACCAGAACGCCGGCAGCCCGTTGAGGGCGTGGCGGAAGCCGACGCCGTAGGCGCCGCCCTTCACGCGGACCTCGTTCCACAGGTAGTCGAGCGAGAGGGCGCGCGAGGCAACCTGCCAGGCGCCCACCTGGTCCTCGTCGCGCACGCCCGACATGCCCTCGGCGCAGAAGCACACGTCGGAGGGGATCACGAACGCCTCGTCGCGGGTCACCGGCTCGGGGATCAGCAGCCTCTGGGCAGCACCCTCGACCGCGGGCGAGAGGCCCAGGCTGCCGCCCGCTGCCCAGAAGCGCTCCATGTCGTCGCACGAGCAGGTCAGGCTCACCAGCACGTCGTCGCTCGTGAAGATGGCGCGCGCCAGCTCGGCGAGCCTCTTCGAGACATCCCCCTTGCGCTCGCCCCAGTCGGCGATGAGCTCCTTCACAAAGAGGTAGTAGCCCACCCCCGCGCCCAGCGAGTCCGAGACCAGCGCGGCACTCGAGTGGTGGGACGCAAGGCGTGCCGCGGCCGCCGCGTGGCCGGACGACTGAAAGTACTGCTCCAGCTCGATGCGGCGCTGCTGCAGCATGGCGAGCATGCGGTCGGTATCCGCGAACGAAGTGGTGCCCCAGACCTCCGCGGGCAGGGTCGCCAGCGCGTCCACGTTCTCGCTCAGGGAGCTTGCGCCAACCACGAGCTTGGGCACGGCGGAGCCAAGGTCGTCGTGCTCGCTGTAGGTCTCGCAGAAGAAGCTCAGGTTGCCCAGGCTCCTCTCGACCAGCGTGTCTAGCTCGGAAGCGGTGTGGTCGCGCGTGTCGAGCTTGCCCAGGAAGTCGGTCAAGAGCGCCACGTAGGGCAGGTCCTCAAAGGCGACGCGCCTAAGGTCAAAGTAGTGATACGCATACACGATGCGGTGCGTGGGGAGGTCGTGGAACACGCAGGGGAGAGGGGCGTCCACCCTGCTCGCGGGAGTCACCTCTGGGGTGTCCTCGATGTCCGAGAGGTGCAGGCGGGGGAGCGTCGCGAGGGCCTCGGGGGAGTCGGGCGCCTCCTGCTCGGAGCGCAGCGCCGCGACCTCGTCTCGTATGCCCTGAACCTGCTCCGGCCCCATCTCGTCGCGCAGCTGCGCCAGCTCGCGCGCCTCCTCGCTCGCCGCGCCGTCCGCGAGGGGCACCAGCTCCACCTCGGCGCTGTGGGACGACTCGCATACCAGGGAGCCCAGGAGACGCTCGAAGTAGCCGTTGTCCAGGCCACTCCGCATGGACGCGATGGCATCCTCGTAGCGCAGGTAGTCCACGGGCCTGCCGTCGTCGTAGAGCCAGCTCGAGAGCGCGACCATCGAGATCGCGACGCCGTCGGCATACGATCCCCAGTCGCCCTCGCGCAGGTTGAACTCCGCCTGGGCCAGTGACGCCTCAAGCCGGTCGCGACCGATGCCGTTGCGCGCGAGGTCCGCGCACGTTTGCTCCAGCAGCTCGCGGAAGCGGTTCGCCACGTCGGGCTTTGACCCTCGCAGCTGAAAGGCCACGAGCGGCTGCTGCGTGCCGTCCAGCAGGATCGCGTCAAAGTCGTCCGCCAGGCCGGAGTCCAGCATGGCGCGCTTGAGGGGTGCCTCGTTGGAACCGGCGATCGCGTCGAGCAGGATGCTCGTGGCAAGCACTCGCTCGCGGTCGGCGTAGGTGCCGATCACGTAGCCCGCGGCGACGGATGCGTTCTGGGGCGTCGTCGCCATGGTCACGCGCGAGAGGCCCGCACGCACGGCGGGCTGGAGCGGCAATGGGTTGGGTTCGCCGGCGTCGCGACGGGTGGCACCACGGAACCTCTCGTCCACAAACGTCAGCTCGCGGTCAACGTCCAGGTCGCCGTAGAGGATGGTGTAGCTGTTGGAGAGGTCGTAGTGGCGCGCATGGGTGCGCAGGAACTCCTCGTAGGTGAGCGTGGGGATGGCGCGGGGGTCGCCGCCCGACTCGTAGCGGTACGGAGTCTGGGGGAACAGCGCGCGGTACAGCGCGTGGAACAGGACGTCGTCGGGGTCGCTCATGGCGCCCTTCATCTCGTTGAGGACCACGCCGTTGTAGCTCAGGCCACCGTCGTCGGCAACCTCAAGGTGCCAGCCCTCCTGCTCGAAGATGCGCTTGCGATGGTAGATCGCGGGATGGAGCACCGCGTCAAGGTACACGTCCATCAGGTTCTCGAGGTCGGCCACGTTGGTCGACGCCACGGGGTACATGGTCTTGTCCGGGAACGTGAGCGCGTTGAGGAACGTCTGCATCGACGTCTTGAGCAGGTTGACGAAGGGCTCCTTCACGGGGAAGCGGTCGCTGCCGCACAGCACGGAGTGCTCCAGGATGTGGAACACGCCCGTGTCGTCCGCGGGTGGCGTCTTGAACGCGATTGCGAACGACTTGTTGTTGTCCGGGACGGCGATCCACATGGCGCGTGCTCCCGTCGCGGGGTGGGAGAACACGTAGGCGGTGCCGCCAAGCTCCGGGATGGGCTCGACGGCGGTGACGGTGAACCCGGCGTGCGTGGACCCAACGCCCAGGCGCGGGTCGGGCTTTGAGAACGGCGCGTTGGCGCCGGTGCTGGTATCGGTCATGTCAAGTCTCCTTCTGGCGCCGCGCCACGGGGCCGGCACCTGCGGTTAACGGGCACTAATTTACCCCTCGGCGCCGCCGCGGATAACCCGTTGGATGTTACAGTCCTATGTGCTTGCTCAAAACGTCGCAAAGGGGGCACCAAGTGGGGGAGAGGGACGTCGTCGCCCTCGAGAGGGTTGACAGGGACGACGGGGACTCCGTCTCCGGGGGAGAGACGCGTGGGCAGCAGGCTCGCAAGCCCTCCCTCATGAGGGGAGTCATCCTCACCCTCGCGGGAGGGACGCTCTGGGGCCTCAACGGCACGCTCTCCAAGGTGCTCATGGGCACCTACGGCGTTGACCCGCTCTGGCTTGCCTGCGCGCGCGAGCTCACTGCCTGCTGGCTGTTCCTTGCCGTGGCGGGCACCCACAGCCCCTCAAGGCTCAAGGGCTGCCTTCGCAGCGGCCGGGCACTGCTCGGCGTGGCGTCCGTGGGCATCTGCTCGATCCTGCTATCGCAGGTGGCCTACCTCGAGGCCATCGACTGGACCAACTCCGCCACGGCAACGGTGCTCCAGAGCCTCTCGGTGGTCATCGTGATGCTCTTTGTGTGCCTGGTGAACAGGCGCCTGCCGCGCAAGCGCGAGCTCGTGGGGGTGGCGCTGGCGTTCGCCGGCACGTACCTGGTGGCGACTGGTGGCGACCTGGGGGCGCTCAGGCTCCCGCCCATGGGGCTCGCCTGGGGCCTCACCTGCGCCATAGCGGCGACCATCCTGGCCATCCAACCCATTCGCCTCATCGAGCGCTGGGGCAACTTCACCGTCAACGGCCTGGCATTCCTGATCTCGGGCGTCGTGCTCTCGGCCTTCGTCCGCCCCTGGGCGCACATGCCGGCGCTTGACGCCATGGGCTGGACGCTCGTGGTGCTCTCCATTGTGTTCGGCACCTTTGGGGCCTACGCCCTCTACCTGCAGGGCGTCAAGGAGGTCGGGTCCATGCGCGGCGCAATGCTGGGAACCAGCGAGCCCGTCATGGCAACGGTCAGCTCGGTCGTTCTGCTCGGGGCGGTGTTCTCGCCTGGCGACCTCCTTGGCTTCGCGATGATCATCGCGATGGTGTTCCTCACGGCGTAGGGATGGCGGCGGGGCGTCCCGCCGTGGAGCCGCACACAAGAGGGCGGCGCCGACCAGGTGCCATCGCCCAGCCAGCGCCGTCCGCCACAACCCGCAGGGGACCTCTTTTCTCCGCTATCGCTTCACCACCAGCACGTCGCACTTTGCGTTGCGGGTGAGGTATGTCGAGATCGAGCCCAGCAGCGCATACTTGATGGACGAGAGACCACGTGCGCCACAGACCACGAGGTCGGGCTCGATGGCGTCGAGCATCTCCTCCTTCAGGGTCTCGCGGATGCGGCCTGCCTTCACGATGACCTCGATCTTCTTGATCTGGTTGTTCTCCTCTTCGGCCTTCTTGACCTTGTCGGCGATCGAGGCGCGGAAGCTCTTCTCCAGGTCGTTGATCAACTCGAAGGGGTAGGTCCCCGCCGTCTCGAGCGCGGTCGAGTCGATAACGTGGCCAATGTAGAGCTCTGCGTTGTTGTTTGCCGCCACGATGATGGCTCGGTCGAGCACCTTGTCCTGTTGCTCGCTGCCATCCAGGGAGACGAACACCTTGTCATACCCAAGGTCCTGATACACCGTCATGTCAAACACCTCCGGAATCGTGTGGTAGCGCCATCCGTTGCCTGCAATCTACCCGTTTGAAACCCGCCGACGGGGGAGGCATCCGCAAACGGCCCTCACGGTCGCCTCGTGGTCTGTGGGAGGGGACCGTGCCCGCGGCATTGCCGCCAACCTGCGGACTTCATGGTTTCTCGCCCTGCCGCCCCCGGGCGTAGGGGTGGCGCATCACTATTGGTAGGCTGCCTATCTGAGGAGGAGATCCTTGAATCTGATCGAATTGCTCAAGGCCGCGCTGTACGGCGTGGTGGAGGGAATCACCGAGTGGCTTCCCATTTCGTCGACGGGGCACATGCTCCTGCTCGACCAGTTCGTCAAGCTGGACGTGTCCAAGGACTTCTGGGACATGTTCCTCGTGGTGATTCAGCTGGGCGCCATCCTTGCCGTGTGCGTGCTCTTCTTCCACCAGCTCAACCCCTTCTCGCGGTCCAAAACCGCAGATGAGCGCAAGTCCACCTGGGGACTCTGGGCAAAGATTATCGTGGCGTGCCTGCCCGCGGCGGTTATCGGCATCCCGCTGGACGACTGGATGGAAGAGCACTTGGGCAGCCCGTTCGTGATCGCCGCTGCCCTCATCGTCTACGGCGTCATCTTCATCGTCATCGAGAACGTGCGCGAGCACAGGGCGCTCGAGATCGCCGAGTCGGGTACGCGACCCACAGGCCCCAAGCACCTCTCCCGTCCGAGCGTCGAGGACGACGCGAGTCTTGCCTCCCTCGCCGACGCCGAGGCACCCGTGCAGGACGTCGACTCCATCGGCTGGGGTACCGCGATCGGCATCGGCCTGTTCCAGGTTCTGAGCATGGTCCCTGGCACGTCCCGCTCTGGCTCCACCATCATCGGCGGCCTGCTCCTGGGGTGCTCCCGCACCGCTGCCGCGGAGTTCACGTTCTACCTGGCCGTCCCCGTCATGGTCGGTGCCAGTGGCCTGCGCCTGGTCAAGTACTTCATCAAGGGCAACGTCTTCAGCGCCAACGAGACGGCGATCCTGCTCACGGGCTGCATCGTGGCCTTCGTGGTCTCGCTGCTGGCCATCCGCTTCCTCATGGGCTTTGTGAAGAGGCACGACTTCAAGCCCTTCGGCTGGTACCGCATCGTCCTGGGCGTCGCGGTCATCGCATACTTCGCCCTTGTGGCATAGGCTTTGCCAAATGGTGTCGTGACGCCCGCCGGTGGGTTCCCTCCCGCCGACGGGCGCCTCTCGTCTCTGCCGCATCGACAAAAGGGAGTGCTGATATGACCAGGATCCTCTACGTGTGTCACGGAAACATCTGCCGCTCGACCATGGCCCAGTTCGTGATGGACGAGCTCGCCCGGCGCGCGGGCATGTCGGGCGAGGTGTCGTGCGACAGCGCCGCCACCAGCACGGAGGAGCTGGGTAACGACGTCCATCCCGGCACGCGGGAACAGCTCCGGTGGGTGGGGATTCCGTGTGGGCACCATCGCTCGCGCCAGATGGGGCCGCGGGACTACCGCGACTTCGACCTTATCGTGGGGATGGACGCGGACAACATGGATGGCATCACGCGTCTCCTCCTGGGCGAGACGGGCCCGGGCTGGTCGTGGCGGCCCACCACGGAGGAGCAGCGCCGCCGTGCGGACCCCGAGTGCAAGGTGTCGAGGCTGCTTGACTGGGCTGGCCTCGACCGAGACGTAGCCGACCCCTGGTACACGGGCGACTTCGTGGCGACCTACCATGACGTGCTGGCTGGCTGCCAGGCGATGCTGGACGCGATTAAGGAGGGCCGCACCTCTCCCCTGGGGTAGCATTCCGCAGAAAGCGCGACGGTGCCGATGGTGTGTCCCGGGGTCCCAAACGCTACCATGGTGGGGCATGGTACCTCGAGGATTGGTGGAGACATGCCGGGCAAGCGTTCTAACGTCATCTCGTGGGACGAGTTCTTCATGCGGGTCGCGATCGCGGCCGCGCTGCGTAGCAAGGATCCCAAGACGCAGGTTGGCGCCTGCATCGCGGACACCAACAACCGCATCCTCTCCGTGGGCTACAACGGCACCCCCTCGGGCATCAACGACGACGAGTTCCCCTGGGGCACGTCGGACGACCCGCTCTTTGACAAGCACAACTACGTGATCCACGCCGAGGCAAACGCGATTCTCAACTACCGAGGTTCGCTCAAGGACATGCAGGGCGGACGCGTGTACGTCACGCTCTTTCCCTGCCAGGAGTGCGCCAAGATGCTGGTCCAGGCGGGGATAGGCGAGGTCGTGTACCTGGACGACAAGTACGAGGGGACCACCGGCAACCTGGTGGCGCGCTCGGTGTTCGACCGCTGCGGCGTGGACTACCGGCAGATCCACCTTCGCGAGCAGGCGCTCGAGTAGGGATGGAGCTCCTCTCTCCCGCAGGCGGTCCCGAGCAGCTGGCACTCGCCATCCACTTTGGCGCCGACAGCGTGTACCTGGCGGGAAGGCGCTGGGGCATGCGGTCGCGTGCCGCCAACTTCGACGACGAAGGTCTTGCCCGGGCGGTCGCCTATGCCCATCGGCATAGCGCGCGCGTGCATGTGACGGTCAACACCGTGATGCGCGACCGTGACGTGGACGAGCTGCCTGCGTTCCTCCGTCTTCTCGATGACATCGGGGTCGACGCGGTCATAGCCGCAGACCTCGCAGCGATTTCGCTCGCGCGGGAGTTTGCGCCCCACGTCGCCATCCACGTCTCCACGCAGGCGAGCGTGATGAGCGCACGAGCCGCCGAGGAGTACGCGCGACTGGGTGCCACCAGGGTGGTCCTGGGGCGAGAGATGACCCTCTCCCAGATTGCCGAGCTGCGTCGTCGGGTCACTGACGAGCTGGAGCTCGAGTGCTTCGCCCATGGCTCGATGTGCATGGCGTACTCGGGCCGCTGCCTGCTCTCCGCGCACCTCATGGGTCCCGGGCGCTCCGCGTCGGACGGTTCCTGCGTACAGCCCTGCCGCTGGGCGTGGAGGCTGGGGGAGGAGAGGGACCCGTCCGTCTCCGCCACGCTGGAGAGCGACGGCGAGGCTAGCTACCTCCTCTCGTCCAACGACCTCTGCATGATTGACCACCTGGGCGAGCTGCGCCAGGCGGGCGTGGACTGCATCAAGCTTGAGGGGCGGAACAAGGGCGCGTACTATGCCGCGGCGGTCACCAACGCGTACCGGCACGTGCTCGACGGCGACCCGGTGCTACCCTGGCGAGACGAACTCGACCTCGTGAGCCACCGACCCTACTCCACGGGCTTCTACCTGGGCGAGCCCACGCAGAACCCCGGGCGGCAGGACTACGCGCGTGACCGTCGGCTCGTCGCGGTCGTGGAGGGGTGCGAGAGGCGCGAGGAAGGCTGGCTGGCGACCGTTCGGTGCCGAAACCGTGCGGAGGCTGGCGCGAAAGTCGACGTGCTGTCTCCGGGGGAACCCGTCCGCTCTGCCGTGCTTGGAGAGGCCCTCGTCACCAACGGACAGGCCTACGACGTGCCGCTCCCGTTCTCGGTGGAGCCCCTTGATCTGCTCTGCGCGCGAGAGGACCGTGGCGACTGAGCCGACGGTTCCCAGGGAACCGTCGGCTGAGGGGCCGGCTTCCGCTGGCTGTCAGCGTCGCGGGGAACGGCGCAGTTCGCCATTGTGCGGAAAAGAGCTCAAGGAAGGGATGCGGGCAGCCCATCCCGTGCCGCCGGGAAAACAGTTTCCCGTGATGGGTGACTATCAGGATTCAAACCATGGCAACAAACTCCCGACGTGAGTGCACATATCGGGGATTTGCTGCCAACCGCTGGCCTCTGGAATCTCGTGTGACCCAACTACCTGCATAAACTCGGTATTGGCCTGAATGCCAGGAAGGGATGATGCCGACAATGGCGCTCATATCGGGCTTCTGCCGCCATGGTACGAACCTTGATGCATGGCACGTGTGGTTTTGGAGGTCCCGGGGAAGGTGGCACTCGTTGGCCGCACGTTCCCGCTATCGGGCGCTCGTGCCTGAAATCGCGTCCCGTGTGTACACGCGGGATGGGCTTTCTGACAACGTGGAGCTGCTGATGCCCCGCCAACAGGGGGAAGGCGTTGGGGGTGACGGTTCCATGTCAATAATCTCGTGGTGCGTGTACACACAGGACGCGATTCCTGGCACGAGGGACCCCTTCCCTTCTTTGACCTTGAGGGGCCTCATGTGCTGTTGAAACGGGAATCCGTAGCTCACCTGCGTATGAGCGCCATGGGGTTCAGTCAGGTACCTGGCCCACTGTGTCCCGAGTACGCCGGTAGCACCCCAGCGCTACTTGGCGGGAGAAACGTACCCACTGTCCACGGTGATCTGGCATCGGGCCTCGGGGACGCGCTCCCTCACTGCGGCGCACACGCGCTCGCGCAGCTCGTCGTCGCTCATGCCAAGGTCGTCCGGCCTCACCACGTCCAGGGTCACCAGGTGGTCGCTGCTGTCCCTCCCGTGCTCGGTGTCCACGTCGTGGACGGAGAGGCGCGGGTCTATCTGCCGAACGCGTACGTTGAGCCAGTTCATGAGGTCGCGCCCGCCAGCATCCATCTCCACTGGGTCGCAGTGCAGCACGATCCTTAGGTTGTCCTGCTCCAGCAGGTCGCGCTCGATCTGGTCGAGCACGCGGTGGCTCTCGCGCACCGTGGTGTCGGCGTTCATCTGCACATGCGCGCTCGCAAACTGGCGACCGGGGCCGTAGTCGTGGATTAGGAGGTCGTGCGTCCCCAGCACGCCGGGGTAGCTCAGGATCTTGTCGTGGACCCTCTGCACCAGCTGCTCGTTGGGGGTGTCGCCCAGGAGGGGGTTCACGGTGTCGCCCAGCAGGCCAAAGCCACTCCACACGATGAAGGCGGCGACCGCCAGGCCCATCCAGCCGTCCAGGTCCAGGGGCGTGGTGGCAGAGACGATCGCGGCAACCAGGACCGCGGAGCTGGTTATCACGTCGTTGCGCGAGTCTACCGCCGTGGCCTCGAGCGTGACGCTGTCAATGTGGCGCGCGAGCGTGCGGTTGAAGTGCGCCATCCACAGCTTCACCCCGATGGAGAGGAGCAGCGCCAAGACGGTCGCCACGCCAAACTCTGCCGGGCTGGGGCTCATGATGCGCTCGATGCTGGAGCGTCCCAGCTCCACGCCCACCAGGATGATCATGACCGAGACGAGCATGCCCGCCAGGTACTCGTAGCGCCCGTGGCCGTAGGGGTGACCCTGGTCGGCGGGTCGGCTCGCGAGCTTGAAGCCGACGAGGCTTACGATGTTGCTCGAGGCATCGGAGAGGTTGTTCACGGCATCCGCCACGATCGAGACCGATCCCGAGAGCACGCCCACAAGGCCCTTGGCGGCACAGAGTACCAAGTTGAGCACGATGCAGGTCATGCTCGAGAGAAGCCCGTAGCTTGCGCGCACGCGGGGGTTGCCCACGTCGTCGGAATCCCTCACGAACGTCCTCACCAGCCAGGAGACCATGGTCTTCTCTCCTTCCCCGAGCCCAGACGGCGAGTGTAGCGCTTTTCCCGTCCTCGCTGGAGCCGTGCGCCTCGAGTGATGCTACTCCCGCTCCCTGACGCGCAGATGGACGCTGTCGCCGGGCTTCTTCCCAAGCTTCTCGCGAATCGACTTGAGCATCCCGATGATGTAGCAGACGCTTCCGTCCTCGTTCCTCACGCCCATGTTCACGATGCTGCCGTCATAAGGGATGCCGTCGAACTCCACGTGCACCTTCACTCGTCCTCGGCCGAACTCGTCGCGGATGTTCCAGGGAAACGGGACGTAGGCCCCGCCCTTGTCCGGAACGTCCCGGATGACTGCGTCGTACTCGTAGGCGCGCTCGTTCACGACTGCCTCCCAGCCCCGTTAGCTGCCCCAAGATTCCACCATCATAGGGGAGGGGTGCCCGTGCTCCGCCCATCGCACTCCGCTCATCGTCTGGAGTCCTCGCGGGAGGGGCGCCTTCGTCCGCGGTCACGGCTAGACTCTTCACGGACAAACCAAGACAGAGGAGACGCATGCCCAGCACATTCCAGACCACGCTCTTTCCGTCGCCCGTGCCGTCCGACAGTAGCGCGGACAACCTCGCGCCGGCGCCCCACGTCGACCTGAGCGGTCTCAACCCCGCCCAGCGCAAGGCGGCGGAGTGCACGCACGGGCCCCTTCTGGTGCTCGCGGGTGCGGGTTCGGGAAAGACGCGCGTGCTGACCTACCGAATCGCCCACATGATCCAGGACGAGGGGGTCCGCCCCTGGCAGGTCCTGGCAATCACCTTCACCAACAAGGCGGCGGCAGAGATGCGCGAGCGCCTGGGCAAGCTGCTTCCCGGTGGTACCAGGGGTATGTGGGTCTGCACCTTCCACGCCATGTGCGTGCGCATGCTGCGGGAGGACGCCGACCTGCTGGGTTACACCTCCAACTTTACGATCTACGACGACGACGACTCAAAGCGTCTGGTCAAGTCCATCATGGCGGACCTCGACATCGACCCCAAGACCAGCCCGGTCCAGACCATCCGTGCGCTCATCAGCAAGGCCAAGAACGCCATGGTGTACCCGGACCAGATGCTCGACCAGGCAAAGTCGCCCGCCGAACGTGCCGCGGCACGCGTGTACGACGTCCTCCAGAGGAGGCTCGCCCGCGCCAACGCCATGGACTTCGACGACCTGCTGGTCAAGACCTACGAGCTCCTCTCCAAGAACCCCCAGGTGCTGGACAACTACCAGGAGCGCTTTCGCCAGATCAGCGTGGACGAGTACCAGGACACCAACGGCGTGCAGTACGCCCTCACCAACCTGCTCGCGCACAAGTACCAGAACCTCATGGTCGTGGGCGACGACGACCAGTCCATCTACAGCTGGCGAGGCGCCGACATCACCAACATCCTGAGCTTTCGCAAGGACTATCCCGGCGCCACGGTGGTCAAGCTCGAGCAGAACTACCGCTCGACCGGGCACATCCTCAACGCCGCGAACGCCGTCGTGCGCCACAACTCGCGGCGCGAGGAGAAGCGCCTGTTCACCGACCGTGGCGACGGGGAGAAGATCGAGGTGTTCCAGGCCTCGGACGAGCGCGACGAGGGGCGCTGGATCGGCTCCGAGATCGAGAAGCTGCACGATGCTGGCACCAGCTACGACGACGTCGCCGTGTTCTATCGCACCAACGCCCAGTCGCGCATCCTCGAGGACATGTTCCTGCGCGCCGGCGTCCCGTACAAGATCGTGGGCGGTACGCGCTTCTTCGACCGTGCCGAGATTCGCGACGTGATGGCGTACCTCAAGCTCGTGGTCAACCCCAACGACGACGTGAGCGCACTCCGCGTTGTCAACACCCCGCGTCGCGGCATCGGCAGCACGTCCATCGGCAAGATCCAGGCGTACGCCGCGAGCCACGGCCTCTCGTTCTTCTCCGCCGCCGAGGCGTGCGTGGCGGAGGATGGGCTCCTCTCGCCCAAGGCACGCACCTCGCTCGCGTCGTTCACCAACACCATCGAGACCGCACGCCACTACGACGGAGAACTCGACCAGGTGGTCCAGATGATCGTGGAGCACGCCGGCCTGATCAAGGCGTACGAGGCGGAGCAGAGCGTTGAGGCGGACGGTAGGATCGAGAACATCAAGGAATTCTTTGGCGTGGCCCAGGAGTTCGACGAGAGTCACGACGACGCGGTCGAGACGCTCGAGAGCCTCCAGCAGCTGAGGGCCGCCGGGGCCCTCGACGCCTCCGGGGAGACGCCAGCAGACGCCCAGACTGCCGCGACGGTCCCGACGGGTGACGCCCTCCCGCCCACCGCGTCCGCCAAGCTCCCCGCGTTCATGGAGTGGCTCGCCCTCAGGAGCGACCTCGACTCCCTGGCGGGGCAGTCCAGCGCCATCACGATGATGACCGTGCACTCCGCCAAGGGCCTGGAGTTCCCCGTGGTCTTCGTCGCCGGCATGGAGGAGGGAATCTTCCCCCACCGCGGCCACGAGGACGACCCCTCGGGGATAGAGGAGGAGAGGCGCCTGGCCTACGTCGCCATCACCCGCGCCGAGCGCAGGCTCTACCTCACCTATGCCACCACGCGCCACATGTTCGGCAGCGTCTCGAGCAACCCCAGGAGCCGCTTCCTCAACGAGATCCCCGCGGAGGACGTCCACGCCATCGGGGTGGGCAGCTCCGGCTTCAGCGGCGTGGGCTGGGAGAAGCGCGGCGACCGCCATGGCACGTACGGCTCCGGTCGTGGCAGCCAGGTATACGGCGGGCACGTGTTTGGCTCCCGCACGCGCTCCACGGGAGGGTCGCCCTCCGCGCGTCCCACCGCCCCCGTCCCCATCAAGCGCGACCGCGCCAAGGCTGCCGAGACCTTCGCACCAGGCGATCGCGTCTCCCATAAGACCTTTGGTCCGGGCGTGGTGCGGGCTGCCTCGGGCGACACGATCGAGGTGTTCTTCACGCGCACCGGCAAGACCAAGAAGCTCATGAAGGGCTTTGCCCCCATCGTCAAGGTTGAGGGGTAGCCTGTGGAGGCGCAGTCGGTCGACAAGGTGGTGGACGTCGCGGGAGAGCTCCTGGGCAAGGGGATCTTCCTCGCCGTTGTCATCGTCGTCGCCTACCTGGTGCAGCGCGTCCTCGTCCGTATGCTCCGTCGCGCGTTCAAGAGCGCCGACCTCCCTAACGTCTCGCTCTGGGTCAACCTGCTGAAGGTCCTCATCTGGGTGTTCGCCCTGCTCGTGGTGCTCGAGCCCGTGTTTGGGATCAAGCCCACCGCCGTGGTCGCCGCCCTGGGTGTGACCTCTGTTGCCGTCTCCCTTGGCATGCAGGAGACCATCTCCAACGTGGTTGCCGGCTTCGCGCTCACGGCCAATCACGTCATCCGACAGGGCGACGTGATCAGCGTGGGAGACGTCACGGGCACGATTACCTCGCTCACCCTCCGTCAGACGGTCATCCACACCTTTGGCGGCGACGACGTGGTCATTCCCAACTCGGTGCTCAACTCCACGTCGCTCACGCGCCTCTCCGACGCCAGTGCCTGCCTCACGGTGGTGCCCATCATGGTCAAGCCCAACGCCGACCAGGCGGTCGTGGTGGCGGACATCCGCCGCAAGGTGGGAGAGGCGCTTTCCGACTCGCTCCGTCCCGACCTCGGCTGCCAGGCGTTCTACGCCCAGGTCGACGGCCTGGGGGTGCGCGTCAACATCCGCCTGTTCCTGCAGTCGGGCGTGTTCCCCTCGGTCGCCGCGGACAAGGCGCTTCGCGCCATCGCGGGCTCCCCCTGGCTCGTTGGGGTCCCGGGGGACGCGACCGACGGGGACGAAGGCCGCAGGTGAACGCGCCGGCGGACGCTATCATGGTTCGGTCAAACCCTATGAGAGGAGCCTCCAAGTGGAGAAGATAGCAAGCTTCACGGTCGACCACCTGCGTCTTGAGCCCGGCGTCTACGTCTCGCGCGTGGACTCCTGGCAGGGCGTGGACGTCACGACCTTTGACCTGCGCCTCACGGCGCCCAACCGCGAGCCGGTCATGGACACCGCCGCGGTCCACGCCATCGAGCACCTGGGCGCCACCTTCCTGCGCAACGACCCCGAGTGGGCCTCCCGCACCGTGTACTTTGGCCCCATGGGATGCCGCACGGGCTTCTACCTTGTCCTCTTTGGCAAGCTCGAGCCCAAGGACGTCATCCCCCTGGTTCGCTCGCTGTTCTCCTTTGTCGCCGGGTTTGAGGGAGAGGTGCCCGGCGCCCGGCCCGAGGACTGCGGCAACTGGCATGACAGCGACCTGCCCATGGCGCGCTGGTGGGCCACGCGCTACCTGCGCAACACGCTGGACGGTATCGACGAGGCTCACACCATCTACCCCACGCGCGGGGGAGAGGAGTAGGGTCCGTCTCGCCCAAGGAGGCACCAACGGCACAAACGGCATCACGGCTGATGGGAGACATGTGAAGATCGGAATCATCGGGGCAATGGAGGTCGAGGTCAGGCACCTCGTGAGCCATGTGGAGGGCGACCGCGTCACCACGATGGCGGGCATGGAGTTCCACGAGGGAACCCTCCTGGGCAAGGACGTGGTCGTGGTTCGCTGCGGCGTGGGCAAGGTCAACGCCGCCGTGTGCGCCACCATTCTGTGCGACACCTTCAACGTCACCCATGTCATCAACACCGGCGTGGCGGGGTCGCTCGACGCCTCGCTCGACATCGGCGACATCCTCGTCTCGACCGACGCCGTGCACCACGACATGGACGTGACCAACCTTGGCTACGCCTACGGCGAGGTGCCGGGCATGGGCGTCATAGCGTTCCCGGCCGACCCCACGCTCCGCGCGGCGGCCGTTAAGGCGGTCCGCACGTCAGACCTGGGCGTCAACGTGGTGGAGGGGCGCGTTGCCTCGGGTGACCAGTTCGTGTGCCGGCAGGACCAGAAGGACCGCATCGCCCAGACCTTCCAGGCAAGCTGCTGCGAGATGGAGGGCGCTTCCATCGCCCACGCCTGCTACCTGGCGAACGTCCCCTTTGTGGTCGTCCGTGCCATCTCCGACAAGGCGGACGGCTCCTCCAGCGTGGAGTACCCCACCTTCGAGCGCAAGGCGGCGCACGACTGTGCCCGCATCGTCCGCGCCATGGTGAGCGCGCTCTAGCCGTGGCCTCGCTCCCTACGCGGGAACGGCAAGCTCGTTCACGGCGTCTGTCGGGCGCCTCCCGTCGAGTGCCTCCAGGACGTTGTGCAGCGCCCTGGAGCGCATCTCGCGATACGAGTCCGAGCTGTGGTAGGCGGCGTGGGGTGTGACGATGCAGTTGTCCAGGCCGATGAGGGGGCTCCTCCCGTGGGCCTCGTCGCGGATCACGTCCACGGCGGCCGCCCGTATGGTGCCGTCGCGGAGCGCGGCAGCCAGGTCCTCCTCCACCACGCACCCGCCGCGGGCGGTGTTCACCAGGAACGCGTCGGGCTTCATGAGCGAGAGGGTCCGCTCGCACACCAGGTCCTCGGTCTGGGGGACCAATGGGCAGTGCAGGCTTATCACGTTGCTCGTCTCAAACAGCTCCTCCACCGTCGGGACCTTGACGCAGCCGTAGCGCGCCAGGCAGTCCTCGTCCTTGGTGGGGGCCCACACGGCGACCTCCATGCCGATGGCTTGGAGCATGGGCGCAAGGGCCTGGGGTATCGACCCAAAGAACACCAGCCCGGCCCGCTTCCCCTGGGGGCGAGGTGGCTCGTAGCCCTGCATGTCGTCCCAGGTGCCGGCCCTCACTTGGCGGTCAAACCAGGTGATCTTCTTGTACAGGTCCACGATCAGGCCAAGGGTGTGGAGCGCCACGTCGTAGGTGCAGTACCCGGGGACGTTGCTCACCCACACGCCCTCCTGCGAGGCGGCGGCAACGTCCACAAAGTCGTAACCAATGGCCATGATGCCCACGGCCCTGAGCGACGGGGTCGCCCGCAGCGTCGCGGCATCGACCCTTCCCCACTCCAGAACCAGGGCGTCTGCCCCGTCCAGCTCGCCCGGGAGGGGAATCCCATTCCCGTCTGCCTGGGCGTCGTACAGTTCCACCCCGTCGACGCCCCACTCCCGGAGAAGCGATCGGTCAAAGTCGAGTGGCCTCGAGCTTCCCAGGTAGGCAATCCTGTGCGTGGTCATTGCCGGGTCCCCCTTTCAGGGCGTGGGATGGGCGAGAGGTGCGTCGGCCTCCCGTCCGTGCCCATTCCGGACGGGAGGCCGTGCCCTGCGGGCACCAGGGACGCGCGCGGGCTAGTAACCCAGCTCGGTCATGGAGCGATCGAGGATGTCGACGCCCTCGTCCAGCACGTCAGTGGTCACGTTGAGGGCGGTGGCAAAGCGCATGCCGTTGCCGTGGACGCCGCAGTTGAGCGTGATCATGTGGTGCTCCAGCGCCTTGGCCTTGATGGCCTGCCACAGCTCGGGGGCGGGAGTCCCGTCCTCGTGGTCAAACTCGATGGCACGCATCAGGCCGATGCCGCGGACGTCGCCCACCACGGGGTGGTCGGCGGCAAGCTCCTTGAGCTTCTTGCCCAGGTAGTCGCCCATCTTGTTCACGTTGGAGAGGATGTCCTGGCGCTCGAACTCGTCCAGGACGGCAAGCGCCGCCGCGGCTGCCACCGGGTTGCCGCCAAAGGTGCCGCCATGCATGCCCGGGTGCCAGCGGCTCATGATCTCGTGGGTGCTCACGACGGCGCTCATGGGCATGCCGCCGGCGATCGCCTTGCCCAGGTTCATGATGTCGGGGGTCACGCCAAAGTTCTGCCCCGCCCACATCTTGCCGGTGCGCCCGTAGCCGCTCTGGATCTCGTCGAAGATCAGCAGGATGCCATGCTCGTCGCACATCTTGCGGACGCCCTGCACAAAGCTCGCGGGGGGCACGAAGTAGCCGCCCTCGCCCTGGACGGGCTCCATGATGATCGCGGCGACCTCCTCGGGCGAGACCAGGTAGTCAAAGATCTGCTGCAGGTCGCTCAGGCAGTACTCAGAGCGCTGCTCCTCGTCAAAGCCCTTGGGACACAGGTCCTTCTGGGGGTAGGTGGCAAAGTAGACGCCGCCCATGCAGGGCTGGTACGAGTGGCGGTATTTGGCGGCAGAGCCGGTCACCGACATGGCACCCCAGGTGCGCCCGTGGAACGAGCCGCGAAAGGCGATGATGCACGGGCGACCGGTGTAGGCGCGGGCGAGCTTGAGGGACCCGTCCGTTGCCTCGGCGCCTCCGTTGGAGAAGAACGTGCATCCCAGGTCGCCTGGGGCGATCTCTGCCAGCCGCTCCGCCAGCGTGAGGGTGGTGGGGAAGTTGACCATGTTGAAGCTGCCGTTGATGAGCTTCTCCACCTGTTCGTGGATGGCCGCCTTCACGGCCGGGTTGTTGTGCCCGAGCGCATTCACCGCAATTCCCTGGACAAAATCCAGGTACCGGTCGCCGTTGACATCGTACAGGTAGCTTCCCTCGCCACGCTCGATGACCAGGTCGGTGGTCTTTGCGAGTGCGGGGGAGAGGTACCGCTCGTAGTCCTCGTAGCGCATGGGCATGATGGCTTCCTCTCGTCGGGTCCTGACCTCGTCCGTACCTCCGTGCGAACGTCTCTAAGGTAGGAAGCCATCGTTGCCCTGAGGTTGCGCCTTCAATTCGCACGTGATGCCCTCGCGTTGCATGTGAGTTAGTGAAATGTGCACGATCATGTTTCACATGTGCGGTGCCGAGGGAGCGCATGCATAGACAGGGGGTGACGGCAAAACCTCCGTACACCCCCGTGGTTGACCCTATGTCTTGTTTCGTTGGCCCTCGAGCGCCGTCCCCGATGAGCTTGGCCTCCTAGGCGTAGGGGAGCGCCGTCTCGAGCGAGACCTCCATCATGTTGGTGAAGCTCCTCTCACGCTCGTCTGCGGAGAGGGACTCGCCGGTAAAGAACGTATCGGAAACCGAGAGGATCGAGATCGCCTTCTTGTGGCTGGCCTGGGCCTCGATGTAGAGCCCCGCCGTCTCCATCTCGACGCACAGGAGTCCGAGGTCGCGGTAGCGCTGGGGCGCGTCCTCGCGGGGGTTGTAGAACACGTCGGAGCTCACGACCTGGCCCACCTGGTAGCCGTACCCCAGTGCCTCGCAGGACCTCACTGCGTCCCGGAGCATGTCCCAGCTCGCCGTGGGGGCAAGCTTCACGGGGGAGTCGTACAGGCTCGCGATGGACGAGTTGGTTGCGGCGCTCTGGGCGATCACGATGTCACCTGCGTGCAGGTCGTCTTGCAGCCCACCCGTGGTGCCCACGCGGATTATCGCGTCCACGCCCACCTGGGTGTAGAGCTCGTGCGCGTACAGGCACATGGAGGGGATGCCCATGCCCGAGCCCATCACGCTCACACGCCTGCCCTTGTAGGTGCCCGTATAGCCAAGCATGTTACGAACGTCGTTGAAGAGTATGGGGTCTTCCAGGTAGTGCTCGGCGATGAACTTGGCGCGCAGCGGGTCGCCGGGCATGAGGACGACCTTGGCGACGTCCTCCTTGTTGCAGCGGATGCAGGCAGAGACCGACTCGAACATGGGGATTCCCTTCTCCTTGGCTACTCAAACAGTGCGGCGAGGCTCTGGTCGTACGGCGGACGGCAGATGCCCCTCTCGGTCACGATGGCGGTTATGAGGTCGTGGTCCGTCACGTCGAAGGCGGGGTTGTAGCACCTCACCTCGGGCAGGGCCTTGGGCTCGGCGTACCACATGGTCTTGATTTCGTCCGGGTCGCGCTCCTCGATCTTGATGTCGTCGCCGGTGGGGCAGCTGCGGTCGATCGTGGACGTTGGGCCCAGCACGTAGAACGGGATGCCGTAGTGGTGGGCCAGGATTGCGACGCCCGAGGTGCCGATCTTGTTGGCCACGTCGCCGTTCATGGCCACGCGGTCGCAGCCGACCATGCAAGCCTGGACCCAGCCGTTCCTCATCACGATGGAGGCCATGTTGTCGCAGATGAGCGTGACGTCGATGCCGGCGCGTTGCAGCTCGTAGCTCGTGAGGCGCGCCCCTTGCAGCAGGGGCCTGGTCTCGTCGGCAAAGACGTGGACCTCTTTGCCGTGGTCGTGCGCGTAGAAGAGGGGCCCCTGACCGGTGCCGTAGCCCAGGCATGCGAGTGGGCCGGCGTTGCAGTGGGTCAGGACCCCATCGCCATCCGAGAGTAGGCTCGCGCCCAGGCGACTGATCTCCTCGGACATCGCCAGGTCCTCGCGGTGGATGGCGACGGCCTCGTCGCGAAGCGCCTCGACAACGGCGTGCGGGTCCTCCCCGGAATGGGCGAGCGTCACCCCGTGCATCCTGCCGAGTGCCCACGAGAGGTTGACCGCCGTGGGGCGAGACGAGTTGAGGTAGTCGCGCTGGCGGCCCATCGCGGCGGCGAAGGCGTCGTACGAGGTTTCGCGGTCGGCCTCCTGCCGCGCGAGCACGTAGTAGCAGTAGCCCGCGCAGACGCCGATTGCGGGTGCGCCGCGGACCTTGAGCCTCAGGATCGCGTCGTACATGTCCTGCGCATCCGAGAGCTCTACATATTCCAGCCGGTTGGGGAGGAGCGTCTGGTCGATGATGACCACCGCGCTCCCGTCCGGCTTGAGCTCCACGGCATCCACGTTGGTGACGCCGTCGGATGACCCCCTCAGCTGCGACTCGGGCGTCTCTCCACCTGCCATGCCTGCCTCCATCGTGTTGTCTTCCCTCCTAGGACCTGCCCTCGCTCCCGCTGGCGTCGTTCCTCGCCGAGGCTCGTCTGCGGTAGAAGTCGTGCATCCCCTGCAGGCGGCTGACCTGGTCTGGGTCAAGCTCCACGCCGCCTCCCAGGTCGTGAACCACCTTGTAGACCTTTGCGCTGTGCTCGATGGTCTCCATGAGGTCGAACGCCTTCCAGACGCCCCCACCCCAGGCGACCGCGCCGTGGTTGGCGAGGAGCACGCCATTGTAATCGTGGACGAAGGGGAGGATGCTCCGGGGCACCTCATCGGTGGAGAGCATCGCAAAGTCCGTGACGGGAATCCTCCCAAAGTTGAGGATTAGCTCGGGGAGGTAGGGCTCCGACAGTTCGCGCCGGCAGATGGCGAAGGCAGTCGCAAAGACGGGGTGGGCGTGCACCACCGCCCGCACGTCGGGCCGCTCGCGGTACACGGCAAGGTGCATCTTGACCTCCGACGAGGGGAATCGCCCCGACTCGTCATCGGGCAGGACGTTCCCGTCCAGGTCGCAGCGTACGAGCATGTCGGGCGTCATGCGGCCCTTGCTCACCCCCGAGGGGGTCACGACAACTTCGTTCGCCCCGACCCTCACAGAGACGTTCCCGTCGTTCGACGCGACGTAGCCGCGGTCGTACAGGAGCCTTCCCACCTTGCAGATGTCATCGCGCACGTCCTCGTGCATGGTTCCTCCCAATGAAAAAGACGAAGGGCGCCGGGGAGGTTGATCCCCTGACGCCCCGCTAACACGGCTATCCCACCTCGACCGCCTGCGCTCCCATGCCAACCAGGTCGGGGCCAGTGTGCACGAGCAGGTCGGGCGAGATGCCCGACCTCTGCACCTCGACGAGGCCGGGAATCGCGGCACGCAGCCTCTCCTCCAGGCGGTCGAACAGCTCCGAGGTGTTGGACGAGCAGCATATGCCCACCCGCGAGCGGGCAAACTGGTTGGCCTGCTGAGAGCAGAGCGAGACCATCGTGTCGAGCGCCTTGTTCCAGCCGCGCGCCTTGCGCGCGACCACGTAGTACCCGGCGTCATCGCACATCAGGACCGGCTTGATGTTGAGGGCGTTGCCCAGTCGGTACACGGTGCCGTTGATGCGCCCGCCGCGGTAGAGGTACTCAAGCGACTTAACCGCAAAGAACACGCTCGTCTCGCGCGCGCAGCGACGTAGGCGCGAATCCAACAGGGAGAAGGGCACGCCGGATTCCACCAGCTCCACGGCGCGCTGGACCACCATGCCCGCCATCAGGCCAATTGACTTGGAATCGACGACGGTGACGGGGAAGTCCTCCATCTGGCCTGCGACCAGGCGGCAGGTCTGGTTGGTGGCGGAGAGGCCGGCGGAGATGGTCACTATGACCGCTGCCACGTACCCGTCTGCCCTGGCGCCCTCAAGCGCCGAGAGCACCTGCTGGGGAGAGGGGAGGGAGGTCTTGGGAATCTCCTGCCCAAAGCGACGGATGACCTCGTCGCTCGTGATGTCGACGCCACTCTGGAACGAGCTGCCGTCCGAGTAGTTGATGCGGAGCGGCACCACGCGCACGTCGTGCTCGCTTGCAAAGGTGCTTGGAACATCCGTGCCCGAGTCGGTGATGATTGCAATGCGCTGCTCGTTCATTGCGCCCTCTCGCTTTCCGCCTTGTGGGTGAGAACATTCTGTCTCTCTTATGGTGGACTATATGCCCATTCGAGGCCCCCTCGCCCAAAGCGGATACCATATCATTCGTTGCTTTCACATCTTGCCCCCGCGGACGTGTGCCTACCTGCGGCGCCCCGCGTGGTGCGATGTCCGAAAGGAGGCCGATTAGGCATGTCCGACCTGTCTGAGATGACCCCCGAGCGGCGCGAGAGGGTGCTTCGAAAGCGCTCGGCGATAATTGGTGAGCCGGCGGTTGTGAGGAGGATGTCGCGCAGGACCTCCCTCCAAAAGGTGACCTCCAACGGCACCATCGCCGCAGCGGTGATGGTCGCGGCGGCGCTCCTTGCCGTCATCGTCGCCAACTCACCGGCATACGAGGCCGTCGAGCACGTGCTCCAGGCGCCACTCTCCATCACCCTCGGGGGTCTCGTCGCGTCGATGAGCGTCGAGGCGTTCGTGAACGACTTCCTGATGTCGATCTTCTTCCTCCTCGTGGGGATCGAGCTCAAGTACGAGATGACCGTGGGTCAGCTCAGGAAGCCGCGCCAGGCGGCGCTCCCCATGCTCGCCGCGGTGGGTGGCGTCGCGTTCCCCGCGATCATCTATCTGCTGTTCAACCACGCCACCGCCCCGCACGGGTGGGCGATTCCCATCGCAACCGACATCGCCTTCGCACTGGGCGTCATGTCGCTTCTGGGCGACCGCGTGGCTCCCGAGACCAAGGTCTTCTTCCAGACGCTCGCCATCGCCGACGACATCCTGGCCATCGTGGTCCTGGCCCTCTTCTACGGGCAGACGCCCGACATCGCTTGGTGCGCAGCCACGCTGCTGGTCGTGCTCGTCCTCGCCGGCCTCAACCGCAGGAAGGTGTACTCTGCCAGGCCGTACCTGCTCGTTGGCCTGGTGCTGTGGGTCTGCATGTACAACTCGGGCATCCACGCGACCCTCGCGGGCGTCATCCTCGCCTTCTTCCTCCCTGCGCGCTCCGACGTCAGGCTGGGGCGCCTGCGTGCGTGGCTCGGGGTGCAGGCGAGGCTGCTCGACGACACCTACGACGACGAGTCCCACGTGCTGGGCCAACACGACTTCACCGCCGCGGCCGAGAGGATCGAGGGCATCATGCACCACGTGACCCCGCCGCTCGAGCGCGTCGAGCGCTCCATCTCGGTCCCCGTCAACTTCGTGATTCTCCCGCTCTTCGCCTTCGTCAACGCCCAGGTGCGCCTGGTGGGGGTCGACCCCATGGCGATCGTCTCCGACCCGGTGACGCAGGGTGCGTTCCTCGGTGCCGTGCTCGGCAAGCCGGTGGGCATCATCCTCGTGACCTGGCTGCTCGTGAGGGTCGGCTTCGCCAAGCTGCCCAGGCACGTCACCTGGGACCAGGTCATCGCCGTCGGCATCATGGGCGGCATGGGCTTCACCATGTCGATTCTCATCGCGGGGCTCGCCTTCAGCTCCCCCCAGGAGGTCATGGCGGCAAAGTGCGCCATCCTCGCCGGCTCGTTCTGTGCCGGTGCCCTGGGCGTTGCCTACGTACACCTGGACGGCCACTTCCGCTCAAAGAAGCCCGGGGGAGAGAAGGGCGGCGACGCCGCCGCGGCTGCTCCCGCTGGCAGTGACGGAGCGGGGGAGTGAGCCCGGTCCTCTCCCGCGAACGCAGCTCTCGTGGAGCCGACGGTCGCGCCGCGGCTCCCGCCCGGCTGCTGGTACCATTACCCGCATGACGAGCTATGACTACAACCCCTTCGCGTACGAGCCCCTTGGGCGCAAGGCCCCCGTCACGGGCAGCTACACGCCAGCGCCCGAGTTCGGCGAGCTGCAGCGTCTCGTGGACGAGGTGTTCGAGGCGTCCGCCGCAGGCGGCACCGTCGCCAAGCTCGACCTTGTGATGCGGGCCGAGATCGACGACATGGCGGCCGACCTCCAGGAGGTCATCGACCTCCTGCCCGGCGGGCGCTACGACCGTCATCGGCTCTGCGACCAGATGAACTCGATTATCACGGCGCATGGGTGGGGCTACCTCTACGGCACCGTGGAGTAGCTTGCCAAGGGTCTCGTATCGGCCGGGGCGCCTACGCGGGTGACGGCCCGTGTACGTATCCCGCTCCGGGGGCTCCTCGCATCGGGCACACACTATACTTGCGGATGATGCCGACCCGACGGAGGAGGACCCCATGCCCAACGCATACCAGTCCATGTCAACCGAGTCCCTGGACGAGGAGATCAAGCACCTCGAGACCGAGGTCGCCCACCTGAGGGACCAGCACCTCAAGCTCGACATGGCCCGTGGCAAGCCCTCCCCGCAGCAGACCGCCCTCTCAAAGCCCATGCTCGACGTGCTGGACTCCTCCACGCCGCTCGTCGACGGCGATGCGATCGTGGACAACTACGGGACCCCGGAGGGGCTTCCCTCCGCGCGGCGCCTGGCGGGGCAGATCCTGGGCGTCGACCCCAAGAACGTGGTGGTGTCGGGCTCCTCGAGCCTCAACCTCATGCACGACCTCGTCGCCCACGCCTTCATCAACGGCGTCGCCGGCGCCGAGCCCTTCTACAGGCAGGGCGAGGTCAAGTGGCTCTGCCCCGCACCAGGCTACGACCGCCACTTCAAGGTGACCGAGTCGATGGGCATCAAGAACGTCCCCATCCCCATGTGCGAGGACGGGCCCGACATGGACACGGTGTGCGAGCTCGTTGAGGGCGATCCCACGGTCAAGGGCATCTGGTGCGTGCCCAAGTACGCCAACCCCACGGGCATTACCTACTCCGACGAGGTCGTCCGCGCGTTCGCCTCGCTCAAGCCCGCCGCCCCCGACTTCCGCATCTACTGGGACAACGCCTACGTGGTCCACTGCTTCGGCGGGACGGACGACCAGCTCCTCGACATCTTCCAGGCGGTGCGCGAGGCGGGCAACCGCAACCTCGTGTACGAGTTTGGCTCCACTGCCAAGGTGACCTTCCCCAGTTCGGGCATCGCGTTCGTGGCGGCGAGCGACGACGACATCAGCGAGGTTCGCAAGGCGTTCTCGGTGGAGCGCGTGAGCTCCGAGAAGATGAGCCAGCTAGCGCACGCCCTCTACCTCCGCGACCTCGACGGGGTCCGCGCGCACATGCGCAAGCACGCCGCCATCGTCGCGCCCCGCTTCGCCCTGGTGCAGAGCAAGCTCGGCGAGGGACTCGGCAGCCTGGGGGTCGCCACCTGGTCCAACCCGCACGGCGGCTACTTCGTGAGTTTCGAGGGGCCCAAGGGGTCCGCCAAGAGGATCGTCGCGCTGATGGCAGACCTTGGGGTCAAGCTCACCCCCGCCGGCGCCACGTGGCCGTATGGAAAGGACCCCAACGACTCCAACATCCGCATCGCGCCCACGTATCCGTCGCTCGAGGACCTCGGACAGGCGCTGGACGTCTTCGTGGTCGCGGTAAAGCTCGTGAGCGCCAAGATCGCCCGCGAGGAGCGGGGCTAGCGTTTGCCTTGGGGGCGGGGCCGATGGGTCTCGCCCCCTCCCTTCTCGGGGAAGAGAGGTGCGAATATGGCGCCCGGCCGCCTTGCCATGGGCGTGCGAGGATGCCGCGAGCGTACCTATATATAGCTGCCAGATGGCGGCATCCACACTTGGGATGGCTTGCGAGTGTGGATGTGACATGCTTGACAGGTTTGGTTTGTAGAATGTAGCTTTGCGTTCGTTGCAAGGGCGTCACGCCCTCGCCGGGCGGCACGATGAATCGAAGGGATGGGCGGATGTCGGGAAACAAGGGAACTTCGGGAAAGCGCCTCGCCCGGGCAAAGGTTGCCTCGGGGTCAAACGACAAGGGCGCATCCGACAAGGCCGCCAAGGGCACGGCAAGGCGCGACGGGGGCAAGAAGCCCGGCAAGCGCGGCAAGGGCACCCAGATCGCCATCGTTGTCTTCGGCATCGTGATGGCACTCTCCATGATGCTCCCGTCCCTCTCCGCCATCTTCGCCGGCAGCTCGTCGTCCAGCTCGCAGTCGAGCCAGAAGGCTGACTCAGCATCCACCACGGACTCGTCCGACTCCTCCTCGTCCACCACGTCGAGCATGGCAAGCGTTGACGCAAAGTACTCCTCGACGGTGTCAGAGCTCGAGGCGAAGCTCAAGGAGAAGCCCAAGAGCCTCGCGACCCTGCTCAACCTGGGTAACGACTACATGGCCTGGGCCTACTCCGCAAGCACGTACGCCACGGACGACACGTCCAAGCAGCACGTGAACGACCTCTACCAGAAGGCGATGGGGTACTACGACCAGTACCTCGCCCTCAACGACTCCAGTGCGGTGCGGGTCAACCGTGCGCTCTGCCAGTACTACTCCGGTGACGCGGACGGCGCCAAGTCCGCCCTCCTCGAGCTCACCCAGAGCGACTCCACCTATGGTCCGGCATGGGCCAACCTCGGTCTCATGTACGAGTCCTCCGGAGATACCGCCAACGCAAAGTCCGCCTACCAGAAGGCGGAGGAGGCGGACGCCAACGACGAGTACGGCGCCAAGTCCTTTGCCGAGCAGCGCCTCTCGGTCATCGCGAGCCAGGAGGCGGAGGCGAGCGACTCGTCTTCCTCCTCGACCACGACCTCCGGCTCGACCACCCAGGGCCTGTCCGAGACGCTCGCTAACTCCAGCGGAACCAACCTCTAGGACAACAAGAAACGGAGCATCATCCCATGAGCCTCGAAATCACATCAAGCAAGAACGGGTCCAAGACCCTCGTGAAGGTCGTCGGGGAGGTCGACGTGTCCAATGCCCCCCAGCTCCGTCAGGAGCTTGAGGCGGCACTCGGCGAGGCGACCCCGCAGGTCGCCGTGGACTTCTCAGAGGTGCCCTACATCGACTCCACGGGGATTGGCGTGCTGGTGGGTGCCGCCCACCGCGCCAAGGAGGCGGGCGGGAGCCTGACCCTGAGCAACCCGCAGAAGAACGTCGCCCGCGTGCTCTCGCTCCTGGGCGTTGACAAGGAACTGGTGGCGGGGGAGTAGTCCCCCTCCTGCGGCACTGGAGGTGCGCGCGTGTTTGGCATTGGCGAGACAGAGCTGTTCCTGATCGTGCTCTTCGGCTTTCTGCTCTTTGGGCCTGACAAGCTCCCCGGCATGGGCAGGACCATCGGCAAGGCGCTGAGGCAGTTCAGGCAGGCCCAAGAGGGCTTCACCGAGGTCGTTCAGAGCGAGGTAATGGACCCGCTGAGCAACGCGGTGAGCGAGGGTATGGGGGACGACCCCAAGAGCAAGGACGCGGCAGCCAAGCGCGCCGCCGCCATGGACGAGGACTCCGACCTCGAGTCCGCCGACGGCGCCCCCACGGACCGCAAGCGCGAGACCTTTGCGCAGCGCAAGGCACGCCTCGAGGCGGAGAAGGCCAAGCGTGAGGCCAATGCGGCACCGAAGACACAGCAGGACGCAGCAGCGCAGGCGTCGGGCGCAGACTCCGACGATGACGCGCCGGAGCAGGAGGCGCCTGCTACCGAGCCGCAGCCAAAGGAGGAGCCCAAGGTCGCGAGCGCGGCATCCCTCTATGCGATGAGGCCCAAGCGCCACGAGGCGGAGGCCAAGGCAGATGCCGGTGCCAACGCTGACGCCGACGAGCAGGCCGCGACGCAGGACGACACCGAGCCCTCTGCTGACGGCGCATCCAAGGAGGAGGACTAATGCCCGTAGGACCAGCACGCATGCCGCTGATGGATCACCTTGGCGAACTCAGACGGCGTCTCACCATCATCGTCGTGTCCGTTCTCATCACCGCGATCGTGGTGTACGAGGCGACGCCGACGCTGATCCAGATCCTGATGGATCCCATCCGCTCCGTCATGCCGGCGGGCTCCAAGCTCACCGTCCTCTCGGTCCTCGGCGGCTTCACCATCCGCTTCAAGGTGGCGTTCTTCGTGGGCGTGATTATCTGCACGCCCATCATCATCTGGGAGATCATGGCCTTCTTCCTCCCCGCTCTCAAGCCCAACGAGCGCAAGTGGGTCGTCCCCACGGTTGCGGCGATGGTCATCCTGTTCGCCCTCGGCATGGTCTTCTGCTACTTCGTGGCCCTGCCCGCGGCAATCGGGTGGATGGTGCAGCAGTCGGTTGACTTCGCCAACGTCATCGCCGACGCGGAGGACTATCTCAACATCATCATGCTGCTCGAGATTGGCTTTGGCATTGCCTTCCAGATTCCCCTCGTGATCTTCTACCTCTCAGTCCTCCACCTGGTCCCCTACAAGACCTTCCGCGCCCAGTGGCGCTACATCTACGTGGGCCTCATGGTGCTCTCGGCAGTGGTCACGCCCGATGCCTCGCCCGTCACCATGCTGCTCATGTTCACCGCCCTCGTGCTGCTGTACGAGATAGCTCTGGCGGTGGCCCGCTACGTCCTCGTCGCACGCGACGGCAAGGAGTCCCTCAAGTGGACGAGGGAGGACTACGAGGAGCACGAGCTCCAGAAAGACGAAGAGGACGACTAGTTGAAGCTTGTTGTAACCGAGAAGAACGACGCGGCACAGCAGATAGCGCGGCTCCTCTCCACCTCGGGCAAGCCCAAGGCGGACAAGGTGTACGACACGCCTGTGTACCGGTTCTCGCATGACGGCGAGGAGTGGGTGACCATCGGCCTGCGCGGCCACATCATGGCCCCCGACTTCCCGCCCGAGCTCAAGTACGACCGCAAGGAAGGGTGGTACGGCCTCACCACAGAGGGGGAGCACCTGCCCGCGCGCCTTCCCGACGACCTCGCCAAGCCGCCCTACGAGACCAAGCGCAAGCCCTTCCTCAAGGACGGCATCGACATCAAGGGGTGGAAGGTCCCGAGCCTTCCGTACCTCGTGTGGGCGCCCATCGAGAAGCTGCCGGCGGAGAAGGGCATTATCCGCGCGCTCAAGAACCTCGCCAAGAAGGCGGACTCCATCGTCATCGGCACGGACTTCGACCGCGAGGGCGAGCTCATCGGCTCGGACGCCCTGAGGCAGATGCGCCAGGTGGCGCCCGACACGCCTGTCTCGCGCGCCCGCTACTCCGCCTTCACCAAGGCCGAGATCGACCATGCCTTCCAGAACCTCGTGGAGCTTGACCAGGACCTGGCAGATGCGGGCGAGAGTCGCCAGTACATCGACCTCATCTGGGGCGCGGTTCTCACGCGCTACCTCACCATGGCCCGCTTTGGCGGCTTTGGCAACGTGCGCAGTGCCGGTCGCGTCCAGACCCCCACGCTCGCGCTGGTGGTGCAGAAGGAGCGTGAGCGCCAGGCGTTCGTTCCCGAGGACTACTGGGTGCTGTGGGGCATGCTCGCCCCTAAGGGCTCGGCATCGGAGGACGACTCCTTCAAGGCGACTCACGCAACCGCTCGCTTCAAGGACAAGGCAGCGGCGGACGCTGCGTTCGCGCGCGTGAGGGATGCGAGCGAGGCCAGGGTCCTCTCCGTCGAGAAGAGACGCCGCACCACCAACCCGCCCGCCCCGTTCAACACTACGACCATGCAGACCGCCGCGGCGGCGGAGGGGATCAGCCCCGCCCGCGCCATGAGGCTCGCCGAGTCGCTCTACATGGACGGCCTCATCAGCTACCCGCGCGTGGACAACACCGTCTATCCCAAGTCGCTCGACCTCAAGGCCTGTGTGCGCACGCTCTCCGAGGTGCCCCAGTACCGGCCCACCTGCCAGGCGCTCCTCTCCGGGGGGCCGCTCCACGCCACGCGCGGCAAGCAGGAGACCACCGACCACCCGCCCATCTACCCCACGGCGGCGGCAGACCCCGGAAGCCTCCAACCCGCCGAGTGGAAGCTGTACAACCTCATCGCGCGCAGGTTTCTCGCCACCCTTGGCGACCCCTGCGTGACCGAGGGGACCAAGCTCACCTTCGACGTGGAGGGCGAGCGCTTTACCAGCTCCGGCACCGTGGTGGTTGAGCCTGGGTTCCGCGCCATCTACCCCTACGGGCAGCGCAAGGACGAGCAGCTTCCCATGCTCTCGGAGGGCGACGTGTGCGACGTTCGCAAGATGACGCTCGACGCCAAGCAGACCGAGCCCCCCGCCCGCTACAGCCAGGGCCGCCTGATCCAGGAGATGGAGAAGTGCGGCCTGGGCACCAAGTCAACCCGCGCCTCGATCATCCAGCGCCTGTACGACGTGAAGTACCTCAAGAACGACCCGGTGGAGCCCAGCCAGCTGGGCATGGCGGTCATCGACGCCCTCACCGAGTACGCGCCTCGCATCACCAGCCCGAGCATGACCTCCGAGCTCGAGGACGACATGACCAAGGTCGCCGAGGGGGCCGATACCCAGGAGGACGTGGTCACGCACTCCCGCGCGCTGCTCTCCGGCGTGATGGGTGCCCTGATCGAGCACAAGGACGACCTGGGGAACGCCATCGCCGACGCCGTGACGGCAGACGCCAAGGTGGGCGTGTGCCCCAAGTGCGGCAGGGACCTTGTCATGAAGACCTCTGCCAAGACGCGCGGGAGCTTCATCGGCTGCATGGGCTGGCCCGACTGCGACGTGACCTATCCCGTCCCGTCCAAGGTCAAGGTCGAGCCCATCGAGGGCGAGGCGGGCGTGTGCCCGGTGTGCGGCGCCCCGCGCATCAAGTGCAAGCCGTTCCGCTCAAAGGCGTACGAGATCTGCGTGAACCCGGCCTGCCCCACCAACCGGGAGCCCGACATCGTGGTGGGCACCTGTGCTGTCTGCGAGGCTGACGGGCGCCACGGGGACCTGGTCGCCCACAAGAGCGAGAAGACAGGTAGGCGCTTCATCCGCTGCACCAACTACGACGTGTGCGGAGTGAGCTACCCGCTGCCCCAGCGCGGCGAGCTGCACGCCACGGGCGAGACCTGCCCCGACTGCGGGGCGCCCATCGTGGAGGTCGTGACCGCCAGGGGCCCCTGGCGCATCTGCGTCAACATGAACTGTCCCGGCAAGGAGAAGAAGGCCGCCTCCCGGGCCGGGAGGGGCCGTGGCACCTCCGCGTCCGCGAAGGCGTCGGGCGCCAAGCGCGGCACGAGGGCCAAGTCGACCAAGTCCGCCAAGACCAAGTCCGCGGGCGGCAAGTCGTCCAAGGCCAAGTCCCCAGCCAAGGGGGAATCGTAGGGACACGTGCCGCGCGATGCCAACGCCTCCGCTGCCGAGTGCGGCGGGGGCGTTTCTCTCCCCATCCCCGGCGTGCGTCCGCGACCACGGGCGCGCCACACCAACCTGCTAGAGTAAGCTGTCCCAAACCGTCAGCACACCATGGAGCCGCCATGCCAAGCACCAGCACCGCACCAGGCACGTCGCATGAGCGCGGCGCGTTCGTGACGCTCGAGGGGATCGACGGCTGCGGCAAGTCGACGCAAGCCACGATCCTGGCGGCCAGGCTGCAGTCTGAGGGCAGGGAGGTCGTGCGGCTTCGAGAGCCCGGTGGCACGGTCATAGGCGAGAAGGTGCGTGCGGTCCTCCTTGACCCCGCCAACGCCGGCATGTGCGACCGCGCCGAGCTTCTTCTGTACGAGGCATCGCGTGCCCAGCTGGTGTGCGAGGCCATCATCCCCGCGCTGGAGCGTGGCGCCGTGGTGGTGTGCGACCGGTTCCACGACTCCACGTTCGCCTACCAGGCGGGGGGCCGCGGGCTTTCGGAGGGCCTGGTGGACGAGGCGAACCGCCTGGGCACCTGCGGCGTGACGCCCGACGTCACGATCGTGCTGGACCTGGATCCCCAGGTCGCCTTCGCGCGCGCCACCAGGGGAGGGGCCGATCGCCTGGAGGCGGAGGGCCTAGCCTTCCAAGAGCGCGTGCGCGCGGGCTACGCCAGGCTCGCCCGGCGCGAGCCCGACCGCGTCCGCATGGTGGACGGCGCGGGGGACGTATCGCTCGTCTCATCCCGCGTCGACACCTGCCTGGGCGAGGCGCTCCCGTGGTTGGGCGGCGGGGTGGTCGAGCATGGCTAGCGTCGACGGCGTGCCGCTGCCCTCGGCGCTCGCGTGCCTGTCCCAGCAGCCTCGCGTCCAGGAGTTTTTGGGCGACGCCGTGAGGGAGGGCCGTGTCTCGCACGCCTACCTCTTCGTGGGCGCCCCGGGATCCGGCATGGACGAGGCCGCGCGGGCCCTGGCGCAGTGCATCGTGTGCCCCAACGGGGGAGACGGGACCTGCGACGAGTGCATTCGCGTCTCGCACGGGACGCATCCCGACGTCCACGTGTACGAGCCGGGGAGCGTGACTGGCTACCTGGTGTCGCAGGTGAGGGAGCTCATAGCCGACGTGAGCCTGGCGCCCGTGCGTGCCCCCGGCAAGGTCTACGTGATCCGCGAGGCCGCCCTTCTACGGGGTGCCGCCGCCAACGCGCTCCTCAAGACCATCGAGGAGCCGCCGGAGGGCGTCTACTTCATCCTCATTGCCCGCACCGCCGCGGCGTTGCTGCCCACCATCGTGAGCCGCTGCCAGCAGGTGCCCTTTCGCATCGTGAGCCCGGACGCCGCCCAGCGTGCGGTGGAGGCCAAGAGCGGGATCGGCGGGACCGACGCGCGCGTCGCCTTGAGCGTGGCGGGTACGCCCGACCGCGCTGCCGAGTTCCTGGCCTCGTCCGGGCGCAGGGAGGTACGCCGTCTGGTGGTGCAGACGCTGGGGGAGCTCGCCAACGACGACTCCTGGGACGTTCTCGTGGCGGCACGCCAGATCGTCGAGGCGGTCAAGGCGCCGCTCGCGGACGTGCGGAGCGCCCAGGAGGCCGCCCTGGGCCAGGAAGGAGACTACCTGCCCGCGAAGGCGCTCAAGCAGCTGGAGGACGCAAACAGGCGCGAGCTCACCGCCCGGGAGCGTTCGGGTATGATGGAGGCGCTGTCGGCCGCGGAGTCCCTGCTCAGAGACGTCCTCCTGCGCTGTGAGGGCATCCCCGAGGGCATCGTCAACGAGGACGCGGCAGACGTGGTCGACCGCCTTGCCTCCTCCACCCCAACGGAGGGCGTGGTGCGCGCCCTTGAGGCCGTGCGCTCGGCGGCGGACGACCTCGCCCACAACGTAACACCCCAGCTGGCCATCGAGGCCATGCTTCTCTCTGTCAAGGAGGCACTCGCATGCCCACCGTCATACCGGTGAAGTTTAAGTATGCCGCCCGAGACCTGTGGTTCAACCCCCGCGAGACCGGGGCGCAGGAGGGCGACCACGTGATCTGCTCGACCGAGCGCGGGGCCGAGATCGGACTTGCCACCATGGACGCCCGCGAGGTCAGCAGCAACGAGCTGCGCGACATGATTGGCGAATCCAAGCTCCAGCCCGTGGTGCGCATCTGCACCGAGAGCGACCTCGACCGCGCCGAGGAGCTCGCACAGCGGGGCGAAGACGCCCTTCCCGTGTTCCGGCGCCTGGTGCACGAGTCGGGCCTCGACATGAAGCCTGTGGGCGTGGAGTACCTGTTTGGCGGCGAGAAGGTCGTGTGCTACTTCAGCGCCGAGGAGCGCGTGGACTTTCGCCAGCTGGTCCGCGATCTGTCGCACGAGCTGCACGAGCGCATCGACATGCGGCAGATCGGCGTGCGCGAGGAGGCCGCGATCGTGGGCGGCTTTGGCCACTGCGGCCAGGAGCTATGCTGCGCGCGCTTTGGCCACCAGTTTGAGCCCGTCTCCATCCGCATGGCCAAGGAGCAGGACCTCCCGCTCAACTCCAACAAGATCAGCGGCGCCTGCGGCAGGCTCATGTGCTGCCTGCGCTACGAGTTCGAGGCCTATCGCGACTTCAAGCAGCGCGCGCCCAAGCGCAACGCGGTGATCGACACGCCGCTGGGCAAGGCCAAGATCGTGGAGTACGACACGCCCAAGGAGCAGCTCTGCCTGCGCATCGAGAACGGCAAGACCGTTCGCATCCCGCTTGCCGACATGACCACCTCCGAGGCCGCGGTCAAGAAGAGCGAGGAGCTCCACTGCCCCTGCCGCCCCGACACCGTCACGCGCGATGCCCTGGACAGGCTCCAGTCGCCCGACGTGCAGATGGCTCTCGCCGAGCTCGACCGCAAGAACGGGGTCACTCCCGCCGAGTCCTTTGAGGCGGAGGACATCTTCGTGGAGACCAGGCGCAAGCGTCGCCGCCGGGGGGGAGAGGGGCAGGATGCCTCCGGCCAGAGGCAGCGTCCCGAGGGCTCCACGCGCCGTCGCGGTGGCCAGTCCGAGCCCGGCGAGGCGGAGGCCAAGGGTGGTACCCGCCAGGATGGGGAGCCGTCCGCGCGCCGTCGCCGCAAGAAGGTATCCGCGTCCACTCCCGCCACCGAGGGCGTGCCCGAGGCCACGCATCGCAGGAGGCGCCACCACAGCGCCTCGGGCGAGGGCGCTCCCGCGCAGGGGGGAGACGCACGCTCCCAGCAGCCCCAGCAGCGCAAGGAGGGGCGTGACGGCTCGCAGAAGCCCAAGGGCATGCAGCCCAGCCGTCGCCGCCGGCACCCCGGCGACCGCGGCGGCCAGCAGGCCCAGCAGGGGTCGGCGAGTGGCCAGCAGCAGCGCCAGGGCAGGCAGAAGCCCGCGCAGGGTGGCGGCAAGCCGCAGCCCACGGGCGAGGCGGGAGACGCCCAGCAGAGGCGTCGCCGGCGTCACCGCGGGGGTCATGGCCACGGCAAGGGCGGCGACGCCCCGTCCGCCGGCGGTGACAGCTCCGCGTCTTAGGGCACCACAGGGGGACCTCGTCCGGGCAACGGGCGGGGTCCCTCTCCCATGCGTGACGTACTCGCCCGTCGCACGCCCCATTTTTTGTCCACACCCCACCCCATACTGAAACACGTGTTCGATGGGAAGGGAACGCGATGGAGATGCCACGTGCGACGCCGCACGCACGGGGGCCGCGGGGAGTGGGACCCGGGCCCGGCGGGGGAGAGACCGTGCCGCGCAGGAGGCTCTATGTGGAGGTGGAGTCCAGGACCGATGCCGAGGGACGCATCACACCGCTCGTGGTGGTGTGGCGTGATGGGGTGCGGTACCACATAGACCGGGTGACAGAGGCGCGCAAGGCGTACTCGCCGCGCACGTGCTCGGCGGGGCTCAGGTACTCGGTCTGCGTGGGCGGGACGCAGACCTACCTGTTCTACGAGGGGCCTCGCTGGTTCGTGGAGGCCAAGGTCCCGCCCGCCTCGCCGGACGCCCTGTGAAAGAATGGCTCTCGTATGGATGAGGGCCGTGCGGCGCGGGGACCCGCGGCCGCGGGAGGGGAGGACCCATGGGATACGGACTCAAGACGGAGGCGAGCTTTGACGGGGCTCACTTCCTCACCGACTACTACGGCAAGTGCGAGAACCTGCACGGGCACCGCTGGCGCGTGGTTGCCTACCTTCGACAGGATGGCCTTAGGGACGAGGGTACCATGCGCGACATGGTGCTCGACTTCGGCGTCTTCAAGAGGGCGGTGCGCGAGGAGGTGGGCGCGCTGGACCACACCTTCCTGGTGGAGGAGGGCTCGCTCAAGCCGGGCACCCTCAGGGCCCTCACGGAGGACGAGGGGTTCAGGCTCACCATGCTGCCCTTCCGCACCACGGCCGAGAACCTTGCCCGCTACTTCGCCGAGCGTCTGCTGGCGCGCGACCTGCCGGTGAGCCAGGTGGACGTGTACGAGACGCCGCTCAACTGCGCCAGCTACTTCGTGGAGTAAGGAGAGGGCGCCACCCGTCCGGAGGGGACGGATGGCGCCCGTGAGGTTTGCCGCTGGGTGCGGTTGCCTGCTGCCGGCGCTAGTCTGCCACGTGCTCCGCGACGGCCTTGGCCACGACGTCTGCCACGCCCTTGTCCAGCGCGGACGGGATGATGTTCTTGGGGTCAAGCTCGTCCTCGGGAATCAGGCTGGCGATCGCCTTTGCTGCGGCGACCTCCATCTCCTCGGTGATCTCCTTTGCGCGTGCCTTGAGCGCCCCCTTGAAGATGCCGGGAAACACCAGCACGTTGTTGATTTGGTTGGGGAAGTCGGAGCGGCCGGTGCCCACGACCTCCGCACCGGCGGCGAGCGCCTCGTCGGGCATGATCTCGGGCACGGGGTTGGCCATGGGGAACACGATGGGACGGTTCATGCTCGCGACCATCTCGCGCGAGACCAGGTTGCCGCGCGAGACGCCCACGAAGGCGTCTGCGCCGCGCAGGGCGTCCGCAAGTGTACCGTGCTCGTGGTTGGCGTTGGTGATGTGGCTGATGGCCTCCTGGCCGGCGTTGAGGCCCTCGTCGCCCTCGCAGATGATGCCGTTGACGTCGCACATGACCACGTTGCCAAAGCCCATGTGCGAGAGCAGCGTGCCGATGGCGCAGCCGGCGGCACCGGCGCCGTTGATCACGATCTTGACGGAGCCCATCTGCTTGCCGGTGACCTTGAGCGCGTTGATCATGGCGGCGGCGACCACGATTGCGGTGCCATGCTGGTCGTCGTGGAAGACGGGGATGTCGCAGACCTCCTTGAGCCTGCGCTCGATCTCGAAGCAGCGGGGGGCTGCGATGTCCTCCAGGTTGATGCCGCCAAAGCTCTTGCTGATCAGCTGCACGGTGCGCACGAACTCGTCGGTGTCGTGGGTGTCCACGCAGATGGGGAAGGCGTCGACGTCGCCAAACTCCTTGAACAGCGCGCACTTGCCCTCCATCACGGGCATGCCGGCGGCGGGGCCGATGTCGCCCAGGCCAAGGATGGCGGTGCCGTCCGTGATCACGGCCACCAGGTTGCCGCGGCGCGTGAGCTCCCAGCTCTTCTGGTAGTCCGCCTGGATTTGGCGGCAGGGCTCCGCGACGCCTGGGGTGTACATCAGAGAGAGGTCGTCGCGCGTCTCAACGTGCTTGCGTGACACCACCTCGATCTTTCCATGCAGCTGCTCGTGGAGCTCCAGGCTCCTCCTGCTGGTCTCGTCCATGTGCTAGATCATCCCCTCTGGCTTAAACACCCTGTCAAACTCTTCCCCGGAAAGGAATCCGAGCGAGACGCACGCCTCGCGCAGGCTGGTGCCCTCCGCATAGGCCTTGTGGGCCACCTTGGCGGCGTTCTCGTATCCAATATACGGGTTGAGGCACGTCACGAGCATGAGGGAGTCGTGCAGGTTGCGGTGCATGCGCTCGCGGTTTGCCTTAATGCCCGACGCGCAGTGCACGTCGAAGGACCTCATGGCATCCGAGAGGAGCGTCACGCTCTGCAGGTAGTCGTACGCGATGACCGGCATGAAAACGTTGAGCTCGAAGTTGCCCTGCGACGCGGCGAAGCCGATGGTCGCGTCATTGCCCATAACCTGCACGGCAACCATCGTGACCGCCTCGCACTGCGTGGGGTTGACCTTGCCGGGCATGATGGAGCTCCCCGGCTCGTTGGCGGGGATGGAGATCTCCCCCAGGCCCAGGCGCGGGCCGCTCGCGAGCCAGCGCACGTCGTTTGCGATCTTCATCATGTTGGCGGCCAGCGCCCGCACGGCGCCGTGGCTGAAGGCGATGGCGTCCTTGCCCGTGAGCGCGCGGAACTTGTTGGGGTCGGTCACGAACTCCTGCCCCGTGAGGGCGGAGAGCTTGGCGGCGACCAGCGCGTCAAAGCCCTTGGGGGCGTTGAGGCCGGTGCCCACCGCGGTGCCGCCCAGCGCCAGGCGCCGGAGCGGGGGCAGGCTCGCCTCGAGCTCCTCGACGCCCGCCTCTACCAGTCCGCGCCAGCCGCTTATCTCCTGGCTGAAGGCGATGGGCACGGCGTCCTGCAGGTGCGTGCGCCCGCTCTTCACCACGCCCTCGTTCTCCTCCTCAAGGCGGCGGAAGGTGGAGACCAGCTCTTGTGCGGCGGGTTCCAGCTTCTCGGTCACGGCGAGCACGGCAGCCACGTTCATGGCGGTGGGGAAGGTGTCGTTGCTGCTCTGGCTCCGGTTGACGGAGTCGTTGGGGTGGAGCGGCTTCGAGAGTGCGATGCCCCGCTCGGCGGCGATCTGGTTGCCCCTGTTGGCGATGACCTCGTTGAGGTTCATGTTGCTCTGGGTGCCGGAGCCGGTCTGCCACACCTTCAGGGGGAAGGCGTCGTCGTGCCTGCCGTCCAGGATCTCGTCGCACGCGAGGCAGATGGCCTCCCCCGCGCCCGGCTCGAGCACGCCCAGCTCCACGTTCGCCTGCGCGGCGGCCTTTTTGAGAAGCGCGAACGCGCGGATGATCAGGGGCGGCATGGTCTCGGTCCCAATGCGGAAGTTCTGGTACGAGCGCTGCGTCTGCGCCCCCCACAGCGCCTGGGCGGGGACCCTCACCTCCCCCATGGAGTCGTGCTCCACGCGCCAGTTTTCCATCGCGTCTCCAGCGTCGCCCATGGGGCTCCCTCCTTCTGGCCCGGACCCGGCGGATGCGGGGCTCGGGCATGGCCGTGGTCCCTCTCGCCTAGTCGGTCGAGATGGCTGTGGATATCTGCTCGATGGCCCTCTGCCCCTCGGGGATGGGGTAGAGGGGGTAGTTCGCGTTGAGCCCACTGCCCACGACGAGCTCGGTGTGGATTCCCGTGGCGCGGACGCGCTGGGCAAACAGCACGGCGTCGGGGTGGAAGACCTCCCTGGTGCCGGTGTACACGTACACGTTGCGCAGCATGCGCACCTGGCCGTTGATGGGGCTCACCATGGGGTCGTGGACGTCTGTGCCCTTTGCCCAGGTGTGGGCGATCTTGCGCAGGCCGGCGAGGGAGTACATGGGGTCAACGGCTTGGTACGCGTTGAGGTCGGGGTTGTGCAGGCTCGCGTCGACCCAGGGCGAGATGAGGATGAGGCGTGCGGGCTGGGGCAGGCCAAGCTCCGGGAGCCGCTGGCAGAAGCCTGCCGCGATGCCGCCGCCCGCCGTGTCACCCATGATGGTCACGCCGCCCTCGCCGTACTTGGACAGGAGGTCGCGGTAGACCGCCTCGATCTTGTCGTACGCCTCGGCGTAGGTGTGCACGGGGGCGAGCGGGTACAGGGGGACTCTGACCTCGGCCCTGGTCCGTCGAGCCACCGAGTCGAGGAACTTCCAGTGGTAGATGGTCGGCTGGTTCACGTAGGCGGTCCCGTGGATGTAGAGCACGGCGCGGTCGTTGATGGCGCGGCGGTTGAGGACGAAGGTCTGCATCCCCTGGAAGGTGGTGTCCTCCACGCTCACCTTGAAGCTCATGAGGGGAGAGACGCTGTAGTGGGTCTCGTTGGTCTCCGCATGCTTGAGGATGTAGTTGTCCCAGGCCACGGGGTCACCCATCTTGTCCTTGTCGGCGGTCACGCGGTTGTAGATCTCTGACGCGGTGGCGATGTTGGAGCGGTGGAAGAGGAGGTGCGACACGGCGGTGTATCCCGCAAACGCCAGCGTTGGGGTCGCCGTCGCCACGGCAATCGCCCTCAGTGCCCTGTCGCTCAGTCTCCTCTTGTCCATACTCAAGACCTCCGCATCGTGGGCGCCCGTCGCGCCCGTTTCCCCTCCGCACAATTCTAGGGAACTGGCAGGCGCGTGCCAGGGACCCATTCTCGCGTAGTGGCAAATATCGGGGGAGCGTCGCATTTGCCGCGGGCCCGATGGGGCGGGTGTACCGTTGCCCGGCTGAGGGCGTCTCCCACGCGTGTCGCCGTATGCGGCAATTGGGGCGCGACGGCCGATTTCATCCGAGGGGCATTCCGCCGGCATGGGCCCTAGCTGCGGCGGTCTCCCGCGCGTCTCGTCTCCTTATTCATTCTCAAATGAATAAATTCGATATAAGTACAAGTGAATAGAAGGAAAAATGAGAGAAATTTGCCAATAAAATTCCGATTTGACGTAAGAACATGCGAGACAAGATGTTACCATCGTCGCAACGAAGTATGACTAGGGAGGACGCATGAAGAAGTTTGTGGTGGAGGACTCGTTCTGGGAGCTGTTCCCTGACGTGGAGATAGGCGTGCTGTGCGTGGACGGGGTGCTTCCAACGGACCAGATCTCGCCGGAGAACGCGGCCAAGGCCGCCTCGTTCCTGGACCACGCCAACGCCAGCGCGGAGAGGTGGCTCACCAGCACCACCATCAGCAAGAACGAGGTCGTGGCAGTGTGGCGCGACGCATACAAGAAGTTCAAGACCAAGGGTGGTGCGCGCTGTTCGGTGGAGAACCTCCTCAAGCGCGTGCTCAAGGGCAATCCCGTGGGCCACATCGTTCCGTCCGTCGACGTCTCCAACGCGATCTCGCTCAAGTACGCGCTTCCCATCGGTGCCGAGAACATCGACGCCATACAGGGTACGTTCCGACTTGCCCAGACCGAGGGAGGGGACCGCTTCCTGCCCATCGGCGAGGAGGAGAGCGACCCCACGCTCCCGGGCGAGGTGGCCTACCTCGACGACGCGGGTGCCGTGTGCCGCTGCTGGAACTGGCGAGACGGTCAGCGCACCGAGGTGAGCGACGCCACACCGCACGTGATGTTCATCATGGAGTGCGTTGACCCCTCTCGCTCCGCCGACCTGCACGCGGCGATTGACGAGCTGGCCGAGAAGTGCCAGCAGCTGCTGGGTGCGACGGTCACCAACAGGGAGTTCGTGACGCGGGAGCATCCCGAGGCAACGTTGGAGGCGTAGCGATGGAGTTTCCCATGCGCCGGGCGGACCGCGCCCTGGGGGAGGACGAGGCCCTGCGGCTGGTCGCGGAGTCGTCGCACGCGGTCCTCTCGACCGTGGACGCCGACGGCGAGCCCTACGGCGTCCCCATCAGCTTTGCGCTTGAGGGCAGGTCGATGTACCTGCACGGTGCCGCGGCAGCGGGGCACCGCCTTGCCAACGTGGGAGGCTCCTGCCGCGCCTGCCTCACGGTCGTCTCTGCTGACGAGGTGGTGCCGGCGCAGTTCACCACGCACTACTCCTCCGCAATCGCCTTTGGCACGCTGAGGCCCGCCCGCGACGACGCCGAGAAGCGGGAGGGCCTGCGCGCCCTCGTGCGCAAGTACGCGCCCGACCATATGGAGGCGGGGGAGAGGTACATAGACGCTGCGATCGACCAGACATCGGTTCTGGTGATGGAGGTCGACCGCGTGACGGGCAAGTCCAATGCGCCCGGCAGGCGGCGGGACTGAGGGGCCAGCGGTCCAGGGTTCGCCCGTAACGTGGGACGTGCGATAAGATTGGTCGGTCAATGCATGCCACCACCCCACGAGGGAAGGGATCATACCGTGAACCGCACCAAGATCGCCGCGCTCTACGCGGACAAGGACCAGCTGGACGGAGCGAGCGTCACCGTCGCCGGCTGGGTCCGCTCCATCAGGGACATGAAGAACTTTGGCTTCGTCACGCTCAATGACGGCAGCTGCTTCAGGGGCCTCCAGGTGGTCCTCAACCGCGAGGCGCTCGGCGACGAGGCCTACGACCAGGCCGTGTCGCAGAGCGTGGGCGCCGCGCTGGTGATTGACGGCACGCTCGCGCTGACCCCCGACCGCCCGCAGCCCATCGAGCTCCAGGCGGCGCACGTGAGCGTGGAGGGCCCGTCGGCGCCCGACTATCCCATGCAGAAGAAGCGCCAGTCGCGCGAGTTCCTGCGCACCCAGCAGCACCTGCGTAGCCGCACCAACCTGTTCCGCGCGGTGTTCCGCGTCCGCAGCGTGGCAGCCTACGCCATCCACAAGTTCTTCCAGGAGCGCGGCTTCGTGTACGTGAACACGCCCATCATCACCGCAAGCGACGCCGAAGGTGCCGGCGAGATGTTCCGCGTGACCACGCTTGACCTGGCGAACGTGCCCAGGCTCGAGGACGGCTCGGTCGACTGGAGCAAGGACTTCTTTGGCAAGCCCACCAACCTCACCGTGTCGGGCCAGCTGCAGGCAGAGAACTTTGCCATGAGCTTTGGCGACGTCTACACCTTTGGTCCCACCTTCCGCGCCGAGGACTCCAACACCCGCCGTCATGCCGCCGAGTTCTGGATGATCGAGCCCGAGATGGCCTTCTGTGACCTCGAGCAGGACATGGACGTGGCAGAGGAGATGCTCAAGTACGCCATCACGTACGTGATGGACCATTGCCCCGACGAGATGGACTTCTTCAACAAGTGGGTGGACAAGGGGCTCAAGGAGCGGCTGACGCACGTTGCGACCAGCGATTTCGCGCGCGTGAGCTACGACGACGCCATCAAGATCCTGGAGGAGGCCCAGGATGGCGGGACCAAGTTCGAGTATCCCGTGAGCTGGGGCCTTGACCTGCAGACCGAGCACGAGCGCTACCTCACGGAGCACCACTTCAACAAGCCCACGTTCGTGACGGACTACCCCAAGGAGATCAAGGCCTTCTACATGAGGCTCAACGACGACGGCAGGACCGTCGCCGCAGCCGACTGCCTGGTCCCCGGCATCGGCGAGATCATCGGCGGCTCCCAGCGCGAGGAGAGGCTCGACATCCTCGAGTCGCGCATCCACGAGCTGGGCATGGACCCGGAGCAGTACCGCTACTACTGCGACCTGCGCCGCTACGGTGGCTGCCGCCACGCGGGATTTGGCCTGGGCTTCGAGCGCTTCGTGATGTACGTCACGGGCATCGACAACATCCGCGACGTGCTCCCGCATCCCCGCACCGTGGGCAACGCGGACTTCTAGTCTCGCGCGCCAGAGCACAGCTAACGGCCCCGGTAGCCTGGTCGTCCCAGGCCACCGGGGCCGCATCGTTTCTCGCCCTGCCCCTATTTCCCCAGCTTGTCCTTGAGCTTGGCGATGATGGCGTCAGCTCCCTTGATGTACTGGTTTGCCTTGAGACGAACCTTTGGCAGTCCCTCAAAGCGCTCTTCGTTCTTTATCGGCATGTCGGTCGTGAGAAGAACCGCGTCTGCTCCGATCAGGTCCTGCTCGCCGATCACGTTCTCGATGCCAATTGATCCCTGGGTCTCGACCTTGCACTCGACGTGCGCCTTCTCCGCGGCGGCGGAGATTGCCTCTGCTGCCATGTACGTGTGCGCGACGCCAGACGGGCAGGCGGTTACAGCGAGAATCTTCATTGTGGGTTCCCTTCTCCTGAAATGATGGGCTTGGCTACATCTCGAGGTCGAAGTCGATCTCCTCCGCCTCAGCTTCACGCTCCGCTTCGGCGCGCTCGGGGACGTAATCCTTCTTGAACAGCGCGAACATCGTCAGGTAGAAGGCGATGCCGATAACGAGAGACAGCAGGTACGTGAGCACAGAGGTGACGGGGAGCACGACCAGCCCGCCCCATGCGGCGTTGCAGTACACACCGAGGGCTCCCGCTACCGCACCGGTGAATGCTCCGGACACGATGTTGATGGGAATCATGTGCGCGGGATCCTCGGCAGTGTAGGAGATGGCTGCCTCGGAGATGCCGCACACACCCATCGCGATTGCCCCGATGCCGGCGTCGCGATCCTCGTCAGAGAACTTCTTGCGAAGGACGAAAGAGCCGATTCCGCATGCGAAGGAAGGAAGGCAAATTGCGACGGCGATTGGTCCGAAGAAGGTGCAGTTCCCGCCCGAGAGGACCTCGGTACCCACGACCGCGACGCCCGTGGAGTAGGCGACCTTGTTGATGGGACCACCGAGGTCTGTGCAGATCATGGCACCACAGATTGCTCCGACGATGATTGCGCTCGAACCCGTCATGCCCGTGAGCCAGGTAGTGAGGGTAGAAAGGAGCCATGCACACGGACCACCCACGACGTAGAGGGTGATGACGCCGACGATGAGGGTCGAGACGATGGGGATGATGAGAATCGACTTGAGAGACTCCATGCTCTTGGGAAGCCTTATCCGCTTGAGGAGCTGGGCGCAGGTCCCCGCAAGAAGGCCTGCGATGATGCCGCCGATGAATCCCGAGCCAACGTTCACCGCAAGCTGACCACAGATGATTCCGGGCGCGATTCCCGGCCTGTCGGCGATGGAAAACGCAATGAACGCCGTGAGTACGGGGACCATGAGCCCCAGTCCCACCCCACCTATCTGGGAGAGGGCGCTTACTACCACGTTGCTGGCCTCCACCGACCCCGACGTCGTGACGGAGCTCATCGACATCATCGTCGCCAGTGCGTACAGGATGCCTCCGCTCACGACCACGGGAATCATGTACGAGACGCCGCCCATCAAATGGGTGCGCGTTTCTTTGAAGATTCCCCTGAGCTCCTCCGAGATTGTCATCTGCATGCCTTTCTCTCTGGTCCGTCACTCATAGAGCCATGCACCACTCGACGAGCAGCACAATTTCCCCCTAGGGGCACCGCGCGGTAGCCAGGCGCCTGCGGAGCCCTCGTACTTCAGACGACGGGAGACGTTCGCGAGAATCTTGAGGTGCGGCTCTCCCGTGCCCTCGGTCACGTTCGTCGGTCTCTCCTGCGCCTTGCATGCGTCGCTTGGCTACACGGGACAACCGATTACTGATAATTACTAGTTCACATCGTGAAAATTACTGTTTATTCCTGAACTCGAATTGATTGGGAATCCTAAGGGCGAATTGTCGTGAAGTCAAGCAATTGCGGGCAAATTGCTTATCGGTTTCTCGTGATTGGTAGTGTTTTTGAGGATAAGCGGAAAAAACCCATCCCTTCAAAGAGGAATGAGCTTGTCGAGTCCCACGGGGTTGCCCGATGAGTGTCCTAGATCACCTGGATGCCCAGGCGCCTCACGCGTTCGCGATGCTCCCCGTCCCCATCGTCGGTTATCAAGCCCGTGAAGTCCGTGAGCTTGGCATAGCGGTAGTTTCCGCGGGCGTTGAACTTGTGCGAGTCTGCAACGACGTAGCTTCGCTCGCTGCTCTCGAGGACGGTCTGCTTGATTGCGCCATCCTCGCTGTCAAAGGTCGAGACGCGGTCGTCCGCGACCGACACCTCGAGTGTGCCCATGAAGGCGAGGTCTGGCCTCACGCGGCTGAGAGCTTGTGCACAGGTGGCACCCACGAGTCCGTTGAGCTCGAGGTTCATGCGTCCACCGGGGCACTGGACCTCGACGTTTGTTCCCTCCGCCGCCCGCCTGACTATGTCGAGCATGTTCGAGACGACGATGCAGCGGAGGTCGCTCTTGGCGATGAGGTCCGCGAGGAACAGGTTGGTGGTGGAAATGTCCAGGAACACGGTCATGTCGTTCTCGATGAGGCCAAAGGCCTTGCGGGCGACCTGCTGCTTCTGTTCGCGGTACTCGTCCACGCGCGAGAGGACCACGTGAGACGTCTCCTGGGCAAGGGGGACCGCGCCTCCGTACACCCGATGGAGCTGGCCATCAGAATCGAGTTGCTGAAGATCCTTGCGTATGGAGTCCTCACTCACCCCGAATCTCTTCGCGAGGTCCGCGGTCGTCACGCGTCCGTCGCTTGCAACGAGCTCAAGAATCTTCTCGTGCCTCTCGTTTCTGAACATTGACATGTGACACCTCGTGAACTGACGTGGGATGAGTGTACCCAAGAGCGGATTCTGCCAATAAGAATAGCTGGCGTCGAGCTACCCCCAATGTGGAGACCTGATTTATGCTTGCAAACAATAACAAACGATATATATTGGTAAGCAACGGGAATACAGAGGCGCAATGGCGAGAACTCGAACAACAGACAGGCTCCGTTGGAGAAACGTCAGGGGTGGAGGCAACATGCTCACCGAACGTACCAAGCACATCAAGGAGAGTCTCTTCTCCCATCCACGCCGCGTGGACCTCGAGCGCGCGACGCTTCTCATGGAGAGCTATCGGCAGACCGATGGCGAGCCGGTGATACTACGTCGGGCGAAGGCGTTGCGCCATGTCTTGGAGTGTCATCGCATCGTGCTTGATGACTACGACCTTCTGGTGGGAAACCGTACTGCGACCCCACGCGCGGGCGTCGTCTCTCCCGAAATGAGCCCGTACTGGATCCTGGACGAGCTGGACGACTTTCCTACGAGGCCGCAGGACACGTTCGAGATGTCCGAGGGGGACAAGCGGTTCTATCGCGAGGTCCTCTATCCCTTCTGGAAGGGACGCTCCCTCAACGATTGGTACAACGAGCACTGCCCCAAAGAGGTCAAGGCGGCGGAGGGGGATAAGGTCTTCGCTGTTGCCCAGACCGACAAGGGGCAGGGTCACATCATCCCAGACTACGAGATGGCCCTGAGTCGCGGGCTTGGCGACATCCTGGAGGAGTGCCAGGCCAGGGCGAATGCCCATCCTCAGAACGACTTCTATCGCGCGGCAGTCATTTGCATCTCGTCGACCATTGCCTACGTCAGGCGTTATGAGTCGGTGGTGAGGGAGCGGGCTTCGCAGGGGGACGTTGCCCCAGCGCGGAGGGACGAGCTACTTCGAATGGCCGAAGTCCTTTCTCACGTCGCCACGGAGCCGGCGCGGGACCTGCATGACGCGCTCCAGCTCGTCTGGCTGCTGTCTCTCGCGCTGCAGCATGAGTCCAATGCGAGCTCCATCTCGCTGGGGAGAATGGATCAGTACCTCTGGCCCTACTATCAAGCCTCGGTTGGCGAGGGGGTCACGGATGCGCAGATTCGCGAACTTCTGCAGTGCTTCTACCTCAAGTGCAACACGGTCGTGTTCCTTCGCTCCACGGCGAGCGCGGAGTTCTTTGGGGGCTTTCCCACGGGATACAACCTGGTGGTGGGCGGGGTCAACGAGAGGGGGGAGGATGCGAGCAACCAGCTGAGCTACCTGATGCTCGACCTCCAGAGCGACACCCGCCTGCCCCAGCCAAACCTGTCCCTGCGCATTCATCGGGACACTCCGCGGGGGCTGCTCGAGCAGGCATGCAGAATCATCCGACTTGGAGATGGCGTTCCTCAGTGCTTCAACGATGAGGTGAACGTCGAGGCGTTCACGCGCCGCGGTGTCAGCATCGAGGATGCCCGCGACTACGCGGTGGTCGGTTGCGTCGAGCTCTCCGTACCGGGGCGCATGTACGGGCTGCATGACATCTCGATGTTCAACATCCTCAAGTGCTTCGAGATCTGCCTGCGGGAGCATCCCGAGGGATTTGACGACTTCCAGGCGCTGGAGGCTGCCATCCAGGGGGTCATGTCCCGCTACGTGGCCCTCATGGTGAGGGGGTGCAACGCCTGTGACCTTGCGCATCGTGCGGTGGCACCCACGCCCCTCCTCTCGGTCTTCGTACACGACTCGCTCGAGAAGGGTGCGGACATCACGTCCGGAGGGGCGCGGTATAACCCCTCGGGCGTCCAGGGGGTGGGGACTGCCAACCTCGCTGACTCCCTCGAGGTCATGAAGCATGCGGTGTTCGAGGAGAAGGCGATCTCCTATCCGGAGCTCCTGGCGATGCTCGCCCGCGACTGGCGTGGGGACGGTGACGAGGCGTGGCGCCAGCGCTTCGTCAATCGGTATCCCAAGTACGGCAATGACGTGGACGAGGTGGACGAGATCTCCGCGCGCTTCCTCCGCTTCTATGGGGAGCAGGTCGAGAGGTACGAGAATCCGCGCGGCGGGCACTTCCAGCCGGGGTCCTATACCGTGAGCGCCCACATCCCCCTGGGGCGTGCGGTTGGGGCAACTCCCGACGGGCGTCGTGCCGGCGAGCAGCTTGCAGACGGCGGGCTGTCCCCCATGGTGGGACGCGACAAGAGCGGTCCCACCGCGAGTCTCTCGAGCGTGAGCAAGCTGGATAACGTCCTCGACTCAAATGGATCACTCCTCAACGTGAAGTTCTCGCCCTCCACGCTGGTAGGGGAGGGGGGCATCCAAAAGCTCTCCGCCTACCTGCGCGCCTTCTCTCGGCTGGGCATCCAGCACGTGCAGTTCAACGTGGTCGATCGCGCCACGCTGCTGGACGCCCAGTCCCACCCAGAGCGCCACCAGGACCTCATCGTCCGCGTCGCAGGGTATTCCGCCATGTTCGTCGAGCTTGCGAGGGGCGTGCAGGATGACATCATCAACCGCACCGAACACGTGCTGTAGTCCGAATGGGGCGCTCTACACAAACATCCAGCGGTTCTCGATCCATGATGGCGGGGGAATCCGCACCGTCGTATTCCTCAAGGGGTGCCCCTTTCGCTGTCCCTGGTGCTGCAATCCCGAGAACCTTTCGTTTGCGCCGCAGACCGTCTGGCACGCCCCAAAGTGCATCCACTGCTCCATGGCTCAGGATGTGTGTGGCGCAGACGCGTGTCCGAGGAGGCCCGAGGACTGTCCCACGGGGGCGAAGGAGCTGCTGGGAACCGTGGCGGATCCAGGGGAGCTGCTTGGCGTCGTGATGCGCGACCGGGTGTTCTACGAGGAGAGCAACGGGGGAGTGACGGTTTCGGGAGGTGAGTGCCTTGCCAGGCAAAACCTCTCGTTCACCCTCGAGTTCCTTGCCGCCTGCAGGAAGGAGGGGCTAGACACTGCGGTGGAGACGACGCTCGCGGTGCCAATCGACCGACCGGAGCTGCTTGCTGCGGTTACCAGCACCTTCCTGGTCGACTTCAAGATTGCGGATCGCGGGCAGAGCCTGCGGGTCACGGGCATCGACCCCAGCCTGCGAGACAAGAACCTGGAGAGGCTCCTCTCGATGGGGGCTCGCGTAGTCGCGAGGATGCCCGTGATACCGGGCTTCACGGCCGATGCCGCCAATGTTCGCGCGAACATCGATTATATGCGCGACCTGGGGATATCCCGGGTCGACGTGCTTCCGTTCCACCAGATGGGGGAGGCAAAGTACGATTCGATCGGCATGAGATACGAGCTTCGCGGAAGGCCCCAGCTTGGGGAGGGAGACGTTCGGGATGTGGTCTCCGCATGCGAAGGTGCGGGATTGCGCGTCGTGGTTCACGGTGAGTGACGGCGAGGCAGAAGGCATTGCAGGGAACATGGAGAAGGGAAGCAACATGGAGTTCATCCTCGATACGGCAGACGCGGAGCAGGTTCGAAAGCTCTCCGAGATCATGACCATCTCGGGCGTAACGACCAACCCCACGATCATCACGTGCAGCGGCAAGACCCCCGAGCAGGTGTTTTCCGAGATGAACGCCGTCCTGGAGCCGAGCCAGAAGTTCTTCATGCAGACGGTGGCGGGCGACTACGAGGGCATCCTGGAGGACGCTCGCACCATCTGCGCACTGCGCCCGCAGAACATGTATGCGAAGATTCCCGTCACTCATGAGGGGCTTCGTGCGATCAAGCAGGCAAAGCGCGAGGGACTCAACGTACTCGCCACTGCGATCTACTCGCCCGACCAGGCGTTCTTCGCCGCAATGAACGGAGCTGACTATCTCGCTCCCTACGTGAACCGCATGTGCAACTACGGAGATGGGGTCCAGTGGGTGCGCGAACTCCAGCAGATGCTCGACGCCAATGGACTGGACAGCAAGATCTGTGCGGCGTCCTTCAAGAACGGAAACCAGGTGCACGAGCTCATGCTGGCGGGAGTGGGTGCCGTCACCGTTGCTCCCGACGTGGTCCGTGCGATGCTCGACCACCCGGGAACCAAGATTGCGGTGGACGAGTTCACCCAGGCGTGGAAGTCTGCGTTTGGCAGGGACGCCTTCGCTAAGTAGCGCGTCCCCACATGCGTCAGGGCATAACGAACGGCTCCGGCAGCCTGGTCGTCCCAGGCCATCGGGGCCGTCTCGTTTTGCACCGGGGGAGAGGAACGTTGTACCGTGGGGCCGATCGGGCTTTGACGGGATGCGGGGTGGCACCATGGCAGGTGGGGACAGGGGTACGCCCAGGCGTGACACGCGTGGGGGTGACGTCGCGCGGGGGAGCGGGGTCTCCCGGCGCGCCGCGGTCCTCCTCGGCTGCGGGGTGGCGACGCTTGCGGGCGGAGCGGCAATCGCCTCCCGCTGCGCCAGGGTGACCGGGTCGTCGACGCGGTCGTCGTCCGACTCCTCCGCCTCCGGCCCGACACTCGACCAGAGGGTCTCCCAGGCGGTTGCCTCCCTCACGTTGGAGCAGAAGGTCGCGCAGATGTTCATGCCGACCCCGGAGGCGCTCACCGGCGTGGGCCAGGTCACGGCGGCGGGCGAGACGACAAGGAAAGCCTTCGCGAGCGTCCCCGTCGGCGGTCTGTGCTACTTTGCCCAGAACCTCATCGACCCTTCGCAGACGAAGCAGATGCTCGCCTCGGCGGATGCAATCTCGCGCGACGAGGTGGGCCTGCCCCTACTCATGGCGGTGGACGAGGAGGGCGGCACGGTCAGCCGCATCGGCGGCAACGATGGGTTCGACGTGGACAACGTGGGGGACATGCGTGACGTCGGAGACACCGGCGACCCCCAGCGTGCCCACGACGTGTGCGAGGGGATCGCGGGCTACCTGAGTCCTCTGGGCTTCAACCTGGACCTCGCCCCAGACGCGGACATCGTGAGCGGCACCAGCCAGACCATGGCGAGGAGGTCGTTCGGCACGAGTGCCGACGTGGTGACCCCCATGGTCGGCCAGGCTGTGAGGGGGTTCCTCGACGGCGGCATCATGTGCTGCGCCAAGCACTTCCCGGGTATCGGCGGGGTGGAGGGCGACTCCGAGACCGAGGCCATTCAGACCAAAAGGACTCTCGACCAGATGAGAGGGAAGGAGCTTCTCCCTTTTGAGGAGGCCATCAGGCAGGGCATCCCCATGGTGATGGTCGGGCACCTCTCGTGTCCCGCGGTGACGGGCGACTCCACCCCGGCGTCGCTGTCCAAGGCAATCGTGACGGAGCTCCTGAGGGACGAGCTGGGGTTTGACGGCATCATCATCACCGACTCGCTGCAGATGGGTGCCGTGAGCGGGCTGCACTCGGCGAGCGAGCTGGGCGTCACCGCGATCCAGGCGGGCGTCGACATGCTGCTCATGACCCCCAGCCTGGGCGAGAGCTACCAGGGCGTGCTGGACGCCGTTTCCACGGGCACGCTCGACGAGGCGCGCATCGACGAGTCCGTGGCCCGCATCGTGCGTGCCAAGCTCGGGTACGCGTCGTAGCGCATCGTGCGCGCTCCCCGCCTACCCCAGTATCTCCGCCGCGATCTTCGCGGACTCCGCGGCATCCTTGGCGTAGTAGTCCGCCCCCACCATCTGGGCGTACTCGGGGTTGAGGACGGCGCCTCCCACCATGACCTTGCACCAGGGGGCGCGCTCGTGCAGCAGCTCGATGGTCTCCTGCATCGCCGGCACCGTGGCGGTCATCAGGGCCGAGAGCCCCGCCAGTCGCACGTGGTGCTCGACCACCGCGTCCACAAAGACCTTGGGGTCCACGTCGCGCCCCAGGTCCAGCACGTCGTAGCCGTAGTTCTCCAGCAGCATCTTCACGATGTTCTTGCCAATGTCGTGGATGTCCCCCTTGACCGTGCAGATGGCGACCTGCCCCTTCGAGGCAACCTGTGCGCCCGAGGCGTCGTTGACCTCCTTCAGCACGTCAAAGCCGGCCTTGGCCGCCTCTGCCGACGCCATGAGCTGGGGCAGGAAGAACGTGCCCTTCTCAAACCTCACGCCCACCTCGTCCAGGGCGGGGATCAGCACGTCGTTAATCGCGAACATCACGTCGTGGTCGGCCAGGATGTCGCGCATCAGCTGGGGCATGGGCCCCTTTCGCCCGGCAAGCACCATGGCGCGCGCCCGTTCGGCGGGGGAGAGGCTCGCGTCGTCCTGCCCGCCGCCCGTCTCGCTGGCCACCTGCTGGCTCGCACCCGTTGTGGCAGGCGCCCCTGCGGCGTCGCTGCGGGTTGCATAGCCCGCCACGTAGCGCTGGGCGCTCTCGTCCTCGCCCGAGAGCACGCGCCACGAGTTGACCACGTCCATCATGCGCTGCTGCTTGGGGTTGATGATGCCCATGTCCAGGCCGGCCGAGAAGGCGGCCGAGAGGAACGTGGCATTGACGAGGGGACGGAACGGCAGGCCAAAGCTGATGTTGGAGACGCCCAGCACCGTCCGCACGCCAGGCAGCTCTTGCTTGACCAGGCGGATGCCCTCGAGGATGGCCCTCGGGGCGCGCTGGTCGGTGGAGGCTGCCATCGCGAGGCAGTCGATCACCACGTCCTGGCGGGGGATGCCCGCGGCGTCCGTGGCCTCCACGATGCGCCGTGCGATGGCAAGGCGGCCCTCGGGGGTCTGGGGGATGCCCTGCTCGTCGATGGTCAGGCCCACCAGCGCGCAGCCGTAGTGCGCTGCGATGGGCACCACGGCGTCGAGGGTCTCGCGCTTGCCGTTGGTGGAGTTGATGAGCGGCTTGCCCGGGTAGCTGCGGACGGCTGCCTCGATGGTCTCGGGCACCGCGGAGTCCACCTGCAGGGGGAGTGACGTGACGCCTTGGAGGTCGGCCATCAGGCGCTGGAGCGTGGCGCTCTCGTCTATCTCGGGGAGGCCGGCGTTCACGTCCAGGATCTGCGCGCCCGTCCGCTCCTGCTCGATGGCGAGGGACATCACGTAGTCGTAGTCCCCGGAGCGCAGGGCCTCCTTCATCCTCTTCTTGCCAGTGGGGTTGATCCTCTCGCCTATGACTCCCACGTCGCCCGGCCTGAGCACGCAGAGCTGCTGGGAGCTGCATACCACGAAGTCGTCCCGCACACTCCTGGGGGCGGGCTCCATGCCCTGGAGGAGGTCCCTCTCGCCCCGGATGTACTCGGGGGTGGTGCCGCAGCAGCCGCCCACCACCGAGACGCCCGCGCGCACCATGCCGCCCACGGCCTCGCAGTACTCGTCGGGGTGGACGTCGTACAGCGTGACGCCGTCCTCCACGCGCGGGAGGCCGGCGTTTGCCTGGGCCATGACCGGCACGCGTGACCAGGGGAGCATGCGTTCGACGATGGGGGCAACGTCCTTGGGCCCAAGCGAGCAGTTGACCCCCAGCACGTTGGCGCCGAGCGACGAGAGCGTGACGGCGGCGACCTCGGGGGTGGTCCCCAGGAAGGTGCGACCGTCCTCGTCGAAGGTCATGGTGCAGAAGATGGGGAGGTCGCTGTTCTCCTTGGCGGCGAGGAGCGCCGCCTTGGCCTCGGCGAGGTCCGCCATGGTCTCGATGATAAAGAGGTCCGCGCCCGCGGCGTCGGCGGCCACCACCTGCTGGGCAAAGAGCTCGTAGGCGTCGTCGAACGAGAGGGTCCCCATGGGCTGCAGGAGCGAGCCGGTGGGGCCGATGTCGGCGGCGACGTAGCGGGCCCCCGCGTCGCGCGCGCAGCGCACGGCGGCCTCGAACACCTGCGGGACCATGTCCTCGCCGCCCAGCTTGGGGGCGCTCGCGCCAAAGGTGTTGGTGGTTATCGCCTCGGCACCCGCCTCCACGTACGCGCGGTGGATTGCGGTGACGCCCTGGGGGTCGATCAGGCATAGGAGCTCGGGCGTCTCGCCCGCCGCCATGCCGCGAGCCTGGAGCTGCGTGCCCATGGCGCCGTCAAAGCGGAGGAAGTCCCGGCCCTGCAGCACGCGGCGCAGGTGTTCGTCCCTCACGCGCAGCATCCTCTTGTCGTAGGTGCCAAAGCGGGGCTTGCGCCTGGCGGTGCTATCCATGGCAGGTCCTCCCGGTGGGTCGGATGGTGCAGAAGTCAAAGCAGGGGCAGCCCTTGCAGCTGCGCCTGGTGGATGCCTGGGGTCTGGTGCACATTCCCACCACGGCGGTCACGCTCTTGGTGGGGGTCATGAGCAGTGTGGGCGAGAGCGTGATGCCCAGCCTTCTTGTTGCGTCCAGCGCGGAGAGGATCGTGGGCTGGATGGAGAGCGGCAGGTCGCCATAGCCGGGGGAAAAGCGGAAGTTGGTGTACAGCCCCCGTCTGGTGGCCTCCGCCACGATGAGGGACTCCGCGGCGTCCGCGGCGCGCTCCACCAGGGTGGTCGACGCGCTGTCCAGGAGGATCTGTCCAACGTGGTCGGTGAGTCCCAGGCGGTGGAGCTCGCGCTCGTCTCCCATGCCCAGCGTGACGGCGAGGACGCCCACGGCCACCGCGTCGGCCATGTGCTCCTCCATGGAGTGGCCTGCGAGCTCGATGGACGTTCCCCTCAGCCGCAGGACGGGCGTGCCGTCGTCGCGCACCTCGCGCGTCTCCACGTCGAAGAAGTCGATGGACGCACGCGGGCGCGACACCTCGATTGCACGGGCGATGGCCTGGTCTATGCGCTGGTCCAGGGAGGGGTCGTACTCCTGGCCGGCGTAGCCCATGTAGCGGAGTACCTCGCTGCGGTCGACGGAGTCGATCGAGAGGTCCACGATCTGGGGCATGCGGCTATCCCCTCAGGTAGCCGCAGGAGGCCAGAGCGTCGTGGGTGGCGCGCCCCACCTCGGGCTTGTTCATGCTGTAGATGTGGATGCCGTCCACGCCGTTGGCGGCGAGGTCGCAAATCTGCTCGCAGGCGTACTCCAGGCCCGCCTGGCGCTGTGCCGCGGGGTCCTCGCCGGCGCGCGCGAGGCGCCTGATCACGGAGACGGGAATGGAGGCGCCGCAGTTGAAGGCCATGCGCTGGATCTGCTTCACGCTGGTGAAGGGCATGATGCCGCAGACGATGGGGACCTTCACTCGGGCGCGGGAGCACTCGTCGCGGAAGCGGTAGAAGTCCTCGTTGGTGAAGAACAGCTGCGTCACCAGAAAGTCCACGCCGCTGTTCTGCTTGCGCTTGAGGTTCTCGATGTCCTGGCGCAGGCTGTCGCTCTCGAGGTGTCCCTCGGGATAGCAGGCGCCGCCCAGGCAGAAGCCCTTGTCCCTGAGGTAGGCAATCAGGTCGGAGGCGTGCTCGAAGTCGATTGGCTCGCGGCCCGGGACGCGGTCGCCGCGCAGCGCCAGCACGTTGTGCACGCCGGCAGAGCGGAACTCCTCCACGTAGCGGTCCACGTCCGCCTTGGTCGCTCCCATGCAGGTCAGGTGGGCGAGCGCGGTGGTCTTGCCGGATTCCTCGATTCTGCGGGCGATCGAGACGGTGTTCTGGGAGTTGCCCGAGCCGCCGGCGGAGAAGGTGACGCTGATCCAGTCGGGGTGGTTCTCGCACAGCTGCGAGGCGACGTCAGCCGCCTGGTCCACGGACATCTCCCCCTTGGGTGGGAAGATCTCGAACGAGAACGACTGCTTGCTGCTTAGGATGTCGCGGATAAGCACGGTGGGCTCCCCTCGTGGTCGCATAATCTTCACCATCATAGGTTCGGCTGGCAGGGAGGAAGCCAAGGCGAGGTGAGCGCTTACATTGTGGAAACCGCAGCGCGTGACGGGTCCGCGTCGGGCGCGCCTAGGCCCTAGTAGAGCGGCAGCCTGCCCGTGATGGGGTCCACGTCCTCGGCGTGCAGGGGCTCGAACGCCAGACAGGTGTAGGTGGGCTCGCCGTGGAACTCGGTGAGGCCGGCGTCGCGGATGAGCGCGACCGCAAACCCGCGCTCGCGCCCCTGCCGGGCGATGTCCAGCAGCTCCTCCTCCGAGTCAACGTACACGCAGACCTTTGCCACGCCCGCCTCAAACCAGTCGCTCAGCGCCGTGGGCTCGCGACCGTCGTCCTCCAGGTAGACCCAGTCCTCGCCGGGGGACACGCGCACCTCTCCCAGGCGCCCCTCGCGCGCGAGTGCCATCAGCGTTGCCTCAACGCAGGCGTGGCCCGACTGCGCGGCAATCTTGCCCTTGCGCATCTTGAGGTCGCGCCTCATCACGATCATCTGCTTGGACTTGTAGGACGAGCCTGGCATGGATCAACCTTTCCCCAGCGCGGGCGCGAGGGTTTCGTCCCCGCGCCCGCTCGGCCTTGCGTTCTGGTGGGGGAGGGACGCACTGCCATGGCCGCACGGCCTGCGACTGGGTTGGCTGTCCCTCTCCCCTGCGTCATCTGGACGCTAGTCCTCGACCTCCAGCAGCTCGATGCGGAAGTTGAGGGTCTTGCCCGCCATCTCGTGGTTGAGGTCGAAGGTGATGGTCTTGTCGTCCTTGTCCACCACGGTTGCCGGGAAGGGCTGGCCGGTGGGGGAGGTCAGCATCACGCGGTCGCCCACGTTGAGCTCCTCGGCGCCCGGCAGCTGCTCAAAGTTCAGGGTCTGCACCAGGTCGTCGCGGCGCGGGCCGTAGGCCTCCTCGGGCGGAAGGCGCACGTCGGTGACCTGGCCAACCTCCATGTCGCGCACCGCCTGGTCAAAGCCGGCGATCATCTGGCCCGCCATACAGGTGAACTCCAGGGGCTCGTTGCGGTCGTAGGACGAGTCAAACACGCTCCCGTCGTCCAGGGTTCCGCGGTAGTGGACCTTGACCTTCTTGCCCTCGTTGCTCATGGGCTCTTCTCCTCTTGTCGGCATTGGTGGCGCACTCTGGGATGGCGCCACTCTGGCGTGTTCACTGTACCCAAGCGTCCCCACGGCAACGGGAGGTCGTCCCAGTTTGCAGAAAAACCTTGGCGGCGCTGGTCAGGGGTCTGGGGCGGGGCGCGGTCGCACGGGGGTGATGGCGTTGTCGTTCCATGGCCGGTGCGCTCGCGCCGACATTCCGTTTTGGACACCGTTGGCCGCTTCGAGCACCTCCGGCGACCCCTGCCCGGGCGGGCATTTCCTTGGCAAATGGGAGAGGGTGCTTGGGAAACGTGGCGCGCGAGCCTCCCGGCTGGCATGGAGGGGGGGTCGGGCTCTTCCGTGTGCGTTCGTGGGGACGTGCGGGCTCCACAAGCTCGATGCCCGCGTGGGTCAAGCAATGGGGTGCTTAGCCAGGCTAGCCCTCATGCGAGTTCGACCGAGGGCTGCTTAACAAACCTAGCCCTCATGTAGATTTGGGGGGAGAGGTGCTTAGCAAACCTAGCTCCCATGCGAGTTTTGTTGGGCTCAACCTGCATGAGGCCTAGCGCGGCTAAGCATTTGGCATCCAAATCAACATGAGGGCTAGAGGCGCTAAGCATTGCGTCTCGCGATTCAAATGAGGGCTGGCGACGCTAAGCATCATCCCCGGAACCGGTGCATTGCACGGCAAGTGCGCCGGGGTCCATGCGGTTGCTCGCAAGGGCTGCTTGGGAAAACCGGTGCCCGTACGGCTATTGGGAGGGGGGCTGCTTAAGAAACCTGGTACCTGCACGGATTTCTGCCTCCCCGACCCTTCTAAGCAGCCTGGCATCCCCTCCTACGAGGGACCCCGGATGACGGCTTCAACCTGATGTTGGCGCGCGTTGGCTTTGGCTGCCGGACCACACGGCTCGAGTTCTGGCAAGGTGCAGTTCCTCACCACTCGGACTCCAGAGGACGCCCTCCGGGGGAGTCTTCCCTGCGGCGAAGGTTCACCCTCCCTTCCCTTCTCTGACCATTGGGAACCTTGCTCTTCGCATTGACCTGGGGCTCTTCGCTCATCCCCCGGACGATCTGTCCCAGAGGGGCTTGGGCACCGGGGTCACCTTCCCTCGGACAGTCCTCCCCGCAACGGAGGCTCGCGCGCTTCCTTTCTTAGACCATTGATAACCCTTGCTCCCTGTGTTGAGGGGGGCTCTGGCTCGCCTACCGGGCGATCGCTCCAAGGGAGGCCCTCGGAAGAGGGCGACCCGCGAACGAGCGTGGAGGGAGACTGCCGTGCGCCTATGGGAGGACGCCCCGGCCGAGACGCCCCGCCCCTCTCCCCCTTGTCCATTACACCCCCATGCCTGCCAAGATGTCGCAGGTGTGGTGCGTGGGCCTCTGCGTGCGGTTTCCCTAGAATAGTCAAGTAAGCTAGAGGGAATGTATGCCAAACCTTACTTTTTGACGACCGCATTGCGTGAGAGAAGCGAGTTGCCGATGCTTGATAGAAGACTCATTGGGCTTGTCCCCGGCGCCATGAGGCGGGTGCTCGAGACGGTCCTGTTCCAGCTACTGGGGCTTGCGTGCGACATAGCGCTCGCCTGGTGCGCGAGCACGTTCGTGGCGGGGTTTGTGGCGTCCCGCCCGCCCGCGGTGGCACCCATCGCCTGCCTGCTTGCCCTGGCCATCGCCGGCAAGGCGGCTTCGTCCAGGCTCGCGGGGCAGAGCGCGTTCCTCGCCTCCCGAGACGTGCGGAGGCTTCTGCGCGAGCAGGTCTTTTCCAAGCTCCTCCGCCTGGGGCCCGACTACACGCGAGAGGTGCCGACCGCCGAGGTGGTCCAGCTTGCCGTTGAGGGCACGGAGCAGCTCGAGACCTACTTTGGCCGCTACCTGCCCCAGCTTGCCTACAGCGTGGTGGCGCCCCTGGTCCTGTTCCTCGTCCTTCTCCCCGTGAGCTGGGCCTCGGGGCTGGTCCTGCTCGTGTTTGTCCCGCTCATCCCCCTGGTCATCGTTGCGGTGCAGAAGGTCGCAAAGCGCACCATGGGTGCCTACTGGGACGAGTATGCCAACCTGGGTGACACGTTCCTCGAGAGCCTGCAGGGGCTCCCCACGCTCAAGGTCTTCTCGGCGGACGCCCGTCGCCACGAGCAGATGAACCAGGAGTCCGAGCGCTTTCGCGTGGCGACCATGAGGGTGCTGCGCATGCAGCTCAACTCGATCGTGGTCATGGACGTCGTGGCGCTGGGCGGTGCGGCCGCGGGCATGTGCGTGGCGCTCTCGCAGCTTGCTGCCGGCGCGCTCTCGCTGTTCGGCTGCCTGATGGTCGTGCTCCTCTCGGCAAGCTTCTTCATCCCCATGCGCACCTTGGGGTCCTACTTCCACGTTGCCATGAACGGCATGGCGGCGTCCCGCAAGATCTTCAGGCTCCTCGACTTCCCGGAGCCCCACGACTCGGGCACCGCGGTCGCCGTCCCCGGCGACCACCTCGCGATGAGCCACGTGAGCTTCTCCTACGGTGAGGGACTGGGAGATGCGCTGGGCGACGTGAGCCTGGACGTCCCCGCCGTTGGCCTTACGGGCATCGTGGGCAAGAGCGGCTCGGGCAAGAGCACGGTCGCGGCTCTTCTGAGCGGCCGCCAGCGCGACTACCGCGGGAGCCTCATGCTGGGCGGCAAGCAGCTGCGCGACTTCTCGCGCGAGGCGCTTGCCCGCTACGTCACGGTCGTCCCCACCAACGCCTACCTGTTTAGGGGCACCGTGCGAGACAACCTGCAGCTTGGCGACCCAACGGGGAGCGACGAGCGCATGTGGGAGGTCCTGGCGAGCGTGCGGCTGGCAGACTACCTCCGCTCGCAGGACGGCCTTGACACCAGGGTCGAGGAGGAGGGCCAGAACCTCTCCGGCGGCCAGCGCCAGCGGCTTGCGCTCGCACGCGCGCTGATGCACAACTCTCCCGTGTACGTGCTGGACGAGGCCACGAGCAACGTGGACGCCGAGAGCGAGGATGCCATCATGGACGCCGTCCGCGGCATCGCGCGGTACAAGGCGGTCGTGGTCATCTCGCACCGCCTGGCAAACGTGACCTCGGCGCATCGCATCTACGTGATGGAGTCGGGCCATGCTGTGGGGGCGGGCACCCACGACGAGCTGCTCGCGACGTGCCCCCAGTATCGCGAGCTGTGGGACGAGCAGAGCAGGCTCGAGCACTTTGACCCCGTCGAGTTTGCCGAGGAGGAGGCGCGGCGCAGGGAGCAGAAGGCCGCCGCCCAAGACGCCGACGCCGTGAGCGCGGGCGGGGACGACGCAGTTGCTGCCGCCGAGGAGGCGGTTGAGACGGACGCCCCGCAGGGCCCCGCCGACGATTCCGTGGACAGCGAAGCCGAGGTGCCCGAGTCGGTGCTCGAGGATGACGAGGCCGCGGAGCGGCTGGCGCTCGCGAGCCTGCTCGACCTCGGTGACGCGGACGAGGACGAGGCCGACGACGGCGAGGCGGACCAGACCATGGTCCTGGGTTCCGACGACGACCAGCCGGCGCCAGGGCCGGGGGTCACGGCCCAGATCGAGGCTATTCTCGCCATGCCACTGGAGGAGATGGTGCGCCAGGGCGGGGGCGAGAGGGATGCGGGCGACTCGCTGGAGGCGTCCCCGTCGGGCGGTGGCGCCGCGGAGCCGTCTTCGGCAGACGATGGCTCAGAGGCGGACAGGCCTCGCGTAGACCCCAGCAGGATTCCCCTCGTGGATGGGGGAGCGGACGAGGCCGCACACAATGGCACGGACGACGAGAAGAGGGACGGTGACGAGGATGAGAGGCGATAGCCGCAGGGTCGTGTGGAGGCTCCTGGGCCTCACCAGGCCGATGGCGGGAGTGATGCTGCTCGCCATCGCATGTGGCGTGCTGGGCTTCTGCTGCGCCACCTTCCTGCCCGTGGTTGCGACGAGGTTCGCGCTCGACGCGCTGGCGGGCTCGCTCCCGCCGATGGGGGCGGTGGCCGGGGCGCTCGTGGGTCTCGCCGTCGCCCGCGGGGCGCTGCACTACGCCGAGCAGACCTGCAACCACTACATCGCGTTCAAGCTGCTCGCGCACGTGCGCGACCTCGTCTTTGGGAAGCTTCGCGAGCTCGCCCCCGCAAAGCTCGCCGGGCACGACCGCGGCAGCCTGGTCTCGACCATCACCTCGGACGTGGAGCTCCTCGAGGTCTTCTTCGCCCATACGATCTCGCCCGTCTCCATTGCCGTGGTGATGGCCGTGGTCATGACCGCCTTCCTCGCGGGAATCTCGCCCAAGGTCGCGCTTGTCGCGCTCGTGGGCTACCTGTGCGTCGGCGTCGGCATGCCGCTGCTGGGCGCGCACCTCTCGGCCGACGCGGGGAGGGTCACGCGCGCGCAGGCGGGCCGTCTCTCCGGCATTGTGCTGGACAGCCTCCGCGGGCTCTCTCAGGTGCTGCAGTTTGGTGCCGGAGACGCCCGGATGGGCCTCATCGACGACGAGTCCCGTCGGCTCTCGGACGCGCAGGGTCGCCTGAGCTCCGCCTCGTCCACGGTGGCTGCGGCGTCGGGCGCGCTGATCATGCTCTTCTCCCTTGCGGTCATGTTCCTGGGCGGCAGTCTTGTCGTCTCGGGCGAGATGACGGTGGATGGCATGGCGATTGCGACGGTTGCGGTCATGGGGTCGTTTGGGCCGTTCGTCGCGCTCGCCAACCTGGGGACCACGCTGCAGGGGACGATCGCGTCGGGCGCGCGCATCCTGGCGATCCTGGACGAGGAACCCGCCGTGGCCGAGGTCACCGACGGCGAGGACATCGAGTTCTCCGGCACCTCCGCTCATGGCGTGGGCTTCTCGTATGGCGGCGAGGAGGTGCTGGACAACGTCTCGCTCGAGGTGCCGCAGGGCAAGGTCGTGGGCATCGAGGGCAGGAGCGGCTCGGGCAAGTCGACCCTGTGCCGCCTCTTCATGCGCTTCTGGGACGTCGACCGCGGCAGCATCGCCCTCTCGGGCACGCGCGTGGACGTCATCAACACGCGGAGTCTGCGCGCGAGCGAGGGGCTGGTGGAGCAGGACACGTTCCTGTTCCACGGCAGCATCCGCGACAACCTTCTGGTCGCCCGCCCCGATGCCACGCAGGAGAAGATCGAGGCGGCGTGCCGCGCGGCCTCGGTGCGCGACTTCATCGTGGGGCTGCCCAAGGGATACGACACGATGGTCGGCGAGCTCGGCGACACCCTCAGCGGGGGAGAGAGGCAACGCCTTGGCCTTGCCCGCGCCTTCCTGCACGACGCCCCCTTCCTCATCCTGGACGAGCCCACGAGCAACCTCGACTCGCTCAACGAGGGCGTGGTCCTGCGCAGCATCGCGCGCCTGCACGGGAGCCGGACGGTCCTGCTCGTCTCGCACAGGCCCAGCACCATGGCCGTCGCGGACCAGACGTACTCCATGGACTCCGGGAGGGTGAGCTAGCCACAGGCGAGAGGTGCCTCCCAGACCGCCCATGCGACCTCCGTTGCGTGGAGGGGAGATGCCCATCTCGCCCAAGGGGTATGCTTACGGGTGTTGTGTCGGGTGTCTGCGCGGGCGGAGGCTCGCGCCGCGAGAAGGGGCGGATGTGTCTAACGGCGACTTCGTTGGGGTCTTCGACTCCGGTCTGGGCGGCATCAGCGTGCTCAAGAGGCTGGTGGCCGAGCTTCCGCACGAGCGCTTCGTGTTCTTTGGCGACTCGGCAAACGCGCCGTACGGAGACAAGCCGGTGGAGCAGATTCGCTCCCTCTCCACGAACATCATGGACCGCTTCATCGCCGAGGGGGCCAAGGCGATCGTGATCGCCTGCAACACCGCGACCTCCGCCTCGGCCAGCTACCTGCGCGAGAAGTACCCGAGCATTCCCATCGTGGGGTGCGAGCCGGCGCTCAAGCCCGCCGCGCTCGCTCCACGGCATCGTCGCATCCTGGTGATGGCGACGGCTGCGACGCTGCGGCTGCAGAAGTTCCGCGACCTCCGCGAGGAGTGGGGGCGGGAGTCCGAGGTCATCTGCGTGCCCTGCGTGGGGCTCGTGCAGCTGATCGAGACGGGCGACCTTGACTCCCCGGAGCTCCACGCGCTGCTCCAAAGGCTTGTGGGACAGTATCGCGGGCAGGTCGACTCCGTGGTCCTCGGCTGCACGCACTACCCCTTCATCAAGAGGCAGATCGCCGACGTCCTGGGGGAGGTCCCGTTCTTCGACGGTGGCACCGGTGCCGCCCATCAGCTTGGCCACCTGCTGAGGGAGGGCGGGCTTCTCGCTCCGGACGATGCCGAGGGTGGCGTCGAGTTCCGCTCCAGCAAGAGCACCCCGCAGGAGATCGAGCTGTACCGGCACTTCTATACGTTGCCGGTGTAGTCTTCCGTGCGGGCTGCTCTATGTCGGCAAAATGCCCGCTGGCCCAACTTCAAATCTTTGTTCCGTGATAGCTGGTGCGTAATCCCGCTCGGGCTGTTCTATGTTAAAGAACGCGTTCTGTGTGTACACACGGAAGCTGGGTTCTGACCATCGCGACGGCTTTCGCATTGCAATAGCCCATTCCCTCGTCAAAAATGTCATCCCGCGTGTACACACGAAACGGACTTTCTGTCATCCATTGGACAATGATTGGTTTCTATGTCAATGAATGCGTCCCGTGTGTATACACGGGACGGGATTATTGAAAGATCAAGGGAAATGCCATGCGTTTTCCCAGGATGATGGTGCTTCATAACTTTTCACCGTCAAAGAACGTGTCCTGTGTGTACACACGAGACGGCTTCCAGAGAAGGGCAGTGAACGCGAGGGGGTCACATGGCTCGCTGATTGAAGGAGTTTTTTTATCATGCCTCTAGGCAGAATTCTTGCGGAATTGCATACCGTGGTTGCCTGAATTTACGCAGATCGGGATCCCAGGGAAAGAGTGCGTTAATTAGGTTGTAGCGAGCTTGGGGACATCCTGCGGGTGGCCGATGAAGCCGTAGGCCATGTAGTTCGGCAATTCTTCTTACCACCGACCTTAGCTGCGCCTGGTCTAGCACCTGTTCGATGGTAAGCGCCTGAATCGTGATCCCCTCCTCACTCAACGCAAGCTCTCGACGCAGGTCGCGGCTGACATTGGTGTGATATTCGATGCCGTTGTACTCGAGACCAAATCGAATCTGCGGCCAGTAGAAATCAATAACGTAATGATCAGTTCCAGAAATCTGCCTCGCTGTACGTCCCAGATTGATTCTGTGATTAAGCGTTGGTCTTGGGAGATGATAGCCCCCGTCGCGCCGTCCCATTGTCAGCAGGAGCGCTGTCGCAGACTCCATTGGTGATCGGGGGCCTTCGAAGGCGTAGCTCAATGCCTTGCCGCATCGTCTGATTCCCATGGTGCGCGAAGGAACATCGGAGAGAAATCGTTCGAGTGACATCAGATTCAGGATTCCTCTCGTTTCAATAAAGCCCTTGGAGCAATCTGCCGGAAAATAGTTTCCCGCAAGAGCACAGGTTAGAAGAGCGAGTTCAACTGGCGAGAGTGAAGTGGACATCTGCATGAGGCAGAACTCGGGACAGCAGACCAGTACGTTGTCACATATGCGTCGATAGGAGCCAAGGGGCATCTGTGCCTTCCACGTGTGAGTGCGGGCGTTGCGTACGATGTGCCTCTGGTGGTTCGATTGCACGAGGACGTCAATCTCCCCAGGAATGTCCACTACCTCCAGAAACTCTTGCAGGGTTGCTCTGGCAGCTTGGACATTCGAAGAACGCAGGCCTCCTTCAAAGCATGGCGGAGGCACCGTCTCAAAGGATGTTGCTCTTTGCCCTCGTTGCGAAAGCAATGCCCAGACCCATAGTGCGGTGATGTGCGAAATGTACACGTCGTTACTGTCGATCACGCAAGCCCCCTTCCTGGTGTCACGTCATGACACCATCATCACAAACGAGAGTTGCATGTACCTTTCATTGCCCTTCAATATGTGCATTAATGACAGATAACACCAGCTAGATGGCATAAAACAAGATACTGTGACTGCCGCAATCAATGAAAAGAACATAAAAATATGTGCGCATAAAAGAGGAGCCTGTCGAATTCATCATGGATGGAAGTGGCGCATCTCCCCGTTGGAAAGCTGTTGAGATCTCCCCCTTGCCAGAAAGTGCGTCCCGTGTGTACACGCAGTGTGGGATTTTTGACGGGACTAACCCTTCTTACCCCCCAGATGTCAGATAGTCCATCCCGGGTGTACACACGGTACGAGGTTTCTGGCGAGGCCATCCTCCTCTGCGGAGTTTCCCCTGTTGGCAGGGCATCGGCAATTCTACGCAGTCAGAAAGTCCATTCTGTGTGTACACGTGTGGTGTACTTTCTGGCAGGGGCATTTACCTTCCGTTGGCCCACCTGTAGAACGCGGGTTCAGGTGCCTGGTCTGCCAATAGTCCCGGGCATATAGTTTGGTCCACGGTTGCGGGGAAGCGGGTCCCCTCGACGCGAGCCTCTGGCAGAACGGGCGGTTTTGTCCACGGTTGCCGGGAGGCGGGTATGCCCTGCCGCCTGACAGCCAGGCATGGGCCTCCGAGCCAGTGGGCAACCGTCCATGCCCTTCTTTGACTTAATCAAGCAACGAGTGGAGATGCGTACGGTGAAAGGGGCGAACACAGCCGGACATCTGGGGAAAGGGGTTGCCGGGACAAAGAAACGCCGCTCCGGTTGGCACCCTCATCGTGGCAGAAAAGGTGGCAACCTGGCGAGAGGGTGAGGCCAGCGTGAAAGGCCGCGCAGCAGCCGACCCCTCGCCCGTCTCGTCCAGGTCGCCTCGCACAGAAAAAAGGGACCGCCACCTCGCAGGTGACGGTCCCAATGCAGAACGCAAACCAGACAAGCGGCGAAAGCCTACTTGTTCATGGCCTCCTCGACGGCGACGGCGCAGGCGACGGTCGCACCGACCATGGGGTTGTTGCCCATGCCGATGAGACCCATCATGTCGACGTGCGCGGGCACCGAGCTGGAGCCGGCAAACTGGGCGTCGGAGTGCATGCGGCCCATGGTGTCGGTCATGCCGTAAGAGGCGGGGCCGGCAGCCATGTTGTCCGGGTGCAGGGTACGGCCAGTGCCGCCACCAGAGGCTACGGAGAAGTACTTCTTGCCGGCTGCCAGGCGCTCCTTCTTGTAGGTGCCAGCGACGGGGTGCTGGAAGCGCGTGGGGTTAGTGGAGTTGCCGGTGATGGAGATGTCGACGTTCTCGTGCCACATGATGGCAACGCCCTCGCGGACGTCGTCGGCGCCGTAGCAGTTGACCTTGGCGCGCGGGCCGTCGGAGTAGGGGATGGTCTCCACGATCTTGAGCTCGCTCGTGTAGTAGTCAAACTGCGTCTTCACGTAGGTGAAGCCGTTGATGCGGGCGATGATCTGGGCGGCGTCCTTGCCAAGGCCGTTCAGGATGACGCGGAGCGGCTTCTTGCGGGCCTTGTTGGCATTGTTTGCGATGCCGATGGCACCCTCGGCGGCAGCGAAGGACTCGTGGCCGGCGAGGAAGGCGAAGCACTCGGTGTCCTCGCCCAGCAGCATGGCGCCCAGGTTGCCGTGGCCAAGGCCGACCTTGCGCTCGTCGGCGACGGAGCCGGGCACGCAGAAGGCCTGGAGGCCCTCGCCGATGGCGGAGGCAGCCTCAGGGGCGGTCTTGACGCCCTTCTTGATGGCGATGGCGCAGCCCGCGGTGTAGGCCCAGGCGGCGTTCTCGAAGGCGATGGACTGGACGCCAAACACGATGTCGCGCGCGTTCACGCCCTTGTCCAGGCAAATCTTCTCGGCATCCTCGAGCCCGTTGATGCCGTAGCTGTCGAGCACCTTGTTGACCTTGTCGATGCGGCGCTCGTAACCCTCAAACGTAACTGCCATGGTGTTATTCAGCCTCCTCTTCTTCTACTCGTGGACGGGGAACTTGGACTCGGGGTCGTGGGTCTCCTCGTCGGTGCGGGGGTCGATGAACTTCACGGCCTGGTCCCACTGGCCGAAGTGGCCCATGGCCTTGTCCACGGCCTCCTTGGGGTCGGTGCCGGCCTTGACGGCGTCGGTGAACTTGCCCAGGTTGAGGAACTCAAAGCCCACGATCTCGTCGTTCTTGTTGAGGGCCATGCGGGTGACGTAGCCCTGGGTGAGCTCGAGGTAGCGAGCGCCCTTGGCCTTGGTGCCGTACATGGTGCCCACCATGGAGCGAAGGCCCTTGCCCAGGTCGTCGAGACCGGTGCCCACGGGCAGGCCGCCCTCGGAGAACGCGGTCTGGGTGCGGCCGTAGACGATCTGCAGGAAGAGCTCGCGCATGGCAACGTTGATGGCGTCGCACACGAGGTCGGTGTTGAGGCACTCGAGGATGGTCTTGCCGGGAAGGATCTCGGCGGCCATGGCGGCGGAGTGGGTCATGCCCGAGCAGCCGATGGTCTCGATCAGGCACTCCTCGACGACGCCCTCCTTGACGTTGAGGCTCAGCTTGCAGGCACCCTGCTGGGGAGCGCACCAGCCCACACCATGGGTATAGCCGGAGATGTCAGAAATCTCCTTGGCCTGGACCCACTTGCCCTCCTCGGGGATGGGCGCAGGACCGTGGTATGCGCCCTTGGTCACGGGGCACATCTTCTCCACTTCTGCGGAATACTGCATGATTCTCCTCTCCACCACAACGGCGTCCGGGCCCTGTCCCAGACGCACATTCGGCGCCACGCCGTCCCCCTGGATGGCAGGGCACCGCCGGCAACATGCCAGACACATTCATTTTAGGCCAGCGGATGCAAGGCCGTATCCGTGAACGGCGACAACATTCAAAATAGGGGGTGGCCCTTTATTCACTGGTCAACTTCATGAGGGCTCCGTTATTCACATCCAAGATAACCCTGACGCCGGGGGAAGCGTGCCGCGACCAAGGGGAGAGGGGCGTCTCCCCCGTCCGCGTAGCCTGCCGCCATGGCGCGCCTGTTACAATGCGACACATGGAAGTCAGGCATCCACGCATACCAACCTGGGGCTACCAGGTCCTCCTCGCCACGGTGGCGGCCATCTGGGGCGGGTCGTTCATCGTCCTCAAGGGGGCCTTGGGGCAGATGACCCCCGGCTGGCTCCTCACCCTGCGCTTTGCGCTCTCGACCCTGGTGATGGTCGCTCTTTTCTGGCGACGCCTCGCGGCGAACCTCGATTGGTCCCACGTGCTCGCCGGGCTCCTCATCGGTATTCCCGAGGGTCTCGCCTTCCTTGTGCAGAACGTGGGACTGGACGGCACCACTCCGGGCCGCAATGCGTTCCTCACCACCACCTACTGCGTGATGGTCCCGTTCCTCAACTGGGCCGTCACCCGTCATCGCCCCCACGCAAACAACGTCGTGGGCGCACTCCTGTGCTTGGCGGGAGTCGGCTTCCTCTCGCTCGACGGGAGCATGGGGCTCTACCTCGGTCGCGGTGACCTCTTGACCCTGGTCTCCGCCGTCCTGTTCGCGCTCAACATTGTTGCCGTGGGCAGGGTAGGGAGCGCGCACGACGCGGTGACCATGACCATCGTGATGTTTGCCGTGAGCTCGCTCATCTGCCTCGGCTACTCCCTGGCCGTTGAGCCAACGCCCAACTTCGCCACGCTCACCCCCGACTTCTGGGCCCAGATGGCCTACGTGGTCCTCCTCTCGTCCGTCGCGGCGCTCCTCATCCAGAACGTGGCCCAGCAGCACGTGCAGCCGGCAAAGGCCGCGCTGCTCCTCTCGCTCGAGAGCGTCTTCGCGGTGCTCTTCAGCGTCACGCTGTATGGCGAGGCGCTGACCCCGCAGCTGGCCGTGGGCTTTGCGCTCATCTTCGTCGCCGTGCTGGTGAGCGAAATCTGGGTGGGTAGGCGCGCCGCGAGCGAAATAGAGTCGCACGAAGTGCCCGCGAGGGACTAACCTAGGAGTTTGCGCCCTTCCCGCCAACGGGACGGCGGGTGAGAGGGGCATGACTCGCGGGAGGCGCCATTGATCTCTGAGATCGCCCTCAACAAGGTCTGCAGGCCGGCAATTCTCGGCCGTGGTCGCATCATCGCCCAGCGTGGCGCGAGCATTCGCGACCGGGAGTGCTCGTACGACGGGGGCGTCACCAGGCTCAGGGGCAAGGTGGCGTCGTCGTCGGGGTACGCGGACCACTACGACGCGAGCATCGAGTTCGACGAGGCTGCGGACACCGTCCTGGACTTTGACTGCACCTGCCCGGCGGCGGCGCGCTATCCCGGCCCGTGCAAGCACAGCATCGCCCTTGCGCTCGACTTCAACCGCGACCCCTCCAAGTACCGAGGCTATGACCGGCTCCAGCATGCGAGCACGTCCACCGTGCTGGGGGAGTACCTTGACCGCGTCGCCCTTGCCGCCCGCCCCCGCGTGGGCACCGCCACCCCCGAGCCTCCGGGGGGCATCCGCCTGGAGCCCACACTCGTCCACGACCGTGACATGTTCCTGAGGCTGCGCGTGTGCGGCTCGCGCGGGGCGTACGTTGTGCGCAGCCTGAGCGACCTCGTGGCCGACGTCTCAAACAGGGCGTTCCGCGAGTATGGCCGCAAGCTGGCGTTCGTCCATGACCCGGACGCCTTCGACCCGCGCTCGCGCGAGCTTCTCGACTTTCTCGCGCGCTGCGTGCAGAACCGGCGCTCCTACGCGTCGGAGCGCATGTACGGCCGTGTGTACGCCTCGAGCGGCCAGTCCTCCGCCATGCCGGGTCGCGAGCTGCGCCTCTCGGGCCCCGAGGTGGACGACCTGCTGCAGGTCATGCTGGACGGCGAGCTCGTGTTTGAGTCCTCCTCCCAGTCGAGCGAGCGTCGCACCGTCACCGTGCGCGACGGCGACCCCAACGTCGCCCTGAACGTGGTGGAGGCGGGCGACGACGGCTTTGAGCTGGTGCGCCGTGGGAAAGCCGAGTTCTTCTCCGGTGGGTCGCACCTGTATGCCGTGCAGTCGGGCACGCTGTTTCGCTGCACGCCTGCCCTTGCCGCGCAGGCGACGTTCCTCACCGGCGTTTATGACAGCACCACGCCGCACCTGACCCTCTCGCAAAAGGATGCGCCACGCTTTGCCGCGACGCTGCTCCCGCAGCTCGAGCATGCCATGAGCGTGAGCGTTCCGGAGGAGGTCGCGCGCCTCCGTCCCGTTCCCTGCAAGCTGGAGTTCTACCTCGACTTCCGTGACGTGGGCGTGACCTGCGACGTCCAGGCGGTGTATGGCGAGAGGCGCTACCACGTCCTCGCCCGCGAACTGGGGCAGCAGCTGGACGTGGGGAGGGACATCGCGGCCGAGACGGACGCGCGCCGCCTCGCGCAGCGCTACCTCACGGTTGGGGAGGGTGCCATGGCCACCATCCCCGCAAAGGCCGACGTGGCGATCGCTCGGCTGATGTTCGAGGGCGTGCCGGAGTTCTCCCGCATCGGCTCCGTCTACACCACGCCCGAGTTCGACCACCTCCTCAACCGCTCCAAGCCCGAGGTCAGACTCAAGCTGTCGGTGCGCTCCAACCTCATAGACCTGTCCGTCTCGGCCACCGACCTGCCGCTCGACGAGCTGTACGCGCTCCTCTCGAGCTACCGCAAGCGCCGTCGCTTCCACCGGCTGCGCGACGGGTCGTTTCTGGACCTCTCCAAGCTTGACCTGGGGGAGACGGAGCGCCTGGCCGAGGAGCTGGGCCTCTCGTCACGTGATCTCGCACGAGGTCACGTGAGCGTTCCGTCGTACAAGGCCTTCCTGCTCGACTCGATCATGGGGGACGAGGAGAAGGACGCCTCGTTCCGCGACTACGTGGAGTCGTTCCGCTCCGTGGACCCCTCGCGCTACCAGCTTCCAGCCAGTCTGCGAGGGAGCCTGCGCCCGTACCAGGTCGTGGGCTTCCAGTGGCTGAGCGCCCTGTGCGACATGGGCTTTGGCGGCATCCTTGCCGACGAGATGGGCCTGGGCAAGTCGGTGCAGCTCATCTCGCTGCTGCTTGCACGCAGGGGGAGCGGCCCCACCCTCGTGGTTTGCCCCGCTTCGCTGGTGTACAACTGGCAGGCGGAGCTGGAGAAGTTTGCCCCCCAGCTGGACGTCGCGGTGGTGGCGGGGACCGTCCCGGAGCGATCCCGCGTGCGCGGGGAGTCGCACGAGGTCTACGTGACCTCCTACGACCTCCTGCGCCGCGACGTGGAGAGCTGGGCGCGCATGCCGCTCTGGTGTGAGGTGCTGGACGAGGCCCAGTACATCAAGAACCACGAGACCCTTGCCGCCCGAGCCGTGAAGGCGCTCGACGCCCAGCACCGCTTTGCCCTCACGGGCACGCCCATCGAGAACCGCCTGTCCGAGCTCTGGAGCATCTTCGACTTCCTGATGCCCGGGCTCCTGGGCTCCTACGACCGCTTCCGCGAGCGCTACGAGACACCCATCTCGGAGGGTGACGACGAGGTGGCCGAGCGCTTGCGCGAGGCCGTTGGCCCCTTCGTGCTGCGAAGGCTCAAGGCCGACGTCCTCCGCGACCTGCCCGACAAGCTCGAGCAGGTGGTGTACGCGCGCATGGAGGGCGAGCAGCGCAGCCTGTACCTGGCGCACGAGCAGGCCCTGCGCCTCTCGCTCAGCAAGGGCGACGACGACTCGTTTGGCACACAGAAGCTGCAGGTGCTCGCCGAGCTCACGCGCCTGCGCCAGATCTGCTGCGACCCCCGCCTGCTTTACGAGGACTACGATGGCCCCTCGTGCAAGCTCCAGACCATCATGGACCTGGTGGACTCGGTGGTGGACGCCCAGCAGAAGATGCTCGTGTTCTCGCAGTTCACCAGCTACCTGGACATCATCGCGGATGAGCTGGACAAGAGGGACGTGCCCTACTACACCATCACGGGTGCCACGCCCAAACGGCGTCGCCTTGAGCTGGTGGACGCCTTCAACGCCGACGACACCCCGGTGTTCCTGATCTCGCTCAAGGCGGGCGGCACGGGGCTCAACCTGGTGGGCGCGTCCGTGGTCGTGCACGCCGACCCGTGGTGGAACGCTGCCGCGCAGGACCAGGCCACCGATCGCGCGCACCGCATTGGCCAGACCAGGGACGTGACCGTGTACAAGGTGATCGCACGCGACACCATCGAGGACCGCATCCTTGCGCTGCAGGACGCCAAGAGCGACCTTGCCGACCAGGTCGTGGGCACGGGTGGCGGCATGAGCCTGGGGTCGCTCCGCAAGGAGGACCTCATCGAGCTGCTGGGCGACTAGCGCCAGGCGTTCCGGGCGACGGGGGAGAGGGGAGTTCCTCTCGCCCGTTGCCCATCCCGCTGGCATGTCGTCTCCCTGGGGGATATGCTGTTCCACCGTGTGTAAGGTCGTCTGTTGGGGGTTGTCGTGATACTGCTGGGTGCGTTGGTGAATGGACTGGAGGCTGCCGCCGGCGGCATCATCGGCCTGCTGTTCAAGGGTCGCGTCTCGGACGACCTGGGCGACTTCCTCCTGAAGGGCCAGGGCCTTGCCGTGGTGCTGGTGGGCGTCCAGGGCATGGTCAACGGTGGCAGCGTGATCGTGGTCACCCTTGCGATGGCGCTGGGGTGCCTGATTGGCTATCGGCTGGACATCGACGGCCACGTCCACCGACTTGGACAGCGGGTGCAGCGCAGGCTCAACGAGCGCTTTGCCGGGTCGGAGCGCCTGGGGAGCTTTAGCGAGGGCTTCGTCGCGGCAACGCTCTTCACGTGCACGGGCGCGATGGCGATCATGGGCTCCATCCAGAGCGGAATCCAGCTGGACCATTCCACACTCGTGGCCAAGGGCCTCATCGACCTGGTGGTCTGCGTGCCCCTCGCGGCGACCATGGGCATTGGCGTGCCGTTCTGCGGGCTGTCGCTTCTCGCCTACGAGGGTGTGCTCTCCGCGCTGGCGGCGCTCTTGGGGAGCGTGGTCACCAAGGCGGTCATCACGCAGGTGGTATGCACGGGGTCGCTCCTGCTGTTTGCGGTGGGCACCAACCTTCTCAAGGTGACCAACATCAAGGTGGCAAACATGCTCCCGGCGGCGTTCGTGCCCTTCGTGCTGGTTCCGCTCATGCAGGTGGCGGGTCTGGTGTAGCGGTCGATCCTGGCGGAGGGGGCTGCGGGTCGGATGCATCGCCCCTCTCGCCTGGTTGGGAGAAGAGGGCCCCGCGGGAGGTTGCGTGCACTCTCGCGGGGCCCTGGCGTTGGACGTCCGAACCCTAGATCGTGGTGCCGAACCACTTCTTCTCCAGCTCGTCCAGGCTGCCGTCCGACTTCATCTCCTCGATGGCGGCATTGAGGTCCTTGGTGAGCTTGGTGTTCTTCTTGCTCACGACGATGCCGTACTGTTCGCCCGTGGCGATGGAGATGGCGACGGTCAGGTCGGTGTACGACTTGGTGCACATGTAGCTGGCAACGGGCAGGTCGATCACGCAGGCGTTGTAGAGGCCGCTCTGCACGCCGGTCATGGCCTGAATTGCGTCGTCGAGCGGGACGCAGGTGGCGTTGGGCAGGTTCTCCTTCACCCAGTCCTCGCCGGTGGTGCCGGACTGCACGGCAATTTTCTTGCCGCTCTTGTCCAGCGCCTCCTGGGTCTTGTCGGTGGCGATCTTCTGGGTCACCAGGCCCTGGTTGGAGTCGAGGTACGACTCGGTGAAGTCGATCTCCTCCTTGCGCTCGTCGGTGATCGTGAAGGCGGAGACGCCCACGTCGGCCTTGCCGCCTTGCTTGATCATGGGGATGATCGTGTCAAACTTGGTGGGCGAGAGCCATGTCATCTCTAGGCCGAGCTTCTTCGCCAGGGCGTCCATCATGTCGATTTCGAAGCCCTCGGGCGTGGTGGAGCCGTCTGGGATGGACTCGAGCGGGGGATACGCCATGTCCGAGACGCCTGTGAGCTTGCCCTCGGTCACGAGGATGTACTCGCTGGCGCCCGACGCGCTGGAGTCTGCTGCGGCGGCGGAATCCGAGGACGAGGCCGACGAGGACGAGGCCGAACTAGAGCCGCCTTCCGAGCTGCAGCCGGCAAGGCCCATCGCAAACGCCATTCCGAGTGCAGAGCCGGCCCCCTTCACAAATTCCTTCCTGGTGATGTTCCTCTCGTTCGAAGCTGTCATGGCTCCCACCATCCCTCGTCGTCCCTATTTGCTTGGCTGTCAGTTGCGCGCCCGGGGGTTGCTCCGTGCGTTGAGTGCATTGTGCCGCTTGCTTTTAGGGTGGGCGCCGGTGTCGCGTCCAACGTAACTTAAAAGTTATAAGAAAGACTCAAAACGTAAAAGAAAGCGAATAAACAGCCAAGTATTTGCATATTCTATAAATAACGATAGGGCCCACGACAATGTCGCGGGCCCTATCGGCTCCGTCGGCGTTGGAGACTGGGAGTACCGACGGAAGGGAGGTCGATCTTGTGGCTATGAGGAGGAGATGACGGAGCCGAACCAGGTCTTCTCGATGGTGTCCTGCGTGCCGTCCGCCTTGATGTCCTTCAGCGCCTTGTTGACAGCCTTGAGCAGGGCGGTGTTGTTCTTGTTGATGACCGCGCCGTACTGCTCGCCCGTGGGGATCTCGCCGCCGTCGGGAATCTCGAGGTCGGAATAGGCGATCTTGATCTCGTACTCGGTCACGGGCAGGTCGGCGACGCAGGCGTTGTAGAGGCCGCTCTGCACGCCGGTCATGGCCTGGATGATGTCGTCCAGGGGCACGATGGTGGCGTTGGGCAGGTTCTCCTTGGCCCAGTCCTCGCCAGTGGTTCCGGACTGCACGGCAATCTGCATACCATCGGCGTTGAGGGCGTCCTGCGTGGTCGCCGAGGCACCCTTCTTCACCACGATGGACTGGTTGGAGTCCAGGTAGGGGTCGCTCATCGCGACCTCCTCCTTGCGGTCGTCGGTGATGGTGATGGCGCCCAGCGAGATGTCGGCCTTGCCACCCTGCTTGATGGTGGGGACGATGGTGTCGAACTGGACGGAGGGGAGGATGTTCTCTGCCAGGTTGAGCCTCTTGCAGATCTCCTTGTACATGTCCACGTCAAAGCCAACAAAGTCCTTGCTGTCGGGATCAATGGAGACGAACGGCGGGAAGTTGAAGTTGCTGATCATCGTAAGCTTGCCGTCGTTGACCAGGTTGTAGTCGGTCGAGGAGCTGGAGGAGTCAGACGCGGAGGAGTCAGAGCTCGAGCTTGAGCCCGTGCTGCTGGAGCTACCGGAGGTGGAACCGCAACCCACAAGACCGGCCGTGAGGCCAAGGCCACAGACGGCGAGGAAGTCGCGACGAGAAAGGTTTGCCTTCATGCTAGTGTCTCCGTCCCTTGTTGCTTGCACCTGACGCCCGGTGTCTCCGTGCGCTGAGTTAGTTCTATTGTCGTTGCGGCCACACTGGGGACCACATTCGACATCCGTAACAAAATGGATTTGGAAATGAACTAAATTCGCAAACCAGCGATACGAGTTGAAATAAATGTAGATTCATGCATACGATGGGGACGAGCGTGCATTCGTCCGACATTCCCACCGTGGAATGCGGGCTTTGGCGGAGGTTGCTTCCTCACCCTCCTAATCGCGTGGTGCCTCCCCGTCTCGTAAAGAAACGCGCGTTTTGGGTGCCCTAAACGCGTCAAGCTTGATTGAACTTGAAGTTTCGTAAGGATTGACGTGGATAGGGTGGGTCTAACCGCGCCAAATCTTATTGAACTGCATGGGGGTCTGATCAGGGGATGTGCCACCAGCTGTGGGTGCCCGACACGGGCGAGTGCTGCTGAGAAAATTTGAGTTGTGGCAGTCCCAAGTGAGGTGGGCGGGACCCGAGCGCCGAAGGTGCTGAGGAATCTTGAGTTGTGGCAATCCGAAAGCCGTTATCACCGAGGAAATCGGTGGATCAGTGGCAAAGGCGCCCTCTTCCGTGCCTCGCTATTGCCACAACTCGGTTTTCCTCAGCAGACTTCGTCGGGGACCCCGCCGGACGGGTTAGGGGACTGCCACAGCTCGGTTTTCCTCAGCAGCCCCTAGGCAAGACGTTCGATCGCGCTCGCAAGGAACCTGCCCGCGTCGGGTGCCCAGGCGTCGTAGTAGGCGAGGAACCTCTCGTCCGTAAGGTACATCTGTGCCAGCGAGCGATGCGCCTGGGGGGAGTAGGCTCCCTCGGGCCAGAAGAGGCTGAGCCACGCCGCGTGCGCCTGCACTGCCGCTCGGGCGTGCGCATCGTCTGCGTCACCGTCTGCGAGGCCCGCGACTACTTCGTCCCGCACCTTTGCCTCAAGCTCGTTGGCTCGCTTCAGGTCCTCGCCGCTCAACCCCATGAACCGCTCGTTCGACGCATCGACCGCCTCGTCGCCCCATCGCTCGCGAGCCTCTGCCCCGTAGCGCTCCTCGTTCTGGTCGACGAGCCCCCGCTTAAACGCCTCGAACTTCTCCTCCGCGCGCATCGGCGCACCTCCGTCCATCTCTGCGAGCGATCGCTCCACGCTCCTGATGACCCCGTCCAGGTGGTTCCGCCGCACCCTGAGTCCCGCGAGGTGTGACGCGAGGGCCTCCCGCCTGTCGAAGTCGGGGCTGTCCAGAATCCGGCGGATTTCGGGTAATCCCATCTCAAGCTCGCGATAGAGAAGGACCTGCTGCATGCGGTCCACCTCCTCGTGGCCGTACACGCGATAACCGTTCGCGAGGCGGCGGGGATGGATCAGCCCGCACCGCTCGTAGTGGTGGAGCGCACTCACGCTGGTCCCTGTAAGCTCGGCAAATTGCCCGACCGTGTAGGACTCCTCGCTCCGCCCTGCTCCCATGCTAGCCTCCTCCTCTCCGTTGGCCCTGACTTTCTGACAGAGATGGTAAGGCCTCAAGCGACTTGAGGGTCAAGCGGGGATTCGCGGCAGGTTCGAGTGCGTGGCGGAGTAGTCGGACGGCGGCCATTTTCTCGAAGAGCCTCCGAGTCTCATGGAGCCCTGCGCGTGTGGGAACCGCCAACCGCCGTCTCTCCCATGTGTCATGGCCAGGGGAGAGAAGCGCCACCCCCGGCTCGCGAATCAGTCATTCGCGGGTATCGTTGCCCCGTCGGCCTTGCCATTATCTGCGGGCTGGCTTGCGTCCTGGGAGTCGCCCACAGGCCCCTCGTCCCCGCGGTGCGAGAGCCTCGACGCCCGCCACGCCACGAACCTCTCGAAGTAAATCTTGACCAGAGCGGCGCACGGCACGGCCACGAACATGCCAAGCACGCCGCCCACCTTGCCGCCAACGATGAGCGCGACGATCACGACGATGGGGTGGACCTCCACGGAGTCTGACAGGATCTTGGGGTTCACGATCTGGCCGTCCACAAACTGGATCACCGCCAGCACGATGACCGAAACCACGAACGTGGTGAGGTCGGCACCAATCAGGCACGAGAGGGCCGTGGCGGCGTATGCCACGATGGGCCCCACGTAGGGGATGAGGTTGCCAATGCCCGTGGCGATGCCGATGAGGACCGCGTACGGAACGTCCACCACCGACAGCGAGATGGTGACCGCGATGCCCATGAGCAGGGCATCGATGAACTGACCGCGCATGTATCCCGTGAACGCGCGGCGGACGTCGTCGGCAAACGTCTGCAGGTGTCCGTAGGCGTTCTCGCCCAGCATGGAGTCGAGCGCCCGGCGCCAGTAGTCTGCCAGGTTCCGGGCATCGATCAGAAAGTAGACGCAGATCACCGTCGCGAGCACCGTGTTCGAGAGGAAGTCCTTTACCGCGTCAAAGCTCGAGGTCACGGTCTGCCCCAGGTTTCCGCCAGACGTGGCAAAGATGTGCTGGAGGCTACCGAGCGCGGCGTCCACGTCCGCCTGGCTGGCACCCAGGGACAGCGCTGCCTTCTCGATTCCCTGGAACGCCAGGGACATGCTGCTCTTGATGTAGCCCACCAGCTCGGCGAGGTTGCCAAACGAGATCGACCGGATGCTGTTGGTCACAAACGCGAGGATTGCCGAGACGATCACGGTGACCAGTCCTGCGACGACCAGCACCACGATGACGACCGACAGCGCATGCCGGGCGCCGTCCGACCGCGGGAGGATGCCAACGCGGGCGAGCGAGGAGTCGACTCGCGTGACCGCCGGCCACAGGAGGCACGCCGCCAGCCCGCCGATGACGAGCGGGTTCATGATCGCGAGGACCCATGCGCCCGCGGTTCCCAGCGCCTTCCCAATCTGTGGTAGGTAGATGCCCACATTGACGACGAGCACCAGGACGATGGCCGTCGCGATGACATAGCGGCTAATAGTCGAGTACCTTTCGTTGTTGAGGCCAAAGTGGCTCACGCGCACCTCCGTGTTGGTCTGGGCGTTTGTCGCCCCCGGTCGCATCGCCGTCAAAGCCTTGCGGCGATGCCGCCCCAGCCAGGGCAGGACATTTCCTCTCAGCAGTATTGCGATACCATCCGCGAGACTTGTAAGGAATGTACCAGAGAAAGGAAAGGGGAGAGACAAGCACCGCCTGGCTCAGATGCCCATCCCGCCGGCGTCACGAGGTCTTCGCCTGCCCGCGCCTCTCGCCTGGAGGCACCCGACCTACGAGCAGCAGTCCCTGACCCACGAGATGAAGTTTTCGGTGCTCGACCCCGTTCTTTCCGCGGTCGTATGCGCCTGCTCCCACACGGTGGCGAAGTCAACGTCCTTGACCGCCGGGTTTGCCCTCAGTGCCAGGGCGAGGTTGAGCTCGGTGGTGAGCGACGTGTCGCCCTGCTGTATCCCCGTGCGGATGCGCCAGTGCGGCGCCGGCGTCGAGCTCCCGTATCCGTCGAGCCCCTCTGCCACAAAGTACATGGGGTTGTACATGTCCTGACGCACGGAGCTCTTGGTTCCTAGGCCGTCGGTGTTGTCCATGTCACCCGCGTAGGCGCTCACGTAGTCCGATTGATAGTCATCGCATGACGCGTACTTGTCCCTCTCGCTTTCGAGCAGGCCGGACATGATGGGGTCAAAGTGCAGGGCGTCCGCATGCGAGTTGCCAAACAGGAAGTTCTCGGCGCGGTTTCTGTCCAGCGCATCGAAGGCTCCCACGTCCTTGGAGGTGCGCTTGAGGTGCCGCACGAACTCGCCCACGCTCGTGATGGTTGCCGTGTTGGACGAGGGGTCGTAGGCAATCCATTCGGTGTCGGAGTTGAGCGAGGCGATGTAGTCCTCCGCCGTGTCGTAGGTGACTGGTTCGTTCCCGTCCGACGGGCTGTCGTCCTCGGTCGCTGCGGAGGCAACGTGCATCACGGCACAGTCCACGCCATCCGTGCCCGCGGTCCTCTCTCCCGTCCCTCCACCTCCCGCGAACCCGCCGTCCGCCATCGACCTGGAGTCGGGCGTATAGGGGAATCGCGTGTCTTGGAGGAAGTTGTTGAGCGACGTCTCGATCGCGGACTTCACCTGGTCGTAGTAGCTGCCCGAGGTGTAGATTCCCTCCCCGCCCTCCTGCAGCGTGAGCGTGTTGCCGTCGACGTCGGTGATGCCGAGGTCGTTGATGTAGCCGGCAAACTTGCGGGCAAGGTCATGGGAGAAGAGCGCGGTCCACGTTCCGCCCGCCCTCGTCCCGCTGGCGCAGAACTGTCCCATCATCCACTCGTAGGCCTCGTTCGCGATATCGAGCGCGGTGATGGGGCACCAGCACATGGAGCCGGTGATTGCGTCGCTGATGCTAGTCCCGGAGTCGTCGGTGAGCACGGCGCCGATCGCCTGCAGGTAGGGGGTATAGAGCGCGGAGTCCCCCGTGGCTCCCATGAGCGAGCTCTGCGCCCCGCCGCCCGAGTGCCCAAAGGTGAAGACGCGCTTGGCTCCCCCGGGGATGGAGCCGGCGTTGTAGCGCAGGCACCGCACGGCTGCCTTGAGGTCGGTGACGCCCCATGGTGCGCCGCCTGCGAACGCGGTTCCGTCCGGGTTCGTCCCGTTGTTGCGACCGCGACAGCCGGCGTAGACGTAGACCAGCCCCGCCTCAAGGTACTCGGCGAGGCCGTCCGGCTCGTAGGAGGCGGGTGCCCTCTGCGCGGAGTAGCCCGCGGTGTTCACGGGGATCACCACGGGTGCGGCGGATGCCGCGTAGGCACCCACCGTCGCGGACTCGTCCACGTGGCAGGTGTAGGTTCCGTTGCCGTTGCTCGTGCCGACGAAGTACGCGCCGGGTACGTAGATTGCCATCGACTCGTATTCGGACGCGGCAGGGTTTGCGCAGTAGCGGACGCCGATCTGGTAGTAGATGTCGTTGTCCCGGTCATAGCGCCATGCGGCCTCGTCGATGGTGACGGCGGCTCCATCGCCGTGGGCCGATCCCCCCGTGGGGGAGGTCGTCCCGTCCGAGCCACCAGCCATCGGGAGTGCGGGGACGGACGAGCAGCCCGCCAGGCTCGCGGCACCCATCAGGCCGGCGAGCAGGAACGACCTTCTCGTAAGGCTCTTTTCGCCACCAAGGTGGCCGTCACCGCGAGTCATGGTGGACCCCATTTCCCCGTACCGCGTCGCGCCAAGGTTTGTCCGGCAGAGGCACGTTCTTGTGGATGGTGGGTTAGCCCGCGGTTGCTTGGATTCTATCTGGTGCGGCGCGCGCCGACTCCCTTGGGGATGTCGAAGCACCGCAGGCGCATATCCCATAAGATTCCTTAAACGGCATGCGTGACGAATGTGCCGCCGCATGCGGGGTGGGGTGCGGCGCGCTGTCGGGACATGATGGGATGATGGGTGAGGCGGGCGAGAGGGGATGCCATGACGGGGAGAGAGGATCGGGGCAACAGGGACGCGACCGCATCCGTTGGCCTCTTGCGGAATGGCGCGGCGGACGAGGGACGTCCCGAGGAGGGCGGACGGCCTGTCTGGGAGGATGGCGCCGACACTGAGCTGTTCCCCGGCGCCGGCGGCCCGACCGGACCCGTCATCTACGTGATAGACGCGCCCGAGTTCCCGTTCGACCTCGCGCGCGTCGCGGCAGGGCGGACATCCAGCATCGTGCGCGTGCCGGTGGGGGACTGGGGAGACAACCTCACGCCCTGGCCGGCGGAGTCGGCCTTCCGTGGGCGCCCGGATTACGGCGGCCGCGCCGCCGCGACCCTGGAGTGGCTGACTGCCAACGCGATGCCCTCGCTGGAGCGGGGGTGGCACCTCTCGCCTTCTCGCCGGGCGGTTTGCGGGTACTCGCTGGGAGGGCTGTTCTCGCTGTATGCGTTCGCTCATGCCGGGTGCTTTGACGCGTGCGGGTGCATCTCCGGCTCGGTGTGGTACCCGGGGTGGGTCGACCACCTGCGCGCGGTCTGCACGGCGCCGGGGACGGGCCTATCGGGGCGCTTTGCCTTCCTTTCCGTTGGCAGCCGAGAGAAGCATGCCCCGCAGCCTATGCTGCGCTCGGTCGAGGACGACATGGGCGCGTGCGCCAGGATTCTGCGGGAATGCGGCTGCGAGGTCGCGTTCGAGGTTGGGCCGGGAAGCCACATGCAGCACGAGGCCGAGCGGTACGACCTGGCGCTCTCCCGCCTGGACGGGTTTCTGTCGCGGTAGCTCCCGCCCACCGCGCATTGTTACGGCTCCATCTGCCGATTTTCTCCCCTGCGCACGCGCCTGCGGGCATACCGTGCACGGTGGTCAGAGCGCGTGAGGTCGCCCCTCGCGCACCGGCAACGCCAACCATTCGAAAGGATGCGGTCGGGATGGACATCAGCGACGTCAAGAGGGTCACCATTGCGGGGTGCGGGACGGAGGGAAGCCAGATCTCGTCGATGGTCGCGTACAAGGGCTTCGAGACCACCGTCTGGCTTAGGAGCGAGGCCTCCGTCGAACGTGCCAAGCCGCGCCTTCAGGCGGTGCGCCGTCAGATCCTCGCGGCGCTCGACGCCTGGAAGGCGGATCGCAGCCAGTACTGCCGTGGCCTCTCCGACGACCGCGACCTCACAGACGAGGAGATTGACCAGCTCAAGGAGCAGGCGGGGGAGAGACTCTTGCACATCCGCCTCGTGACCGACATGGACCAGGCGTTTGGCGACGCGGACGTGGTCATCGAGTGCATCAACGAGGACCCCGACCAGAAGCGTGACTTCTACGAGCGGCTATCGAGCCACCTGCCCGAGAGGACGCTGCTCCTCACCGACTCGTCCACGTTCCTGCCGAGCACGTTCGCGGATTCCACCGGTCGCCCCGACCGCTACATGACCCTCCACTTTGCCAACCAGATCTGGCGCAACAACCTCACGGAGCTCATGCGCCACGACCGCACCAGCGACGAGTCGTTCCGGCTGGCCGAGCAATTCTCCCACGCAATTGGCATGGTCCCGCTCAAGCTCAACAAGGAGCAACCGGGTTACATCCTCAACACGCTGCTGATCCCCTGGTTCAAGGCAGCACTGTACCTGGTGGCGACAGGTGTGACCGACCCGGCGACGGTCGACCTGTGCTGGGAGCTTGACACCGGGGCCACCCCCGACCAGACCCCCTTCCGCAAGATTGACAAGGTCGGCCTGCCCCTCGCGCTCAAGATCATCTCAATGCAGCCGGGCGCTGACGACCCAACGTCTCCCGCGGGGCAGATGGTCTCGCTGCTCAAGGGCTATGTGGACGAGGGAAAGACGGGCATCGCGGTCGGCGAGGGGTTCTACCGGTATGATGCCGACGGAAACGTGGTCAAGTAGGTTTCTTCACTGAGCCTGGCGGCGGATGCGTTACCTTTCATCGGGGCCGGTTCCGCGCGTTCGCGGGGTCGGCCCCGTTTATCCACCTCGAGAGGCCTCTAAGAGCCTAAGAAGAGGAGAGATGCAGCAACGGGGCGAGAGGAGCGCTCCTCCATGGGACGGGCCACTCGGGGGAGGGCGTCGCTCCGTTCCCGAGTATCGGCGCCGTCCGCGCGGACGTTGACAAACGGGCTCCGTCCGAAATTCCGTCTCGCGTGTACACGCCGTACGTGATTTCCGACATGGTGCATGCCCCACTGTGAAGCGATTGTGTCTCCCCACGAATGGTCGTTTCGAGGGCAGAATTCCTTCTCACGTTGTGCAATACTTCACGCGCTGTGCAAAACTGCACACGATGTGAAGAAACGGAGACCCACAGATCATGCGACCAGCACTTCGAGACACGGCGTCGGAGGCGGTCCAGGCGAGGGGGACGCAAGTGTCGACCGGCCAGCTCGACCGGCGTAGCAAGCGCACACGGCGAGCGCTGCGCGACGCCCTCGCCGCCGAGATCGAGGCGGCGGGCGACCTCTCCCAGGTGACCGTCACCGCGGTGAGCGACCGCGCCGGCGTTACGCGCCGCACCTTCTACTCCCACTTCAAGGATATCCCCGACCTCGTCAACGCCATCGAGGACGAGACCATCGCGGACCTCCGCCCCCTGGTGGAGCACCTTGCTTGCGCCTCCCTCGACCAGCTCGAGGATGCCATCTCGCACTTCCGCCCCTGCCCGGGATCGGTTGAAATTCTCACCTACTTCGCCGAGCGCCCGTACCTTCGCCCGCTGCTGGGGGAGGGGGGCGACCCCGCGTTCTCGCAGAGGGTCAAGCGCATGGCTCGCGAGACCGTGCAGGACCGCGCCCTCGACGGCCTGGACGTCCGGGCCATTCCCTTCTTCGACTACTACCTCACCTTCGCCATCTCGGCGGAGGTCGGCGTCCTCGAACGTTGGCTTGCCACCGGCATGGAGGAGTCCGTGCCCGCCATGGCGCGCCTGATGACGGCGCTCATGTTCGTGCGCCCGGGCGACCTATACGGCAAGAGCCTGGAGTTTGACGTCAACGCCATTTGCCTTGACATGCTTGACATGAAGGAGACGGACCATGACTAACTACCCCGAGTCCAACAGGGAGCAGGCTCGCGCCAACCGCGGCATCGAGCTCGCCCAGCGTGGGGCCGAGCTGTACCCCAAGAACCCCGTAGACCTGCGCCACGCTCACCTGCGCCTTGGCATCGACGTGGGCTCCACCACCGTCAAGCTTGCCGTGATCGACGAGAACGACACGCTGGTGTACGCCAACTACGAGCGTCACCACACCGACGTCCGGGCCACCGCGCGCGCCCTGTTCGAGCGCGCCGAGTCCGTTATCGGCGACCCCAGCATGCGCGTCTCGATCACCGGCTCCGGCGGCATGCTGCTGGCGAACTGGCTCGACCTCGAGTTCGTGCAGGAGGTCATCGCCTCAAAGCGCGCAGTCGAGACGCTCATCCCCCAGACCGACGTCGCAATCGAGCTGGGTGGCGAGGATGCCAAGATCATCTACTTTGACAACGGCATCGAGCAGCGCATGAACGGCACCTGCGCCGGCGGCACGGGCGCCTTCATCGACCAGATGGCCTCCCTCATGGAGACGGACGCTGGCGGCCTCAACGAGCTTGCCAAGGGCGCCCAGCACATCTACCCCATCGCCAGCCGCTGTGGCGTCTTCGCCAAGTCTGACGTCCAGCCCCTGCTCAACGAGGGCGCCGCGCGCGAGGACGTGGCAGCCTCCATCTTCCAGGCGGTCGCCAACCAGACCGTCTCGGGCCTCGCCTGCGGTCACCCCATCCGCGGCTACGTCGCCTTCCTGGGCGGCCCGCTGCAGTACCTCTCCGAGCTGCGCAAGCGCTTCTACGTCACGCTCGACCTGGACGAGCAGCACCGCGTGATCCCCCAGAACGCCCACCTCTTCGTCGCGACCGGTGCAGCGCTTGCCGGCGAGTCTGACAAGCAGGTTACCTTTGCGCAGGTCATCACGGCGCTCGACAACCTCAGGGGCACGCAGGGCTCCGAGGTCGCGCGTCTCGACCCGCTCTTTGCCACCGAGGAGGACTACCGCGAGTTCAAGGAGCGCCACGACAGGCAGGTGGTCCCCAAGGGCGACCTCACCAAGTACCATGGGCGCGTGTTCATCGGCCTCGACGCCGGCTCCACCACCATGAAGGCAGCTGTGGTGGGGGAGGACGGCCAGCTCCTCTATACCTGGTACGACAACAACAACGGCGACGTGCTGGGCACCGCGCGCAAGATCATGGACGACATCTACGACCACCTGCCCAGTGACTGCACCATCGGCCACGTGACCACCACCGGCTATGGCGAGGGCATCCTCATCGAGGCGCTCCAGGCCGACTCCGGCGAGATCGAGACCGTTGCGCACCTCCGCGGCGCCAAGTCCTTTGTGCCCGACGTCGAGTTCATCCTCGACATCGGTGGCCAGGACATGAAGTGCCTGCAGGTCAAGGGTGGCGTCATCGAGCACATCATGCTCAACGAGGCCTGCTCCTCGGGCTGTGGCTCGTTCATCCAGAACTTCGCCGACTCCATGGGCATGAGCGTCCAGGAGTTCGCCAAGGCGGCCGTTCACGGCGAGCACCCCATCGACCTGGGCAGCCGCTGCACCGTGTTCATGAACTCCCGCGTGAAGCAGGCCCAAAAGGAGGGTGCCACCATCGGCGACGTCGCCGCGGGCCTCTCCTACTCGGTGATCAAGAACGCGCTGTTCAAGGTCATCAAGCTGCGCGACTACGACCAGATCGGCAAGTACGTGGTGGTGCAGGGTGGCACCTTCATGAGCGACGCCACGCTGCGCGCCTTCGAGCTTCTCACCGGGCGAGAGGTGATTCGTCCCGACATCGCCGGGACCATGGGCGCCTTTGGTGCCGCCCTCCTTGCCCGCGACCGCGCTGGCGCCAACGGCATCTCCACGATCCTCTCGCGCGACGAGATCGACAACCTCAAGGTCAAGCACACCAACGTCCACTGCGGGCGCTGCTCCAACAACTGCCTGCTGACCGTCAACAGCTTCAGCAACGGGCGCCGCTTCATCACGGGCAACCGCTGCGAGAAGGGCGCTGGCGGCTCCAAGAAGGCCAAGAACGACGCCCCCAACCTGTTCGAGCTCAAGAACAAGCTCCTGTTTGACCGTCCATGCCTGGATCCCGACGAGGCGCCGCGCGGCACCGTGGGTATTCCCCGTGCCCTCAACATGTACGAGGACTATCCCTTCTGGCACGCCTTCTTCACCAAGCTGGGCTTCTCCGTGGTGCTGAGTGACCAGACCACCAAGAAGACCTACGAGGCGGGCATTGAGTCCATGCCCTCCGAGTCGGTGTGCTACCCGGCCAAGCTGAGCCACGGCCACATCATGAACCTCCTCGCCAAGGACCCCGACTTCATCTGGATGCCCTGCATTCGCTGGGAGCGCCAGGAGGACGACACCGCCACCAACCACTACAACTGCCCGATCGTGATGAGCTACCCGCAGTCGCTCGAGCTCAACGTGGACGAGCTGAGCAACCCCAAGGTGGAGTACCTGGACCCCTTCATCCCCTACGACAACAAGCGGGAGCTCAAGCGTCGCCTGTTCGAGGTCATCGCACAGCAGCGCGCCGAGGACGCTGGCCACGGCAAGGGTCGCTTCCGCGGCGAGCCCATCACGCGCCGCGAGATCGACGATGCGGTCAACTACGCCTGGGATGCCGACCTGGAGTTCAAGGACAAGATGCACCGCATGGGCGACGACGCCCTCAAGTGGATCGAGGACCACGACGGCCACGGCATCGTGCTCGCCGGACGCCCCTACCACAACGACCCCGAGATCAACCATGCCATCCCCGAGCTGGTGCACTCCTTTGGCTTTGCGGTTCTCACCGAGGACTCCGTCGCCCACAAGATGAGGCCCGAGCGTCCCATCCGCGTGGTGGACCAGTGGATGTACCACAGCCGCCTGTACCGTGCGGCGCGCTTTGTGGCGAGCAGGAACGATCTCGACCTTATCCAGCTCAACAGCTTTGGCTGCGGCCTGGACGCACTCACAACCGACCAGGTGCAGGAGATCCTGGAGGCGTCGGGCAAGATCTACACCGTTCTCAAGATCGACGAGGTCAGCAATCTGGGCGCCGCGCGCATCCGAGTGCGCTCTCTCATGGCGGCCCTCAAGGAGCAGCACGCCGAGCTCGAGCGCGAGACGGCCGCGGGCATTGCCACCGAGGTGGGCCCCGTGGGCGTGCACATGGCGGACGGCTCGCTTGAGCATGCACGCCAGACCGACCTCTCGCGCCGCACCCCCGTGTACCGCGAGGCCAAGAGTGCCGCGTTCGAGAAGGTCCGCTACACCAAGGAGATGCAGGAGGAGGGCTACACCATCCTGGCACCGCAGATGTCGCCCATCCACTTCGAGATGGTCGAGGCGATTCTGCGCTCCGAGGGCTACAACGTGGTGCTGCTGCCCTCCGTCGACCACTCCGCCGTGGACATCGGCCTCCGCTACGTCAACAACGACATCTGCTACCCGTCCATCCTCGTGGTGGGCCAGCTCATGGAGGCCGTCCTCTCGGGCAAGTACGACCTCAGCCGCACCGCCGTGCTCATCAGCCAGACCGGCGGCGGCTGCCGCGCCACCAACTACATCGGCCTCATCCGCAAGGCGCTCAAGGACTCCGGCCACCCGGACATCCCGGTGATCTCGCTCTCCGTCGCGGGCGGACTGGACGAGAAGAACCCGGGCTGGAACATCCTCAAGCCCAAGCTCATCCTCAAGGCCGGATATGCGCTGCTCTACGGCGACCTCCTCATGAAGGTGCTGTACCGCACGCGTCCCTACGAGGCCGAGAAGGGCTCCGCCAACCGCCTGTACGACTCGTTCATGAGCCGCGCCAAGACGCTCCTGACCCACAGCGCCGACCGCAAGGCCTTCTACGAGCTGTGCCGCGACACCGTGCGCCGCTTTGACACGCTGCCGCTCGTGAACGACCGCAGCAAGCCGCGCGTGGGCGTGGTGGGCGAGATCCTGGTAAAGTTCCACCCCACGGCCAACAACGAGCTCGTGAAGGTCATTGAGCAGGAGGGCTGCGAGGCCGACGTCCCGGGCCTCATGGACTTCTTCCTGTTTGGCATGTCCAACCAGATCAACATGAACCACGAGCTGGGGACCAAGGCGGCGACCAGGCTCACCCATGGCATCGGGATCGACGCGATCGAGGGGCTGCGCAAGCCCATCGACGAGATGCTCAGTGAATCTGAGCGCTTCACGCCCTACGAGGACATCTTCGAGCTCGCGGACAAGGCGTCCAAGGTCCTCTCGCTGTGCAACACCATGGGCGAGGGCTGGCTCCTCACCGCCGAGATGGTGGACCTCATCGACAGCGGCACGCCCAACATCGTGTGCGCCCAGCCGTTTGCGTGCCTGCCCAACCACGTGGTGGGCAAGTCGGTCATCAAACGGCTCCGCCAGATGCATCCCGAGAGCAACATCGTGGCCATCGACTACGACCCCGGCGCGTCCGAGGTCAACCAGCTCAACCGAATCAAGCTCATGATCTCGGTCGCAAAGGAGAACTACAAGAACGGTGGCTCCTTCAAGCTCCAGAACCCGCAGGATCCCACCACCCACGTGGTGGCACCCTACGTGGACGAGAGCCGCTACCACCGCACTTACGGAGATTCCATCGTGAACGAGCGTGGGGGAGAGTCGCACGGCATCCGCCTCTCGCCCGAGCAGCTGGCCGAGATAGAGCGCGCCAAGCGTAAGGCCGGGGTCAAGTAGGCAGGGCCAATCGGTTTTGACTAGGGGGCGTCGTCGGGACACGGTTCCCGGCGCCGCCCCTTCTCTTGGGACGCAGACGGAGTCGCTGGCGCCATCGAATGCGCGGGCAACGCCGTTGCGCGGCACCTCTCACCTGCCGCTCGCGCCCCGTGCCCGTCCGTCCGTCCCATTCCCGCCACGCTCGCGGATGCGATCCCCCGGTGGACGGTGGCATTCCACAAACGCCTGATACCATGTGCGCGTGGGTTTGCGAGGGGATGCCAGGGGAGAGGGGACATGGGTTCCAGTGCCGAGGACATAGTACAGAGGCGCACCGGCATCCTCAGGCTCGCGACCGGCTACAACCTGCGCGAGCTCTGTGGCTACAAGACGCCGTGGGGACCAACGCTCCCTCACCGGTTCCTGCGCTCCGGTGACACCAACGAGCTGAGCGAGGACGACGCGGGGCTCTTGCGCGCATACGGTGTGACCATGGACGTGGACCTTCGCAGCGAGTTCGAGGTCAAGCGGGCGCCCGACGTCTTTGCGAACGACCCGCGCGTGCGCTACCACAACGCCTCCCTCTATAGCGTCAACATGCACGACTCCGACCTTGCGGAGGGCGACGGGATGGACGACTACCTGGTGGGGGGCTACCTCGCCATGCTCTCCAACCGCGAGGCCGTGCGCCAGGTCTTCTCGTTCATGGCGACGGCGGAGCCCTCGGACTGCGTCCTGTTCCACTGTGCGGCGGGCATGGACCGCACGGGCGTCACGTCCATGCTGCTTCTGGGGCTGTGCAGGGTCTCGGAGCATGACATACTGCGCGACTACCTGCTGTCGTTTGCCTCGGTGGACCTGGTGGAGGACGCCCTTCGCGGAAGCGGGGAGCACCCCGACCTCCTTACGCTCGCCAGCGCCATGCGCACGGTTCGCAGGAGGCTGATCAAGGGATACGGGTCGGTCGAGAGCTACCTTGCAAGCTGCGGGCTCACGTCTCGCATGCTCGTCTCGGTCAGGCGCCACCTGGTGTCGTAGCCGAGGAGGATCGGCCCGTGACGCGGTTGCGTCAAAGGCTGCGCTACAGTTGTCACGTTGAACAGGAACCCCGCGCGGGTGCGCCGGGCGGCGTGCCGCGCGACGAGCCATAAGGAGACAAACGTGGCACAAGAGCAGCTTCCCGACGTCGTCGAGCGCTTCATGCGCTTTGTCCAGATCGACTCCCAGTCCGACCCCCAGAACGAGGCGCAGACCCCCTCGACCCCCAGCCAGCACAAGATGGCTGCCTACCTGGGAGACGAGCTCCGCTCCCTTGGCGTGCGGGACGTCCAGGTGACCGAGCATGCCTACGTGCTGGGGACCGTCCCTGCGTCCGCGGGTGCCGAGGGCCTTCCCGCGCTTGGCCTTTGCTCCCACATTGACACCTCGTTTGACGCCCCGGCCTCGGGCGTGAGGCCGCACGTGGTGCACTACGAGGGTGGCAACCTAGTCGCCGGGGTGGAGGACGGCCGCGAGGTCTCCACCTCGCCCGAGCAGGTCCCCGACCTAAACCAGTTCGTGGGTCAGGACATCGTGTGCAGCGACGGCAGCACGCTCCTCTCCGCCGACGACAAGGCCGGCGTGGCAGAGATCTGCTCGCTTCTCGCCCGGCTTCAGGGCGACCCCACGCTCCCGCACCCCACCCTCAAGATCGCCTTCGTCCCCGACGAGGAGATCGGTCATGGCGCTTCTCTGCTCGACCTCGACGAGTTTGGCGCCGCCTGGTGCTACACCGTGGACGGAGAGGCCCTGGGCGAGTTCAACTACGAGACCTTCACCGCGAGCGAGGCGACCGTCACCATCAAGGGCGTCATGGTCCACCCGGGCAGCGCCAAGGACGTGATGGTCAACGCCATCACCGTGGCGAGCGAGTTTGAGCAGATGGTCCCCGCGGCGGAGCGTCCCGAGCACACCGAGGGCCGTGAGGGCTTCTATCATCCCATCGACATCAGGGGCACCGCCGGCTCGGTCCGCCTGACCTACATCGTGCGCGACTTCGACTCAAAGCTCTTCGCCGCCCGCGAGGAGACGCTGCGCAAGATCGCCGCGTTCCTCAACGACCGCTACGGCGAGGGTACCGTCCAGGTGAGCATCCGCGAGGAGTACCGCAACATGGCCGAGAGGTTCCAAGGCCTGGACTTCCTGGTTGACAACGCGCTGGAGGCGCATCGCGAGGTCGGCATCGAGCCCAAGGTCGTCGCCGTGCGTGGTGGCACCGACGGCAGCCAGCTCACCTTCCGTGGGCTCCCGTGCCCCAACATCGCCACGGGCGGCTACAACGCCCACTCGGTGCGCGAGTTCATCCCCGTTCCCAGCATGGAGAAGACGGTGGACCTCCTCCAGCACCTGGTGGCGAAGTTCGCCCGCCCGCAGGCGTAGGAGGCGCTCCCCGAACGTGCGCGGTCGCGGATGGGGGAGAGGCACCGTCCCGTGCCCCCCCCACCCGCGTCCGTGGGGTGCGGCCCCGCTCGGCGTGCATGCCCGCCGTCCTGGTGCGCGACTGGTTGGCCCCTGCCGCCCCCGTCGCACGGTGGCTCGCTTGGGGTTGTGTGGGGGATGTGGCCTTGGCGTCATGCCTCCGTAACGTAGATGCCGGCTCAGCCGCCCGCGGCAAATCTGATGCCGCACACATGTTGTTTGCACAACACGCAACATTTCTCCGCTAGCATCCTTGAGCAGGATGGGAGAGTGCAGATGGCTCGCGTGAGGCTGACAGGGGAAGAGGCTCGTGACGTCGCGATTGCGGCGCCGCGCTGCTGCCGTCCCCTCCCCCGGGCGCCCAGGGCCCGTTGGGTGGTGGTGCGGCCATGAGCATCTCGTTCCTCGTCGCAATCACCGGAGGCATTCCCATCTTCTCCGCAATCTTCCAGATCGTCTCGGACACCGACATCGCCGAGCGCCACCACAGCCACCACGATACCTACCGCGCGTCCAAGACGTTCACGCGCATGCTGGTGTACGCGATGGGCTGCATGGGCGGTGCGGGCATCCTCGTGTGCCTGCTCCAGCGCCTGGGGCTCCTGGACGTGGACATCCCCGTGGCGATCACGTTCTTCTGCTCGTTCGTGGTGACCACCTGGGCGGTGTGGGCAATGTTCGGCCGCTACCGCGTGGAGACGCACTCCGACTACCTCCGCGTGGTCCCGCTCCTGGGCAGGGCGCGCGTGATTCCCTACGACCGCATCTGCGACATCAGGACCTTGGGCGAGCCGCTCTGGGAGGGCAACCCCAGCGTGTGCGTCTACGAGCGCGGGCGCCGTACGCCCGCCCTGCTCTGGAACCTGCTCGACGTGGAGCAGATCCTCATGCGCATCAACCGCCCCGACCTCCTCGAGCGGGGCTAGCCCCTGTCCTGCCGCCCGATGCTATGCTGCTCTGGGTGACGCTTGGAGGGGATGCGGCAGATGATCAGGCTTGCGCTCAGTGACATGGACAACACGCTCCTGCCCTTTGGCCAGGACCGGGTGGACGAGAGGACCCTCGGGGCGATTTCGACGCTACGCTCCTCGGGCGTGAGGTTTGGCCCCGCCACGGGGAGGGACGAGCAGGAGCTGCACCGGTTCTTCGCGGGTGACGACTCCTGCTTCGAGACGGGCATCGTCTCCAATGGCAAGAAGGTCAAGGTGGACGGCGAGCTGGTGTGGGCGCGCTACCTCGACCGCGACGCCCTGCAGCGTCTCGCGGACGCCTTCGCGCCCGTGCCGGGCGTCTTTGTGGCGGTCTATCCCGCCAAGACCGACCTCTCCAACCCCGCGTACGTGCTGGGTGCCACGCCGGCGCAGATGGCGCCGTACGAACGCCGGTTCAAGTTCAATGGGACTATCGTCTCGCAGGTGCCGGACATCGACGTGATCGCCGCGACCGTCGCCTGCGAGGAGGACGAGGCAATGGACTGGGTGCGGCGCGAGGCGGCGCGCGTCGCGCCCGAGCTCGTGGTGGTGCCGCCGGTTCCCAACTGGTTCGACGTGCTGCCTCGCGGGGTCAACAAGGGCACGAGCCTGCGGCACCTGCTCGAGGCCCTGAGCATTGGCCCAGAGGAGGTCGTCTTCTTCGGTGATGCGGAGAACGACCTCCAGATCATGGGCGAGATACCCAACTCTGTCGCCGTGGCCAACGCCACGCGAGAGGCTTCCGAGGCAGCCTGCTGGCACATCGGCCCCTGCTGGGACGACGCCGTCGCAGACGCGCTGCTCGACATCGCCGAGGTCTCCAGCACCGACGCACCGCCCCGCTTCATGCGCGACGGCGACGAGGCGTAGGGGCGTCGGGATGTCGTTGTTGTCCTCTGGGCGACCGTGCGGGGATCCTGACTCGGTCGCGCGCGCAGAGTGCTGAGGAATCTTGAGTTGTGGCAATTGAGACTGACGGATCACCCCTCCTGCATCGGGTTTTCCGTACGTTTGCTCCCTGCGCAAGGTTGACTTGCTGAGAAAAATCGAGTTGTGGCAATCGTTCGGGCCTCTTCTGCTCGGTCCCATTGCCACAACTCGAGTTTCCTCAGCAGGTTGCCGCGCTCGGATGGTCGTGAGCGTGAGGCACCACCTCTCGCAGCGCTGGGTAGATAGCCCAGCGGGTTCAGATTGCCACAACTCTATTTTTCTGAGGCTTCGGTAGTTTGTGTGACAAGGGGCTAGCCTAGGCAGCAACGCTCTTCGCTCCCTTCACGCCCTTCTTCCTCGCCTTCACCGGGCGACCCGGGAGCTGGGGCTGGCAGTCGCCGCACCTGAGCATGAGCAGGGCCACGAGGTTGTCGGTGTTGCGGAAGCCGTAGCCCATCCTCACCGTCACCTTGATCTTGTTGTTGATGGCCTCTACGCGCCCGTTGCTGATGCCGAGCTCGACTGCGGCGATGATGTCGTCGCGCCGGCGGCGCACCTTCTTCTCCACGGCGACGACCTTGGCGATCTTGCAGTAGGCGGCCCTGTGCATCCAGTCGTCGAGCAGCTCGGCGGCCTCGGAGCCGTCGGCTGCCCGGAAGACGGCCCGCAGGTCCTCCTTGAGCTCCCAGGCCCTGACCAGCCGCGAGCCGGCCCTCTTCTTGAGCGCCTCGAGCCTCGCCCTCTGGCCGTCGGTGAGGTCCTCGGGGTTCTTCACGAGCGCGTAGCGGCTGCCCTTGATGGAGGCCGCCTCCTCCTCGAGCGCCCTGACCTCCTCGGGCGGCAGCTCGCCTTTGGCAGGCCTGCCGCGCTTGCCCTCGGGCCTGGGCCTGGCGGCCCTGGCGGCGGCCCTGGCGGCGTTCCACTCCTCGCAGCGCACGGCGTCGAGCGCGTCGTTCATCCACTGGACCACGTGGAAGGGGTCCATGACCCACCTCGCGTTGGGGCAGCGGCGCTTGACCAGCTGCCTTATCCACCTCGCGCCGTCGGCGGTCACCACCTCTATGGCGCGCCTCTGCTCGCGCGTGAGCTCGTCGAGGAACAGGTTGAGCACGTCCTTGCCGGTGCCCTCGTGCGCCCAGATGAGGCAGCCGCGGTCGTGGTCGACGACCACCGTGACGTACTTGTGGCCCTTCTTGTACGACGTCTCGTCGATGCCGATGCGGCGCACGCCGTCGAACCTCGAGGCGCCGCGCGCGGCCTCCAGCTCGGCGTAGACGCGCCTGCACACGCCGCCCACGCTGTGCCACTCGACGCGGGCGAGCTCGGAGACCGCCGAGGCGGTGCAGCGTGTTGAAGTCAAGATAGATTTCACCAGACTAGACAGCGAACCGCCCCCATCCGCACCAACGTACATTCGCCAGTCCCGTCACCGCGGGGCGCCGGAATCGGCGACCACTGCCGGCGAGGCCCTGTCC
>NZ_VUNC01000010.1 GCF_009695875.1 Olsenella porci
TGTGTGCGTCTCGTGGAGGCGCGGAAGCCCGGCCCCGTCGGGCGCGGCGCCGCGTATAGTTGTTCCTCGCGCCGCACGGGGGCCTCGGGCCCGGCGGGCGGCGGCGAACCTTGAGAACCGGATACTGCGATCGATGAGATCGACAAGTGACAGCAGATTAGCGAAGCTCGAACAGAGGTTCAATCACGAACGTCGATTCGGGCCCAAGCGAATCCAGATCAGCGAGCCGGGCCGGGCCGGACCCCGGGGCACCCCGATAACTTTCTTCGAGATGCACTTAAACAGAGGAGCCCCCCTCGGGGGGCACCGAACCGAGAGTTCGATCCTGGCTCAGGATGAACGCTGGCGGCGCGCCTAACACATGCAAGTCGAACGGCCGGAGCGCCCTCGGGCGCCGAGGCAGTGGCGAACGGCTGAGTAACACGTGGGCAACCTGCCCCTCGCACCGGGACAGCCTCGGGAAACCGTGGGTAATACCGGACGACCCCGCGCCCCCGCATGGGGGCGCGGGCGAAGCCCAGACGGCGAGGGATGGGCCCGCGGCCTGTTAGCTTGTTGGCGGGGCAACGGCCCACCAAGGCGATGATGGGTAGCCGGGTTGAGAGACCGACCGGCCAGATTGGGACTGAGACACGGCCCAGACTCCTACGGGAGGCAGCAGTGGGGAATCTTGCACAATGGGCGAAAGCCTGATGCAGCGACGCCGCGTGCGGGAAGGAGGCCCTCGGGTCGTAAACCGCTTTCAGCAGGGACGAGGCCGCGAGGTGACGGTACCTGCAGAAGAAGCCCCGGCTAACTACGTGCCAGCAGCCGCGGTAATACGTAGGGGGCGAGCGTTATCCGGATTCATTGGGCGTAAAGCGCGCGTAGGCGGCCAGCTAGGTCGGGAGTCAAATCCGGGGGCTCAACCCCCGCCCGCTCCCGATACCGGCCGGCTTGAGTCTGGCAGGGGAAGGCGGAATTCCCGGTGTAGCGGTGGAATGCGCAGATATCGGGAAGAACACCGGTGGCGAAGGCGGCCTTCTGGGCCACGACTGACGCTGAGGCGCGAAAGCTGGGGGAGCGAACAGGATTAGATACCCTGGTAGTCCCAGCCGTAAACGATGGACACTAGGTGTGGGGGGACGATCCCCCCGTGCCGCAGCCAACGCATTAAGTGTCCCGCCTGGGGAGTACGGCCGCAAGGCTAAAACTCAAAGGAATTGACGGGGGCCCGCACAAGCAGCGGAGCATGTGGCTTAATTCGAAGCAACGCGAAGAACCTTACCAGGGCTTGACATCTTGGTGAAGCGGCGGAGACGCCGTGGCCGAGAGGAGCCAAGACAGGTGGTGCATGGCTGTCGTCAGCTCGTGTCGTGAGATGTTGGGTTAAGTCCCGCAACGAGCGCAACCCCCGTCGCATGTTGCCAGCGGTCCGGCCGGGCACCCATGCGAGACCGCCGGCGTCAAGCCGGAGGAAGGTGGGGACGACGTCAAGTCATCATGCCCCTTATGCCCTGGGCTGCACACGTGCTACAATGGCCGGCACAGCGGGCTGCCAGCGCGCGAGCGCGAGCGAATCCCCAAAGCCGGCCCCAGTTCGGACTGGAGGCTGCAACCCGCCTCCACGAAGTCGGAGTTGCTAGTAATCGCGGATCAGCACGCCGCGGTGAATGCGTTCCCGGGCCTTGTACACACCGCCCGTCACACCACCCGAGTCGTCTGCACCCGAAGTCGTCGGCCCAACCCGCGAGGGGGGGAGGCGCCGAAGGTGTGGAGGGTAAGGGGGGTGAAGTCGTAACAAGGTAGCCGTACCGGAAGGTGCGGCTGGATCACCTCCTTTCTAGGGAGACCTAGGGGGGTGCCTTGTGGGCGGCCCGTCCCAGCTCCTGTCCTGCCACTCGTCGCGCCGCGAGGCGCGCAGCGTCCGGTCCCGAGGGCTCGCCCCCGGCGTACCTTGAGAGCCGCATAGCGTGACGAAGACGATAGATATTCTTCTTCATACTACGAGATCGCATCTGAGCGAGGCCCCGCACGCGGGGCCCCACGCTTGGGTATGCACCGGGCCGTCCTGCCGGAAGGCAAGATGGCAAGGGCACACGGCGGATGCCTTGGCACAGGGAGCCGACGAAGGACGTGACAAGCTGCGATAAGCCGCGGTTAGGGGCACATGCCCGCCTGACCCGCGGATCTCCGAATGGGCGAACCCGCCGGGGGGATGACCCCCGGCGCCCGCCGGCCGAACACATGGGCCGGCGGGGGGCAACCCGGGGAACTGAAACATCTAAGTACCCGGAGGAAGAGAAATCAACAGAGATTCCCCCAGTAGCGGCGAGCGAACGGGGAGGAGGCCAAACCGGGAGGCGCCTAGGCGCCCCCGGGGTTGTAGGGCCTGACATCGTCCAGTCATAAACCGGCGAGCGAGCGGAACGGCCTGGGAGGGCCGGCGAGACAGGGTTAGGGCCCCGTACGCGAAGCGCGCCGGCTGGCGTCAGGTACCTGAGTACCGCCGGACACGTGAAACCCGGTGGGAAGCAGGGGGGACCACCCCCCAAGCCTAAACACTACCCTGTGACCGATAGTGGACCAGTACCGTGAGGGAAAGGTGAAAAGCACCCCGGGAGGGGAGTGAAACAGCACCTGAAACCGTGTGCCCACAAGCAGTCGGAGCCGCGCCTTCGCGCGGTGACGGCGTGCCTTTTGTAGAATGAGCCAGCGAGTCACGGCGCGCGGCGAGGTTAAGCCTCGAAGCGAGCCGCAGCGACAGCGAGTCCCAAACGGGCGATGAGTCGCGCGCCGTGGACGCGAAGCCGGGTGAGCTATCCGGGGGCAGGCTGAAACGGGGGTAAGACCCCGCGGAGGGCCGAACCCACCTAGGTTGAAAACTGGGGGGATGACCCGCGGATAGGGGTGAAAGGCCTATCAAACCCGGAGATATCTCGTTCTCCCCGAAATAGCTTTAGGGCTAGCCCCGGGCGCTTACCCGCGGAGGTAGAGCACCGGATGGTCGCGGGGGCCTCACCGCCTACCAAGACCAACCGAACTCCGAATGCCGCGGGTCCCGAGCCCGGGAGTCAGAACATGTGGGCTAAGCTGTGTGTTCGAGAGGGAAACAGCCCAGACCGCCCGCTAAGGTCCCGAAGTCCGTGCCGAGTGGCAAAGGATGTGCGTCCGCCCAGACAACCAGGATGTTGGCTCAGAAGCAGCCACCCATTCAAAGAGTGCGTAACAGCTCACTGGTCGAGTGGACATGCGCCGACAATATACGGGGCTAAGCACGGCACCGAAGCGGCGGGCCAGGCCATGGGCCTGGCGGTAGGGGAGCCTCCCGTCCGGGGGGAAGCCGCGGGACGACCCGCGGTGGACCGGCCGGGAGCGAGAATGCTGGCATGAGTAGCGAGAGAGGCGTGGAAAACGCCTCCGCCGTAAACCCAAGGTTTCCTGGGCGAGGCTAATCCTCCCAGGGTCAGTCGGGGGCTAAGGCGAGGCCGGAAGGCGTAGCCGACGCACAGCAGGTCGACATTCCTGCACCACCGGCGCGGCGACATCACCGACGGGGTGACGGAGAAGGGTAGCTCGGCGGGGTTCTGGACGTCCCCGTGAACGCACGTAGGCCGGGGGGTAGCGAAGATCGCCCCCCGCGAGGGCCGAGGTGCGCGACGAAGCCTCCTTGGCGAAGCGAGTGAGCCCACGCTCCCTAGAAAAGCCCCTGGGGAGCCGCGAGGTGCCCGTACCGCAAACCGACACAGGTGGGTGGGTAGAGCATACCAAGGCGATCGGGAGAACCATGGTTAAGGAACTCGGCAAAATCACCCCGTAACCTCGGGAGAAGGGGTGCCGCCCCGGGTGGACGCGCTTGCCGCGCGAGCCCGGGGCGGCCGCAGCGAAGAGGCCCAAACGACTGTTTACCAAAAACACAGGACTCTGCAAAGCCGTAAGGCGACGCATAGGGTCTGACGCCTGCCCGGTGCCGGAAGGTCACGAGGAGCCGTCAGCGCAAGCGAAGCGGCGAATCCAAGCCCCGGTAAACGGCGGCCGTAACTATAACGGTCCTAAGGTAGCGAAATTCCTTGTCGGGTAAGTTCCGACCTGCACGAAAGGCGTAACGATTTGGGCGCTGTCTCGACCATGGACCCGGCGAAATTGCACTAGTCGTGAAGATGCGACTTACCCGCGGAAGGACGGAAAGACCCCGTGAACCTTTACTGCAGCTAGACATTGGCTGCCGGTCCGTCGTGTAGAGGATAGGTGGGAGACAGAGAACCCCGGACGCCAGTCCGGGGGGAGTCGCCCTTGGAATACCACCCTCGACGCTCTGGCATCCTAACCCCGCGCCGTGACCCGGGCGGGGGACCGTGTCTGGTGGGTAGTTTGACTGGGGCGGTCGCCTCCCAAAGAGTAACGGAGGCGCGCGAAGGTCCGCTCGGGACGGTCGGCAACCGTCCTCTTGAGTGCAAGAGCATAAGCGGGCCTGACTGCGAGACGGACGTGTCGAGCAGGTGGGAAACCAGGCTCTAGTGATCCGGCGGCACAGAGTGGAATGGCCGTCGCTCAACGGATAAAAGGTACTCCGGGGATAACAGGCTGATCTTCCCCAAGAGTCCACATCGACGGGAAGGTTTGGCACCTCGATGTCGGCTCATCGCATCCTGGGGCTGGAGCAGGTCCCAAGGGTATGGCCGTTCGCCATTCAAAGCGGTACGCGAGCTGGGTTCAGAACGTCGCGAGACAGTTCGGTCCCTATCCTCCGTGGGCGTAGGAGAACTGAGGGAGGCTGCCCCTAGTACGAGAGGACCGGGGTGGACGGACCTCCGGTGCGCGGGTTGTCAACCAATGGCACTGCCCGGTAGCCGAGTCCGGTCGGGATAACCGCTGAAGGCATCTAAGCGGGAAGCCCGTCCCGAGATGAGTTCTCCCTTCGGTAAGGCCCCTCGTAGACCACGAGGTTGATAGACGGCAGGTGCAAGCGCCGCGAGGCGCTCAGCCGAGCCGCACTAATCGGCCGAGCTCTTGACTTCCCTTTTCATCAGGCCCCCCTCGGGGGGGGAGGCCCGGTCGCGGTCCCGCGGCGTGGGGGAGGCTGTCGTCGGAGTCATGCTGTGCGGCCCCCAGGGCACGCGAGAGCGCCCTCGGAGTGAATGCCCCTCGCGGGCCGGCGGCCATGGCAGGGGGGGAACGCCCGGAACCATCCCGAACCCGGAAGCTAAGCCCCCGAGCGCCCATGGTACTGCGGAGTAGTCCGTGGGAGAGCGGGTCGCCGCCGTCCCGCGAGAGGCATTCGGAGGGGGTCCGTCCCTTTGGGGGCGGGCCCCCTCCTTTT
>NZ_VUNC01000011.1 GCF_009695875.1 Olsenella porci
TCGTAGGGCAGGGCGCCCTTGGAGTCGTCCGGGGCGGTCTGGGAGTCCGCGGTGCCGCTGAACCACACGCCCGCGGAGGCGTCCCAGGTCCCCTCGCCCGCCGAGTCGTTGGCGTTCGTGCGCGTGGTGTGGGCGGCCCAGGACGACGAGGTGCTGGCCTGGCCGTTCTCGTCGGTCACGATGACGTGGGACTCTCCCGTGGTGGCGGAGGTGATCCGGAACGGGACGCCCGCGAGGCGCGCCATGCTGCCGGACTCGGCCTTCACGAGCTCGAGGTCGCCGCGCCTGACCTGCTCGGCGACCGTGGGGGTGGCGTAGGTGGAGACGGTCTCGGCCGTGCCCTCGCCGGTCACGTGGACGACGTGGGTGGCGTCGTCCCCCAGGTATCCGTTGGGGGCGGAGGTCTCGGTGATGGCGACCGTTCCCACCGGCACGCAGGCCTCGCCCCTGGAGTCTCGGTAGAGCGCGTCGCCCGTGGCGGACCCGAGGTCGGCGGTGCCGTCCTCGCCCGTGGTGACTGTCCAGATGCGGGTGGCCTTCGCGGGGAGGCTCCCCTCGTCGTACTGCCCGTCGTAGTAGCGGACCTCGAAGGTGGCGCCCTTGAGCGTCGCGGCGCCCAGCGGGGACGCCTTGCCCGTCTCCGCGTCGGCCTTCGCGAGCACGATCCCCAGCGGGTTCACCTGGGGGGCGTCGGTCGCCGTGGCCTTGGTGGTCCTCCCCGCCTCCACCGTGAGGGGGATCACGTCGGTCGAGAGCGCGTAGTTCCTCGCGGGCTTGGTCTCCCTCGCCCAGTAGCTCCCGGCGCGCAGCCCCTGGGCGGAGCCGTGCCCGCTCGCGTCGGTGACGATCGTCGCGACCGCCTGGGTGCAGGCCTCGTCGGAGTAGACGGTGTAGGTCGCGCCCTCGAGCGAGTAGCTGCCGTTGGCGTCGGACACCTCGTGGTTCGCGGACGACTTGGTGAGCTCGACGCCGCCCGTGGGGAGCACCTCTACGACGCTCTGGACCGTGCCGTTCGGCGAGTACCAGACCTTGCTCGCGCGGTCCCAGGCGCCCGCCTTGCCCGCGTGGGCGCGTGCGTCGGCGACCGCCGCCTGGATCTTGCCCGCGTCGGCGCGGCTCGCCCTGCCGCCGGCGCCGCTGTAGACGTTGCCCGACATCCTCCCGACGCTGTAGGCGCCGCTGGAGAGGTCCACGTCCATGCCGCAGAGCATCCACACGGCCACGTTGATCGCCTGGTCGGGCCTCTCGAGGCCGAGCGGGTTGCCCGGCGCCATGATGTGGACGAGGTACGCCAGCGCGTGCGGGTCGGGCAGGATGCCCGTGGCCTCGCCCGTGTAGTCCCACCTGGTGAACGTGGTCCCCGTGGGGTTGTGCGCCTCGGGGCTGATGCAGAAGAGCTGGCTGCCGGAGTCGCTCCCGAACGAGAGGAAGCCCTCGCCGCCGTTGGTCTCCGTCGTCACCCTCATGGTCCCGGTCGAGGCGTACGCCACCGCGGGCGCCAGCGCGCCCAGGGCCTGGCTGAGCACGAGCGCGGCCGATGCGATGGCCGCGACCACCCTCCGCGCGATCGTTCCCCTCGCCCTCTTTCTCACTCGTCCCATTGCCCGCGTCCTCCCTGCTCGCGTGCCTGTCTTGCGTCCCCCGCGATGCCGCGCGAGCCCTCCCGCGCCTCGCTCGCGCGCGTCCCCAGGGCCCGCCCCTGCGAGTGCTCGCGCGCCCAGCGGCGACGGCCCTCCACGATCGCGTCCCTGAGCTCGGCGGGGTCGACCCGCGCGCTCTCGCGCACGCGCCTCCCGTCCTCGCCGAGGACGGGGTTGCCCTCGGCGTCGAGGACCGAGCGGCGCAGGAGCACCTGCCGGTCCGCGGGGAGCGGCAGGTCTCGCCACCTCTCACCGCGCAGGGCCGACGGCCCCACCGACAGCGGCGTGAACTCCCAGCCGCCGTAGTCCGTCCCCCCCGACGACCGTCCCGGAGGGGACGCGGGCCTGGTTGAACTCGCGCTCCTCCCCGGTCCTGCGGTCCGTGTAGCGGATGTGCTCCCGCACGAAGTTCTCGTGCAGGGTGACCACCACCCGGCCGTCCCTCTCTCCTTCCATTCCTTCCTCCTATCCTTCGGGCCCTCCCGGGCCGCCCTTTGGGAGCCTGTTCGCTACCCGCCGAGGGCGTCCCTGGCCCATGCCCCGCTCTTCGCGAGCGAGAGCACGAGCAGGACGCACATGGCGAGGTACTGGAGCGCGTAGCTGAGCCCGCCCACGACCGAGTCGACGGGCGTACCGGTGCCGGCGCTCGCCGCGTTGAGCCCGCCGAGCACGACGGGGAACGCTATGAGGAGCAGCGTGATCACGAGGCCCGCGAGGCACACGGACGCGAACTGCCTGAGGTAGCCGACCCCCATCTGCCTGGTCTCGTCCAGGCCCAGGAGCGCCAGCGGGATGGGGCTGAGCGCCGCCATCACGTAGAGCTGGATCGCCCTGGCCCAGGTGACGACGAGGGCCACCACGTAGGCGACCACCACGACGAGCCAGCTGACGAGCGCGACGACGACCATCGCGAGGAGCGCCGCCACGTCGTCGTCCTCGGTCACGATCGAGACGGCCGAGAGGTCCATGGCCCCGCCCGTGCCGAACAGCGCCGTCACGCGGGTTATCGCGAGGCGCGCGACCTCGTAGAGGGCCCTCATGAGCTCGAACGAGTTCTGCACGAGGAAGAGGTTCACGGCGAAGAACACGAGCAGGAACACGACCTCCCTGATGGCCGGGACGGAGGCGTTGCCGTCCATGCGCTGGGAGATGTGCACGAGCTGGGCCGTGAAGACCATGGAGAGGACCCCGCAGCCGATGGGCAGGACGGCTGCCTGCCAGGCGCCGCGCGCCATCTCGGCGAGCGTCGTTCCGCCCGCCGTGCCGAGCATCGACGAGAAGGGCTTGGAGAGCACGCCCTCCACCCCTATCGACGCGAGCACCCTCGCCTGGGCGGCGAAGATCCAGTTGCAGGTGTCGCGCAGGACCCCGCACATCCACGAGTTGATGTCGTCGGCTATCGAGGCGAAGGCCGGGTGCGGGACGAGGAGCGCGACGGCGAGCGCGAGCCCCGCGGCGGCGGCGAGCCGGAGGGCCCCCGCCCTCTTTGCTCCGCGCATGGCTAGCCCGTCACCGAGAACGCGCCGCCGGACCACTCCACCGAGACGACGGTCCTGCCGGGGTCGTCGCAGGTGAAGGTCGCGGTCACGCGGTCCTCGTTCGTGTCGAGGAAGACCTCGCCGTCGAATGCGGCCTCCGACGCGCCGGGCACGTGCATCGAGACCCAGAGCCTGACCGCGGCGTCGAGCGCGGTCTCGTCCCCGCCCACGAGCGACAGGTACTCGTCGTCCACGCCCGTGACGCGGACCTCCCCGTCGGTCGGCGCCGGGACCCAGTCGAAGGCGACCCGCAGCTGCTCGCAGCGCAGCCTCGCGTCGTCCCCGTCGCCCGTGATGGTGGCGGTCGCCTGCACCACGGTGCCGTCCGCGCGCGTGATCGAGAGCTCGCAGCTCCCCGCGGAGTCCTCCGTCACGCGGTAGCTCGAGGTGTAGGTGTTCGTCCCGTCTGTCTCGACGATCCTGCCGCCGGACGCCGTGAGGCGCTCGGACGCGTCGTCGGCGCCCATCCACTCGCGGGACTCGAGCGCCGACGCGCACGACCCCGCCTCGCCCGTCTCGCCGGCGCTCCCTCCCGCGTCCGACCCGGCGGCGTCGGTCGCCGTCTGCGCCGCGGTCGCCCCGGAGGTCCCGCCGTCCGTCGCCGACGCGCTCCTGGCCGCCGAGCACCGCACCAGTGAGGCCGCCACGAGGACGGCGACGGCCCCCGCCGCCGCTATCGCCACGGCCCTCTTCCGTCTCTCCATGTCCCCTCTCCCTCCTAGTACCTGATCGCGCAGGTGAAGTAGCCGATGCCCGTGCCCACGCGCACGTGGTCGCCGGGCTTCGGCGCGTGTATGTACGAGTCGCCGCCTATGTAGATGCCGACGTGGCCCGGCTTCCAGAGGATGTCGCCGGGCTGGGCCTGCGAGAGCGGCACGCGCGTGCCGGCGGCCGCCTGGTCCTCCGAGTTGCGCGGGATCCGGATCCCCGCCTGCGCGTAGCACCACTGCGTGAGGCCGGAGCAGTCGAGCGCCCTGTAGGGCGTCGTCCCTCCCCAGACGTAGGGCGTGCCGATCTGCGTCTGGGCCGCGGCGACGATGGCGCCGCCCCCGGTGCCCGCGGTCCCAGCCGCCTTGAGGTCCGCCGCCGTCATGGAGTCGAACCTCCTGAGCCCGTAGGCGTCCATCGCGGACTTGAGCGACTCCACGTAGGAGGACGACGTGGCGTAGCCCGCCTCCTTGAGGCCCTCCGCCATGAGGTCGGAGTCGCGGGCCGCCACGGCCTGCCGGATCTTGGCGTTGTCGCGGTAGTTGGCCGCCTGCAGGAGCACGCGCGAGCGGAACCTGATGCAGTCCTCCGCGGACCTGAACCTCGTGAACGCGGCGGCGACGGTGACGCTCGCGCCGCCGTACTCCTCGCTCGTCTGCCACGACTCCTTCCCGGTGACCTCCGGGCAGGAGGCGAAGCTCGACGCCCACTTGATGCCGAAGAGGTTGTTGTCGCGGGTCGCGAGCCCGGATAGGTGGTCCCCGACGCCGGACTCGACGATGATCTGCGCGAGCGTGCACCCCGCGGGGTGCCCGTACTCGTCCTGGCACTCGAGCGCGGCGAGCACCATCGAGTAGGTGACGTAGGGCGGCAGGCCCTCCACCGAGCGGCGCGCCTCGTCCTCGTGCTCCCAGAACCCGAAGACGGACCCCAGCGCCTGCGAGACGAGGGTCGCGGCCAGCACGGCCGCGAGGATCCCGGCCACGGCCCCGGCGAGCGGCAGTGCCGCCCCGGACGCGGCGGCGGCCTTGCCG
>NZ_VUNC01000012.1 GCF_009695875.1 Olsenella porci
TGTTGAAGTCAAGATAGATTTCACCAGACTAGACAGCGAACCGCCCCCATCCGCACCAACGTACATTCGCCAGTCCCGTCACCGCGGGGCGCCGGAATCGGCGACCACTGCCGGCGAGGCCCTGTCCTGCGGCGCGAGGTCCTTGGTCCTGTAGGACCTCCCCGTTATGCGTATCAGGTGGCAGTGGTGGCAGAGCCTGTCCGCTATCGCCGACGCCACGACCGGGTCCCCGAAGACCTTCGCCCACGACCCCATCCCCACGTTGGTCGTCACGATGGTCGACCTCCTCTCGTACCTCCTCGAGACCAGCTGGAACAGCAGGTCCGCGCCCTGCTTGTCCACGTCCAGGTAGCCCACCTCGTCGACGATGAGCAGCGACAGGTGGGCGTAGAAGCGCAGCCGCCTCTCCAGCTGGCCCTTGCCCGCGGCGTGCGCGAGGTCCGAGACGAGGCGCTGGCAGTCGGTGAAGTAGGTGAGCTTGCGGGCGCGGACCGCCTCGACCCCCAGCGCCACGGCGATGTGGGTCTTGCCCACGCCGGGGCTGCCGACGAGCACGACGTTCTCGTGGCGGTCGAGGAATCCCAGCGTCGCGAGGTCCTCGACCACGCCCCTGGGGATCGACGGCTGGAACGAGAAGTCGAAGTCCCTGAGGGTCTTCACGTAGGGGAAGCTCGCCTTCTCGACTCTCCTGTCCAGGTCGCGCTCCCTCACGGCGGCGACCTGCGCGTCGGTCATCTCGAGCAGGGCCTCGGGGAACGACTTCGCGCCCGTCGCGACCAGCCTCGAGTACTCCGGGGCGGAGGAGGCCATCGCGTCGAGGCCGAGCTCCTCCAGGTTGCCGCGTATGCGCTCCGACACGCTGCCCTCCGGGCCGGTCACGACTCCTCGCCCCCTCCGAGCCCGCCCAGCAGCTCGAGGTTGCGCCTGGCCTGCGCCTCTATGTCCGCGTCGCCGCCCCAGCGCTTGTCCGCCATCGCCTCTGCGTAGTCGCCCTCGCGGTAGACTATCGGCCCTCCCGGGGCGGCGGTGTCGTGCGTCGCCACGAGCTCCCCGCCGTCGTAGACCCTGAGGCGCCCGCCCGGCTCGAGCAGCAGCCTCACGCGGCGCCCTATGCACCTCCTCGGCACCGAGAACTCGCGCCCGGCGCACCTGACGAGCATGGTGGCGGGCACCACCTGCCACGACACGTCGCCCACCAGCGCCGAGAGCACCGACTCGCGGGGCATGGGCCCCAGGGCCTCCTTCTCCCTCCGGAAGAGCAGCTCCGGCGGCAGGCCGGTCGTGCGGTTCGGCTCCTCGTTGCTCCTCGCGCACACGCGCGCTATCGCGCGGTCGAGCCCCTCCCAGCCCTCGAAGTCGCCCTCGTAGGCCCTGAGGCGCGACAGGAAGCGGTTCGCGCTCTCGTCCTTGCCCTTGGTCTGCGGCGTCCTGGGCCGGCAGAGCGCGAGCTCGAAGCCGGCCTCGCGCGCGAAGGCGGCGACGCGCCCGTCCCGCGAGCGCCTCCCGTCGCCGCCGAGCGTCGCGACGGCCGACATGTTGTCCGTGAGCCACTGCCGCGGCACGCCGCCCAGCCAGCGGATGTTGTCCGCCATGCAGGCCAGCAGGTCGTCCCTGGTCCTGGTCGGGGACCGCACGAAGTAGTGCATCCGGGACCATCCGAGCGTCGAGGTGTACACGTCGAAGCGGTACCCGCGGCCGGAGCGGTCGTGCATGGTGACGTCCTCCTTCCAGTCGAACTGCAGCTGCTCGCCGGGCGCCGTCTCGAACCTGGGGTGCGCGTCCGGCGCGGCGGCGCGCCCGACGGCTATGCCGCGCCCCCTCAGGTAGCTCGTGAAGGCGTTGTAGCCCGGGACCGGCGGCTCGTCGCCCGCGTGGCGCTCGAGCAGCAGCTCGTGGATGCCCTTGGCCGTGACTCCCGGCAGCGCCGCCTTCTCCTCGATCTCGTCGCGGTAGCGGTCGAACCCGCTTTGCCGCCCGTGCCTGCCGTCGTCCGGCGAGGGCCCGCCCCCGTTCCAGTACTTCGAGACGGTGTGCCTGTCCACGCCGTACCTCCTAGCAACCTCCGAGAAGTTCGGCCTGACGCCGCACTCCCTGTCCGCATTCAGCTCAGCCATGAGGTTCCTCTCCAAGGCCCCCACCCCTCTCCGTCGTCGGTTCGGGGCTGAGCCTAGTTGGTGAAAGTGGTGAAACTACGCTGGTTTGGCTGGCGCATTCGCGCTGGTCGGATTGGGGCGCGTGTTGGTCAATCTGGTGAAACCTAAGCTAGCGCTATCA
>NZ_VUNC01000013.1 GCF_009695875.1 Olsenella porci
TCGTCGGTTCGGGGCTGAGCCTAGTTGGTGAAAGTGGTGAAACTACGCTGGTTTGGCTGGCGCATTCGCGCTGGTCGGATTGGGGCGCGTGTTGGTCAATCTGGTGAAACCTAAGCTAGCGCTATCAGAGCCCAGCTCCGCCACGAGCTCCTCCCGCGCGTAGCCCTCCTCCGACCTCTCCACCTCGCGGCCGACCTCGCGCGCCGTCGAGTGGCACATCTCGTGCAGGAGCGTGCGAGCGAACGCGTCCATCGAGGTGAACTGCGTGCGGAGCGGCAGCGTGATCATGTCGGTCGAGGGGCGGTAGTACGCCTCGTCTACGCGCTCCTCGCGGACCGGGCACCTCGACGACTCTATGAGCTCGTCCGCCACGCGCTCCACCTCGGCGTTCTCCGGGGCGTGCGCGCTCGGATCGTAGGACTCGATCCCCTCCACCTGGGAGGCGTTGAACACGTGGTGGAGCCTCCCGCGGAGGAAGGCGTCCTTGAGCGCCTCCTCGGGGAGCCTCCCCGTGCGGACGAGCTGCTCGGCCCTCTGGAGGGTGACGACGCCGGAGCCCGGGACGCGCACGTACCAGCTCCAGAACTCCACCGTCGCCGGCGAGCGGGCGCCCCTCGCCACGTGCCAGCCGGCGTCCCTCGCCTGGTTGAACGTGCACCACCTGGGGTCGTCGAAGCCGTCCCTGCGCATCGCCGCCGCGAGCGAGAGCCTGTTCATGCCGCGGTATGTCCTTCCCGTGGCGGCGTTCACGGGCGACCAGCACCCCTTCCACTCCGCCGCCCATGCGAGCCCGCCTCGCTCCATCGCGGCGGAGATCTCCTCGACGACCTGGCGCCTCGCCTCCGCGATCGCCTCCCGGCTGCCCCCTGAGTCCCTTGCCATGAGAATCCCCCTGTCACGGTGGCAGGGCGGCCCCGTGGGACCGCCCTGCGCGCCTCGCCTATGCCCCGTCGGTGCCGTCGCCCGCGGATGCCGCCCTGCACAGCGCGAGCGCCATGAGGGCCGTCCCCGCGGCGGCCATCCCCGCGAAGAACCAGATGAGCGGGACGAACGGGTTACTCATCGCCGTCGCCTCCACCGAGCGGGTCCGGCCCCGTCGCGGGCCCTCGGCGGATCTCGATCCCGGCGTCCCCGTCCGCGTCGCGGCGTCCGCGGCGCCTGAGCGCGCGTGCGCCCGCGAGGGAGAGCCCCGCGGCGGAGCAGAGGCCGGCGATTGCCGCCAGGGGCGCGCCGGCGTCGCCCGTCTTGGGAAGCTGGCCACCGCCCTTGGTGGCCTTCTCCTCCCTGGGGGTCTCGGGCGGGGCCTCGGTGATGCTCACCGTCTGCCCCTCGTCCTCGAGGTCGGCGTGGGTGGCCACGGTCCTCCCATCGTGGGCGATGGTCTCGAAGGCAACCACGTCGTGCCCTGCGAGCGCGCTGCCGTCGAACTCGAACGTGACGTCGGTGCTGCCGGACTCGGCGTCCGCGGTGAAGGTGGCGCTGGCGGTGACGGGGCTGCCGTCCCCTCCCGTGACCCTCTCGCCCGTGGACTTGTCCATGAGCGTGCCCGTGACCGTGTACTCGCGGCCCTTGACGAGCCCGGACCACTCGACCCTGTCCGTGATGGCGACCTTGTCCGCGGCCGTGGCCTCGTGGTCGCCGTCCGCCGCGTCGGTCGCCGTGGTGTGGATGCCGGGCAGGCTCACGGTCTGTCCCTCGTCCTTCAGGTCGGCGTGGGTGGCGACGACCTTGCCCGCGCGGGAGAGCTCCTCCGTGCAGACGAGCTTCCTCCCCTCGAGTCCGGTGCCGTCCA
>NZ_VUNC01000014.1 GCF_009695875.1 Olsenella porci
CCACGCGCACGAACGCCAACGACTCGGCGGGCGAGGGGACCTGGGACGCCTCCGCGGGCGTGTGGTTCAGCGGCACCGCGGACTCCCAGACCGCCCCGGACGACTCCAAGGGCGCCCTGCCCTACGACACGTACCTCGTCGAGGAGCTCCCGTGCGCCGCGAACCAGGGGCTCCGCCTCGTGAGCATGACCGCGCGGGTCACGCGCGACGCCACCACCGTGGACCTCGGAACCGTCGACGACGACCAGGGGCCGCGCATCGCCACGACCCTCACCGGCGAGGGCGGCGAGCACCTGGCCGAGGCCGCCGAGCACGTCGAGCTCACCGACGAGGTCGAGTACGAGAACCTCGTGCCGGGGAAGGAGTACGAGCTCACGGGCACCCTCATGGACCGCGAGACCGGCAAGGCCGTGACCGGCGCGGACGGCAAGGCCGTCACCGCCACCGCAAGGCTCACCCCCAAGCTCTCCACGGGCAAGGCAAAGGTCACCTTCGAGTTCGACGCGACCGGGCTCGCCGGCCACTCCGTCGTGGCGTTCGAGGAGCTCAGCCAGGGCGGGAAGGCGGTGGCCACGCACGCCGACATCGACGACGAGGGACAGACGGTCCTGTTCCCGAAGATCGGCACCACCGCGGCGGACGCGGAGGACGGCTCCCACGACGCGGCTGCCGACGACGACGTGACCATCACGGACACGGTCGAGTACGAGAGCCTCGTGCCCGGGAAGGAGTACGAGCTCACGGGCACCCTCATGGACCGCGAAACCGGCGAGGCCGTCAAGGACGCGAAGGGCGAGAGGGTCACCGCGACAACGAGGCTCACGCCCGAGGAGCCGAGCGGCAAGGCGACCGTCACGTTCAGGTTCGACGGCTCCGACCTCGCGGGACGCACGGTCGTCGCCTTCGAGGAGCTCTCGCGCGAAGGCCACGTGTACGCCACGCACTCCGACCTCTCCGACGAGGGCCAGAGCGTCGCGTTCCCCCAGGTGAGGACGACGGCGAGCGACGCCGGTGACGGCGACAAGGTCATCGACGCGGCGCCCAGCCAGCGCGTCGCCGACACCGTCTCCTACTCCAACGTCACCCCCGGGACCGAGTACAGGGTCAGGGGGCACCTGCTCGACGCCGAGACGGGCAAGGAGCTCGCCACGGCGGAGACGACCGTCACCCCCGAGTCCGCCGAGGGCACCGCCGAGGTCGCCTTCGACGTGGACGGCACCGGACTCGAGGGGAGGAAGCTCGTCTGCACGGAGGAGCTCTCCCGCGCGGGCAAGGTCGTCGCCACCCACGCCGACCTGAAGGACGAGGGACAGACCGTGAGCCTGCCCGGCATCCA
>NZ_VUNC01000015.1 GCF_009695875.1 Olsenella porci
CGGACTCAGAGGTGCTGACGGACTCGCTCTCGGACTCGGACTCCGACTCGCTCTCGCTGGCCGACTCGGACTCGGACTCAGAGGTGGAGGTCGACTCCGACTCGGACTCGCTCGTGCTCTCGGACTCCGACTCGCTCTCGGACTCCGACTCGCTCTCGGACTCGGAGGCGGACTCGCTCTCGGACTCCGACTCCGAGGAGGACTCGGACTCCGAGGTGCTGACGGACTCGCTCTCGGACTCCGACTCCGAGGTGCTCTCGGACTCGGAGGCGGAGGTGCTCTCCGACTCGGACTCGGAGGCGCTCTCGGACTCGGACTCGGAGGTGGATGCGCTCTCGGACTCGGAGGTGGACTCCGACTCGCTGACGGAGATGGACTCCGACTCGCTCTCGCTGGCCGACTCGGACTCAGAGGTGCTGACGGACTCGCTCTCGGACTCGGACTCCGACTCGGACTCGCTCGTGCTCTCGCTCTCCGACTCGGAGGCGGACTCGGACTCGCTGACGGAGATGGAGGTCGACTCGCTCTCGCTGGCCGACTCGGACTCCGACTCGCTCGTGCTCTCGGACTCCGACTCGCTCTCGGACTCGGAGGCGGACTCGCTCTCGGACTCCGACTCGGACTCAGAGGTGGAGGTCGACTCCGACTCGGACTCCGACGTGCTCTCGCTCTCGGACTCGGAGGTGGACTCGGACTCGGACTCCGACTCCGAGGAGGACTCGGACTCCGAGGTGCTGACGGACTCGCTCTCGGACTCCGACTCCGAGGTGCTCTCGGACTCGGAGGCGGAGGTGCTCTCCGACTCGGACTCGGAGGTGGATGCGCTCTCGGACTCGGAGATGGACTCCGACTCGCTGACGGAGATGGACTCCGACTCGCTCTCGCTGGCCGACTCGGACTCAGAGGTGCTGACGGACTCGCTCTCGGACTCGGACTCCGACTCGCTCTCGCTGGCCGACTCGGACTCGGACTCAGAGGTGGAGGTCGACTCCGACTCGGACTCGCTCGTGCTCTCGGACTC
>NZ_VUNC01000002.1 GCF_009695875.1 Olsenella porci
TCGTCGGTTCGGGGCTGAGCCTAGTTGGTGAAAGTGGTGAAACTACGCTGGTTTGGCTGGCGCATTCGCGCTGGTCGGATTGGGGCGCGTGTTGGTCAATCTGGTGAAACCTAAGCTAGCGCTATCACGAGGCGCCAGGAGCCCGCCGTCAGAGTCGTGGTCTCCCTCTGCGCGTAGGCCACCGAGCCGTCCGCGAGGTGGAGCTCCAGCGCCAGCTCGACGGAGCCCGAACCCTCGGGCGCGGCCCAGAGCGCGAGGCGCCCCGAGGCCCCCGCGGCCCAGCGGGCGTTCGCCGAGACGGCCTGGGGGGCCGCCGCCGTCGCGAGCTTCGCGTAGCCGCCCCAGGCGGTGGGTGCCCAGTCCGGGGCGCCGGAGGCCCCCGCGGTCACGCTGGGCGCGATCTCGCCCGCGAGCGTGCCGCCCTGCTCCGCCGCCGTCAGCTGCTCGTCCCCGCCCGAGGCGGACGCGGACCAGCCTGCGAACGAGTATCCGCTGCGCGAGAAGGCGTTGGCGGCGAGCGTCACGTCGGTCCCGTAGGTGGCGGCGGTGGGTGCCATGGACCCTGCCGTGGCCCCGTTGCCGTCGTAGGCGATCGTGTAGGAGTTGGGCGCCCACTGGGCGTAGAGGGTGACAGTCGCGCCGTCGCCCGCCGCGAGGTTCCTGGTCGTGGCGCCGAGGGCGATGACCGTCCCCTGCCGTCGGCCTTGGTGTTCCAGGACGTCACGTGCCAGCCGGTGCGCGTGTAGGCGGAGCCGTCGGGCGCCTTGAGGTCCTTGCCCCACTCGCAGGCCATGTCGGCGATCGACCCCTTTGCGTCCGCAGAGTTCTTATCGAACCTGACTGTGTACCTGTCGCTCCTCCAGTTGGCGGAGTAAGACCTGTCTCCCGTTGAGCCCGTTGGGATGGTGACCGACGTCTGCGGGGTGGTCCCGTTGGAGCCCGTCCAGCCGAGGAACACGTGGTGGTCGCGCGTGGGCGTCGGGATCGTCACCGGCGCGTCGCCGATGTGGTAGGTGGTCGGGGCGGCCTGCGACCCGAACGTGCCGCCCGCGAGGTCGTAGGTGATCTTGTACGCCGTCTGGTTGAGGCGGATGTTGAGCTGGGTGTCGTAATCGGGCACCGTCTCGGAGGTGGGCGACGCCGGGTCGAGCTCGAAGCCCTCCGCGGGCCGTATGTCCCTCAGCTCAATCTTGCTGCCGTAGTCGTGCTTCTCCCAGAAGTCGCTGACGCCGGTGCCGACCCTGCTGCCGTTCACGTACATGTCGAAGGTGACGATCTTCCTGTCTCCCCAGCTCCCGAGGCTCTTGCCGTCCCAGGCGCCGGAGTTGTTCCTGACCTTGCCGTCGATGATCACGTTCACGTCCACGTAGTACTGGTTGATCTTCCACACGGCGTAGAGGTCCGTCTTGGGCGACTTCTCAAGGATCCAGTCGCCGTTGACGGCGTTGGTCACGGAGTAGTCGGCCGCCGTGTCGGAGGCGTTCGCCGACCAGCCGAGCAGGGTGAAGGTCTTTGGCATGGTGTACGACTCCCAGCCCGTGCCGAAGGACGGGCTTTTGAAGGACGTGCGGGGGAGCGTGCCATTGGGGACCTTGGTCTGCCTGGTGGCGTCGTAGGTCAACTGCGTCCCGAAGTCCTGCCTCCAGGAGGTCGCCCCGAGTAGGAAGTAGTTCTTTGCGGTCCCGTTGTTACCCTCGCCGTTCTTGAGCCCGCCCATCCAGTGCGCGATGGTGTCGGTGTAGGTGTTGACCTTCCACTGCGCGTAGAGGGTGACGCCGTCCTGCTTGCCGGACCCGGACGACCTGTAGGAGAAGCTTGCGCCGTCCGCGTAGCTTGTCCCGGACCCGTCCGCCTTGGTGTCAAAATTCACAAACTTGACATCGAAATAGTTCGTCTCGGAAATTAGTGTTGTGTGGCTGGTCCCACCTTTGCGGAGACGCTGGAGACGATGTCCGAATGCCCATAGGCGCTCTTGTCGAACTTGATCGTGAAGGTGGTCGTCTCGCCCCTACGACCACGTAGGACTGTTGTTGGAATGACTATTAATGCGCATGCATTCGGATAGATATCTAAGGTATATACGTAAGCAACATATAATGGGACTAAATCAATAGATATCTACTTCAGGCCAATATAATGTCAAAAAGTAAAGAATTAAAAGATGCGGAGGGGGCTTTTCAATGAGTCAATTATTGGGCACGTTGCTAACAAGCTTGCTGTCAATCGGAACTACCTTATTTTTAAAAGATGCGTTATTTAATAAAAACTGGGATAAAATTAATAAAGAGCTTGAGATCTCAAATAAATTAGCAAGCTTGTCAGATGGTCCTCAGAGTAAAGCAGTGGGAAAAATCTTAAAACTACATGCTGAAGAACGAGTTTGCCGGTACCTTAATTGTGTTGGCTCAAATGAGAGTGTCGGAATAAAACGGCTTCCAGATCAAACTTCGGCTGGTGTTGCAGCATTCGTATCATCGCTAATTTTCATCATCATGCTAGCTGTTTGTAACGGGTCTTTAGATGTGTGCTTATTGATGAGTTGTATAATAATATTCTTTTTAACAAGCTATATTTTCAAATGTATGCAATACGGAAAGGTCTTGCATCTACAAGAATATATAAATTATCTTCGTAAACGCATACAATACTCCGCTATTCGCCTTACTTTTCAACGAGATTTGGAATTGATGGATATATATAAGGAGATTTTTCGCGAAGAAGGTAAACAGGTGAATGACTCTGAGGGGTAATGTAATGATGCTTTCGGAATAAGCTAACTGTGGCTCCCGCTTCGCTGTGCTTGCCGACCTGGCCTCGAGGTAGAAGTTGTCAATCTCCATCGTCCCTGCCGAGTGGACGTCAGAAGCACTCCAATCTTGCTATGGCGCATCTGATGCGAGTGAGGGCCGTGGACTAGGCTTCGTGGCCGTAGCCTACGAACCGCTGGAGCTTCGCAGCGTTGGCGGACTCGCATGTTGTTTGTTTTTTACCGGACGGGACTGCGGTGGTGATCCTGGACCAGGAAAAGGTTACACGGAGGACCGCATGCACGGCACGGAGCAGCGCAAGCTGGCAATCGAGACCTACGTCAAGTTCGACCTGAGCGCGGCAGACACCGTTGCCGAGCTAGGCTACCCGACGAGGCATTCGCTCAGGGCCTGGCACAAGGACCATCTGGAGCATGGGGAGGTCAGGCCCCCCGAAGCGGCAGCGGGAGCCCAGGCTCGCCTTGGAGATGAGGCGGGCTGCCGTGGACTACTACCTCGCGCACGGAAGGAGGCTCGCCAGGACCATGCGCAAGATGGGCTATCACGCCAGCAGGGAGTACCTCTGCGATTGGATCGACGAGCTCGCCCCGGGCAAAGGAAGTACAGGGGGACGAACCCGAAAAGTGAACTGCGCCCCAAAACTTGGACGCGATAAATAATAACCGCTAGGCTGTCTCCCGGAGGGCCTGGTCCCGGAACTCGACCGGGGTCAGGCCCTTCAGCCTGACCTGGCGCCTCACGTGGTTCCAATGCTGGATGTACGCCTCGAGGTCGCGCTTGAAGCTCTCGAAGTCGCTCCAGTCGCGTCCCCGGAAGAACTCGTCCTTGATGTGCCCGAAGACCTGTTCGGTCGCGCCGTTGTCGATGCAGTTGCCCTTGCGCGACATGCTCTGCACGAAGCCGTTCTCCCTGAGCTTCGCGACGTAGGACGCGTGCCGGTGCTGCCAGCCCATGTCGGAGTGCAGGACCGGCGCCGCGCCCTCGGGCTTGGCGGCCACGAGCATGGCGAGCATCTCCTCCTGCTGGGCGAGGTCGGGGCGCTCGGAGACCGACCAGGCCACGATCTCCCTGCTGCCGAAGTCGCACGCGGGCGCGAGGTTGGCCCTGCCGAACCCGCAATTGAACTCGGTGACGTCGGTGCCCATCTTCTGCCACGGCCCGTCGGCGGCGAAGTCGCGGCCGATGACGTTCTCGAAGGTCTCGCCGACCTTCCCCCTGTACGAGCCGTGCCCGTGGCGGTCCGTCTCGCGTCGGATGCCGCAGCTGAGGCCCATCTCGTCCGTCATCCTGAGCACGGTCTTGTCTGCGATGCGGACCCCGTCCACCGCGCGCAGCTCCATGGCCACCTGCCTGTGGCCGACGCCGTTGGGGAGCCTGCCGAAGATCTCCGTCACCCTGGCGCGCAGCTCCGGCCTGGTGGGGGCCTTGGGATGGGACAGCGCGTAGTAGTAGCCCGGCCTGGCGAGTCCGGCGGCCCCCAGCAGGTCGGAGAGGCCGTGTCCCTGCCCTGAAAGCTCGGCGACCGCTAGGGCCTTCTCCCGGTTCGGGAGCGCGGCTCCGCCTCCGGGGCTATCGATTTTCTTGGGTACGCCACCTGCGCCCCGGGCCTCCCGGCCTCGCGCCCGGGCTCCTGCTCGCGGGTCATCGGCGCGGCCTTCGAGCCCGACCCCCTCGGCCTGCCCCTCGGCCTGGGCCTGAGCGCCTCGGCGCCGCCCCCGCGGTACGGCCGGCACCACTGGTCCAGCGGGCTGGAGCTCGCGATTCCGAAGCGCTCCATCGCCCCCGGCTTGGACATCCCGCCCTCCACCACGGCCCTGGCCGCGGCGACCTTGGTCTCGAAGTCGTATCTCGCGTGCTTCTTGCCCATTTTCAGCAGCCCGTCCCTCCCGACGGCCCGGTACGTCAGCTGCCATTTTCGCACGGCCTTGGCAGGGATGCCCAGGCTCTTGGCGACGGACTCGCACCCCCGGCCCTCGTCGAACATCCCGGCGGCCAGCTCCCTGACCGATCGGTCGTGCCTGCATCGCGGGTCGATGGACATGGAAAAGCCTCCCATCTCTCGGACTTTCATTTCCATGTCCAAGAAATGGGAGGCAGTTCAGAGGCGGGACCCCCTCCTTTCGAATTGAGTCATGACGGGGAGGGCCACCCGGCAGACGCCCGTCGCGTAGCGCGACGGGCGATGTAGCAAGCGAGACGACCCGCCCACAGCCCCGCCCGCCGGAATCGGGTCTCACGCCGCGGGGACCGGCAGGACCCCTCCCTGCAACTGGCCAGGGGCTCGCCGCGCCAGGAGGAACTCGTAACGAACACGCGCTCGCGTACGCCCTCGGAGTCCCAAGCTAGCTGCGCCACCATCCGTGCGTCATAGTTTCGCGCTGGCATGATTCCTGCAACCACGGGCAGCGCCTGAAGCAATTGGCTTGCATCTTTAAAGATCTAGCCTGGGACTCTCGAAATCGCGAGGGTCCCGGGCCGTATCATGGCTCGCTACATATGGGTGCGGGTAGTGAGAAATCTAGCCCACGTCGAGGATTTCTACGCTATAACACCAAGGACTCTTGCCTATCGGGTTGGCCTCGGAAGGCCATCCGCCCTTCTTGTTGTCGAAAGCGGCAGTCACATGCTGGCCGTCGTACGAGCCCATTTCGCTCGGCATAGATATAACGTAGGTCTTCAACCCGTCGGTGGTCATTTCCCCTAGGGCTTCATACCACTCAATCTCCTGTGGCTCGTCGAGTACGAAGAGCGTATAGGTATCGGAAAGCATTATGCCGTAGCCTGGATAGCTTCTCATATAATCGGCCTCCGAGGGATTTACTACCCCAAGGCCCACGCATAGGTCGAGCGCCTCGTCACCTGTCATCTTCCGCACGGTGCCCGTGAGCACGACGAGTCCTTTTGCCTTTGCATTGGATATTACCCATGTGCACTTGGGCACCTTCTTACCGTCTTCTAGATGCCAGGAGCCCTTGAGGGGAGAGTTGGACTCGTCAACTAGGTTCAGGCTTACGGGGACCTCATCACCCGTAAGCTGCTTGTGGAGCTCAAAGGCGGACTTCTCCAAGCCCTCGCATTGCGCGGTGTTGAGGTCGAGGTAGAACCACGCATTTAGATCGATGCACTGTAGGACTGGGTCGAAATGCTGCGTGAGCTTGGCTTTACCAGCAGCGCCGCCTTCCAGGTCTATGTCTGCGACAGTAAGGTCCTTCCAGCCAAGAGCTAGGGAGGGCATGATGCCGATCTTGGCATTTGCGTTTGCAGTAATGGTCGGGTTGCCGAGGTCATCCCTCCTCGTTGCTGAGAACCTCCAGTTTTCTAGGGCAACGCTTACCGTCTCCTCAGGGGAAGCAGTAAGCTCAACGCTGCCATCGGCATGGAACGTGGCAAAGAGCTGAAATACCAGGGGGACCTTAGGATCTGGACTGTAGAATACGCCCAACCTATAGATCAGATGCTCACCATCAGCGTCTGTGGAGTTGGAAATGTTTGCATTGACGTCTGTGCCAATGTCGAAGTCGGTCTGAAGCTTCGTAAAGCCCTTCAAATAGTTATAGTCAATGTCTACGTTGATCTTTGGGTTGACCGTAATCGAGGCGTCAACTGACAGGTTGCTCGATTCGCCATCCTTCAGGCCAAGGTACTTTCTTACATCCTCTGTGGTGATCTTCCTGGTTAGCCCATCTCGTGCGACTTCTCCAGTGAATGTCATGCCTGTAGCGTTCGACTTGATGCCCCCCTTCGTTCGGTAGAGGTCATTATTGGCGGCGAAATCGACCTCTGCATCTCCCTGCGACGGCCTACGTGTAGGACGAGATGCACCCGCCGCCTCAAGCTCGCTCTCGGGGACGAACATCCAATCGCCTGATTGCTGGGGGTCACTCTTCATTGAGAGTTGCTTTACGTAGTCGACGGGATTTGCCTTTTCGCCGCTCACCACGGTTGAGCCACCGCTTTGAGCGACCTTATCAACCTTGATTGCGGTCATCGCGTAGGGGTCGGTTGGGTTCACGACGACGATGTCGTCCTTTTCGAGCTGCCTTGCCTGGTCGGTGGGGATCGTCGCGCTCTTCCCGTCTGCTGAGACGGTCCCGGTGACTGACTTCGTGTTATCCATGTACGAGAGCTGGGTGCCGTAGTCGCCCGACGTGGAGTCGACGTCATCCGGCGCCCACACGGCCTCGTATGTGGCGTCCCCCTGGCAGGCCATTCCATCCGAGACGCCGTCTCCCCATCCTCGGAACTCGTACCGGTCGCGAGTGGGGTTATCGGGCAGCTGAACTGCCTGGCCAATCTTGAGCTTCTGCTCGGAAACCACCTTCGTGCCCTGGTCGGTCTCCGTTACGAACTTGACGGTATAGGTTCCACCGCCAACCCCATACCAGCCAATGCCCTCGGCACGCCAACCAACCTTGACCAGATAGTCGTTCTCTCCCTTGCTCGTGGTGTAGTTGTGGGTACCGGTGACTGCATTGGGGTTGTACTGGCGGTAGAGCGGCACGAGTTTGGTGTCCGAGCTGTACCAGCCCACGCCCTCGTAGCGCCAGCCCACTTTCACGAGATGATCCCTCTCGGCGAGGCTCGTAGTGTAGTGGTGGTCGCCTGCGTTGGGGTTGTAAAGGCGATAGACGGGCGTGGACGACTTCCCTGGGGCCGTCCATCCCACGCCCTCGTAACGCCAACCTACCGAGACTATGTGGTCCCTCTCCTGTTCGCTGGCGGTGTAGAAGTGCTCTCCGCTGTTGGGGTTGTAGCAACGGTACATGGGTTGTGTCTTGCCGGCGTCATTTGCCAACGCAGTTGGTGGCGCAATGGCGCCCGTGACTAGCCCGAGAGCGAGGGCAACCATCGCAAGCATGGTGAAACGCTTCCTCATGGTCATCTCCCATCTGTTGTACATGGCTTTCAGGAGATTTTAGGCACAAAGCATTCAGTGATATCTCAGGTTGCGGTAAGCGGTCGTGTGCCCCGGGGCCGTAGCTTTCGCCCCTATCTCCAAGGCTCACGCATAGGTTGAGCACCTCGTCACCTGTCATCTTCCGCACGGTGCCAGTGAGCACGACGAGGCCCTTCGCCTTGTCGGGGGTTGCGCTCTCCTTTGGCTGAGAGTCCTGCGACTGGATGGCGTCGCCGTCCGCCACGAGCTTCACGTCCTTCACAACGTAGCGCTGCGTGGTGGACATGGCTGATCCGGAGTTCGAGAGCTGGGAGCACAGGAGTCCGTTGCCCCTGTTCGAGCCGTGGAACAGGAACTTGTAGGAGCTCCCGTAGCCGTTGCGGGTCATGATGTCGTACGGCACCTGGACCTGCGTCACGCCCGAGCCGTCCCGTGAGACGACCCACGCGCAGTAGTGCTGCCCGATGCCGGCGGGATTGGCGACAACCAGGCTGGCCGCGCGTCTCTCGCCTGCTGATGCCCGCACCATCGCCGACCTCTCGCCTATGCCGTGGGAATGTGGCACCTGCGCGAGGGTAAACTCAGGGGTGTTGCAGCCGTCTGGCGCCAGGCGGGGGAGTGCCGACGGCACACGCCCCGGGCCATGGCCGTGAGACACGAAACCAAAGAGGTGCACATGAACCAGAGTATGAAGAGGATTAAAATCGCCTGCATCGCCGACCTCATCGTCGGCGTCGTCACCGTGGTCCTCGGCGTGATCGCCATCGTCTCCAACCCCCTGTCCGTCTCGCACTACATGCTGACCCTGGTGGGTGTCACCGGGGCGTACCTGGGACTGAGGGGGTCGATCTGGGCCAACGTCCCGTCCAACGCAAAGCGCATCCGCGACACCAGCTCGGTGATGGTGCTGGTCGAGTTCGTCGCCTCGATCTTCGTGGTCATGCCACCCGTGCGCGCCGACCGCAACACGGTCTACATGATCCTGGTCCTGCTGGTGCTGGCCCTGGCTCTTGTGTCGTTTGCCAACGCCCGCCAGGTGGTCGCCGCGCAGAAGGCCAAGTAGGTGCTTGCTTGTAGTTGGAGTTTGCCCAGTTGGAGAGGCGCATCCAAACTTTTTTCCAAATTAGTCAAATTCCCGCTTGACCCATTTTGAGCCTTTGGTAATATAGCTACCGCACCAACGCGAACGGGGAATTAGCTCAGTTGGGAGAGCGCATGACTGGCAGTCATGAGGTCAGGGGTTCGAATCCCCTATTCTCCACCATGTAAGATATGCCCGGGCATCTAAGATGTCCGGGTTTTTTGTTAGCCCGAGCGAGAGGGGACTCCCATGGCACAAGAGGAAGATCCGGTCCAGCTGTTCAACATGCACATCTCCCACATCGGGATCAACGCCACGAGCGACGAGGAGGCGGAGCAGATCGTCTCCAAGTTCCAGACGCTGATGGGGCTGCAGCGCAACGTGGTGGCGCCCGTCTCCGTGTTTGCCGGAACGCTGGTGGAGGTGATGCGTCCCGGCAGCAACAGGGGAGAGAAGGGCCACATCGGCCTCTACGTCAACGACATCCCGGCGGCAGAGCGCTGGTTCGAGGCCCGCGGGTTCCAGATCGACCAGAACGCCCGCGCGCTCAACCCCGACGGGTCCACGCACCTGGTGTACTTCAAGGATCAGATTGCGGGGTTCGCGATCCATCTGACCTGCGACGAGTAGGGGTCGTGGACGGAGCGCGGACTCACGCGAAAGGTGCGCTGGGTCTCTCGCGCGCTTCGAGGAGTACGGCTTTGGGCTAAGAGGGGCGCACCCGGCCGGGTGCGCGGGCTGCGCCTGCGTCTGTGGCGTGTGTCTCGCTTGGCATATGTGTGGTGGGGGCTCCACGGTATGGGTGAGGCCCTTCTTGGGCGTCTTGATTGACCTGGGAAAGACCGGCTAAGAGTGGGGCGATGGGTTGGGGGCTGGAGCTTTCGCGGCGAGTGGAGTCACCGAGCCTGCTGGTGGGGTGGCTAGAATGCACCTGCCTTGCGTGTCCATAGGGGGTGCTTAGCGATACTACGCCTCTTGTGATTTGAGGGTTTGGCTGCTTAGGAAGCCTAGGTCTCATGGGAGTTTTGGGCCTTTGAGTCCCAAGAGGTCTAGGTTTGTTAAGCAGCTGATCGTCGAAAATGCATGAGGGCTAATGGTGCTAAGCGGCGGCTCCCATCATCCGTTTGAGGTATGTGAGGTTGAGTCTCGTTGATGCACCGCGAGTGCAAGATGCATGGTGTTGGGGGTATCGGGCTCGGCTGCCTTGGGCGTCACGTATAATCCTAGGGATTATGCCTGAACGTCGAAGGGGTACGCTTGATTGCTCTTGCGGACAAGATCAGCAAGTCCTTTGGCGGCCGTGTCCTGTACGCGGCCGCAACTCTGCAGCTGAACGCCGGCGAGCGCTGGGGCCTTGTGGGGCCCAACGGCGCCGGCAAGACGACCCTGCTCAAGATCATCATGGGGCAGGAGTCTCCCGACGAGGGAACCGTGAGCTTTGCCAAGGACACGACCGTCGGGTACCTGGAGCAGGAGACCAAGCTCGTGGGCGGCAAGTCCGCGCTGCAGGAGGTCGTTGACTCCGCGCACGAGATCAAGGACCTCGAGGCACGCATAGAGGAGATGGAGCAGCGCATAAGCTCGTCTCAGCCAGGACCCGAGCAGGACGCCCTCCTCGCCAGCTACGGCAGCGCGCAGGACCGCTTTGAGCGCCTGGGTGGCTACGAGCTGGAGGCCCGCGCTCGGCAGATCCTCTCGGGCCTGGGCTTTCCCGTGGAGGACTTTGACAAGCCGGCGGAGGAGTTCTCGGGCGGCTGGCAGATGCGCATTTCGCTCTCCAAGCTCCTTCTGCGGCACCCCGACCTGCTTCTCCTGGACGAGCCGACCAACCACCTGGACCTGGAGAGCGTGAAGTGGCTGGAGCAGTTCCTCTCGTCCTACGACGGGGCGGTGCTGCTGGTCTCGCACGACCGCTCGTTCATGGACTCCTGCGTGAGCCACATCGCCGCGCTGGAGAACAAGCGCCTGGTCACCTACGTGGGCAACTACTCCAGCTACCTGCAACAGCGTGAGGACAACCTGGAGCAGCTCCGTGCCAAGCGCGAGGCCCAGGAGCGCGACATCCAGCACCTGGAGGTCTTTATCGAGCGCTTTAGGTACAAGCCGACCAAGGCGCGCCAGGTGCAGGAGCGCATCAAGATGCTCGAGAAGGTCAAGTCAGAGCTCGTGGTGCTTCCCGAGTCGTCCAAGAAGGTGCACTTCAAGTTTCCCGAGCCGCCCCGCACGGGCGACATGGTCGTGAGCGTGGACGACGTGTCCAAGCACTACGAGGACAACGACGTGTACGACCACGTGAGCCTCAAGCTCTACCGCGGCGACCACGCCGTGCTCGTGGGCCCCAACGGCGCAGGCAAGTCAACGCTGATGAAGCTGGTCAACGGGCACGAGCGGCCCACGAGCGGGCGCATCGAGCTGGGCCAGAACGTGACGCAGGCCTACTATGCGCAGCACCAGCTCGAGACCCTGCACGAGGGCAACACCGTTCTGCAGGAGATGGACGCGGCGGCCCCCGGCTGGACCACCTCCGAGGAGCGCAGGCTCCTGGGCGCCTTCCTATTCCACGGGGACGACGTGGACAAGCGGGTGGGCGTGCTCTCCGGCGGCGAGAAGGCACGACTGGCCTTGGCCCGCATGCTCGTGGCGCCCGACCCGCTGCTGTGCCTGGACGAGCCCACCAACCACCTGGACATCGACTCGGTCGACGTGCTTGAGCAGGCCCTGGTGACGTTCCCCGGCACGATCATCCTGATCTCGCACGACGAGCACCTGGTGAGGGCGGTTGCCAACAAGGTCATCGACGTGCGTGACCACAAGGTCACCGTGTACGATGGCGACTACGACTACTACCTGTACAAGCGCGCCGAGCTTGAGGCACGGGAGCAGGGCGGCGACGCCGCTGGTGCCCCCAAGCCCAGCGCACCGCAGGAGGACGACTCCCGCTCTCAGGGCCGCAACGTTAAGACCAAGGAGCAGCGTCGTGCCGAGGCCCAGGCGCGCAACGCCGCCAACCGGGCCCTGAAGGAGGAGCGCAAGAGGCTCCGGCAGGTTGAGGCGGCCCTGAAGCCCGCGCAGAAGCGTTACGACGAGCTGGTGGCGATGATGGCGGACGAGGAGCTGTACAACGACGCCGACAAGTTTGACAAGTGCATGAGGGAGTACAACGCCCTGGCGAAGAAGATCCCCTCGCTGGAGGAGGAGTGGCTCGAGCTCAGCACCCGGATCGAGGAGGGTGCCGATGCCTAGGTTCAGGCAGGACGACACCGATGCTGGCCTGGACAAGACGGTCCTGACGCCGGGCACCGGTGCAAAGGCCTCGGGCACGGCGACCAGGCGCATGCCGCAGCAGACGCGTCAGCGGGCGGATGCGGGCTATAACCAGACCTCCTTCCAGCCGCAGTCCAACCAGGCCTACGGGCAGGACCCCTACTACCGCCCGCAGGCAGACGCCACCTACGGCCAGGACCCCTACCAGCAGTACAGCGCAACCTCACGGCCGCAGTACCAGCAGCGCCAGGCCGTCCCCAGCCCTCCCCAGGCGGACCCGTATCTGGGGGAGAGGAACGAGCGCCGCTCCCGCAAGCCGTCCACTGGCCATGGCGGGAGGGCCGTCCCCGCGCTCCTCTCCGTGCTTTCCGTCCTGTGCAGGGTAGCGGCGATAGCCCTCGCGCTCCTCTCGGTGGCCAACGCCTTTGTGCTGGGGTCGCTGCGCATCAGGCTCGTGGCGATTACGGCCATGGTGTCGACGTGGCTCCCCCCGGCGCTCTCGGGCGCCTTTGTGTTCGAGACGCCCTTTGGCGGCGTCATGCGCGGGGACTTCATGGTCGCCGCCGTCGTGCTGTTCGTGGTTGACTGGGCGCTGGCCAAGGCCGCGCACTCCCTGAGGAGGTAGGGATGCTCTCCCTCTCGCTGTCGCGCATCCTGGCGTCGCTCGCCTCGGTCGCCCTGGTCATGGTTGCCGTGATTCCCCACGAGGTGGCGCACGGCTGGGTGGCATGGAAGCTCGGTGACCCCACGGCAAAGGAGGCCGGGCGTCTGTCGCTCAACCCGCTCAAGCACCTGGACCCGTTTGGCTCCGTCGTGCTGCCGCTGCTGATGTCGCTCCTGGGAGGTCCCGTCTTCGCCTACGCCAAGCCCGTGCCGTACAACCCGTACCGCCTGCGCGACGAGCGCCGGGACGAGGTCCTGGTGGCTCTTGCGGGACCGGCCTGCAACCTGCTCGAGGCGCTGGTCTCCGCAATCCTGTTCCGCGCCCTCTTCACCCAGTGGGGTGGCGCACAGGACGCCCTGTACTGGGTGCTCGTGGCGCTGTCGCAGTTCACCTACCTCAACTGCGGGCTGGCGTTCTTCAACCTGATCCCGCTGCCGCCGCTCGACGGATCCAAGGTCATCTCGCCTCTCCTCTCCGCCCAGGGGCGCGAGCGCTACCGCATGATGCAGGCCTACTCCATGCCCGTGCTGATCATCCTGCTGTACGTTCTCCCCTCGCTTGCTGGCATCGACCCCGTGAGCTGGTACCTGGACGCGACGGCATATGGGTTGGGTGGTCTTCTCCTTGGCGCGTAGCGGTTCATACAAGGTAAGGACGCAGGCGTACAGCGGCCCCTTCGACCTCCTGCTGCAGCTGGTCAGCCGGCAGAAGGTCGACATTGGTTCGATATCGATCGCCGAGGTTGCCGACCAGTACATCGACGAGGTCGATGCCATGGGAGAGCTGGACCTGGACGTTGCCAGCGACTTCCTCCTGGTGGCATCGACGTTGCTCGAGATCAAGGCGGCGTCCCTCGTTCCCGAGCACCCAGCGGGGAGGGTAAGCGACGCGGAGGGGGACGAGGATGACGACCTCTTGGGCCTCTCGCCTGACGAGGCGCGCGAGGTCCTGGTTGCCAGGCTGGTGGCGTACAAGCAGTTCAGGAATGCGGCGGCGGCCCTGGGGAGCAGGCTCGAGGCCGAGGGACGCATGGTCCCGCGCACGGCAGGACCCGACCCGGAGTTCCTGGGGTTGATGCCGGACTACCTCAAGGGAATCACGCTGCGTTCCCTGGCGGTTATCTGCGCGGACCTGGACAGCAGGCGGCAGGGCTTCCTCCTTGAGGCCGAGCACGTGGCGCCAAAGCGGCTCCCAATCGCCCTCACCGTGGCGTCGGTGGACCGCGTGACCCGCGCGCATCCGCTGACCACGTTCAGCGAGCTGTTGGACGGAGACGAGCGTGCCGAGACCCTCGTGGCGACCTTCCTCGCCATACTGGAGCTGTGCAAGCGCGGTATGGTCACGCTCTCGCAGGCGAGGGTGTTTGGCGAGATCGAGGTCGCCCGCGTTGAGGGTGCGCCGCCGTTCGAGCTGGACAGCTCCGACCTCACGAGCATTGAGGAGGACTCCTGATGCAGGATCTAGAGAACCTTGGACCCGACTCCACCAAGGGGGCCCTGGAGGCCCTCCTCCTGGTCTCGTCCGACCCCGTCCCCGCCACGGACCTGGCGGGAATCCTGGGCATAGCCCCGGGCGAGGCGGCGTCGCTGCTGGCGGAGCTCTCCGCCGAGTACGCGGACGCCAACCGCGGCTTTCAGCTGAGGGAGGTCGCCGGCGGGTGGAGGCTGTTCACGCACCCCGCCTACCACGATGCGGTGGAGAGGTACGTGCTGTCCTGGGACACCCGGCACCTCTCGCAGGCGGCGCTCGAGACCCTGGCGGTCATCGCCTACCACCAGCCGGTCACGCGCGAGGGCGTGAAGGCCGTACGTGGGGTCAACTCCGACGGCGTGATCTCGTCCCTGCGCGAGAAGGGCCTGGTGCGCGAGGTCGGGCGCGAGGGGGACAGGAGCCGCGCCGCCCTCTACGGCACCACGCGCCGCTTTTTGGAGGAGTTCGGTCTCAAGTCGCTACGGGACCTGCCGCCCCTGGAGGACTTCGCGCCCGACGAGGAGTCGCGCCAGTTCATTCGCGAGCGCCTCTCAGGCCGCGCGGTGTCGTCCACCCTGGAGGAGGCCTCCGAGGACATGGAGGACGAGCGTGAGCTGCTGGGCGACGACTTTGGCGGGGACGAGGGCGATGAGCCCGCCCAGCAGGATGCCGAGTCCGGACAGGATGACGTGGCGGCGGCGGACGCGGACGAGACGAGCGGGGTGACGACGAGTGAGTGAGACGGACGACATCCACTACACCATGCGACTGCAGCGGTTCCTCGCGCGCGCGGGCGTCGCGAGCCGCCGCAAGTCAGAGGACCTGATGACCGCCGGTCGCGTGAGGGTCAACGGCGAAGTGGTGACCGAGCTGGGGAGCAAGGTCACACCCGATCTCGACGTGGTGGAGGTCGACGGCAGGAGGGTCCGCCTTGAGGACGGGCACGCCTACATCATGCTCTACAAGCCGGCGGGCTACCTCACCACCATGAGCGACCCGGAGGGCCGCCCCTGCGTGGCCTCGCTCGTGCCTACCGACCGCTACCCGGGGCTGTTCCCCGTGGGTAGGCTTGACGGCGACACGACCGGGCTACTGCTATTCACCACCAACGGGGACGTGGCAAACGGCATGCTCCACCCCTCGCGTCACGTGTGGAAGCACTACGTGGCCCTGGTCAGGGGCGTCCCCACGCAGCAGGAGCTCGGCAGGCTGCGGAGTGGCGTCTACCTGCGTGGCGGCAGCGCCCAGCCCGCAAAGGCCAAGGTGCTCTCGCCCCGCGACCCCGCCGCCATCCCCGTTATTCCCGAGGGATTGCCCATGGGGATGTCGGTCGTGGGGCTGCGCATCCACGAGGGACGCAAGCACCAGGTCAAGCGCATGCTCAAGGCCGTGGGCCACGAGGTCGTTCGGCTGCATCGCGACGAGTTTGGCCCGCTGGAGCTGACGGGGCTCCTGCCCGGGCAGTGGAGGCCGCTCACCCCCGCGGAGGTCCGCTCCGTGGAGGCGCTCGCGACGGGGGAGAGGGGAGACGACCGTGCGTAGGCAGAGGATCCTGGTCACTCGGCATCCAGAGACCAGGGCCAACATCGCGGGGACGCTCTCGGGGCGCAGCGACGTGGACCTGTCGGCTGAGGGTGAGGACCAGATGTACCGTGCCATCCGCGCCATCGTGGCGTGGCGGCCCGACCGCATCTGGACGTCGCCCCTCTCGCGGTGCCAGTCCATCGCACGCGAGGCGGCTAACGCCCTGGGCATCCCCTGCGAGGTCAACCCCAACCTGGCCGAGATCGAGTTTGGCCGGGCGCAGGGCCTCACGCTGGCTCAGGTGAGGGAGCTGGGCTACGACTTCCCCTGGCAGCTGGACGGCGAGGGCAGGTCGCGTCCCATCCAGGGGGGCGAGAGCTTTGAGCACCTGTACGCGCGGGCGGGAGCCCTGCTGGAACAGCTGAGGCCGCTCGAGGGCCGAACCTCCTGCGTCACGCACGGCGGCTTCACAAGGGCCCTGCTGGGCCGCATGATGAGCGTCCCCCTCGACACCTTCTGGAACGTGCGCATCCCCAACGTCAGCTCGCAGGTCATCACCTGCGACGACGGGACGTTTCGCCTGGCATCGCTGGGGCTCGCACCCGAGGAGGTCGTCCGCAGGTCCGAGAACCCCGCCCTGCTGGGCAGGGACACAACAGAGAAGCTATCTGGGAGTGATGACGAGTGATAGTAGCCATCGACGGGCCGGCGGGCTCGGGCAAGTCCACGGTTGCGCGTGCGGTCGCCAAGAGGTGCGGCCTCACGTACCTGGACACGGGCGCGATGTACCGCACCGTGGCGCTGAGGTGCCTGCAGCGCTCGATCGACCTCTCTAACGCCGAGGCGGTCACCGCGGTCGCCCGGGGCTGCGACATCTCGTTTGGCGTCGCCGAGGACGGTTCCCAGACGGTGAGCGAGGCGGGGGAGGACGTCACCTCCGCCATCAGGACCGCCGAGGTCGACCACAACGTCTCGGCCGCCGCGGCCGTGCCCGCCGTGCGCGAGGCCATGGTCGCCCGGCAGCGCGAGCTCGGCAGCGCGGGCAACGTGGTGGCCGAGGGGCGCGACATCGGCACGGTCGTGTTCCCCAACGCGGAGGTCAAGGTGTTCCTCACCGCAGATCCCAAGGCGCGGGCACACCGCCGTGCCGTGCAGCGAGGGGGCGAGGCGGCAGGGGCCGACACCGCCGAGGAGCAGAGGATCCTCGACGATCTGGTCAGGCGCGACCGCATCGACTCCACCCGCGAGGACTCCCCACTCAGGCCCGCCGAGGGCAGCGTGAAGATGGACTCCTCCTCCATGACCGTCGAGGAGGAGGTTCAGAGGATAGTCTCGCTCATGGTCGCCGCAGGGTGGCGGGGCAAGGGCGCCGACGCGGCAGGCGGGGGAGAGGAGTCTGGCCACGAGGCCGCGGCGGATTCCGCCGGCGCCTCGGGTGACTCCAACGGGACGGCAAGCCCCGAGCCCGTGGCGGACGGCGCTAACGCGGCCAGTTCCAAGGAAGGCGCTGCCGGGGCGAAGGCTAACGGCAAAGCTAAGGTGCCCGGGGTGCCAGAGGGAGGGGTTGGCGGGGACGTCGAGAAGCCCGTCTCCCCCAAGGTAGCCGCTGCGACGGAGACCCCTGCCCGCAAGCGAGACCGCATGCGCGCCTTTGCCGGCAACTCGTTTGACGACTATTTTGACCACGACATGAGGGACTTCCCCGCACCCAGCCGCGCGATGCTCCGCTTTGTGGCGGCTGTGGTGGGCGGTGTGACCAAGGTCCTGTGGCCGTGGACCATCGAGGACGGCGAGAAGCTCTGGGGCGACGAGCGCGGCCGCGTGATCGTGATGAACCACACCTCGATGCTCGACCCCATCTGCATCATCGTGAGCGCCCTGTTCCACGGGCAGCGCGTGAGGTGCGTTTACAAGAGCGAGTTCGACTCCGCCAAGATCGTGACCTGGCTCTTTAGTCGAGCGGGCGCCATTCCCGTGGTCAGGGGCACCGCCGACGTAAAGGCCGTGCGCAGGGCCGAACGCGCCCTCAAGCGCGGCGAGATGGTGCTGGTGTTCCCCGAGGGCACGCGCGTGAAGTCCGACGACCAGGAGGTCACCATCCACGGCGGGTTTGCCCTGATGGCGCAGCTCGCAAAGGCGCCCGTGCAGCCCATGGCCATCGTGGGCGCACGGGACATCACGCCCAAGGGGTCGCACCTCAAGCGGTTTGGCAGGGTGTACCTCAAGGTCGGGGACTGCATCACCTTTGACGAGCTGGGTGTGAGGGGTAAGAAGGCACGCAACGCAAAGATGGAGGAGGTCGCCATGGGGCGCGTGTACCAGCTTCGCGACGAGCTCCGCCGCGAGCATCCCGGAAAGATGTAGGAGGCTGCCATGAGAGTCGAGGTCGCAAGCCAGGCGGGAGCCTGCTACGGCGTGGAGCGCGCACTGCGGTTGGTCAGGGACTCCGTCCAGACGGAACGGGGCCAGGTGCACACGCTTGGGCCGCTCATCCACAACCCCCAGGTGGTCGCGGAGCTGGCACAGGCGGGCGTCTCCCCCGTGTCGTCGCCCGAGGACGTCGATGGCGGCACCCTGGTGCTGCGGACGCACGGCGTGACCCCGCAGGAGGAGCGCAGCGCCAACGAGCACGCCGACCGCGTGATCAACGCCACCTGCCCGTTCGTGCTGCGCGCCCACCAAAGTGCCCGCGCCCTGTACGACCAGGGCTACCAGGTGATCATCGTGGGCGAGAAGGGCCACCCCGAGGTCCTGGGGACCCTGGGCAACGCCCCCGGCGCCGTGGTGGTCCAGAACGTCTCCGAGCTCGAGGGCATCAAGGTCGGCAAGCGCGTGGGCATCGTGGTCCAGACCACGCAGGCCAGGGACAACCTAAGGGCGATCGTTTCCGCCCTCATCGGCAGGTGCGAGGAGCTCAGGCTGCACGACACCATCTGCGAGGCCACCTCCAGCAGGCAGGCCGCGGCGGCGGAGCTCTCGGCGCGCGCGGACGTGATGGTCGTGATCGGGGGCAGGAACTCCGCCAACACCACGCGCCTGGCCAAGATCTGCTCCGCCCGCTGCCCGCGCACTCACCACATCGAGTCTGCCTCCGAGCTCCAGGCGGGGTGGTTCGACGGAGCAGACCTGGTGGGCATCACTGCCGGGGCTTCCACGCCGCAGGAGCAGATCGACACGGTCTGCTCCGCCGTCGAGGGAATGGGCGGCACGCGATGAGGGCCAGCCAGCAGGGCAGGGCCGACTACGCCTCCACGCGCCCCCAGGCCACGGGTGCCGTGGTGGCGAGCGTCGAGGAGGGAAGCCCCGCTTGGGAGGCGGGCATCGAGCCCGGCATGCGGGTGGAGACCGTCAACGGCAAGCCGCTCCGCGACATCATCGACTGGCGGTGGGAGGCCTCCGACGCCACCTGCCAGCTGAGCGTGTTCACGCCTGACGACGGGCTCACCTATCCCTGCACGCTGGAACGCGAGGCAGGGCAGGACTGGGGCATCGAGTTCGAGGACGTGCTGTTCGACGGCATCCGCACCTGCGTCAACGCTTGCCAGTTCTGCTTCATGCGCATGCTGCCCGACGACGCCCGCGCCTCCCTCAGCCTGCGCGACGACGACTACCGGCTCTCGTTTCTCCAGGGCAACTTCGTCACGCTCACCAACGTGACGGACGACGACCTTGCCCGCATCATCGAGTGCCGGCTGGAGCCCATGAACGTCTCGCTCCACGCCGTGTCGCCCGATGTCAGGAGGTCGCTCATCGGCCCGCACGCCCAGCGGGGCCTGGACGTTCTGCAGGCGCTCTGCGACGCCGGGCTTGAGGTCCATGGGCAGATCGTGCTCTGCGCCGGGATCAACGACGGCGAGGAGCTCCGCCGCACGCTCGACTGGGTGGAGGAGAGGGACAACATCACCTCGCTGGCGCTCGTCCCCATGGGCTACACCAAGTACTCGCGGAACTTCTCCCACTCGTTCTCCGAGGACGTGGAGGCGTCCCGCGAGGTCGTCCGGCTCATCGAGCCCTATCAGCGCCGTGCCAGGGAGCGGCTGGGCCGCACACGGTTCCAGCTCTCGGACGAGTTCTACCTCGACGCCCAGCTGCCCGTTCCGGAGTCCGAGACCTACGACGGCTACCCGCAGTTCTACGACGGCATTGGCATGCTCAGGAGCTTCCTGGACGAGGCCCGCGACATCTGCCAGGACCACGCGGACGAGCTCGACGGCATCGTGGACGCGCTTCGCTCGCGTGGGCTCCGCGCGCTCGCGGTGTGCGGCGAGGCGGCAGAGGGCGTTATCCGCGGCTTCTGCGCCGCGTGGGCTCGGGGGCTGGTCTCCGCCCTCGCCATCCACAACGACTACTACGGCGGCGACGTCAACGTGACGGGCCTCATCGTGTCCGTGGACCTGCTGGCCCAGCTCCCAAAGGACCTCTCGGGGACGGTCGTGCTGCTCCCCGAGGTCATGTTCAACTTTGACAAGGTCACGCTCGACGGTGGCTCGCAGGCGCAGATCCTCGACGAGATAGACCGTCGCGGCGGCAGGGCGGTCGTGTGCCAGACGACCCCCTCCGCCATGGTCGACGCCCTCCGCTGCCAGCTGGACCCGAAAAGAGACCAGGCTCACGATGGACGTTCATGACATCGGCAGTTGGCGGGGCGGGGACATCGTAGTCTTCAGCAATCACGCCGATGTCGTCTCGGACGGGAGGAACGGTGATGGCGTGCCGTATGTGATCCACCACAACGACCCGTTTCAGACGTCCTACGAGCAGGACATCCTCCAGAGCCGGGACGGCATCGTAGGGCATTGCCGGATGTCCGAGTGAGCGAGGAAGCGCTGACGGGGACGGCCTCGTAGTGCCGTGGGCCTCTATATTGAACGGGGTCGTCGCTTCGTCGTTGACCGCAGCGCTCGCCTTTCTCGATCAAAATAGCAGAGCCTGAGAAATGACGGAGGCCGTTGTGGGATGGAATCGCCAAACGCGGTGGAGGGGCTGCGCCTACATTGACCGCGACGCATCGTGCTTAATCCCACTAGGCCTCCTGCCAAATTCATGACATGATGCATAATCCCGCTAGCACACTTATCGATTCGGAACTAAATGCTTAATCGCCCTAGCCCTCATGTGGGTTGGAGGAGAGAGAACCAGCATGAGGCCTAGCATCGCTAAGCACCTCGGTTCCAAACCCACAAGAGGAGTAGCGCCTCTAAGCATCCCGGCTCCAGATCCACAAGAGACCGGGACATGTTAAGCAGGCACGGATTTCCCCTCTCCGCAACGCCACTTCCCGCCGGGATCGCACGCATGACCATCCTCTTCTTTGCCTATTGATGCCAACGGGTGAGTTAACGCGACGAGTCCGCATGGCTGACCCCCATCTCTTTCACCCCTGAGACAAGCCGTCGCCACCGCCACGCCCGTCTCGGCCAACTGCTGAACGAGCTTCTCCCGTGCCACCGGCAAAGGTCGACCAACCTTTGGTTGGTGCGGGGGCAAGACACACTACGAGAAAATATATGGTAATAGAGGGGTAGGAATTGCTCGGCCCGTGGTCGCGATACTGTCGCATGCTAGACTTCACGGGATGGAACCAGAGCAAGGAGAATCATGCCCAAGCCAATCGTGGCGGTCGTAGGCCGCCCCAACGTAGGAAAGTCCACCCTGGTCAACCGCATCGCCGTGAGCAGGGACGCCATCGTCCACGAGTCGCGCGGAGTCACCAGGGACCGCTCGTACCACGAGGCCGACTGGAATGGCCGCGACTTCGTGCTGATCGACACCGGCGGCATCGAGTCAGTTAAGAGCAAGGACGTCTTTGCCCCCAGGATCCGCGAGCAGGCGCTCGCCGCCTGCGAGGAGGCGGACGTCATCGTATTCGTCGTGGACGGCTCGGTGGGCGTCACGGACGAGGACGAGGAGGTCGCCCGCGTTGTCCGGCGCTCCAACAAGCCCGTGATCCTGGTGGTCAACAAGGTCGACAACCCGTCCAGCGAGGACGAGGCCTGGCCGTTCTACTCCCTTGGCGTGGGAGAGCCGCATGCCATCTCGGCAAACCACGGTTACGGCACGGGGGACCTGCTCGACGAGGTCGTGGCCAATTTCCCGCCCGAAGACGAGGAGTCCGAGGAGGACGACGGCTACCTGGGTGTGGCCATCATCGGGCGTCCCAACGTGGGCAAGTCCTCCCTCGCCAACCGACTCGCCAAGCGCAACCGCTCGATCGTCTCGGACGTTGCCGGCACCACTCGCGACGCCGTGGACACCCTGATCGAGTGGAAGGGCAACCGCATCAGGCTCGTTGACACCGCGGGCATGCGCAAGAAGTCACAGGTTCACGAGGACGTGGAGTACTACAGCCTGGTGCGCGGGCTCCAGGCCATGGACCGCGCGGAGGTGTGCATCCTCGTGGTGGACGCCTCGGTGGGCGTGACCGAGCAAGACCAGAAGCTGCTGGGCATGGCCGTGGACCGCGGCTGCGCTGTGGTGATGGCCCTCAACAAGTGGGACCTTATTGACACCCAGGAGAAGCGCGACCGCGTGATGGAGTCGCTCGACATGCGGATGGGCTACGCGCCCTGGGTGCCCTACGTCAACATCTCGGCCCTGACGGGGCGCGCCGTCGACAAGATCCTCGCCGCAACGCTCGCCGCGGCGGAGGCGCATCAGCGCGAGGTCAAGACCTCCGACATCAACAAGCTGCTTGCCCAGCTAAGGGAGGGCGGCCACACCGTCACCGACAAGAACCGCCGTCTCAAGATCCACTACGGCACCCAGACGGGAACCAAGCCGCCCTCGTTCACCTTCTGGTGCAATGCGCCCGACCTCATCGACGACAACTACGAGCGGTTCCTCGAGAACCGTATGCGCTCCACCTTCGACTTTGGCGGGACCCCCATTCGCCTCAAGTTCAAGCGGAAGGACGACACCAGAAAATGACATCCCTGGTCGTGGCGACGCTTGGCTGCTGCATCGCGTCGTTCCTCGTCTGCGGCATCCCCTTTGGGCTCCTGATCGCCAGGGGCTCGGAGGGGCACGTGGACGTGCGCAAGGTGGGTTCGGGCAACATCGGGATGACCAACGTCGCGCGCTCCGTGGGTGCGCGCGCCGCCCTCCTCACGTTCTTGTGCGACGCCGGCAAGGGCGTCCTGTGCACCATCGTCGCACGCCTGGTGATAGCTGCCGTCGCGTTTGGCGGCGACGCCTCCATGGTGGCGCCGTTCACCCCGTTTGGCCTTGCGTCCACGCTGGTGTACGCCTCCTGCGTGCTGGGCCACGTCTTCTCTCCCTACCTGCACTTCCACGGCGGCAAGGGGATTTCGGTGGGCTTTGGTGCCGGCCTGGGCATGTACTGGCCCGTGGGCGTGGGCCTGCTCGTGGTGTTCCTGCTGTTCGCGGTGCCCTCGCGCTACGTTTCGCTCGGCTCCATCTGCGCGGCGGCCTCGCTGCCGGTGATCTGCCTCGCCCTGGGCTTTGGGCCTCTCAACACGCTGCCCATGGCAATCGTGGCGGTGGTGGTCATCTGGTCGCACCGCCAGAACATCAGGAAGCTCGCGCGTCACGAGGAGCGCCAGTTCACCGTCCGCAAGGGGGGCGAGAGGTGATGGGCATCCAGCGGGTCGCGGTCATAGGGACGGGCTCGTGGGGCACCGCAGCCTCGGGGCTTCTCGCCAGGAACTGCGCTGACGTCACGCTCCTGGCGCGCTCCGGTGCCGTCGCAGACTCCATCAACCAGGCGCACAGGAACCCGCGGCACTTGCGGGGCTACGTGCTCCCCGACAACGTGGGGGCCACCACCCAGGCGCCGGAGGCGCTCGAGGGCTCCGACGCCGTGGTGGTTGCGACGCCGTCGGCCTTCCTCCGCTCGACCATGCGCTCCGTCGCGCCCCACGTGCCGGCTGGCGTCCCCGTCGTGGTCCTGACCAAGGGCATGGAGGAGGGCACCCTCGAGCTGATGAGCGAGGTCGTGGGCGACGAGGTGGGCGAACCCTGCCGCATCGCCGCCCTGAGCGGGCCCAACCACGCGGAGGAAATCTGCCGCGACATGGTGTCGGCCGCCGTTGTCGCCTCGCCCGACGAGGGGGTCACCCGAGCCGCGAGGGACATGTTCGTCTCGCCCGACTTCAGGGTGTACTGCTCGCACGACCTCCGCGGCGTGGAGGTGTGCGGGGCCGTGAAGAACGTGATCGCCATTGCCTGCGGCATCTGCTGGGGCCTGGGCATGGGAGACAACACGCTCGCCGTGCTAATGACGCGCGGGCTGGCCGAGATCGGCCGCATCGTAAGCGCCGTTGGCGGCGACCCCATGACCTGCATGGGGCTCGCGGGGATGGGCGACCTGGTGGCCACCTGCACGTCGTCCCACTCGCGCAACCGCACCTTTGGCGAGGCCTTTGCCCGCGGCACGTCGCTCGAGGAGTACGAGGCCAGAACGGGGATGGTCGTCGAGGGCGCCAAGGCCGTGAGGGGCACCTGGGAGCTTGCATGTGAACGTGGCATCGAGACCCCTATCACGAGGGCCGTTCACGCTATCCTGTACGAGGGCATGCCCATGGACGAGGCACGGCACTCGCTTTTGGACAGGGACCCAAACGAGGAGTTCTACGGCCTCTGACGGGGTCGGGACAACGGAATACGGAGGTTGGACCCATGACGCAAAGGGCTGCGCGCATCGCACCCTCTATTCTCTCCGCCGACTTCACCAGGCTGGGGGAGGAGCTCGACTCAATTGCGGGGGCAGACTACGTCCACTACGACGTCATGGACGGGCACTTTGTGCCCAACCTCTCGTTTGGGCCGGGCATCCTGAGGCAGGTCAAGTGTCACACTCAGATGCCGGTCGACGTGCATCTTATGGTCGAGGACCCCGAGCAGAGCGTAGGCTGGTACCTGGAGGCCGGCGCCGACATCGTGACCTTTCACTACGAGGCGCAGCGCCATGCGCACAGGCTCGCCACGCTCATTCGCGAGCACGGTGCGCTCGCCTCGGTGGCGATCAACCCGGGCACGCCCGTCGCGGCGCTGTCCTCCATCCTTCCCTACGTTGACATGGTCCTGGTGATGACCGTAGACCCCGGCTACGGTGGCCAGAGCTTCATCGAGGGGTCATGCGAGAAGCTCGGCGAGCTCCGCTCGCTCTGCTCCTCGCTGGGCGTGTCGCCGCTCGTCGAGGTCGACGGCGGAATTGGCGTCGCCAACGCTGAGCGCGTGTGCGCCGCGGGGGCGGACGTCCTTGTGGCGGGAAGCGCGGTCTTTGGCGCCCCGGACAGGGGAGTTGCAATAGAGACGATCCGCGAGGCAGGAACCCGCGGCATAGCTGGGAGGGCCTAGGGAATGCCGCAGCGCTACGTGTACCTGGACTACGCCGCCTCTGCACCCATGTGCGAGGAGGCACTGCGGGCGGAGGCCGACTACGAGTCGTCCCGCATCGCGGGGGCAAACCCAAACTCGCTCCACACCCTGGGACGCGAGGCGGACCGGGCTCTGGATGGCGCGAGGAGGGACCTCGCAAGGTGCCTGGGGGGCTCGTTCCGCCCGGCAGACGTCATCTTCACCTCGGGTGGCACCGAGTCAAACAACCTCGCGCTGTTTGGCATGGCGATGGGGGCGCGGGACCGCGACCGCCGTCGCACGCGCGTGGTGGTCTCTGCCATCGAGCACGACTCCGAGCTCGACGTGATTCCCGCGCTGCGCGACCGCGGGTTCGAGGTGTCGCTCGTCTCGCCCGACCGCGACGGCGTGGTGACCGCGGATGCCGTGCGAGAGCTGATGGGAATCGACGTCGCGCTCGCCTCGGTGATGGCTGCAAACAACGAGACGGGCATCGTGCAACCCGTGGGGCAGATCGCCAAGGCCGCCCACGCTGCGGGGGCGCTGTTCCACACCGATGCCGCCCAGGCCTTTGGCAAGGTGCCGCTCGACCTCGCAAACGTGGACGCGGTGAGCCTGGGGGCGCACAAGATCGGTGGCCCCGTGGGCATTGGCGCACTTGCCATCCGCGGGCGCTGCCCCCTCAGGCCCCAGAGCTTTGGCGGAGGGCAGGAGCAGGGGAGGCGCCCGGGCACCCAGAGCGTGAGGGACGCCCTCGCCTTCGCCGCCGCCGCTCGCGCGTGCTTTGCGGACCTCGACGGTACGGCGCGGACGGTCCGCAACAGGGCGGCGCGGCTCACGGAGCGGCTGTGCGGGGAGGGCACCGGCATCGTCGCCACCTCAAACGTCCCCGTGGGCCCCGGCAGGCTCCCCGGCATCGTGTCGGTCATGGCGCCGGGTCTGGACTCCGAGACCCTGATCCTCAAGCTCGACCAGGAGGGGTTTGAGGTCTCCGCCGGCTCCGCCTGCTCGTCGGGATCGCTCGACGCCAGCCACGTGCTCACCGCGATGGGCATCCCGCGTGAGCAGGCCCTGGGCTCGCTCAGGGTCTCGTTTGACCAGAGGGTTCCCCAGGACGACCTGGACGCCTTCGCAAGCGCGCTCCTTAGGATTGTCGCCGCCGAGCGCGGCACCACCAGATAACGTCCCCGTGCCATCCGGCAAAGGAGAGAAGAACATGTCCGAATCACAGGCTCTGCTGCGACTCCAAGAGATCGACCTGCAGCTCATGCGCGACAGCCACGCCTTGAGGCAGATGCCCCAGCAGAAGAGGCTCGCGGCTCTGGCCCAGGCCAAGAAGAAGCTCAAGTCCGAGTCGCAGAAGATCGTTGGCCAGCGCAAGGACGCCCAGATGGAGTTGGACGATAACGAGGAGCGTCACATCAGGCTGCTCCAGATCATGGACGAGGTGAGGGAGAAGGCCCAGGAGTCCGGCTACCGCGAGGTGGGGGACATCGAGTCCCAGCTGACCTCGCTCGCCAAGAAGGTCGAGAAGCTGGAGTTTGCCCACGGCGAGCTTCAGGCGTCGCTCGGCAAGCTCGAGAAGGCGGAGGCAAACGCGCGTGCGCTCGGCGAGCGCCTGGACCGTGAGGGAGAGGAGCTCGAGGCCTCGTACAAGCGTGACAGTGCCGACATCATGGCGCGAGTTAGGGAGCTCGCCCGCGAGCGCAAGGCGGTCCTGGCACAGCTCTCGCCCCAGACCGCGCAGACCTACGACGAGAAGTCCAAGCGCTTTGGTGGGCTTGCGGTCGAGCGGCTCCAGGGCAACGTGCCCTCTGTGTGCCGCGTCAAGCTGCAGCCCAGCCAGTACGGTGACCTGAGAAGCGCGGGCGAGCCCATAGCGGAGTGCCCGTACTGCCACCGCATGCTCGTGGTGGAGGGTGCCCTCGATGCGGAGTAGCGAGGGGGAGGGCCGCGGCTACGTCCTCCTCGCCGTGTGCGGGGGGATCGCCGCGTACAAGGCGTGCGAGGTGCTGCGTTCCCTGCAGAAGGCGGGGCGTGACGTGCGCGTGGTCATGACCGAGGACGCCATGCGATTTGTGGGGACCGTCACCTTCGAGGCGCTGTCCAAGCACCCCGTGGTCACCTCTCTCTATGGCAACCCCGGCGACCCCATTCCGCACATCAGGCTGGCGGAGGGGGCGGACCTGGCACTCGTGGTCCCCGCTACCGCCAACGTGATGGCGAAGATGGCAGCGGGCATCGCGGACGACGCGCTCACGTCCACGCTGCTCGCCACAACCTGCCCCGTACTGGTGGCGCCCGCCATGAACGTGCACATGTGGAGGAACCCCGCCACCCAGGCCAACGTGGCGACGCTAGGGAAGAGGGGCGTGCGCTTTGTGATGCCCGACTCCGGTATGCTGGCGTGCGGCGAGGTGGGGGAGGGCAAGCTCGCCCCGGTCAATGCCATCGCCTCCGCGGCGCTCGGCGCGCTGGGCGACGACGATGTGCCACGCGACCTCGAGGGGGTCCGCCTCCTGGTGACGGCGGGGCCCACGCACGAGGCGATCGACCCGGTACGCTACATCGCCAACTCCTCGAGCGGGAAGATGGGGTACGCCATTGCGACAGCCGCCGCCGCCAGAGGAGCTGACGTCACGCTCGTGTCGGGGCCAGTCTCGCTTGCCGCCCCCGCTGGTGTGCGCGTGGTGTCTGTCGTCTCCGCCAGCCAGATGCGGGATGCCGCCGTCGATGCCTTCCATGACTGTGACGCTGCCATCTGCGCCGCCGCCGTCTCGGACTACACCCCTGCCGAGCCCGCCGATCACAAGCTCAAGAAGTCGAGCGAGCCCCTCTCGTCCATTAGTCTCGTCGAGACGGCGGACATCCTCGCCGAGCTCTGCTCTGTGCGAGGGGATCGTCCCGTGGTAGGTTTTGCCGCCGAGACCACCGACCTGCTCCAGAACGCGGAGCGAAAGCTCCGGTCCAAGGGTGCCAGCATGATTGTTGCCAACGACGTGTCGCGCGACGACTCCACGTTTGGCTCCGACACGGACCGCGTGGCGTTCGTCTCCGCCGACGGCGTGGAGGAATTCCCCTGCCTGCCCAAGGCCGAGGTCGCTAGCCGCATCCTTGACCGCTTGTCCCCCATGATCCGGGTGGCGCAAAAGTGAGGGGAGAGGCACTCTGCCTGGGATGCCACCTCTCCACCGCTGGCGGTTACGCGGCCATGGGCAGGACCGCCCAATCCCTTGGCGCCACGACCTTTGCCTTCTTCACGAGGAACCCACGCGGCGGAAACGTGAAGCCACTGGATCCCGAGGACGTCGGGGGCCTCAAGCGGGTCATGAGGGAAGCCGGCATCGGTCCCCTGGTGGCTCACGCGCCCTACACCATGAACCTGTGCTCCGGCAGGGAGCGCACCGTGGAGTTTGCGCGGGACGCCCTCGCGGACGACCTGGAGCGCATGGAGTCGCTTCCCGGCAACCTGTATAACCTACACCCCGGAAGCCATGTGGGCCAGGGAGTGGACGAGGGCATCCGCCTGATCGTCGAGGGCCTCAACCAGTGTCTGGTACCGGGTCAGCGCACCACCGTGCTGCTCGAGACCATGGCGGGCAAGGGCACGGAGGTGGGCTCCCGCTTTGAGGAGCTGGCACGTATCATCGACGGCGTGGAGCACGACGAGCTCTTGGGGGTGTGCCTTGACACCTGCCACGTGAGCGACGCGGGCTACGACATCGCCGCGGACCTGGACGGGGTAATCGACGAGTTCGACCGCGTGATCGGGCTCGACCGGCTGCGCGCCCTCCACCTCAACGACTCCAAGAACCCCTGCGGGTCGCACAAGGACAGGCACGAGCGCATCGGCAGGGGCACCCTGGGGGTCGCCACCTTCGAGCGCATCGTGAACGACCCCCGCACGCGGGACCTCCCCATGATCCTCGAGACGCCAAACGACCTCGAGGGCTACGGGGACGAGATTCGTCTCCTCAGGACGCTGGCCCGGGAGGGAAGGGAACACTGACGTGGGAATCCTGATTGGCTGCGAGCACCTCTCGATGGAGTGGCCGGGCAAGACGGTCCTCAAGGACCAGACCATCGGCATCAACGAGGGGGAGAGGATTGGCATAGTAGGTAGGAACGGTGACGGCAAGTCGACGCTCCTCGACCTCGTCGCCCGTCGCGTGACTCCCGACTCCGGCGAGGTTACCTACCGAAGCAACATCACCGTGGGAATGCTGGGACAATCCGACTCGCTGGACGACGACGAGACGGTCGGCCACGCCGTGGTGGGCGACGTCCCAGAATACGTGTGGGCCTCGGACCCCAAGGTCCGCTCCATCGTGGACGAGCTGCTGGGAGACGTCCCCTGGGACGCCCGCATAGGCGAGCTCTCGGGCGGCCAGCGCAGGCGCGCGGACCTCGCTCGCGTCCTCGCCGGCGACTGGGACGTGCTGCTGATGGACGAGCCCACCAACCACCTGGACATGGGCGCCATCACCTGGCTCGCCGAGCACCTCAAGCGCCGTTGGCCGCAAGGCACGGGCGCCCTTCTCGTTGTGACGCACGACCGCTGGTTCCTGGACGAGGTCTGCGAGCACATGTGGGAGGTCCATGACGGGGTCATAGACCCCTTTGAGGGCGGCTACTCCGCCTACATCCAGCAGCGCGTGGAGCGCCAGCGCCAGGCGGCTGCAAGCGAGGCCAGGCGCCAGAACATCCTGCGCAAGGAGCTCAACTGGCTCGCCCACGGCGCCAAGGCACGCTCGAGCAAGCCCAAGTTCCGAATCGACGCCGCCATGGCGCTGCTCGCCGACGACCCTCCCGTGAGGAACGAGGTCGAGCTCAAGAGGCTCGCGGTAAGCCGGCTGGGAAAGCGTGTCATCGAGATGAAGAACGTGACCGTCTCTTACGGCGACCACGTGGTGCTCTCTGGCATCGACTGGCTGATAGGCCCGGGGGACCGCGTGGGAATCCTGGGCGAGAACGGCGCGGGCAAGTCGTCGCTGCTCAAGGTCATGACCGGGCGTCTCCTCCCCAGCAAGGGCTACGTCAAGATCGGCAAGTCGGTCAAGTTCGGCTTCCTGTCGCAGAACCTCGCGCGCCTCGCCAAGAGCGAGGACCTGCGCGTCTCCGAGCTCATGGCAACATACAAGAGCCACTACTACATCGACGGCAAGGAGCAGACCCCCGAGCAGCTGCTCGAGCGCCTGGGCTTCTCGCGCAGGGAGTTTCCCACCTTCATACGCGACCTCTCCGGAGGTCAGCGCAGGCGGCTCGCCATCATGTGCGTGCTGCTGGAGGAACCCAACGTCCTCGTGCTCGACGAGCCCGGCAACGACCTCGACACCGACATGCTCGCCGTGTTCGAGGACCTCCTCGACACGTGGCCGGGCACCCTCATCCTGGTCTCGCACGACCGCTACCTCATGGAGCGCGTCACCGACGACCAGTATGCCATCCTGAACGGCCATCTCCGCCACGTCCCGGGCGGGGTGGACGAGTACCTTAGCCTCTTGAATGCGTCCCAACAAAAGAGGGATGTGACTTCAGCCGCCTCTGGTCCTAGCCTAGGGGAGGCGACCAAGGCTGCTGCGACGGGGGAGACGGGCCTTTCCAACGCGGAGCGCAGGGAGCTCAAGAAGCGGTTTGACGCCGTCGCGAGAAAGCTCGACAAGGTCTCCGGCGAGCCGGACCGCATCCGCGCCCTCATGGCGCAGAGCGACCCGTCCGACTACGAGGGCCTCATGAGGCTCCAGCAGCAGGCGCAGGACGCGCAGGACGAGGTCGACTCGCTCGAGGGCGAGTGGCTCGAGCTCGCCGAACGACTGGGGATCGACTAGGAAGGCGGAATCGCGTGACGGAGCTGCTCTCTAGGTTCCTCGGGCCTTATCGGGGGAAGGTGGTCCTGGCCGTCACGACGAAGTTCGTCGAGGTGCTCTTTGACCTTCTCACCCCCGTCATAGTCGCCCGCATGATCGACCGTGGCATCGCAAATGGCGACGTCGGCCTGGTGGAGAGGTACGCCCTCTTGCTCGTGCTGTTCGCCGCGCTGGGCTACTGCTTCACCCTGGTCTGCCAGAAGATGGCGGCCCTGGTCTCGCAGGGCTCTGGCACCGACATGAGAAACGCGGTCTTCCGCCGCATCTGCTCCCTCTCGGCGGCAGACGTTGATGCCCTAGGCGGCGACTCCCTGGTGACCCGCGTGACCAACGACGTCAACCAAGTGCAGGTCGCCGTGGCCCTGGGCATCCGCCAACTCGTGCGCTGGCCACTCCTGGCCATCGGCTCCATCGTCGCCGCCTGCCTTATCGACCCCTCGCTGGGGTCGATCCTGCTGGGGTGCATGGCGGTCGTGTGCCTGGTCTTCTGGCTGGTCATGTCACGCTCCGTCCCGCTCTTCCAGCGCATGCAGGAGGGCCTGGAGAGGATCACTCTCATCGTGAGGGAGGCCCTCTCGGGCGTCAGGGTCATCCGCGCCTTCAGGCGCGAATCCTTCGAGTCGCACAGGTTCCACCAGGCGTCTGACGAGCAGACGCGCTCCGCAGTGCGGGCAGGTACCCTAGGCGCCGTCCTCAACCCGGCGACGCTCATCGCCCTCGACCTGGGCATCGTCGCAATCCTGTGGTCCGGCTCGTTCAGGATCCAGGCCGGCACGCTCACCCAGGGCGAGATCGTGGCCTTCGTCAACTACATGACGCAGACCCTGCTCGCCGTCGCCTACGTCGCCAACCTGGTGGTCACCTTCACCAGGGGCGCCGCCTCGGGCGAGAGGGTCATGCAGGTCCTGCACCGCGAGCCCTCCGTCACTGATGGTTCGGCAACGCAGCTCGCGCTTCCCCCCGCGGGCAAGGCGCCGGCCCTCGAGCTGAGGGGCGTGGGCTTCTCCTACGCAGACAGCTCTCGGCCCGCTTTGGACGGTGTGACGCTCAAGGTCGCCGAGGGAGGCACGCTCGGCATCATCGGCGGCACGGGCTCGGGAAAGTCGAGCTTGGCCAACCTCCTCCCCAGGCTCTACGATGCGACCGAGGGCTCTGTCCTCGTCCTGGGGACCGACGTGCGCGAATATCCCCTGGAACAGCTTCGCGAAGTGGTCTCGCTGGTGCCCCAGCGCGCCTCGCTCGTGAGCGGAACCATCCGGAGCAACCTGCTCTGGAGGAGGCCCCAAGCGACCGACGACGAGCTCTGGGAGGCGCTCAGGCTCGCCCAGGCGGCAGACTTCGTGGCCCAGAAGCAGCACGGCCTGGACGAGCCAGTCGAGGCGCGGGGGATGAACTTCTCCGGCGGGCAGCGCCAGCGCCTCACCATCGCAAGGGCGCTCGTGGGCCACCCCCGGGTCCTCGTGCTGGACGACTCGGCCTCCGCGCTCGACTTCGCCACGGACGCCCGCCTGCGCGCGGCGCTCTCGACGCTTCCCGAGACCGCAACGGTGATCATCTCCCAGCGCGTCTCGGCCGTGATGGGGGCTGACCAGATCCTCGTGCTTGACCACGGCAGGAAGGCTGGCTTGGGCACGCACCACGATCTCCTTTCCTCGTGCGGGCTCTACCGCGAGATCGTGGAGTCGCAGCTCTCCAGGGAAGAGGCGATGCGCTGATGGCAAACCCCTACACCTCGTCCGCGACGGCACAGGGAACGCTCTCCAACGTGAGGGGCTTCGACCCCGGCGATGGGGGAGATGCGTCCCTGGACGAGGCCGCCCTCTCCTACTCCTCGGGCCAAGTCGTGGGCAGGGTCCTGAGGTACGCAGGGCCGCATGCGTGGCTCCTCCTGCTTTCGTTCGCCTGCACCGTAGTGACCTCGGTTCTTCAGCTGTACGTGCCGATCCTCGTGGGCAGGACGATAGACACCATGGTGGGAGAGGGACGCGTGGACTTCGCCTCGCTCTCGCCCCTCCTGGCAGGGCTGGTGGCCGTGGTGGTCGCGGCGGCGGCGACGCAGTGGCTCGCCTCGTTCGTGACCACGCGCCTTGCCTACGAGACCGCGCGCGACCTGCGCAACGACGCCTACGACAAGCTCGACCGGCTCCCGCTGTCGTTCGTGGACTCGCATAGCCACGGCGACCTGCTCACCCGCGTGGTCAACGACGTGGATGCCGTGGGCGACGGCGTGCTCCAGGGGCTGACGCAGCTCTTCTCGGGCATCGTCACCATCGTCGCGACCATCGGATTCATGCTGTCCCTCTCTGTCCCCGTGGCGCTCGTGGTGATCGTGCTCACACCCCTCTCGATCCTCGTGGCATGGGGGGTGGCACGGTTCTCGACCAAGAGCTTTGCCTCCCAGCAGCGCATCCAGGGCGAGCTCGGGGGCCTCGTAGAGGAGGTCGTCTCAAACCAGAAGCTCGTGGAGGCCTTCGCGCAGGGCGACGCCTTTGCCGAGAGATTCGAAGAAATCAACTCCAGGCTCTATGGGGCGGGCGAGCGGGCCCAGTTCGTGAGCTCCCTCTCCAACCCCTCCACCAGGCTCGTCAACAACATCACCTACGCGGCGGTTGCCGTCGTGGGATGCCTCTGCGTCATCACCGGAAGTCCCTCCCCCCTGACCGTTGGGCAGGTCCAGAGCTTCCTTGCCTACGCCAACCAATACATGAAGCCCTTCAACGCTGTCTCGGCCGTGGTCACGCAGGTGCAGGGCGCCTTCGCCTCGGGCAGGAGGCTCCTCGCGCTCCTCGATGCGCCAGAGCAGGTGCCGGACGCGTCGGATGCCGAGGAGCTGCATGACCCCAGGGGGAGCCTCCAGCTGAGCCACGTGTGCTTCTCCTACGTCAAGGGCCGCCCGCTCCTGAGGGACGTGGATGTTGCGATTCCCGCCGGGAGCAGGTTCGCCCTGGTCGGTCCCACGGGGTGCGGCAAGACCACGCTGATCAACCTCCTGCTGAGGTTCTACGACGTTGACTCCGGCAGCATCCTCGTGGATGGCCATGACATCCAGGAACTCACCAGGGGCAGCCTGCGTGCCGCGTTTGGCATGGTGCTACAGGACACCTGGCTCTTCGAGGGCACGGTGAGGGACAACATCGCCTACGGCAAGCCCGGCGCCACCATGGACGAGGTCGTCGAGGCCGCAAAGCGAGCCCACGCGCACAAGTTCGTGATGCAGCTCCCCAAGGGGTACGACACAGTGGTGGGAGGCTCGGGCGAGACGCTCTCTCAGGGTCAGATGCAACTCCTCTGCATCGCCCGCGTCATGCTCGCCGACCCTCCCATCCTTCTGCTGGACGAGGCAACGAGCTCCATCGACACCAGGACGGAGCTGCAGGTCCAGGGCGCCTTTGACGTCATGATGGAGAACCGCACCTCGCTCGTGGTGGCGCATAGGCTCTCGACCATCCGCAACGCCGACTGCATCCTGGTCATGCGCGACGGCCAGATCATCGAGCGCGGCACGCACGACGAGCTGCTTGCCCGCGGCGGCTTCTACGCGCGGCTGTACCAAAGCCAGTTTGCCCAGTCCGCCTCGGGCGCGTAGCGCTCCAGACGCCCCTCGCCTTTCTACCGTCCGCCAGACGAACCCGCGGGTGACATATCAACGACCGTATCATCGGTTCCGTCGCTCAATCGGGGTCCGTGCAAACAGGAGGGGGTGCCAGGCATGGGCGATCCAACTTGGGACGTCGTCGTTGTCGGGGCGGGGGTGTGCGGCTGCGCCATAGCGCGCGAGCTCTCCCGGCTCCAGGCGAGCGTCCTCGTGGTGGAGGCACGCGAGGACGTGTGCTGCGGTACCTCCAAGGCAAACTCCGCCATCGTGCACGCAGGATTTGACGCGCCGACCGGCTCGCTCATGGCCAGGCTCAACGTGGAGGGCGCCTCCCTCTTCCCCCAGTTGTCGCGCGACCTCGACTTTGCCTACGAGCGAATTGGGTCGCTCGTGGTGTGCACCCGCGAGGAGGACCTCCCCGCCCTTCGGGCACTCCTTGAGCGGGGCAGGGCAAACGGCGTCCCCGAGCTCTCCATCGTGGGGAGGGACGACCTGGTGCGGATGGAGCCCAACGTGTCCGACGCAGCGGTTGCCGCGCTGTGGGCGCCCACGGGCGGCATCTGCGACCCCTTTGACCTCACCTGTGCCCTTGCGGAGAACGCCGCGGCAAACGGCGTGTCCTTCTCCCTCAACGAGCGCGTGACGGGACTCCACAGGCTTCCCGACGACACCTGGGGGGTCTCGACCACGCGGGGCACAAGGGTCGCGCGGGTCGTGGTCAACGCTGCCGGGGTCCATGCCGACGAGGTGCACGGCATGGCGTCGATTCAGCCCATGAAGATCGTTCCCAGGCGGGGGCAGTACGAGCTTCTCGACACCACCGCGGGGAACCACGTGCGGCATACGGTGTTCGCGCTTCCCACCAAGATGGGGAAGGGCGTGCTGGTGACGCCCACTGTCCATGGCAACCTGCTAGTGGGGCCCACGGCCGAGGACATCGAGGACAAGGATGGGACCCAGACCACCGCGGAGGGCCTTGCCAGGGTCCGTGAGGCGAGCATGCTTACGGTGCGCGACATTCCCTTCCGGGAGACGATCACGTCGTTCTCCGGCCTCAGGGCGCACCGTCCCGAGCACGAGTTTGCCATCGGCGAGGTGCCCGACGCGCCCGGGTTCGTGGACTGCGCCGGAATCGAGAGCCCCGGCCTCAGCGCCAGCCCCGCCATCGGCCGCATGGTCGCGGGGATCGTCCGCGACATCCTTGGCCTCTCGGAGCGGGAGGGATTCGTCGCTACCAGGAGGGGCTTCCCGCGTCTCGACCGGATCTCTCTTGAGGACTGGGACGAGCTCGTGCGCAAGGACCCCGCATACGGGCGCGTGGTGTGCCGTTGCTGCCGCGTGAGCGAGGCGCAGATACGGGACGCCTGCCGCAGGGTCCCTGGCGCGAGGAGCGTCGATGGCGTCAAGCGACGCGTGGGGGCGACCATGGGAAGGTGCCAGGGCGGCTTCTGCACGCCCCGCATCATGCAGATCCTCTGCGAGGAGGTTCCAGACCTCGACTTGCTCGGCGTCTGCAAGTCGGGCCCGGGCTCGGAGCTCGCTGTCGCAAGGGACAAGGACGGGATTGGGGGCGAGGCACATGAGGCCTGAGGCGATTTCCAGGCTGGCAGACTACGACGTGGCGGTCGTCGGCGGGGGCTCAGCGGGGCTTTCCGCCGCCATCGCCGCGTACGATGCCGGAGCGACCCGCGTCCTGGTCCTGGAGCGCGACGTGCGGCTGGGCGGCATCCTCAATCAGTGCATCCACAACGGGTTTGGCCTGCACCGGTTTGGCGAGGAGCTGACCGGCCCCGAGTACGCCGCCCGCTATGAGAGGGCGCTGGGGGAGAGGCCCATCGACGTCATGACCCAGACCACGGTCCTTAGGGTGGTCCCGGGCCAGGGCATCGTGGCGGTGAGTCCCGAGCACGGCGTGTTCCGCATCTGCTGCAAGGCGGTCGTTCTCGCCATGGGCTGCCGCGAGAGGCCTCGCGGCGCGCTCGACATCCCGGGCACGCGCCCAGCCGGCGTGTTCACCGCGGGAACCGCGCAGCACCTGGTCAACGTTGAGGGCGTCCTTCCCGGCAGGGAGGTCGTGATCCTGGGGTCTGGCGACATCGGACTGATCATGGCGCGTCGCCTCACGCTCGAGGGCGCGCACGTGCGGTGCGTGGCCGAGCTCATGCCCTACTCCGGGGGACTCAAGAGGAACATCGTGCAGTGCCTCGACGACTTTGGGATTCCCCTGCTCCTCTCCCATACCGTGGTGGGCGTGGAGGGCCAGGGGCGCGTCTCGGCCATTACCCTTGCCAAGGTCGACGACCGCCTCCGCCCCATACCGGGCACCGAGGAGCGCATCCCCTGCGACACGCTCCTCCTCTCTGTTGGACTGCTTCCCGAAAACGAGCTCTCGCGCGAGGCGGGCGTGAGGATCAATCCGGCCACCCGTGGTGCGTACGTGGACGACTCGCTCATGACGAGCGTGCCCGGGGTTTTCGCCTGCGGCAACGTGCTGCACGTCCACGACCTGGTTGACTTTGTGAGCGAGGAGGCGGCACATGCCGGCGAGTGCGCGGCTCGCTACGCGATGGGTGATGGGTCCACGGACACTGGGGTCGCCGTTACGGTGGTAGCCGGTGATGGCGTTCGGTACACGGTGCCCAGCTCCCTCCATCCCAGGACGATGCCCGAGGCGGTCACACTGCGCTTTCGCGTCACCGGCGTGCGGGAGCACTGCCGCCTGAGCGCCTACCTGGGCAACGAGCGCGTTTCGACCAGGAGGCGCGACATCGTGGTCCCCGGCGAGATGCAGGAGCTCAAGGTGCGTGCGGAGCAGCTTGCCAGCGCCGGGGGAGACGAGCCGCTCACCGTCGTCGTGGAGGGGGCCTAGGATGGAACGCGAAACTCTCACTTGTATACGCTGCCCAAGGGGCTGCCAGGTCACCGTGAGCCTGGAAGGCGGCGAGGTCGTGGCGGTTGAGGGCAACTGCTGCCCGCGTGGGGAGGCCTACGCCCGCAAGGAGGTCACCGCACCCGAAAGGGTCGTGACCACAACCGTTCCCGTGGACGGCTCGACGGACTGGGCAGTGGTCTCGGTGAAGACCGCCGGCGATGTCCCCAAGCGCCTCGTCGAGTCCGTGGTGGCTGAGCTATCGGGGGTTAGGGCAGAGGCGCCCGTCCACATTGGAGACGTCGTCCTGCGCGATGTGTGCGGGACCGGCGTGGACGTGGTGGCCACGCGTGACGCAATCTAGCGCCAGCCGTGAAAGATGCTGTCAACGCTGGGGAACAATTGGCTCGGTTGGTCGCCCGGGGTCCTCGGGCGACGAAAGAGGGGAGGCTCCATAATGGCGGACGAAACCGAGACCAACGTCGCACCGGTCGTGAACAAGCAGGCGCCCATCTTCGAGGCGAGGCTCAGGCACAAGATACTGAGGATGCCCCAGGCAGCATGGGACGCCAGCGGCATCGTCATCTTTGGTCGCAAGATCCGCACCCTCGTGTACACCACCGACCTCGCCGTGATCAAGAACTGCAACGCGGACGCGGTCTTCGCCGTGTACCCGTTCACCCCGCAGCAGTCCATCAGCGACGCGATCATCAGCGCCTCGAGCATCCCCGTGTTCTGCGGCGTCGGTGGCGGAACCACCCGCGGCGTCAGGACCGTGACCCTTGCCCACGACGTGGAGTGCCAGGGTGCCATGGGCGTGGTCCTCAACTCGCCCGTCTCCAACGTCAACCTTGCCGCTGTGTCGCGTGCCGTGGACATTCCCACGGTCATCACGGTAGTGAGTGAGGACACCGACATCGAGGCGCGCCTTCAGGCAGGCGCCGCGATCATAAACGTGGCGGGGGGTGCCAACACGGCCTCGATCGTAAGGCACATCCGCGAGAGCTTCCCCAACGTACCCATCATCGCTTCCGCCGGAAGGACCGAGGAGTCCTGCGCCGCCACGGTCGAGGCGGGAGCCAACGCCGTGACGTTCACCCCGCCCTCGACGGCGGAGCTCTTCTCCCAGATGATGCGCCAGTACCGCGAGACGCCGGCCCCCGCGCAGAAGGAGCAGACCGTGGCAGACGTGCTTCGAGCCGCGGGCTTCGCGCGCAGGCCGGGGAGGGGCGACTCCGACCCCACCGCGCAGATGCCTCCCGCAGAGTAGGTTTTGGCGCTGCGGGACAGCGATTTCTCAGGCCAACGCCTCTGGCAATCTGGGGCGTTGGCCTGGTTCGTTCGGTCGGCCGCATCGGGGACGCCATCTTCAAAGACCACAGGTTCGAAGCTTCAACTTTCGTGACGGGATTTCGATAGTCATTGAGCAGATGGGGGTCGTTTCTCGTCATGGGGAAAGAACGCCCCTACATGCTTAACGTTTCCCAGCCTCTTGTGGGTTTCCGCCATCCAGCTAACAAGGGGGTCAGAGGGGCTAAGCGATCGGGGGTAATTCTGCACGAGGGCTAGCGCTGTTAAGCACGCGCGCCGCCCCGTTAATGCCGGCGATGCTCGCCGCAGCAAACGTTCTTGCAGGTGACGTGCAGCCTTGGCCTTCTCGTCTGAGGGAGGCAAAAGCGCGCAAAGCGCAAACCCCAGGACTCCCGCCATTTCCCCATTCTCCTCCATGCCCTTCAAAGTAGGCGCGCATACAATAGCTGCGGGTAGAGAGTCGTTCCGGCGCAATGCCGCAACTCTTGCCCATTTACTCCAACCCTTTTGGACTCTTATGTGTGAAAGACAGGTACCTGGCCATCGATTCAGGCACCTGCCTTGTGTTTGCCTGTAGAATGCTCTGTTGTTTTGCCTGTCCAAGTGACAAATGGGGGAACTTCCAAAGATGTCCGACATGACTACCGCCATCGCGTCCGGCCTGCTGGGCCTAGCGTCCGCCGCCTTGTGCGTGCTCCTCGTCTTTGCTCGAACCAAGGGCGTTTGGCCCTTCGCCAACGGGGGAGAGGAGAGACCATCCGGCGGCACGATCGCCTACGTCGGCTTCAACGTGTTCGTTGCCGTGGTGGTCGCGATCATCGGCTTCCTCCGGCTTGACCTTGCGCCCATCTGGGAGGTCGCCATCGTGGCGGTCCTTCTCGTCCTCTTCTCCTACCTCGAGCTGCTCAGGGGCGGCTTCCTCGCCTCCCTCTCGGGCAGGTTTGGGAAGGCGGGCACGGTCATCAAGAACATTATCGCTTTCCTGGGCGCCGCCTTCCTGGGCATGTGCGCGCTCGAGCTCCCCTGGAACAGGTACTTCCCGTTCTTCCCGCCCAACACCTTCGCCATCGAGTTCGTCCTCATCTGCCTGGCGCTCCTCGCCCTCGTCTTCATCGTCCAGCGCCATGGAGGTGCTGCGGTTGGTGGCGTCCTCGCCCTGTTCCTCATCGGCATGGCCCAGTTCTTCGTGAGGGAGTTCAAGGGAACCGCGCTCCTGCCCTCCGACGTCCTTGCGGCGGGAACCGCCGCCGAAGTCGCAGGTGGCTACACCTACACGGTCACGGACATGTGCCTGTGGGGTCTGCTGTGCGTTGCGGGGGCTGCCCTGCTCCTCTCGCTCATCGTTCCCTCGGCGTGGCGTGAGGACAATCCGGCGCAGGACACCGACCCCTCTGGCGAGGACAGCGATGCCAAGTCCAAGGCAGGCCGGGGGGGCGCCCGTCGCGTCCTTCTCAACCTGCTCGTTGCCGCCGTCTCCGTCGGAGCAATCGCGCTCCTGGTCCTGGTCCCCTCGTGGAGGGACGACCTGGGCGTGACGTTTGGCAACTACTGGTTTGCCATGGACTACTATGACCAGCAGGGCTTCCTCCCCGGCTTCATCACCGCCGCTCGCGACCTGCCCATCAAGAAGCCCGAGGGCTACTCGGACTCCTCGGCAGAGAAGGCCGAGGAGCAGCTCGCCGGCGAGTACGACGCGAGCGACTCCGCCAAGACCTACGCCGAGGCTGCGGCGCAGTTCAGCTCCACCAAGCCCACCGTCATCGTGGTCATGAACGAGAGCTTCTCCGACCTTGCCACCGACTACGACGGGCTGGGCATCGGCTACACAGGCCCCCAGTTCCTCCAGACCGGCATGACCGACTCCCTGTCGCAGGGGAGCCTGGCCGTCTCGGTCATCGGCGGTGGCACCTGCAACACCGAGTTCGAGGCAAACACCGGAAACTCCATGGCCTTCATCGGCGACGGAAAGTACCCCTACATGCTCTATGACCTCTCGGACGTGGACTCGCTCGCCAAGAAGTTCAAGGCGCTGGGGTACGACACCACCGCAATCCACCCCAACAACGGGGCAAACTGGAAGCGCAACCGCGTGTATCCCGAGCTCGGTTTTGACAACTTCCTCACGATCGATGACTTCCAGGGTGCCGAGGTCTACCACAACGGCGTCTCGGACCAGGAGACCTACAAGAAGATCCTGGAGCTCCTGCAGACCGACGACAACCCCCAGTACATCCTCGATGTCACGATGCAAAACCACAGCGGCTACGAGACCAATAACATCCCCGCAAGCGACCTCGTGGACTACGAGGTGCCCGGCGTCGACTCCGAGACCAACTCCAAGCTCTCCGAGTACCTGGCCTGCATCCAGAAGAGCGACGAGGCGCTGCAGTACTTCGTGACCGAGCTTCGCAAGCTCAACAAGCCCGTGGTGCTGCTGTTCTTTGGCGACCACCAACCCGAGTTCACCCCCACGCTCCAGAAGGCGCTCTATCCCGACGAGGACGACCTCTCCGCAATGGAACGCACGCACCAGACCTCCTACGTGCTGTGGGCCAACTACGACGTGGCGGGCAACTCTCAGACGGCCGAGACGGACAACATCTCGCCTAACTACCTTGCCGCCAAGCTCTCGAGCGTCATCGGCGCGCCGCTCACCACGTACCAGAAGGCGAGCCTCCAGCTTCGAACCACCTTCCCCGCGGTCAACATCTACGGGTACCGCGACTCCAGCGGAACCTGGCATTCGCTCTACCAGGACGATGGGACAACGCTCGCGGAGGATCTCAACGAGATGAGTTCGATCCAGTACTACAACTTCGCCCAGAAGGTGGAGTAGCCCCACACGCCCCGGGATAACGGACCCGAGGCAAGGGGTTCTCCCCTACGTTCGAAGCCTTTGTGTGCCGTCTCGCTATTGCGGTACTATCAGATGGCTTTCACTACAGGCACTTGCGGTGATATGGGAGTTCCATTGGCCGAGACCAAGGAAAAGATCAAGAGGCAGGGCAAGAACCTCGCCGACCATGATGCTGCCGTGGCCCAGGCCGCGGGAACGACCACGGATCCCGTCGGGACCCCCAACAACCCCTCCAACCAGGTGCTCACCGTCGCCAACTGCATCACGCTCTGCCGGTTCGTGCTCACTGTCGCCTTCCTCGTCCAGTTCGTAAACGGCGGGAACAGGGCGGTCGCCCTCAGCTGCTACGCCATCGCCGCCGTCACCGACTTCCTCGATGGTCAGGTGGCAAGACGAACCCAGACCGTGAGCTGGGTCGGCAAGATCATGGACCCGATCATGGACCGCGTGCTGCTCTTTACGGGCGTGCTCGGCCTGATGATCACGGGGGAGCTCCCCATCTGGGTCGCCGTGTTCGTGATCGGTCGCGACGTGGTCCTGTTCCTGGGCGAGCTCAGGCTCCAGCGCTACCGTACCCGCCCCGTCGACGTGATCTACATCGGCAAGGTGGCCACCGCACTGCTCATGACGGGCTTCTGCGACCTGCTCCTGTCCGTTCCCCAGATTCCCGCGCTCCACCTGGTCCACGTGGCGTGGCTCCCGGGGTTCAACGACGTGGGGGCGGCGCTGGGCATCTACTTCGTGTACGCGGGAGTCGTGTGCTCGTTCATCACGGCCGTGCGGTACTTCCAGATCGGCTTCGCCATCAAGCACGAGGTTCTCGCGGAGCGCGCCAAGGCAGCCCAGGAGGGCGATTCGGAGGACTCTGGGAGCGTGAGGTAGCGTGCGCGCCCCCATGCGTCGCCTTGCCTTCGCCCTCGCGACTCTCGCCCTTTCCGCACTGGCGCTCGTCTGCTCCCCGTCCCTCGCACTCGCAGCCACGGGCGCCGCCGCACCCACGCTCTCCGAGGCTCAGGCCTACTGCGTCATGGACCAGGGCGGGAACGTGCTGAGCGAGAGCAACGCCTACGCCGAGATGCCCATGGCGTCCATAACCAAGATCATGACCGCCATCGTCGCGCTCGACTCGGGCAAGTCGATGGACGATACCTGCACCATCACCGAGGAGGACTTCGAAGCGGGGGCTCAGCTGGTGGGCTACACCAGCACCGACACACCCAGCTTCTACGACCTCATGATGTCGATGCTCGTCTACTCCGGAAACGACGCGGCCGACAACGTCGCCATCAACGTCGCCGGGAGCGTCGACGCCTTCGTTGAGCTTATGAACAAGAAGGCGCAGGAGCTGGGGCTCACGCACACACACTTTGCCAACCCCTCCGGCCTCGAGGCGGACGGGCACTATTCCTGCGCGCATGACCTTGCCGTCCTGGGACGCTACGCGCTCGAGAACTACCCCTTCATTGCGCAGGCGGTCATGACGCGCAGCTACACCGTCACGGCGGGTGGCGCATCCGTAACCCTGCACTCCACCGACGACCTCATGGACACCTACGTGGGACTGTGCGGCATCAAGACCGGCAAGGTCGAGTTTGGCACCAGCTTCCTGGGCTCCGCCAAGCGTTGGGGCGTCCAGCTCTTCACCTGCGTCCTGGGGTGCTCCACCAACGACGGCAGGTTCAAGGACACCGAGACCCTCATGGACTGGGCGTTCGACACCTACCTCAACCACGTGAGCTTTGTTCGCAGGGGACAGGTCATCCGCGTCGCCAACTGCTCCACCAGCTTCTTTGGCAAGCTGCTCGTGAGCAGCACGGCCAACGCGAATGGTCGCTCGTATCCCAAGGCGGACATCTCGTACACCACTAACCTGTTCAACGCCAACAACCTCGTGGACCCCGGCGGGGCCTACGGCATGGCGGAGTGGACGCAGGATGGCAGGAGGGTCTGCAGCACCACCTACGTGGCAGGCACGCGGCTCTACCGGATTCCGGCGTTCAACATCTTCGAGCTGCCGCTGTTCTACACGATCCCGCAGGGCGACGCGGCGTAGGGGAGGACCCGCAATGGAACGTTCCCCGCTGTACGAGGAGCACCTGCTCCTTGGTGGCACCTTTGACGGGGGAGAGGGACGCCGACTCCTGGGTCCCAGCTCCTATCCCATTGGCTCCACAGGTGAGCCAGACCCCGTGGACGGCAGCGTCCTCGTCGACCTCAGCGGAATACCAACCATTCTGATCTCTGGCGATGGCTCCCAGCAGTTTGCCGAGGCAACCCTCGCGGGAAGTCGCCTCGCAGTAGGCGAGACGGCATTCGAGGCGTCCCTCTTGGGCGACGGCTCCATGGCCTCCGTCCCCCTCGCCTCCAGGACCGGACGGCAGGAGTACGTGCTCTGGGACCTCACCCCCAGGGGAGAGACCCTTTTTGCCTGGCTTGGTTTCGTGAAGGGCATCGAGAGTGACGGCTTCCGTCCCTATGGGGGCGTCAGCCTCGAGGAGGTGGGCGAGAGGCTCGTGCCCCTCCTCCTGTGGGGGAGCACCGCCACGGCCGTCCTCTCGGACTACGCCCGCGGCGGGGAGGGTGTCCCAACCCCGGGTGGAGTGGGCAACCTCATGCTGGACGGCAGGATCGAGTCTCTCGTCGCCTCGCCAAAACTGGGCGACGAACCCGCGTACCTCCTTCTCGTTCCACCCGCCTTCGCGCGCGTCATGTGGAGGAGCCTCCTCTCGTTCCCCTCGGTTTCCCCGCTCGGTACCACGGGGCTAGCCGCCAGGGTCGAACAGGCACTTCCTTGGATGCCCTTCCTCGGCACCACGGATACCCTCAAGCTCGATGCAAACGAGCTTCTCTCCCATGGCCTCGTCCGCGAGGAGGGCGGCTTCATCGGTTCCCGTGGCATCTTTGGCTGACGGTTGATAGCTACATTCCCTTTAGGGTATGTAGCTAAGGCAACCGCAACCAACGGCGAGGCATATCCCTTGGCGACTCCGCCGCTCAGGGTTCCTCAGACGCCAGCCAGCAGGGAGGTAGCATGAAGTATTCCATCAACGCCCCCGGCGCACCCGAGCCCCTGGGCGCCTACTCCCAGGGAACGACCGCCGGGAGACTCATCTTCGCCTCGGGCCAGGTGGCCGTAGACCCCCATGATCCCCAGCGGCTCGTGGACGGTGGAGTGCGCGAGCAGACCGACCGTATCATCCAGGTCTTCGAGACCCTCCTCGACGAGTGCGGATGCTCCCTCTCGGACGTGGCCCAGACCACGCTCTACCTCACCGACCTGAACCTACTTCCCGCCGTCGACGAGGTCTATGCCAGGAGGTTCCCCACTCCCGCGCCGGCGCGTTCCGTCGTTGAGGTGGCAGCCCTGCCACTGGGCGCGCTGGTGGAGATGGACTGCATCGCCTGCAGGTAGCGGTATCATGTTCTGAAATGCAATCGATCTGATGGGAGAAGCATGCAGTCCAAGGACACAAATGCAGAGATGGGCGCAACCGAGATCTTTCGCATGCCCTCCACAGAGGCAACCTCGCCCGACATCATGGGGCAGGCACAGCCCAACAATCCCACCCTCACCATCGTCAAGGGCCCCCAGACCGGGTCGGTCTTCGAGCTCACCGACAAGGTGGTAAGCATCGGGAGAGACCCCAGCAACAGCGTGTTCCTCAACGACATGACGGTGTCGCGCCACCACGCGCGCCTGGACCTCTCCGGCCTGGGCTCCGGCTTCGCGACCATCGAGGACCTCGGGTCCCTAAACGGCACCTGGGTCGACGGCGCCATCGTTAACCGCGCCATGCTCAAGGACGGCTCCACCATCCAGATCGGCACCTTCCGCATGGTGTTCCACGCCAACCGCCGCGCAACCAGGATCGAGACTGGGAACTAAGGATGCCTGACGCCGGGTACCTCACAATCGGCAAGGTCGTGAAGAAGCTCCAGGCCCAGTATCCCGACCTCTCCATCTCCAAGGTCCGCTACCTCGAGGACGAGGGGCTTCTCAACCCCTCGAGAACGCCCTCGGGGTACCGCCTGTACTCGCAGCACGACGTCCATAGGCTCGAGACCATCCTCTACCTCCAGAAGAACCGGTTCCTGCCGCTCTCGGTCATCAAAGAGCAGCTGGACGGCAAGACAGGGGAGGGCGGCTCAGCGTTGGACGCAATCTCGTCCCCCACTCTGCTCCCGCAGGACGAGGAGGCAGCCGAGAAGCTCCACCCCATCGACCGCATGCCCGAGCTCCTTGGCGTGCCGGTCAGCTTCGTGCGGCAGCTCTCCGAGGCGGGCGTGATCCCCCTCAAGAAGTCCCCTCACGGCAGAGACTTGGTGGACGGAAGGGACTTCCCCCTCATCCGGGCGTGCGACGAGCTGCGCCACTTTGGGATTGGCCCCAAGAACCTGCGCCAGTACGTCACGGCGGCCAACAGGGAGAGCGCCATGTTTGAGCAGGCGCTCGTGGTGTTCGCCCGCAAGGGCGGCGGGGTCGAGATGGAACTGACCGACGAGAACCGCAAGCAGTTTGGCATGGCCTTTCAGCAGATGCTCGTGCTCACCGACCAGGTGAGGGACACGCTCATCAGACGGCAGATTTCCAAGACCTTCAGCCAGATGGAGCAGTAGAGGGAGTAACATCGTCTGCGGTATGTGGGACCCCCGCAGCGAGAAAGGAACTCCCGTGTCTACCGTCGACCTTGAGAAGTACATCATCGACATCCCCGACTACCCCGAGCCCGGCGTGATCTTCAAGGACATCACCCCCCTCATGGCCTCCCCCGAGGGGCTGCACGAGGCCGTGGACCAGATTGCCGACCACTTCAAGGATGCGGGTGTCACCAAGGTCATGGGCGCGGAGGCCAGGGGCTTCCTCATCGGTGCCCCCGTCGCATACCGCCTGGGTGCCGGCTTCGTCCCCGCGCGCAAGCCGGGCAAGCTCCCGCGCGAGGTCTACACCCAGGACTACGCACTTGAGTACGGCACGGACGAGCTCCAGATGCACAAGGACGCCGTCACCGCCGACGACCGCGTGCTCATCGTGGACGACCTCGTCGCCACGGGTGGCACCGCCGTCGCAACCGCCAAGCTCGCTCTTCAGGGCGGCGCGACCGTTGTTGGCTTCTCCTTCGTCCTCGAGCTCGAGTTCCTCAACCCCCGCAAGGTCATAGGCGAGGAGTTTGACCAGGACGTGTTCACGCTCATCAAGGTGCATTAGAAGCACACAAGCACTATCTTTGCTGAAACGTGCAGGTAGCGGCCCCGCCATCTTGCTGGCGGGGCCGCTCTTTGGGTGGCTTGGAGGAGGCTTTTGATGCCCTTCGCGTCGCTGGCGCTAGAATGTATGGGTCCAGATTACGGAAGGATGGTCTCATGAAGTTCTCTTCCCACAGGGAGTCAATCGCGCGCAGGGCAGTTTGTGCTGGTCTCGCCGCGACCCTCGCCCTCGGGAGCGTGCCCACCGCCGCCCTGGCGGTCGACCAGTCGGACCTCGATGCGGCGTCCCAGAAGATCGAGACGCTGAGCAAGGAGGCCGAGTCGCTCCAGTCCTCGCTCTCCGAGACGACCCAGAAGCTCGAGGACACCCAATACCAGATCGACGAGAAGCAGTCGCAGATAGACGATGACCAGCAGAAGGTCGCCCAGGCGCAACAGGAGCTGGAGCAGAGCCTGCGCAACGACTACAAGTCGGGCGGCATTGACCTCACCTCGGTCGTGCTGGGCTCCTCGAACATCAGCGACCTCGTCTCTCGCCTGTACTACGCAACCAAGGTGAACGAGTCGCGATCCGAGAAGATCGAGTCCGTCAAGCAGATGCAGGAGCAGCTGCAGGCGGAGCAAGCGAGCCTGAAGGAGCAGCAGTCACAGCAGCAGTCTGCGGTCGACACGCTCAACAGCCAGCTTGCCGACTACAACGACAAGATCTCGGAGGCCCAGAGCTACTACAACAGCCTGAGTGCCGAGCAGCAGGCACAGATTCAGGCGCAGGCGCAGGCTGCTGCGGAGGCGTCACAGTCTGACGGCAGCGGCGACTCGTCGGCGACCGCAGCGGTGCTCCAGCAGGTCACTCAGGGGAGCTCCTCGTCCACGTCCTCCACGGGATCTGCGGCTTCCTCAACCTCCGGTAGCTCCACCTCCGGAAGCACCTCGTCCGGCGACTCCAGCTCGGGATCTAGCTCAAGCGGCAGCACGGGCAACTCGGGCTCTTCAAGCTCCGGGTCTTCCAACTCCTCGAGTTCCAACAAGGGCAGCTCATCTAGCGGCTCCTCGAGCTCCAGCTCCAGCTCGTCGGGCAATAGCAGCTCCTCCACGACTGGCGGCGCCTCGGGCGGCGGGCTCAGCACCGCCTACTCCATGATCGGAGTGCCGTACGTGTGGGGTGGCACCTCCGCGAGTGGCGTCGACTGCTCCGGCCTGGTCTGCTATTCCTACGGCTACAAGCGCGGCCGCACCACCTACGACATGATCGCCTCGCTCAAGGCCTCCGGCGACTGGAAGACCAGCATGAGCGACCTCAAGGTGGGCGACCTCGTGTTCCCCAGCTCGGGTCACGTGGGCATCTACATCGGCAACGGCCAGATGATTCATGCCCCGTATCCCGGCAGGACGGTTTGCATCGCCTCCGTGTACTCCTTCATCGGCGGCGGAACGTACTAGGCTCATGCCAACGCACCATCGGAGGGGCGGGATTTCGGCAGGCTTGCCGCACCCGCCCCTCTTCCTTATCCCGACGCTTCAACACCGCCCCGTGTCCTACCATGGGACGGTGGTTTATGGAAAACGAGGAAAGCGGGGCTCTCGGTATGGTGTTGGGCGCAGGGCGCAGGGGAGTCACCTGGAGGCTCTCAAGGAGGTTTCAGGTCGACATGGTCTGGGAGGGCGTCCTCGTTGGCTTGGCAGGCGGGGGAGTCGTCACGCTGTATCGCCTGTCCCTCTCCTTTGCCGAACGCGCCCTTAGGGGCACCATCGCACTTGCCAGGACGAGCCTAATCGTGACGGTGCTCTTCGCGATGTTCCTCGTCGCAGCGTGCCTCGCCGTCGGAAGGCTCATGACCTGGGAGCCCTTCACCCAGGGCTCCGGAATCCCCCAGACGGACGCGGAGGTCATCGGCAAGCTCGACATGCCCTGGCACCGCGTGATGCTCGCAAAGTTCGCCGAGGGAACCCTATGTGCCTTCTCGGGCCTGTCCCTGGGCAGGGAGGGCCCCAGCGTGCAGCTGGGTGCCATGGGCGGCAAGGCGGTCTCACGCGCCCTCGGTCGCGGCAGGGGAGAGGAGCGCCTTCTCGTGACGTGCGGCGCCGCCGCCGGGATGTCCGCCGCCTTCAACGCCCCGCTCACGGGCGTGCTTTTTGCCCTGGAGGAGATCCACAAGGAGTTCTCGGCCCCTCTCATCATCTCGGTCATGGCCTCGTCCATTGCCTCCGACTTCCTGGTGTCACAGGTGCTGGGGGTCAAGCCGGTCCTCCAGTTCGTCTTCTCGCGCGACCTCCCGCATCCCCTGTATGCCTACGTGGTGATGCTTGCGCTCTTCTGCGGAGTTGCGGGGGCCCTCCACAACAGGGGGATGTTCGCCTGCACGGAGCGCCTGTACTCCCGAATCACCAGGGGCGTGCCGTATTCCAGGATCGCCATCCCCTTTGCGCTCGCACTCCCCATCGCCTTCCTGGCGCCGCAGTTGATGTGCGGCGGCGACGCAATCCTGGAGCAGATCGCCGCGCCCGGAAACCTGGCGCTGGGCACCATCGTGCTGCTACTTGTGGGAAAGTATCTGTACACGACCGTGAGCTTTGCCTCGGGCGCCCCGGGCGGAACGCTATTCCCCCTCTGCGTCATGGGCGTGCTCTGCGGTCTCCTGTTTGGCACCTTCGCCAACCAGTACCTGGGCCTCCCCGCATCGTACGTCACCAACTTCGTGGTGCTGGGCATTGCGGGGCTCTTCGCGTCCGTGGTGCAGGCGCCCGTCACCGCCGTGGTGCTGGCCTTCGAGCTCACGGGAAGCCTCGACGCCATGCTGAGCGCCTCGATTGTCTCCATGGTCTCGTATGTCACCGCGAGCCTGCTTGGGGTCGACCCGTTCTACGAGCACCTGCTCTCGAGGCTCCTTGGCTCCACCAAGCCCACCCGCGGCACACGAGCGGGCGGCGAGAGGGAGCTGCACAGTTACACCGTCGGCGCGGGAAGCAGGATGGAGGGTCGCACCCTTGCCGAGATACCCTGGCCGGAGGGGGCCAGGGTGGTGACCATCAGCCGCGGGTCCACCGAGATCGTCCCCACGGGGTCGACCAAGCTGCTCGCTCTGGACGAGATCCTGGTGATCATGACCGCAGGTGGCGAGAGCGACCGAGCTGTCTGGAACCTCGCGCGAGGCTCGGTGACCACTGAGCGCACTCCGCGCTCGCGCTAGCGCCCGGGTCCCAGGGTTCAGTATTCGTGATCCACGTGTGCCAGGTTGCCGTACGAGGTACCCTCGAATGGTAGCCGTCAGGCGTGAGTGCCAAGCGCCGTCAGGGAGGAACGAAGGTGCCGATTGATTCGAGTGCGAAGAGGGTAGTGCCCATGGCGCCAAGCGAATGCCCGTTTGGGACTCAGTGCGCCTTCCACAGGAACGGCGCGGTCTGCATGAGCCAGATACGCCTCTTCGCCGGCCTCGACCTCGAGGCAAGGCGTGAGCTCCTCTCGCATGCCACGCAGACCACCTACCAGCGGGGCGACATCATCGTCGCCGAGGGTGACCCCATCGACTCCATACTCATCGTGCGCTCGGGCCGCATCAAGACCTTCCGCGTGGACCCCAGCGGCGAGGAGACAGTTCTCGACATCCTGCACGACGGCCAGGCCATCTGGCACGGGATGTTCCTGGAGGACAACGTCTTACCACTACTCGGTGGGGTGCCTCTCGCGCGTCGAGGTGTGCCGCATCCACAGCAAGAGCTTCGAAAAGCTGATCGCCCAGCGCCCCGAAGTGGCCATGGGCCTGATCAGGATGGTCTGCACCGAGCTCGATGACGCGGAGGAGAAGGTCATGATGCTCGGGATTCGCGAGCCGCGCCGTCGGCTTGCCGGCTTCCTCCTGCTGAGGGACCACCGCTGCCTGGGGGGCGAGATCTCGCTCAAGCTCGAGGACATCGCTGCCTCCGTTGGCCTGAGGCCCGAGACCGTCTCGCGCAACCTGGCCTCCCTGGAGCGCGAGGGCGTGGTGAAGCGGCTTGGGCGCGGGCGCCTCAAGGTCATGGACCCCGAGGCGCTCCGCAAGATTTCGGGTGGTTCTGCCGATGCCCCACAATATGAGGTATGAAATACCCTGACCTTTTCGTTACTTGACCAGAATCATGGAACGCATGCGGTCCCCTCGGATAGATTGTCCCTGTCACCAAGACGAAACAATCCGAGGGGGCTGTCGTGCTGGGTAGGGTTCACTCAACAGAGTCGTTTGGCTCCGCAGACGGCCCCGGCGTGCGCTTCGTCGTCTTCCTCCAGGGCTGCGACATGAGGTGCCGCTACTGCCACAACGCGGACACCTGGGACAGGGACGGCGGCCAGCTTCTCTCCGCAACGCAGATTCTGGACAAGGCCGAGCGGTACCGCTCGTACTGGGGGCCGGAAGGTGGCATCACGGTCAGTGGGGGAGAGGCGCTTCTCCAGGCGGACTTCGTTGCCGAGCTCTTTGAGGAGGCACGCAAGCGGGGGATTGGAACCTGCCTTGACACCTCGCTCCAGCCCTTCACGCGCGACGAGCCGTTCTTCTCCACGTTCCGTCGCCTCATCAAGTTCTGCGACTTCGTGCTGGCAGACATCAAGCATATTGACCCGGAGCGCCACAGGTGGCTGACGGGACACGACAACGAGAACATCCTCGATGGCCTGCGCTTTCTGGCGGAGGTGGGGGAGCCGGTGTGGATACGCCAGGTTCTGGTCCCGGGCGTCACGGACGACGACGGGCAGCTGCGAGCCACCAGGGCGTTTGTGGACGGTCTTCCCAACGTCGAGCGCGTGGAGGTCCTCCCATACCACACGCTGGGCAAGTTCAAGTGGGACGAGCTGGGAATCCCGTATCCGCTCGAGGGCGTGGAACCTCCGAGCCAGGAGAGCATTGAGCACGCGAGGCGCATCCTCTGCAAGGGGGAGTAGGGCCTCTCAAATATTCGCCAGTAACGATGGAAGGAGCACCGATGCACATGAGGGAAGAGTGGGGCGGCTTCACAGCTGGACACTGGACGGACGACGTCAACGTCCGCGACTTCGTCCAGCGCAACTACACGCCCTACGACGGAGACGAGTCGTTCCTTGAGGGCCCCACCAAGGCGACCGACACCCTATGGGGCAAGGTCCAGGAGCTGCAGGCGCAGGAGCGCGCCAACGGCGGGGTCCTCGACTGCGAGACCGAGGTCGTCTCGGGCCTGACCGCCTACGGTCCCGGGTACATCGACCCCGAGCTCAAGGACCTGGAGAAGGTCGTGGGGCTGCAGACCGACAAGCCTCTCAAGCGAGCCTTCATGCCCTACGGCGGCATCAAGATGGCCGAGCAGGCAGCCGAGAGCTACGGCTACAAGATCAACCCCAAGTACCACAAGATCTTCAACGAGTACCACAAGACCCACAACCAGGCGGTCTTCGACGCGTACACGCCGGAGATGCGCGCGGCGCGCCACAGCCACGTGATCACCGGCCTGCCCGACACCTACGGCCGTGGCCGCATCGTGGGCGACTACAGGCGCGTGGCGCTCTATGGCATCGACTTCCTGATCGCCAAGAAGCAGGAGGACCTCCTCAACTGCGGCGACGGCACCATGACCGACGACGTGATCAGGCTCCGCGAGGAGATCGCCGAGCAGATCCGCGCCCTCAAGGGCATGAAGGAGATGGCCGCCGCCTACGGGTACGACATCAGCCAGCCCGCGCGTGACGCCCACGAGGCCGTGCAGTGGCTCTACTTTGGCTACCTTGCCGCCATCAAGACCCAGAACGGCGCCGCCATGTCCGTGGGTCGCATCTCCACGTTCCTGGACATCTACATGCAGCGCGACCTTGCGGCGGGCAAGATCACTGAGTCCGAGGCCCAGGAGCTCATCGACCACCTGGTCCTCAAGTTCCGCATGGTCAAGTTCGCCCGCATCCCCTCGTACAACGAGCTGTTCTCGGGCGACCCCGTGTGGGCGACGCTCGAGGTCGCTGGCCTTGGCCAGGACGGTCGCTCCATGGTGACCAAGAACGACTTCCGCTTCCTCCACACGCTCGAGAACATGGGGCCGGCGCCCGAGCCCAACCTCACGGTGCTGTACTCCAAGCGCCTTCCCGAGGCCTTCCGTCGCTACGCCGCCAAGATCTCCATCGACACCTCGTCCATCCAGTACGAGAACGACGACGTCATGCGCCCGGTCTGGGGTGACGACTACAGCATTTGCTGCTGCGTCTCCGCGACCGAGACGGGCAAAGAGATGCAATTCTTCGGTGCCCGAGCCAACCTTGCCAAGTGCCTCAACTACGCCATCAACGGTGGCAAGGACGCAAAGTTCAACGACAAGCAGGGCAACCACATGCAGGTCGGTCCTGAGCTTGCGCCCATCACGTCCGAGTACCTTGACTACGACGAGGTTATGCACAAGTTCGACCTCATGATGGACTGGCTCGCCGGCCTCTACGTCAACATCCTCGACCTCATTCAGTACATGCACGACAAGTACTACTACGAGGCCGCCGAGATGGCGCTCATCGACACCAACGTGCGGCGCACCTTCGCAACGGGCATCGCGGGCTTCTCTCACGTGGTCGACTCCCTGAGCGCCATCAAGTACGCCAAGGTCAAGACCGTTCGAGACGAGAGCGGCCTCGTGGTCGACTACAAGGTCGAGGGTGACTTCCCGCGCTACGGCAACGACGACGACAGGGCCGACGACATCGCCGTGTGGCTGCTCAAGACCTTCATGACCAAGATCCGCAAGCACCACACCTATCGCAACTCCGAGCCCACGACCTCGATCCTGACCATCACGTCCAACGTGGTGTACGGCAAGGCGACCGGCGCGCTGCCTGACGGGCGCCCCGCCTACACGCCGTTCTCGCCCGGCGCCAACCCCTCCTACGGAGCCGAGAAGAACGGGCTTCTCGCCTCGCTCAACTCCGTCGCCAAGCTCCCGTACGAGTACGCGCTCGACGGCATCTCCAACACCCAGACCATCAACCCGGGTGCCTTGGGCAACGACGAGGGGCAGCGCATCGGCAACCTGGTCCACGTGCTGGACGGCTACTTTAGCGAGGGCGCGCATCACCTCAACGTGAACGTATTTGGCGTCGACAAGCTCAAGGACGCCATGGAGCACCCCGAGAAGCCCGAGTACGCCAACTTCACCATCCGCGTCTCTGGCTACGCCGTCAAGTTCATCGACCTAACGCACGAGCAGCAGCTCGACGTCATCGCGCGCACCTGCCACGACCGCATGTAGGTTCTGCTGTAGGTCCTGTCAGAAGCTTACGCACGGGGAGGGCGACCACGAGAATTGGTCGCCCTCCCCATTCTTCGAACTAATTTCCCACTTTACATAACATATATTATCGCGGTTATATAAGGGGAAAGAAAAGGGCGCCTCCCACTTTGGAACGACGCCCTCTGGCATCCCACGTTTCTGGCGAAGCTACCCCTCGAGCGGCTGTCCGAGGAACGTGGCAACGCTGGTTGCCGCGACGGCGCCATCGGACGCAGCCGTGATGACCTGCCTGAGCGGGGTACGCCTGACGTCTCCGGCTGCATAGAGTCCCGGCGTACGCGTTGCCATGTGGTCATCGGTAACGACGTAGCCCCTGGGATCGAGCTCAGCAAGTCCCTCGACGAGGCTGGAGCCAGGAACGCGTCCGACGAAGACGAAAACGCCAAAGGAGCCCTCGTCGTATTTCTCGGTCGTCTCGCGTCCGCTGAGATTGTCTCGAAGCGTGACCCCGCTCAGGAGCGTCCCGCCCGTCACGGAAACGAGCGACGTGTTGAACCTGACTTCGAGCTTGGGGTTCTGGCTCACCTCGCGAGCGACGAGCGCCGTGGCGCGCAGGTGGTCCTTCCTCACCAGCAGCGTGACCTTGCTTGCGAACTTTGACAGGAAGAGCGCCTCCTCGCAGGCGGAGTTGCCGCCGCCCACCACGAACACCTGCTTGCCGCGATAGAACATGCCATCGCACGTGGCGCAGTACGAGACGCCGTGGCCGCGAAACTCCCTTTCGCCCTCAAAGCCCGCCTCGCGCGGCGAGGCTCCTCCGGCAAGGATGACTGCCTTGGAGGCATAGCTCCCAGAGGACGTGGCAACGGTGAAGATTCCGGTCGTATCGTCCCGCTCGATTGATCTGACATCTTCCATGCGGATGTCTGCGCCAAACTCCTCGGCCTGCCCCTTCATTGCGTCAGAGAGGCTAAAGCCGTCGGTGTGCGGCAGACCCGGGTAGTTGTCTATCTCACTCGTGAGGATGGCCTGGCCGCCCACGGCCTCCTGCTCGAGGGTAACGGTGTCGAGCAAAGCGCGTGCGGCATACAAAGATGCAGAGAGTCCCGCAGGGCCGCCACCGACAATGACCAAATCCCTTATATGCTGGGTGCTCATGGTGCACTCCCCTTTCGTTGACTGTTGCACGTATACCCCATATGGGGCAACGACAGTTATGTTAGGCAGAGACTCACATATCTTTCATGGGGCGTAGACATGAAAAAGGGACCCGCCCCTGTGGGCGGGTCCCTTGACCAGATCTGTTTGGAAGCCTAGACGAGCAGGAAGTAGACGATGAAGGCGATGGTGGCCACCCACATGAGCGGCTTGATCTCCTTGATCTTGCCGGTGACGGCGGCAACGATCACGTAGGCGATGAAGCCGAGGCCGATGCCGTCGGAGATGGAATAGGTGAAGGGGATGCCCGCGATGACCATGAACGCGGGGAAGCCCTGGAGCACGTCGGACCAGTCGATGTCAACGACGTCGCCCATCATGAGGAAGCCGACGATAACGAGGGCACCGCAGGTGGCGGCGGAGTTAACGATGGTGATGACGGGGGCGAAGAACGCAGCGAGGATGAAGAGGACGCCGGTGGTCACCGAGGTCAGGCCGGTACGGCCGCCGTCTGCGGCGCCAGAGGACGACTCGACGAACGTGGTGATGGAGGAGGCGCCGACGAAGCCACCGACCGCGGCGGCGATGGAGTCGACGGTCAGGATCTGGCGGATGTCCTCCACGTTGCCGTCCTCGGTGAGGAAGTCGCCCTGCTTGGCGACCGCCATGGCGGTGCCCATGGTGTCGAAGAAGTCGGACATCATGAGCGAGAAGGCGAACACGAGGAGCGCGGGAGTGGCGAACACCTTGGCGATGCCCATGACGCCGTTGGCGTCGGTCTGGAACGGCGCCGCGAAGGTCGAGAAGTCAAGGCCGGAGACGATGCCGCTGGGGGCCTGGGTGACGCCCAGAGGGATGCCTGCGACCATGGCGATGATGATGCCCCAGAGCAGGGCACCCTTGACGTTCATGACGAAGAGGATGACCGAGGCGATGATGGAGATCATGCCAACGATGAACCCGGGGTCCGTGACGTTGCCAAGCGCCACCATCGTGCTCTCGTTGGCGACGATGACGCCACCGTCCTTGAGGCCGATCATCGCGATGAAGAGTCCAAGTCCAACCGAGATCGCATGGCGAAGCGAAACGGGGATGGCGTCCATGACGGCCTCGCGCAGCCCGCAGAGAACCAGGACTGTGATCGCGACGCCCTCGATGAAGACGACGGCCATGGCGGCGTGCCAGTCACCGTTGGTCATGCCAGTGAGGGTGTAGGCGACGACGGCGTTGATGCCCATGCCCGAGGCGCAGGCAAGAGGGCGGTTGGCGAACAGGCCCATGCAAATCGTCATGATGCCGGCGCCAAGGCAGGTAGCGGTGACGGCTGCCATCGCGGGAACGCCCGCCTCCTGGAGAAGGGCGGGGTTGACGGCGATGATGTACGCCATGGCCAGGAACGTGGTGAGTCCCGCTCGCACCTCCTGGCCGACCGACGAGCCCCTCTCGCCCGTCTTGAAGAACTTGTCCATGTTGAGACCTCTCTCCCATGCCACCAGAGAACAACAGAAACCGGCGGACACCTGGCAGCATGCCCCCACCAGCCAATCTCACGGCCGCTCACACGGCCGGGAAACCCAGAAGGAAGAAACTAGACCCCAGAGGAGCCGAACCCGCCGGCCCCACGATCGGTATCGTCGAGCTCACCCTTCTCAACCAGCTTGACGAAGGGAACCTGAAGGATGACGAGTTGGGCGATGCGCTCACCGCGCTCAATGTGAATGTCTTTGACGGGGTCGAGATTGATGGCGCAGACTTTGAGCTCGCCGCGATAGTGAGAGTCTATGAGACCGGGGGTGTTTGCCATTGACAGGCCCTCGCGTAGAGCGAGGCCGCTACGCGGCTGAACGTATCCCGCATAGCCCTCGGGAATGGCAACCGCCAACCCGGTGGAGACGAGCCTGCGCTCAAATGGCTTAAGGACCACGTCCTCGCTCGACCTGAGGTCAAGCCCGGCATCGCCGGCGTATGCATACGACGGGAGCTCGACCCCCCCGTCGATACGCTTGACCGCTACCTGGATATGAGCCTGCTCGTCCCTGCTCATCTGACCTCCAACCTGCTAGGACTGCTCTTCCATGATGCTCTTGAGCTCCTCGCTGAACTCGTCGATGTCCTTGAAGTCGCGATAAACCGAGGCGAATCGTACATAGGCGACCTTGTCAATGTCCACGAGCCTCTGGAGGACCATCTTGCCAATCTCCTGCGAGGAGACCTCGGTCTGCCCCTTGTCCCTCAGCTCGTTCTCGATGCTATCGATGAGGGCGTCGAGGCTCTCGATGGGGATGTCTCGCTTGACGGTGGCTGCAACGAGGCCACGCATCACCTTCTGCCTGTTGAAGGTCTCCTTGCGCCCATCCTTCTTCACAACCAGCAGGGGCATATCCTCCCTGCGCTCGTAGGTGGTGAAGCGAGTGCCGCATCGAACGCACTCACGCCTTCTCCTGATGGCGTCGTGGCTCTCGGACGGACGAGAATCTACAACCTTTGATTCCTCACAACCACACTTTGGACAGCGCATCTTCCTCCATCGGTAGACGACGCGCATAAAGGTATCACAGAAGCAGCACCAAAAGACAAAAGACCTAGAAAGGAAACCAAGCGTTTAAACGCTGGCCCCCTATTCCAGGCCTTTCCCAAAATGGGCCTTGCGGCCCTCTCCTAGTTGTGAGAGACAGGAATCTGAAGCTGTTGTCCCACGCTGAGGGGGCTGCTTCCGAGTCCGTTGCGCTCAGAGATCCACTGCACGAGGTCGGAGGTCGAGACACCCTGTACAGGATGGCTCTCCGCGATGGACCAAACGGTGTCGCCACTTGCTACGCTGACGGTGGCAACTTGAGCCTGCCCCAAAACTTCGTCACGCTGCGAGGACTGAGCTGCCCCAGAGATCCCAACGCCGGCGAGCGAGACGGCACACACCATCGCAGCGACAATGATGAGTCCCCTTACGCGTGAGCGGAGTTCACGCTCCTGCACGGGGGATGCATCATCCCCCGTGCATCCCCCCTGGAACACGCGAAGTCGGGGCTGCTCCTCGCTTGGTTGAAGGGCAAGGGATCCGTAGCACTGGTAGCCCTGATTCTGCGATGCGCTTGCATATGAGTTGTTCATATCTAATGTCTCCTTCGAATGTGTTGCCGTAGGTATACCAATCACCCCGGACACAAATTCGAACGATGGGTTCGTGTTTGGAACACGTGTACTATGATAGGTATCGAACATATGTGCGTCAATGCAAAACCGAACATTTGTTTGTGCTTAGTCTGCTCGTGAGGTACACTTAGAACCGAAGAAGGGAGAACCATGGCAAGGGACCATCTGAGCAAGCGCCAGCAGCAGATTTATGACTTCATCTGCGCTTACACTACCGAGCACGGCTATCCGCCCTCGGTGAGGGAGATCGGGTCCGCAGTGGGTCTCGCCTCTCCCTCAACCGTTCATATGCATCTGAAGGTCCTCCAGGAGCATGGCCTCATCAAGAGGGATTCCAAGAAGCCTCGCACCATCGAGGTGGTTGCCGAGGGAGACGCACCGTCCCAGCCACTCGCAAAGGTCTCGCAGGACCTCGACCACAATGTGATCACACTGCCACTAGTTGGGAGGGTCGCTGCCGGCCAGCCCATCCTTGCGGAGCAGAACGTGGAGGAGAGCCTCTCCCTGCCCACGAGCATCGTGGGGGACTCCAGCTCCTTCATCCTGAGGGTGAGGGGGTGCTCCATGATCAACGCGGGCATCCTCGATGGAGACCTGATCGTCGTGAAGGAGCAGAGCGACGCGCATGATGGCGAGATCGTTGTTGCCCTCATTGACGACTCCGCCACCGTCAAGACCTTCTACCGCGAGGAGGGCCGGGTGCGTCTTCAGCCAGAGAACGACACGATGGAGCCCATCTACGTCAAGAACCCCAAGATTCTCGGCAGGGTCACCGCGCTCATCCGCTCCATCTCGTAGCAGGCGTGAGCGGCACTGACGCTGCGGCCCAAAAGGTAAGGACGGGTCGCATCCACCTCATTGATTCAATACGCGGGTTCACCATCATCTCTATGGTGCTGTTCCACCTCTGCTACGACCTGAGGTTTATCAACGGCGTCCAGCTGTCCTTCTTCCGACCGTCGTTCATGGACGTGTGGAGGGATTCGATAAGCTGGACCTTCCTCTTTGTGGCAGGACTCATGTACGCGCAGTCGCACGACAACGCCCGAAGGGGCGCCAAGTACCTGCTCGTCGGCCTGGCGGTCCGCATTGCCACCACGGTTGCGAATGTGGATGTACCCGTAAGGTTTGGCATCTTCTTCTGCATGGGGGCATGCACCCTCGCCTGTCTTCTGCTCGACCGGTGCCGGCTACTCCCCCGCTCGGTCCCCGCTTGTCTCGCCTTGGCTGGAGCCTTCCTCCTCGTCCTCGGAGTCAACTCGGGTTATGTGGGCATCGACAATTGGGTTGTCAGACTCCCCGGCGAGCTGTACTCCTGGGGTGGCCTCGCCTGGCTCGGGTTTCCCTCCCCAACCTTTGAGTCTGGCGACTATTACCCACTCCTCCCCTACCTTCTCATGTACCTCTCCGGGGCGACGCTCGGAAGGCACCTGAGGGAGAAAGGAGGCTATCCGGCGTGGGCATACGCGCAGGGGCCACGATGGCTCGAGTTTCTCGGCAGGCACACGATCGCGGTGTACCTGCTCCACCAGCCAATCATCCTCCTGGCCTTGGGGGACCTGCTGTAGGGGCTTCTGTCTCGTGCAACAGACGCGGGCTGCACGGGCCTCGTCTGTTGTGCGGGGCGTGTTATGGCCCTATTCTGCCTGCTCCTCGCAGATGTACGGGGCTAGCGTCTGCGCCATTCTCTTGGATGCCTTCACGGTAGCTTGCAGACCGTCCTGCGTGTACTGCTCCCTCACGACCTGGCAGCGCTCATGGACCATCTTGAGGAGGAGACCCTTTTCGTAGGGCACGCACACCGTTAATGTCTGGTCGCCAGACGCCGCCTCCTGGGAGACCTTGAGAAGGAGACCTCGGACGCCGGTGCCGTCGAGCGCGCTGATCATCACCGAGTCAGGCCGGAGTTCCTGCAATCGCGACCTCTCCTCGGGAGAAACCAGGTCGCACTTGTTGTAAACGACAATGGAGGGTATTTGGTCGGCGTGAATCTGAGTGAGGACATCCCTGACAGCTGCAACCTCACGCTCGGAGTTTGGGTCTGACGCGTCAACGACGTTCAGGATGAGGTCTGCCGCACGAACCTCTGCGAGGGTCGACTTGAATGACTCCACGAGCGTCGTGGGAAGCTTCTGAATGAACCCGACCGTGTCGGTGAGCGTGATGCGACGCCCCTCCTCGAGGTCAACGACGCGAGTGGTCGGGTCGAGGGTGGCAAACAGCTCGTCTCGAACGTAGACGCCTGCGCCGGTGAGCCGGTTGAGAAGGGTCGACTTCCCCGCGTTGGTGTAGCCTACGAGCGAGACCCGGAACACCCCGGACTCCCAGCGGGCCTTGCTCCTGACCTCCCGCCTCGTCTCAACCTGGTCGAGCTCCTTGCGAAGCCAGGAGATGCGCTTGCGCACCAGGCGTCGGTCGACCTCGAGCTGGCTCTCGCCCTGCCCAAACCTGCTGCCAATGCCACCCCTGGTCTGCTCGCCCACCAGGTGGCTCCACATGCCGCGGAGCCTGGGAAGGACGTACTGCAGCTGTGCGAGCTGTACCTGGAGGCGCCCCTCGTGCGTCTTGGCATGAGTGCCAAAGATGTCGAGGATGAGGGCGGTTCGGTCGATGACCTTCACGGGCTCGCCTACGGCCTTCTCGAGGTTGGACTGCTGGGACGGGCTCAGCTCGTCGTCGAAGATCACGACGTCGGCTTCGAGCGCATGGACGAGACGTACGAGCTCCTGCACCTTGCCGCTTCCCATGAACGTGCGAGGCGTGGGCTTGTCGAGCCGCTGGGTGAGCTCGCCGATCACTACAGCTCCATCGGTCTCGGCAAGACGCCCTAGCTCTGCCATGGACTCCTCGAGCGGCCAGTCCTCGCGGCCGAGGTCGATGCCAACGAGAATCGCGCGCTCGGGAACGGGCTTCGTCGAGATGGGCTCAAATCTACTCATCGCAACCGCCCCTCTCCAGCAAGGCATCCGAAAGCCCCTTGAGCACGACGTCGGCCGCCCCCTTGGTGTCAAGGGCGTCCATGTCGAGCCAGCGAACGCGACCGTCCCTCCTGAACCACGAGATCTGCCGTTTGGCATATCGGCGCGTGCGCATCTTGACCAGGTCGCGGGCCTCTGCTTCGGTGGTCCTTTCGTCGAGGAGCTCCAAGACCTCCTTGTATCCAATCGCCTGCGATGCGGTGGTCGAGCGCTCCAGTCCCTCTCCGCGAAGCGTCATGACCTCGTCCACCAGACCTGCGTCGAACATGCCGTCGACGCGCTCGTCGATGCGACGGTAGAGCCGCTGACGTTTCATCTGGAGCCCGAATATCAGGGCGTCGTAGTGGCTCGCCCTGCTGTGGAGCCCCTCGTGCGTCTTTGCATACGAGTCGCCCTGGTCGAGAAGCTCGAGGGCGCGGATCACCCGACGCACGTTATGCGGGTGTATGAGGTTTGCAGACTCGGGGTCGCGACGCTCGAGCTCGCGCCACACGGGGTCGCCGCCCTCACTTTCGGCAAGCCTCTCGTACCTCTCCCTCGCCTCGCTGCCACGCTCGCCCGAGGGGAAGTCCATCTGGTCGATCACGGCGTCGAGGTACAGTCCCGTCCCCCCGCACAGCACGGGCATCTCGCCCTTCGCAAGCAGGGAGTCGATCGCTGCCCTCGCGTCACGCTGGAACAGTCGAACGGAGTAGTCCTCCCCCACCGGGCAAACGTCCACCATGAGCAGAGGGCAGCGCCTCTCCCCCACCGGGGTCTTTGCGGTCCCTATGTCCATGCCGCGATAGACCTGCATGGCGTCCGTCGAAACGACGCTCGTCGAGAGCCTTGTGGCCACCTCCTCGGCGAGCGAGCTCTTCCCCGAGGCGGTGGGGCCGACGATGGCCAGCACGAGCGGCCGCACGCTCAATGCGCCTGCCCCACGAGGGGACCCCTCAGGTACCAGGTCCTGGCCTCGTCGACCCTGACATCGCACATCTTTCCAACCAGCTCATCGGGAGTCAGGCCCTCGGGAAGTTCGAAGAGGACGGTCTGGCCCTTCTCGGAGTGCCCGACCATCACGTTTGCGTCCTTCTTGGACGTACCCTCCACAAGGGAGGTGACGACCGTGTGAAGCTCGGCCTGGTTTGCCTGGTGGGCACAGTCCTCAACGAGCTTGGCAAGGCGATCGAAGCGCTCCTGTATGACCTCCCTGGGCGTGTCGTCCTCGATCTTTGCGGCGGGAGTCCCGGGACGGCGCGAGTAGATGAACGTGTATGCGGACGAGAAGCCCACCTCCCGAACGAGGGACAGCGTCTGCTCAAAGTCCTGCTCCGTCTCGCCCGGAAAGCCCACGATGATGTCCGTGGACAGTGCGATGTCGGGCATGGCGGCGCGAAGGTGATCGACCACCTGCAGGTAGCGCTCTCGCGTGTAGCTGCGATTCATTGCCCTGAGCACACGATTGGAACCGCTCTGGACCGCCAGGTGCAGCTGGGGCATTACGTTGGGGGTCTCTGCCATGGCACGGATGACGTCATCCCCAAGGTCCTTGGGATTGGAGGACGTGAAGCGGATTCTCTCCACCCCAGTCCCGCCCACGGAACGCAGGAGCTCGGGGAACCGAGGGCTGCCATAGAGGTCCCGCCCGTAGGAGTTGACATTCTGCCCCAGGAGCGTAATTTCTCTCACGCCATCCGAGACGAGCCCCTCGCACTCCTCCACCACGCGCTCGAACACACGGCTCTTCTCACGCCCGCGCACGTAGGGAACGATGCAGTAGGTGCAGAAATTGTTGCAGCCGGTCATGATGGGGACCCAGGCGTGAAAACGCTGTGCACGGTGACTGGGGAGCTCCGTGGAGAAGCCACGTCCCTCCTCCACGGTGTCGACTTCGACCTTGCCCGCGCCGTCGTCCAGGGCCTCCTCAAGAAGGTCGGGGAGAGACGCGATGGCACTGGTGCCAAACACCACGTCCACGTTGGGAATGCGCTCCTTGAGGGCGGCCCCGTCGCGCTGCCCGATGCAGCCGCCCACGGCGACAATTCGACGGCCACCCGGTGCCTGGGGAAGCCTGACCAGGTTGGAGGCCTCCCCGTACAGGTGCGTGTCCGCCTTCTCGCGCACACAGCAGGTCATGAACACGACGATGTCGGCCTCGGCCGCAGTCTTGACCTCGTTGCAGCCCATGCTGTCGAGGAGACCGCTCACTCGCTCCGAGTCGTGAAGGTTCATCTGGCACCCAAAGGTGCGGACGCAGTAGGTTCTTCCTACGAGCTTGGGGTGTGTGGGCACTCCTACATCAACTCCGGACTGTCTGTCTGCCTCGTCCCCGCCTGCGGGACGAGCCTGTGTACGTATACGGCAATGCGGATGGCGGTACGATTCTCCCCGTTGATCTCTATGTCAGAGAACGTGGGGGCACAGGAGATGTCGACCCCCGTGGGGATGAGGAAGCCACGGGCGATGGCGATTGCCTTGATCGCCTGGTTCACGGCCCCGGCGCCGACCGCCTGCATGTTGACGGGTACCCCGTCCTTGACCATCCCGGCGATTGCCCCCGCAACGGATGCGGGGGATGATTTGCTCGAGACCTTAAGAAACTCCATGGTGACTCCAAAGCGCAAGCTGCTGTCTTGGTGGTGTGTTGGTGCCATTTTTAGCCTTGGGCAATTCTACTGCGTTTACCTTGCCTTTTGAAGGGTGAGTCACCCTTCAGTCGCCCTCGCTCACCTCGAAGGTGACGGTGACGCGCCCACGGGAGACCCGAACCTTTGGATCCTGCGCAAGCGAGAGGTAGTACCGGTCGGCGAGGAACGAGAAGTCCCTCTCCATGATGCGCGAGAACTCGTCGGCGTCCTCCCGGGAGAGGCGCAACCCCCTCCTGTCTCGCTGGAGGTCCACCTCGCGAGGCGAATCGGAGGAGGCTTTGTGGGTGAGGTGTGAGAGCGCGCTCCGAACGGGACGGATCTGCCCGGAAAGGATCCTGTGGGCCGTTCGCTCGGAGAGGTCGATCCCGACGCCGCTGCACACCCCCAGGAGCTCCCGCGCGTCGGCTGCAACCGAGAAGCGCTCGAGCGCCGGCAGCTCCGTGAGGTCGTCAACGAACAGGAGGTTGGACCCGTCCACCGACGGCCGCACGCGACGCCGGATGGTCGCGACCATCTCGGAGGGGGAGCCCACGTAGACCTCGCAGACGCCCCGCTCCTCGAGGGCGAACTCGCAGCAAGCCCTGACGATGTTGTGGGGCCCGCGCGAGACGACCTGCTCGCCGTCGTCGTCCTTTCCCAGTGAAGGCCAGGTGGATTGGTCGGTCTTCTCGGGAAGCGACGTGGTGTCGGAGACGACCTGGATGACCGTCCCCTTGCCGGGTGCAGAGTCGACGACGCGGGCGGACTCGCAGTTCTCGCGCACCGAATACAGCGCCATGCCGCGCCCATGGACGCCCCAGCGATCCATGTGCATCGACTCGAGCTTGGAGGTGACGCGGGCATCGAAGACGCGCTCCTGCATGTCTGCGGGAATCCCAGAGCCATCGTCCAGGATGGTGACGATCCTTCGATCGCCCTCCCGCGACGTGGCGACGAAGATGCGCCGGGCGCCGGCGTCGCGGGAGTTGCGCAGCATCTCGACGACGGCATCCTCGATGCACTGGATGTCGTGCTTGGCCTGGCGCCGCTCCGCTTCCGCCACGCGGAGGCGGACAAAGCCCTCGCCCAGGTTCTCCTCGACCCTGAGCGAGCGCTCGCCCCCCATGGCGGCGACGAAGTCGGTGAGGTCTGACGACGGGGAGGCCATGTCCCTACTTCGCGATGTCGACGGCGCGGGACTCCCTGATAACGACGACGCGCACCTGGCCCGGGTACTCCATCTCGTCCTCGATCTGCTTGGCGATGTCGTGGGCGAGCACGGTGGCCTCGGCGTCGGATACCTTCTCGGGCTCGACCATCACGTGAAGCTCGCGACCCGCCTGCATTGCGTAGGTGCGCTCGACGCCCTCGTGCGCGTTGGAGATCTCCTCGAGCTTCTCGAGCCGCTTGATGTAGGTCTCCGCCGACTCGCGGCGTGCGCCGGGACGGGCTGCGCTAATAGCGTCCGCCGCCTGAACGAGGACGTCGAGGACCGTGCTGGGCTCGACGTCTGCGTGGTGCGCCTCGACTGCATGGACAATCTCGGGACGCTCGCCGTAACGGCGGCAGAGGTCGGCACCGATCACGGCGTGCGGACCCTCGATCTCGTGGTCGATTGCCTTGCCGAGGTCGTGAAGGAGACCAGCGCGCTTTGCGGGCGTGGGATCCAGGCCAAGCTCGGAGGCCATGATGCCACAGAGTTCGGACACCTGGATGGAGTGCTGGAGGACGTTCTGGCCAAAGGAGGTGCGGTACCTCAACGCCCCGAGCGTCTTGACAAGCTCGGGATGGAGGTCGTGGATTCCGGCATCAAAGGCAGCCTGCTCGCCCGCCTCGCGCACGCGCTCGCCCACGAGGGTCTCGGCCTTCTTGTACATCTCCTCGATGCGGGCGGGGTGGATGCGTCCGTCCGCGATGAGGTTCTCGAGGGCGACTCGTGCCGTTTCGCGCCGGACGGGGTCAAAGCTCGAGAGGACGACGGTCTCGGGCGTGTCATCGATGACGAGGGAGACGCCGGACACCTGCTCGAAGGTCCTGATGTTCCTGCCCTCGCGGCCGATAATCCTGCCCTTGAGGTCGTCGGAGGGGATGTGGACGGAGGTGACGGTAATCTCGCCCGCCTGGTCGGCGGCGCAGCGCTGGATTGCGGTGGAGACGATCTCACGCGCCGTCTTGTCCGCCTGCGCCCGCACGCGCTGCTCAGACTCGCGGAGGATCTGTGCCTCCTCCCTCACCGACTCCGAGCGGACGCGGTCGAGAAGCTCCTGATGGGCATCCTCGCGAGAGAGGTCGGCGATGCGTTCGAGCTCGGCACTCTGCTGGCGCATGAGCTCATCAACCTCACCCTTCCTCTTGTCGATCTGCCCCTGTAGGCTGGAGAGCTGATGCTCCTTGCGGTCGAGGGAGTCGCTCCTGCGGTCGAGCGACTCCTCGCGTTGCATGATGCGGTTCTCCATCTGCTGGAGCTCGCCCTTGCGCTTCTTCTCCTCGTTCTCGCTGTGCTGCTTGAGCTGAAGGATCTGCTCCCTGGCCTCGACCATGGCGGCCTTCTTGGTGGTCTCCGCGTCTCGCTTGGCGTCGCTCGTGATACGGTCCGCCTGGCTCTTGGCGTCCTCGACGGCCATGTTGGCCTCGCGCACCCTGCTGTTGTTCTTGCTGGTGGCATAGGCATAGGCGATGGCTGCGCCAACGACCAGGCAGACGAGCCCGATGATGATCTGCATTTCAACTCCTCAGATGAGCGTTTTAATAGAAGTTCAGGAGACCGCCGCGCTAAGCACGACGGAACCCGCCATCCGAGGTATGTCTCGACTCATGGTGAAGCATGTCTGCAGAACAAAAAACAAAAAGACGTCGGCTGGCATGCCAGCAGACGAGAAGCAACTCAAACGGCCCTTAAATCGTATGATTGATTGAAGGAAGAGTCAATTGCGCCGGGACGAACGGCGGCAGGATTCTTCCGACCCTGCACAACGTCAGCAATCCAGTTCCTCGCAGACGACGGCGCGCGTGGCCGCGCTCGAGACGCCATACGAGAACCCTCTCCCGAGGAGGAACCTCATACACTGGGCATAGGGGTCCCTCCCGCGGAAGGACCTTCTCCCTGCCACGTCGGTTGCGCGCTCGAGCTCGGACCCCGCCTCATCAACGAACTCGTCGGGCCACCCGCGCACGGTCTTGGGATCTATGCCGCGACGCTGGAGTTCCATCTCTATGCGGCGCTGTCCCCATCCCGAAAGAACCTTTGAACGTGCGAACACGCGACCGTATCTAGCGTCGTCCACGAGGCCAAGCTCCTGGGAACGGCCTATCGTTGCCTCCACGACGTCCTTTGGGTATCCGGCCGCCAGGAGCTTGCGCCTTACCTCAAGCGAGGTGTAATCGCGCCTGTTAACGAGGCCCCTGACCCGATCGAGCGAGCAGCCGGAAAGGAGGGAAGCGATTCTCTCCACAAAGCGGTCATCGACCACCCCGGGGATGCGGCCAGACCTCCTATCCCGCTCGAGCGCCTTTCCAACCGAAAGCGGGAGCTCGCGCGTGGCAGTCGACCCCCCGTCCTCGATGGAGATGATGGCGCGACGATGACCATATCCGGAGGTACCCCCGGAGAAGCTAACCTCCCAGGGGCACCCATACATGTCCTTCTCGAATTCCATGCTGCGTTGGGCCTAAGCGTTGTCGGCGGCATCGCCCTGCGCTTCGCCGCCCGCAATGCCAACGGGCTCGCCAACGCGCTCGTCACCCAGCTCCAGACCGCAGGCGACGCGGACCTTGTGGTCGATCTCGTCCATAAGGTCGGGGTTTGAGGCCAGAAACTCCTTGGCGGCCTCCCTTCCCTGCCCGAGCCGCTCGTCGCCATAGGTGAACCAGGATCCTGACTTGTCAACCACGCCGTAGTCCACAGCCATGTCCAGGATGGAGCCCTCCTTGGAGATGCCCGTTCCGTACATGATGTCGAACTCAGCCTGCTTGAACGGTGGTGCCACCTTGTTCTTGACGATCTTGACCCTCACACGGTTGCCGATGATCTCGCCGTTGCGCTTGATGGAATCGATGCGACGGATGTCCATCCTCACCGATGCGAAGAACTTGAGCGCACGGCCACCGGGCGTGGTCTCGGGGTTGCCGAACATGACACCGATCTTCTCGCGCAGCTGGTTGATGAAGATGCAGGTGGTGTTGGACTTAGAGAGGGACCCTGCGAGCTTGCGGAGCGCCTGGCTCATGAGCCTTGCCTGAAGGCCGACGGTCGTATCCCCAATCTCGCCCTCGATCTCGGCACGGGGAACGAGCGCAGCGACGGAGTCGATGACCACAACGTCGATTGCACCGGACCTCACGAGCATGTCGCAGATCTCGAGCGCCTGCTCTCCGGTGTCGGGCTGTGATATAAGGACCTCGTCGATGTCGACTCCGATCCGCGCCGCATATCCGGGGTCGAGCGCGTGCTCTGCGTCGATGAACGCGACGACGCCGCCCTTTGCTTGGGCCTCCGCAAGTATCTCGAGCGAGAGGGTCGTCTTTCCGGATGACTCGGGACCATAGATCTCGATGATGCGGCCACGCGGGACGCCCCCGATGCCAAGGGCGGCGTCAAGTGCGATGGAACCTGTGGGAATAGCCTCGATCTCGAGGTCCGGCCCGTTGTCCCCAAACCTCATGATCGAGCCCTTGCCAAACTTCTTCTCGATCTCAGAGGTCGTGGCCTCGATCATCTTGTCTCGTTCCTCGCCGTAGGTCTTCTCGTGGACCTCGCGTACGGGACCCTTGCTCCTAGCCATCTTCGCTCCTTGCCTCGAATGCCATGCGAATCCTATACGAACATGCGTTCGTGGTCAAGACCAGGACGAAATGATACACGCACATACACGCTGTCCACTCTCGCCAGCCCCGCAGGAGGCTGGCCCGGGGGGGAGACGGACAAAGGCAACAGCCCACCCCTCCAGCATTCCCCGAAGAAACCCACTGGAGGGGCGAGCCGTGCAAAAGCCTGGGGAGACCTACGAGTTCTCCGTTACCTCAAGCACGAGCCCGAGGGCGATGCGGACCGCCTTGGCACGAACCGTGCGACGGTCACCCGAGAGCAGGTGGCACTCGGTGACGACCCGATTGCCCGCGCACGCGCCAAACCACACGGTTCCCACGGGCTTCCCTGGCTCGGCGCCGGTGGGACCGGCAATGCCAGTCGTGGAAACCGCAACGTCGCTCCCCAGGACGCGCCTGGCACCCGTCGCCATCTGCGACGCGCACTCCCCACTCACCGCCCCAAGGGATGGCTCGTCGAGCACCTTGGAGCTAACGCCCAGTACCTCGTGCTTCACGGGGATCGCATAGCTCACCACACCCCCGCGGACAACGGCGGAAGACCCCGGGACAGAGGTCAAGGCGGCGCTCACAAGGCCGCCGGTGCAGGACTCCGCAGTCCCGACGGTGAGGTTCCTCTCCCCCAGCACCCGCACCACGCGGGCCGCAAGCTCCCCCAGCCCCTCCGGGCCAAGGTCTTCCACATCACCGGCGTCCTCAAAGGCAAGCATTACTCGTCCTCCACGATGTACTTCCAACCCTTGGCAAAGTAGTCGATGCCCGACCAAGCCGTGAGGATGACCGCAACGACGAGGAGGGCATCAAACAGCGTGAACATGCCGGAGCGGAGCGCACCTGCTGGGAACGCCCCCGCAAGGAGGATGCCCGAGATCGAGACCATGGTGGTGGCGGTCTTCCACTTGCCCAGGTTGCTCGCGGCGACGACGACGCCCTTGGTGGCGATGTTCATCCTGAGGCCGCTCACCAGGAACTCGCGCGCCACCACGATAAGGAGCACCCAGGCGGACGCCTCACCCTGCTCCAGGAGGTAGCAGAGAGAGACCACGACCACGAGCTTGTCGGCGATGGGATCGAGGAACTTGCCGAACGTGGTCACCTCGTTCCTGCTGCGGGCGAGATATCCGTCCAGCTTGTCGGTAAGGGAGAGTGCCATGAAGAAGAGTGCAACGACGAGGGCGGGCATGCTGAACGAACTGCCGTCCCCCACTCCGCAGACCTCGGCCACAACGAGCCAGATGGGAACGAGGCAGATGCGAATGCACGTGACCACGTTTGCCGGCGTCCAGATTGACTTCCTTGCCACTTTTCTACCCCCTCGGGCACATGCCCCTAGACGAGCTCTCCCTCGAGCTCATAGCAGAACGAGTCGACCAGCCGCACGCGGACGACGTCGCCAACGCCCGCCTCGCCAGTCCTGATGTGGACGGCACCGTCGCAGTCGGGCGCCTGGAACCAGGTGTGCCCCACCAGCTCCACGCCGTCGTCGGACTCCTCCACGCCGTCGATGATCACGTCGGCCTCCTCGCCCACGTGCTTGGCAGTGGCGGCAAAGCCCAGTTGCTCGGCAACGTCGAGAAGGCGCTGGGCGCGGTCGAGCTTGTCCTCCTCGCTCACCTGGTTGGGAAGCTTGGCAGCCTTGGTGCCATCTTCGCGGGAGTACGAGAACACCGAGGTGTAGTCGAACTCCTCCTCCTGGACGAAGTCGAGAAGGCGCTGGAACTCCTCCTCGGTCTCGCCCGGAAAGCCGACCAGCCCCGTGGTCCTGAGAACCATGCCGGGGATCTGCTCTCGAAGCCGCGCGAAGAGCTCCCTCAGCTCGTCTTCCGACCCGCTGCGCCCCATGCTCGCAAGCACGCGCTCACAACAATGTTGGATGGGGATGTCGATGTATGGGAGAACCTCGGGGACGTCTCTCAGCACCGAGATGAGCTCGTCGGTCATCCCCTCGGGCTGGAGGTAGAGCACGCGCACCCATCCGCCATAGGGCCGCACCTCCTGGGCGACGCGGCGCAGCAGCCAAGCGAGCGTCCTGCCCCCGCCTAAGTCGGAACCCCAGATGCCCGTGTCCTGGCCAATGAGGACGACCTCCTTGACACCGCCCTCCATGAGGACATGAACCTCCCGGAGAATCTGGTCCTCCGGGCGCGAGAAGTACCTCCCCCGAATGTAGGGAATCGCGCAGAAGGCGCAGAACCGGTCGCATCCGTCAGAGATCTTGACGTATGCGCTTGCGCCCTCGATGGTGCGCAGCGCGCCCCCCTCGTCGACGCGCCGGGACTCGAGCCCCAACACCCTGTCAACGACGCTCACGATGTCGTCCTCCTCGTCGGTCCGCACCAGGGCGGAGACCTCGGGAAGCTCATGGACGAGCTGGTCGCCATAGCGGGATGGCACGCACCCGCACATGACGATGGGCTTCTCCCTGACCCCCGACTTGACCTCGTCAGCAAGGTCAAGCGTGGCGTCGATGGACTCGGACGTGGCGGAGGCGAGGAACGAGCACGTGTTGACGAGCACCACATCGGCACCCGCAACGTCCTCGCTCTCGCCATAGCCCGCCTCGTTGAGGAGCGCCCTCATACGATCCGTGTCGACTTCGTTCTTGGCGCACCCGAGGGTGACGTAAAGGCAATTTGGCATGTTCCTACCTGTAGTTCTCGAACTGAAGGGGCTGGCCGTAGTCGTTTGCGCGCAACGCCGCGATGACCTGCTGTAGGGTGTCGCGCGAGGCCGACGAGACCCTGAGCTTGTCTCCCTCGACGGTTGCCTTGCACTTGAGCTTGAGGTCGCGGACGTCCTTTGAGATGCGCTTGGCGGTCTCCTTGTCGATTCCCTGCACGAGCGTAGCCACCTGCCTGACCCCACCGCCGCTCGAGGGCTGCGGGTCGGCCCACCTCAGGCTCGCGAGGTCGATGCCGCGCTTTGCGAGCTTGGAAGCCAGGACGTCCCTCACCTGCCCCGCCACAAACTCGGACGGAGCGGTGAGCGTGAAGGTACCCTCGCCCTTTGAGAACGTGAGGGTCGCGCCGGTCTGCTTGAGATCGTAGCGCTGTGAGAGCTCGCGGCTCGCCTGCTGGTAGGCGTTGTCCGCCTCCTGGATGTCGACGGTGGAGACCACGTCGAAGCTTGATTCCTTTGCCATGTGGGTTCCTTTCGCGTTGCGGGGGCCGCGGGTCTAGTTGGAGGAGCTCGCGTCGGTTGAGGACGCGTCGGTGCTGGTGATGGTGTCGGTCGTCGTCTGCGCGGACCCATCGGTCGTGGCGTCCGTCGTTGTGGTGGCGGTGGCTCCGTTGGCCGAGTCGGTGGACGAGGCGTCCGTCGCTGTTACCTGGGTACCCTGGATGGTGATGGACCCGATTCCCGAGGTCTTTGAGTCGAACTTCTGCTGCGTCCCGTTCTTGGTGACCGTGACGACAGAGGGATCGCTCACCTGGATGGTGATCGAGTCAGTCACCACGTAGGTCTTCTCCCAGGGGCCAGTCACCTGCTCGGCGACCTCGCTCGTTCCGTCGCAGACGATCTCGACCCACGACACGCCGCCGTCAGAGACGCTCACCTTGACGTCCGTCTCGGTGTTTGCCGCCTCGGCGTCCTGCTGTGCCTTGGCGGCGGCTGCAGCGGCGGCCGCCTCCTTTGCGGCTGCGATCTTGGAGTCGTTGGAGTCGCTGCTAGAGGAGTCACTCGAAGACGCCGACGCCACCGAGACCGTCTTGGTGGAGGTGTCGCCCGAGGACATGCACGACCTGACCGAGCCGATGATGACAAGCGTGATGATGAGAACGGCCGCGAGCGCGAGCGTGACCATCGCGCGAGCGGGGTCGGAGAAGAACGACTCGATCGCGCCGAGCACCCCGCCATGGCGCGGGCGCCTTCTCCTCCCACGATCGCGCAGCTGCTCCCTCCCGGACTGCTGGCCCCTCCTGCGGACGTTGGGCCGCTCGGTGCTCGCTATGTTGCGAGACGAGACACGACCAGACGCCGTAGACGCGGCCTCGTATGGACTGGCTTCGCCGTACCTCATGTCATCCTGGTAGTCGCTCGGCCTCACTCGCCGGGTGGTGACGCGGTCGGAGCCCCTGTGCGGGAGCTCCTCCCCCGACCTCCGAGGTGAGCCCCCGCGAGGCGTCTGGCCGCGATACCGCTGCCGCGCAGCACCTGCGGAGCCCGAGCTGGGTACCTCCCGACTGGTGTAACGACGCCCCCCGGGCGGAACTGACCTCTCCGAGTAGCTCCTCCTGTAGTCCACGAGGGGGCTCGCCTGCCCTTTGGGCCGCGGTGACGACGTGGTCGCAAAGGACGAGACGTCGCCCGCATAGCCCCCAGAGGTCGGGAGCAACCCGCGCGGTCCGCGGTACGGCGTGACGGGGCGAGACCTGCCAGGCACCTCGTACGAGTCCGCCTCGCGCGGAACCTGGGTTCCCGGCACGCTGCGCCCGCGCCTGCCGCCATGCTCGTAGTCGTACAGGTCGGAGGTGAACTGATTCACGACCTGACGAGAGTTGAGGCCAAGGTAGCGGGCATAGGACGAGAGCATTCCCTGGGCGTAGCCGCTCTTGGGCATGTGCTGGAAGTCGCCCTCCTCGAAGGCGATGAGCACCTGCTCCTTGAGACGCAGCACCTTGGAGGCCTGCGTGACGGAGAGGCCAAGCTGGCGCCGCCTCGACACCAGCATCTCGCTGAACCGCGGACGCGGCATGTGCTACACCTCCCGATACTTCTCGTCCTGGACCCTAAGCTCCTCGAGTCCCTCCTTGTCCAGGAGCACCTCGCGCGGCTTGGATCCCTCGGGCGGACCGACTACACCCTTTGCCTCGAGCATGTCCATGATCCTGCCCGCCCTAGCGTATCCCACCTTGAGCCTGCGCTGCAGTCCGGAGGTCGAACCAAGTTGAGAGTCCACAACAATCTGGGCAGCCTCCCAAACGAGGGGGTCGTACTCGTCCCCGTCGTCTGAGGATCCAGACCCACCGGTCTGTCCGGGAACCACCTGCGAGAGGATCTCCTCGTGGTAGTCCGGCTCCGCCTGGTCGCGAATGAAGTCGACGACCGACTCGATCTCTGGGTCAGAAACGTAGCAGCCGAGGATGCGCCGCGTCTTTCTCCCCCTGAACTTGAACAGCATGTCGCCACTGCCCAGGAGGCGCTCCGCACCCGTCTGGTCGATGATCACTCGCGAGTCGGTGCCCGAGGCGACGGAGAAGGCGATCCTGTTCTCGATGTTGGACTTGATCAGGCCAGTGACAACGTCCGCCGACGGGCGCTGCGTCGCCACGATGAGGTGGATGCCTGCGGCACGGGCGAGCTGGGCGATGCGAACGATGGACGCCTCGACGTCCTTGCCCGCGACCATCATGAGGTCGGAGAGCTCGTCGATGATGACGACGAGGTAGGGCATGGGCTCGGGTGGGTTGTCCATCTCGGAGAGCTTGCCCGAGACGCACATCTGGTTGTAGGCCTTGATCTCGCGGGCACCGGCGCGCTCGAACACCTTGAGCCTGCGCTCCATCTCTGACACGGCCCATTGGAGGGCGCTCGCCGCCTGGCGGGGCTCTGTGACCACGGGCACGTAGAGGTGGGGCAGCCCGTTATAGCCGCCCAGCTCGACGCGCTTGGGGTCGATCATGATGAGACGAACCTGCTTTGGTGTGCACCGCATGAGCAACGACATGATGATCGAGTTGATCATCACCGACTTGCCGGAGCCCGTGGCACCGGCGATGAGGAGGTGGGGCATCTTGGCGAGGTCGGCGACGACCGGCTCTCCCTCTGAGTCGCGCCCGATGGCAAGCTCGAGCGGGCCTCCCTTGGCGTAGGGCAGCACGTCCCCAAGGTGCACGTTCTCCCTCTTCTTGTTGGGGATCTCGATACCCACAAGCGAGGTCCCCGGGATGGGGGCGAAGATGCGCACCGAGGGGGTTGCGAGGGTGAGCGCGATGTCGTCCTCGAGGTTCGTGATCTTGTTGACGCGCTCGCCCTCGCCCATCTCGATGCGGAAGGTGGTGACGAGCGGCCCCGAGACGTAGTCGACGACACGGCTCTTGAGGCCAAACTCCTGGAGCGTCGCCTGGAGCCTCTGCATGGTCTCCTGAAGCTCCGCGGCCGAGCTCGCGGCCTTCGCGCTCTTTGGGTTGGAGCTGAGCATGGAGAGGGGCGGGAGCTCGTAGGTCTCGTCACCCTCCCCCGGGCGACGCGCACCAGGGGCGGCCTTGGCCCTGGTCACTGAGGCTGTTTCCTTTGAGGTGCCAGCTGTCACGGCAGCCGTGACAGACCCGGCACCCCTCGCAGTCCCCCTGCGGGACCGGCGCGAGCCCGACTTGTCGGGACCCTCGGCGGCGGCGCGCAGGAACTCCGGCACGGCGAGGTCCTCCCCAGCCTGAGAGTCGCCGGCCGCGACGTCTCCCAAGGGTATGGTCGCCTGCTCGGGGACGGTGCCGTCAGACGCGGGGAGCGCCGTCTCCACGTCGATGTCGGGATGCCGCCTCCTCCGCAGCAGTCGCGTCTTCTGGGTACCCTCGCCATCACCATCGGTTGCGGGCAACTTGCCATCCGGCTGCGCCTGGGACGCCTCCGCCTTGTGCCTTCCACGCTTGAGAACGGAGGTCTTTCTCGCACCTAGAAAGGTAGTCGGTGCCTCGGCAGGGGCTACGACCGTCTCCCCCAAGTCAGGAGAGGCCGAGAGGGACGCAAGCCCCTCGTCGTACGGCTCGTCCTCGGGCAAGACGGCAGCCTTGGACTCGCGACGCGCCTCGAGGGCGCTTCCCGCGCGCTGGACCGCGTTGGAGACGGAGAAGCCCGCAACGATCACGCCCACGACCATGAGCCCCACCAGGACGACGTCGCCCACGACCTCGCCGGTGAGGTTGAGCAGCATCCAGGCGATGAACCCGCCCAGGTAGCCCCCGCGCGTCACGACGTTGGCGGAGGCGAGCACAAGGGACGGATTGGAGCTCGCGAGCGGCGTCCCCATGGAGATGAGCCCCAGGATCGAGACGACGATCAGCGCCAGCCCGGCGGCGACCCTGCCCGCGATGAGCTCCCTCTCCCTAATGAAGAAGGTGATGCCAAAGAGCGCGATGGCAACGGGGACGAGGAACGCGCCCACGCCAAAGCAGAGCGTGAGGAACTCCCCCATCGCCCTTGTGACCGGAGCCTGCGAGGTGTCGAGCAGTGAGGCGCCCATCGCCACCGCAGCCACGACGAGCGTGACGCCCAGGATGTCTCCCCCGGCGCTCCCGCGCTCCGGCGCGATGGCGCGGGCCGAGGAAGCCCTCGACCCGCGCGATTTGCCGTTGCTACCCTTGTTACGCTGCGACTTCTTGCTGCGATTGGCAGCCATTTAAACCTCCATCACCACCGGGATGACCATCGGTCTGGTGTGAGTCTTGTTCCAGAGGAAGTTGGAGAGGCTGTTTCGGGCCGTCTTCCTAAGCTGGTCGAGGTTGGCGCCATCCTGCTTGACGCCCGCGGCAATCTTGTCCTTGACGGACGCCTGCGCCTCGGAGAGGAGCTGGTCGTCGTCGGCGAACGAGACGCCTCTGCAGGCGACCTCGACGTCGCCCACCCGCTTGCTCCTGAGCTGCACGGTAACCACGCAGGTCACGATGCCATCGCTCGCAAGCTTCTGGCGGTCGCGGAAAACGACGGGGTTGGCGTCGGTAACCGAGAGGCCGTCGACGTACACCACGCCGGAGTCGACTGGCTTGCCCCAGCTTACCTTGCCCCCGCGCATCTCGAGCGTGTCCCCGTTGTCGGCAACGAAGATGTGGCTCGGCTTCATCCCCATGGACTCGGCGAGCTTTGCGTGGGCGCGCAGGTGAACCGCCTCGCCGTGGACGGGCATGAAGTAGCGCGGCTTGGTCATGGCCAGCATGAGCTTGAGCTCCTCCTGGCTGCCGTGCCCGGAGACGTGCACCAGGGTGTTCGACTTGTCGAAGATCTGGCACCCGATCTTGCTGAGCGCGTTGATGATGGACTGCACGCTCTTCTCGTTTCCCGGAACGGGGGTTGCAGAGATGATCACGGTGTCGTCCGCGGTGATGGTGAGCGACTTGTGGTCGCCGTTCGCCATGCGGGCGAGGGCGCTCATGGGCTCTCCCTGGCTGCCCGTGCAGAGGACCACGATCTTGTCGTCGGGGATGTCCCCAATGTCGTAGGCGTCGACGATGTCGTTGTCCGAGATCTTGAGGTAGCCCAGCTCGCGCGCGATCTTGGTGTTGGTGACCATGGAGCGGCCCGTCACCACGACCTTGCGCCCAACCGCGACGCTGGCGTCGCACACCTGCTGCAGGCGGTGAATGTGGCTCGAGAACGATGCCACGATGACGCGACCGGGGGCGTTCTTGATGATGTGCCGCAGCTGGGGGCCGACAGCCGACTCCGAGGGGGTGAACCCGGGCCTGGTGGCATTGGTGGAATCGGAGAGGAGAAGGTCGATACCCTGGGTGGCGAAGCGGTTGATGGCCTGGTAGTTGGGCGTCACTCCGTCAATGGGCGTCTGGTCGAGCTTGAAGTCCCCCGTGTGCAGGACCGAGCCCGCAGGGGTGCGCATGTAGACGCCCAGTGCCGCGGGGATGGAGTGCGTCATCGAGAAGAAGTCTATGCTGAACGCGCCGAGGTTGAGGTGGCTCCCGTTCTTGACCTCGCGGAACTTGGGGGAGTTGATCTTGTGCTCGGCAAGCTTGCCCTCAATGATGCCTAAGGTGAGCTTGCTCGAGTACACGGGGACCTTGCGGCCCAGGTCCATGAGGAGGTACGGCAGGGCACCGGTGTGGTCCTCGTGTCCGTGCGTGATGATGATGCCGCGGAGCTTCTCCTCGTTCTCCAGCACATAGGTGTAGTCCGGCAGGATGAGGTCGACGCCGGGCTGCTCGTCGTCGGGGAACATGAGGCCCGCGTCCACGAGGACCATGTCGTCCTGGTACTCGAACGCGGTCATGTTTTTGCCAATTCCGTCCAGGCCACCCAGGGGAATGATCCTCAGGGGGCTTTGCTTCTTTACCATGCTTTCGTGAATCCTTTCGAGTGGTGCCTATGCCCTAGGCAGGACTTGCTATCTCATCGCCCGTCGCTTGCACGTTGCGGGCAAAAACGTTTCATCCGATACATTCTAACCGCAAAGCCCTGCTCTCATTCGCCTACGGGCATCCACGAAGAAAACCCACGTATGTGCAAGAGACGTCGAAAGAGAGGAGCGGGCCCGATGCCATAGCACCGGACCCGCTCATAGTCCCTTGCCTCAGTCGTTACGCGTCGTGGTGACGGCGGGGACGGGGCTTGTCACCGCCAGCGTTGCCATGGTCGCCAGGGTGACGGCCAACGCGCCTCTCGCGAGACTTGCCCTCGTGCTCGCGCCCCTTACCGCTGCCGGCGGGTGCCTCGGGCTTGTCAATCCTGTCGAGGCTGATCTTGCCCTTCTCATCGACCTCCAGGACCTTGACCTTGACCTCGTCGCCGATGTTGAGCACGTCCTCGACCTTCTCCACGCGGCCCTTGGCGACGCGGGAGATGTGCAGCAGGCCGTCCTTGCCGGGCAGCAGCTCGACGAAGGCGCCAAAGGGCTGGATGCCCACCACGCGGCCGGTGTACTCCTCGCCGACCTCGGGAACCTTGACGATGGCCTTGATGCGCTCGGCGGCCTCCTCGGCGGCACCGTTGGTGCCGGCGATGAAGACGTTGCCGTCCTCCTGGATGTCGATCGTGGCGCCGGTGTCGTCCTGGATGCCGCGGATGACCTTGCCGCCGCTGCCGATGACGTCGCGGATCTTGTCAGTGGGGATCTGCAGGCTGACGATCTGGGGCGCGGTGTCCTTGGTGTGCTCGCGCGGAGCGGGGATGGCGTCGAGCATGGCGTCGAGGATGAACATGCGGCCCTCGTGCGCCTGCATGAGCGCCTTGCGCAGAATCTCGGGCGTGAGGCCGGTCGCCTTGTTGTCCATCTGCATGGCCGTGATGCCCTTGGTGGTGCCCGTCACCTTGAAGTCCATGTCGCCCAGGAAGTCCTCGAGGCCCTGGATGTCGGTGAGGATGACGGTCTTGCCCTCCTCCTGGATGAGACCCATGGCAACGCCGGAGACCGGGCGCTTGAGGGGCACGCCGGCATCCATGAGAGCGAGCGTGGAGCCGCAGGTCGATGCCATGGAAGAGGACCCGTTGGACTCCATGACGTCGGAGACCACGCGGATGGTGTAGGGGAAGTCCTCCTCAGAGGGGATCACGGGGAGCAGGGCGCGCTCGGCGAGGTTGCCGTGGCCGATCTCCCTGCGCTTGGGGGAGCCCATCCTGCCGGTCTCGCCGGTGCAGTACGGCGGGAAGTTGTAGTGGTGGATGTAGCGCTTGCCGTCGACGGGCTCGATCGTGTCGAGGCGCTGCCACTCGTTGAGCATGCCCAGGGTGCAGACCGAGAGGACCTGGGTCTGGCCGCGCTGGAACAGGCCGGAGCCGTGGACGAGCGGGAGGTAGTTGGGCTTGATCATGAGGGGACGAACCTCGGTTGCGGTGCGACCGTCAACGCGCTCGCCGGTCTCGACCACCATGCGCCTCATGGCGTGCTTCTCCAGGCTCTTCAGCTCCACGGGGATGGCGCGGTCCCACTCGACCTGCTCGTCCTCGCTGAACTCGGCGGTGATGGCCTGCTTCAGGGCCTCGACCTTGGAGATGCGTGACTGCTTGTCCGCATCCTTGAGGGCCGCGGACATCTCATCGTAGTGTGCCCAGATGCGGTCGTGGACCTCGGGGATGGGCTGGTCGAGCTCGTACTCCCTCTTGACGATGGGGCCGTTGGCCTCCTCCCACTTGGCGAAGAACTTCTTCTCCTCCTCGCAGAAGGCACCAATGGCCTCCTGGCCAAATGCCATGGCGGCGAGCATGTCCTCCTCAGAGATCTCCTTGGCGCCGGCCTCGAGCATGCTGATGAAGGTGGACGAGCCCGCGAGCTCGAGGTCGAGGTCGGAGGCGTCGCGCTCCTCGTAGGTAGGGTTGACGAGGAACTCGCCGGTCTCGGGGTTGCGGCCAATCCTCACGCAGGCGAGCGGGCCCTCGAAGGGCACGCCTCCCACGGTGAGGGCGACGCTCGCGCCCATGACGCAGATGGTGTCGACGGAGTTGACCTGGTCGGCGACGAGCGGCATGGCCACGATCTGGACCTCGTTGCGGAACCCGTCGGGGAACGAGGGACGGATGGGCCTGTCGATCATGCGTGCCGTGAGGGTCGCCTTCTCGGAGGGACGCGCCTCTCGCTTGAGGTAGCCGCCCGGGATACGGCCGACGGCGTACATGCGCTCGATGAAGTCGACGGTGAGCGGGAAGAAGTCGTAGTTCTTGCGCTCCTTGGAGACGACCACGGTGACGTTGACCGTGGAGTCACCGCAGGAGACGAGGCACTCCCCCGTCGCCTGCTTGGCGAGCTCGCCCGACTCCAGCTTGTAGTGCTTGCCATAGAGGTCGAACTCGTGCGAAACCTTTGCCATTTCTTTTCCTCTTATCTCCGCCTGCCCCATTGCAGGCGGGCCGCTAATGCAAGGGAGCGCCCGCGCGGGCGCCCCCTCTCTACCACGAAGCTACTGGATGTTGTCGCGGATGCCCAGGCTCTTGATCAGCGCTCGGTAGGCCTCGACGTCCTGCTTCTTGATGTAGGACAGGAGGCGGCGACGCTGGCCGACCAGCATGAGGAGGCCGCGACGGGTGTGGAAGTCCTTCTTGTGGGACTTCATGTGCTCGGTCAGGCCCTTGATGCGCTCGGTGAGGAGGGCGACCTGGACCGCGGCGGAGCCGGAGTCGTTTGCGTCCTTGCCGTACTGAGCGATGAGCTCGGCCTTGCGCTCCTTGGAGACTGCCATGTGAAACCACCTTTCGACATAGATGCGCCCCGAACTGGGATGGCCGTCTGGCATTGGGCGGGCCTCCAAGTACGGGGTACGAACTCAGTTAGGTTACCACGCCACGGGCCGTTGGGTGGCAGGCGGGCCCGCAAAGCCCGCCCTCCACAGGATTCGCCCATTTTTGCACGGGTCCGCTCACACGAACAGGCGCCCGATGCCTCGCACGGTCCAACGCCACATGCTGTCGTACTCCACCTGGGGCGGGTAGGCATTGATGATGGTGTCGTTGCCCACGTAAATCCCAACGTGCCCCTTGTAGAACACGATGTCGCCCGGCTGGCGGTCGGAGACTGCGACCTTCTTGATCTTGGGGTCCGCGAACATGTTGTTGGCGTTGTGGTCCTGCCACGAGTTGTAGCGGTGGTCGTAGGAGTTGTACGGGGTCTGCATCCCCACCGACTCCATGCACGACTGGACGAGCCCCGCGCAGTCGGTCCCCACGCCGGGCGCGAGGGCGTAGTCCCACTTGTAGGGCGTCCCCAGGTAGAGCCTCGCCGTCTGGAGGAATGCCCGCACAACCTGCTCGCGGGTGGCGTCGGGCGAGATGACCGAGTGACGGATGTACGAGAAGGGCCCGCTCCCCACCTTCCTCACGTCGTAGGCCGAGACCTGGTAGTACTGTCTGGGATTCTGCCACCCGATCTTGCCGGTCGTGAGCTTGGAGAGGTGCCCGTCGGCGTCGCCGTAGTACCAGGCACCCGCGAGCCTAACGCACCCGTTGGTCACTACGTAGCCGGTCGAGGGAACACCATAGTACTGGCTCCCGCCCTGTGAGAAGAGGCCGTTCCTGGCAACGCCGTACCCCTTCCCGGTGTCCACGACCCAGTAGCGGCGGTAGTCCCCCGTGTACGTGGTGGTCACCATCCATCCCGCCGGGCTGGCGCAAAGCCTGCCGTTAGACTCGGCGAGCAGGGTCGTCCCGTCGCCGAGATCGGTCACGGTGTGGTAGACGGACCCGTCGGAAGCCGCAAGCGCGTAGTAGCCCGCGCCCTCGTCGGGGGTAATAACGCGAGAGGTCGCGAGGGAGGCGTCCGCCCCGACCCAGTAGCGCTGAAGCGACCCGTAGGCGCGCGTGACCGTCCAGAACCCCTGGATCGCCTGGTGCGCGGAGCGGGTCCCGTACCACGAGATGCCCTCACCGCGCCATCCCAGGCCAACGAGGTGGTCGTTCTCGCCCTTGTTCGCGGTGAAGTTATGAGCACCCGCCTTGGCGTTGGGGTTGTACTGCCGGTAGAGGGGAACCTCGTTGGCGCCAGCCGAGTACCAGCCAATGCCCTCGTACCTCCACCCCGCCTTCACCAGCATGTCGCGCTCCGCGGCGCTGGTGGTGTAGTGGTGGTCGCCCGCGTTGGGGTTGTACAGGCGGTACACCGGCGCATCGGAGCTGGCGGGGGCCATCCACGCGATGCCCTCCCAGCGCCAGCCCACGCCAAAGAGCATGCGGGCCTCTCCCAGCTGGGCGGTGTAGAAGTGCTCGCCGCTGTTGGGGTTGTACATGCGGTACATGTTGGAGTCGGGCGCCTTTGCCTGTGCCGCGCGGGCTGCCTGGTCGGCTGCCGCCGCCTGGGACGGGGAGTCACCCGCCTGCCCCCCATCGGCAGGGGCGTCACCCTGCTGGGTTACGACCGACTGGGAGCTCCCCCCGGCAGCCTCGTCGTCAGTCGCGGCGTCGTCAGGCCCTTGGGTGACGCGCTGGTCCGCCTCCCCTTCCGAGCCGCCCTGCTGGGCCGTCTGCCCCGAGGCGCTGGCGTCGGCGGATGCGACATCACTAGACGAGACAACCTGCTGCTCATTGCCTCCGTCGGCATCGGCGGTCGAGCCTTCAGCCGAGACGCCCCCCGGCGCGGAATCGCCGACCTCCTCGGCTGGCGTCCCCTGCCGCCCGGTGTCCAAGCCATCCGCAGGGACGGCAAACTTCTCACCCACCGACTCGCGCACCTCGACAGCGGCGGGAGCCTGGCCCTCCGCCGGGGAGGCAACGACGGCGCCCGCCGTACCCGTGGCGGCAATTTCCTCGGCGAGCGCCGCAGTCGGCGCAGCCCCCATCGCCGCGATCACGGAGGCCCCCGTGACCCACGCCGCAACATGCATCCTGTCAAGTCCCATGAGACACCCCTGCCCTTGCCGGTGATTCAGCATTGTTTAATCTAACCCAAAGGAAGCCTCGCGAGGCCGAGCATGGCAAGGGCATCGCCAATGCACACGACGAGCCGATGATGGTGTCCAGCCTGCCGATCGGTTCCCTCAGAGGGCGAGCATGAACTCGAGGGCCCGCATCCGGGCGTCGAGCTGGGTCGCCGCCCACAGATGCGCGAGCGTGAGGAGCCGCGCGCCCTCTTCGGACGCGACGTCCATCAGCAGAATCTGGTCGAAGGTGCCATGAACGAGGGAGTCGAGGTCCCTCAGCTCGCAAGGGCTCACCCGCACCGCGCCAGCTACGTCCTTGGCGCAGCTTGAGCAGAGGGCTCCGCCGGCGGTGGCGGAGAAGCGCGACACGTCTGGGTCACCGCAGGCAACGCACGCCTTCAGTTCGGGCATCCATCCTTCGTGCGCGAGGACCTTGAGGACGTACGCCGCCACCACGAGGTCGAGGGACGCCTCCGTGCCAGCCTGTTCGCAGGCGGTGAGCGCGCGCGAGCAGATGGGGTACAGGAACGGGTCGGGACTGTCCTCGTACGAGGTGAGCCGGGCGGCCTCACAGAGCGCCGATGCCGCGGCGACCCGCGACACGTCGCCGCGAAGTCCAACGTGGGCGTTCGCGAGCTCCGCCTCGGTGACGATGTCGAGGCTCCTGCCACGGGCCAGGAGGAAGTCCGTCTCGCAAAAGAGGTCACTTCTCGGCGCGAGCCTGCCCCCGGGCTTCCTGGCACCCTTCGCGACCGCCCTCAACTGCTCTCCGCCCTGCCCCAGCAGCGTGAGTATGAGGTCCTGCTCGCCCAGCTTGGTTCGGTCGAGGACGATTGCGCGCTCCCTCAGGGTCCTGCGGGCCATGGGTCTACTCGTCCGCCTCGTACCCCAGGCGGCGGATCTCGTTGGCGTCGCGCCTCCACTGGGGCTGCACCCGAACCTGCAGGTCCAGGTAGCAGCGCGCGCCCAGGAGCTTCTCGACGTCGCGCCGGGCCTCCGAGCCAATGCGCTTGACCATGCGGCCGCCCTTCCCGATGACCATGGCCTTCTGCCCCTCGCGCTCCACCAGGATGGTCGCCGAGAAGGACGCGTGCCCGTCCTCCATCCACTCTATCTGGTCGCAGGTAACGGCCACGGAGTGCGGGACCTCCTGCCTCATGTTGAGCAGGACCTTCTCGCGGATGAACTCGGCCACCAGCTCCTCGTCGGTCATGTCCACGTCCATGTCATCCGGGAACCAGCGAGGTCCCTCGGGAAGGTGGCTCGAGACCAGGGAGATGAACGAGTCCACGTTGAACCCCTTGCGGGCCGACACCACGAGCGAGTCGTCAAACCGTGCGAGACGGGAGGCGGCCTCGAGCTGCGCGCTCACCGTCTTGGGGTCGGCGACGTCGGCCTTCGTGACCACCAGGAGCTTGTAGGGGGCGCGGGAGGCGTCCACGTGCCGCGCGACCCACTCGTCCCCGCGCCCGACCTCCTTGGTGGCATCGATGAGGAGGGCGACCACGTCCACGTCGGCCAGTTCGCCCAGGGCGACCTTGTTGAGCTCCTTGCCCAGGGCGTCCTTGGGCTTATGCAGCCCCGGCGTGTCGACGATCACGATCTGCGCGCCCTCGCGGTTGACGACGGCACGCATCCTGCGGCGCGTGGTCTGCGCCACGGGGCTGGTGATGGCGATCTTGCCGCCGTAACACGCGTTGAGGAGCGTCGACTTGCCGACGCTCGGCCGCCCGACAAGCGCGACGAACCCGCTCCTGAAGGGCCTTTCCTCTCCCCCGGCGACCTCTGCCATGACTCCCCCACTCCCCGCTGGCCAAACGGTCAGCGCACGATCGCGTTTGCAAAGACGATGATGCCGACCACAGCAACCAGCACGCAGAGGACCCACACGGCGGCGGCGGAGATGTCCTTCGCCTTGCCCGCGAGGGGATGGAACTCCGGCGAGACCAGGTCGACGACGGCCTCGATGGAGGTGTTGAGAAGCTCCGCGGAGATAACGACCCCGCAGCACAGCAGGATGATGGCCCAGCTAACGGCATCGAGGCCGATGGCAAGACCAAGCGTGATGGCGAGGCAGCCGCCCACGAGCATGACCTTGATGTTACGCTCCTGGCGCACCGCCGTACGAAAGCCCTGGATGGCGAAGAGGAAGCTCCGCTTGAAGGTGGGGTGGCTCGGGTGCTTTCCGGGGATCATGACGTTTCATCCCCCCGATGCCGGGTCAGGGTCACGTGGCGGGGAGGGGCATCGGTGCTCAGAAGCGAGACCAGCTCGTCCTCGCGCGCCTCCATCACCTGTGCCTCGTCCTCCTCCAGGTGGTCGTACCCCAGCAGGTGGAGCATGGCATGGACGAGAAGGAGCCTGAACTCGTCGGCAGCCGTGGTGCCAAACCCCTCCGCCTGGCGAGCGATGTAGGCTGGCGCAAGCACGATGTCGCCGAGCTCGCAGGGCTCGCCCGGTGCCAGGTCGGGGTCGTCGGGCCTCTCGCACTCCAGGCTCAGCACGTCCGTGCAGCGGTCCTGGCCCCTCCACTCCTGGTTCAGCTCTCGCATGCGCTCGTCGCCCACAACGGAGATGGAGACCATGCAGTCCCTCTGGACACCCTCCTCCCTCAACACGAGGTCGCAGTCATCCCTAAACTCCTGGAGGGTGATGGGCGCCTCCGCCCCCTCGTCGCACGAGACGTCGTACTGGTTACTCATGTGAGCTCCCACCCTTCCTACCCGCACCTGCGCCGGACTCCGCCCGCGCGTACGCGTCGACGATGCGCGCGACGAGGGAGTGCCTGACGATGTCGTTCCTGTCTAGCTCCACGAACTGGATGCCCTCGATTCCCTCGAGGACGCGCCTCGCCGAGTCCAGCCCGCTTTGGCCCACCAGGTCGCGCTGCGTTGTGTCTCCCGTGATCACGAAACGCGACGAGTGGCCAAACCTGGTGAGGAACATCTTCATCTGCTCGGGAGTCGTGTTCTGCGCCTCGTCGAGGATGACGAAGGCGTCGTTGAGAGTTCTTCCTCGCATGAAGGCGAGGGGCGCCACCTCGATGACCCCCTGCTCGACGAGCGAGGTGCCCCGCTCGGGGTCGGTGATGTCGAAGAGGGCATCGTAGAGGGGCCGCACGTAGGGGTCGACCTTCTCCTGGAGCGTGCCGGGCAGGTATCCCAGCGACTCCCCCGCCTCGACGACGGGGCGCGTGAGAACGATCCTTGCCACCTCGTGCCGACGGAGTGCCGCGACCGCCATGGCCATGGCGAGATAGGTCTTTCCCGTGCCGGCGGGCCCCAGCCCAAAGGTCATGAGGTTGTCCCTCATCGAGGCGACGTACCTAACCTGTCCCTCGGTCTTGGGCCTCACGGGACGACCGCGATAGGTGAGCAGGATTTCGCCGGGGTCCGAGCCCGGCCCCGCCGCCCCGTGCTGCGCCTGGCCCACCAGCAGGCTGACGTCGTCGGTGGTGGGGACCTCGCCCGCCTCGACCATCGAGATCAGGCGAGAGAAGACCGAGGTCACGCGCTCGACCTCCCGCGTTGGGCCGATGATGGTGACCTGGGTGCCCCTAACGGTGACCATGGAGTCCGCGAACGAGTCCTCGACCTGCCGCAGCAGCGAGTCCGCAGGCCCCATCAACACGGTGGGGTCCACGGAATCGGGGATGGTCAGGCGAACTCGGGTGGGCTCCATGTTCCTCCAGTGCGGACGTGTGGTCGTACATGCATGCGAACCTAGGATAGATGAAAGGGAGGGTGCGCGAGAGGGGCGACCTATGCGAGCGACCCCACGAGCCTCCCCTGGGCGTCCACGGAACCGACCCGCACCCTCACCATGGAGTCGAGGGGAAGCGACGGGTCGACGAGAGCCTCGAACAGGCCGCCGGTCACGGCCCTCCCCGGATACTGCACTATGGCAGATTGGACCGTCCCCACGAGGGAGCTCGCCGCTTCAAGTCTCATCTCGCGCGCGGCTTCGCGCATGCGCCTGCCTCGCTCGGCCATCACCTGCGGGGGGACCTGGCCGGGGTAGGTCGCCGCCGGGGTCCCAGGGCGGCGGGAGTACCTGAAGACGTGCATCTTGGCAAACCCCATCTGCCGGCAGAAGGCCAGGGACTCCTCAAAGTCGGCATCAGTCTCGCCCGGGAACCCAACGATGAGGTCGGTCCCCAGGGCGAGGTCGGGAATGCCCTCGCGCGCCACCTCAATCGCGCGGGCGTAGGCTGCGGTGTCGTACACGCGACCCATGCGCGAGAGCGTTCTGTCACAGCCCGACTGAAGGCACACGTGCAGAAACGGGGCAACCCGCTCCCCTCCCGCGCGCATCGCCGCGACGAGCCGGGGCGTGACGTCGGGGGGCTCGATGGACGAGAGGCGGATGCGCTCGACGCCAGTCTGGTCGAGGATCGCCTGGACGAGACCCGCGAGGTCAACGTGCTCGCCGTTCCTTCCATCGTGGGAATATCGTCCCAGGTTGATACCCGTGAGGACAACCTCGTGCGCCCCCTGGGACACGGACTCGCGCACGAGTCCGATGACCTCCTCTGGGCTCGTGGACCTCCCCGCACCGCGTGCCTTCCACACGATGCAGTAGGTGCACCGGTTGTCGCAGCCGTCCTGCACCTTGATGCCCGGTCGCATGCGTCCGGTGGGCGTGGGGGTGGAGAACCCCCCAGAGCGCGCGTCGGATGCCGGGGCAAAGCCAAGAGTGGACAGGACTTCCCCGGCGACCCGCGACTTGTCGGCAACCACGCGCACGTTGGGACCAAGCGCCTCCAACTCGGAAGCGGCGAGGCTCGCGACGCACCCCGTCGCGATGACGTCGGGAGCCTGCGGGAGGCCAGCCGCATGACGGACCGCCTTGCGTGCCTTCGCCTCCGCCTCGCCCGTCACCGCGCACGTGTTGACGACGACAGCGGACGCGTCCTCCTGGTCAACGAGCTCGCAACCCGCAGAGATGAGGTCCTGGGCGATGAGGTCCGTCTCGACGCGGTTGACACGACACCCCAGGTTGACGAGGGCAACGCGGGGCCGGCTCACTTGACCCGCCCGCGGCCCCTACGGCCGTGATGGGGGAAGCCCTGCGAGTGCTTCTCTCCCTCATGGGCGGCGCTGCCGCCAGACCGCCCGTCGACGATGGAGCGGACCTGGTCGAGCTGGGACTCGGTGAGGTCGCCAGGCGTCTTGACCTGCACGACCGCGATGAGACTTCCTCGAGCCGAGGAGTTCATGCGGGGCATGCCATAGCCGGCAACGCGGACCTGCTGGCCAAACTGGCAGCCCGCGGGGACGGTGACCTTGACCTCCTCGCCCTCCATGATCCCGTCGACCGTGACGTCCTTGCCCACGATGGCCTCGAGGGAGTCGACCTCGACCTTGCAGAAGAGGTCGTCGCCCTGGCGCTCGAAGCGCTCGTCCTCCTCGACGTCAACGCGAACGACGAGGTCGCCCGTGTGGTCCCCGCGGATTCCCGCCTCGCCCTTTCCGCGAACGGTGACCGTCTGGCCGGAGTGGACGCCCGCAGGAATCTTGACCTCGACCGTCTCCCTTGAGGGAGTGCGGCCCTGGCCCTCGCAGGTCTCGCACGGCTTGTCCACCACCTTGCCGGAGCCGCCGCACTGGGGGCACACGCCCTGAGACTGCATCTGTCCAAAGATGGTCTGCTGCACCTGGACGACGACGCCCTTGCCATGGCAGCGGGGGCAGGTCTTCTCACTCCCGCCCTCTGCCACGCCCGTGCCGTTGCAGTCGTCGCACGGCGCCAGGCGCTCGTACGAGATCGTCTTGGTGCATCCCGCGGCGGCCTCTGCGAGCGAGATCTGGAGCCGGGCCGCCATGTCGCGCCCGCGCGTCTGCGCGGCGGTCCTGGAGCCACCGTGCCCGCCGCCGAAGAACGAGTCGAAGATGTCGTTGATCCCAAAGCCGCCGCCAAAGATGTCCGACATGTCCACGAAGTCGGAGCCCATTCCGCCGGGGCCGTCAGGGGTCCCGTATCGGTCGTAGTTGGCGCGCTTGCGCTCGTCCGAGAGGACGGTGTAGGCCTCGTTGACCTCCTTGAAGCGCTCCTCTGCATCCGGCGCCTTGTTGACGTCGGGGTGAAGGGTGCGTGCCTTCTTGAGGAACGCCCTCTTTATGGTCTTGGCGTCGGCGTCGTGCTCGACGCCGAGAATCTCGTAATAGTCCAACGAAGCCAACCTAACCAGTCTCCCGCTTTCAGCCTAGATTCCTACACCTTGCAATCAGCCTGAGACATACCCGTACCCTGGGCCCCCAAACGAGGCCCGCCCGGCGGTGCACGAGAACATCATCGCCATGAACAGCGCAAGGATGACCCCCTCCACGGCGCCGTTGCCCAGCGAGGCAAGCGCGTTCCTCCACCACCTGCTAGAGTGCCTTATGCCACCTGCGAAGGCAAAGTAAAGCCCCAGCCCGAGGACGATGACGAGGAAGACCGCCATCGAGGAGAGCGTCCCGGTGAATGCGCCAAGGAGGGCGAACGGAAGGCCAAACCCAACGAGGCGGAAGCCAGACGTCTGCTGCCTGGTCAGCCTCTCGGACGGGACGCCGACGCGACAGACGAAGTCGCCGGCCTCGCGCCCGTTTGTCCCCGCGTTCCCCATGCCCTTGACCCTGACCACGTCACCATCGTGCGAGCCCGCGGGGATGTCGACCACGAGCTCCGTCGCGGTGAGCACGCGCCCGGAGCCGCCGCACACGTCGCAGGGGTCCGAGACGACCTTGCCCGTGCCCTCGCACTCGGGGCACTCCATCTCCATGACCCCGAGGCCGAAGATCCCGGAGAGGTCCACGCCAATCCGCCCCGTGCCGTGGCACGTGGGGCAGGTCTCCGCGTGCTCGGCGCGTACGGACCCCCGTCCCTCGCATGCCTCGCAGGGGGCGTAGCGCTGGTAGGTGACGCCCCTGCGCGTGCCCTTGCGCGCAGTCTCGTCGTCCATGTCCACCTGAAAGCTGACGTCTGCGCCCGCACGCGGGTTGTAGCTCCTCGACCTGCGCTCCGAGCGCCTGGCATACCCCATGTCCGAGAACGGGAACCCCCAGCCAAAGGGCGACGACGAGAACGGGTCGCCCTGGGTGGGACCGCCCTGGTACGAGCCGGGCGTGGAGAAGGCCGATCCCGACCTCATGGCGTCGTACCTCCGTCGCTTGTCGGGGTCGGACAGGACGGCGTACGCCTCCGACACGGCCTTGAACTGCTCCTCGGCGTCCGGCGCCTTGTTGACGTCGGGATGCAGCTTACGAGCCTTCGATTGGAACGCCTTGCGTATCTCGTCCGTCGAGGCGTCCTTGTCCACGCCGAGGATGGCGTAGTAGTCTTTCTCGTTCATCGAGGCCATAGGTGGGGTCTCCCGTGGTTCGTGGTTTGACGCCCTGGGGGCATCCGTTCAGGCGGGGGCGCTGGTCCCGGTTGGGAGCGGCGTCCCATGGCGTCGCGGGTGGGCCGGAGTGCCCTAGCACGTTCGAGTGTCGATTGTACCCTCGGCGAGTCCCCACAATTCACCGTAAAGCTCGTTGCCCATAAGCCATCCGCTGTGCGTGGGGACGAGCCTTCCGCCTTCGAGCGTGGCGAGGCCCTCGTCGCACGCGCGAGAGACGACGGCGTCCACCTGCGACGCGGGAGCGGCCTCCCTCGCAAGCCCCAGGAGCCCTCCGGGGATCCCGGCGGCCAGGCGTGCGGAGAGCATGAGGTCCTCGGCGACCGCCTGCCGCAGGTCGAGGAACTCGACGGAGAGGCGCAGCGACCCCAGGGCGGGGTCCGCGACGATCTGGCGTGCCGTGCTCATGACCGTGACGCGCGCCCTGGCGACGTCGTCCCCGGGCGCGGGGAGCTGCGGGGCAACTCCCCGCAGGGCGAGGTACCCCTCCCGGGTGAGCATGCTCGCGGCGCTCGTCCCAAAGCCCAGGTACGGTGTCCCCGTCCAGTACGACACGTTGTGGAGGCACTCCTGGCCAGGCACGGCATAGCTTGCGACCTCGTACCGTCGGAGCCCGCTGCGGGTGAGAGTCGCCTCGGCCGCCTCCATGCGGTCTGCCTGGACGTCCGACGCGTTGAACTCAGGCTCCTCTTCCCCGTACCTCCGCCAGAACGCCGTCCCCTCCTCGATGGCGAGGGGATACACGCTCACGTGCGACACCCCGCTGGCGAGGACGTTACGCAGGCTCCGCTCCCACGAGGCGCCAGTCTGCCGCGGGATCGCGCACATGAGGTCGCACGAGACCCTAAGCCCCGAGGTGACCGCCTCCCGAAGCGCCTCGAGCGCGCGTTCGGGCCCATGGATGCGTCCTAGCGCAACGAGCTCGGAAGCTGAGGTGCTCTGCACGCCAATCGAGACGCGAGTCGCCCCCGCCTCTCGGACGCGCTCCAACAGGTCAGGCGAGAGGGAATCGGGATTTGCCTCGAAGCTGAGCTCCGTCGGCGCATGGGGCGCGACCGCGCGGACGAGCGGAGGGAGCGCGGCGCCCAGGAGCGACGGGGTGCCGCCACCCAGATAGCCGGTGCGGCACGGCTCGAAAAGGCCCGTCTCCTCGACCTCCCGTAGCTGCCTCGCGATGGCGCGGGCATATGCGGCGGGCAGCGGATCGTCCGCCCTCGTCGCCCCTGAGGCAAAGTCACAGTAGGCGCACTTGCTCCGGCAGAACGGGACGTGGACGTAGAGCGAGCCCACGCCCTCCAGGTGGTACCTCGCACGGTCCCAGGCGGGAACGAATGCCCCCGTGGCCTCCTCAGGCACCATCCTCGCCCTCCACCAGGTCGAGCGCCTCACGAGCCAGTTCGACGTAGTCGTCGAGCGTCACGCAGTGCATGGCCCTGTCGCGCCAGGCGGAGGCGTGGGGGGCGCCCTTGAGGTACCATCCCGCGAGGCTCCGCGCACGTGCAAGGTGCGCCCCGGTTGCGGCGAGCAAGCGAACGTGCAGTTCGAAGGCATGGATTCTGGTGGCAATCCCGGGCATGTGCCACTCTCCCCCGGCAAGCAGCGTCCGAGCCCCACGAAACGCCCATGGGTCCCCGTAGCTCCCTCGTGCGACCATGACGGCGGCGGCACCCGTCTGCTCTAGCATCCGCGCCGCCTCCACGGGACCACGAATGTCCCCCGACCCAATGACGGGGATGTCGACCGCCTGCGCCACCCGGGAGACGACGCCCCAGTCCGCCTGGCCCCGGTACAGCTGGGCGGCGGTCCTTCCATGGACGGCGACCGCGCTTACTCCCGCCTGCTCCAGGGCTCGCGCGAACTCGGGGGCGACCTCCTCGCCGGCACGCCTCCCCCTGCGAATCTTGCAGGTCACGGGCACGTCGGTCTCCGCCAGCACGGCACGGGCGATGTCCCCGGCGAGGGCTGGGTCGTCCAGGAGCGCCGACCCCTCACCCTTTCTCGTCACCTTGGGCACGGGGCAGGCCATGTTCACGTCGATGAGCGCGAGCCTGTCACCCAGCCGTTCGCTGACCTGCGCGGACGCCTCGCGAAACTGCTCCGGCTTGGAACCAAACAGCTGCACGGCGATGTCCGGCTCCGCGTCACCGGGAAGAACCAGGTCCCAGGTCTTCTCGCCCGCGTAGTGAATCCCCGCCACCGAGACCATCTCGGTGTAGGCCAGAGCGGCGCCCCCTGCCCTGGCCATGGTGCGATACGCGGAATCGGTGACGCCCGCCATGGGGGCCATGAGGAACGGGTTAGCCTCGAGCCTCTCCCCCAGGCTTCCTTCCCTGGGGAAGGGCTCGGCCCTAGGCGAGAGAAGCGCCCCCTCGGCATAGCGACCAAGCAGCTCCGCCTCGCTTCCAGGCGACGCCACCTCGTCAGTCGTCATTGCTCCCGCTCCCTCCGGACGTCGTCCCCTTGGCGGCGAAGTACTCCTGCAGCGTTGCGGTGACCTTGTCCTGGTCTGCCTGGCTCATGGTCTCGATCTGGCCCGTGGCGGTCGAGCGAATGATGCCCTCTTGCCAGAAGGTTGTCTCGAGGTACTTTGAGGGATCTTTCTGCAGGAAGAGCGAGCTTCCCAGGAAGTAGTTTGGGGCAGAGACGTCCAGGTAGTCGAGAAGCGTGGGTGCCATGTCGAGCGAGTTGCGCCCCTGGGCATCGACCTTCTGTGGCTTGACACCCTTGTAGTAGATGAAGAACGGAACCCTGTCGAGGCTCCCGAACGCCCTCTGATAGTCAGGGAACGCCTGGTTCCACCCCATGTCGACGTAGCTGGCGTGGTCTGCCGTGAAGACGATGATGGTGTTGTCTGCCAAATCGGAGTTCTGGAACTCGCTCATGAACTGGCCAAACCAGTAGTCGGCGTTATAGAACTTATTGAGCTCCGGGTCGGAACCGTCGCCAAACCTCTTGTCCGGCGAGTCGAAGGTGGCGTGCGTCCCCACCGTATACATGGCGATGAAGAAGGGCTTTCCCGACCCGTTCTGCTCCTCCATCGTCTTGAGGAGGTACTCGTAGGCCTGGCGGTCGGACAGAGACTGGGCGCCCCCCTCCGGGTTCACGCCCTCCTCCGTGATGACCTGGTCAAACCCAAGGTCGTTGAGATAGCTGGTGAAGTCCGAGTTGTTGGGCTCCACGTTGATGAACGTGGTCTGGTACCCGTTGAGCCCGAGGATGCCCTGGAGCGAGACGTAGTTGCTCGAGTCGAGGTTGCCGAGCTGCTCGCCCGAGAAGAGCTGCCCCTGCAGCCCGCGGTAGGTCGCGAAGGTGTGGTTGTAGTAGTTGGTGAAGTCGAGGGACCTCTGCTCGTATGAGGCGACGTTGGGCATGAGGGAGCGGGGGTCCTCCACCACGCTCTGAGAGAGCCCCTCGGTGAAGATCAGCACGACGTTGGGGGTCTGCCCCAGCGCCTGGGCCTCGGCGGGCTTGTCGATGCCGCCCTGGACCCCGTCGTGGTAGAACTTTCCGGCGTCGCCGTGTCCGTTCTTCACGTTCTCCGCGAAGGCGGCGTTGCGCTGGGTCTCCTGAAGCACGAGGGGGTATGACACGAGCGGAGAGTAGCTCCACCCCATGGACGCACCCGCAATGCCCCAGGCGACCACCGCGCCGGCGAGCACGGCGTAGTCGGCCACGCCCCGCTTTCCGACGCCCCTCGTGCGGAGGAAGGTCAGGAGCACGAGGGCGGCGATTCCGAGGGCATAGAGGCCAGCACCGCCCTGGATGTCCTCGATGCTGCCGAGGTTTGACAACATGATGGCACTCACGTACGTGCCGCCAAAGAGGAGCACGAGCTGCTGGATGTTGAAGAGGGCGAGCAGAATGCCCTTGACCACGCCGGCGACCCGAGGCAGGCGCTTCACCAGAAGGTTGGTGAGTGACCATAGCAGGACGAGCTCGACGAGCGACATCCAGGCGTAGCGCGGGTCGTGCGAGACGCGCTGCGCGAGGGCGATCAGGACGACGGGGAACCCATAGGTGATGATGGTCGTAAGGTACCCGCCCGCAGCATTGTGGAGTGCCGTGCGAAACCTTGCCAGGGGAGAAGGGCGCCTCTCCGGCTCGGGGAGCAGGCCAACTGGCAGCTCGGCGACGTCCAGGGGAGGCAGGTCGTTGTCCCAGTCCTCGTCGTCGTTGGCGTCCCGGGGGGAGAGGGTCGTGGCCTCGTTCCCGGCAGCATCCTCCGCGGCAGCAGCATCGCCCGTCTCGCCACCCTTGTCCTGCGGAGACTCTGCCTGGTCGTCACCCTCGTCCGGCGAGGGGCCTGACTGTGGGAGGAAGTGCGCCCCTGCCCGGTCCTCGGGGCTGCCCTCCTCGGTTGGGCCGTCCGTCTCCCCCGGTCCCTCCAGGCGCGCCCCCTCCTGGGGCTGGCTGTGTCTCTCGTCGTCTTGTATCATGCTCACCTCAACGTTCGAGGGCGCGCCGCTTTCGCGACGCACCCGTGTTTCAGCTTCCTGCCTGTGATGTTCCGCACCCTAGTCGTCGTCCACCTTGAGGACCGCGAGGAACGCCTCCTGGGGGACCTCGACGCGCCCGATCGACTTCATGCGCTTCTTGCCCTCCTTCTGCTTCTCGAGGAGTTTCCTCTTTCGGCTGATGTCGCCGCCGTAGCACTTGGCCAGAACGTCCTTGCGGCGGGCGCGCACGGTTGAGCGCGAGATGATCTTGTTGCCGATCGCCCCCTGGATGGGCACCTCGAAGAGCTGCTGGGGGATGATCTCCTTCAGCTTGTCGCAGAGGCCGCGGGCCATGTCGTAGGCCTTGTCCCTGTGGACGATGAACGACAGGGCGTCCACCTCCTCGCCCGCGAGGAGGATGTCCAGGCGCACGAGGTCGGAGGTCCTATAGTCCGAGAACTCGTAGTCGAGCGAGGCATACCCCTTCGTTCGGCTCTTGAGCTGGTCGAAGAAGTCCAGGATCAGCTCGGCAAGGGGGATGTCAAAGTGCATCTCGACAGATCGCTCGCTGAGGTAGACCATGTCCTTTGTCTCTCCCCTGTGGTCCACCACCAGCTGCATGACGGCGCCCATGAAGTCGGGCGGCACGATGACCTTTGCCTTGAGGTAGGGCTCCTCGATGTGGTCGATCCTCGTGACGTCGGGGAGGTCCTGCGGGCTGGTGATCTGCAGCATCGTGCCATCGGTGCAGTACACGTGGTAGTTGACCGAGGGCGACGTGGCAATGAGGTCGAGCGAGAACTCTCGCTCGAGGCGCTCCTTCACGACCTCCATGTGGAGAAGCCCGAGGAATCCCACTCGGAAGCCAAACCCCAGGGCAACGGACGTCTCGGGCTCCCACGTGAGCGACGGGTCGTTGACGTGAAGCTTCTCAAGAGCGTCGCGGAGGTTCTCGTACTGTTTGTTGTCGATGGGGAAGAGGCCCGTGAACACCATCGGCTTGGCCTCGTGGTACCCGGGGCAGGCCTCGGCGCAGGGCCGCTCGTCCTCCGTGATGGTGTCACCCGTCTTGACGAGGCCGGGCTCCTTGAGCCCCGTGACCACGTAGCCGACCTCGCCCACGCCCAGGACGTCAACGGGGGTCTCGAGCGGTCGCTTGACCCCCACGCCGTCGCACAGGAAGGTGTCGCCCAGCGCCATCATGCGAAGCCGGGCGCCCGGACGTATCTGCCCGTCGAACACGCGAACGGTAGCGATGATGCCGCGGTACTCGTCAAAGTACGAATCGAGTATCAGTGCCTTGAGTGGTGCGTCGGCGTCTCCGCTGGGAGGCGAGACGAGGTAGACGATGGCCTCCAGGAGGTCGTGGATCCCCTCCCCCGTCTTGCCGGACACGAGCACGCTGTCCTCCGCGGGGATGGCAAGCTCCTCCTCGATCTCGCGCTTGACCTCCTCGGGATGTGCCGAGGGGAGGTCGATCTTGTTGATCGCCGGGACGATGTCCAGGTCTGCGTTCATGGCGAGATTGGCGTTGCTCACCGTCTGGGCCTCGACCCCCTGGGTTGCGTCCACCACGAGGACCGCGCCCTCGCACGCCGCGAGCGAGCGCGAGACCTCGTAGGTGAAGTCCACGTGGCCCGGGGTGTCGATGAGGTTGAAGTCGTAGTCCTGCCCGTCGTCCGCCGTGTAGGTCACGCGGACCGCGTTGGACTTGATGGTGATTCCCCTCTCGCGCTCGATGTCCATGGAGTCCAGCATCTGGCTCTCGAGGTCACGCTCCTCGACCGTGTGGGTCAGCTCGAGGATGCGGTCAGAGATGGTGGACTTGCCATGGTCTATGTGCGCAATGATGGAGAAGTTGCGTATGTGTGAGGTGTCTGTCGTTTTCATAGGGGTCATAATACCGCAGCCGCGGCGTTTGAATGTCGCCGCCCCCGTTCGGCCCGCCACGAGGGGCCCAAACCGTGGGAGAGACCTGTAAAATCACACAAAGGTCATGTGCGTTCTCAACCACTCTGTTATACTTCGCAAATGGACCTCGCCGTGTCGGGCTCGGGACCCCACTCCCCCGCCTAAATTCCTTCAGAGGCCTCATGGATCAGAACCGAAAGGAACCGTAAGTGGCTAACATCAAGTCTCAGAAGAAGCGCATCATCACCGCGGAGAAGGCCCGCGTCCGCAACAGGGCGGTCCGCTCCGAGCTCAAGACTGCCGTCAAGAAGGTCCGCGTTGCCGTGGCCAACGGCGATGCCGAGCTCGCTCAGGCCGAGGCCAACAAGGCCGGCCGTCTGCTGGACAAGGCTGCCGCCAAGGGCATCATTCACAAGAACCAGGCGGCACAGCGCAAGAGCGGCGTGCAGAAGCTGGTCAACACCATCAAGTAGCTTGAACCACAAGTGACTTTGCGGGGGCGCCCCTTGGGGCGCCTCTTTTTCTGTCGCTTGGGGGCTTCCACGTCGAGCAGCAGGCCGGAGATCTCCCGGCGCCTAACGCCGCCCGCGCCCGCAGACGTCCACCACGAGGGACGTGAACGCGATGCGCGGGTCGGAGCCCCCCTTGAGCGCACGCTCACACGCCGCGCAGCGCCTGAGCGCGTCCTCGAGCTCCCCCGGAGCGAAGCCGCGAGCCCAGCGCACGTGGTTCTTGACCTGCCACGACTGCTTATGGAGCTCGGAGGCAACCCGCGCGCCCTCCCCACGCACGTCGAGGCACCGAGCGCATACGAGCTCCCGGAGCCGTCCCGTGAGGAGCGAGAGGAGCGCGATCTCTGAGGCACCGTTCATGAGCTGGTACAGAGAGAGCGCCTTCCCGGCATCCCTCGCGCAGACGCTGTCGAGGAAGTCCCACGGCTTCACCTCTGCGGTTCGCGCGACGTTTGCCTCCACGTCCACAAGCCCGATCTGCCCTGAACCCCTGCATAGGTCTGCCAGCGACCTCACCTGGCGGTCGAGCATGGTCGTGGACTCGCCCACCCTCGAGATGAGCTCCGTCGCCGCGGCCTCCGTCATGGTCGCCCCATAGTGCGCCGCCATGCGCACGACGGTCTTGGAGAGCTCCCAGCGCTTCTTGGGCGCGCAGTCGATGACCGAGTGCGGCCCTACCTTTGCCACCGCCTTGTAGAGCCTGGTCGACTTGGCGAGGGATGCCGCGTCCAAGAGGAGGACGCAGCCGGGGTTGGGGTTGCCCAGGTAGGCGATGATGGCCTCGGAGACGGGTTTGGGCAGACGCTCCGCGCCATGGACCAGCACAAGGCGAAAGCCGTCCCCCACCGGTATGGTGTTGAGAGAGGTCACGAGGTCGCCCGGCTGCATGTCCGCGTTTGCCTCGCGCTCGTCCAGGTTGAAGGCGGCAAGCCCCGGCGAGAGTCTGGCCTTCATGCGCGAAACGGCCGTCTCCCGCTTGAGCTCGTCCCCGCCAACCGCCAGATAGGCAGGCAGAAGCCCGGAGGCCCCCTGTCCTCTCCCCTGAGTCATGCGTCTCCTCTCCGTGATCCCCACTCATCGTAGCGCAAGCCCACCGCAGCCCAGCATCTCCTGGCAAACCCGCGCGTCGGGAGGCTGACACCCTGGGGCCAAGCACGCCTGGCTCAACCGTCACCGTACCGACGTCCTTGGTGCACAGGAAGGCGGCTCCCTCCCCCTTGCAAACCAAGACGCACTCGGGGGACGGGTGCCCGTACTCGTTGCCCTCTCCAGCGCTGGCAACGCACAAGGCGGGGCTCAGGCGCCTGGCGAGGGGCGTGTCGAGCGACTCCTTGGAGCCATGGTGCCCCAGCTTGAGGAGGTCGACGGGACCGATTCCCACGGCCTCGGCCGCACGTGCCAGTTCCTCGCGCTCCGCGTCCCCCGTGAGGAGCCCCGAGAGCCTGTGCCTGCCATCGGAGAACGTGAGGTGCAACACGACGGAGTCCTCGTTCTCGTCTCCCCCTCGGGGACAGTCAGGCCAAATGACCCGAAGCGAGAACCTCCCGACGCGCATCACGTCTCCCCTGCGGATTTCGCGGCAGTTGCCTCCCGTCAGAAGTCTTGTGGCATCCCCAAGCTCGGGGGGACGTTGCCAGAGGCCCCCTGTCCCACGAGCACCGAACCCACAGGGATGCACCCCACAAGGGACCGGACACCGCCGTAGTGGTCGTCGTGCAGATGCGTGACCACCACCGCATCGAGCCTCCTCACATTGAGCCTTGCGAGCTCACGGGCGCAGGAGTCGTCTGCCGGACCGGCGTCGACGAGGACGGCGGACCTGCCGTCCTGCACCAGGACGGCATCCCCCTGCCCGACGTCGAGAACGCACACGCGTGGTCCCTGGAGCACCCCGGCGCAGAGGGTGAGTACGACCGGCACGCCGAGCGAGAGTGCCATGAAGGCACGAAGCGTGCGACGGCTTGGATGCGGCCAGAAGGCAAGAACCAACGCGAGGGGGACCATCGCGGCAAGGAAGCCCCAGGGCCCGCCCATGAGTGTCCGAGACGTCCAGGGAAGGCCGGCCAGCAAGGTGAGCACGCGCCCAAATGCCCCTGCCAGCGCATCGAGAGCGAGACCGAGGGCACGCATCCCAAGGCCAACGTTAGAGAGGAGCGCATGCGCCAGCCCCACCGGAATCATCGCGTAGGCAATCGGAGACAAGAGCACGCTGGCAAACGGACCCAGCAGGGGCAGTCTCCCAAATGCGACGGTGGAGATGGGAAGCGTCGCCGCCTGCGCCGCAAGTGACGCTGCAAGGGCATCCACGAGCGCCCCTCCGCAGTGCAGTGCCCGCCTGCCCGCCGCCCTCCGCACGAGCAGACGCTCGAGGTGCGGCAGCCGCAGCGCCGTCCCCAACGCCCAGGAGAGGTACCGGCTCAGGGCGCACAGGCCGAGCACGGAGCTCACGGAGAGGAGGAATCCAAGGTCACAGGAAAGGTGCGGGTCTGCCATCGCCATGCAGAGCGCCACGACGCCGGCGGAACTGGCCGAGTGGGCGCGTCTGCCGGCAAGCTGCGACCCCATTGCGACGAGAGACATGAGCCAGGCGCGGACGGCAGAGACGGGCGACCCACACAGCAGCACGAAGATACCGGACAACGAGGCGAGCAGGGCAATCCGCGACGGGGGCCGAAGCGCGGTACGTCCCAACGCACCAGCGATGATCCCCGTGACGATGGAGAGGTGACTCCCCGACACGGCAACCAGGTGCGCGACCCCGCACAGCTTGATGAGCTCGTACGAGGGGTCTCCCATCAAGGCGGTTCGATACCCGCAGCACACGCCGGCGACAAGGGCGCGCTCCGGAGACGAGCCTGGGTCCAGAGCCCCGACGAGGGCCTCCCGAAGCCGGAGGACCGGACCGAGCGCGCCCCCCGGGCGAGAGGAGCCGCGGACGTGCGAGACGCTCACGGAGGCGACGATTCCCCTGGCCCTGCACGAGATGGCGAAGTCGTCGTCCCCCAGCTCTCGCAGCCGTCCCACGCACGAGACGGTATGCCCCAAACTCAGCTCCTCCCGCGTGCTGAGGTACACGTCGGCAATTCGCCTGTCATCCAGGCTCGCCTCCGCCCTGGTGAGGAACCCGCGGCGGGTGGGATGGGAGTCCTCGACGGTCCGGAGCTCAAGCGACGAGACGGGGACGGATGACAGGGCCTCGAGCCCTCTCCTCCCCTCCGCCAGGGAGCCACAGGCAGCGAGTCCCCCAAGGGAGGCAACCGCGACCAGAACGCAGGGCCAGACGAGAGCCCGCCCCAGCCCCCTCCCCCTCCGCAGCAGCAAGACACCTGCAGACAGCACAAGGAGCGGGACAAGGAATGTCCTGGTCCCCGGCCCGGATGGCAGCCTGCCCGTGAGGACGGCCCTCTCCGCAAGGATGGCACAGACCAGGGGAGGGATCGTGACGGGAAGGTGGGGGCGATCGGGAAAGCGCTCCCCAGACGCACCGCCGCGGCTAGACACAGATGCCGTCACGGATCTTCTCGAACTTCTTCTCGCCAATCCCAGAGACGCGCATGATGTCCTCGGGAGAGGTGAACGGCCCGTGGTCCTCGCGCTCACGAATGATGGAGGCGGCGGTGGCATCCCCCACGCCAGGGAGAGTCTTGAGCTCGTCCGCCCCTGCCGTGTTGATGTTGACGGGCCCGGCAGCGGCGCCTCCCCCACCGGTCGAGGACTGTGCCGTCTGCGCGGGCGCCTCCCCCGTATGGGGGACGTGGACCTTGCTCCCATCGGTGACAGCCTGCGCAAGGTTGAGGCTGGTCGTGTCGGCATCCTCCGTCAACCCACCTGCGGCCTCGATGGCGTCACGGGCACGCGGAGTGACGCCGCGCAGCTCGTAGACCCCTGGGTTTGCGACGGCACCGTCCACGTGCACCACGACGGGGGCGGGATTTGCCGTCACGGACGACCCAGGATCGGAGTCTCCTTGAGCCCCAACGCCCGATGCATCCTCCACAATTCCCGAATCTCCTTCGTCGCGAACGAGCTCCACGCCGCCTCCCCCCTGAGCGCGGAGCGCGCCGAACGCAAAAGCCGCCACGGCAAGGACAAGGCAGGCTATGCCAAGCCGAACCGGGAGTGCTCCCCCGGGGCACCTCCCTCTCCCTCGCCTGCCCACCATGCGCTGTGCCATGACACCACCCCCTCACACCATCCTCCCAGTAGGAGAGGTAGCGAGGGGGAGGTCCCCAAATCTCGCCGCAGAAAGGTGGCACAAAGGTGTCGCCAGACTGCAGCGGCGGCGCCCCCATCGTGGGGACGCCGCCGCATTCGCAAGCAATGTGAGAGCGAGGGGCCAGCTACTGCTCCCCCGCCTGCCCCTCCGGGAACTCGTCACGTGGCCCCAGCTCGCGGTGCCTCCGCTTGAGGCTCCTGGGCGCGCGGTACGAGGGGCACTGGTCAAAGTCCACGTACTCGAGGTGATCCACCAGGTCGTCGATCATCGCATTGTGGTCGAACGAGTCCCACGCCTCGTGCACCTGGTCGAGGCGAGCGTGCGTCTCGGGCCGACGGGGCATGAAGAGCGTGCAGCAGTCGTCAGCCGTCTGGCAGCTGATGTCGTAGGTGCCAATCTCCTCGGCGCGGCGCATGATCTCCTGCTTGTCCGACCCGATGAGGGGCCGGAGCACGGGCATCGAGACCATCTCGTTGACCGCGGCGATGTTGTCGAGGGTCTGCGAGGCGACCTGCCCCAGCGACTCGCCGGTGACGAGCGCCTTGGCGCCCTCGATGCGTGCGATCCTCTCGGCAACGGAGAACATGACGCGCCGGTAGGTGATGATCCTGAGGCTCTGCGGCACGGCGAGGGAGATCTCTCGCTGGCGCTGGCCAAAGGGGATGACGTAAAGCCTCCCGACCATCCCGGACGGCGCAAGCGCGCGCACGATGTCCTGGCACAGCCACTCGCTCGTGTCAGCCGTCATGGGACGGCCCGAGAAGTGGACCGGCACGCAGGTGGCGCCACGTCGGCCCACCATCCAGGTGGCCACGGGCGAGTCGAATCCGCTTGAGAGGAGCGTCACGACCTTGCCCGCAGTACCCACGGGGAGCCCGCCGACGCCGGGCATGGAGTCGGCATACACGTAGACGTTGCCCTGCACCACGTAGACGCACACGGTCACGTCGGGGTGGTGCATCTCGACCTTCTTGGTGGGGAACTCCTTGCAGAGCACCCCACCCACCAGACGGTTGATGTCGAGCGTGTGGAGCTCGTATCCCGTGGACGAACGGCGGGCGTGAACCTTGAAGGACTCGAAGTCGCCCGCCTCCCCCAGGGCGCGGACCGCCGCCTGGCAGTACTCCTCCTGGTCGAGCCCGCACACGTAGGCGAGCGAGACGCGCGCCACACCGGGAACGCGCGAGATGGCATGCGCCATCTCGTCGGTTGCCTCCCCGTCCTCGGTTGACACGAGAATGTGCCCGCTGATGCGCTTGATCGCGTCAACGGGCCATTCGTGGAGGGCGCGGTGGAGGTTGGTCACGAGCTGGTTCTCGAAGGACGACCGGTTCTTTCCCTTGAGGCCGATCTCGTGGTAGTGGACGAAGCAGACCCTCTTTGCCATGGGACTACAGGTTGTGCTCGACGCGGGCGTTGGAGCCCCTGATCTCGCTGTCGAAGTCGTCCTTGACGTAGCCCAGGGTGCCGTCCTCGATCTCCTGCATGGCGATGGACACGGGGTCCTCGCCCGAGACGACCGTAGTGATGTCGTCAAACTCCTGGATGGCGGTGACGCGCAGGTGCTGGCCCCTAACCATGTTATTGATGTCGCAGGCGCGCTTGTACGCGACGCTGCAGAGCAGGAACGGGTTGTGCTCGGTCTTGGCGAGCAGATCGTCGATCTCTGGCTTGGTGACTGCCATCTTGGGAGACTCCTATTCGCTTTCAAACCGCTCGAAGGTTGCCTCGAGCTCCCTCGAGGCAACCTCGGCGTCATCATTGACTACGCGTACGTCATAGCGCGGGGCAAACTCCATCTCGCGCCGAGCGTTGGAGAGGCGGAGCTCGAGAGACGCCTCGTCCTCCGTCCCCCTGCCGCGGAGCCGCTGCTCCAAAACTTCCATCGACGGCGGCTCGATGAACACGAGTACGGCATCGGGGTAGACGTGACGCACGTTAAGGGCGCCCTGCACATCGATCTCGAGCACCACGGACTGACCGGACGAAATCCTCTTGTCGACCTCGCTGCGAAGCGTGCCGTAGCAGTGCCCGTGCACGTGGGCCCACTCGAGAAACTCGCCGTTCGTAACGCGACGCGCAAATTCATCCTCCGAGAGGAAGTGGTACGAGACACCGTCGACCTCACCGGGTCGAGGGGGCCTCGTTGTGGCAGAGACCGTCAGGCCCAGGTCGGGGCGGCGCTTCCTCACCATGGAGAGGAGCGTGCCCTTCCCCGCGCCGGACGGTCCGGATACCACGAAGAGACGAGGAGTCCTGGCCACTACTTGGACAGCACCTCGATGAGCTGCTCGCGCTGGCGTGCGCCGAGGCCCTTAACGCGACGGGTTGCGGAGATGCCCAGCTCGTCCATGATCTTTGCGGCCTTGGCCTTGCCGTACCCGGGGAGGGACTCGATGAGCGCAGAAACCTTCAGACGGTTGGCGATGGGGTCGTCGGAATCGAGGACCTCCTCAAGGCTGATCTCGCCCTTCTTGATCTTCTCGCGAAGCTCGGCGCGCTCGTGGCGAGCCGCGGCGGCCTTCTCGAGTGCTGCCTTGCGCTGCTCGTCCGAAAGCTGGGGTAGAGCCATTGTCGTCCTCCAAACATAGGATGCTACTTAGGTCGCACGCCCTCGCGCCGTAGGCGCTGGTAGCGGGCATGCAAAGCGATAGTTTGCCAATTACGCCCTCATTTTACAAGCATGACCTGCGTTTTTGTGCGCCCGATGGTCTCATCTTCACAAAAGCGCACGTATAGGGCACCGTTGCCGCCAACTTTAGGCGGTAAGCTCGCCCACCACGCCCTCGAGGGCGGCGAGTGGGTCGGCAGCCCGGGTGATGGGGCGACCAATGACAAGCTTAGAGGCGCCGGCCTCGATCGCCTCGCGCGGTGTGGCCACGCGGCGCTGGTCGCCGACCTCCGAGCCCGCTGGGCGGACGCCGGGCGTCACGATGAGGGCCTTGGGCCCAAGCAGCGCCCGCATCTCCCGCGCCTCGCGCGGGGAGCACACGATGCCATCCGACCCGGCTCCCACCGCGAGGGAGGCGAGACGGGAGACCTCCTCCTCCACCGGGGAGTCAACCCCGATGGACTGGAGGGCAGCCTGGTCCATGCTGGTGAGGACGCTGATGGCGACGAGCCTGGTCCTGTCTCCGCCCCGGCTCTCCGCCGCCCGCTCGACGCCCTCGCGCGCCTTCGCGACCATCTCCGCTCCACCCATCCCGTGGATGGAGAGGATGTCCGCACCCGTGAGCGACGCGGACTCCGCGGCACCACCCACCTGGAAGGGGATGTCGTGCAGCTTGAGGTCGAGGAAGACCTTGAGGCCGCGGTCGCGCAGCTCCCGGACAATGCGCGGACCCTCCGCGTAGAAGAGCGTCATGCCGACCTTCGCCCAGCGTGCCGCGCCGCCAAGCCTCTCCGCAAGCTCGATGGCCTGCGACCCGTCGCAGTCAAAGGCAACGATAATGGACTCGCGTGCCTGCTCCTCGGTTAGCATTCCACAGCTCCAATCAATTCGTTGACGTCAGTCGCGCCCTGCTCGCGAACCCAGTCCTCGAGCTCCCCCAGAATCCTTGGCGCGCTCGTGGGGTCCACGAGGTTGGCAGTTCCCACCGAGACGCTCGTCGCGCCCGCAAGGATGAGCTCCGCCGCATCCTCGCCGCTGGTGACGCCGCCGATCCCACAGATGGGAATCGATACGACCCGATGCGCCTCCCAGACCATCCGCACCGCGATGGGGTGCACGGCAGGCCCGGAGAGCCCCGCCGTCGGGCGAGAGAGACGGCTCCTCCTGGTGTGCACGTTGATGGCCATGGCCGGGATCGTGTTGATGAGCGAGAGGGCGTCCGCCCCCTCCGCCTCGAGGGCCCGGGCGATTTCCGGGACGTCGTGCGGTGCCATCTTGACCACCACGGGCAGGTTGGTGCGACCGCGGACGGCGCGCATCACCTCCGCCGCTGCCTTGGGCGTGGCTCCCATCGCCGCCCCGCCCTGGCTAACGTTGGGGCAGCTGATGTTGAGTTCGAGCCCGGAGGCAAACGGCGCGAGCTCCCCGTACAGCTCCACGGCGCGAACGTACTCGTCGATGGAGTGCCCCGCCACCTGGCAGATGACCTGGCACCCGCGTTCGCGAAGCCCGGAGAGGTACTCCCCGTCCTGCTCCACGAAGGCCCTGATCCCCGGGTTCTGGAGTCCCACCGAGTTCATGATGCCCGAGGTGACCTCAGCCATCCTGGGGGCGGGGTTGCCGTCCCAGGGCTCCGCGGAACACCCCTTGGTGGTGATGGCCCCCAGGCACGAGACGTCGAAGAAGCCCTCGAACTGCCATCCGTACCCAAAGGTCCCCGACGCCGTGTTGATGGGGTTTCTCATCTTTATGCCGCCGAGGTCGACGGCCATGCTCGGCTCGCTCACCATGCCACCTCCCGGGCATCGAACACGGGGCCGTCGGTGCAGCACGCCTTGTAGCCGCCGGCCGCCATCGCGACGTTGCACGTGTTGCACGCGCCAAAGCCGCAGGTCATCATTCGCTCCATCGAGACCTGGCAGGACGAGCCGTCGGCAAGAGCGAGCCTCGCCACACCCGCCATCATGGGCTGGGGTCCGCAGGTCAGGACGTCAGCGTAATCCCGCTCGCCCTGCATCTGCTCCACGGCGACCGTGGTGAACCCCTTGATACCCGCGGTCCCATCGTCGGTCGTTACGACGACCCTACCCGCACCGAGCGACTTGGCAAGGCCAACGCCCCAGAGCTTGCCCGCCGTCTGGGCGCCGAGCACCACGTCGAAGGGGATGCCACGCGCCAAGAGCCCACGGGCCGCGGCGAGAACGGGCGGCGCGCCCACTCCGCCAGCGACCAGGAGCGCCGGGCCGCTGACGTCGTCAAGCCTCCATCCCTTCCCGCAGGGGCCGAGGACCGTCGACGCGTCGCCCTCGCCCATGCGCGAGAGCCTCGCGGTCCCCTCCCCCACCACGGCATAGACAATCTCGATGGTCTGCGCCTTGGGGTCGGTCCCGGCGAACGAGAGCGGGATCCTCGTGATGTGGCTGGGGTCACCGGGGACGGCGACGTTGACGAACTGTCCAGGGGAGAGGATCGGCGCGAGTCCTGGCGCGTGCATGACCATCCGGAAGATGCCGTCCCCAACCCGCTCGTTGGACGCGACGTCGAAGGCGAACTGCCTCACGTCTGAGCTTGGTAGCACGTCGTCTCCAATCTCTACGTGCGATGGCGTGGGGCGGGATCCGCCCTCACGCCATCGCCCTTTGCCACTTGTCAGTGTAGCGCCGCTAGGCGACGACCCCGTTCTCGAGGGTACGCCTGCCCGCCACGAACACGTCGGTGGCGGAGCCCACGAGGGTCTGGCCCAGGAACGCGGAGTTCTTGGACCTGCTCTGCAGGTAGTCCTCCGTGACGGTCACCTCGCGGTCGGGGTCGATCAAGGTAAGGTCGGCGACGGAGCCTCTCTCGACCTTTACCTTGGGAAGGCGAAGGACGGAGCGCGGGTTGACCGCCATGACCTCAACGAGCCTCTGCCAGCTCATCTTGCCCGTGCGAACGAGGTTGTTGAGCATGAGCGGCAGCGAGGTCTCCAGGCCCACGGTGCCAAAGAACGCAATCTCCCACTCGCAGTCCTTCTCGTGCGCCGCATGCGGGGCGTGGTCGGTCACGAGGCAGTCGATGGAGCCGTCGAGGATGCCCTCCCGGAGCGCGGCCGCGTCGTCGGGGGTGCGCAGGGGCGGGTTCATCTTGAGATTGGTGTTGTAGGTGGTGTCGATATCGTCCTCGTTGAGGAAGAGGTGGTGCGGCGTGACCTCGCAGGTAACGGGCAGGCCCTCGGCCTTGGCGCCCTTGACCAGCTCAAGGCCCTTCACGGTGGAGATGTGGGCGATGTGCAGGGGGCACCCGGTGAGGCGGCACAGCTCGATGTCGCGGTAGATCTCGAGCTCCTCGGCGAGGGCGGGCCAACCAAACATGCCGAGCCTGGTGGACGCCTTGCCCTCGTTGATGACGCCGTGGCCGCTCAGGGTCTCGATCTCGCAGTGAGCGATGGCAACGCGGTCGAACTGCGCGATGTACTCCATGCAGGTGCGCATCATGCCCGCGCTCTGGACACCGTGGCCGTCGTCGGAAAACGCGACGGCGCCCTCGAGCACCATGTCGCCAATCTCGGAGAGGGCCTCGCCCTTCTCGCCGCGGGTCATCGCGCCGATGGGACGGATGTGGCAGAGCCCCGCGGCATGGCCGCGGTCGATCTGGTAGCGGATCCCGGTACCCGTGTCGGTGACGGGATCGGTGTTGGGCATGGTGGCGACGTCGGTGAACCCGCCATGGGTGGCCGCACGGCTGCCGGTCTCGATGGTCTCCTTGTACTCGAAGCCGGGGTCGCGGAAGTGCACGTGCATGTCGACCAGGCCAGGCACGAGGTACTTGCCGGTCGCATCGATGACCTGCACGTCCTGCCCCGCCTCGAGGTCGCTGCCGACCTCAGCAACGCGCTCGCCGTCGATCAGGACGTCGACGACCTCGTCAAGGCCGACCTGAGGGTCGACGGCGTGGGCGCCCTTAAGCAGAAATGCCATTGCTCTCTCCTCCCAGAAGCAGGTACATCTCGGCCATGCGCGTGAGGACACCCGCGTTGACCTGGTTGAGAATCCTGGAACGTGCGCAGTCGGCCACGTCGGCGTTGATCTCCATGCCGCGGTTCATGGGGCCGGGGTGGCAGATGATCGCGTTCTCCTTCATGTGGTTGACGCGACGCATGTCGAGCCCGTAGAGACGGTTGTACTCGCGCTTGGAGGGAATCGCCGCCCCCTCCATGCGCTCGAGCTGCACGCGCAGCATGTAGACGACGTCCATGTCCTCGATGACCTCGTCGAGGCTGGAGGTCTGGGGGCAGCCAAACCAGTCGGGGTCGTCGACCTGGAAGGTCGGGGGACCAACGAGGGTCACCTCCGCGCCCATGGTCTTGAGCGCCGGCGCGAGAGATCCGCAGACGCGGCTGTGCGCGAGGTCGCCCACGATGGCGACCTTGAGGCCGTCCAGGTGCCCGAAGTGCTTGCGGATGGTGTAGAGGTCGAGCATGGCCTGCGTGGGGTGCTGGTGCTTGCCGTCACCGGCGTTGATGACCACGGCGTCGGTGTTCTCGGTGATCTTCTGGGGCGTGCCGGCGAGACGGGCGCGGCACACGAACATGTCGACGTTCATCGCGTCGATGGTCTGGATCGTGTCTGCCAGGGACTCGCCCTTCACGACCGAGGACGTGGAGCCGCCCATCGAGAGCGAGTCGGCGGAGAGGCGCTTCTCCGCGAGCTCGAAGGAGCTCTTGGTGCGGGTCGAGGGCTCCAGGAACAGGTTCACGATGGTCCTGCCGCGCAGCGCGGGGACCTTCTTGATGCCCGGGCGGTTGTTTATCGCCTCGAACGAGGCGGCGGTGTCCAGGATCTGCGTGATGTCATCGGCCGTGAGGCTGTACGTGTCGATGAGGTTCTTGACGGAAAGCATCTAGTTCGCACCTCCGGCGTTCTTCTCTGCGTCCAGCTCCCAGATCTCGACCGAGTTGCGGTCGTCCAGGGGCTTCATGCACACGCGGACGTCCTCCTCGTGGGACGAGGGGACGTTCTTGCCAACGTAGTCGGCCCTGATCGGGAGCTCGCGGTGGCCACGGTCGACCATGACCGCAAGCTGGACGCTCTTGGGCCTGCCCAGGTCCATGAGGGCGTCGAGGGCGGAGCGCACGGTGCGCCCGGTGTAGAGGACGTCGTCCACGAGGATGATGTTCTCGTCGTCCACGCTGAAGGGGATGTTGGTGCCGTGGATCACGGGGGCGACGTTGCGCATCACGTCGTCGCGATAGAAGCTGATGTCGAGCGAGCCGAGCTGCGGCCTGGTCCCCTCAATCTCCTCTATCGCGTCGGTCAGCTGGCGGGCGAGCGTGACGCCCCTGCGGACGATGCCCACCACGGCGATGTCGCTGGCGCCCTCGTTGTGCTCGATCACCTCGTGGGCGATGCGGACGACGGCGCGCTTCATGGCCTGCTCATCCATGATGACCGCCTTGGGCTTGGCCTGTTCCATGGGACTCCTTCCTCAAAAAAAGATGCCCTGACCGTCTGTCGACGGCACAAGACACCGGAAGAGAGTCATATGTAGCCCAGAACGGGCGTAGTGCCTTACCGGTATCTCGTACCGCTTTAAAGGTCGGTAAGACAATACAATATTTCGGCTCCGTGGCAGGCGAGAAATCCCAGCCCCATAAACCAGCACAAAGCCAGGGCCCCGCACGGAGGCGGGGCCCTGCAGACATCATATGGAGGCGGAGTGGGTGCTGGTCGGCTTTGCCAGCCCCTTCTCGGCGGCGCGACGTCGCGCGAAGAGCCCGAGTCGCGAGAGGGCAAACGAGGGGCCGTTGATGTCCCAGCTGTAGAAGAACTCGTTCACCAGGCTCCCGACATACGGGAGGTCGCTGAACTTCACCGGGTCGTAGCCGGTCAGCTCGAAGTAGGTCTTCTTGAAGGAGCCCGAGAGCGTGACGATGCCTGCGACGATGGTGGGGTCCATGCGCCTGAAGATCTGGGTGACCCACTCGCGCACCTGAGGCTCGTCCAGCCCGAAGTCGGCGATGGCGCCCCCCGCGTACCTGAAGCCGATGACGTAGAACGACTCCAGGATGCCCCGGTCGGTCACGCCATAGCGCTCGATGAGGTCTGCCATGTTGTTCCAACGCTCAAACGAGAGCCCGGCCTTGCGCAGGACCGAGGAGGAGCCCGGAAGGTCCTCTCGATAGCAGTAGAACGGCTCGTCGATGTAGACGATGGACTTGGCGAGGACGCACGTCTGGATGAGGAACGGGTTGTCCACCCATCCGGCTCCCGGCACCTCCATGAAGGTGATGCCGCTCTCCTCCAGGAAGCCCTTGCGATAGATGGCGGACCAGATGGATGGATGGTGCTGTATCAGGCGCGGGCAGTCCTTGAGCGTGAAGGGCTGGTCCACAGGCTTTATGCGGTGGTAGTAGGAGCAGTTGTACAGGTGCTCCTGCGGCGTGGTGGGCATCCACACGCGGATGTAGGGAGACTTCACCATGTCCGGCAGGTTGTGTCTGCGGGCGGCAGCAAAGAGCGTGTCGAACATGTGGGGGCGCAGGTAGTCATCGGGCTCGAGGATGCCGATGTAGGTTCCCCTCGCTTCGCGGATGCCACGGTTCATGTTGGCGCCGTACCCGGAGTTCTCCTTGTCGATCACCCTCACGCGCGGGTCCCTCGCGGCATGCTCGCGCATGATTGCCAGCGAACCGTCGGTGGAGCCGTCGTTCACGGCGATGATCTCGAGCCTGCAGCTGTCGTTCATCTCCGCCGTGCTCAACGCCTGGTCGAGGAACCTCTCGGTGTTGTAGCAGGGAACGATGACGCTGACGTCGATGTCCTGACCCATTACTTCCCCAGATTCTTGTAGGCCTCGCACACCTCGTCGGTGGGCCCGAGCATGCGCTGCTTGCCCTTCTCGATCCAGCACACCCTGTCGCAGATGCGCTCGACGAGGTCGATGGAGTGGCTGACGAGGAGGACGGTCACGTTATCAGCCGAGACAAGCTCCTTAATGCGGCGCTCGCACTTCTTCTGGAAGAGGAAGTCGCCCACGGAGAGGGTCTCGTCGACGATCAGTATGTCGGGCTCGGTGATGGTGGCGATGGCGAACGCGATGCGAGCGACCATACCGCTGGAGTAGTTCTTGAGGGGCATCTCCATGAAGTTCTGGAGCTCGGCGAACTCCACGATGTCCTGGAAGTGCTCGTCGATGAACTCCTTGCGGTAGCCCAGGAGCGCCCCGTTGAGGTAGATGTTCTCCTTGGCGGTGAGTTCCATGTCGAAGCCGGCGCCGAGCTCGATGAGGGGCGCGATGGTCCCCGCGACGCGACACGAGCCGCTACTGGCGTCCAGGACGCCGGCGATGATCTTGAGCATCGTGGACTTGCCCGAGCCATTGGTGCCGACCAGGCCGAAGGCCTCGCCGCGCTTGACCTCGAAGCTGATGTGATCGAGTGCGCGGAACTCCTTGAACTTAAGCTCGTGGCGCATCAGGGCGATGAAGTACTCCTTGAGGGAGTTGAACTGCTCGGAGGCAATGTTGAAGACCATGGACACGTCGTCCACCGAGACGACCGTCTCGGCGTCAGGGGACGGGAGCGGCGGACGGGTGAACTCATCCGTGTCGCCACAGGTCATCCACCGGCTGGCGGTGACCGTCTGCCCATCAGGACCGGTGATGTCGCAGGTGATGAGAAACTTGCCCTCGTGGGGAGGGGCAAAGCCGTACTGGAACTCGCCGTTGGGCTCACCGGAGGTCCCACCCTCGCCGCCTCCCTCGAGCATCCAGGTGAAGCGATAGGTGCATGCGTGCGGGTTTGCGCCCTTCACGATGGCAGTTGCGGCCACGAAGTCGCCGTACTCGACGAGGGTCTTGTTGAGGTCAAGGGACGCGGACCAGTTGTCCGTGCTCATCTCGATGTTGTCTGACACGCGATCCTCCTAGATGAACAGGATGAACTTGTGCTCGTGCCTGTGGAACACGACGTACCCGATGCCAAGGGAGACGAGGGCGAAGAGGATGAGGCGAATCCAGAGGCTGAGCGTGGGAACCCGCTGGAACAGGAGGACATCCCTGAAGAAGGTGATGAAGAGGTAGAGCGGGTTGAAGTTCTCGAACGTCTTCATCCATCCGGGGAGGATGTCGATGACGTAGAAGATGGGGGTGGCGTAGGTCCATGCCGTGAGGATGACGCCCCACAGGTGCATGACGTCGCGGAAGAAGACCGACGCGGCAGCGAGGAAGAACGAGAGCCCGATGCAGAAGACGGTCATGAGCAGAAGCCCCACGGGGAGCAACAGCGCCAGCGGCGTGAGCGGGATGCGGAAGAACAGCATTACGAGCGCCACGGCGATGAGCGAGAACGCGTAGTTGACGAGCGCTGAGAGCACCTTCTGAACTGGGAAGACCCAACGATTGATCTTGACCTTCTTGAGGAGCGAGGCGGCACCCAGGATGGACCCCATGCCACCGTTGGTGGAGTCGGCGAGGAGCGTGAAGGTGGTGTTGCCGATGATCAGGTAGAGCGGGAAGTTTACGACGGAGTCGCTGCCAAACTTCATGAACGACGAAAACACCGCCGCCATGACGATCATCATGAGAAGCGGGTTGAGGACGCTCCACGCCACACCGAGCGCGCTCCTGCGGTATTTGAGCTTGAAGTCCTTGGACACGAGCTGCCTGATGACGGCCAGGTCACGCTGCTTTGGCGGATACCATGCATCCTCGCGCGGCTTGCTCTTGGCCCCCTCCTCGCCCTCAGGGGTCTCGACGGTTGCGGTCTTGTCGTCCACGACGCCTCCATGTCAGGGATTGCCGGGGACTTGTGTGACCCCAGCTTGTCGGCAGAAAACTCTATCACAGCACGCAGCGCCCCATACAATTGGCAGAACGGCAAGGACCACGGGCAGAACGGAACCCGAGGTGCCGATTGCATGTGTCCGGGATCCGCGGGGCCCTGTTAGTCTTAAGTGGGATGTTGCGCCTGGCGGTGGCCCAGGCTGGAACGGCGCCCTCGGTCCTCCAAATAAGAAAGCAGGTCGGACAGCTGTAAGCCATCCGACCTGCGAACTCTCTGGCTCCCCGGGCAGGGTTCGAACCTGCGACACGCTGATTAACAGTCAGCTGCGCTACCACTGCGCCACCGGGGAATCTGGTGTGCTGCGCACGAGCAATTACTATAGCAGACGCAAATCTGGGTGCAAGCGACTTTCCATTATTTTTTCTACCGCACCCAATTTGATTTGCAAGCCCATGCCAACTGCTACGCAAGGAGCCCATGCACACCTCCATATAGTGTGCATGGGCTCCCAGTCTGAGCAGGATAAACCCGCTATTCCTCCATGTAATCTTTAAGCTTCCCTGAGCGGGAGGGATGGCGGAGCTTTGCGAGGGTCTTGCTCTCGATCTGGCGGATGCGCTCGCGCGTGACGCCAAACTCGCGCCCGACCTCCTCGAGTGTGCGGGGATGCCCGTCCTCAAGGCCAAAGCGGAACTTGATGACCTTGCGCTCGCGGTCGGCCAGGCTGTCCAGCACCTGCTCGAGCTGCTCGCGCAGCATGGAGTCGCTCGCGGCGTCGGGGGGCGCCACGGCGCTAGAGTCCTCGATGAAGTCCCCCAGCTGGGAGTCCTCCTCCTCGCCGATGGGCGTCTCCAGGCTCACCGGCTCCTGACTGATCTTCTGGATCTCTCGCACTCGGTCGGCGGAGATGCCCATCTCCGCGCCAATCTCCTCCGGGGTCGGGTCGCGCCCGAGGTCCTGCAGCAGCTGGCGCTGAACGCGCACAAGCTTGTTGATGGTCTCGACCATGTGGACCGGAATGCGGATGGTCCTGGCCTGGTCGGCGATGGCCCTGGTGATGGCCTGCCTGATCCACCACGTGGCATAGGTGGAGAACTTGAAGCCCTTGGTGTAGTCGAACTTCTCGACGGCACGAATCAGGCCGAGGTTACCCTCCTGGATCAGGTCCAGGAAGAGCATGCCGCGACCCACGTAGCGCTTTGCGATCGAGACGGTCAGGCGCAGGTTGGCGCTGATCAACGCCTGCTTTGCATCCAGGCCCACCTGCTCGATCCTCATGAGGCGCCTCTGCTCGGCACGCGTCAGCTCGATCTCGCCGTTCTCGGCTGCCTCGAGCTTCTGCGTGGCCTCGGTCCCCGCCTCAATCTTCATGGCGAGGTTGACCTCCTCGGAGGCCGTCAGCAGGTCGACCTTGCCAATCTCCTTGAGGTACATGCGGACCGGGTCGCCGGTGAGCATCACGGTGGAGTTGTCGGTCCTGCGGGCGCGAGCGCGCGAAGAGCGCTTGCGGGCCTTGCTCTTGGGGACGCTCCTCAGAACCTCGTTGGCGACGCGGGCCTCCTTCTTGGCCTCGCTTACCTCGCTGTCCTCGTCGTCCAGGTCGTCATCCTCGTCCTCGTCGTCATCATCGTCGAAGTCGTCGACGGTATCGAACTCCTCGTCGTCATCACCCGAGGAGACCGAGATTCCCGGGGCAACCTGAGAGACGCCGTCGCCGGACGAGACGATCTCGACTCCCTTGGCGCGGATGGCGTCATAGAGGTCGGACAGCTCGTTGTCGTCGACGTCTATCTCGGCTATGGCCAGCTGGATGTCGTCCTCCGTGAGGGAGTGCGAGTCGGAGGCCTGCTTCACCAGCGCCTTCACAGCCCCCTGCAGGTCGTCAGAGAGCCCAGATGCCTTGGTCGCCTTGTTGTTTGCCACGGATTTCCTTTCCACGTATAAACCTTCGTGATGATACCCATTTTCCTGGGCTATGCAACAGTCGAGACCCTTTGTGACAGTTCGTTGATGCGCTTCTGCACCTCGGTCGCGCTCCTGAAGAGCTCCGCGGCCTCCTCGTCGCCCGGCGAGGCGGACGTGGCCCTGAGCCTTGCCTTTATCTCCCGGACCTCCCTCCTCCTCGACCACAGCTCGATCACGTCGAGGAGGAACGCAACTTCCTCGTCCACCCCCATCCCCGAGGTGACCTCGAGCCGGGCGCCCGCGAGCAGCTGCGGGGCTTCCGGGACCACCGACTCGGCCGCAGCCACAACGTCCGCCGGGGTCGCATCCTCGGGCGTTGCGAGCATGGCCCACGCCATCGCCTCGTTGCGCGAGTCCGCCCAGGTGAACGAGGCAATCCTGTCACCCTGCGCCCGCACCGCGTTGACGTTGGAGGCCATCACGGCCAGAAGCTCGCGCTCCGCGATCACCTGCATGCGCTCGTCCTTTGAGAGGGCGGAGAGGCTCATTCCGGCGCGCGAGGGGTCCCGGGGCGAGAGGGGAGTCCCTCTCCCCTGCGTCGGGGCTGCCTTGGCCCTCGTTGGTGCTCTCTCCCCCTCCGCCTCAGGCGCGGGCTCGGGCTTCTGGCGTATGACGCGCTTGACCTCCTCGACGCTGGTGCCAAGGAGGTCGGCGAGCGTGGTTGCGTAGCCATCCAGAAGGATGGAGTCCCGTAGTGGGACGAGGAGCGTGGCCATCTGGTCGAGAGCGGCGACCCTGCGGCCGGGTACCGAAAGGTCGATGCCGGAGAGGCGCTTTGAGAACACGAAGTCCATGAGGGGGACAGCCTTTGCGAGCTGCTCGCGCAGTGAGTCCGCGCCGTTGGCGGCGAGGAACTCGGCGGGGTCCTGCCCCCCGGGGAGCACGACGCAAAGCAACTGGACGCTGGTCTTGCCCACGTACTGCACCGCTCGCTCCGCCGCACGCTGACCGGCGGCGTCGCCATCGAACATGCAGACGATGCGGTCCTTGGCAAAGCGCTCGATGAGCCTGACGTGGTCGAGCGTGAGCGCCGTTCCCAGCGCGGCGACGGCGTTGGTGAAGCCCGCCTCGTGCATTGAGATGACGTCCGTGTACCCCTCGCACACGATCGCCGTGCCCGTGGCGACCATGGAGTCCTTGGCACGGTCAAACGCGAAGAGGTGCTTGCCCTTGTGGAACACGGGCGTGTCCTTGGTGTTGAGGTACTTGGGCTTGGAGTCGCCCATCACGCGGCCGCCAAACGCGATGCAGCGGCCCTGCTCGTCGTGGATGGGGAACATAACTCGGTCGAAGAAGCGGTCCCTGAGCCCGGCCCGCCCCTCCAGGGCGAGGTCGGCCGAGACGATCTCGTCGCGCGAGAAGCCCGCCTCGCGCAGATGGGAGACCAGGAGGCCATGGCCGGGGGCGTACCCCAGCCTCCAGCGACGGCACACGTCTGAGCCGAAGCCACGACCCGAGAGGTACCTGCGCCCCTCTTCCGCGCCCTCGCCACGCCCCCTGAGGAGGAGCGTGGAGTAGAACGACTCAGCCTCGGTGAGGCACTCGACGAGGCGGGACCTCTTGGGGCCGCGACGGGCCGCTCCGCGCTCCTCGGAGAGCTCGATGCCCTCCTTGTCAGCGAGGTACCTGATGGCATCCGGAAAGTCGAGGTTCTCCCTCTTCATGATGTAATTGAAGACGTCGCCGCCCTGGTGGCAGCCAAAGCAATACCAGAATCCGGTGGATGGGATTACGTGGAACGAGGGGGACTTCTCGTGATGGAAGGGGCAGCACCCCCAGAAGTCGCGGCCGCGCTGCCTGAGCTCGACCGTCTCGCCCACGATCTGGACGATGTCGCTTGCCTGCCGGACGCGCTCCTTGTCCTCGTCCGTGATCACTCGCCCACCTCCACGCCATGCTGACCTACCTGCGTACGTACCCAGTCGACGTTCGACAGAACCGCACGCTCGAGCTCCTCGGTGGAGGGGAAGGGCCTCGACGCCCTGAGCCAGCGGGCGAAGACCACGGACACCTCCCTCCCGTAGAGGTCGCCCGAGAACCCGAGGAGGTTGGCCTCGAGGAACGACTGTCGGGGGCCCGAGAACGTCGGTGGCGCCCCCACGTTGATCGCTGAGGGGTATGCCGTCCTGTCCGCCACGACGTACCCCGCGTAGACGCCGTCCGACGGCAGGCACGTGACGGAGGGAACCTGGACGTTAGCGGTGGGGAAGCCAAAGGACGTCCCCTCTCCCCTGCCGTGCGCCACGGTGCCACGGACGAAGTGCGGGCGGGCGAGAAGCGCGTTGGCACGCTCCAGCTGCCCGTCTCGAAGGAGTGCGCGGATTTGCGTCGCCGAGACCGTCTTGCCGTCCTCCTGCAGCAACTCCTCGCCGTGGACGGCGATTCCCTCCCGCTTCCCCAGCTCGCGCAGCGAGTCGAGGTCGCCACGGCCGCCGTCACCAAAGCGGAAGTTGGTGCCCACCCGCACGGAGCGGGGGCGGACCAGCCGTGGGAGCATCCGCCGCAGGAACGCCTCCTGGCTGGTGTGCTCCAGCTCCTCGCCAAAGTCCAGCACCAGGACGGCGTCTGCACCAAGGAGGAGGAGCCCCCGCGCCCTGTCGCGAACCTCGAGCAGGCGGGAGAGGGGCGTCTCCCCCTCAAGGAGGTCAGACGGGTCGGGCGAGAAGGTCACGGCCACGCAGGGGAGCGAGAGCTCGCGGGCGTCCGCAACCGCATGCGCAAGGAGCCGGCGATGTCCCCTGTGGAGGCCGTCGAAGGCCCCGATGCAGACGCATGCATCCGAGCCCGGCGCAAGGTGGACAGCCGCCCGAGTGACAAGCGTCGCGCCGTCAAGCCGGACGGCGCTCACCTCAAGGCCACCGAGGAGAAGCGAGTCCCTGCACAGCGCGCGGGAGTCCTCCTCGGTGAGCGGCAGGGTCCTTCCCAAGATCGCCTCGCTCACGACCTCACCCCATCGATGCCGCTGGGGAAGTTCGCGACGCAGGCGAGCCAAGGCCCACGACGCTCCCACACCCCGAGGAGCCGCCCGTCGCGGACGAGACAGCACCTCTCCCCCTCCTCAAGCTGGAGTGGCCGAGGGGAGATGCGACGGCCGCACCTGGCGTCATCGGCCTCCCGCGCGGAGAGCGTCCGTGCCGGCAGGCCGAGCGCATGCACGGGGTCGAGGCGGCGGGATGCAAGGACGTCGGTGCCGCGCTCCTCCAGTTCGTCGAGCGGGATGCAGTCTGCAAGCGTGACCGCACCGGACGAGGTCCTGCGGAGTCCCCTCAGGTGCGCGGCGCTTGAGGCCTCACGCCCGAGGTCACGGGCGAGGCTCCTGATGTAGGTGCCCTTTGAGACGCGGAAGGCGCAGTCCCAGGCAACGGGCTCCCCAGGTTCAATCGAGAGCAGCGTGGACTCGATGATCCTGACGTGGCGCGGCTTGAGCTCGACCTCCTCGCCCGAGCGAGCGAGGTCGTAGGCCCTCCTGCCGTTGACGCTGATGGCGGAGTAGGCAGGCGGGAGCTGGTCGCACTCCCCCGCGGCGGACGAGACGAACGCGGAGACCCGATCGCCGTCCCCCGCCCATGCCGGAACGGGGGCGGTCCTGGTGACCGTTCCCTCGGCATCGTCCGTGTCCGTCTCGGAGCCAAGCTCGATGGAGGCGACATAGGACTTCTCGTCCATGGTGAGAAGCCCGAGGGTGCGCGTGCCCTGGCCAACGCCAACGACCAGGACTCCGGTCGCTGCGGGGTCGAGCGTGCCGGCGTGCCCAACGCGACGTTCCCCCAAGGCGCGCCGCACCCGTGACACCACGTCGTGGCTGCTCATCCCAGCGGGCTTGTCGATGGCGAGGAGGCAGTTGATGCCACTCTCTCCCCGCCTCACCTGGCGTCGCTCCCCTCTCCGTCGCCCTCGACGAGGGCGACGAGCGGCGGGAGCGCCTTGCTCAGGACCTGGTCGATGTCACCCTCCATCGTGAAGCCGGCAGCAGCCTTGTGGCCACCCCCGCCGAGGGACCGCGCGATGCCCGAGATGTCCAGGCTCGTCTTGGAGCGGAGGTTGCCGCGAACCATGCCGTCGCCGACCTCCTTGAGGAAGAGCGCGACCTCGGAGCCGGCGACGCTTCGAACGACGTCGATGAGCCCGTCGCACTCGTCAAGGCTCGCACCAGTCCTCACCAGGTCGGCGGACGTCGCATAGCTGTAGGCGATCCTCCCCTTTGAGAAGGTCGTGATGCGCCCCATGACGGCGGACTCCAGGTGCAGGTACGAGAGGCTGAAGTTCTGGTACACGTTGAGCGCGGTCCGGCTTGGGACGGCCCCTGCGTCCACGAGCAGCCCCGCGACCGCAAAGGCCTCGGAGTCTGCGTTCTGGTACTGGAAGCGCCCGGTGTCCGTGCACACGGCGCAATAGAGGCACTCCGCAATGTCGGGCGTGATGGTGACGCCCAGGTGCAGGGCGAACTCCGTGACGATGACGCCGGCCGCCGCCGCGGAGGGCCTCACGAGGTTGACCTGACCGTAGGGGCTCTCGCACGGGTGGTGGTCGATGATGACCGTGGCACCCGCCCTCCTCATGACGTCCTCCGCGAGATTGAGCCTCGACGCGACGGAGAGGTCGACGCTCACAAAGAGGTCGGGGCTCTGCTCATAGTCGCCGGCGCACACGAAGTCGGACGCGCCGGGGAGGAAGGAGTAGATCCGGGGAACCGGCTCGCGGTCAGCAAGGAGGTTGGTGACCTCAATCTCTGGCCACCTAGCCCTGATGATCATCGCCAGGGCGAGCCCCGACCCGAGGGCGTCGCCATCGGGGCTCGTGTGAGCGCAGATGGCGACGCTCCGGCATCCGTCGATCGCCTGGGCGATCCTGTCGAACGCCGCCTCCTGCGAGGGGTTGCAAGCAAGGCCCATGTCGCTACTTCTCCCCCTCGCCCTGCTCGTCCTGGCCCTCCTCCCCGTCGATGACGGGGTAGCCAAACTCGTCCTTCTCCACGGAGAGGGTCGAGGGCACGTTCTGGAGGGCCTTTGCGATGCGCTCCGCCTCGTCGGCGGTCGTGTCGATCTGGAAGATGAGCTCGGGGGTCACGCGCCACCCCAGCGCATGGCCGAGGAGGCTGCGTATGCGCCCCTTTGCGCGCTCGAGGGCCTGCGAGACCTCGTCGTACCTGTCGCGGTCGCAGCTGACATAGGCACGCATGACCGACTTGTCGATCGATACCTCGACGCCGGTGAGGGTCACCAGGGAGAGCTCGGGGTCGCTGACCTCGAACAGGAGGATGCTCGCGAGCTTCTCCCTGGCAATCTCGTTCACGCGGCGAGAGTTGTGATTCTGCTTCATCTCGTCCTATTCGGTACGGGCGACCTGCTCGATGCGGTACGTCTCGATGATGTCGCCAACGTGGATGTCCTGGAAGTTGTCGAGGCCAATGCCGCACTCGAAGCCGGCCTTGACGCTCTTGACGTCGTCCTTGTAGCGGCGCAGCGAGGCGAGCTTGCCCTCGTACACCACGATGCCGTCGCGGACGAGACGGCAGAGGTCGTCGCGCGAGACCTCTCCCTCCTGCACCATGCAGCCCGCGGCGATGCCGACCTTGGGGACCTTGAAGGTGTTGCGCACCTCCACGGAAGCCGTCTGAACCTCCTGCTCGGTCGGCTTGAGCATGCCGATGCGGGCGGCGTCGATCTCCTCGATGGCCTTGTAGATGACGCTGTAGCAGCGGATCTCGACGCCCTGCTGCTCGGCCTGGGTGCGCGCCTTGGCGTCCGGGCGGACCCCAAAGCCGATGATGATGGCGTTGGAGGCGTCGGCGAGCGTGACGTCGGTCTCGTTGATGGCACCGACGGCGGAGTGGATCACGTTGATGCGCACCTCGCTCTGGTCCATCTTGTTGAGGGAGTCGACCAGCGCCTCGATGGAGCCCTGGACGTCTGCCTTGATGATGAGGTTGAGCTCCTTGACGTCGGCGTCTGCCATGGTGTCGAAGAGGTTCTCGAGGGTGACGTGCTTGACCTTGTTCTGCTCCTCAATGCGGGCCTTGAGGGCGCGCTCGTCGGCGAGGGCGCGCGCGTCGCGCTCGTCCTGGAACACGCGGAACTCGTCACCGGCCATGGGGACGCTCTGGAGTCCGAGGACCTCGACGGGGTCGGAGGGGCGGGCCTCCTTCACGTTTCTGCCACGCGGGTCCATCATGGCGCGGATCTTGCCGAACGCCATGCCCGCGACGATGGCGTCACCCACGTGGAGCGTGCCACGGCTCACCAGCAGCGTGGCAACGGAGCCGCGGCCGCGATCGAGCTTGGCCTCGAGCACGTGGCCCGACGCGAACGTGTCGGGGTTGGCCTTGAGCTCGAGGACGTCGGCCTCGAGCAGGACGGCCTCGAGCAGGTCCTCGATGCCCATGTGCTTCTTGGCCGAGATGTCGACGAACATGTTCTGCCCGCCCCACTCCTCGGGGATGATGCCGTGCTCGGTGAGCTCCTGACGGACCCTCGTAGGATCTGCGCCGGGCTTGTCGATCTTGTTGACCGCCACGATGATGGGCACGTTTGCCGCCTTGGCGTGGTTGATCGACTCGATGGTCTGGGGCATCACGCCGTCGTCGGCCGCGACGATCAGGATGACGATGTCAGTCACCTTGGCACCACGGGCACGCATGGCCGTGAAGGTCTCGTGGCCGGGGGTGTCGATGAAGGTGATGGTCCTCCCGTTGATCTGCACCTGCGAGGCGCCGATGGCCTGCGTGATGCCGCCGGCCTCGCCCTCCGCGACGCCGGTGTGGCGGATCGCGTCGAGCAGGGACGTCTTGCCGTGGTCGACGTGGCCCATGACCGTGACCACGGGCGGGCGGGGCTTGAGGTCCTTGGGGTCGTCGTAGAACGAGAAGGAGTTCTCCTCCTCTTTGGTCATGACCTTGACGTCACGCCCCAGGTCGTCCGCGACGAGCTCGATGAGGTCGTCGGACATGGACTCGGTGAGGGTGAGCGGGTTCCCCAGCAGGAAGAGCCTCTTGATGATGTCGTTGGCGGGAACGTTGAGGAGCTTGGCGAGGTCCGCGACCGTGGAGCCCTGCGGCACCTTGACGGTGTCGAGCTGCGAGAGGTCCTGGTCGTTCTCGATCGCCTCCTGGATGCGCTGCTCCTCGGCGGCCTCGGCCTGCTGCTTCTTGCGGCGCTCCTTGCGCTTGCGGCGCCTGCCGGTGTCCTGGTGCGCCTCCTCAACGGCCTCGCGGGCCTCCTCGAAGACGTGGGAGCGGTTGTACTCCTCCGCCTCGCGGGCCATGCGGCTGTAGCGGTCCTCGTCCTCATGGCCGTGACGGCCACCCTTCCGGCCCTTGCCGCGGCCCCTGCCCTCGGACTCGCCCTCGGGGACGGGGCCGGGAACAGCAGCGCCGACGCGCGGGGCGCTCGAACGCCTGCCGCCGCGGTGCGTCTCCTCGGACTCCCCGCCGCGCGACGGGCGGTCGGACCTGCGGCCGCGACCCTTTCCGTGGTCGCGGGCAGCGCGGTCCTCCTCCTTCTTCTTGGCGGCCTCGGCGGCCTGCTCCTCCAGCACCTTCTCCTGCTGGGCGATCTGGTCGAGCAGACTCGTGAACGAGGGGATGGACTTGGGGGCGGTATCCCTCACGCGGTTGCGCTCCTCCTCTTCCTTGCGCTTGCGCTCGGCCTCCTTGCGCTCCTCCTCGGCCTTTTTGCGGGCGGCCTCGGCGGCGGCGCGCTTGCGCTCCTCCTCGGCGCGCTCCTTCTCGCGGCGCTTCTCGGCCTCGATGCGCTCCCTCTCGGCCTTCTCGGCCTCCTTGCGCTCCTCCTCGGCCTTCGCCTCCGCTTCGGCCTTCTTCTGAGCCTCGATCTCGGCGGCACGAGCCTCGAGGATGGGCTTGAGCTTCTTGCGCACGATGGAGACGTACGCGTCCTCGAGGGTGGACGAGGGCGACTTGGCAGGGATCTTCATGTCCTGGAGGTGCCCGAGCATTTCCTTGCTGCTCATGCCATATTCCTTGGCTAGATCATGTACGCGGGTCTTTGCCATGTAACCAACCTTCCAAACTGTCTGACGGGGTGTGACGTGTTAGCTGACCTGCGACTAGATCAGGGAGTCGGGATCGTCTGAGACGGGCGTCTCGCCAAGCTCCTGGAGCTTCTCGTGGATGCCGCAGAAGCGGGAGCCGGGGCGCGCCATGTTGCGGCACTGGATCCCGGTGGGACCCACGTACTCGCAGCGATGGGAGCCCTCCTCCGCCTCCTCGAGGTCGGGGGCCTCATGATCCTCGGGGATGCCGCGCATGATCTCGCGCGCCAGGGACTCGTTCTTGATGTCGATGTGCATGCCGGTGAGACGCGCGGCGAGGCGGGCGTTCTGGCCCTCCTTCCCGATGGCGAGGGAAAGCTGGTCGTCGGGCACGATGACCGTGGCGTAGTTGTTCTCCTGGTCGACGAGGACCTTGGAGACGCGGGCGGGCGACAGCGCGTTGGCGACGCACCGGGCGGGGTCGTCGCTCCACAGCACCACGTCCACGCGCTCGCCGCGGAGCTCGGACACCACGGTGCGCACGCGGCTGCCCTTGGGGCCAACGCAGGCGCCCACGGGGTCGAGCCTGTCGTCCAGGCTCGAGACGGCGACCTTGGACCTCACGCCGGGCTCGCGCGCGATGGAGCGGACCTCGACCACGCCGTCGTAGACCTCGGGGACCTCAAGCTCGAAGAGTCTGCGGATGAGGTCGGGATGCGTGCGGGAGACCACGATCGACGGGCGCTGGCGCTCGCTCCTGATGGGGGGCTGGGTGCTGTTGGGGTCGCGGACGTCGATGATGATCGCGCGGATGCGCTGGTTGTGCGAGTAGCGCTCGCCCTGCGGGCGCTCGTTGCGCTCGTCGGGGTAGCGGCGCAAGTCGAAGTAGGGAAGCTCCGCCTCCACGCCCTCACGAATCTTGATGATCGCGAAGTCTGGAGTGGTCTGCAGGACGGTGCCCGTGATGATGTCGCCGATGCGCTGCGAGAACTCCTCGTAGATCTGCTGGCGCTCGGCGTTGCGCACGATGTCCATGATCTCGCTCTTGGCGTGCTGGGCGGCGATGCGCGACGCGTCCTTGGGGGTCACGTCCTCCTCGTCGAACTCGGTGTACTCGCCGGTCTCCTCGTCGAAGGAGTCGTCGCGCGGGATGAGCTTGTACACGTACACCTTGCCGGTGGCGCGGTCGATGGTGACGCGAGCGCCAAAGTCCAGGTGCAGGACCTCGCTGTAGCTCTTTGCGAGGGACTGCTCCAGGCGGTCGATGAGGTACAGCTCGTCGATGTGCTTCTCCTGGCAGAGGGCCATGAGTGCTTCCATCATTTCGGATGCCATGTCGTGTTTCCTTTCAGGGGCGCGATGCGCCTAGTCGAAGGTTGGCTTGATCTTGCAGGAGCGGACCTCGCCCAGGGGGACGGCGACACGCTCACCGTCCACCGTGAGGGTAACCACGTTGTCCTCGTCGATCCCTTCGAGGGTGCCGGTGTAGCGACGGCGCCCCTCGGTTGCGGTGGTCGAGAGGGTCACCGTGCTGCCAGCGAAGCGCCGGAAGTCACGCGGCCTCCGAAGTGGCCGCGAGAGCCCGGGCGACGACACCTCCAGGGTGTAAGAGCCCGAAATGGGGTCGAGGGAGTCGAGCGCCTCGCTCACCCACTGGGTCTGCTCGGACACCTCGTCGAGGGAAATGGGCGCAAGCCCCTCCTCCGCATGGTCGATCCGGACCCTCACCGTGGGCGCCTTCCTCGATCCCACAACCTCAACGTCGACGATGTCGATGCCATGGGTCGCGGCGACGCCCTCGAGGGTCTCGAGAATCTGTTTCTCTAGCTCGCTTGAGGCCACGCGCTGCTCCTTCCCTGACGTTCGCTCCTACATACAGAAAGGAAGCGGGGTGAGAAGTTCCACCCCACTTCCTACGAGTACGAATCTGCTTGCTTCACTATATTGCCTGCCGCACACGGGTGTCAAGCTTCCACAATTCCAACAGGACGCGGCGGCGTCAGCGCCCAGCAGGCCCTAGACAGCCACGATGTTGACGAGCCTTCCGGGCACCACGATGACCTTCTTGACCTCCTTGCCCTCGAGCTGCGGGGCCACGGCGGCGCGCGCGGCCGCCTCGAGCTCCTCGCGGCTGGACGAGGCGGGCACCGCGATGTGGGCGCGGACCTTGCCCTTCACCTGCACCGCGATCTCGACCACGTCGCTCTTGGCCTGCTCAGGGTCAAACTCGGGCCAGGGCTCGTTGTAGACCGAGGTCTCGCGTCCCAGGGCGGCGTGGAAGAGCTCCTCGGACCAGTGCGGGATGATGGGAGAGAGCATGCACACCAGGTCGTGGGCGACGCGCTGGCACAACGCCGGGTCGCGCCTCTCGGCGGGAACCTCGATGACGTACTTGGAGGCCGCGTTCACGATCTCCATGCACGCGGAGATGGCGGTGTTGAACTGGCCGCGGTCGAAGTCGTCCGTGCACTTGATGCCCATCTCGTTGAGGACTCGGTTGAGCTCCTTCGAGACCGGGTCGAGACCAGCGGGGTTCAGCGTCGCCTCGGGGTCAGCGGACTGGCAGAGCTGCCACACCACGCGCCAGGCGCGCTTGATGAAGCGGTTTGCGCCCGCGACGGCCTCCTCGTCCCAGTCGAAGTCCTTCTCGGGTGGCGCGATGAACAGGATGGAGAGCCTCATGGTGTCGGCGCCGTAGGGCTCGATGACGCTGGAGGGGGGCACCACGTTGCCCTTGGACTTGCTCATGGTGTCGCCGTTCTGGTCCTTGACCATGCCCTGGCAGAGCAGGTTGGTGAAGGGCTCCGAGGCATCTATCATGCCCAGGTCGCGGGCAACGCGCGTCCAGAAGCGTGAGTACAGAAGGTGCAGGATCGCGTGCTCGATGCCACCGATGTAGTTGTCGACGGGCATCCAGCGGTCCACCGCGGCCTTGGAGAAGGGCTCGGAGTCGTTGTGGGGGTCACAGTAGCGCAGGTAGTACCAGCTGGAGCACGTGAAGGTGTCCATGGTGTCGGTGATGCGCCTGGCGGGCCTGCCGCACTTGGGGCAGGTCGTCTCATAGAACTCCTTGCACTCTGCAAGCGTGTCGCCCGCGCCAAGGTCCAGGTTGTCGGGAAGCACCACGGGGAGCTGGTCCTCGGGCACGGGAACGTCACCGCAGTGGTCGCAGTGAATCATGGGGATTGGGTTGCCCCAGTACCTCTGGCGGCTGATGAGCCAGTCGCGCAGGCGGTACTGGACCTTCCTGCGACCCACGCCGTGGTCCTCGAGCCACGCGACGATAGCGTCAACGCCCTCGGAGTGCTTGCCTCCCCTGAGCCCGGTGAACTGGCCGGACTGCACGAGGTAGCCCTCGGCCTCCATGGCTCCGTCCCAGTCCACGCTGGTAACCCTGAGCTCACGCTCGTCCTTCAGGTCCTCATAGAGCGGGTCGTCCTTCTGGCAGATGATCGGGGCGATCTCGAGGCCGTACTTGCGGGCGAAGTCAAAGTCGCGCTGGTCTCCGCAGGGGACGCCCATGACGGCGCCCGTGCCGTAGTCCATCAGGACGTAGTCGGCGACCCAAAGCGGCGCGGGGCGGCCGTTGATGGGGTTGATCACATAGCGACCGGTGAAGACGCCGTGCTTCTCGCGGTTGGTGCCCTGGCGCTCGACGCTGCTCACCTTGGCGGTCGCCTCGCGCAGGCGCCTGAAGTCGGCCTCGTACTGCGTCCCCGCAACGAGCTCCTCCGCCAGCTTGGACTCGGGCGGCAGCACCATGAAGCTGACGCCAAAGAGGGTGTCGGCGCGCGTGGTGAACACGGTGATGGTGCGGTCGGTGGGCGTCACGCCGTCCTCGGCGGCAAGCTTGAAGTCGATCTCGGCGCCCTCGGAACGCCCGATCCAGTTGCGCTGCATCTGCTTCACGCGGTCGGGCCAGCCGGGAAGGTCGTCCAGGCCGTCCAGGAGCTCCTGCGCGTAGTCGGTGATCTTGAGGTACCACTGCGACAGCTCGCGCTTCTCAGGGATGGAGCCGCACCTCCAGCAGCGCCCGTCCACGACCTGCTCGTTGGCAAGGACGGTCTTGCAGGTGGGACACCAGTTGACCGGCGAGGTGGCACGGTAGGCCAGGCCCTTCTCCCACATCTTGATGAAGAACCACTGGCCCCAGCGGTAGTAGTCGGGCTCGCAGGTCTTGACCATGCGATCGTAGTCATAGGAGAAGCCCATCCGACGCATGGTCCTCACGGCCTGGTCCATGTTGGAGTAGGTCCACGCCGCCGCCTGGGTGTGGTGCTTAATGGCGGCGTTTTCGGCGGGGAGCCCGAAGGCGTCAAAGCCGATGGGATGCAGCACGTCGTAGCCGCGCATGCGGGCCTGGCGCGCCATGGCGTCGCCGATAGTGTAGTTGCGGGCGTGGCCCATGTGGAGGTCCCCCGAGGGGTACGGGAACATCTCGAGGACGTACTTCTTGGGCTTGGAGGGGTCCTCGTCCGTCTTGTAGAGCTTCTCGTCCTCCCAGATCTGCTGCCACTTGGTCTCGATGGCCTGGGCGTCATAGGCGGGGAAGCCCGCCTCGCCGTCCCTCTGGGCACTGGTGTCTGCCATGAAAGTCCTCCTAAAACGTGTGACCTGCATACTCTAGCATGCATGCGCGGGCGAGACGGGCATCGCCATGCCATCGAAACGAACCCGGGGCATGTGGCACGCCCCTCTCGCCCGACAAAAAAAGGGCCCTGACCTCTGCCAGGGCCCAGGATGGCTCGACCAGTCGCTACGAGCGGAAGTTGACGTCGGAGTTGGAGTCCTTGAGGATGACGTCGTGCGCGCCGCCCTCGACGAGCGAGGTGGAGGAGACAAGCGTGAGCTTGGCCTTCTGGCGTAGCTCCGCCAGGTTGAGCGCGCCACAGTTGCACATGGTCGAGCGCACCTTGGTCAGCGAGGTGTCCACGTTGTCCTTGAGCGGGCCGGCGTAGGGGACGTAGGAGTCCACGCCCTCGACGAACGAGAGCTTCTTGGAGCCGCCCAAGTCGTAGCGTGCCCAGTTGCGGGCGCGAGCGGAGCCCTCGCCCCAGTACTCCTTGACGTAGGAGCCGTTGACGTTGAGGCGACGCGTGGGTGACTCGTCAAAGCGGGCGAAGTAGCGGCCCAGCATGAGGAAGTCGGCGCCCATGGCGAGGGCGAGGGTCATGTGGTAGTCGTACACGATGCCGCCGTCGGAGCAGACGGGGACGTACACGCCCGTCTCCTCAAAGTACTCGTCGCGGGCGCGGCACACGTCGATGAGGGCGGACGCCTGGCCGCGGCCGATGCCCTTCTGCTCGCGGGTGATGCAGATGGAACCGCCGCCGATGCCCACCTTGACGAAGTCCGCACCGCAGTCGGCGAGGAAGCGAAAGCCCTCGGCATCGACCACGTTGCCCGCGCCGACCTTGACGGAGTCGCCATAGTTCTCGCGAATCCACTCGAGGGTGAGCTTCTGCCACTCGGAGTAGCCCTCGGAGGAGTCGATGCACAGTACGTCGGCACCGGCGTCGACCAGCTTGGGGACGCGCTCGGCGTAGTCGCGGGTGTTGATGCCAGCGCCAACGAGGTAGCGCTTGTGCTCGTCCAGGAGCTCGTCGGGGCGAGACTTGTGGGAGTCGTAGTCCTTGCGGAACACCAGGGACGACAGGTTGCCGTCCTTGTCAACAACGGGGAGGGTGTTGATCTTGTTGTCCCAGATGATGTCGTTGCAGACCTTGAGGGAGGTGTCGGTCCCCGTGGTAACGCACTCGGAGGCGGGAGTCATGAACTCCTTGACCTTCTTGCCGCGGTCGTCGCGCGAGACGCGGTAGTCGCGGCTTGTCACGATGCCGCAGAACTTGCCGGTGGGGGTGCCGTCCTCGGTGACGGGCATCGTGGTGTGGCCGGTGCGGTCGCGGATCTCGAGCACGTCGGCAAGCGTCATCTCGGGCGTGAGCGTGGAGTCTGAGACCACGAAGCCTGCCTTGTACGACTTGACCTCACGGACCATGGCGGCCTCGTCGTCAGGCGTCTGGGAGCCGTAGATGAACGAGATGCCACCCTCCTGTGCGAGCGCGATGGCAAGGCGCGGACCAGAGACGGCCTGCATGATCGCCGACACCATGGGGATGTGGAGCTTGATTGAGGGCTCCTCCCCCTTGCGGTACTTCACCAGCGGCGTATCGAGCGACACGTTGGCGGGGATGTTCTGCGAAGAGGTGTAACCGGGGACCAGCAGATACTCGGAGAAGGTGTGCGATTCCCCTTCGAAGAACGTTGCCATGTAGGGCTCCTTGTCTCTTTGCCGCGCGCCGACGTGGGCAGCGCTTCTCCCGAAAAACTTTTGACCGATTGTAGCACCCTCCCCGCGAGGAGTCGCGCTAGGCCCCTTCGCTCATCACGTCGTCGAAGTTCACGGCAATGTCATGTTTGGTGGGGACCCACTCGACCTTCTTGAAGAGCGCCACGACCGTTATGGGGATGTAGCTCATCATGAAGATGGGGAACGTGAACAGGTTGGTGAAGATGCGCCACCTGCGACCCTTGCGGCAGTGGATGTGCTTCCGCTCGCTCACCGTGGTGAGGACTGCCAGCAGGAAGAAGACCACGTACATGGAGAGGAAGGTCATCACGAGCGAGCCAACACACATGGCGAGCTCCGCATTTGTGGCGACGAAGCCGTGGGAGAGGGACCCCACGATGAGGTAGGTGGCGTTCACAGCGGCAGAGAGGAGCGTGAGGATCATACCGGGGGCGATGGTCATGAGCATGTCATACGAGGCAAACCTGCCCTTGCGGATGCCTTCTAGCAGGTTCTTGTTGTACGAGAAGAACACCTGGTAAAAGCCCTTTGTCCAGCGCATGCGCTGCGTCCAGGAGCTCTTGAAGTCCACGGGCTGCTCGTCAAAGAACTCGGCGGGGGCGTATCCGATCTGGATGCCGTGAGCGCAGCAGAACGTGGAGAACTGGATGTCCTCCGTGAGGGTGTGGAAGTTCCAACCGTGCATGCCGCGGACGATCTTCTCCGAGACCATCCAGCCGGACCCGGAGATGGCACAGCTGGTGCCAACCATCATGCGGGCGTTGTTGAGGAACTTCGCCTCGCGCATGAACCAGAGCGCATAGGCGGAGCTGATCCAGCTGGAGTCGAAGTTCTTGGAGTTTCGGTAGCTGGTGCACACCAGGTAGCCGGCGTCAAAGGCCTGGTTCATGATGCTCACGTAGTTGGGTGCGATGATGTTGTCCGCATCCATCACGAAGAAGGCCTCGTACTTGTCTCCGTACTCGTTGAGGATTCGGTTGAAGCCGTAGTCCATGACCCAGCTCTTGCCCTTGCGAACGAGGTCGTTGCGCTCCCAGGTGATGGCACCCGCCTTGCGCGCCTCCTCGGCCGTGTTGTCCGTGCACGCGTCTGCAACCACGAAGCAGTCGATGAGCTCGCGCGGGTAGTCCTGGCCCAGGATTGACCTCACGAGGTTTCCGATGACCGGCTCCTCATTGTGCGCGGCAATGAAGAAGGCATAGCAGTGGTTCTTCTTTGCCTTGGGCAGGACGACCGTGCCCCTCCTCCACACGCGGATGATGTAGACAAACTGGTAGAAGTAGGCGAGGGTGAAGAAGAGCCAGATGACGCCGTTGAAGATGACGATGGGCGTCAGCCCCATCCTGTTGAGTTCCAAGACAGATGCCTTTCGACGTAGGCCTAGGAGAGGTCTCCCACGCCAAGCTGGGGACAGATGCGCTCTCCAGCCTCCGTGCGACCCATTGACGTTCCCTTCAGGGATTCTAGTACACGCAGGAGGTCGTCCGGGAGTTGGTCAGCGAGCTCTATCGTCTCTCCTGTTACCGGGTGGTCGAACCGTATGTGCCACGAGTGCAGGAACTGCCTTCCCAGCATGAGGTTCTGCCGCTCGTCGCCCCTGCCATAGAGCTGGTCGCCCACCACCTGGTGCCCGATGTGTGCCATGTGGACGCGAATCTGGTGCGTGCGCCCCGTGTAGAGGTGGCACTCCAGGAGGGAGTAGCCGTCGTCGCGGCGGCCAGCCTCAAAGCGCTCGAGCGTCGTGAAGGTGGTGATGGCCTCGCGCGCCATGGGGTCGTCGCTCACCGCCATGCGGAGCCTGTCTCGCCTGGATCGGGCGATGCCGGTGGTGATGGTTCCCTCGGACGGCGCGACGTACCCCTGCACCAGCACAACGTAGCGCCTGTCCAGCACGCGCAGCCTGATGAGGTCCTGCAGCGCCCGCTGGGTCTGGTCGTCCTTTGCGGCGACCATGAGGCCCGAGGTGTCCATGTCGAGCCTGTGCACGATGCCGGGCCTGTCGTCGCCCTGCAGCATCCCCAGGTGCCCATAGCCACAGTGAGCCACGAGGGCGTTTGCCAGGGTGTCACTCACGTGGCCGGGGCTGGGATGGCACACCAACCCCGCCTGCTTGCTCAGGACGATCAGGTGGTCGTCCTCGTAGCGGATGTCCAGCGGTATGCCAGGGTTGGGCGAGAGGAGCCCGTCGCCGTCCTCCTCAATCTCCACGTTGGCAGTCACGCGGTCCCCCAGCAGCACGCGTTCGCTCTTGTCGCGCGCCTCGGTCCCGTTGATGAAGACCTCGCCACCCTCGATCAGGCGGGCGCAGGCCGACCTGCTGGGCATGCCCTCCATCGAGGCGAGGAAGCTGTCCATCCTGGCGCCGTCCCCCTCGGGGCCTACCAGGAACTCGCGGACCACGCACCTCACGAGGCGTCACCACCGCGCCGCGAGTCCCACCACCAGTACCCCACGAGCGAGGCCGCGATGCCGCAGGTGACGAAGATGTCGGCAACGTTGAAGACGGGGAAGTCCATGAACGTCGTGGCGAGGAAGTCGGTGACGGACCCGGCCGCGATGCGGTCGACCATGTTCCCCACTCCCCCGCCGACCACGCACCCCAGGAGCGCGGAGAGCCAGGCGGGAAGGGGCTCGTGCCACGCGAGGGCGACGGCCCCGGCAACGACGACGAGCGCGACCACGACGAACGCCATCGTGGCGCCCTCCCCCATGCTGAAGGCCGCCCCGGTGTTCTCAACGTGGAGAAGCTCGATGACCCCGGGGAGGAGGGGCCTCGCCTCCCCTACCGGGAGGGAGGCCCTCACCACCGCCTTCGTGACCTGGTCGAGGACCAGTGCCAGGAGGGCGGTGGAGGCGAGGGCGGCCACCCTGCGGCGGCGACCCAAACTTTTATGCTCGACTGCGGGCACAGGTGCTACTCCCCGTCACCACAGGCGGCGACGGCCTCGGAGCAGCGCTCGCAGAGCCCGTCCTCGCCAAGCTCGCGCCAGTTCCAGCAGCGCGGGCACTTCTCGCCGTTGGCGGGAAGGACCTGGCACGAGAGCTCGTCGCCCTCGTGGACGCAGACCTCGGAGCACACGAACGCCTCGGCAAGGTCGACGGCGCCGTCGCCGGTGAGGAGCGCGTACTCCTCGTGTGGCAGCGTGAGCTCCGCGCGAGCCGCCTGGGTGGTCTTGGCCTCGATGGTCCCGTTGCCGGCGGCCTCCTCGTAGGCCTTGGTGAACGCGCCGCGGGCCCGGACCATCGCCTCGTACGTGGCGAGGAGCGGCTCGTACTCGTCCGCCGCCATGGGCGCTTGGAACCAGTCCAGGAGCGCCGCGTAGCGCTGGCCGTCGCGGAGGGACTCGGGCAGGTACTGCATGACCTCGTCGGTCGTGTACACGAGGATGGGCTGGAGGTCGTGAACGAGCATCGAGAGGATGTACGACCAGACGGTCTGGGCGCTCCTGCGCTCGAGCGAGCCCGGGACGCCGCAGTAGGTGCGGTCCTTGGTCGCGTTGAGGTAGTCGTTGGAGAGCTCAGTGATCACGTAGTCGTACAGCGTGCGATACACCTGGTTGAAGCGGTAGCCCTCGTAGGCCCTGCTCACCTCGTCGTGGACCTGGCACATGCGGGCAAGCGCCAGGCGGTCGTACGGCAGGAGCTGGTCGACGGGCACGCCGTCGGTGGCGAGGTCGAACTGGCCCTCGAGCTCACCGAGCAGGAAGCGGAGGGTGTTGCGGATCTTGCGGTACGCGTCACCCACGTGCGAGAGGATCGTCTCGTCGCAGGGGACGTCGGTCGAGGTGTCGACCGAGGCGACCCAGAGCCTGAGGACGTCGGCTCCGCGCTCGTCACAGACCTTGTTGGGGTCGATGACGTTGCCAAGCGACTTGGACATCTTCCTGCCCTGGCCGTCGAGCGTGAAGCCCTGCGAGACCACGGACTTGTAGGGGGCCACCCCGTAGGCACCCACCGAGGTCATGAGCGAGCTCATGAACCAGCCGCGGTGCTGGTCGGAGCCCTCGAGGTACATGTCGGCGGGGAACTTGAGGTAGTCGCGGTGCTTGCACACTGCGGTGTGGCTCACGCCGGAGTCCCACCACACGTCGAGGATGTCGCTGTTGGCCTTGAGGTTGTGGCTGCCGCACTTGGGGCAGGTGCAGGCGTCGCCCAGGTAGTCCTTGGGGTCGTCGGTGAACCAGGCGTCGGAGCCCTTCTCGCGGAAGAGGGCGATCACGCGGTCCAGGGTCTGGTCGTTGATGACCGTCTCGCCGCAGTCCTGGCAGGTGAAGGCGGGGATGGGAACGCCCCAGTTGCGCTGCCTCGAGATGCACCAGTCGGGGCGCTGCTCGACCATGGAGCCAATGCGCTTGACCGAGTGCGACGGGTAGAAGCGGACCTTGCCCAGCTCCTCGAGCGCCTGCCCCCTGAGGCCGGTCTTGTCCATGGAGACGAACCACTGGCTCGTGGCGCGGAAGATGACGGGACGCTTGCAGCGCCAGCAGTGCGGGTAGCTGTGCGTGATGTCCTCGTGCAGGATGAGCACGCCACGGTCGTAGAGCCACTGGATGATCTTGGGGTTGGCCTCGTTGACCTCCATGCCACCCCACGGGCCGCCCGCGCCCAGGCCCTCGCCCTTGTAGAACACGCCGTCGTCGTCGACGGGCATCACCACGGGGATGCCAAAGCGCATGCCCGCGTTGTAGTCGTCCACGCCGTGGCCGGGGGCGGAGTGCACCACGCCGGTGCCGTCCTCGAGCGTGACGTAGTCTGCATAGATGAACTCGCCCTCGACGCCCTGGTCGCCAAAGATGGGCTGCTCGTACTTGTTGTGGGCGAGCTCGACGCCGCTCATGTGCCACTCCTGGCCATCGCTGCCCTTGGCGAGCTCCCAGCCCTCGTAGCCAAACTTCTGGCAGTCCCTCTCCACGAGGGCGCGCGCCATGATCTCGGCGCGGCCATCGACCAGCACTGCGACGTAGTCGGCCTCGGGGTGCAGGATCACGCAGTCGTCGGCGGGCAGAGTCCACGGGGTGGTGGTCCAGATGTCAACCCACAGGTTGTCCGAGTACGCCTCGAGCCCCTGCGGAACGGTGGTCATCCTGAACCTGACGAAGATGGCGGGGCTCACCTCGTCGGAGTACTCGATCTCTGCCTCCGCGAGGGCGGTGTGGCAGTGGGAGCACCAGTGCACGGGCTTGCGTCCGCGATAGATGGCGCCCTTGTCAAAGATCTCCTTGAAGATCTCGACGTCCGTTGCATCGTAGTCGTGCGTGTAGGTGAGGTAGGGGTTGTCCCACTCGGCGAGGACGCCCAGGCGCTTGAACCCCTGTCGCTGCGTGTCCACCTGCTCCACGGCCATGGTCCTGCAGAGCTCGCGGATCTTGACGGTGGGGAGCTGGTTGAACTTGGCGGTGCCGAGCGTCTCCTCGACCTTGTGCTCGATGGGCTGGCCGTGGCAGTCCCAACCGGGGACGTACGGGGTCTGGTAGCCCCTCATCGCCCAGTAGCGGTTAATCATGTCCTTGCTGATCTTGTTCTGCGCGTGGCCGAGGTGGATCGGTCCATTGGCGTAGGGAGGGCCGTCGTGCAGCACGAACTTCTCGTGCCCCTCGTTCTTCTTGAGCATCAGTCCGTAGACGTCGTTGTCCTCCCAGTCCTTGAGCCGCTTGGGCTCGTTTTGGGCCAGGCTAGCCCGCATGGGAAAGCCTGTCTTGGGGAGGTTCATCGTCTTCTTGTACTGATTCGCCACCTCTCGCTCACCTCTCTCTTCCCGGGTGTCCCAGACAAAGGGCGCCCGTCCCGTTCTGCTGGGACGAAGCGCCCTGTGGCATGCTCCGCTTGTGAACCACCCAGCAAGGGGTCTCCCCCGAAACTCGGCTGGCCTGTCTCGGCGGCCACTCCGGCGACGCCTACTCACGCCCAAGGGCGCTTTGGGGCCGCAGCTCCGGGGTGATCTTCTCCGGGACGCGACCGCGGTCTCTCACCATGCCCGCTCTCTGTGGGTCGCGCTGCCCCGGGTACTCTCCCCATCACAGCAACAGAGCGCATGATAGCACGCCGCAACGCGCGCCTGCCGCGGTCGGGAGCCCTTAACCGTATCGACACCTGGAACGCCCGCCGCATCCGCCCGTCACCCAAGCCACACGGACGCTCCACCCAAAGGACACACCTTGCGCGCTGCGCCGCCCGTTGCGGCTCCCCCGCCGATTCCGTTGCGATATAAAAGCTTTCCCCTTCCCCGTTGCGCGAGAATCTTCGTGACACCACAGCGAAGGGAGACATGCGCATGACCCTGGACCAGAGGGAAACCGAGAGAACGGCGGGAAACGGGGCGGAGGAGCCCCTGGGCCCGGAGGATGAGCGCTACCTCGAGCTGCTCTCGAAGAGCTTCCCCACGCAGCAGGCGGCGTTCACCGAGATCATCAACCTCGAGGCGATTCTCAACCTCCCCAAGAGCACCGAGCACTTCATGAGCGACGTCCACGGCGAGTACGAGGCGTTCCTGCACATCCTCAACAACTGCTCGGGGGTCATCCGCGAGCAGGTGGACCGCTTGTTCTCGACCGAGCTTGGAAGCGCTCAGCGCGCCAGCCTCTGCACCCTCATCTACTACCCGCAGGAGAAGCTCCGCCGCATGCACGAGGCGGGCGAGACGAGCGACGAGTGGTACGCCCACACGCTGTTCCTCCTGGTGCGGCTTGCGCGGCGCCTGAGCGGCCTGTACACGCGCTCCAAGGTCCGCAAGGCCATGCCCGTCTCCTACGCCTACATCATCGACGAGCTCCTCCACGCGTCGGGCGAGGGTGAGACGAGCCGCCACGAGTACCACGAGCAGATCATCGCCTCGATAGTGGGGACGGAGGCAACGGACGACTTCATCGTGTCCCTCTCCTCCCTCATCAAGCGCCTGGCCGTCGACCACCTGCACCTGGTAGGCGACATCTTCGACCGCGGGCCCCACGCCGACAGGATCATCGACAGCCTCATGGCCTACCACTCGCTCGACATCCAGTGGGGCAACCACGACATCAGCTGGATGGGCGCTGCCGCCGGCTCCGAGGCCTGCGTGGCGTCGGTGGTGCGCAACAACGTCCGCTACCGCACGCTCGACGTGCTGGAGGGCGCCTACGGCATCAGCCTGAGGGAGCTCGCGCTCTTCGCCGACCGCAACTACGTGGAGTACGACGTGATCTCCCCCATGGAGAAGGCCATCAGCGTCATCCTCTTCAAGCTCGAGGGGCAGCTGATCATGCGCAACCCCGAGTTTGGGATGGAGGGAAGGCTCCTGCTGGACAAGATCGACGTCGTGGACGGAACGGTCACCATCGACGGCGTGCCGCACGCCCTCAGGACCTGCGACTTCCCCACCATCAACACCGCTCACCCCTACGAGCTCGACGCAGACGAGAGGCGCGTCCTCGACGGGCTCGTGCGCTCGTTCAAGTCGAGCGAGAGGCTGCGCCGCCAGGTTGAGTTTCTATACGAGCGCGGGAGCATCTACCTGGTGCGCAACGGCAACCTGCTGTTCCACGGCTGCCTTCCCCTGGAGGAGAACGGCAGCTTCAGCAGGGTCACCTGTGAGGGCCGGGAATACTCCGGCCGCGAGTACATGGACTTCTGCGACCGCATCGCACGCCGCGCATGGCATGTGGGAGACCAGGCCTCGCTCGACTGGATGTGGTACCTGTGGTGCGGGCGCCACTCCCCCCTCTCGGGGCGCGTGGTGAAGACCTTCGAGCGCACCTTCGTCGACGACCGCTCAACCTGGGAGGAACCGGAGGACCCGTACTACCGGCTCACCCACGACCAAGGCGTCTGTGCGCGCATCCTGGAGGAGTTTGGCCTCGACGGCGAACGCGGGCACATCGTGAACGGACACCGCCCGGTAAAGGCCATCGACGGCGAGAGCCCCAGTCGCGCCGGCGGTCGCCTCCTGGTGATCGACGGCGGGTTCTGCTCCGCCTACCACAAGAAGACTGGCATCGCGGGATACACGCTCATCTCCGGCTCGGACGGCATGCGCATCAAGGCGCACCGCCCCTTCCAGAGCGTGGAGGCCGCCCTGGACGATAACGCCGACATCGAGAGCGATGTGACGGTGATAGAGCGCGAGCCCCACGAGCTCAGGATTGCGGACACCGACACGGGCGCCGACATCCGCAGGCAGATCCGAGACCTCTCACGGCTCCTCTCCGCCTATCGCGAGGGCATCCTGAGCGAGAGGAAGCCCACGGCGTAGGAAGGAACGCCAGCCAGCGTGGTGCGTAAGGGGGAGGGGCCGCCGTCACCGGCAGCCCCTCCCCCGCCTTGTTGCGCGTCTCTCCCCCGCCTATGCCTCGGGGTTTGCCTGATAGCGCGGCGCGAATCCGTCGTCGCGGTTGAGGATGTTCATGAACTCCTCGCCCGTGATCGTCTCCTTCTTCTGGAGGTAGTGCGCGATCTCGTGCAGCTTGAAGCGGTTCTCGCGCAGGGTCTTGAGGGCGGTCTGGTGCCCGGCCTCGACCAGGCGCTGGACCTCCTCGTCCACCTCGCGCTGCGTGCCTTCGGAGCAGGTGAGCTCCATGCCGCCGCCCAGGTAGCGGTTGGTGGTCTCGCCGAGGGCGGTCATTCCAAACCTGTCGGACATCCCCAGCTGCGTGACCATGGCGCGGGCGATCTTGGTGGCCTTCTCGATGTCGTTGGCGGCACCCGAGGTCATCTGGCCAAAGATCAGCTCCTCGGCCGCACGGCCGCCGCAGAGCACGGCAATGCGCTGCTCGTACTCCTCGCGCGTGGTGAGGTAGTGCTCGTCCTCCTCCGCCTGCATGGTGAAGCCCAGGGCGCCGGAGGTTCGGGGCACGATCGTGATCTTGGAGACGGGCGCCTTGCCGTCCTGGACGGCCGCGACGATGGCGTGGCCGGTTTCGTGGTAGGCGACGACCTCCTTCTCGTGCTCGGAGAGGACCGTGGACTTCTTCTTCTTCTCGCCCGCGATGACGGTGTCGACGGACTCCTCGATGTCCTCCTGGGTGACGCGCTTGCGGCCAAACCTGACGGCGCGCAGTGCCGCCTCGTTGATCATGTTGGCGAGGTCGGCGCCCGAGGCGCCGGGGGTCTGTCGGGCGACGGCGCCAAAGTCGACGCCGGGCTCCATCTTCACGTCGCCGGCGTGCAGCTTGAGGATCGCCTCGCGGCCGGCGAGATCGGGAAGCTCGACGGGGATGCGGCGGTCAAAGCGGCCGGGGCGCGTTAGGGCAGGGTCGAGCGAGTCGGGCCTGTTGGTGGCCGCCAGGACCACGATGCCCTTGTGGTTGTCGAAGCCGTCCATCTCGGCAAGGAGCTGGTTCAGCGTCTGCTCGCGCTCGTCGTTGGAGTTGATGCTCGTGTCACGCTTCTTGCCGACGGTATCGATCTCGTCGATGAAGATGATGCAGGGGGCCTTCTCCTTGGCCTGCTTGAACAGGTCGCGCACCTTTGCGGCGCCACGGCCCACGAACATCTCGACGAACTCGGATCCGCTGATGGAGAAGAACGGGACGTCCGCCTCGCCGGCAACCGCCTTGGCGAGCAGGGTCTTGCCCGTGCCCGGAGGGCCCACGAGCAGGGCGCCCCTGGGGCAGCGCGCTCCGATGTCGTTGTACTTCTGCGGGTCCTCCAGGAAGCTCACGATCTCGCGCAGCGAGTCCTTTGCCTCGTCCTGGCCGGCAACGTCCTTGAAGGTCACGCCGGTGTCCTCGCCCTTGACCTCCTTGGCGCCGGACTTCCCGAGCCCGCCTCCTCCGAGGCCAAAGCCGCCGCCAAAGTTCATCGACGGGCCGTCGTCGCCCATCGACTTCTTGAGCTGGCGGTTGAAGAGCCAGCCACCGCCAAAGATGATCAGCAGCGGAATGCCATACGACAGGAGCAGGTACAGCCACATGTTGTTGGAGTCGTCCGGGATCTCGGCAGACGCGTCAACGTTGTGCTCCTCCAGGCGGCTCACCAGCGAGTCGTCGTTGGGGAAGAGCGTGGTCTCGTAGTACTGGATGCTTCCGTCCTGGTCCTTGAGCTTGAAGCGGATCTGGCTGTTTGAGGTGTCGAGGTTGACCTCGGACACCTTGTCGTCGTCGACCATCGACAGGAAGTCGGTGTAGCTGACCTCCTTGACCTGGCTCGAGACGATGCTAGGGTACAGCGTCGACCTCAACGCTATCGCGACGATGATGGCGATGATCACGTAGATGATCATCGACTGCCGTCGCTTTCTGTTATCCATGTCCATCGTGGGTTTCTCCTTCTGTGCCGCGGGCATGACACGGCTTGGTGCCTGTTTGCCTATTACCCAAGATTGCGCGAGTCTGTCCGCCGGGACCGCGAGACCCGCAATTCGTCGGGGTCGCGGCGGACTCGCGACGGGTGCCTACGACCTGCCGCGGGAGCAGAGCTCCCAGAACGCGACCGCGCTGCTCGCCGCCACGTTGAGCGAGTCGACGCCCCTCTGCATCGGGATGATCGCCGTTGAGTCGACACCCTCGAGCACCTGGTCCGAGAGGCCCCAGCCCTCGCTGCCAAAGAAGAGGGCCAGGCGGTCGTGGCCCGCGAGCGAGGGGTCATCTATGGGGACGGCCCGGTCGTCGAGCGCCAGGGCCACGGTGTGAAAGCCCCTCTCGCCCAGCTCGCCGAGAAGCGACTGCGGCCACGGCTCCGGGGCGACGGCCCAGGGAAGCACGAAAACGGTCCCCATGCTCACTCGCACGGAGCGTCGGTTGAGGGGGTCGGCGCACCGCGGCGCGAGGACGATCCCGTCGACCCCGAGCGCCGCGGCGGAGCGGAAGAGCGCGCCCACGTTGGTGATGTCCACGAGCCCCTCGAGGACGGCGATGCGACCCGCACCCTCGAGCACCTCTCCCAGCCCCCTGGGTCGCGGCCTCCTCGCGGCGGCGAAATACCCACGGTGGACGTTGATCCCCGTGACCCCCTGAAGCTGATCGCGCGTGGCGGTGTAGATGGGAACGTCCATACCATCCAGGGCGGGGACGGTCTGGAGCAGGTTGTCCAGGTGCCTCTCGTCCACCAATACCGACTGCAGCTCAAGACCGCGCTCAACGGCGACCTTGATGACGAGAAGGGACTCACATACGACCACTGCCTGCGACGGGTCCGCAAGGCTCCTCAGCTGCCGGTCCGAGAGTCGCGTGTACACATCGAGCCTAGGGTCAGATTCATCTGCTATCCGTGTAATTGTCATCTGCGCACCAACCATTCGCCCCTTCTCTTTCTCGAGGGGTAGAATACCCCGACAGGAAACAAGGCGCGGCCGGGCAACGGAACCGGCACGCAACGAGGGAGCACACGTGCAAGACGACAAGGACAACAGGCAGGGGGACGCCCCCGAGGGCGATCCCGCCAAGACCGTGCTGGCACCAAAGCCCATCGTGCCCACGCACCTCTCGCACGACGCGTCGGTGGGGGCGCACCACCACGACGGGCCCAGCCGCAGCCGCAAGCAAAGCAGGGGAGACAGGCCACACAGTCGCAAGGGCGGCATTCCCAAGGGCGCCAAGGTGGCCCTGGTGTGCGCTGGGGTCGTTGGCGGAGTCTACCTGGGAGGGGTCGTCGCCTGGTCGAGGGTCCTCATGCCCAACACGACTGTGAACGGCGAGGATGCCTCGCTCAAGACCGCCCAGTCGGTCGCGGAGGAGAAGGCGAGCACCGTCAGCAACTACTCGCTGGCGGTGTCGGGCGAGGGACTGTCACTCACCGTTGGCGCGTCGGACATCGACTACGCAAGCGGGACCGAAACGATCGCGCAGGCGATCCAGTCCGCCTCCAACGCGTGGCTGTGGCCCGTCAAAGTGGCGCGTGGAAACAACATCACCGTGAGCCTCTCCCCCTCCTACGACAAGGACAAGCTCACCGCCCTGGTCAAGGCCGCCGTCGACAAGGTCAATGCGAGCGCGACCGCCCCCACCAACGCCACGATCGCCTACGACTCGTCGAGCAAGACCTACGCGATCACTGCCGAGCAGCAGGGCACCGCCCTGGACGAATCCGCCGTCGAGAAGGCGGTGGAGGCGGCCATCGACTCTGGCCAGACCACGCTGGAGCTGGGATCGGACAGCCTGCAGCAGCCCACCGTCACCAAGGACGACGAGAACCTGAAGACCGCGGCGTCCACGGCGAACTCCTACCTCGCCGCGACGCAGACCCTCACCGTCAACGGTTCGACCGCCGCCACGGTGGACGCGGACACCATCTCTAAGTGGGTCAGCGTGGGGGACGACCTCTCGGTCTCGCTCGACACCAACGCCATCACCACCTGGGCGACGGGTGACCTGTCCAAGCAGTACGACACCGTCGGAACCTCCCGCACCTACACCACTCCGTACGGCAAGCAGGTGACGGTATCGGGCGGCACGTACGGATGGGTGCTCGACGGGTCCTCCCTGGCACAGTCCCTGGCGGCAAACATCCAGGCCGGCAAGGCGGCGTCGGTCGAGATCCCCTGGAAGACCACGGCAGCGACCTACAACCCCGGCGGGGCCGACTGGGGCAGCCGCTACATCGACTGCGACCTCAGCGAGCAGCACGTGAGGATGTACGACGAAAGCGGCAACCTCATCTGGGAGAGCGACTGCGTGTCCGGCAACACCTCCAAGGGGCACGGGACGCCCGAGGGCGTGTACACCATCGACTCGTACATGGGCACCAACCAGACGCTCATCGGAGAGGACGAGAACGGCGACGGCGAGCCAGACTACAAGAGCCAGGTCAGCTATTGGATGCCCTTCGTGGGCAACATGGTCGCCTTCCACGACGCCAGCTGGCGCAGCTCCTTTGGCGGGACCATCTATCAGACCGACGGCAGCCATGGCTGCGTGAACCTGCCGTCCGATGCGGCAAAGACGCTGTACTCGCTGGTGAAGGTCGGGGACGTCGTGGTGGTCCACAGCTAGGCGTCACCACACGACGGGGCTGCGACCCATCTCGAGGGGTTTTGATTGCCTTCCGTTCCCTAGGTTGGGGGACGGGAGGCTTCTCGTTTGGGGGAGAAGAGCGAGGGTCGTGCCCCTGACCCCTCCCGCCGGCCGCCTGGGAGCCTGCGCCCGCAACGAGGACAGACCCGTGGGAGCCATCTGACCAGATGCCTGTGAAGACATGCAGTTCTGCTCCCGGCAAAACCAGAAATGCAGAGGGACACGCAACCAGCCATCCTCACGAACCTGCCCATAGTCAGGGAATGGAGGGGAGGTCAATCGCGACGCCCTGTATTCCCCAAGCACATGCATGTTCTGCGACATGCGCTTAGTTTCCCTAGACCTCGTGCGGTTTTGAGAGCCTGTTGCCTAGCCGCACTAGCCCTCATGTGGATTTCGAAGCAAATTCCTTAACCCTTCTAGCCCTCGTGCGAGCAAAAGTGCCGGAAATCAGCATGGGGGCTAGTGCGGCTAAGCATTCGGTTGCCGAATCCACAGGAGGCTTAGGGTGATTAAGCAGTGGCGTCCCTACACCTTCAAAGACTCCAGGTACTCCTCCCGCGGCACGCCTACTGGCAACAGACTCCCGATGTGAGTGCTCAAACCAGGAAGCAGCTGCCAATCGAAGGTTGAAAGACGCTCACTTGGCAGCAAACTCCCGATGCGCGTGCTCATATCGGTCGTTTGCTGCCACGTAGGGCCCGGGGGATTGCGTTCCCCCAGTTGAGCCACTATCAACATCGCAACTTTGGCAGTGAGTTCCCCTTGTGAGTGCTCATTTCAGGACGCAGCTGCCATCGGCAGCAGAGGAGACGGTAGGCTGGCAGCAGATTGCTCGCGCAAGCAACCTTCTTCCAAGGCTGGAGACTTGGCTGGATGTCAACTAGGGAAAGTCAACCCAATAGTCCACTCTGTCTAAAGCCGCCTGCGAGGAGCCAGGGTTCTCCCCCCAGGAAGGGGAGTCCGCTACCGTGTGGGAGGCGCTCGGAGGGATGATGGCAGGGGGATTACCGTGCGGCCAGCGGCCATCACCAGCGGGGGGAGGCTTGCTCTCTGACCAAGGCTCGTCCGTACCGGGTGACCTGTTCCCCTTCTTTGACCAGGGGACCCTCCCCGAGCGGGGGCGCGACGTGCGGCGTCGGACACGGGAGACGCCCCTCTCCCCTTCTTTGAGCCCTTCAAACCGGCACGGACTTGGCGCAAGGCCTCGCGGAACGGCCACAAACAAACGGAGCGCACCGAGCCAGTTCGTTGGCCCGATGCGCCCCGTCGTCTTGACCGTCCCAAACAGCGATGCCTCGCGCGGGAGGACCCTAGAACTTCTTGCCCCCAAGCTTGGCGATCTGGTCCATGTCCATGTTGCCCAGGCCGTTCATGCCACCAATACCCATGTTCTTCATCATGCCGCGCATCTGGCGCATCTGCTTGCGCGAGGTGGAGCCCTTCTTCTTCCCCTTGGGGGAGACCTGCGTCATCTGACGCATCTTGCCCATCATCTTGTTCATCTGGTCCCACTGCTTCAGGACCTGGTTCACGTCCTGGACAGTGTGGCCGGAACCTGCGGCGATGCGCTTCCTGCGCTGCCCGTTGATCTTCTTGGGCTTCTTTCGCTCCTCCTTGGTCATCGACCTGATGATCGACTCGACCTTGGTGAGCTGGCTCTCGTCCGCCTGGTTGCCCGCCTGCTGGAGCATGCGCTCGCCGCCGGGAAGCATCCCGATCATCTTCTGGAGGCCGCCCATCTTACGGATCTGCTGGAGCTGGCCAAGGTAGTCGTCCATGGTGAAGCCCTCGAGCAGCATGCGCTCGGCGTCCTCCACCTGCTTCTCGTCGGCGACCTTCTGCGCCTGCTCGATGATTCCATAGACGTCGCCCATGCCCAGAATGCGCTTGGCCATCCTGTCGGGGTGGAAGACCTCGAGGGAGTCGGGCTTCTCGCCCATGGAGACGAACTTGATGGGCTTGCCCGTGACCTCGCGCACCGAGAGGGCACCGCCGCCACGCGCGTCACCGTCGAGCTTGGACATGATGACGCCGTCGAAGTCCACGCGCTCAGCAAACTCGCGGACGACGTTGACGATGTCCTGACCGGTCATTGCATCGACTACCATGAGAATCTGGTCGGGCTTGACGGCAGACTTGATGTCCACCGCCTCCTGCATCATCTCCTCGTCGACCTGCAGGCGGCCGGCGGTGTCGACGATGACGATGTCGTTGAGATGGTCGACCGCCTCCTGGATGGAGTCCCTCGCCACGGCAACCGCGTCCTTGCCGTCGCCACGGAACACGGGGACGGAAATCTCGTTGCCCAGCGTCTGCAACTGGTCTGCCGCGGCGGGGCGGTGCGTGTCGCATGCCGCAAGCAGGGGGCTGTGACCCTGCCCCTTCAGCAGGTAGGCCAGCTTGGCTGCAGCAGTGGTTTTGCCGGAGCCCTGCAGGCCCACGAGCATGATCACGTTGGGCGTGCGGTTCTGGGCCAGGACGAGCTTGGACTCGGTGGAGCCTAGCAGCTTGGTTAGCTGGTCCAGGACGATCATGACCACGTTCTGCGCCGGCGTGAGGGAGTCCAGGACCTCAGAGGTCATGCACTTCTCCTTGCAGGCGGAGACGAACGTCTTCACCACGCGGTAGTTGACGTCGGCCTCGAGCAGGGCCATGCGGATCTCGCGCATGGCAGAGTTGATGTCGTCCTCGGTCAGGCGGCCCTTGCCGCGGAGCTTGTCGAAGGTGCCCTGGAGACGGTCGGACAGGCTGTTGAACATGATGAGCTACTCCCCCTCTCCGTCACCCACGAGCGCGCGTGAGAACTCCGCCGCGTCGAAGGACTGGAGGTCGTCGATCCCCTCGCCCACGCCGATGCGATAGATCGGCAGTCCGAGGGTGTGTGAGATTGCCACGGCGATGCCGCCCTTGGCGGTGCCGTCGAGCTTGGTGACGATGAGTCCGTCGAGGTCGAGCGCCTCGTTGAACTCGGTCGCCTGGGCAAGGCCGTTCTGTCCGGTGGTCGCGTCGATCACCAAGACCACGCTCACGGGCATGGTGGCGCGCTTGCGTGTGACCCTGACCACCTTCTGGAGCTCGCGCATGAGCTCGGGCGAGGTGTGGAGCCTCCCCGCGGTGTCGATCAGCACGAGGTCTGCCGAGTCCCTCTCGGCGCGCTCGAGGACGTCGTAGCACACGCTGGCGGGATCCGCCCCGCGCTCGCGCGTCACGACCTCGACCCCGGAGCGCTGGCCCCACACCTCGAGCTGCTCGATCGCCGCCGCACGGAAGGTGTCGGCACCGCCGATGAGGCAGGACCTCCCCTCTCCCCTTGCGACGCCCGCGAGCTTGCCCACCGTGGTGGTCTTGCCCGCGCCGTTGATGCCCACGAAGAGCACGCACGAGGGAAGGTCCTCGAAGGGGTCACGATCTGCTATTGCAAACTCATGCGAGATGCGCTCGGCCAACGCGGCCCTGAGCTGCCTCGCCGTGCGAAGCCCCTCCCTCGCCGCCTGCTCGCGCAGGTCGTCGGTGACGCGCATGGCCACCTCGGCGCCCATGTCGTCCATCACGAGGTGGTCCTCGAGGTCCTCCCAGAAGTCCTCGTCGACCTCGCCGCCCATGTAGAAGATCTCTGAGAGCGTCTCGCGCGAGCGTGAGAGGCCCTTCCTGAGCCGGTCCCTAAGTCCCATCTAAGCCTGCACCACCTTTCCCGTGGAGCGGTCGAGCCGCTGGCTCACGACGTGGCTCACGCCGTCGGCCTGCATCGACACGCCATAGAGTACGTCCGCCTGCTCCATCGTCCTGCGCTGGTGGCTGATGACGATGAGCTGGGTGTCCTCTTTCAGCAGCTCGATGGCGTCGAGCAGCTTTGAGAGGTTCGCGTCGTCCAGTGCCGCCTCCACCTCGTCGAACACGTAGAAGGGGACGGTCCTGGTCTTATATACCGCAAAGAGCAGCGCGAGAGCCGTGAGGGACTTCTCGCCTCCGCTCATGAGGGTCATCTTCTGGATCCTCTTGCCGCGGGGCTGTGCCACGATCTCGATGCCCGTCTCGTCCAGGTGGTCGGGGTCGGTCATCTCGATGTGCGCATGCCCTCCGGGGAAGAGCATCGCGAAGATCTCCGTGAAGTTTGCGTTGACGCGGTCGAACACCACCAGGAACTGGCGCCGCATCTTGCGCTCGATCGCCTGCGTGATCTTCTGGAGCGACTTCCTGGCCTTCTCGAGGTCCTCGACCTGGGCGCCGATGTAGTCCGCGCGCGCCTTGAGTCGGGTGTACTCGTCCATCGCAACCTCGTTGACGGGGCCTATGCCGGAGAGTTGCTTGCGCAGACGCTCCACCTCGCGCTCCATGGCCTCGCGGTCCTCGGGCTCGGGAAGAGCGAGCGCGTCCTCTAACACGTAGCCGTCGGCGGTGATGGCCTGGATGGCATTCTCCACCTGGACCTCGAGCCTACCCATCTCGACCTTGACGTCGTTGGCGGTGGTCTTGGCGCCCTCAAGCTCGGTGGACGCGGCATCGACCGCCTGGCGGGCCTCGCCGATGGTGCGCTTGAGCGAGTCGGAGTCGGCCTCGGCGAGGGACGCGCGGTCCTTGAGCCGTGCGGCCCAGGCGAGTGCGCGCTCGTGTATGGCGTCGTAGCGCTCGTGGAGGGGCTCGACCCTCAGCCTCAGCACGTCGAGCGCTGCCGCCCCCTGCTCGGTCTGCTCGCGCCTCTTGTCGATGTCCGCCACCTGGCGCGCGAGCTGCTCCTCACGGACCGCGAGGTGGTTCTTTCGCTCGGACACGGTGGCGAGCTTGAGCTTGGCCTCGGAAAGCCTTCCCTCCAGATCGTTCTCCTTGCGGGAGGCCTGCTGGCGCTTGCCCGATACCTCGTCGAGCTCATCGGAGAGCCGAGCGGCCCGCTCCTTGGCGGCCTCCGCGGCTGCCTTGTGCCTCTCGACCTCCTGGCGCGCCTTGCCCGTGCGCGCCGCAGCGGCCTCGCGTCCCTTGGTCACCTGGGCTCGCTCGGACTCCGCCTTGCGGATCTGCGCCTCAAGGCGACCGATCTCCGCCGTGACGGACGACAGCTCGCCGGAGAGGCCCGCGACCTCGCCCTTAGCCTGTGCGCTCCCCTCGCGGGCGGAGGAGAGACGCGCCTCGGCAGAGGAGATCGCCCCAGTGGCATCGGCAAGGGCGGACTCCAGCTCGCCCATCCCCTCGCGGAGGGAGCGGATGCGTCGCTTGCGCTCGAGGGCGCCCTGCTCGGCGTTGGACGCGAGCCCCACGTAGGTGCGCCCGTCGGGCAGGACGGTGACCCCCTCCGGCGTCACGAACGTGAGCCCGGGAGCGCTGGCATGGGCTTCGAGGGCGGCGCGGGCATCGGGGACCACGCGGACCCCGCCCAGCACCGACGAGACCAGCCCGTCGGCGTCGTCGCGCACGCGCAGCCTCGCGAGAAGGGACTCCCCGGGCAGGCCGTCGCCGTCCGCGTTCCCCCCTCCGGCCTCGTCCATGCTCACGATGGCGGCGCGGCCCTTTGCTTTGGACCCCAAGGCGGTCTGGGCAAGCCTGGCTGCGTCGTCACCGGACGAGACTACCAATGCCCCCAGGTCGTCGCCCAGCAGGCGCTCCACCACGCCCTCCAGCTCGTCGGGCGCCTCCACGAGGTCGGCGAGGCGGCACCTCACCAGGCTGCCGTCTGGCCCCTTCGTGAGGGATGCCACCAGCTGGGACGAGTTCTGCGCCTGCTCGTCCACGGACTCAAGGGCCCCCAGGTTGGCGCGGGCCTTCGAGAGCCTCGAGCGGCTCTCCTGCTCCGCGCTGCGGGCAGCCCTGACCTCGTCCTTGCACGACCTGATGGCGTCGTCCGCCTCGCGCTCGCGGGAGCGGGCCGCCTCGAGCGACGTGCGGCACTCCTCCTCCTGCGCCCTGCGCTGCGAGAGCGCCTCGGTCGCGGTGGCAAGGTCGTCGGCGATCTGGTCTAGGCGGCTCTGGAACATGCCGTCCTCGACCTCGGAGTTAGATATCTGGTCGCGCAGCTTGGCATACTCCAGCGTCTCCTGGTCCGCCTCGCGCTGGGCGGCGCGCTGGTCTGCCGTGAGCTGCGACTGGCGAGAGCCGAGCCTGCGCCTCTCGTCCGCGGCGTCCTTTGCCTGCGGGCCCAGCTCGCTCACGCGGCCCCTCAGCTCCCGTGTGCGTGCGGTTGCCTCCTCCAGCTCCTCCGCGACCTTGGCGTGCTCGTCCTCGGCCTGCGCGCGCTGGCGCTCCATGGCGGAGAGGCTCATGCGCATCTCGGAGAGGCGCGAGACCATGTTCTTGCCCTTTTCCTCGAGAAGGCGCATGTCGGAGTCCATGCGCCCGAGGAGGTCCTGCATCCTGCGACGCTGCTCGCCCAGGTCGCCAACGAAGATGCCCTTCTGCTCAAGCAGCGACTGGTACTTCTCCAGGTCGTGGTTCTTCTCGTCCAGGCGGTACTGGGCGAGCTCGATGGCGGCGTCTGCCTCCTTGCCGCGCTCGGAGAGGCGCTGGTAGCGCGCCTGGAGCTGCCTGAGGTCGTCCACCGCGAGCGTGGTGTTGAGCTCGGCGAGCCGCCCCTGCAGGTCGTGCGCGCGCTTTGCCTTGTCCACCTGACGCTCGAGCGGCTTGAGCTGGCGGTTGATCTCGCGCTCGATGTCCTTGGCCCGGGTAAGGTTCTCCTGCATTCCCTGGAGCTTTCGCTGCGAGCGCTCCTTGCGGCGGCGATGCTTGCTGATGCCCGCCGCCTCCTCGATGAGCTCGCGTCGCTCCTCTGGCCTGCTCGAGAGGACGCTGTCGAGCTTACCCTGACTGATGATTGAGTGGGTGTCCTTGCCCAGGCCGGAGTCGTGCAGGATGTCGGTGATGTCGCGTAGCCTGGCGGGTGCACCGTTGATCAGGTACTCTGACTCACCCGAGCGATACATCCTTCGGGTGATGGCCACCTCGCCAAACTCGATGGGGAGCGTGTGGTCCGAGTTGTCCAGGACCAGCGTGACCTCGGCCAGCCCCACGGCCTGCCTTCCGGAGGAGCCGGAGAAGATCACGTCCTCCATGGCCTGGCCGCGCAGCATCTTGGCGCTCTGCTCGCCCAGGACCCACAGGATCGAGTCCGAGATGTTCGACTTGCCGCTGCCGTTTGGCCCCACGACCACGTTGAGGCCAGGGTCAAAGACCATGGCCGTACGGTCCGCGAAGGACTTGAACCCCTTGAGCGTGAGCGACTTCAGATACACGTGCCAGACACCTTCCCGAGAGGGGGGGCTACTCCCCCTCTCCCCCCGCCGCGTCGTCAAGGCCGTCGGAGTCCATGTATCCCATGCGCCGCAGCGCGTCGAGCGCCGCCTCGGACTCCGACTCCTTCTTCGAGGAGCCCGAGCCGCGCCCGACGCGTGCGCCATCCACAAAGACGACGCTCGTGAAGGTGGGCTTGTGCGCCGGCCCCTCCTCCCCCACGAGCTTGTACTCGGGGGCGCAGCGAAGGTCGCGCTGGGTCACCTCCTGAAGGCGGGACTTGGGCGAGATGGGCCGCTTCGCGAGCTGGGGCGACATGTGCGGGGCGAGCGTCCTCGAAACGAACTCGTGCGTGACCTCAAACCCGGCGTCCAGGTAGAGCGCCCCCACGATCGACTCGTACACGTTCTCGAGGGCCGAGTGCATACCCCGCGCCCCGGTGCCCTTCTCGGACTCGCCGAACACGATCACGTCGCCAATTCCCAGGTCGCCTGCGACCTCGCTGAGCGTCTTCCCCGAGACGAGCGAGATCTTGAGGCGTGTGAGCTCTCCCTCGTCCATGCTGGGGAACGCCTCGAAGAGGTCGGTCGCGACCATGGCGCCGAGGATGGAGTCCCCCAGGAACTCGAGCCTCTCGTATGAGGCTGACACGGGCTGGTTCTCCACCGCCGACGGATGCGTGATGGCCGAGGTGATCAGCCTTCGGTCCTCAAAGTGGTGGCCGACGATCTCCTCGACGCGCGCGATGCTCCTCTCAATCCCCAACCGGCTCACCTACTGGGCGCTCTCGATGGTCTTGACCGCATCGCCGATCGTGACGATGGACTGGAGCTCGTCGTCGGGAAGCTCCTTGCCAAACTCGTCCTCAAACGAAGTGACGAGCTCCAGGAGGTCGAAGGAGTCTGCGCCAAGGCTCTTGAACTCGGTGTCCTCACCAAGAGTGGAGGGGTCTACCTCCAGCTCGTCGGCGGTAAGGCCGATGACCTTCTCCAGGATCTGATCGTGGCTCATGGTTGCCTCCCCATCGTGCAACCGGCCGCGGCACCGAGCCACGGCCGGCAGATTAACGAATCCTGACGATTGTACCCTGTTGGGGTACGCCAAACCCTACGAGACCTGCTGCGCCACCTTGTCCACAAGCCCTTCGCGGACCGCCCTTGCGCAGGCGAGAGTCCCGTTCTTAACGGCCTCGCGCGAGGTCGCCCCATGGCCAATGAGGACGGGGGCCTTGACCCCCAGGAGCATGGCACCGCCGTAGTCGTCGCCGGAGAGCTCCGCGGCGACGGCCTTGAGTGAGGGCTTGAGGAGGCCGGCGCCAAGCTTTGCCCTCGTGCTCTGCTCCACCGCCCCCTTCACGCGCCCAAGGATGAACTTGGCCGTGCCCTCGATGGTCTTGAGCGCGACGTTGCCTGTGAAACCGTCCGTGACGATCACATCAAAGCGACCCGCCAGGATGTCGCCGCCCTCGCAGTTGCCCTTGAACCAGCCCGCGTCCCCGCACGCCTCCGCCAGCGCGGCGTGCGCCGCCAGGGCGGCCTCGGAGCCCTTGGTGTCCTCGGAGCCATTGGAGAGGAGCGCGACCGATGCGTCCTCGACCCCCAGCAGGATGTGCGAGAAGGCGCGTCCCATCTGGGCAAACTGAACGATCATCTCGGGCCTTGCGTCCGCGTTGGCACCCATGTCGCAGAAGATCGTGTCTCTCCCGGAGAGGCCGGGGAGCGCGCTCGCGATGGCGGGGCGCTTGATCCCGCGAATCCGCCCCACGTGAAGGGTGGCGGCGGCGAAGATGGCACCCGTGGAGCCGGCGGAGAAGAACCCGTCCGCATCCCCCGAACGAACCGCCTGGCAGCCGCGCACGATGCTCGAGTCGCGCTTTGCCCTCACGGCATCGGCAGGGTGCTCGCCCATGCCGATGACCTCGCTCGCAACGAGGGCGCGGACCCTCTCCCTTGATGCTGCGAACGGCGTGACCACGTCCTCCGGCCCCGAGACGAGGACCGAGAGGTCGGAATCTGCGGAGAGTGCGGCGTCGATGCCGTCCAGGACGACCTCAGGGCCCTCGTCCCCGCCCATCGCGTCAACGCAGATGGTAGTCATGGCTCCTCCAGACCGGGGCGTTGCCCCAATGTGAAAAGGGAGGCCAACCCCGGCAGGGGCCGACCTCCCAGGCTCGTTGAGCTTGGCTCTGCGCTACTCGGTAACGACGACCTCGCGGTCCTTGTAGTAGCCGCAGTTGGGGCACACGTGGTGCGGAAGCTTAGGAGCGCCGCACTGCGGGCAGACGGAACGTGCCGGAGCGGCGAGCTTGCTGTTGGCCGAACGACGAGTGTGCGTGGCGCCGCGGCCCTTTTTCTGCTTGGGAACTGCCATCTTGACCTCTCTTACATAGCTGCACGCCAGGCACCCGCCCGACGATCTTGCCTGTGAACACGCGAGAACTGACTATACCACGTACGCGCGACCCTCGCACGCCAACAGAAATACTACATTCGCGGGGGTGAGCCGCGGCGGGCCGCCACAGCAAACCTGAAGACTATCCCAGAGGGTTCTGTTCCCGATCATAGTCGTCATAGGACTTGGTGGGATGCCTGTCCTCGAGCCGCTTGACAAAGTCAGAGTCCACTTCCCTGTTGCTGGCGTCCCCGTCGGAGTTCGAATAGAGAAATGTGACGCTCGCGTCGCCAAGGTCATCCGGGTTCGTCCTGTCCCAGGACGCCGACGCGAACTTCTCGACGCCGCCGGACGTGACGTGGAAATAGTCGTCAAAGCCGGTAAAGGCGCCACCGGAGCCACTTTCCCGCAGCACGCCATCCGACGAGAGGAAGTACCAGTCCCTCATCTCGCGGTGGAACACTTCCATCCGCATTCCGCACTCGGTGCAAAAGCGGGCTGCATTGTCCGACGCCATCTTCTCCTCCCCAGCGCAGTTTCGGTAACTTTCCACACAGCTCGGTGAGACAACATGCATAGGATATGCCGAGTGTTCAGGTTGCGTTCAGGGTCTCACGCCAGGAGGGAGTCCCCTCTCTCTCCCCTCTGCCTGCGCGGAGCGGGTGATCGGGGTATTATGCAGCGGCAACAGCTGGCGACTCTCCTCGCCCTCGTGAACTGCGAACGCGCAAGACAATAAGGCAACCTGCATATACAACGACCCTCCCCCAGCCAATTCCCAATTGGGAACTTGCCGGGGGAGGGCCTAACCTTATCCAAGCTGTTAGCTCTCCGAACCCTCGCCGTCGCCCAGGTCGAGGTCGCGCAGCGCGGCGAACGGGCTTGCGTCGAGCCGCTCCTGCTCGCGCTGGGCCTCGATCTGCGCCGCATGCCCGCAGTCCTCCTTGTTGAGGTTTGCCCCGCACACCGGGCACAGGCCCTTGCAATCGGGCTGGCACAGCACCACGAAGGGCGTCTCCATCACCAGCGTGTCGCGAATCGCCTCGCCCAAATCGACCGTGTGGTCGTCTCCCACCAGGGCAAAGTCCACGTCGTCCTCGTCGTCGTCCGCCTGCTGGTCCTCGCTGGGCGCGTGGAAGAGATAGTACTCGTCCACCTCGCCATCCACGTCAAACTCGGCGGGATCAAGGCACCGGTCGCACGTGCCCACCACGTGGGCCTGTATCATGCCCGTGGCCAGGATCCCCTCGCCCGCATTGGTGAGCACCAGGTCGTAGTCGATCCCGCGGGGAAGGTCAAAGTGGTGCCCGCCCAGCTCGTAGCCCGCCTGGGGCACGTTTCCCTTAACGGAAAGCGTGTCGCCGGGGTTCTCGAGCCTCTCGTCCAGAATCTGCCTTACCTCGAGCATGGCACCTACCAGTTGACGTCGTTGGTCTGATTGCGCGGGCCGGAGTTCTCGTCGAGCGTCTGGCGCACGCGGGTGACGGACGTGGTGAGCGACTTGAGGTTGTCCTCCAGGTGCGCGAGCACAGTGTCGGCGTACTCCTCGGCGTTGTAGCGGGTGTCGCGCTCGTACTGGGCCGCCCGGTCGCGGATGTCGTCTGCCTGCTGCTGTGCGAGACGAACGACCTCCTGATCCCCAGCGAGGATCATAGCCTGCTGCTGAGCGTCCGCGATGATGGAGTCGGCCTGCTGCTGCGCGCGCTCAAGGGTCTCGGCCTCCTCCTTGACGATGCGACGGGCGTCCGCGAACTCCTGGGGGAACACGCGCCGGATCTCGTCGATGATCTCGTAGACGTCGTTGGCGTCCACGATCTTCTTGCCCGCCCCTCCCGCAAAGGGCGTCTTGCCCTCGCTCACAATCTGCTCGAGCTCACCTACCAGGCTCTCGATTTCTTCACCCGGCTGCATGCGGGGCTCCTTTCGTTCTTGCTTGCGACCTGCTGCCGCCTATAAACTATGATTCAGGCCGCATCGAACCCATGGTAGCAGATTGTATATTCCCCCCATGCCCAATGCTGCCCACCAGCGGGCGAGCGCATGAAGTCTCCCATTGGGGCGTGGGAGCAAGCAGGTTATGCAAACCCTTGGATGGGAGACGAGAGTCCTACTCGCCTTGCGCCGTCCCGTAGTGGCGCACGAGCGCCTCCTCCACGACCGGGGGGACCAGGAAGCTCACGTCCGAGCCGAGGGAGGCGAGCTCCCTCACGATGGACGACGAGACGTAGCCGTACTCGGGGCTGGACATGACGAACACCGACTCGAGGTCGGGGGCCAGGTGGCTGTTGAGGCCCGCCTGCTGCAGCTCGTACTCAAAGTCGGTCATGGCGCGCAGGCCCTTGACCACCGCGCTTGCGCCAACTTGCGTGCAGAAGTCGACCAGCAGCCCCGTGAAGGGCTGCACATCCACGTCGCGCAGGCCCTCGGCGTTAAGAGCCGAACGGAGCATTTGCACGCGCTCGTCGAGCGTGAAGGCGGTCCCCACCCCACGCTTACCAACCGACGCCGCCACGGCAACGGTCACGCGGGGGAAGAGCCTGCGCGTGCGCTGTATCACGTCCAAGTGTCCAAAGGTGACCGGATCGAAGGTCCCCGGAACCACAACGTGCGTCTGACCGACATCACTCATGCGAACCACCCAGCCTCCAAAGGGAGACGGCGGTGATGCCCCGTCCCCTCTCGCTCACCAGCTCGGCACCGTCGACGTCCAGGTCGGGGGCGTCGGCGGACCGCTCGTACAGGATCACCGCTCCGTCGTTCAGGAGCCCTGCCGCGCGAAGGTCCCGGACCAGCCCCGAGACCGACTCGGCGGCGACCGCATAGGGAGGGTCCAGGACCACGAGCGAGAAGGGCCCGCCGGGAACCCTCCCCCTGCGCGCGAGGGCGAGGACGTCTCCCCTTGTCGCGGTCACGCGCGGCGGCCTTGCGCCAAGTGCCTCGGAGTTGGAGCGCACGCAGCGCAGCGCAGTGGCGTCACGGTCGACGAAGGTGCATGAAAGTGCCCCGCGGGACAGGAGCTCAAAGCCGATTGCCCCGGACCCCGCAAACGCGTCGAGCACCCTCACCTCCGAGAGGTCGAGGCCAAACGCCGAGAGGACCATCGACGCCATGGACTCGCGGGTCCTGTCCATGGTGGGGCGGGTCACTTCCCTGCCCTCCGGGACCTGGATGGACCTCCCCCTCCAGGCACCCCCCACGATCTTCACGCGCGCCAACCGCCCACGTCCCTTCATGTGCCCCAACGCTGGCACGGGACCGTCCCGCGCCAAACCCGGTAGATGCTACCGTTCTCCGGCCGCCATTTCCACCCATTAGGCCAGGCAGCTACGACGGGTGACTATGCCCTCTCGACCTCCTCGAAGTAGCCGCCAAAGCGGTCCTGCGCCTCTATGCCCAGGGCGAGGTCGCCGGGCGCCGAAAGCTCCGGGTCGGCGTCGGCGACGCGACGGGCGTCCTCGTGCGCAGCCTGGGCGAGGTCACCGTCCACCGCGAGGTCGCTCACGCGCAGAGAAACGCCACCGTGCTGCCGGTAGCCCAGAACCTCACCCTCGTGCCTGAGCTTGAGGTCCAGCTCCGCGAGCTCAAGCCCATCTGAGGTGGACTCCAGCGCGGAGAGGCGCTTCCTCGCCGTGCTGCCTCGCTTTGCCGCGCACTCCAGGAAGACGGTGCCGGCGCAGTCGCCGCGTCCCACGCGCCCCCTCAGCTGGTGCAGCGTCGCCAGGCCAAACCGGTCCGAGTCCAGCACGAGCATCACGGTGGCGTTGGGTACGTCCACGCCGACCTCGATCACAGTGGTAGAAACCAGGACGTCGATGGCTCCCGACCTGAAGTCGTCCATCACCCGGTCCTTGTCCGCGGCAGAGAGGCGCCCCGTCACGAGGCCGACCGAGAGGCCCTTGAGGGGACCGCGGGCAAGACGCGCCTGTGTGGTGCTGGCGGAGTGGACGGTCTTGGCGGACGAGCGCACCCCCTCGGGGACGTCGTCCAGCTCGGAGCCGTCATCCGCGTCGTCCACGAGGGGACACACCACATAGGCCTGGTGCCCCTGCTCGTGCGCCTCTAGGATGGCGCCGTAGGCGAGGTCCAGGCGCTCCGGCGGGATGACCTTGGTGGTCACGCCCGCACCTAAGTTGGGCCTCTGGCTGATGCGGGAGCAGCTGACGTCGCCATATATGGTGAGCGCCAGCGATCGCGGGATGGGCGTCGCCGTCATCGCAAGCAGGTCGGCTCCCGGCCCCTTCCTCCTGAGCGCGGCCCGCTGGTCCACGCCAAAGCGATGCTGCTCGTCTATCACGACGAGGCCGAGACGGGCGAAGGCGACGTCGTCGGAGAGGAGCGCGGTGGTGCCAAAGGTGACCGAGACCTCGCCCGAGGCGACGCCCGCGACGGCCCGCCTCCTCTCCTCCGTCGGGGTCGCCCCGGTGATGAGCTGCCAGCTCACGCCCGCGGCGTCGAGGAGCGGGCCGAGCTTCTGCGCGTACTGGGCCGCCAGGACCGACGTCGGCGCCATCATGGCCGACTGCGCGCCGCCGTCCGCAGCAGCGGCGATCGCCGCCCCCGCGACCACTGTCTTACCCGTGCCCACGTCTCCCAAGAGGAGCCGGTTCATCACGTGCGGGGCCGCCATGTCGCGCAGGATGTCGCTCAGGGCGGCCTCCTGCTCCCTCGTGAGGGAGAAGGGCAGCGAACCCCTGAAGGCGGCGAGCCTAGGGCCGTCCACCACGTGCGAGAAGGGCGTGATGCCCCCCAACTCCAGGTGCTGCCGCGATAGGAGCGTGATCTGCAGGCACAGCAGCTCGTCATAGGCGAGGCGGCGGCGCGCCTCCTCCGCGGTTGCCAGGCTCGACGGGAAGTGGACCTCGCGTAGCGCACGGGAGAGCGACATCAGGCCATGCCCGGCAACAAGCTCCGGCGGGAGGAAGTCGCACACGTCACCGGCGTCCGCCAGGGCGCACGAGACGATGCGACGCATCCACGAGGCGGAGATGCCCTCCCCCACCGGGTGCACGGGTAATATCCTTGCCCGGGAGGACCGTCCCTCTCCCTCCCCGGACGAGTCTCCGCCTTCCCCGGAGCCCTCCAGGACCTCCAGGAACGGGGCCTTCATCTGCTTGAAGCCGTAGGCGAACTCCACACGCCCCGAGAGCGCAACGCTCGTTCCGACCTTGAGGCGGTCGGCAATCCAGGGCTGGCGGAAGAACGTGGCCTGCATGACGCCCGTCTGGTCGAGGACGTAGGCCTCGACGATCTGGAGGTTGGGCCGGGGTCGCTTGGACTTGACCCTGTCGACCGTCCCCACGACCGTGACCTCCTGCCCCACGTCGGCATGCGAGATGGGCGCGACGCACGAGAAGTCGAGGTAGCGATGGGGCACGTGGAGGAGGAGGTCGCGGACCCGCCTAATCCCCAGCCTCTCGAGCGCCTCCCGACGTTGGCCCGAGACGTACCTAAGGTGCGAAACGTCGTCGGCGAGCGCACTGGTCCTTCCCAGGCGCTCGCCGACCTCTGCGATTGTTGGGACGCGTCCGCCCTGAGCCAAGGTCTACTCGATCGAGAAGACCACGGGATACAGGGGCTGCTCGCCGCGGTGGGAGTCGATCTCGAGGTCGGGCTGGGCGGCCTCGATGGCGTCGAGCAGGTGCTTGAACGCGTCGTCGTCCAGGTCGCTGCCGGCGAGGATGGTGAGGGTGTCCCCCTCCTCCTCGTCCTGCATGCGGTTGATGACCTTGAGCGTCACATCCTCCACGTCGGACCCCACGACCTCGATGGAGCCGTCCTGGATGCCCATCACGTCGCCCGCGTGGATGGGGGTGCCGTCTGCCGCGGCGGAGTCACGGACTGCCGTGGTGACCTCGCCGTCGCGCACCTGCGAGATGGCGTCGGTCATCTCGTCCACGTTGGACTGGAGGTCGCCCTCCACGTCCGCCACGAACATGGCGGCGAACGCCTGGGGAACCGTCTTGGTGGGGACCACGGCGACCTTGCTCGCGGTGCACGCACCGGCAGCTGCCTCGGCGGCCATGCGGATGTTGCCGTTGTCGGGAAGGACGATGACCTGGTCGGCGTTGCACTCCTCGATGGCGGCGAGGATGTCTGCAGTCGAGGGGTTCATGGTCTGCCCACCGGACACCACGACGTCCACGCCGAGCGACTTGAGGATGTCCGCCTCGCCGGAGCCCGCCGCGACGGCCACGAAGCCGAGCGCCTTGCGCGGCGCCTTGGCAGCTGCTGCGGCCTCCGCCTTGTCCTGACGGATGCCCTCGGTGCGCTCGTGGGCCTCCAGGTCCATGTTGTGCACGAAAACGTTGAAGATCTGCCCGCGGTGCAGCATGTGGCGCAACACCCGGTCGGGGCGGTTGGTGTGCACGTGGATCTTGTAGTCGGGGTTGGAGCCCACCAGAAGTTCGCAGTCTCCCATAGAGGCGAGGTAGCGGAGGTTGGCCTCCTCGTCGAAGTCAGGGCTGTCGGCACGGAACAGGAACTCCGTGCAGTAGCGGTACTGGGAGCCCTCCCAGTCGTCGTTGATCTCGATGTCAACCACGTTGGCGACGTCCGCCTTGGCGTCAGAAGAGTCAACGGTGGTCTTGAAGTCGGACACCTCGCCTGCCTTGCCCTCGTAGGCGTTGACAAAGCCCTCAATGAACGTGGCGAGGCCGAAGGCGCCGGAGTCGACGACGCCGTTCTCCTTGAGAACGGGGAGCAGGTCGGGGGTACGGGCGACGGACTCGTAGGCCTCGACCACGATGGCATCGAGCGTCTCCACCGGGTTGGCCTTAGCCTTCTCCATCTGGTCGGCCTTTGCCGAGACGTCCTTGAGGACGGTGAGGATGGTCCCCTCGACCGGCTTGCGGACCGCCTTGAAGGCGACCTTGACCCCGTTGCGCAGTGCCGCCGCGATGTCCGACGTGGTCGCCTCGGGCCCGCGCACGCCCGCAAGCCCCTCCGCGACGCCGCGCAGAATCTGGCTGGTGATGACGCCCGAGTTGCCGCGGGCGCCCATGAGAGAGCCGTGGGTAATCGCCTTGGCGATGTCCTCCATCGAGGCGTCCTTGGGGAGGGCCTCGACCTCCTTCACGACGGTCCCCAGCGTGAGCGACATGTTGGTGCCGGTGTCGCCGTCGGGAACCGGGAAGACGTTGAGCTTGTTGATCTCGTCAGCCTTGTCGGCCACCACCTTGGCGGCAACGGGGAAACAGGTTCTAACGGTCTCTGCAATCATGGCTTGGTAAACCTCGGTTCTTCTCTATGACGGGAGCGAAGCGCCTAGCGGGTGCGCATTCCCTCGATATGTACACGCACCTCGACGCCATCAAGCTCTGCGATCTGCTTGAGAATGAACTTGACCGAGCTCTGGAGGTTGCCCGAGACGGATGCCATGTTGACGCCCTGCTCCACGATCACGTGGAGGTCGACCACGACCTTGCCCTCCTCGGTCCCCACGTCGATGCCCTTGCGAAGCCGGTTGGCAGGAAGCAGGCGGGCGACGCCCTCCTGCTGATCGATGTCGGCCATGCCGACGACGCCGTAGCACTCGAGGGCGGCATAGCCCGCAAGGTCGGCGATGCAGTCGTTGGATACCTTGAGGGTCCCCGGAACGACCTTTGCCATAGTGTCTCCTCTCGCCTGGCCAAACCACGGCCGCAGCATGTTTCTTTCGCAAGTATAACGCAGCGTAGGACAGAGACGACTTCCCGCATCTGCAGCTATGTGGTGCTTCTCGCCCACAGACGCGTGATTCTGTTCCAATTTGGACGGATCCGCAATGGAGAACTGGTGTCTGCGCATACGGGACTCCCACGCGTGTCCAAAAGCCATTCTCCCTCTGCTAAAATCCGTCCCCGGTGACACGAGGTGGACTCCCTCGAATGCTCTGCCACCAGAAGCCCTGACCAGCCGCGCACACAACTGACACATTCATTGTGTCCGTCGCGTTTGCAGCATGGGAAGGCTGTGCTATATTTGGACAGCTTTTGGTCGTATGTGACGCAGCAGCGTCACCCTATGGAGGTCGTGAACATGTCGAAGGTCTGTGATTTCTGCGGTAAGCACGCTGTTGCTGGTCGCTCCATTAGCCACTCCCACCGCACCGTCGCCCGCAAGTTTAAGCCCAACATCCAGCGCGTCACCGTCTACGTCGACGGCCGCGCCGTTAAGAAGAACGTCTGCACCCGTTGCCTCAAGAAGGGCAACATCGCGCGTTCGCCTTACCAGGCGTAGCGGCAACTGCCGGCATAGGTCGGCTCACATATGCGATTCTGCGGGGAGGCCTTAGGGTCTCCCCTTTTTCGTGCGCAGGGGAGACGGGAGCACGTCCCGCCCCCCAGATCACTCGTCACGACAGCAGGTACGCCGCCACCGCGCCAGAGTCACAGGTCACCGTGGCGTCCGCGTCCACCACCACGTTGGATACTGGCTGGTCCCCCAGAAGTGGGATCCCCTTGTGATCGAGCTCCCACTTGAGCCCACGCTCGGACAGCGTTGTGCCAGGCGCCACGGCGATGGCCGAGAAGGTCCTGCCCACGCCCCTCTCGCCCAGCCTCCAGGATGCCTGGCCGTCGGGAGAGAGAATCTGGCACTCGAAGGAGTCCTCCACGATGCGGGGACAGGCGTCCGCCGCACTGACGAGGACCCCCAGCGCCGCGAGCGCGTGGTCGGGCCGCCCGCCCGTGGCGCACGTGACGGTGAGGCGAAGCGCGGCCCCCCTCCTCGCAGCCTCGTGACGGGCACACGACACGGCGATGGACAGGTCGGTGCAGTACTTCTCCGAGGGATACTCGATCTCGTTCCCGGTGCCGGAGCGCGCCCAGGCGAGCGCCTCGGGATCCACTGAGTCGGCGTCGCCGCACAGGAGGTCCGGCCTCACGCCCGCATCGAGCAGGGCACGCGCACCACGGTCCACCGCCACGACGAAGTCCGCCTGGTCGCTCAGCTCCTGCACAAGGGCCGTCGAGCTGGGCTCGGGGGACCCGTCCACCAGCAGCGCGCGCATGATGCCGTCCGTCCTTGTTGGCGCAGGCTCAAAGTCGCGGATGATGGGGAGGGAGACGTCCACGTAGCCATGGCTGAAGATGTCGGCCTGCTGGCGGCAGAACGCCTCGTCCCTGCCATCGTGATCGTTGAAGATGCATACGGTCCTCAGCCCCACGCGACGTGCGGTGCGTAGGCCGAAGGGGGCGTCTTCGAAGAGCCAGGTGGTCTGGACGTTGGTCCCCAGCCTCCTCAGGGCCTCGAGGTAGACGTCGGGGTAATCCTTGCTGCGCCCCACGTCCCCCGCGCAGATGACGTCGTCAAAACAGTCCTCGATGCCGTGTGCGGCGAGGGCCACGCGCACCTCGGGGACCGTGGTGGACGAGGCGACGATCATCCGCACCCCGGCATCGCGCAGACTGCGCAGGAACTCGCCGCAGCCGGGAATGAGGGGCACCGTGGTCCTATACGCCTCGCGCACGCGCCGCTTGACCTCGGCGAGGATCTGCTCGCCCGGCAGGGGGACGCCGTACTGCGAGTGGAAGGCCTCGCACATCTCGCCCAGGGAGAGGGGCTCGGTGACCTCGTAGACGTGCTCCACGTTGGGCACGCCGTAGTCGCGAAGCAGCTCCACGACGACGTTATGCCACATGGGCATGGAGTCGACGAGCGTCCCGTCGCAGTCGAAGATCGCCCCGGTGATTCCCATGCTTCCTCCCCCTGGCCGCAGCGGCCCTGGATACCAATATTCAGCGTGCAAAATTCATGGTAGCAGCACGCGTGGCGAAAACCTCGCCATGCGCCGCACACCTCTTGGGTACAGTAAATAACGTGGCCGCGAGGCCACTTGTTATGTGCGACCTTATCTTGGAGGATCCAATGGCTCGTTATGACTACAAGTGCACCTCATGCGGTACCCAGTTCGAGGTGGAGCACCCCATGAGCGCCCATCCCAGGGTAACCTGCCCCAAGTGTGGTAGCGAGGCACAGCGTGTCTTCGAGACCTCGGGGATCGTGTTCCAGGGCTCTGGCTTCTATAACACGGACCAGAAGGGCAAGAAGTAACCCCTTTTGGAGCAGTAGGTAAGAGATGGACCGCGGCGTCAGGTGGCGTCACGGTCCTTTTTTGTGTCTAGGCGAAGCGGGGACTCCCCCACTCGACCCATCACCCGAGCCAAAACTCAGCCCGCGAGTCCCACTGCGAAGACGTACCTGCCAGCAAGTTGGATGCACCCCATCGGCTCCAACCAGAGAGCCCTCGGGCCCAAAGAAGGGAGAGGGGCGACCCCCAGCGAGATGGGCAACCCTCGGGTGGGCTCTTCTCCCCCGCCGAAGTCATTGGCACCACGTGCGGGCCGTACAACGGAAGAGCCGTGTCGGGAATAGCATGGCGAGTGTGCACACGCCATGCGCCTTCCGGCATGGGCCCATCTCTCCCAGCGTGTTTTCCCAGTTGGCGGCGCGCAATGATCCCGCTCCCGTCAGAAAGTGCATCCCGTGTGTACACGCAGGACGAGATTTCAGGCATGGAGGACGCCGACGGCCCCGCCAAGGTCAGAACGTCCGTCCCGCGTGTACACGCGGGACGATGTTCCCGACATGGACTCGCCAAGGCGGAACGTTTCCCCTGCCGGCAGGAAGTGTTGCCCTCTACCCTGGCAGAAAGTCCATCCCACGTGTACACGCGGGACGGGATTTCAGGCACATGCCCCGATGGACAACTGGCAGCGAATGTGTATGCCCAAGGTCACGGACCCCCGAACGCACTCGCCTGGCCACCTGCCCGCAAAAGAGGATCGGAGCCCCAGCCGTCGGCGACAGGCCCCAACACCGCACGGCGACACTACCCCCATGGTTCGTCCGCTCGTCTTCTCTTAGCTCTTCCCTCCTCGCAACTGCCAACTGGGCGAACGCGACCCAGTCAGCCTCGAAGACAATCGGGGATTGCTCACGCGGGGAGTTTGCTGCCACAGTTCATGTATTGATACATATAGAGTGGAATCGTGGCACATGGCCGCCCTCCACCTGCCCCGTCTACCGCACCCTGCGAAACGCCGCGAGGAAGTGCCCGTCCAGGGGAAGTCCCTCGGAGTCAGCGCGGGCGGTCCTGATGGTCGCGTCATCTGTCGCCATGGCATCCACGAGCTGGCGGGCCCCGGTGGGGAGGCTCCCATAGCCGCCCAATGTCCTGGGGTCGACCGGCGAGAAGCCCGCGCCGTTGCCAGACAGAAACGCATCGACCACGGCCTCGTCCTCCTCCTTGAGGAGCGAGCAGGTTGCGTAGCAGAGCGTCCCTCCCACGCGCACGCGCGCGGCAGCAGAGGAGAGGATCGCGAGCTGCATGGCGGGCAGCGCATCGCGAACCGACGCCGGCTCAAGCGCCCAGGCGGTCTCGGGGTGGCGGCGCATCGTCCCCGTCCCCGAGCACGGGGCGTCGACGAACACGCGGTCGAACTCGCCCGAGAGCGCGGAGGGAAGGCTTTCGCCATCGAGTTCGCGCCCATCCCAGCAGACGCACCGGGTGACGTCGGAGAGGCCGGCACGCTCCATGCGCGACCGGGCGAGACGAACCTTTGCCTGGTCAACCTCGACAGCAGAGACCCGAGCCGTCCCCCCACGCTGCGCCGCGGCGGACTGCAGGAGGATGGTCTTGGTGCCCCTCCCCTGTCCCACCTCGAGCAAGGATGACCCCGGTTCGGGCGAACAGAGCCAGGCCACAGCCTGCGAGGCGAGGTCACAGGGAACGGCATCGCACGTCTCCACCAGCCCCGACGAGGCAAGTCCCGCCGGGGACGACAGAATCCAGGAAACCGGCAGCAGAGTCTGCCGGGGAGAGAGGCCCGCCCGTCTCAGCAGCCCCTCGGTCTGGGAGGGGCCGTTGCGCAGGACGTCACCCGCCACGTAGGGGCCTGCGGGCTCAAGGGCCCGCAGGGCGAGGGCACACGCGGGCCCCATGCCACACGACGCCACGACCTCGTCGGCAAGCCATTGCGGCCACCCCGCCACCAGCGCGATGTCGCCAGCTGCGGGCGTTCCGGCAACGAGCCGCGACCGCGCGTCCTCCACCCGCGGGGCGTCCTCCCGCGCCACGCGCCTGAGGACGGCGTTGGCAAGCCCCGCCGCGCGGGGGTTGGCGGCGCGCACGAGCTCGACCCCCTGGCTCACGGCGACGGCGGAGGGGGTCCTGAGGTACAGCAGCTCCAGGCACGAGACCCGCAGGGCGTCGCGCACGCGGGGCTCCAGGTGCGAGCCATGCGAGAGGTGCGACCCAATGGCCTCGTCGAGCCTCCCGCTGCAAGCGACGACCCCCAGCACCAGCCTGGTGACGAGGGCGCGGTCGCGCTCGTCAAGACCGTCCATACGCTCGCTGGTCCTGAGAAGGTCGCGCGCGCGGGCATCCCTCCTCCGCTGCTCTGCGAGCAGCTGGGAGGCGACCCGACGTGCCGGGGCGAGACGGGCCACTATGCGACGCCCCACGTCAGGGCCTTGGCGTGGAGGCCCGCTGCCCAGGCGGAGGCGTCCATCCCTCGCTTGCCGTCCGGCTTCACGCGCAAAAGCTCGAGTGCGCCGTCGGAGCAGCCGAGGAAGACGCGGCCCTTGCGCACCAGCACCTCTCCCCGGCCGACGGAGACATCGCCCGGCGCGACGGACGCGCGCATTGCCCTGAGGCCGCGGCCCGCCACCTCGAGGCGCGACGGCGCGGCATCGCTGGAGGTCTGCACGCGGCGGCGGTTGTCGAGCGCCGTGGCGGAGGGGTCGAGAAGCAGCTCCGCCTTCAAGATCTTCTTGGCATACGTCACCTTGGACTCGTCCTGCTCCACCCAGGTGGCGGTCCCGTCGGCCATCTGGTCGAGCGCGGCAAGCAGCTCGCTCGCACCCAGCTGGGCGAGCTCGGACATCAGCTCGTCGCAGCCCTTCTCCCCCACCTCGGTCGAGGCCTGACGGCAGTACGCGCCCGCATCCAGGTCGTGAGCCACGCGCATGATGGAGACGCCCGCACGCTCGTCGCCCGCGAGGATGGCCCGCTGGATGGGGGCGGCACCGCGCCAGCGGGGGAGCAGCGAGCCGTGCACGTTGACGCAGCCGAGCGGCGCGATGCCCAGCACCTCGTCCGGCAGGATGCACCCGTAGGCGGCGACGCAGATGGCATCGGGCCGCTCCTCGCGGAGCCGGTCCAGGACCTCGGGCGTCACGCGCTTGGTCTCGACGACGGGGATTCCCAGCTCGCCAGCGGCAACCTTGACCGGGGACGGCTCGAGCCTGCGCCCGCGCCCCCTCACGGCATCCGGCCTGGTGAGGACCAGCGTGACCTCGTGGCGCGCCGCGAGCGCCCTGAGCGACGGGACGGCGAAGTCGGGCGTCCCCATGAAGATGATGCGCATGGCTGTCCCCCAGCTAGTCTTCCGCCACGTCCCCGGGCTTGGCGCCCGCCTCGAGCGCCTCCTGGTAGTCGCGCATGGCAGCCACGCGCTGCCCGGCGGACAGGTGGTCGAGCATCGTGATGCCGTGCAGGTGGTCAATCTCGTGCTGCAGGCAGACGGCAAGCAGGTTGTCGGCCGCCTCGTACTGCATCAGGTCGCCGTCGAGGTTCCTGGCCTGCACGACCACGTGGCTGGGACGGCGCACGGGGACGGTGATGCCGGGGAACGAGAGGCAGCCCTCGCCACCCTCGCGCTCCTCGCCGTCGGCGACGATTACCCTGGGGTTGATGAGGACGTAGGGGTTCTTCCCCTTGGAGGTGTAGTCGACGTCGATGACCACGAGCTGAATCAGCTCGCCCACCTGCGGGGCGGCAAGGCCGCAGCCGTCGGCGGCGTACATGTCCCTGAGCATGCGGCGCGCGAGACGCGCCACCTTGCCGTCGATGTCCTGGATGGGCTCGCACTCCGTCTTGAGCCGGTCGTCGGGGGCGACGACGATATCGTCTAGGGCGCTCATTGGTATCCCTTCTGGGTGTGCGCGCACGCGGCGCGCATGATCTTTGTCAACGCCATGTTACTACCCACCGTGCGGCGCCACCTTGCGCTCGGGCCCCGCAAGCCCACCAAACGCCAAATTGGCACCTTACAACCATCACATCAGGTCGTAGGCATCGACGTCAATGGCCACGCTCACGCCGCGCCGGACGTCGGCTTCGGTAACGCAGGCGGAGAGGAGCTCGCCCGGCTCAGACCCCACCGGCGCCTTCACCAGGACGTGCCTGCGCGTGCGGTCCTTCACGCGCGCCTTGAGGCAGTCTGCCGGCCCAAGGACCTCCCAACCCCGCACGCCGTCGAGCCTCTCCCTCAGCCGCGCAGCGACCGCGTCGCACGAGCGTCGGACCGCCAAGGCGTCCCTCCCCCACAGCACCACGTTGCACAGCCGCGAGAACGGCGGGTAGTCGCCCTCCCGTCGGTCCGCGAGTTCGGGCGAGAGGAACACGTCCCTCCTGTGGGAGGCGACCGCCTGGATGGCGGGGTGGCTCGCCCAGTAGGTCTGGACGATCACGCGTCCCGCCCGCTCGCCCCTCCCGGCGCGGCCACTCACCTGTTCGAGCAGGTCGTAGGTCCTCTCCGCCGCACGGAAGTCGGGGAGCTTGAGGGTCGTGTCGGCGTTGATGACGCCGACGAGGGTGACCTCCGGGAAGTCCAGCCCCTTGGCAATCATCTGAGTGCCCACGAGAACCGCCCGCTCCGCGCCGTCAAACCGCTCCAGGAGGCGCTGGTGGTCGCCCTTCCCCCTGGTTGTGTCCGCGTCCATGCGGATGACCTCCACGTCAGGCGGGAGAAGCGCCCTCAGCTCGTCCTCCACCCGCTGCGTGCCCACCCCGTAGGCGCCCAGGTACCTGCTCCCGCAGTTGGGGCACCGCGTGGAGGGGTCCGGCCACGCCCGCACCGGCCAGCTCCTGCCGCAGCTGTGGCACACAAGCGAGTGGGTGCGCTCGTGGTAGGTGAGCGAGGTGGAGCAGTGGGGGCACTCGGGCACGGCGCCGCACTCGCGGCACATGAGGAAGTTGGCGAAGCCGCGCCGGTTGAGCATGAGCACGGCCTTCTCGCCCCTCCCCATGACCTCCAGGAGGGCGTCCTCGAGCGGCCTTGAGAAGACCGACCTCCTTCCCGAGCCAAACTGCTGCGTCATGTCCACCACTTGCACGCTGGGGAGGACCGCGCCGCCGGGGCGCTCGGGCATGCTGACCCTGGTCCAGGAGGCGCCGCCCCACGAGCCCTCGTGGCAGCGCTCCAGGCTCTCGAGCGAGGGCGTGGCGGACCCCAGCACCAGCGCGCACCCGCGCTCCCGGGCAAGCCGTGCCGCGACCTCGCGCGCGTGGTAGCGCGGGGCGCTCCCCTGCTTGTAGGAGGCCTCGTGCTCCTCGTCGATGATCACCACGCCCACGTTGGACAGAGGCGCAAACAGGGCGGATCGGGCGCCCACGACCACGTGAGCCCTCCCCTGTCTCACCATGTCCCACTGGTCAAAGCGCTCCCCCGCCGAGAGCCGGGAGTGCAGAATCGCCACGTCGTCGCCAAAGCGCGACCTAAAGCGGCCGACCGTCTGAGCCGTAAGAGAGATCTCGGGCACCAGGACGAGGGCCCCTCTCCCCCTTGCAAGCTCGCGTTCGATGGCGGAGAGGTACACCTCGGTCTTGCCGGAGCCCGTGACGCCGTCCACCAGCACCACGTCGCCCCTGCCCGCGTCGCAGGCACGCGCTATGGCGGCGAGCGCCTCCTCCTGCCCGCGCGTGAGCCGGCTCGGCCGCTGCGCCACGGCGGACGAGAGGGTCGTCTCCTCCACGCCCCTGACGCGCCGGCGCTCCTCGACCCTCACCACGCCGCGCTCACGGAGGGAGGACACCGCGGACGCACACCCGGGAAGCGTCGCCGCGAGCTCCGCCATCCTCGCGGGCCCCGCCTGCAGCGCCTCCAGAACCTGTCGCTGCCTCGAGGCGTTGGCCCGAGGGACGAAGCCGGAAGCCCCCTCTGCCAGGCTCACCCATCGCTCGTCCACGGGGCCGGACTTCTCGCACACCAGGGTCCAAGGGCCATCGGGGCCGTCGCGACGAACCCGGACGGTCTGCCCAGGCGCCAGGAAGGGATGCAGGGCCTCGCTCAGGGGGCAGGCGTACTCCCGCGCGATCCAACGTGCCACGCGGGCGGCGACCTGGTCGAAGGCGGGCCCGGCAAGGACACGCTCGACAGGCAGAATGCGATGGGGTGCCAGCCCCTCCTGTGGGCGCTCGCCGACGCCGACCACGTATCCAACGGCCTTACGGTGCGAGAAGGGCACGAGCACCGTCGCCCCAACCACGCACTCGCCCTCGAGCTCGGGCGGAATCGCATAGTCAAACGTCCCGTCGAGAGAGCGGGACGGAATGTCTGGGACGACCTCTGCGAACGGCACGGCTGCGGGCCTCCTGCCTACGGGGATGGTTCTCCCATCATACGTCGCCTGCCGCTGCCCAGAGAGACGCGCCCTCCCCCATGGGACGTGCGCGGAGGGAGCCATATGTTGGCAGAAGTCGGCACCCAGGGGGAGGTCGCATCAAAATAGAATGGGCTCACGGTCGGCTTGAGACACCTGCATGCGCACTTCCCGACGGCGCCCAGGGACTCGCCGGCCCTTCCAACGGGGGCGGCGGCCGTCTCTTCCCACACCTTTGGCCGCCGCCCCTCTTGTGGTTTGCAACGCGCAGCCCCCACGGGAGCCTCCCCGCACCAACGCCGAACCACGCACACAAGCATAGGCCACCCGCTGGGATGGAGGTCCCGAGGGCATGAGGGCGGGTCTCACGGGTTCCGCGTCATGACGCGACGACACGGGAATGTCATGCAACTAGGGGCCGATGAGCAGCATGCATGCCATCTTGTTGGCATAACTGCCCATTGATTTTGTAAGCATGGCTGATATCGTTCCCTTTCGAACCTGCCAGGAGCTGGCGGGAGGACGACGCCGCTCGTCGGACCTGGGAGGGGACTGCATGAGGCACGCTCGTTTTGGCAATGCAGGCTCGCTGCCCGGGGCCGTCCTGCGCACCCGCCTCGCGCTCCTCGCCCTTCTCGCGCTCCTCGTGGCGGGGGTGGTCCTCACGCTACCCTGGGCCGTGGCCGGAACGGTCTCGGGGCGAGAGGTCGCGAGCGTGACTGAATGGCACGTCTCCGCATGGGATGCCGCCGGCAGAAGGCTGGGAGGCGCCGACGGGATCCCGGCCACGGCGTCGACACCCACGACCCTCCATGGCCTCACGGAGGGCGACATCGTGGAGCTGACTGCCAACGTGGAGAGCTCGCAGCGAGACGTGCTGTACCTCTCCACCTTCTATGCGCCATTCACCGCTTGGACGGACGGAAGCCTCGTCACCTCGTATGGCGAGGGCGGGACCTACCCCGGCTTCCTGGCGTGTCCCCCACCCGCGAGCAGGTGCGCGCAGGTTGGCGGGGGAACGGGATCTCATACCCTCAGGATCCGCTACACGGTCCCTAGCGGGCGCACGTCCCTCCGACTGGCGGATGCCTACGTGGGCTCCCCCGACGCCATGAGACGCTGGCTCTTTGGCACCATGGGGACCCAGACGTTCTTTGCGATCACCATGGGATTCTTCGGTCTCGCCCTGCTTGTGGCAAGCAGGGCGATGGCGACCTTCCGCCTGCAGAGCCAGACCTTTGCGTGGGTTGGGCTCCTCAACATCTTCGTCAGCCTGTGGAGCTTTGGCGAGAGCAACCTCACCTGCCTGCTCATCCCCCGCCCCTCGCTCCTGCACTTCGTGGCCTACCTCGGCCTCTACGCCATGCCCATCCCACTGGCGCACCTCACGTCCCTCATCGAGGACGACCCCACCGGAGGGAGGCTCTTCCGCCCCTCCTGCGGGGCGACGGAGCTGTTCGCCCCCATTGCCGTCGCCCTCCAGCTGCTCGGCTTGGTCCAGTTCAGTCGGAGCATCCTCACCTTCTTCGCCCTGTTTTTCCTCACGCACCTGGTCCCGTCCGTGTGGATTGCCGTGCAGGCACTCCGCAGGAGGGAGGCGAGGAGGCTCCAGCTGTGGTACCTGGCGGTGATGTTCCTGTACGACCTCTTCCTCCTCCTGGAGCTCCTCAACTACTACGTGTGGCTGGTCGTGCCGGAGATGACCTTCACCCTCGTGGGGTCGGTCCTCTTCGTGGCACTCACCATGTGGATGTCGCTCATGACGGTGCGCGACACCACGCAGAGCGCCCAGGGCAACGAGGAGCTGCACCAGCAGGTCGAGCTCATGCGCGTGCGGGACGAGGCACGCGACCGCCAGCTCGAGCAGATGTCGCGGACGAGCAGCGAGATGCGGCGCCAGCGGCACGACATGCGACACATGCTCGCCGCCATCCGCAGCTACAACGACCAGGGTGACCGGGAGGGTCTCGACGGGCTCGTGCGCTCGCTCGACGCGCACATCCCCACGCCGTGCGAGCGGACGTACTGCGACAACCTCGCCGTCAACTCGGTGGTGGGGTACTACGCGGACCTCGCCCGCGAGCGCGGGCTCACCGAGGTCGACATCGCGCTGGATGTCCCCGCCAGCCTCCCCCGAGAGGTCGAGGACGACCTCTGCTCCATCGTGGGGAACCTCCTTGAAAACGCGGTCGCCGCGCTCGGCGAGGTCATGGGGGCGGGCGGCGACCCCTGGATCAGGATGAGGGGCCTCCAGAGGTCGGGGAAGCTCGTGATCACCCTGGACAACACCTACCAGTGCGTGCGCGGGGACGGCTTTGGGGGCTTCTCCACCACCAAGCGCGAGGGGAGCGGGATAGGGCTCCGCTCCGTCGAGACGTGCGCACGCCGCAACGGGGGCAGCGCGCGGTTCGAGGCAAGCGGCGGGGTCTTCGCCTCGTCCGTCTACCTCGCGCTTTCCACCACACCACCAGAGAAAGGTCGTCCATGAACCCCTTGACCGTTGCAATTTGCGAGGATGACGTCGACGACGAGCGAAGGCTCATCGACCTCGTAGAGAGGAGCCCGGTCCCGGCGAGGGCGGCGCTGTACTCCGAGGCCAACGCCTTCGTGGAGGACTTCACCCCCGGCATCTACGACCTCATCCTCATGGACATCTTCCTGGGCGAGGATGCGGCGCCCAGCTCGGAGGAGCCCGAGGGGCTGAGGGCAATCCGCCGCATCCGCGCGGTGGACCCCAACGTCCCCGTTGCCTTCGTGACCACCAGCAAGGACTTCGCGCTAGAGGCGTTTCGCCTGGATGTGGCCCGTTACATCGAGAAGCCCGTCACGCAGGCCCAGGTGGACGACGTCCTCTCGTTTGCGTTGGGCATGCGCGACCACCTCCCCGGCCTCAGGCTCCGCAGCGAGGGACACGACGTGAACGTGCCCATCTCCCAGATCGTGTACATGGAGCAGTCGGGGCACTACGTTCTCATCCACCTCTCCAGTGGGAGGGTGGTGAAGGTCAGAGGAACGCTCGACGAGGTCTCTGCCAACCTGGACGAGCCCCAGTTCGTTCGCTGCCACAAGAGCTTCGTCGCCAACCTCAACTTCGTGGAGGACATCAACGAATCCCTGATGTCGCTCCAGATGTTCGGGGGCGACTGGGTCCACGTGAGGAAGGCAAGCATGCGAGACGTGCGCAGGGCCTACGAGGACTGGCTCTTCCAGATGGCGCGCCTCAAGGGGTAACGCGCGGCCACCGTCCAGCGCGACGGCCCGCCACGGCGTCCCCTCTCCCCTACAATGGGCTCACCACGTCAGAGGGGAGCCGCATGCCACACACAAGCCTGGGAAGGACCCTTGCCATCGCCAACCCCGCCTCGCACAGCGGACGGGGCGCGGGGGCGGCTGACGAGCTCGAGGGCATCTTTGCATCCGACCCCTCGCTCGCGGGTGCGTTCGAGCTCAGGCGAACCTCGGGGCCAGGAGACGCGGCATCCATCGCCTCCTCGGCGGGCGACTTCGACACGCTGCTTGTAATGGGCGGCGACGGCGTGATCAACGAGGCCGTGAACGGGCTCATGCACCTGCCGAGGGAGAACAGGCCCACCCTCGCCGTGATTCCCATGGGGTCGGGAAACGACTTCGCACGCACCTTGGGTCTCGCCCTCAACCGTCCAAAAGATGCCCTCTCCCAGCTTTTCTTGGGGGAGAGAAGGGCCATCGGCCTAGGCCTCGTGACCTCTGACGCCGGCGAGTCGCGCCACTTTGCCCAGACGCTCTCGTTTGGCCTCGACGCCGCCATCGCACTCGACACCACCGACCGCCGCGCGGCGCAGACCTCCCAGGAGGGACCTGCGCTGTTCGCGACATCGGGACTCAAGGTGTTCTCGTCCGGGGGCAAATGCTTCCCCGCTCGCGCGAGCTTCGACGGCGGCGCGCCCATGCCGCTCCGCGTGATGGTGTTCGCCGTGCAGAACGGCCCCACCTACGGCGGCGGGTTCAGAATCTGTCCCGACGCCTGCCCTGCCGACCCAACGCTCTGCGTCTGCCACAACGTCCTCCAGCCACGCCTCCCCCACACCCTCGCGCTCTTTGCGCTCGCCCGGTTTGGCCTGCACACGCGCTCCAAGGTCCTGCGAACGGTCAAGGCCTCGAGCCTCGACATCCGGTTCGAGGAGGAAGAGCCTCCGTGCCAGGCGGACGGCGAGAGGGTCCATGGGACGAGCTTCCACGTGGAGTCGGTGCCAAATGCCCTGGACGTGATCGTGCCAACAGGTTGTCGCTGGTAGAGAAGAACTGCTCTCCCGTCGCAAGGGTCTCCCGTCGGCATCCAGCTCCCTCCGACTACCTAGCTACATCGATCACTGCAGGGGATCATGGTCAAAGAGCAGAACGGTCGCGCACCTGTCTGACCGTCGGCCCCTCCGCAAGCTGAATGCCACCGTCCTCCATTGCCGCCCAGATGAGCTCCCCTTCCACGGGACGCTCCTCAGCCCCCTGTGATGCCCGCTTCATAAGAAGTCACTCTATGGCTTCCCCGCAGCTGGCCCCTCGGGTCGCAAGCCACGCCACTCACGGCGGGGATTCGATGGTCTAAGGATGGAGGAGGGTCAACCCCCTCGTGTCGAGAGCCACACCGCCCGTTGCGGGGAATCGATGTCTAAGAGTGGGGAGGGTCAATCTCTCTCGCTCAGCCGGTCCCTCCTCGCACGGTCGGTGACCCTCGTCCCCTTCCTTGAGCATATTTCGTTCCGGGGATTACGTGGGACGCTGGCCCACCCCCTCTCCCGCAGACCGGCTGGCAGGAAACTCCCGAAGTGAGTGCACATATCGGGCACTCGTTGCCACTGGAGGGGCCAGCCGTAGGCGGACGACCGATCTACCTGGGCAAACGTTCGGAAATCCTGGAAGTGCGCCGACTGACAACCACTCGAGGCCACTCAGATCGGGACTTGGCTGCCGTGGGGGTTCCGGCGAACGGCGGCAAGCGCTTCAAGCGACTACCTATGGCACCCAATCGCTCGCGTGAGTGTTCACGCAGGCTGCTTGTCATCAAGGAGCACGCCATGAGGGCTACCCAGCCCTGGCACCCGGGAAACATACCGGTGCGACCAGCTCCGAAGCCCGGTCGACCTGACTCCTCGCCCCCTCTTAGCCACCCCCAACTTCGTCCCAACTCGCCTGAGGGTCGCGGCCACAACCCAAAGGCCGTAGAGACCAAGGTTCCCTTGGACTGCGGAGGTTCTCTCCCAGACCGAGATCAGCCTATGCCCCCTTCTCTGAGTCCTTTTGAGCGGAGCCGGGCAGATTGCCTGCGGGCGGAAGGAGGGCACGCCCCCCGGCGAACCCGCCCGCAGTCCCAGAAAAAAGGGCGCCCCGCTGGGACGCCCCCTCTCCCTCGCTTGTGGCGCAACCCTACTTCACGGCAGCCTGCAGCATGGCCTTGACCTCGGTCGCGGTCTTGAGTGCCATGACCTTCTCGGTGAGGGCGTCTGCCTCCTCCTTGGTCCACTGCGAGATGATGCGGCGCGTGCGCAGGATGGACGGGGCGGAGACGGAGAACTCCTCCAAGCCGAAGGACAGCAGGACGGGGATGAGCAGCGGGTCAGCCGCGGCCTCTCCGCACATGCCGACCATGATGCCGGCCTTGTTGCCCTCGGAGATGATGCGCTTGAGCGACCTCAGGACGGCAGGCTGGTACACCTGGTACAGGTAGGCGACGCGGTCGTTGCCGCGGTCGGCGCACATGGTGTAGCCAATGAGGTCGTTGGTGCCGATGGAGAAGAAGTCGCACTCGGCGGCGAGGTCGTCGGCAATGAGCGAGGCGGCGGGCGTCTCGATCATGGTGCCCACCTGAATGTCCTTGTTGTACTCGACGCCGCGGGCATCGAGGTCGGCCTTGCACTCCTCAATGAGCTGCTTGGCCTGGCGCACCTCGTCGAGGTTGGTCACGAGCGGCAGCATGATCTTGATGTCACCAAAGGCGGAGGCGCGCAGGAGCGCGGTCAATTGCACCTTGTACTGCTCGGGGTTGTTGAGGCAGTAGCGGATGGCGCGGAACCCCATGAAGGGGTTGTCCTCCTTCTGGAGGTTAAGGTACGGGATCTCCTTGTCGCCACCCACGTCGAGAGTGCGGATGATGACCGGCTGGTCCTTCATACGCAGCGCGACCTTCTGGTACGCGGCAAACTGCTCGTCCTCGGAGGGGAGCTCCTTGGCATCCATGAACAAGAACTCGGAGCGGAAGAGGCCGATGCCCTCGGCGTCATGCTCGGCGGCGTTGTTGGCGTCGTCGGGGTTGCCGATGTTGGCAACGAGGAGCTTCTTCTCCCCATCGCCCGTCACGGTCTCCTTGCCACGATACGCCTCGAGAGCCTGCTTCTCCTCTGCGTACACCTTTGCCTTGGCGCGATAGTGCTCAAGGTCGTGGTCGTCGGGGTTGGCGATGACCTTGCCGTTGGTGCCATCCACCACGACCATGTCGCCGGTCTTGATGTTCTTGGTGGCGTCGGCGACGGAGAGGACCGCGGGAATCTCGAGCGCACGAGCGATGATCGCGGAGTGCGAGGTCCTGCCGCCGGTTTCGGTGACGATGCCTGCAACGTTCTCCTTGTCGATGTCGGCGGTCATCGAGGGGGTGAGCTCGTGGACCACGACGATGGAGTTCTCGGGCAGCGTGGAGAGGTCCACGACCTCCTTGCCCAGAAGGTCGGCGAGAAGGCCGGTCTTGACGTCGGCGACGTCTGCGGCGCGCTCGCGGAAGAGCTCGTCCTCCATCTGGGAGAACATCGTGTAGTAGGTGTCGTACGCCTCGCTCACGGCCTGCTCGGCGCACATGCCCGAGTCGATGGAGCCGTTGACCATGTCCTTGATGCCGTCATCCTCGGCAAACTCAATGTGGGCACCCATGATCTCGGCCGCGTCCTCGCCCACGGTCTTCTTCATGCGCTCGATCTGCGCGTTGGTCTGCGCCACGAACTTGTCGAGGGCGGCGGCGTAGCGCGCCTTCTCCTCCTCGGCGTTCTCGGGGACCCTGGGGGTGAACGAAAGGTCTGGGGCCACCGCGACCTGGGCGACGCCGATGCCGTAGCCATCAGACGCATTGATACCCTTGAACATAGATTCCTCCTCTTGTAACAAGCACTGCGCTTGGGTAAAGCCTTACGAAGGGACGGGGCGACGCTATACCCCGGGAAAAGCCTAGTTGGACTGCTCCTCGATGATCTTGTTGAGACGCGCGTACACCTTGTCGATGGTCGCGCGCTTGGCGATGCCCCTGCTCGCCGCCGTCGCCGTGCCACATGCGGACGCGAAGCGGAGGGCGGTCTCGTAGTCTGCCCCCTCCTGGCACTTGGCCACGAAGCCAGCGACCATGGAGTCGCCCGCGCCGGTTGCGTTGACGAGCTTGATCTTTGCGGTGGGGACGGTATGGACCTGGCAGTCGTTGTCGTACAGGAGCGCGCCGTGGCTACCGCACGAGACGATGACGTTCTGGGCGCCACGCTCGTGGAGCTTCTCCGCGAAGGGGATGCACTCCTCCGGGGTCTCGGGTCGGGCGTCGAAGATTCTGCCGACCTCGTGGTTGTTGGGCTTGATGAGGAACGGCTTGGCAGCCAGTGCCTCCATGAGGAGCTGGCCGGGGGCGTCGACGACAAAGCGGATGCCGCGGCCGGCGAGGCGCTTCATGATGATGTCGTACATGTTCTCGGGCAGCGACTTGGGAATCGAGCCGGTGAGGACGAGGGTATCACCCGGCTGGATGCAGTCGATGCGCTCGAGGAGCTCGTCAACCTTCTTCTCGGGAATCTTGGGACCCATGCCGTTGACCATGGTCATGACAATGCCGTTGAGCTTGACGTTGATGCGGGTGAACCCGTGGTCAAGCATCACGAAGTTGGACGAGATCCCCGACTTCTGGAGCGTGTTGATCAGGTACTCCCCCGTGAAGCCCGCGGCGATGCCAAAGGCAACATTGAGCACCTTGAGCTCGTTGAGGAGGGTGGAGACGTTGATGCCGTTCCCACCACAGTAGATTTCCTCGCTCGACGAACGGTTGGTGAAGCCCATGTCGAGCGTCAGGGGATGCATGACGTAGTCGATGGCAGGGTTCAACGTGACGGTATAAATCAACTCGAGCTCCTCTCGCCCAAATATGCACTCACATGATAACGAAAAATACGCGCATCGGTCCTCAAACGGCCCTGTGAATCACCGATGGGTATAATTCGCGGACGGGCCACCAGTTTCATTCATTTTCCAGGCACGCCCCCGTGCGCATGATGCTGCCCCCAACGCCCGCGGCAAGAGCCCTCGCACCGGCGGCCGGCTCGTGATACCATCTCTCTCGCAAGCGCCCTTAGCTCAGCTGGATAGAGCATCGGTCTTCTAAACCGCCGGTCAGGCGTTCGAATCGCCTAGGGCGCACCAGCACACGACGGGGGTCGGGCCACCTGGTCCGACCCCCTTTGCATGCCTAGCCCTCGCGGGGCACGTGCGACACCACCAGCGTCATGGCTCCCTCCAGGGGAAGCGTCTCCCTGGCGGCAGGCACCACGAAGTGGCTCCCCTTAGTCACGGGTACCCCGGCGGCGGTGCCCTCGCCCTCGATCACGCTCACGCAGGCGAAGTCGTACGGCGTGGGGAGGTCGCGCGAACCCTCGACGCGCACGCGGTCAACCACGTAGCGGGGGCACGACTCCAGACGCGTGATGCCGTCGACCTCGGGCGCGATCACCGCTCCGGTCGAGAGGGGCTTGGCAGCGTAGTCGACGACGTCCAGACTCTGGACAAGGTGCAGCTCGCGCTTGGTGCCGTCCGCCTGCACGCGGTCGTAGTCGTACACGCGATAGGTCACGTCCGAGCTCTGCTGGGTCTCGAGCACCGTGGTGCCGCCCCTGATGGCGTGCAGGGTCCCGGGGTTGATCTGGAAGAAGTCGCCGGTGTGGACGGGGATCACGTTGAGGAGCCTGTCCCACTCGCCCCTCTCCACCATCCGGGCAAACTCCTCGCGGTCATGGGCGTGCTGCCCAACAACGATGGTCGCGCCTGGCTCCGCATGCAGCACGTACCAGCACTCGCACTTGCCCAGCGAGCCGTTCTCGTGGACGCGGGCGTACTCGTCGTCCGGGTGGACCTGGATGGACAGGTCCCCCTCGGCATCGAGGATCTTGATGAGCAGCGGGAAACGGTCGCCCCCCGCCTTGCCAAAGAGCTCGTGGTGATGCTTCCAGAGGAACGAGAGCGTCAGGCCATGGTACTGGCCGGACGTCACGGTGCAGTCGCCGTTGGGGTGAGCGCTTATCGCCCAGCACTCGCCAATGGGGCCGTCGGGGATGTCGTAGCCAAAGTCGGTCTGGAGTCTCCTGCCACCCCAGATCTTCTCGTGAAAGATGGGCTCGGTGAATATGAGGTCGTCGTCGTGGAACTTGGGGTCCTTGATGAACCCTCCGCCCATGTCGATCATGCGCGTTCCTTTCGTCGATGGACTTTCAGCCAGATGATAGTCCAGCGGAGAACCTCGCCCCCCGTCGTTTGGGGGGGGGTGAGCCGCGGTGGAATGCTGCCCGCGTCACGCCAGGCCGCGGATGAGTGCCGCCTGCGCCGCGATGATGGTCTTGGAGTCGCAGATCAGACCCTCGAGTATGGCCTCGACCACGTCCCTCACGGGTATCCAGTGCACGTCCACGAGCTCGCCCTCGTCAGGATGCGCCGCGTGGGGAGAGAGGCCATGGGCCAGGTAGATGCACGTCGTCTCGCTGGTGAAACCCGGCGACCCCGCCGCGCGCGCAACGAGCTCGAGGCGCTCGGCGACGAGGCCAGTCTCCTCCCCCAGCTCGCGCGCCGCACAGTCCTCGGGGCTCTCCCCCTCCTCGCGTCTCCCCGCGGGAATCTCGAGCGTCACCGCACCCATGGCGAGGCGGTACTGCCTCACCAGGCACATGCGGCCATCGATGACGGCACAGACGCCGCAACCGCCGTGGTGCCAGGCAATCTCGCGCTCCCCCTCCGTCCCGTCGGGGAGCCTCACGCCCACGGTCTGGGCCTCGAAGACCCGCCCCATCCAGTGCGTGGCCGCCCCCGTGGGCACCTCTCTGAGACCCCCGTCGTCACGGAGGAGCTCCCGGATCGCCTTGATGCCATCGGATTCCCCAACTGCCGCCATGCCGTCCCCTCTCACCTGCCCCCGCAGGGGAACTGGCGGGCACCTCCCAGAAGTCGGGCTGGTCACTTGCAAAGTCCGCCACATCGTACCTGCAGGTTTTCGCAACCTATGCACAATCCCCGTGCGGGAAATATTTTTGGGCTGCCGGAGCACGCCCGTCGCTCGCCCACCATGGTATCAGTGCCGGTTCCAGACGAGCGGAGGTGATGGTCGCATGCACGTGCAGAGGGGACGTCTGGCCTGTGGGGTGGGCACGTGAGGCGCCCGGAGGTCCCACGCTCCACGTGGCTCACGCGGAGACGGGCATGCGTCCTCGCCCTCACGGCGGTCGCCGTGCTGGGCGTTGGCTGGGGCATGGCGGCGCTGCTCGGCGGGTGGGAGGACCCACTGGCCACGGAGGGCTCGTACGAGGGGCTCGTGCGCCCGGAGGTCACGAGGGAGGGCAAGGGCAAGGTGGACTCCTCCTCCATGGAGATCAGCTGCGCGGCGGCAATGAGGGTGCGCGAGGGCGAGACCACGGTGGAAGCGCGCCTGGAGAACCCCGCATCAAACCACGTGGACCAGCGGGTGCGCATCTACACCCGCGAGAGGCCCGACGACATCCTGTACCAGAGCGGGGCCCTGGCACCGGGCCAGACGATCGAGACCATCGAGCTCGCGCACCCGCTCGAGCTGGGCAGGCACGACGCGATCGTGGAGTTTCAAGGCTACGAGCGGCATCGCTCGCTCGTCTCAAACCAGGGAGAGCTGTTGGGCCACGACGCCTTTGGGGCATCCTGCGCAGCCGAGGTTCCCATCAGCTGCGTGGCCAAGTAGCGACCCGGCATCGGTGCCGGGCGACGACGCGAAGGGAGAGGCAATGTTCGTGCACAGACCAGATTCCATGGCGGCAAGGGTGGTCGCAGCGGGACTCGGCGTGGCGCTGGCCGCGAGCCCCGTGGCGGCGATGGCGGAGACGCCACACGGCACCGAGGGCAAGCCAGGCGAGTCGTACGGCCAGACGCAGCTGATGGTACGCGCCGACGGCACCGACCTCACCACGCCGGAGGGCGAGAACAAAGAGCTCGACCAGGTGCGCGTCACCATCCCCGTGAAGATCGACTTCGTGGCCAAGTCCGACGGAGAGCTGAAGGGGCCAGGGGACGGCGTGGTCAAGTTCTCCAACAACTCCACGATGCCGGTGCACGTTGCGAGCGCCAAGGTCACGAGCTCGGAGGGCACGCGCATCACGACTGCGGAGGAGGAGCGCGCGGCGGAGGCCAAGGGCGAGGCCGACGTCATCCACCTGGGACTCACCAACTCCAGGGGCGACGCGATCGACCTCGGCGGCTACACGGGCGACGGGGGCGCCCTCAAGGAGGGAGCGTGGGACATCGCCCGCTCCCCACAGCAGGACGGGAAGAAGCGGGAGACGGACTCGGTGAACAAGCTCTATCTCAACAAGCTGGGAGGAAGGATCTCGGGGTTTGGCAAGCTCGACCCCGCCAGGGAGACGCAGGTGGGCCAGATCCACTGGACGGTCAGGCCGGGCCTGGCGAAGGCTGCCAACGGGGGAGGCGGCGCCTGACATGAACCCAAGGAGAAGGAGGAGACGCCGCTGGTGGGGCCGTGCGAGGCTAGCCGAGCCCGCGCGAGTGGCGGCTGCATGCGCCGTCTCGGCGACCATTGCCGCGGGATGCGCCCCTGCCGCCGCAGCGTGCGCCGGGGTCGGGGCGACTCAGGAGGGGGATGCGGGGCAGGTGCGCCTCCTGTACGTGGACTCCCAGGGCCAGACGCTCGCGACCCAGGACTCGAGGGAGGGGACGTCCGCTCCGCTCGCGGGGACCTCGGCTGCGAGCGAGAGGGGCCTGGCCCTCCAGGGATGGACGGCAAGGGAGGCCGGCGGCGTGGTCATCCCCGCGGACGCAACGCTGGACGGGACGCTCGCCCGCTGGGACCGGGATGCCAACGGAACCGTCTCTGAGGGCGAGGGACTGGAGCTTCTCGGCCTCTCCCCCAACGGGACGGTGACCCTCGAGGCATGGGGCGTTCCCGAGGAGGAAACCGAGGCGGACGAGGCGACGGACGAGGACGAGGCACCCTCTGCTTCCCAGGATGCCGAGGTCGAGCCGGAGACTGAAGACGAAGCCGAGAAACCCGCGGAGCCAACGGAGGGGGCCGGCGGGGATGAGCCTGGGCGTACCTCTCCCCCAACGGAGCAGCCGGGACCGAAACCGGAGCAAAAGGCAGAGGAGACTCGGGAGAAGGCAAAAGCAAAGGGGAACGGAGCAACGACGCAGCAGGAGCCTCCCAAGGAGAGGGAGCAAGCCAAGGTGAAGGAGCGCGGGAGGTCCGAATCCGAAAAGACAGAGGGGACACGGGACGAGAACCAAAGCGATGAGACGGACGGTCACAGCGGCATCGTCGCTTCCGCGATTCGGGCAGTGGGCGACACGGTCGGGCGCGTCGCCGAGGAGTTCCGACACCCCACAATCTCCTACGACCTGTTCTACTCCGACGCCAAGGGACACAGCGGCTGGACGGGATTCAAGAACCCCGTCACGAACAACAACCAGGGCGGCCCCGAGTTCTCCGCGCTCACAAAGGACGTGAAGGAGAAGGTCGGGGACGTGTTCGACTGCGCGAACGCAGGCCTCAATGCGATCAGAATCAAGCTGACGGGAGGGTCGGAGTCCGACGGGAAGATCGAGTACAAGCTCCAGTACCGCGACGGGTCCACGAGCGAGTGGAAGAGCAACGGAGAGGTCTCGGGGAGCAAGGGAGACAAGAGGGGATGGGCGACCGGCGTCATCCTCAGGCTCACCGGCCCCATCACGGACCACTACCGGCTCCTCTACAACGTCCACGGGCTCAACCAGAGGGACAAGGACGGAAACGACACCCAGGGCAAGGCCGTGAACGGCGGACCGGCAACCCACAACGGGGCCGCGGTGGACGGCCTGCGCCTGCGCCTCTTCGTCAACGAGCACGACGTGACCTTCAAGAGCGGCCTTACCGGCAGGCTAATCGAGAAGCAGAAGGTCCAGTACCACTCGGATGCCAGGCCGCCCAAGCCTCCCGAGGAGAAGGGGCACACATTCGAGAGATGGGTGGGTGACTACCAGCCCATCCTCAGGGACACCGAGGTGGTCGCCCGCTACCGGGAGCACTCGTACACGATCAGGTTCGAGGGCAACGGCGCCGACTCGGGCAGCATGGCGCCGATGACCCTCAGGTACACGGAGTCGCGAAGGCTCCCGGCAAACGAGTTCAGGAAGAAGGGCTACAAGTTCCTCGGCTGGCAGAGGAAGGGTAGCGGCATCCGGCTCTCGGACCAGAAGCAGGTCCAGGGGCTCTGCGAGGGAGACGGGGAGGTGATCACGTTGCAGGCGATCTGGGCCGTCGGCTTCCACACGCTGACCGTGGACCCAAACGGCGGAAGCTGGATGGGATCGACCGAGCCCAGCGCCATCAAACTCGGTGACGCCGAGACGTACAAGCTCGAGCAGCCCATGTGGGCTGGCCACACCTTCACGAAATGGAAGTGCAACCAAAGGGACGCGATGTTCGACGGAACCACCATCACGATGGGAACCAAGGACGTCCGCCTCACGGCGGAATGGGACACGAACACTTACCAGGTCAAGTTCGACCCCAACGCGAGCGACGTAAGGGGCAAGGTCGACGACCTCGAGGCGACGTACGGCGAGGACCTGCAGCTGCCAAAGGACGGCTTCACGCGCCAGACGCACGTGCTCGCGGGGTGGAACACCAAGGCCGACGGCACGGGGACGCGCTATGACCTTGGGGACACGGTCAAGAACCTGACGGAGAAGAACGGTGAGACGGTGACGCTCTACGCACAATGGGAGCCGCGACAGATCGACGTCGTGGTGCCCGTCTCCATTGGCTACGTGGCCTCGTCCGATGGAACGCTGAGCGGACCGGAAAACGACATGGTTGCCATCGAGAACCGCAGCGAGATGCCGATCCACGTGAGCAGGATCGAGACAGTGGCGGAGGAGGGCCTGAGCCTCACGGCGGGAGAGCCCGACCTGGGGCAGATCGAGCTGAGCATGACGCCCGGCACGGGAACCCCCGTGAGCCTGGCCACCTACTCGGAGGGCGGATGCAGCCCCGAGAGGCCGGCGGACTGGACCCTTGGGGCGAGCTCCGACCTGTTCCTCAACGACCTGCGGGGCAAGATGGGCGACCTCTCCTCGTACGTGAGGGAGGCACCGGTCGGCACGGTCAAGTGGACCTTTGCAGTGGGTTCCGGATCAGAGGGGAGCTCGTGAGATGAGAAGGGACGAGTCCGTCTGCGCCGTGGCGCTGGCGTCGGCGATGGCGCTGGCGCTCTCCCCCGCCGTGACGGCACATGCGGAGGGGGAGTCGCACGGAGACACGGCGCTGAACATTTCTGGCAGTGAGCAGGAGGAGAAGGTCGAGACGGAAAAGGAGGGAAAGCCCGCCCGCGGAGGAGGGTCCAGTGCTAGGCGAATGCCCCAAACGGGCGTTGGTCCGGACGCCATCATCCTCATGGGCTGCGGAGCGGCGACGATGGCGCTGGGAATGCTCACGGGGAGAGAAACGTAGCGACAGCCCGGATACTCCTGGGTGTGCTTGGCGCGAGGTGGAAGCCTATAAAAAAGGCCGGCGAGTCTCCTCGCCGGCCTTGGCTTCACGTGGTGGGTCGTGAGGGGGTCGAACCCTCGACCTTGGGATTAAGAGTCCCCTGCTCTACCAACTGAGCTAACGACCCAAAAAGAAACCGACGAGGTTCTCGCCGGTCTTGAGTGCACATGGTGGGTCGTGAGGGGGTCGAACCCTCGACCTTGGGATTAAGAGTCCCCTGCTCTACCAACTGAGCTAACGACCCATATACGGTTGTAAATGGGGTGGGTAGAGGGGCTCGAACCCTCGACCTACGGAGCCACGGTCCGTCGCTCTGCCAACTGAGCTACACCCACCATTTGGCCCACCCGCAACGCGCTTGTCTATAATGCCCAAAACCCCTGGGTCTTGCAAGCGAGAATTCAAAATTTTCTGCAATCCGACTGCAACTTCTGGGGAAGACAACCATAACGGGCACTCCTACCTGCGCAGTCGCTGTTCAGCAACTCGTGTGGAGGACGTTTCATGAAGCTGAAGAGAAGAGGACGCGCTCACCACAGGAAGAGGCGAAACCGGAAATGGGGGCGACGTCCGAATCGGGTTCCGCCCATACGGACAGTGCTCGGGGGCATCCTGGTGTGCGTCGGCCTCTGCATGCTCGCGGCGGGAGCAACACTCGTCACGCCTCAGCTCTGCGAAATCCCTGTTGGTCTAGCTCGGGCGCGGGTGGTCCGCGAGCCAGGAGCATCGACCCCGGGCGCCTCGGCGGGAGTGTCCTGGCAGCGGGTGAGCGAGACGTGCCCCAACGCGGTTGCCTGGCTCGAGGTCCCGGGGGCAGGAATCGACCTTCCCGTCATGCGGCCTACTCCCGAGGACCCGGGTTACTACCTCACGCACTCCGCGGGGGGCTTGCCCTCCCCCGCAGGCGCCCCCTTCATGCCATGCGAGTCTAGCCCGGACAACACCCACGTGGTGGTGTACGGACACAACCTTGCCGGGACGGGAGCAATGTTCTCTCCCCTCAGGACCTGCCACGAGCAGGGGGAGTTCGTGGATGTGCTTGCAGGGGGCGCACGATGGACGACTTCGGTCGGGGCGACGTCGTTCCACCCGCTCTGCGCATCCGTCGTGGGAAGCGATGACGAGGAGGTGCAACGTACATACTTTTCCGACGAGGGTGAGCTGCGGGAGTGGCTCCGATCGAGAGTCGCCTCGTCCACAGCCGTCGCGGGAGACGCCCAGACATGGGTCGCAACCGCCCAGAGGGCGCTCACGCTCGTGACTTGCAGCTCCACGACTCCTGGGCAGCCAACCCGCACCGTCGTGACATTCGTGACGTGAGGTGCCTGGTTGCGTCCTCCCCGTCTCCATGGGTAATCGCGGGAGGGGCTGACTCGTTCATCAAGACCGGCTGTCTCCTCCAACCGGGAAGGGCTGAAACCCTGGGGGGCCACAAGTCCCCGACAGATCAAGCCTGAGAACGGAGATGGGTTTGCCCCCTGCCCCGTGGTCAGCCCCGGTAGCAAACTCCTTGATGTGGGAGCTCGTCCGAAAAGCCTGCCGCCAATCGGAATGATATTCAGATTGGATTGAAACCATTACGCTCATGTCAGGGAATCGATAGCCAAGGAATTGGGGGGTCGTTCCCCTCTCGCACAGCCCGCCCTTCCACGAGACAGGCCCTCGTCGTTCACCCCTTCGAGCGCTGCTCATTCCGAGGATTGCGCGAGGCGTCGGCTGAATCCTGCTTCGACAGCCCGGTTGGCAAGAAACTCCCGTTGTGAGCACACATTTCGGTCCCCCACTGCCAGAGCAGTCGGTCGACCGAGCGCCACCCCCAGTTTGATTGCATCAAACATTAATCTTTTGCGGCAAACTCCCGAAGTGAGTACTCATAAGGGGAGTCTCTTGCCATTAGGCCCGCCGATTCCTTCCGAGCGGCAGCAACTTCCCGATATGTGCACTCACATCGGGAGGCTGTCGCCACGTGTCGGTAGACTGCCGCCTCGTGCGAGCCCCCCACCTGGGGGATCGTCAAGTGGGTCTGGCCCGCGCGGGCTCCCCTCCCGCGGAAAAGCGCTCATATAGGGACTTGGCTGCCACCCAACCCCATGGGCGGGCGACTCTTCGCTGCGCGCGACCGAGTCCGCAGGGAACCCGTTTGCCACCTGGCGCGTTGAACCTCTCTCTCGAGGGAGTGCCATCCCGCAGTGGGCCGCGCCACCCCCCTCCTTGACTTCTGGAATTCCTCCAGCTGCAATTGCCCCAAGGGCACCCTGGTTGACACCCTTGAGTCGATTCGGATAATCCCGCTCCCCCAACCTTGAACGCGCCCAGTGCTGGGGATACACTTACTCCATCGCGCTAAAGTGCCCTCGATTCCTACTCCGTAGGAGAAGTGGAGATTCCGACATGACTCGCACTAGCCTCACGATCGATCGCCGCGGGTTCCTCAAGGCGTCCGCAATCCTGTTCTCGTCCGCAGCGATTGGCCTCTCCACCGGCTGCGGAAGCACCCCAGGCTCCTCATCCAGCAAGGACTCATCTTCGAGCGACAGCAGCGCCTCTGGTCTCGCGGCGTTTGATGGCAACTTCATCATCGGCTTTGACCAGGACTTCCCGCCCTACGGTTACGTGGGAGACGACGGCAACTACACCGGCTTCGACCTGGATCTGGCAAAGGCGGTCTGCGACATCGAGGGGTGGACCTACTCCCCCAACCCCATCTCGTGGGACGCCAAGGACGGCTTGCTCAACAGCGGCCAGATCACCTGCATCTGGAACGGCTTCACCATCGAGGGGCGCGAGGACGACTATGCCTTCACCGACGCGTACATGGAGAACCGCCAGGTCGTGGTTGTTCGCAGCGACTCGGGAATCTCGTCCCTCGCCGACCTCAAGGGCAAGAACGTGATCACCCAAACTGACTCCGCCGCCTACAACCTGCTGAGCTCCGGCGGCTCCCAGGAGGAGCTTGGCAAGACCTTTGCCCAGCTCCAGACCATTGGAGACTACAACACGGCCTTCATGATGCTCCAGAACGGGTCCGTCGATGCCATCGCCGTGGACTACCCGGTGGCAACCTACAACATCGGGAGCGACACCTCTAAGTACACGATCCTGGACGAGGCACTCAACTCCGAGCACTTTGGAGTGGGCTTCGCCAAGACCGACGAGGGCCGTGCCCTGGCAAAGCAGGTCGAGGCAGACCTCCAGAAGCTCGACGAGCAGGGCAAGGTCAAGGAGCTGTGCGAGAAGTACGCCGACCAGGGCGTCTCGTACGACCTCTGGTGCCTGCCTAAGGCGAAGTAGTCAGCTCGGGCAAGACAGGCAGGCCCCTCGGGGCCGCAATCTGACAAGGGGCGGTGGGACGTGGAGATCTCCACGATGCTTGGCATGCTCATGCGGGGGTACGGCGTATCCCTGCAGATATTCTTCGTGACGCTCCTGGGGGCGCTTCCCCTGGGCGTCATCCTGGCGCTGGGGCGGCTCTCGCGCTTCAAGCCGCTCTCGGGGCTCGTGGCCCTGTACATCTCGGTAATGCGCGGCACCCCGCTCATGCTCCAGATGTTCGCGGTCTTCTTCGCGCCCTTCTACATCTTTGGCATCAGGACAGGCTCCGGCTACATGTACACGGCGGTCATGATCTCGTTCGTGCTCAACTACGCCGCCTACTTCGCCGAGATATACCGCTCCGGCATCCAGAGCATGCCGCGCGGGCAGTACGAGGCGGCCGAGGTCCTGGGCTACAGCGCGCCCCAGACCTTCTTCCACGTGATCCTCCCCCAGGTGGTGAAGCGCATCCTCCCCGCCATGGGCAACGAGGTCGTCACGCTCGTGAAGGACACGTCGCTGGCGTTCTCCATCGGCCTGGCGGAGATGTTCACGCAGAGCAGGGCGCTCGTGGCGTCGCAGAGGAGCATGGTCCCCTTCGCCCTTGCCGCCCTCATCTACTGGGTCACCTGCCTGGTCATAGAGTTCCTGCTCAGGCGTGCCGAGAGGAGGCTCTCCTACTACCATGACTAACCGTTCGAGGATCTCGATACCGCGTCCCGACCAGAGCTTCGCGTCGTTTGCCGGCCTTCCCGCCGTGTACGTGCACGGAGCCACCAAGTCGTTTGGCGACCGCCAGGTGCTCAGGGGCATCGACCTGATCATCAACAAGGGCGAGGTCGTCTCGATCATCGGCCCCTCGGGCGCGGGCAAGTCAACGCTCCTGCGCTGCCTCACTCTGCTTGACCGCTTTGACGGCGGCACGCTCGCCTACGGCGACGTCGTGGTCGCCAAGCCCGCTAGCGACGGGTCGGGCATCGAGTACGACCGCGAGTCCATCCCCCAGGCGCGCATGCGCTTTGGCATCGTGTTCCAGGACTACAACCTGTTCCCGCACCGGACGGTGCTCCAGAACGTCACCGACGCCCCCATCATCGTGCAGCACCGTGACCGCGCCAAGACAGAGGTCGAGGGCCGCGAGCTGCTGGGGAGGCTAGGCCTGGCGGAACACGCCGACAAGGTCCCATGCCAGCTCTCGGGCGGCCAGCAGCAGCGCGTCGCCATCGCGCGTGCCCTGGCAATGCACCCCAAGGTCATCTACTTCGACGAGGCCACGAGCGCGCTGGACCCTCGTCTGACAGCCCAGATGCACGACCTCGTGCGAGAGCTGGCGAGAGGGGGCATGGCCGTTGGCATCGTGACCCACGAGATGGGCTTTGCCCGAGACGTGAGCGACCGCGTGGCCTTCCTCTTCGACGGCGAGATCGCCGAGGAGGGCACCCCGGAGGAGGTGCTGGGCAACCCGTCCGATCCGCGCACCCGCGCCTTCCTCGCAAGGGCGGAGGACTGAGCCGCTGGCAGCCGGCGGGATGGGTCGCGACAAGAGAAGGGGGTCCGGCGTCAGCCGGGCCCCCTTCGCGTTTGCCTCGTGTCTCTCGCCTAGACCAGGTACTCGGCAATCTGCACGGCATTGGTGGCGGCACCCTTGCGGATCTGGTCGCCGCAGCACCAGAACGTGAGGGAGCTGACTCCTTCCGGCGCCGAGAGGTCGCGACGGATGCGCCCGACGTAGACCAGGTCCTGGTCGCTGGTGTCGAGCGGCATGGGGTACGACAGCGTGGCCGGATCGTCCACGACCTTGACCCCGGGTGCCGCCGCAAGGATCTCGCGAGCCTGGTCGGGCGTGAGGGGGCGATCGAACTCGCAGGTAATGGACTCGGAGTGCGAGCGCATGACGGGGACGCGCACGCAGGTGCAGTTAACGCGGACCTCGGGAAGGTGCATGATCTTGCGGCCCTCGTTCTGCATCTTCCACTCCTCCGAGGTGTAGCCCTCGTCCTTGAAGGAGCCGATCTGCGGGATGAGGTTCGCCGCAAGCTGGTAGGCGAAGGGCGAGGTGTCGCCCATCTCTCCCCCGTTTGCCAGGACCGAGGTCTCGCGCTGCAGCTCGCGCAGACCGGGCATGCCGGCGCCGGAGGCGGCCTGGTAGGTGGAGACGATCATCCTCCTAAGCCCGGCGGCCTTGTGGAGCGGGTAGGTGGGCACCAGGCCGATGATCGTGGCGCAGTTGGGGTTGGCGATGATGTTGCGGGGGTGGTTGGCGATGTCGCCCGCGTTGATCTCGGGCACCACCAGCGGCACGTCGGGATCGAGCCTGAAGGCGTGGCTGTTGTCCACGCACACGGCGCCGCGAGCGGCGGCCTCGGGGAGAAGCGCCTTTGCGATGTCGTCGCCGGCCGCGCCGAGGACGATGTCGACCCCCTCGAACGCCTCGGGGCGGGCCTCCTGAATGGCGACCTCCTCGCCCCTGAAGGTCAGGGTCTTGCCCGCGGAGCGGGCGCTTGCCAGCGGGACGAGGCGCGAGACGGGGAAGTCCCGCTCCTCCAGGCACTGGAGCATCTGCGTGCCGACGACACCGGTGGCTCCGAGGATTGCGACGACCTTCTCACTCATGAGAAACCTCCTGTTTCGTGTGCCTACGCGAGGGCCTTGGTCGGGATCTGGACCATCTCGCCGGCAACGAAGTTGTCGTAGATGACGTTGATGGCGCGGTCGAAGTCGGCGTTGTTGACACCGACGATGATGCTGATCTCCTGCGAGCTCTGGGTGATCATGCGGATGTTGATGCCCGCCTCGCCCAGGCAGCCGAAGATGCGGCCCGAGGTGCCGGCGCGCCGGCTCATGTTGCGGCCGACCACGCTGATCAGCGCCAGGCTGTCGATCACGTTGATGCTGTCGGGCTTGAGCTCCTGCTGCAGGTCGTTGACGATGGAGTAGATGCTGTCCTTGACGTCGGACCCATTGACCACGACGCCAAACGAGTCGACGCCCGTGGGGATGTGCTCGATGCTCACGCCGTAGCGCTCGAAGACCGAGAGGGCGCGGCGCAGGAAGCCAACTTGGTTGGACATGTGGGCCTTCTGCACGTGCACGGCCATGAAGTCGCGCTTGCCAGCGATGCCGGTGATGAGGTGCTCCTGCTCGTGCTCCTCGGCCGTCTCGCGGATGATGGTCCCCTTGGCGTCGGGGTCGTTGGTGTTCTTGATCTGGATGGGGATGTTGGCCTCGCGGACGGGGAAGATGGCCTCCTCCTGCAGGACGGACGCGCCCATGTACGAGAGCTCGCGCATCTCGTCGAAGGTGATGCGGTGGATGGAGCGGGGGTTCTTGACCACGCGTGGGTCGGCCGCGAGAAAGCCCGAGACGTCCGTCCAGTTCTCGTACACGCCGGCGTCGATGCAGCGCGCGAGAATGGCGCCCGTGATGTCACCGCCGCCGCGCTGGAACAGCTTGATGGTTCCGTCCACGGTGGCGCCGTAGAAGCCGGGAAGCACGAACGAGCCCAGGCGGGCGACCGCGTCGCGCACGCGGGTCTGGGTGCGCTCCATGTCCACGGTGCCGTCGTGGTGGAACACGATGGCGTCGGCGGCGTCGAGGAACGGCAGGCCTAGGTACTCGGCCATGAGCTGGCCCGTGAACCACTCGCCGCGCGAGACGATGTACTCGGGGCTCAGGCTCTGGATGACCGAGGAGAACTCCTCGAACTTCTCCGCAATGGGGTACTTGAGGCCCAGCTCCTGCGCGATCTGGACGTAGCGCTGCTCGATGGACTCGAGCAGCGAGCTGCAGTCGACGTGGTACTGGATGTGCGCGTTCACCAGCAGGAGCAGGTCGGTGATCTTGTTGTCACCCGAGAACCGCTTTCCAGAGGCGGAGACGACCACGAACCGACGGTCGGGGTCCGCCTTGACGATGGAGCGCACCTTCTTGAACTGGGCTGCGTCTGCGACGCTGGACCCACCAAACTTTGCAACCTTGATCATGCTGCCCTAGTCCTCCCGCGCGATCGCAGCCATGAAGCTGCTTGGATCCTGGTCGAGGACGTTCACGAACGCCTCGTGCGCCTTCTCGGCCGTGATCCCGCGGAGCAGGAACGCCCTGTCGCCGCCAACGAACTCGAAGTCCTCGGCGTAGGGCTCGCTGTCCTCCACGTACGAGCTGGTGCGGATGACGTAGTCGCTCGTAAGGAGCGTGGGGTCGTACTGCTTGGGGGTGTCGATGTCGTAGTGCGGGACCCTGCCCTCGGAGAAGTCCAGGATGTCCTGCACGATGGCGTTGCCCGTGGGGAGCGAGCCGGCGCCCTGGCCGTAGAACTTGAGCTCGCCCACGGTGGTGCCCACGAGGGTGCAGAGGTTGAAGTTGGAGGGCACGTTGGCCTCGAGCGACCTCAGGGGGACCGCCACTGGCTCGACGGCGGCGGCGTAGCGCCCGTCGCCCTGCACGGCGCGGCCGAGCAGCTTGACGGAGAGCCCGCGCGACTCGAAGAGGTCCAGGTCCGCCTTGGTGAGCGTGCGGATGCCGGTCACGGGGATGGAGCCGGTGCACGTGGTGTCAAACGCCACGCTCGAGGCGATGATGGTCTTGTTGCGCACGTCGATGCCGTCGATGTCGGCGGACGGGTCGCGCTCTGCGTAGCCCAGGCGCTGCGCCTCGGCCAGGACCACGTCGAAGTCGGCGCCCTCGCGCACCATGGCGTCCACGATGTAGTTGGTGGTCCCGTTCATGATGCCCGAGATGGACGAGATGTCGTCGATCCTGCGCGCCTTGAGGATGCTCGCGATCCAAGGGATGCCGCCGCCGCACGTGGCCTCGATGTACAGCCCGGCGTGCGAGAAGTTGGCCTGGCTCACGAACTCGCCAAAGTGCTCCGCGACGACGGCCTTGTTGGAGGTGACCACGCTCTTGCCCGCCGAGAGGGCGTCCATGATGAAGGTGTGCGCGGGCTCGATGCCGCCCATGCACTCGACGACCAGCGAGATCTCCGGGTCGTCGACGATGTCCTGGAAGTTGGACGTCATGCGGGGGTCGGTGAGGCGGTCGGGCAGCTCGAGGATGCGCGACACCTCCACGCCCTCCACGCGCTCGGTCACGATACGGTCGACGCCGCGGCCCACGACGCCGTGGCCCAAGATCGCAATCTTCATGCTCTCCCTATCTTTCCACTGTGTGACGGGCCGGGGACCCGCCACGCCCAAAGGCTATGATACGAACCAAAGTGCAGGACCATACTCGTCGGGCGCGACGGCCCCGAGGCAAGGAGCACCACTTTGATGAACATGTTGTATCACAGCACGCGCGACTGCTCTAATCCCGTAACAAGCAAGCAAGCAATACTGCAGGGCATCGCCCCGGACGGCGGCCTCTACGTGTCGGACGGGCTGGGCCAGGCGAGGGTGGACCTCCCCTCCGTCTGCCAGGAGGGCTACCAGGCGACTGCGCGCAGGGTCCTCTCGACCCTCCTCACCGACTACACCGAGGACGAGATCGCGTCCTGCGTTGCGGGGGCCTACGGGGACAACTTCGACTCCCCGCTGGTAACGCCCCTCTCGCCCGTGGGCAAGGACTGGCTCCTTGAGCTCTACCACGGCCCCACCTGCGCGTTTAAGGACGTCGCGCTGCAGATGCTCCCCCGCCTGATGTCGGTCGCGCGCGGGTCTGACGGCCGCCACGTGATGATCGTGACCGCCACCTCGGGCGACACGGGCAAGGCGGCCCTCGCCGGCTTCGCGGGCGTCGACGGCTGCGGAGTCACGGTCTTCTACCCCGAGGGCAAGGTGTCCGACATCCAGCACCTGCAGATGGTGACGCAGGAGGGTGGCAACGTCGCCGTGTGCGCGATTCGCGGCACCTTCGACGACGCCCAGACCCAGGTCAAGCGCATCTTTGCCGACCGCGGGCTCGCCGGCCGCCTGGCCAAGGGCGGCGTGGTCCTCTCCAGCGCCAACTCAATCAATGTGGGCAGGCTTGCCCCGCAGGTCACCTACTACTTCAGCGCCTACGCGCAGCTGGTGGGCACCGGCGCCATTGTGGAGGGCGACGAGGTCGACTTCGTGGTCCCCACCGGCAACTTCGGCGACATCCTGGCGGGCTACTACGCCAAGCGCATGGGGCTCCCAGTGGGCAGGCTGGTCGTGGCGTCCAACGCCAACAACGTCCTCACCGACTTCATCACGACCGGCACCTACGACCGCAGGCGCGAGTTCCTCAAGACCATCTCGCCCTCCATGGACATCCTGGTTTCGTCCAACCTGGAGCGAATGCTCTACTACCTCACCGACGGGGACTGCGAGCGCGTTGCCTCCCTCATGGCTGACCTGAGGGAGAAGGGCTCCTACTCCATCGGAGACGGGCTGCTGGGCAAGCTGCGCGAGACCTTTGACTGCGGCTTCGCGGACGACGACGAGACGCGCCAGACGATCCGCTCCACGTGGGAGGGCGACCACCGGCTGATCGACCCTCACACAGCCGTCGCCAAGACGGTGCTGGACAGGATCCCCCGCGAGGGACGCCAGCGCGTGTGCCTCTCGACCGCCAACCCGTACAAGTTCTCCGCCGACGTCCTCGGCGCCCTTGGTGGCAACGTGGAGGGTCGCGACGGCTTCGCGTGCATGGACGCGCTCCAGGAGCTCACGGGCATCGCCGCCCCCGCCCAGCTCTCCGAGCTGAGGGACAAGGCCGTGCTGCACCCCGACGTGTGCGACCGAGACCAGATGGCTGCGTTCGTCGAGGGCGCGTGCCAGCGGGTGTTCGCATGAGCGGAGCGCGCAAGGCCGTCGTGAGCGTCCCCGCGACCTCCGCAAACGTGGGCGTGGGGTACGACTGCCTGGGCATAGCGCTGGACCTCAGGGCAACCTTCACCTTTGAGGAGTCCGACGGGCTCGTGATTGACGGCTGCCTTGAGAAGTTCCGCGGCGAGGACAACCTTGCCTGGACAAGCTACCTCGAGGCCTGCCGCCGCATGTACCGCGAGCCCAGGCCAATGCACCTCACCATAGACTCGCCCATCCCGCTCTCGGGCGGGCTGGGGTCAAGCTCCACCTGTGTGGTCGCGGGCGTGGTGGCGGCACAGCTGCTCAACGGCGACGGCTTTGATCCCCAGGCGGCCCTCAACGTGGCGACCTTCCTGGAGGGTCACCCCGACAACGTCGCCCCCGCCATCATGGGCGGCCTGGTGAGCTCCTTCTCGGACGGCAGGGACACGCGCTCCCTGCGCTTTGACGTCGCGGACGGCATCTCGTTCGTCGCCATCGCCCCGCCCTACGAGGTGAGGACGGCGGACGCCCGCAAGGTCATGCCCGAGAGCGTGTCCACCGAGACCTGCGTGTGGCAGGTGGGCCATGCCGTGGCGACGGTACAGGCCCTCCAGTCGGGCGACTGCGACCTCCTCGCGGCGGCCTGCCAGGACCGTCTGCACGAGCCCTTTCGCGCGCGCCTGATCCCCGACTACGAGCCGCTCAGGCGCACCGCCCTCGCCGCGGGCGCCGCCGCATTCCTCATCAGCGGCTCCGGCTCCACGATGCTCGCAGTCTGCGACGGCGACGAGGGAGCGAGGCGCGTCGCCAACGCCGTCAACAACATGGTCGAGAACCATATCGACGGGCTGTGGGTCCGGGTCCTGGGATGCAGCCCCAAAGGCGTGACGTTCGAGGTCTAGCCTTCTACATGACCCGCACATTGCAACGGTCCCCGAATGGCTCGGGGGCCGCTTTCCTTTTCGCTGGGGAGAGGTCACGCTTCCACGTCGCAGCACCACCGCACGGGTGTGGCGGAGAACCGCACCTGGTAGGTGACATGGGAGAGCCCGGTCTGTAAACTCCTCTCTCCCCCATTCAACGTGAATGGAACGCACGTCTCGCCTGACACTAATACGGGCCCCGCTCTGGCGAACGGGGCCCGATTAGTAACCCTTTACCACAAGCGTTACCCGCCCAGGTAGGCCTTCCTCACGTCGTCGTCGTGCAGCAGCTCCTGGCCAGTGCCCGTCTTGGTGATGGTGCCGGTCTCGAGGACGTAGCCGCGGTCCGCGATGGAGAGCGCCATGGACGCGTTCTGCTCAACCAGCAGGATGGTCGTCCCCTGTTCGTTGAGCTCCTTGACGATGTCGAAGATCTCCTGTACCAGGATGGGCGCCAGGCCCATGGACGGCTCGTCCAGCATCAGCAGCTGAGGACGGCTCATGAGGGCGCGACCCATGGCGAGCATCTGCTGCTCGCCACCGGACATGGTGCCCGCGGACTGCCCCATGCGCTCCTTCAGGCGCGGGAAGCGCTCGTACACGCGCTCCATGGTCTCCTGGTTTTCGGCGTCGCTCCTGGTGTAGCCGCCCATCTCCAGGTTCTCCTCAACGCTCATCTGCGTGAAGACGCGCCTGCCCTCGGGGCACAGAGCGATGCCCATCGAGACGATCTTGTGGGGCTTGATGCCTATGAGGCTCTCGCCCTTGAACTTGACCTCGCCCGACTCGGGCTTGAGCAGGCCGGCGATGGTGTTGAGGGTCGTGGACTTGCCCGCGCCGTTGGCGCCGATGAGGGTGACGATCTCGCCCTCGGAGATGTCGAAGGAGATGCCCTTGACGGCCTTGATGGCGCCATACGAGACGCGAAGGTCCTTGACGGAGAGAATCGTCCCCATCTACTTCACCTCCTGCTTGCCGAGGTATGCCTCGATGACCCTCGGGTCGTTCTGGATCTCCTCGGGAGTGCCCTTTGCGATGATCTTGCCGTAGTCCAGCACGGCGACGACCTCGCACACGCCCATGACGAGCTTCATGTCGTGCTCGATCAGGAGCACCGCAAGGTGGAACTCGTCGCGGATCCTGAGGATGTTCTCCATCAGGTCCTCGGTCTCGTTGGGGTTCATGCCAGCAGCGGGCTCGTCGAGCAGCAGCACCTTGGGGTGCGTGCCGAGCGCTCGCAAAATCTCGAGGCGGCGCTGCTCGCCGTACGGGAGGTTGCCCGCCTTGGTGTTGGCGAACCTCTCCATGCCAAAGAAGCTCAGGAGCTCCATGGCCTGGTCGTGAAACTCCCGCTCCTGCTTCCAGTGCTTGGGAGTGCGGAAGATGTCGTCCACCAGGCGCGTGGACATGGAGTTGCCGAGACCCACCAAGACATTCTGCTCCACGGTCATCTGGCTGAAGAGGCGGATGTTCTGGAAGGTGCGTGCGATGCCCATCTTGTTGACCTGCACCATGCTCTTGCCCGCGGTGTCGATGCCGTCGAGCAGGATCGTGCCACGCGTGGGCTTGTACACGTTGGTGAGCAGGTTGAAGATCGTGGTCTTGCCCGCTCCGTTGGGGCCGATGATGCCGCTGATCTCGCTTCGGCCCATTGCGATGTTGAAGTCGTCGACGGCGGTGAGGCCACCGAAGTCGATACCCAGGTGCTCCGCCTGGAGGACGGGAATCGTACCCAGGTCCCTCTCGGGGATGAGGTTGGGGGACTCCATCTGAACCACGACGCCATGGCGGTTGTTAGGCATTGGCCTCCACCTCCTCGCTCTTCTGCTTGGACTTCCCGCGGAACAGCTCGCCGTTGATGAGCTTCTCCAGGAAGTCGCCCATGGAGAAGTCGTAGGTGCCGAGCAGGCCCTGCGGGCGGAAGATCATGACCAGGATCAGGACCACGGCGTAGACGACCATGCGGTAGTCCGCAAAGGCACGCAGCGCCTCGGGCAGAATGGTGAGGACCGTGGCGGAGAGGACCGAGCCCAGCATGGAGCCCATGCCGCCCAGGACGACCATGACCAGGATCTCGATGGACTTCATGAAACCGAACTTTGCGGGGGCCATGACGCCGATGCACCCGGCGTAGAGCGCTCCACCGACGCCGGCGAAGAAGGCGGACACCACGAAGGCGAGCGTCTTGTAGTAGGTGGTGTTGACGCCCGTGGCCTCGGCGGCGATCTCGTTGTCGCGGATGGCGAGGATGGCCCTGCCGTGGCGAGACTTCATCATGGTGTGAATCAGGAAGAGGACGATGCCCACCACGATGAAGGTGTTGAGGAAGTTGGTGTAGCTGGGGATGCCGGTGAGGCCCTTGGCACCGCCGGTGAGCTCGAAGCCCACCACGCCGTCGATGTTGAGCATCACCACGCGGATGATCTCGGCAAAGCCGAGTGTGATGATCGCCAGGTAGTCGCCCTTCAGGCGCAGTGCCGGGATGCCGATGATGAGGCCGCTCAGGCCCGCCATCAGGCCGCCGAACAGCACGCCCACGACGAAGAGCACCACCGCCATGGGTTCGCCCGTGACGAACGAGCGCATGTTGAGGTCGAAGACCGGCATCATGCGGATGATGAAGATAGCGCACGAGTAGCCACCCACCGACATGAAGCCGGCATGGCCAAGGGGCAGCTGCCCCAGGTAGCCCGTCGCCACGTTGAGCGAGACCGCCATGATGATGTAGATGCCGATCTGCTCGATGACCGTGGTCTGGTAGCGGCTGATAAAGTCGCCATCGATCAGCCCCTGCCCAATTGCGAGCATCGCCACAAAGAGGAGCGCGTTGATGATGTAGCGCTTCTTGGTGGAGAGGGTCTTTCGTCCACCGCCGTGCTTCGACGCCTTGGCGGTGACGTACGGCCGCTCCTGTCCCCCATTGAGTTCTTGGTCCATCGTGCCTCCCCTAAACCTTCTCGTTCATGGTGCGCCCGAGGATGCCCGTGGGCTTCACGATCAGAACGATGATGAGCAGAAGGAACACCACGGCGTCGCGCCAGACGGAGAAGCCCATGGCGGACACGAAGACCTCGGCGAAGCCAACCAGCAAGCCGCCGATCACGGCTCCGGGGATTGAGCCGATGCCACCAAGGACCGCGGCGACGAACGCCTTGGTGCCCAGCATGATGCCCATGGTGGGCGTGGCCTGGGTGTAGGCCATGCTGTAGAGCACGGCGCCGATGCCCGCGAGCGCGGAGCCCACCGCAAAGGTGAACGAGATGGTGTTGTTGACGTTGATGCCCATCAGACGGGCTGCGCCCATGTCCTCCGAGACGGCGCGCATGGCCTTGCCGAACTTGGTCTTCTGCACCAGGAGCGTGAGGATGATGGTCGAGACAGCCGTCACCACGACGGTGAGGATGGCGACACCGTTGAAGGTTGCCCCGCCAACCTGCGGGTTGGGCAGGTTAAAGTAGGTCGGGACGACCTTTGCGTCCGCGCCAAACACCAGCTGCGCGCCGTTCTCGAGGAAGTACGAAACGCCGATGGCCGTGATTAGGACCGAGAGGCGCGGTGCGTTCCTCAGCGGCGCGTAGGCGACCTTGTCAATGAGGACGCCCAGGACCGTGCACCCCACAACGGAGAGGATGATCGCAAGGACGGGCGACATGCCCAGCTGAGCCATCACGATCCAGGATATGTACGCGCCGACCATGATGATGTCGCCGTGTGCGAAGTTGAGCAGCAGGATGATGCCGTACACCATCGTGTAGCCCAGTGCGACGAGCGCGTAGATGCTGCCCAGCTGCAAGCCGTTGAGCACCTGCGTCAAGAACGTCATGGCACACACTTCCTTTCTTCGTCTTGCGGGGGCGCGTGCTAGATACCCCCTATGCGCAAGGGCGCCGGGGAGACTCTCGCGCCCCCGGCGCCCTAGGGCATTCCTACTTTGAGAGTGCCACCACTAGCTGGCCTCGATGGTGTCGAACACGCTCTCCTTGCCATCCTTGAAGGTGATGACCAGGGTCGGCTTCACGGGGTCGCCGGTGCCGTCGTACTTGATGGTGCCCGTGACGCCGTCGACGGAGCCGGACGAAATGGCGTCGATGATGGCCTGCTTGTAGTCGTCGTCGGAGGGCTTGTACTTGCCGTCCTTCTCGACCTGCTCGATGGCGGTCATAACGACCATGGCGGCGTCGTAGCCCAGCGCGCAGAAGTTGGAGGGGTCTGCGTTGTACTCGGCCTTGTAGTCCTTGATGAACTGCTGGACCTTCTCGTCGTCGTTGTTGACGGTGAAGGAGCAGTCATAGTAGCAACCCTCAAGGTCGGCGGCGCTGGCATAGTCCTGGTCTCCGCCCACGATGTTGGACCAGCCATCGGCACCAAGGAAGACGCCCTTGTAGCCCAGCTGACGGGCCTGGGTCACGATCTTGCCGTCGTCCTGGTAGTAGTTGGGGCAGAAGATGCAATCGGGGTTGCCGGAGATGATCGTGGTCAGCTGCGCCTTGAAGTCGGTGTCGCCGGCGGAGTAGCCCTGCGGGTCAGCGACGGACGAAAGGCCCTTGGACTTGGCCTCCTTGACGAAGGCATCCTTGACGCCGACCTCGTAGTCTCCGCCGGAGTTGAAGATGGCACCGTAGGTCTTGTAACCCTGCTTGGCCGCGAAGTCGGCCATGAGCTTGCCCTGGTAGGGGTCGGTGATACAGGCGCGGAAGGCATTCTTGCCGTACTTGATGAAGTCGGCTGCGGTCGCGGACGCCGAGACCAGCGGCATGTTGTCGTTCACGGACGCCTGCGCCACAGCGATGGATGGGGTGGAGGTCACGTCGCCGATGATGGCGACGACGCCATCCTCGACCATCTTGTCGTAGACGTTCTTGGCCTCGGTGGCGTCACCCTTCTCGTCCTGGGTGTCGAGGTCGATCTTCTTGTTGTTGATGCCGCCCTTGTCGTTGAGCTGCTTCACGTAGAGCTGAGCGCCGTTGCGGACCGCGAGGCCGTACTGAGCCACGTCACCGGAGTAGGGGCCCATCAGGCCGACCTTGATGCTGGAGTCGTCGCTAGAGGAGGACCCACCACCGCAGGCGGTTAGAATGGATGCACCACCCAGACCCGCAGCAGCGATGCCACTCAGCTTGACGAAGTTACGCCTGCTCATAGCGTTTGCCATTGTTCACCCTCCCTGGGCTAGACTTCCTGGGCCGCCCCGTGGCGACCTCTCAACGGGTACTCTAGACGCAAGCTGAAGGGCGTGCCCTCAGAACGGGCATCGTTTTCAAGCTCGTAACACATTCGACAACTTTTTATGATGTTGCCTCATCTGGCGTTTTGACGTGCCATTTCTTCCACAATCAATACCAGGCCGCAAGCTTCCGGGCAATAAATGATTTCATCGCCTCGTAATCTTGGAGATGACGAGCGACAAGGCCGCTCCAAACGCCACGCCACTGAGGTCCAACAGGACGTCGGTGACCCGTCCGCTCCTGCCAGGCACGAACAGCTGGATCGTCTCGTCCACCACGGGGACCAGGCACACGAGCAGGACTATGAGCCGGGTCGCGGCGCGCGACCTGGTCCTCATCGCATTGGAGAGACGCCACCCAAAGATTCCCAGGACGGCGTACTCAATGAAGTGCGCCATCTTGCGCACCAGGAAGGTGCGGTCGCTCCAGCTGGTAACGCCCATGGCACCCAGCAGGTCCATGATTGGTTTGAGGCGAGCGAAGAAGTCACTCTCGCCCGAGGAGGCGGTCCCGTCCCTCAGAGAGTGCCCCCAGATGAAGGCCATCCACAGGCACAGGACCAGGGCTCGGAGCGAAACTGATGGCTTTCCGCCCGCCTTGCCCCCGCGCCTCTCAAACGGCATGGGTTAGGCCTCCCTAACGGAGCCGGCCATGTGCTTGGGGCTGCCCTCGCGACCCTCGCGCCTGCGACGCGCGAGCCTCGCGAGCTTGTTGGTCCCCTCGGTCGACTGACTGCCCCCCTCGATCACGCGGAGGTAGTCGCGCGACGACTTGCGCGCGGCCTGCGAACGGTTGTGCGAGAACTCGTCGTCGATCAGGTAATCCACGTACGTCTCGGTGTCCACGACCTCGGGGTGCCCGGCGGGGGCACGGAAGGGAATGAAGCTCGTGGGGCCCTCCAGGCCCTCGGGGTCGTCGATGGTCTCGATGCCGCCGATAGCGTCGCCGGCGAAGGGGGTCGCGGGCGTCATCTGCTCGAGCCTCTCCCCCATTGCGGAGAGCGCCTGCTCCCACATGTCATCGTGGTCGAGCTCGCTCGCCGAGCGCTTGGCGGGAAACATCCCCTGGTCGACCTCGGCGACGCTCTGGGCGATCACCGCGGCGCGCGCCTTTGCTGCGGGATTGGGACGGGGCGAGGGAACGACCCCGCGATGCGTGGGCTTGGGAGAGACGTCGCCCATCCAGCGCGGAACGTGCAGGCTCTGAGTGTCGTCCAGCTCGTCGCTGGCGACCTGCGCGGCCGGCTTGCCGCCCACGTACACCACAGAGTCGCCCAGGCGGGCGTTCCACCAGCCGGTCCCCACGTCCCCCACGGTGCCGTCGGCGCGCTCGATCACGGGGAGGTCCTCAAACGGGTCGCGGTCAAAGCGCTCCGCGAGCACCTCGCGGACCCCCCGCGCCCGCTGCGCCATGCGCTCAAGGAAGTTCTCGCGCCTCACGTAGTTCTGAGCAACGTCCTCGTAGTCGCTCGAAGCGTGCGAGGGGTGGTCGGCGTCGAAGACCTGGGGAAGCTGTCGCAGGCGCAGCCGTGCCGTCGAGGCGGCGGAGTCGTCGGTGAGGTCCTCCTCGCTCGACACCCCCGCAGGGGCAGCCTGTGCCTCGGGCACCTCGGGTTCCTGGATTGCGTCCAGCGGCTCGAGCACGCCGGTGACCTGGGACTCGGATGCGTCCGCCAGCGGATGGAACGCCCCGGTGGCCTGGGGTTCGAGGGTCTCCCCCAGCTCCCTCTCGTCGTCTGACATTTGGGAGAAGAGCGCCTCTCCCCCGTCGCCCTCGGTCGCCTCGCCGTCGGCGGGTTCAAGCTGTCCGGAGAGGTCCGAGGCGTCGGCATCGATGGCCGACCCCCAGGGGATTGAGGGAGCGGGCTCACCGGGCTTGCGGAAGTGCCTCCCCCGGTACTCGGGCTCGGCGCTCGCGATGGGCTCTAGGCGGTTGGTCACGTCCAGGGAGTCGTCGTCCAGGTCGCCAATCGCCGCGGACTCCTCGTTCGAGGCCACGGCCTCATCGGCGGCGATGGCACCCTCCCCCACGCCTGCATTCCTGCGAGCGGAGGCAGCCTGATAGGCACGGGTGACCGCAATGCCGGTGACGACGCCGATTCCAAACGGGACAATCACGGAGAGGGGCGATCCACCGTCCGCGCCATCAGCCGTGGCAGCAAAGGCGGTCGCCGGGCATGCGAAGGCAGCGGCACCGAGGAGCCCAGCCAGGATTGCCGGATTGCTCTTCTCAACTGCCATGAAACTCTCCTCCGCTTAGACGCCGAGCGCAAGACGACCACTCTTGGAGAGGAGAAGACAGCACCGGGACCCAGGGGCTCCCGGTTGGCGACAACGGCTTGCTTCGTCTCTGCTTCGTGTACCGTCGTGATATGCGCTTGGGAGCAACCTCCCAGACGCTACCTATGATACCGAGCAATTTCATGGATTCAAGCCAGATGAGGGGTTTGACTCTCGCTGTGGGCGTCGCTTGCATGGCAGGAACACGTTCTTGCACATGTACCTCGTGGCGCCCGACATATCGAGGTTCGAGACGTCGATGCTCTTGAGAGGCACCTCAAAGACATCTCCGTAGAAGGTGTCCAGGATGAACAGAGAAGACGAATCCGCAGGTGCCACCCCACCGCGGGAAATCATCGTAAGGCGGGGAATGTATGAAAACGGCGCCCGAGGGATAGCCCCCCGGGCGCCCGTTGCGAGCAGGACTTTGGGACGTTCCTACGACACGTAGTCGGACATCTGCGCCTTCTTGGCGGAGCGAATCAGGAACTCCGCGTTGTCGTTGGTCGCTCGCAGGCCCTTGACCAAGGCCGTCGCGGCGCGCTCGGTGTTGTTCATGTTTGCCAGAACGCGACGGATGCCCCACACGAAAGGCTGCAGCTCCGGGTCGAGGAGGAGCTCCTCGTTGCGCGTTCCGGAAGCGATCGGGTCGATGGCAGGGTAAATCCTGCGGTCGGCGAGGTCGCGGTCGAGCTTGAGCTCCATGTTGCCCGTGCCCTTGAACTCCTCGAAGATGACCTCGTCCATCTTGGACCCCGTGTCAACGAGCGCGGACGCCAGGATGGTGAGCGAGCCGCCGCCCTCGATGTTCCTCGCGGCACCCAGGAACTTCTTGGGCGGGTACAACGCCGCGGAGTCTACGCCGCCGGAGAGGATTCTGCCACTGGCGGGCATCGCAAGGTTGTACGCCCTCGCCAGTCGCGTGATGGAGTCCAGGACCACGACCACGTCCTCGCCCATCTCCACCAGACGCTTGGCGTGCTCGATCACGAGCTCGGAGACCGCGGTGTGGTTGCTCGCCGGCATGTCGAACGTGGAGGCCACCACGGTCCCGCGGATGGAGCGCTCCATGTCGGTGACCTCCTCGGGGCGCTCGTCCACGAGCAGGCAGAACAGATGCACCTCGGGGTTGTTGGCAGTGATGGACTGGCAGATCTTCTTGAGCACGGTCGTCTTGCCCGCCTTGGGGGGTGAAACGATCAGGCCACGCTGGCCCTTGCCGATGGGCGCGACCAGGTCGATGGCACGGCCGGTGATGGAGTCCCTGCCGTGCTCCATAATCAGGCGCTCGTTGGGGAAGATGGGCGTGAGGTCGCGGAAGCGCGGCCTGCCGCGCATCTCCTCGGGGGGACGGCCGTTGATGCTGTCAATGTGGTGCAGCGGTGGGTACTTGCTGTTGTTGCGCGCGGGTGAGACGGAGCCCTTCACCTCGTCGCCCGGACGAAGGCCGTACTGCCTGATGAGCTGCTGGTGCACGAAGGCGTCGCCATCGCCCGCCATGTAGTTGCCCGTGCGGAGGAAGCCATAGCCCTCGTTCTGCATCTCGAGGATGCCCTGCACCGGCCTAAAGCCCTCGGCGAGCGCCGCGGCCTCGTACACCGCCTCAGCCAGGTCCTTCTTGCGCACGCCCACGTAGGGGATGCCCAGGGACTGGGCCTTCTCGCGCAGCTCGGCAACCTTCATGAGCGAGACCTCGTCGCGCGTCAGGCTGGGCTCCACCTGCTGTTCCTGGCGGCGGTCCCTGCGGTTGCGACGGCGATTGGAGTTGCGGCTGCCACCGTTGCCGTAGGTACCGTTGCCGCCGTTGCGTGCGGACTGCTGCCCCTCGTGGCTGCCCTGGCGGTCGTTGCCCTGCTGACGACCCCTGCGACGGCGCTGCTGGTGATCCTCGCCGTGCCGCTGCTGCTGGTCGCCCTCCTGCTCGCCCGCATCACTTTTGGCGGCATCCGCCTCGGCAAGCGTTGCCGCGGGGGCGCCCAGCACGCGCTGCCCAGCCTCGTCCTGCGCCTTCGCGGCATCCGTGGGACTGTCGCCCTCCTCGGTTGCCTGCGGGACGTCGGCAGGTACCTCCTCGGCGGGCTTAACTTTGCGGGGGCGACCACGGCGACGTTTGGGCCTCTCGGCCGCAGGCGCCTCCTCGGTGGAATTCGAGCCGCCCTCGTTGGCTGCGCGTTCAGCCTTGGGAGTCTCCTCCGAAACTTGGGGCTGAGGTGCCTCGCCCTGCTCGGGGGCATCCTCCGCCACCTTCACCTTGCGGGGGCGACCGCGACGGCGCTTGGGCTTCTCCTCCACGGTGGCCTCGGATGCCGTCGCGGGCTGAAGCTGCAGCTCAGCCTGCTCCGGGGTGCCCTCCTCGCCCTTCTTGGCGGCCGACTTGCGCGTGGTGCGCCTACGACGCGGCTTGGGGGCCTCCTCAGACTGCGTGGGCTCCGAGCTCTCTTCCTGGTTGTCTTCTGCCATCAAGGCTACCTTTCTTGCGCCAGGCGGCTTCTATCCGCCGCCAGGTCCAAAGTTGTTCTCATATGGGGAGAGGTGCGACTTCCCGTGCCACAAAACGGCATTTACAAGGGTGTGATGTCACGCTGGAATGGCAATGCCAGACTCACATGCGTCGCGGCCTCGCGCAACGAGCCGAATATAGCATAACCACGTCGCAATGCCAGCATGCGACATGAAAAATCGCCCGATCCCGCGGCCAAAGGCTGGATTTCGGACGATTTGCATTCATTCCTTTGCGTTGGAAGTGGCTACTCGGCATCGTCCTCGGACTGACGCTTCCTTGTGCGCGGGCCGCGCCTGACGACAACGTCAGAAATCTTGGCCCTTAGGTCCTCCACCTGTGCCCATCCGCTCTCGGTGAGCCTGATGTTCACAAAGCGAGAACCCGGAACCTCGGCGCTCTTGGTGACGACCCCCTCTTCAACCAGGGTCGAGACGGACATCGAAACCGTGGGCTGAAGCAGTCCAAGGGCATTGACCAGGTCGGAGATGGTCATGCCCTCCTCCCCGCCCATCGAAAGGCCCAGGAGCGTGAGCTCACCGGCCATGCAGGGGATGGCACCCATTGCGTCGATGTAGCGGCAGATGCGATCCGCCGTCGTGCGGCTGAGCGACTGGCCGGGTAGAATCTGCGCACGGGTGCGCTCGCAGAGGTCACGCACGCAGGCACGCCCATCGTCGGTGACGGTGCAGACCACGTTGCGACGGTCGACGCTCCCCTTGACACTGCTGATGAGCCCCAGGTTGGAGAGGTGCTTCGTCCTGTGTGTCATGGTCGGTCGCAGGGCGCCCTGGTACTCGGCAATCTCGGACGTCTTGAGACCGCGACCCGAGATCTTCAGCCTGCATAGGATGGCGAACTCGCTGAAGGTCAGGCGCCTCTTTGCCTCTATGTCCTGCCTCACGAGGTTGTATGCCCTGCGTATGGACATGTACTCACGAAGCTCCATGCGGCATCCCCATCTCCCGTGACCAAAAGAGAGACGCCTCGTCACGATGGTGACGAGGCGTCCCGCACTCGGTTCCAACGTTTATCTGACCATACCCCTAGTTGCAGGGGGTCCATCCTTGCAGGATGGCATAGTTCACTTCGCTGAAACTTAATTGTTTAACGAGCGCAGAATTACATCACATCCGGTGCGGTGACGCCGATGAGCCCGAGAGCGACCTCGAGGTTCACACGCACGGCGTCGATCGCGGCGAGGCGGGCACGGGAGAGGCCCTCGTCCACCGGACGCCCCTCGCTGGGGAGCACCTGGCATGCAGCATAGAAGCCGTGGAAGTCACCGGCGAGCTCCTCGCAGAAGTGCGTGAGGCGGAACGGAGCGCGGTCGCGCGCGGCACCGGCGATGAGCTCGGGGAACTCGGAGAGCTTGCGCGCCAGGGCTGCCTCGGTGGGATCGGTCAGGAGCGAGAGGTCGTAGTCGGGGCCAATGGCCTTCTGGGCAACTGCCTCCATGCCCATCTCCTGCGCCTGCTCCTCGGTGACGCCCGCAGCCCTGCGGAGGATGGAGCAGATGCGAGCGTGCGCGTACTGCACGTAGTACACCGGGTTGGAGTTGTTCCTCTGCTTCACGGCCTCGATGTCGAAGTCGATGGTCTGGTTGGAGGACTTGGAGATGAGCGTGTAGCGCGTGGCGTCGACGCCGACCTCGTCGATCAGCTCCTGGAAGGTGACCATGGTGCCCTTGCGCTTGGACATGCGGACGGGCTCGCCGTTGCGGAGCAGGTTGACGAACTGGCCCAGGTCGACCTCGAACTTGCCGGGGTATCCCAGCGCGTCGCACACGTTGGTGACGCGAGCGATGTAGCCGTGGTGGTCGGCGCCCCACAGGTCGATGGAGTATTCGTCGCGCTGGAACTTGTTCCAGTGGTAGGCGACGTCGGAGGCGAAGTAGGTGTACTCACCGTTGGACTTGATGAGGACGCGGTCCTTGTCGTCGCCAAACGCGGTCGACTTAAACCACAGGGCGCCGTCGTCGGTCTTGTAGAGGTAGCCCATGTCGTCCAGACGCTTGAAGGCGCGGTCGACCTGCGAGGTGCCCGACTCGTCCTTAACATAGAGGGAGCGCTCAGAGAACCACAGGTCAAAGTGGCAACGGACCTCGTCGCAGGTGGCCTTGATGCGAGCGAGCATCTTCTGGTAGGCGCGCTCGCGGAACTCGGCGTCGCGGGTCTCCTGGTCGACGTCGACCCACTTGTCGCCGTCCTCCTGGAAGAACTCGCGGGCGATCTCGACGATGTAGTCGCCGCCGTAGGAGTTGCCGCCAAGGGCCTCGTTGAACTCGTCCATGTACGGGTGGTTCTCGGGGTGCTCGTCCGCCTCGTCGTCCACGTACGCCTCGCGGTCCTTGAGGAGCTTCTCGTACGCCTGGTCGACGTCGATGCCCTCCTCGCGCATGATCTGAACGAGCTGAAGGTAGCGCTTGGCGACCGAGCGGCCAAAGACGTCCATCTGAGAACCGTGGTCGTTGATGTAGTACTCGCGGTCAACGTGGAAATTGGCGTGCTCCAGCACGTTGCACATGGAGTCGCCCAGTGCGGCCCAGCGGCCGTGCCCAACGTGGAGCGGGCCGGTGGGGTTGGCCGAGATGAACTCGTAGTTGACCTTGAGGCCGTGGCCCTCGTCACACTTGCCCCAGTCGCCGCCGGCCTCGCGCACGGTGCGGAAGACCTCGTTGTTGGAGGCGGCGCTCAGGTAGAAGTTGATGAAGCCGGGACCTGCGACCTCGACCTTGGAGACCTGCGGGTCCTCGGGCATGTGACTCACGATGGCGGCGGCGATCTTTGCGGGGGCCATGTGCGCCAGGCGGGCGGAGCGCAGGGCGACCGTCGTGGACCAGTCGCCGTTGGAGCTGTCCGCCGGTCGCTCGACGCCGAGGTCCTCCACCTCGAACTCTGGCAGGTCGCCCGCTGCCTGCGCAGCGGAAATGGCTTGCTTCACAAGCCCCTCGATCGTCTCTGGCATGAAATCTCCTTAGGTCGTGCCAAAAATGCAAAAGAACGCATACTTAGTGATTGAGTTTATATCAGGCACAAGGCATGGTGGGTTCCCATTTGCAAATGAATCAGATTCGACTTGCCCGGACTCACCGTCCTAGCTGCGACCCGACGCGCGACGCTCCCGGCGCGCGAGCTCGGAGCGCGTGCGAGCGAGGCCAAGCTCGAGCCCCACCGGGTAGGTCTGCGGGTTGAGGAAGCGCTTGACGGCGGGGTCGAGCCTCATGAGCGCCTCGCGGCAGCGCGCCTTGGCGGCCTCGATCCCCTCCGGGACGCCGCTGGGCTCTCCGGCATCTACCAGCTGGGTCAGGAGCTCGCGGGGCTCGGCGTCGCCCATGTCGTAGCTCACGTACTCGTCCAGGACGTCCACCATCGACGTGGAATCGTCACTCGCCACCGCGTCGTCCACGATCATGTCGCCCACGGGGCAGCCCGACGCGTCGTAGAACCTCCTCACGTGCTGGACGCCCGGGATGGTCCGTTTGTACGCGGTCTCGGAGAGCTTGATCACGGGCTCCCACGGGCTGTCGTGCGTGGCGCGCGTGGCGCTCAGCTTATAGACGCCACCGAGCGAGGGCTGGGGGTCACAGGTGGCGAGCTTGGTGCCCACGCCAAACGAGTCAATGGGCGCACCCTGGGCAAACAGCGACTGGATGGTGTACTCGTCAAGGTCGTTGGACGCCGAGATCTTGACATAGGGGAGACCCGCGGCGTCAAACTCGCGGCGTGCCTCCTTGGTGAGCTTGGCGAGGTCGCCCGAGTCGATGCGAATGGCGGCGAGGCGCTCTCCCCTCTCCTCCATCTCCTTGGCGACGGTGATGGCGTTCTTGATGCCCTGGTGGACGTCGTAGGTGTCGAGCAGCAGGACGCAGTTCTTGGGCATCGACTCAGCGAAGGCTCGAAACGCCTCGAGCTCGCTCGGAAACGCCATGACCCACGAGTGGGCGTGCGTGCCAAACACGGGGATGCCATAGATCTTGCCTGCCAGCACGTTGGAGGTGGAGCTGGCGCCGGCGATGTAGGAGGCGCGAGCGACCGCAAGGCCGCCGTCGGGGCCCTGCGCCCGCCTCAGGCCAAAGTCGGAGACCGGATGGCCCTCCGCCGCATGGACCACGCGGGCCGTCTTGGTGGCAACGAGCGTCTGGAAGTTGACCAGGTTGAGAAGGGCGGTCTCAAGCAGCTGGCAGTCGATGATGGGACCCTCGACCCTCACCATGGGCTCGCGGGGAAACACCAGGTCGCCCTCGGGAACGGCCCAGACAGACACACGCATGTGGAAGCCGCGGAGGTAGTCGAGGAAGCCCGCCTTGAACATGGGGCCGCCACCCGGCGCCTGGATGGAGGCGAGGTAGTCGATTACGTCGTCCTCGAATACGAAGTTGCTCACGAGGTCCGCGATCTGCCCCATGCCGCACGCCACGGCGTAGCCACCGCCAAACGGATTGTCGCGGAAGAAGACGTTGAAGCACGCCTCGGCGTCGACCATCCCCGACTCCCAGAAGCCTTGGGCCATGGTGAGCTCGTAGAGGTCGGTGTTGAGCGATACGTCATGTGGGTTCGTTCGGTCTGTCAGTGCCATGGTGCCTTCCCTTCGAGAGGCGCCCCGTCACGCACGAAGCACGACGGGGCGCACCTGGGCTACCTTCCCAAGTTCATGACCAGGATGATCGCGACTGCGACCACGATGATCCCGACGAGGACGATCTTCTGCCCCAGAGGCATCTTAAGGTCGTCGTCGGGCTCCATGATCTTCGCGTTGCGCTCGCGGACCTCGCGAATGCGCCTGTCCTCCTCGGCGTCGCGCTGTGCCCTCTCGCGCTCGCGCTTGAGCCGCTCTAGCTCGGCACGCTCCTGCGCGGCGCGGCTGGCCTCCTCGCGCTGGGCCTTCTCACGCCGCAGCGCCTCCAGCTCCTCGCGCTCCTCGTCGCTCAGCGGCTTGGTGTCGTCTGCCATCGCACGCATCCCTTCTCGGCCCGCGTCCGTGCGGGCCACATAAGCAAGCCTAAGGTTAGCCCTTGTCGCCCAGTTCGGGGCCGCGCACCCCGGTCGCGTCGAAGGCGGGCACAAAGCTCTCGGACACCGTGCCCCCCTGCTGCCACCACATGCGCTCGAACCCCAGGTCGTCCGCGTGGTCCAAGACCTCCTCGTACTCGTCGTCCGTGACGGTGCGCGCAAGCGCGCCCCCTGCCTCGCGGCACTGGCGGTTTGGGGTGTACTGGTTCATCACCGAGAGGTCGACCTCGTTGCCGCAAAGGTCCCACACGCGGTCGAGCACCGCCTTGGAGTCGTCCGCGTGCCCTGGAAGCACAAGATGCCTCACCACGATGCCCCTGAGCATGCTGCCGTCCTCCCCCAGCAGCCTGCCGCCCTTCGAACGAAGCGAGGCGAGCATGCGGCCAAGCGCCCTGTGTGCCACCTCGGGGTAGTCGGGAGCCTTCGAGAGCCTGCCTGCAAGCTCGCGCGAGGCGTATTTGTAGTCGGTGAGCCACACGTCGATCACGTCGCCCATCTCGTCCACGACCTCGGCGGTCTCGTAGCCGGAGGTGTTGCACACGATGGGGAGCGTGAGCCCGGCATCGCGGGCGAGACGGACCGCCTCCCTCACGTGCGGGGCGTAGTGCAGGGGCGTCACCAGGTTGATGTTGAGTGCGCCCTGCCCCTGGAGCTCGAGCATCATCTGGGCGAGGCGGGAGGTCGAGACGGGGAGCCCAAAGCCCTCCTGCGAGATCTCGTGGTTCTGGCAGAACACGCAGCGCAGGGGGCATCCCGTGAAGAAGATGGCGCCGGAGCCCGCCTCCCCCGAGATCGGGGGCTCCTCCCAGTAGTGGAGCGCGCTGCGGGCGACCCTCAGCGTCGACGTGGCACCGCAGAACCCCGCCACGCCCTCGAGCCTCCGCGCCCCGCACGCACGTGGGCAGAGGCTGCATCGCCTGTACGATTCTGCCGAGACCATCCCGCTTCCTCCCTCGCGACGGGCGTCAGGGACATCCCGTCCCCGGAGACCCACAGGCCAACCGCCTCCGGCGGTGGGGCCGCGCGGTGCGCGCCTCTCGGACGGATCCTCAAACGTAATTCGTCGCCCTAAGGAAAGGGCACCCTGGCGAAGCCAAGGTGCCCTGCATTTACATGGTGGAGATGAAGGGATTCGAACCCTCGGCCTCTGCCTTGCGAAGGCAGCGCTCTCCCAGCTGAGCTACATCCCCAGGCGCGTTTTCGCGCAAGAGGTAGTATCCCGATTTCCACTGCGGGTGTCAACCACTTTTCGCGACCAAATGAAATGTCGCCCCCTGCGGTCGCGTAATGAACCCACCTCTCAAAAAGGTGGGTGCCCTCGTCGTCTCTTCCAGCTTCCCCAACAACGGGGGATGCCTGTACTAAGAGCGATATATGGGCTCCCTCGAAACGCTTGTCGGTTCACCCTTTATTGCTCCGCAGGGGGACGACGTCTTCAATATACGAGAACCTAGCCGCAATGCCAGTCTTGACTTGGGGAGCGGCATCGCAAAGACTAATGAAATGCAGGTGTTCGCGCGGCTTCAGCCAGCCAAGACCTTTGTGGACGTCCCCTCTCCCCCATCTTCGGCCCAACCTGCGCGCATTCCACTGCGCGTGTGCTTTTCCAAGCCGGCGCGGCACTTTGTTCCCCCTGGATGAACATCCTGTATCATGGACGGGTCTATGCGACGTCGATACGGGTGGGGGTGAGAAGCGCGTGATTCAGTCTTGGGTCTCGTACCTATGCGTGTTTGCCGCGGCACTTCTCACCTCGCTCGCCATAACCCCGGTGGCGGGCAAGGTCGCCTGGAAGCTCGGCGCGGTCGACTACCCCAGTGCAAGGAGGATCAACAAGAAGCCTATCCCACGCATGGGCGGCATCGCGGTGTTCTCCGGCATCATCGCCGCGTTCGTGATCCAGTACCTTGGCTCCCTCTACCTGGGCTGGCCGCCCGTCCTCATTCCTAGCCCCCACCTCGAGAGCCTGCGATACGAGGGGATTGCGTTGGGGTTCGCGATCATCTTCATCACGGGGATGCTGGACGACGTGTTTCAGCTCAAGCCGCTCCAGAAGCTTCTCGGTCAGGCCATTGCGGCATCCGTCGCCGCCTTCGCAGGCTGCGTCATTGGCGTGATCGTGAACCCATTAACAGGTGGTCCCCTCGAGCTCGGCTGGCTCGCCTATCCCATCACCATCGTCTACCTCGTGGCCTACGTGAACATCTTTAACCTCATCGACGGCCTCGACGGCCTTGCATCCGGCATCGCCGCAATCGCAAGCCTCACGATGTTCGTGCTGTCGTATCTTGCCGGACGCGGCGACGCAGCATCGCTCTCAATCGCGATTCTTGGCTCCACCCTCGGGTTCCTGCGCTACAACTTCCATCCCGCGAGCATCTTCCTCGGTGACTCCGGCTCGCTCCTCATCGGCTACGCCCTCGGGGCGGTGTCCCTGCTCTCCGTCACCCGTGTCGCCGGCCTCACCACGATCATCGTCCCCCTGGTCATCGCCGCCGTTCCCATCATCGACACGTTCTCTGCCATCGTCAGGCGCTGGAGGGCGCACGTGAGCATTGGCCAGGCAGACCGCGGGCACATCCACCACCGCCTCATCTCCGAGGGCTTTGACCAGAGGGAGGCGGTGCTCTTCATGTACGCATGGACGGGTGTGCTCTGCCTGGGCAGCATCGTGATGACCCAGGTCTCGCTCTGGCCCCGCATGCTCATTTTTGCCCTGCTCCTGGTTGTCTCGGCGATCATCGCACGCCACCTCCACCTGTTCCGTCCCGTCCTGCTGCACCACACCAACCCCAAGACGGGAGACGACGAGCTCATCTCACCCCAGGACCCGGACTTCGAGGTGGAGGAGGAGCGTCTGGAGGAGCGGGAGCACTTCCATCACCACCACCAGGACGAGAACTAGAGCGAGGGACGTGCGCGCATGCCTTTCCCCCACTCGTCCCTGCAGCCTCCTCTGGCAGAAGGTCGCTCGCGCGAGAGCCTCCGCCCGCCCGGCGTCGCCTGTCGCGTGGCGCCTCCCCAGTTGACGGAACATCAGATCTGGAACCATGGCAGCCAAAGCCCGATGTGAGCGCTCATATCGGAATCCATTTGCCATAGTCGCACGTTTTATCTCAAACAACTGGGCATGGGTAAGGGTCAGCGCCCACAATGGGCCCCGGGAGCCTGATGGGTGCACTCACACCCGGAGCTTCCTGCCAATGCTTGTGGTTTGATGCTGGTCACCCATACGGGGGCCCACACTCGAGAAGGGGGGTTACCTCCCGAGCGTGCATCAATGGGCAGCCGTCCATGGAAGGGCAGGCCACCGTTTGAAAGAGGCCAGTCCGGAGTGACCCCCTCCCCTTCTAAAACTCTCGACAACCCATCGCCTCCGGTAGCGCACGGACCCTCGCTTCCCCTGCGGATGCTCTTCCTTGGGGGAGAAGTGACGTTCCCCACAGTGTTTGCCCCGCAGGGCAAGAGGGGATGGCCACCCCATCCCCTCTTTGGCCCTTGTGGCTTCCCGCCGAACGCTGGAACCATCGGCACAATAGAACTCAAGATCACGGGAGAGACACTCAGGCATCCACATACAAGAAGGGCCCCCTCCCGTGGGAGAGGGTCCTTCCAACTGACTTGGGACCTTGTGCTACTCGGCCTCGGCGAGCGCCTTCTTGGCCACGTTGGCCAGGTCGGCGAAGGTCGCCTCGTCCTCGTAGGCAATCTGGGAGAGGACCTTGCGGTCCAGCTCGACGCCAGCGAGCTTGAGGCCGTGCATGAACTTGCTGTAGGAGAGGTCATTCATGCGGGCCGCGGCGTTGATGCGCTGAATCCAGAGGGCGCGAATGTCGCGCTTCTTGTTGCGGCGGTCACGGTACTGGTACTGGCCGGAGTGCTGGGCCTGCTCCTTCATGCCGCGGAAGGTACGCGAGCTGGTGCCGTAGTAGCCCTTGGTGAGCTTCTTGAGGGTCTGGCGCTTCTTGCGACCGGCGACTGCGCGCTTGACACGTGCCATATCTAATCAACTCCTAGAAAACGAAATTATGCTGACGCGTGTGCGCCTGTTACTTGCCCATGCGCTGCGACACGGTCTTGGCGTCGCTGGGGCACAGTGCGGTCTCCTTGCGGAAGCCACGGATGCGCTTCTGGGACTTCTTGGTGAGGATGTGGCTCTTGAAGGCCTTGGCGCGCATGATCTTGCCAGTGCCGGTGCGGCGGAAGCGCTTTGCCGAACCCTTGTGCGTCTTCATCTTGGGCATGCTAGTTCTCCTTCTCGGTCTCCACGTCGTCCTTGTCGGCCTTCTTCTCGTCGAAGGCACCCTTGATCGGGGCGACGACCATGTGCATGTTGCGGCCCTCCATCTTGGGGGCGGACTCCACGGTGGCGTAGGGCTTGAGGTCCTCCGCCAGGCGGTCGAGCACCATCCTCCCCTGCTCGGGGTGGGCCATCTCACGACCACGGAACATGATCGTGATCTTGACGCGCGCGCCCTTCTTCAGGAAGCGCATGACGTGGTTCTTCTTGGTGGTGTAGTCGCCCACGTCGATCTTGGGGCGAAACTTCATCTCCTTGACCTCGACCTTGACCTGCTTCTTGCGGGCGGCCTTGGCCTTGCGGTCCTGCTCATACTTGAACTTGCGATAGTCCATGACCTTGCAGACCGGAGGCTCCGCGTTGGGAGCGATCTCCACGAGGTCGAGGTTCTGCTCGTCGGCGATGCGCTGGGCGTCGCGAATGCCGAACAGACCAAGCTGGGAACCATCGACGCCGATCAGGCGGCAGGTACGCGCGTTGATCTCGTCGTTGATGCGAGGACCCTCGTTCTTGGCTATCTTTTACACCTTCCTTCGTCTGTGCCTCACGGCATTAAAAAACTCCCGCAGCCATGCCAGCCCAGGAGACAGACCCCACCCGTGGTGGGAAACTCTTCTCTTGACCAGACAGCTGCCTTGGGCGCCGTGTAGGTGGGGGTCTCTCGACCCCGCTTCTCATAACACACTCGGATTATGATAGGAGCAAACCGTCGCCCCTGCAAGTGGAAATCCAGCCCCACCATATCTGCATGGACAGGCGAGACAAACCGTCCACTATTGCCGTCACGTGCGACCAGGGGGATCGACGGCAACATACCTCGGGGGATGGACACCCCGCACGACGTGCCACCAGGCATATCAATAAGTGGTGCCCCGGGTGGGACTCGAACCCACACTCCGTTGCCGGAAGCGGATTTTGAGTCCGCCGCGTCTGCCAATTCCGCCACCAGGGCCTGCCGATTCCATCGACGCCTTCGCATGATACCAGAACGCGCCGCACCCATGGCCTGAGCCCGCGAGCTACGCCAGGAAGGGATTCTCCCTCAACTCGCGCGCCATGGTCGTGGACTCCCCGTGCCCCACCAAGAGCGTGGTGTCGGGGTCGATCTGGCTCGCCATTCGATGCAGCGACGAGAGAATCGCGCCCTCGTCGCCGCCCTTCAGGTCCGTCCGGCCGTGCGAGCCCGGGAACAGGGTGTCACCCACAAAGCAGACGCCCCGCGCGGACCCTCCGCCCACAAGGCACACCCCACCTGGCGTGTGACCGGGCGTCTCCATCACCCTAAACGTGGCGGAACCCACCCTGAGGACGTCGCCCTCGCCCAGGAAGCGATCGGCGAGAGGGGCGTTCTCGTCGTAGCGCAGGCCCATCTCGTTGACCTCGCCGGCATGGGTCGCCAGCTCCTCGTCCGCGCGGCTGATGGCGTAGGGGGCACCCGTCGCACGCCTGAGCGCGGCGACGCCGCCCACGTGGTCCCCGTGGCCGTGCGTGGCGGCGATGAGGACCACCTTGACATCCCCCAGGCGCGAGGCGATCTGGTCGCCCCAGTCGCCCGGGTCGACGACCATGGCCTCACCGTCGCTCACGTACGCGTAGCAGTTGGTCTGGATGGGGCCAACCACGAACTGGCGTATCTGGTCCGCCGAACCGTCCCTCTCGCTCACTTGACGCGCCTCTTCATCTGGTTGGAGCCCTCGCCCGGCATGATGCGACGGGCGTCATACACACTGGGGACGCGCCCCACGGTGGCGAGCATGGGCGCGAGGCGGCTGGCGTCGCTGATGGCGACGAGGAACCTCAGGCGCGCCACGCCGGAGCTCGAGGTCTGGGTCGCCGCCGAGAGGATGTTGCCGCCCGAGTCGCCTATGGCGATGGTCACGTCCTTGAGGAGCCCCATGCGGTCGGTGGCCTCCACCACGATCTCGACCTGGAACTCCGTGGCTCCCGTGGTGTCCCACTCGACCTCGATCATTCGCTCGGGGTGCGCCATCAGGCCCTTGACGTTAGGACAGTTGGCGCGGTGTACCGACACGCCGCGGCCGCGGGTGATGAAGCCCACGATGCTGTCGCCTGCGACGGGGTTGCAGCAGTGCGCCAGGTGCACCAGCAGGTCGGGGTCGCCCTTCACCACCACGCCGCAGTTGCGCTGGCGCCTCTTGTCCGAGGCCGCACGGACCTCCGGGCTCGCGAGCGGCATGTCCTCCGCGAGCGCCTGCTCCTTGGCGGTGCGCTTGGCGGCAACGCGCTCGGCCTCGGCGACCTTCTCGGGGGAGTTCTCCTCCAGCACCCCGATGACCTTGTTGGCAACCTGCTTCACGCTGAGCTTGCCGGCCCCAACTGCCGCGAACAGGTCGTCGGCCTTCACGAAGTCGAGCTGGCCCACCACCTTGTCGATCGCCTTGGTCGTGCGCTGGGCCGAGATGCCATAGCCGTGCTTGCGCAGCTCGTGGCCCAGGTCGCTTCTCCCCTGCTCCGCGTCGTCCACCTTGCTGAGCGAGGTGAAGTACTTGCGGATCTTGGCCTTGGCGGAGGGGGTCGCAACGATGTTGAGCCAGTCATGGCCGGGCTTGGAGTTCTTGTTGGTAAGGATCTCGACCCTGTCGCCGTTTTGCAGGCGATAGGTCAGGGGGACCACCGAGCCGTTGACCTTGGCACCAACGCAGTGGTTGCCCACCTCGGTGTGGACCGCGTACGCGAAGTCGAGGGGCGTGGAGTCCCTCCTCAGGCTCATGACCTCCCCCTTGGGAGTGAACACGAAGATCTCGTCCTCAAAGAGGTCCACGCGCAGGTTGTTGAGGAACTCGTGGGGGTCACCCATCTCGTCGTCCACGGTCCAGTCAAGGCTGCGGCGGATCCAGTTGATCTGGCTGTCGATGTCGCGGTCGTCCTGGCTCATCTTGCCGCGCGAGTTGCCCGAGCGCTTGTACAGCCAGTGGGCGGCGATGCCGTACTCGGCCTGCTCGTGCATCTCGTAGGTTCTGATCTGGATCTCGATGGGGCGAGCGTCCGAGGCGATCACCGTGGTGTGCAGGGAGCGGTACCCGTTGGGCTTGGGCATGGCGATGTAGTCCTTGAAACGCCCCGGGAGCGGGTGCCAGAGGGTGTGGACGGCGCCGAGCGTGCTGTAGCAGTCACCCACCGTCTTGGTGAGGACGCGCAGGGCGATGAGGTCGTAGATGTCGTCGAACTCCTTGCGCTTGCGCGTCATCTTCTGGTAGATGGACCACAGGTGCTTGGGGCGGCCCTTGATCTGGTAGCCCTTGAGGCCCACGCGCGACAGCTCGTCGTCGAGCGTCTTGATGGCCTCCGAGGTCTTCTGCTCGCGCTGGGCGCGGGACTCCTGCACCATGCGGGCGATTCGCTCGTACTCCTCGGGCTGCAGGTAGAAGAAGGCCAGGTCCTCGAGCTCCCACTTGATGGACGAGATGCCCAGGCGGTCGGCCAGGGGCGCGTACACGTCCATGGTCTCGCGCGCCTTGAACGTCCTTCGGTCGGGCGGGAGGGCCGCCAGCGTTCGCATGTTGTGCAGGCGGTCGGCGAGCTTGATGATCACCACGCGGATGTCCTTGCTCATGGCCAGGAACATCTTACGCAGGTTGAGGGCCTGCTTCTCGTCCATCGAAGCAACCTCGATGGAGGTGAGCTTGGTCACGCCGTCCACGAGCTCCGCGACGATGTCGCCAAAGCGCTCCCTCAGGTCGTCGAGGGTCGCAGGGGTGTCCTCCACGGTGTCGTGGAGCAGGGCGGCGCAGATGGTGTCCTCGTCCATGTGGAGGTCCTTGGCCAGGATCAGCGCCACCTCGACGGGGTGGTTGATGTAGGGTTCCCCCGAGCGCCTCTTCTGGTTGCGGTGGAAGTCTGCCGCAAACTCGTACGCGGACGTGACCTTGGCCAGCTCCTCGGGCGAGAGGTACGTGGCGCACGTGTCCGACAGGACGCGCCAGTTGTCCGCCTGGGGTGCGTTGCTTCGTCGCGCGACGCTCGGCGCGCCGCCAGTGGTCTCCACGCTCATGATTCCTCCAATGGGCTCACCCTCGTGCCAAATCCCGGCGTGATGGGGCTGTTGATGCGGGCGAGCAACTCGTCGGGACTGCTAGAGAGTACCCAATCCCTGAAACTGAGAAACGCGTCACGGGACCTCAATCCCTCGAGGTAGCGAATGGAGCGGCCAAGCTCGACGCGCTCCGGCGACTCGCTCATGGCGATGCTCCTGCCCGAGCCGTAGCCGCTCGTCTCGAGGAACCCAAGCTCCCGGAAGATCCCGATGCCGCACGAGACGGACCGCTCGTCCAGCCGCGTGGCGGGATTGGACTCCACCGCCACCTGCGCGATGTCGGCGTTGGTCATGCGAATGGGCTCGGGGCCGGCGGAGCCATCACCCCTCGAGAGGCCCCTCAGCACGCGGTAGAGCGTGACAAGGTCGCCGCGCTCGGGAGCGGCGGAGGCCAGGATGCGCTCGTTGATGCGGGCGTCACGCGCACCAAACATGAGGTGCACCCGCGCGTCGGCGCCGTCACGGCCGGCGCGCCCGCTCATCTGGTTAAACTCGATGGCGCCGAAGGGCATGTGGTACAGCATCACGTTGCGGATGTCCGGCAGGTTGACTCCCTCGCCAAACGCGCTGGTCGAGACGATGCAGCATAGCGTGCCGCTGCGGAAGGCGTCCTCCACGCGCGTGCGGTCCGACCTCGTGAGCCCAGCGTTGTAGAACGCGATCCGCTGCCCCAGGTCGGGTATGCACTTGCGCAGCATGCGCGCGAGTGCCACCGACTGCTCCCGGGAGTTCACGTACACCACGGTCTTCTCGCCCGTGGCGACGACCGACACAAGCGCCGCCTCGCGGTCGCGCAGCTCGCGGTTGTCGACCAGATGGAGGTTCTCCCTCACGCTGGGATCCACCACCACGTCCTCCTGGTCGATGGAGAGGAGCCGGCAGATCTCGCGCGCCACCTCGTCCTGCGCCGTTGCGGTCACGGCAAGCGCCGTGGGGTCGCCGAGCTGGCCCAGGACCTGCGGGAGCGACGAGTACGCGCCGCGGTTGCCGCCGCGCGAGGTCCCCGCGTGGTGCGCCTCGTCCACGACCACGAAGCCGATCCGCCCCGAGGCTGCGAAGCGCGCGGCGTGGATGGCCAGGAACTCCGGCGTGGTGAGCACCACGTCGGCCTTGCCCTCGGCCAGGGCGGCGAAGGCGTCGTCCCTTTCGTCCATGCCCGTCTCGCCCGTGAGGACGCGGACGCGCAGCCCAAGCGGAGCAAGGGCGGTCTCCAGGTGGAAGGCCTGGTCGGAGACGAGCGCCCGTAGCGGGTACACGAACACGCTCGCGCGTCCCCGGGCGATTGCCTCCCTGGCCGCGTGGATGTGGAAGATGAGCGACTTGCCCCGGCCCGTTGCCATGACGCAGAGGGTGGAGTGGCCCCTGGCCAGGCGGTCCAGCGCGGCGGCCTGGGCGGGAAGCAGCTCATGCCCGCCGATCATGCGGCGCCGGAGCTCGTCGGTGAGCTCGTCGTAGCCCAGCGAGGCGAGCCTCTGCCGCTCCCCCGCCGGTGCCGTGGGGTCGCCCCCGCGCGAGGGCAGCACGTCGTGACGCACGACCTGGATGCTCACGCCCAGCGTGGGCTTCTCTGCCGTCCCGCCGGAGACGCACAGCACCTCGGCGGAGTAGGCAGCGCCGGCGTCCATGGCGGGGGCGAGGGCGGCAGCGATCTGCCGACGGAGGAACCCGAGCGAGGATCCCTCTGTCGTCTCGACCGCTATGGCATTGGGGTCCTCGGGGTTGTCAGGCTGGCGCACGACCAGGAGCGCCTGCCCCGCCCGGAGCGACCTGGCGCAGTCCTGCCTTCCGCCAAAGCTCACTCCCACGACCTTGGTCACGAACGACGATGCCTCGACGATGCCCGAGTACTCGTCGCGCGAGAGGATCTGGGAGGCACGGGAGAACAGCTCATCCGAGATGGACTCCGACTCCTCCGAGGGGACGCTGCGGCGGTCGAGGTCGCGGTACAGGATGTCGCGAACCATGAGCTTGGGCTTGGTGCGGCCCTGCCAGGTCTCGGCGACGGGCTCGAACACCAGGTCCACAGCCTGCTCGCAGTCCACCGCGCGGTCGATCTGTGGCGCGCGGAACATGATGGCGGCGACGCTGCTCGTTCCGTCCGTTGCGGAGAAGCGCAGGTGGTTGCCGCCGGCACCGACCTTTGCGCGGTTGCGCATGGTGACGCCCCGCACACCAAAGAGCGGCTTCTTGTTGCCCTGGCCAAACGGCTGGAGCATCTCGAGCGCACGGATGTTGGGGACGCTCATCTCCTCCAGCCCCACCAGGGCAGTGACCTCTCCCCTGTCCTCGAACTGCTCGGTGGGCAGGGCCGCCATGACCTCGCCCAGGCGATCGCGGAATGCGTCCAGGTTGGCGGCGTCGCAGGTGACGCCCACGGCGCCGGCGTGCCCGCCAAAGCGCACCAGCACGTCCGAGCACTGCTCCACCGCGTGGAACAGGTCGACGCTGCCTACGGAGCGCCCCGAGCCGCGCGCGATGCCGTCCGAGATTGAGAAGAGGATCGTAGGCACGTGGTAGCGGTTGGCAATCCTGCTCGCCACGATGCCCTTCACGCCCTCGTGCCATCCCTCGCCGCCCACGACAATCACGCGACCGCCGTCGTAGGTGGCCTCGACCATGGCAAGGGCCTCCTCGGTCAGCTGGGCCTCGATCTCGCGCCTCTCGTTGTTGACCTGCTCCAGGCGCGCCGCGAGGGTGGCCGCCTCGGTGGGGTCGTCTGTCACGAGCAGCTCGAAGGCGACGTCGGTGGTACCCATGCGCCCGGCGGCGTTGAGCCGGGGGATGAGCGAGAACGGCAGCTGGTCCGCCGTGACCGTGGTGATATCCAGGTGGGCGGTCGCGGAGAGCGCGACGATGCCGGGACGATGGGTGTCCCTCATGTGCTCGATGCCATCTGCCACCAGGGCCCTGTTCTCCTCGTCGAGCAGCATCATGTCCGAGATGGTGCCCAGGGTCGCGACCTCCGTGTAGTCGCGCCACAGGTCCGGCTGGCCCATGCGCCTGCCAAGCTCGCACACCAGCTTGAGGGCGACCCCGGCGCCGGCGAGCTCCCGGCTTGGACCGTCCGCCCTGAGCTTGGGGTCGGTGACGGGAACCCCCTCCGGCACGCTCTCCGAGGGCTCGTGGTGGTCGGTCACCACCACGTCGATGCCCTGCGAGACCAGCCAGCCCACCTCGTCCCTGGACGAGATGCCGTTGTCCACGGTCACCACCAGGTCGGGGTGGCAGCCGTCGATGACCCTCTCCAAGGCCTCGCGCGAGAGCCCATACCCCTCGCCAAAGCGATGGGGGATGAACGGGCTTACCGTGCCCCCCAGCCTCCGCAGGGCAAGGGTCAGGAGGCAGGTGGCGCTCATGCCATCCACGTCAAAGTCACCAAAGACGGCGATCGACTCTCCCCCGCGCAGCGCCTGCTCGACCCTGTCCGCCGCCTGGGCCATCCCCGGGATGCCCAGGGGATCTGCCCAGGAGGCCTCGAGGGAGGGCGAGAGAAACGCACGCGCCTCGTCTGGCGAGGTCACCCCACGGGCAGCGAGCGTCCTGGCGACGATACCGGGAAGCCCCAGCGACTCGCGGAGGAGCCGCTCGACGTCCGGGCGTGCGGGCAGGACGTCCCAGCGCCTGCTGTCGGGGAGGCCAGACACGCTACTCCGCTTCCCCTGCGGCGGGCTTGACCTTGGTAGAGCCGTCACCATACCTGGCCTCGAGCTTGGCCCACTTGGGCTCACGCGTCTTCCAGATGGCCAGGAGCGGCGACGCCACGGCAAAGCTGGAGTAGGTTCCCAGCACCTCTCCCACGAGCATGGCGAAGGCGAAGTCCTTGAGGGTCGCCCCGCCCAGCGCGAGCATGCAGGCAACGGGGACCAGCGAGGTGATCGAGGTGTTGATGGTGCGCACGATGACCTCGTTGATCGAGAAGTTGGCAATCTGGTAGTAGGTGCGGTGCACGCCGTCGTGCAGCTCCTTGGCGTTCTCGTTCACGCGGTTGAACTCGACCACCGTGTCATAGAGCGAGTAGCCCATGATGGTGAGGAGCGCCGCAACGACGTTGGGGGTGATTGCCGTCTGGGTCCACGCGTACACGCCCAGGGTGATGACCAGGTCGTGCAGGAGCGCCACGACGGCAGTGATGGACATCTTGAACTCGTAGCGAATGCTCACGAACGCGATAATGAGCAGGATGGCAACGCCAAACGCGAGCGCGGACGACCGGGTGACGTTGGCACCCCAGTCGGGGCCTATCGTGGTGACGGTGTAGCTGTCCGAGGCGAGCGAGAGGGCCTTTGCCGCCGCAGAGGCGTGCTGGTTGGCGGTGTTGGGGTCGGTGGTGTCGGAGCGGACGAGGAAGCCCGCCTTGCCATCGGTGACGCTCGTCTGGACGGTGGGGTCCTTCTCGCCCGCGTCCACCAGGGCATCCCTCATCTGCTCGATGGTGACCGAGCCGGTGTCGCGGAAGTCGATCTCGGTGCCGCCCTGGAACTCGATGCCAAAGACCAGGCCGCGCACCACGAGGCCGATCACGGCGAGGACCACCAGAACCGCGGAGACACTCAGGAGCTGCCGGCGGTGCGGCATGAACGGGATCTCCCTTGAGAAGTGGCTACGCATTTGCCACACCCCCCTTCCCGAGCTTCTCTTCCTTCCGGCGTGCTGCCTCAGCCAGGTCCTGATCGACGCCCCAGAACTTGGGATGCCTCTCGATGGCGCCAAGGGCGAGGAGCCTCAGGGCAGGTGCCTTGAAGCAGAACATGGTCACCACGTCGCAGGCGATGCCCAGGGCGAGCGTGAGGCCAAAGCCCTTGACCGGGCCGACGGCGAAGGCGAAGAGCGCGATGGCGGTCACGAGCGTGACGGCGTCGGCGTCAAGGGAGGTCATGATGCCGTGCTTGGCGCCGCTCACGGAGGAGTTCTTGACGCTGCGGCCCATGCGGATCTCTTCCCTGAACCTCTCGAGGACGAGGATCGAGGAGTCGGCGGCAGATCCTGTCGTCAGCACCATGCCGGCGAGTCCGGGGAGCGTGAGCGCGAACGCGCCAAAGTGCGAGAGCAGCGCGAGAAGGCCCAGGTACAGCACAGCGAACACGCCCAGGGAGCCCAGCGTGAGCAGGCCCAGGCCACGGTAGAATACGAAGAGGTAGACCACGACGATCGCGACGCCCACGACGATGGCGGTGACGCCCTGGGTGAGGGAGTCCTGGCCAAGGGTGGGGCCGACCACGCGGCTCTCGGAGTAGGTGAGCGTGACGGGGAGCGACCCGGAGTCCAGGACCGTCTTGAGCGAGTTGGCGTCGTCGAGCGAGAAGTTGCCCGTGATGGACACCTCGCCGGTCGAGATCTCGGACTGCACCGCGGGGGCCGACTTTACCACGCCGTCCAGCACGATGGCGATCCTGCCGTTGGTGGGCGCGAGCTCCTTGGTGACCTCGGCAAAGTCCTTGGTGCCCTCGTCGTCGAGCTTGATGTTGACGGCGTACGTGCCGGTCGCGGAGTTGGACGCCTGCGCCACGGTCACCTGCGTGATGTGCGAGCCGTCCATGAACGCCTCGTAGGTGCCGTCCTTCAGCTTCACGCCCTCGGTGCCGGCGTCGAGCTTGGCGAGAGCGTCGGCGTCGCCGATGTCGTCGAGCCGCACGAATTCCAGGTGTCCCGTCTGCCCGATGGTCTTGATTGCGTCGTCCGCGTTGGTGGCGCCAGGGATCTGAATCAGGATGGAGTCCGCCCCCTGCTGCTGCACGGTCGTCTCGGACGAGCCGAGCGAGTTCACGCGCTGCTGCACGATGGAGGTCGCCTCCTGCATCTGCTCGGCGCTGGGCGTGCCACCGTCGGAGGTCTTGGCGGTCATGATGACCGAGACGCCGCCCCTGATGTCGAGGCCCTGCGTGATGCGCTCGGAGAGCGGTGTGAATCCGAACACGCACACCCCCAGCGCCACGACGAGCACTACCAGGGTCGATACGTAGCGGCGAACGTGGGCGCCCATCCTATGCCCGCGCTTGCGGCGGGGGCGAGACTTGGGGCGCCTCTCCCCCCTTCCCTCGGACTTGCGCCAGCGGTCGATCCCCGTGGCGCCGTCCTGGGGCTCCTTGTCATCCTTCATGAGAAGCTCCCGTCCTCGGGCGAGACGTGCCCACCCAACCTATTGCAACCGTCCCATTCTAGCCCGTGGGCACCCCTCGCGCCCGCGAGGGGCCTGACGCCTCCCCGCCCGGACGCGGCTACCAGTCGCGGGCAGCGGGCAGCGAGTCCCACTCGCCCACGAAGGAGGCGTACTCCCCCCTGACAATCGCCTCGCGCGCGCGGCGCATGAGGTCGAGCAGGTAGTACACGTTGTGCATGGAGAGGAGGATGGAGCCCGCCATCTCGCGCTGCCGAACCAGGTGGTGGATGTAGGCGCGCGTGTAGCCGCCCGTGCACACCGGGCAGGTGCAGCCGGGGTCGAGCGGGTCGTGGTCGTGCGTGAAGCGGGCGTTCTTGAGGTTGAGCCTCCCCTCGCTCGAGAAGGCGGAGCCCATGCGCGCCGTCCTGGTGGGCAGCACGCAGTCGAACATGTCGATGCCGCACTCCACGCCGTGGACGAGCGTCGTGGGATTGCCCACGCCCATGAGGTAGCGGGGCTTCTCGCGCGGCATGTACTCGCTCGCCAGCGGCGCGAGCGTCTCGAACATGGTCTGGTGGTCCTCCCCCACCGAGTACCCGCCGATGCCGTAGCCGGGGAAGTCGCCGCACTCCTCCAGGTGACGCAGGCTGCGCAGGCGCAGGTCCATGTGCATGCCGCCCTGGACGATGCCAAAGAGCGCCTGGTCGCGCCTGTCGTGCGCGCGGTAGCACCTCTCGGCCCACATGCTGCTGAGCTCCACGGCGCGCTCCACGAAGCTGCGGCTGGCGGGGTAGCCCGGGCACTGGTCGAGCTGCATGCAGATGTCCGCCCCCAGGCTCTGCGCGATGCGCATGTTGTCCTCGGGCGTCCAGCTCACGTACGTGCCGTCGTAGTCTACGGCGCGGAACGTGACCCCGTCGTCGGTGAGCTTGGTGAACTCCCCGTGGCTGAACACCTGGAAGCCGCCGGAGTCGGTGAGGATGGGGCCGTGCCACTGCATAAACTCGTGCAGTCCACCCATCTCCTCCACGAGCGCCTCCCCCGGCCGCATGGACAGGTGGTAGGTGTTGGCGAGGAGGATCTTGGTGCCCAGCTCGCGGAGCGTGGGCGGCAGGAGCCCCTTCACGGTCCCCTTGGTCCCCACCGGCATGAAGATGGGGGTGGGGACGTCGCCGTGCGGGGTGTGCAGGACCCCCGCCCGGGCATGCGTGCCGGGGTCCTCGGCGACGATGTCGTAGGTGAACCAGCGCGCCTCGTCGCCGCCCTGCGTGGCCGTCTGATCGTCGCTCATGGGACTCTCCTCTCCCGGGCATGCGCTCCCGCGTCTGCCCATAGCAAAGGGCCCGATGCCGCGAGGCACCAGGCCCTTCCACGTCTGAATGCTGGGACTACTCGCCGAAGAGGGCCTCTTCGCCGTCCTTGATGCCAAGGAGCGCGTTGAGGGCGTCCTGCTCGTCGGGACCGTCGGCCGCGATCTCGACCTTGGTGCCGGTGCCCAGGCCGGCGGCCAGGATCATCATGATGGACTTGGCGTTGACGGGGGCCGTGCCCTTGTCGACGTCCTTGATGGTGACCGCGCTCTGGTACTGCTTCGCAACCTGGACGAACTGGGAAGCGGGGCGTGCGTGGAGGCCAGTCGCGCTGACGATAGTCACTTGCTTGGAAACCATTGCCAATCTCCTTTGCTTGAAGGGTCGCGAGCCCTCGTATGGCTTGCCTTCCGACATAGTAACAAACAAATGACAAAACCATGCATAACTGGGGGCTGTTTTTCAGGAGACGGCGGCAAACCGTGTCGGAGAGGGACATGCGGGTCCCGGATTGGTGCAAAATGGTCCTTGGGCGGGTGGCAGGTCGCCGCACGCCCGCGTCATGACGTGAGGAGCATCGCATGGACAACGACCAACAGACCGACGAGGGCAACCAGGGGCAGGCCGCGAGCGGCACGCCCGACAAGCCCGCCGGCACCGCACGGTCGAAGCGGCATCGGTCCGGGGGCAGGCCCAAGGGCTCCAAGGGGCCGGGCGCCATCCGGGGAGGCATTGACGCCATACGGAGCGTGAGGAGCGCCTCGAAGGAGCACGCCGACGCGCGCGAGCGTGCCGAGGCGCTCAAGAAGCAGGTTGCGGCGGACAGCGCGGAGCTCGCGCACCGCGACAAGATAGAGGGCGACTACCCCCAGATCGTCGAGCGCCAGCGCGCCGAGATGGCAGAGGCAAGCACCCTTCTCGCAAAGGCCGGGGAGGAGTCCCAGCGGCTCTCCGTCGAGGTCGAGGGGCTGACCCAGCGCCTCGACGCCATGAAGGCTGCCAACGAGGAGCAGCTGCGCCCCTATCGCGAGCTCATGAACTCCACCAAAGGCCGCTCGGACGACGCCGCGAAGTCCCTCTCGGACGTGCGCCGTGCCGTCAAGGCCGCCGACCAGCAGGTGAGCGACACCGCAAAGAGGCGCGAGCAGCGCATTGACGCCAGCAACCGCTCGGTGGACAACGCCCAGGACAGGCTCCGCAAGGTCCAGGCGGAGCTCACCTCCCTTCAGGCAGACCCAAGCGCCTCCCCCGCCGCCGTGAGCAAGATGCAGAGCGAGGTCGTTGCCGAGCAGGCCCACCTCGACGCCGCCCGCGAGGAGGTCAAGCGCGTTACCGCCGAGTGCCAGCAGCTCATGGACAACGCGCAGACGCACCTGTGGACCCAGAAGCAGTCGCTCGAGACCCTGGAGCGCCAGGCAGGCGAGGCCCGCAAGGAGGCCGACGCCCGACGCGAGGAGTACGAGCGCCTGCACAACGAGGCCACGTGCAGGGAGAAGGAGCTCTCCGACCAGATTGCGGCGCGCAAGGGCGACCTCGAGGCGGCCAACAAGGATGCTGCCGCCGCCCAGGGCAGGATCGACGCCGCCCAGGAGGCGCTCGACGAGGCGAACTCCATCCACGCCACCCCCGAGGCCACGGCGCAGCTCAGGGGCAAGATCGCCCAGGACAAGGCGAGCCTCCATCTTCAGCAGGCTGAGGTCGACCGCCTTGCCGCAGCCGAGAGGGGCCTGCGCTCCAAGACGCGCGGCCAACGCTATGGCTTCGTGGCGATCGTCGTGGTTGCCTGCGTGGTCGTGCTCGCGCTGGTCGTGGTCATGCTCGTGCTGCCTAACCTGCACTAGCAGTAGCGCTCCGCGCGCCGTTCCTGTCGAAGGTTATCGGCATCTGGAGGGGTCCCGCAGCCGTTGCGGGGCCCCTCACGTCTCATGTGCCCGAAGAAGGGGATGCAAGGTCTCCCCGCCTGCGAAGTTCACGGCACCGCGTGATCGCTCCCACCCCAGCGTCTCGCCCACCTCTCCCTGGCAGCCCTCTCACGTGCGAGCGTAAGGCGCGTCTCCCTGCCCCCGAACCTGCACGAACTACGGGAGCGGCGTTTAATCTCACTAGGCCTCGTGCGGATTCCAGGATGGAATGCTTAACCTCACTAGGCCTCTTGGATGCAAAGCGGCTGAAACCCACATTAGGGCTAGGGGCGTTAAGCAATCTCGGGCAGAATCCACATGAGGCCTAGGATCACTAAGCGCGACGGCACCGAATCCGCATGAGGCTGGGAAAAGTTAAGCGTCGCGGTCGCACGCACCGCATCAGTGCGGACATAGAAAGGCACTCCACCAAGGCATCCCGCAAGGACGCCTTGTCATCCAAGCGTTCTTTCCACCAGGTCGTTATCGCCGTCGAAACCGTGCGAGCCCGGGCGCGAATACCCGTCTCTGGCGCCCATTCTCTGGCCCATCCCGTCAGCCTTGCCCCAACCGGCAACGCCTCGACCCCAGGACGCCTGGCGTCGCGACCCCTTCCTTACCCTCGCCTTTCTCCGATTAGCCCACTCGCCCGAACGACGGCCAGCGCGACCGGCCGCAACGACGTCCCAACATGCGGCGGGCCTCGGGTGGGTCAACCCCCCGAGGCCCGCCGCGTCCCTCTCGCCTGGATGCGCTACCTAATGAGCATGGCGTCGCCAAAGCTCAGGAAGCGGTACCTCTGGTCTATTGCCTGCTGGTAGGCGGACATGATCTGGTCGCGGGTCGCGAGCGCCGAGACCAGCATCATGAGCGTGGAGCGGGGTACGTGGAAGTTGGTGATCAGCGCATCGACCACGTGGTAGGTGGACCCGGGCATGAGGTAGAGGTTGGTGGTGGCGTTGCGCCTCTCCACTATGTCGCCCCTGCCGAGGACCTTGGCGGAGTCGGGGACGTCCTCGAAGCGCCTCGCGACGACGGGGACCCTCCATGCCGGCGCCTCGGGGTCGTAGGCGCTCTCGAGCGAGCGCACGGAGGTGGTGCCCACGGCAACAACGCGGTGCCCGGCCTCCTTGGTCTGGTGCACGAGGTCCACGACCTCCTGGCTCACGTGATAGCGCTCGGTGTGCATGACGTGCTGGGTGGGGTCGTCCTCGGTCACCAGGCGAAAGGTGTCGATGCCAACCTCAAGCTCCACGGTTGCCCAGCCCACGCCCTTCTCCTCGATGCGCTGGATCAGCTCGGGCGTGAAGTGCAGGCCCGCGGTCGGAGCGGCGGCGGAGTGCTCCTCGCGCATGGCATAGACGGTCTGGTACTTCTCAGGGTCGCCCTCGTACTTGGTGATGTAGGGAGGCAGGGGCACGTGGCCCGCCCTGTGCATGGCCTCGTCGAGCGTGAGGCCCTCCGCCGGCGTGAAGCGCACCAGGCGGCCGCCGCGGTTGTCGTCCACGAAGTCCAGGACCTCACCCGTGAGCACCACGGGGGCGGACATGGGCGCGTGCAGCCCGCCGGGGCGGTACTCCACCACGGCTCCGGGCTTGAGCCGCTTGCCGGGGTTCACGAGGCACTCCCACACGTGCCCCAGGGCGTCAACGTCCTCCCTCCGGCGCAGCAGGAGCGTCTCGGCGACGCCGCCCGTGGCGCGCTTGTGGCCCACGAGCCTGGCGGGCATCACGCGCGTCTTGTTGGCAACCAGGAGGTCGCCGGGCTCCAGGTAGTCGATCACATCGCGGAACCTGCGGTGCTCGACCCCGCCGTCCTCGCGGTTGAGCACGAGCAGCCTGCACGAGTCGCGCGGCTCCGCGGGCTCCTGGGCAATGAGCTCGTCTGGCAGCGGGTAGTCAAAGTCATCGGTTCGCATGGTATGCGGAATCTCCTTGGTGGGCGAGAGGATCGCCCCGTCTTGCCTGTGGCGCCGCAGCGACGGCACCCCTCCAAGCCCTCTACTCTATCCCCTGGCGACGATCCGTGCTCTGATCGATGCCGCCAACACCGTATCCCCAGCACGTTCGGCGGCATGGGCAGCCTTCCTCAGGTCGCGCGCCTCCTGCCGCTCGACCGCGGCCTCCGCGGCGGAAAACCGGCAGCCGCAGTAGTTCTGCCGGTACATGTGGAGCGCACGGGAGTCCTCCACGGACTCCGGGTAGTGCGGCCTGAAGTCGCGCCACACGGGGGTGAGGCCGCTCGCGCGCGCGGTCGCCAGGAGGACCTCGTGGCACGTGTCGAACAGCTGGTACGGGGAGACGGCCAGGGTCGTGCTCACAAACTCGAAGCCATGCTCGCGGGCGACCCGGCACGCCTCCGACAGCCGCAGGGCATAGCACGCACGGCAGCGCCTCTCGCGGTCGAACGCGGCGGGGGCGACCGAGCGCTCCCAGCCGTCGCGGTCGTCCCCCGCGACGATGACGTCCACGCCGGCGACGTCGCGAGCCCACGAGAGTAGCACGCCCAGGCGCCTGTCGTGCTCCTCCCTCGGCTGTATGTTGGGGTTGGTCCAGCAGATCGTGGGCTCAAAGCCCTCCAGCCGCAGGTACTTCACGGGCTCCAGGGAGCAGGGCCCGCAGCAGGCGTGGAGCAGGATTGGCGTGCGGCCGGTGGGAGTGGCCGGGGCGAGAGGGGCGCTCACCTCTCCCCCGCCTCGTCAGGCTGGCTAAAGCCCGTCGCCAGCGGTGAGAGCATCTGCGCCACGGACCGGGTCATCTCGCGCGAGAAGCCCGAGTTCCACTTGCGCTCGCAGAACGCCTTGAGCCGCTGGTTGCCCGCGGTCGGCGCCTGGCAGGCTGCCTCGAGGATGAGCCTCTCGTCCTCGGAGGAGACGGGCTCGTTCGAGAAGGCGCGCGCGGACGCGCGCTCAAATAGCTGTCGGATGGCCTCGTTCATCGGTTTCCCCCGTATGCCCCAGGTTGTCTGGGTACAGAATTCTAGCAGCCATCCATACGCGGAAGGGAGCGCCATGAGGATACGGGTCGAGCTGGACGAGAGGGGCATGGTCCCCGACAGGTACGCAAAGCACGCGGACGCGGCGCACCTCTACCATGGCACGCCGACCACGTCGTTCCCCTTCGCGGTGGAGGAGGTGCCAGACGCGGCGCGGACGGTCGCCCTCGCGTTCGTGGACTTTGACTCCATCCCGGTATGCGGCTTCCCATGGATCCACTGGTGCGCCGCCAACATCCCTGCGAGCGAAGCGGAGAACGGGACCATCCGATTTGCCGAGAATGCCTCCAACCTCGGCGAGCACGGCATGGTGCAGGGCAGAAACTCGAGCGCCGCAAGATGGGCGGGCGGCAGCACCGACCCGCTCCTGGCGTGCCGCTACAACGGGCCCCAGCCTCCCGACCGCACCCACGTGTACACGCTTGCCGCCTTCGCGCTCGACACGGAGCTGCCCCTGCGCGAGGGCTTCTGGATGAGCGAGATGGTCGACGGCATGCGCGGCCACGTGATCGGCCACGCGGTGGCAGATCTCCCCGCGAGGGCATAGCGGACCCGCCGCCCCCTACCCCAGGAGCTGGATGCCGGAGCTGGTGTCCCGCACGTGGGTGCACCCCCGTGTGCGGACGACCTCCCACGCCATCGCCAGGTCTCCCACGCAGCCCGCCAGGTGGGTGGAGAGGCACGTCCACGCCAGCAGCGGCAGCCCCAGCGTGGCGCCCAGCGCCACGAAGCCGCAGGTGAGGACCACGGTGGGGGCGAGGAGGACGCAGGTGAACCACCCGCGCGGAAGCACGGCCCCGCCGGCGCCCGTGTACAGCATCCCCTCTCGGTACCCAAAGCGAATCCGAACGTCTCGCCCGCCCAAAAGGCGGAAGGCACCCGCATGCACGAGCTCGTGGACGGGGAGCGCGACAACCGAGAGGGCGAGATAGGCCACGATGCCGGCGAGCGACGGTGCCTCCGTGGCGCCGGCGCCCCACGCAATGAGCCCCACGGCAAACCCACCCGCGAGGATGCCCAACCCGAGCCACGACAGCAGCCGCTGGAGCAGCAGGTCTCCCATGATGTCGATGTCCCTTATGACCCTCATGGCGGCCATGCTCCCACCGCACTTCCCGCCCGTCAAGGAGTCGGGCCGCCTTCCGCCACCGCCCGCACGGGGACGCAGCGACCCCCGTGTTGTGGGATAATCTCCCCCGTTACTGCACTTGCCGCTCCCTGCGGCGCCAAAACTAAGGACGCACATGCCTTCGAACGTCTCCTCGGCCGAGAGGCCAACCTTCCCCAAGCGGGCGGTCATCACGGGCGGCATGCCCTATGGCAACAAGAACCTCCACTTTGGCCACATCGGCGGCGTCTTCGTGCCCGCCGACTTCTTCGCTCGCTTCCTCCGCGACAGGATCGGCAGCCAGAACGTGGTCTTTGTCTCGGGCACCGACTGCTACGGCTCCCCCATCATGGAGGGGTACCGCAAGAAGGTCGAGGGCGAGGGGTACGACGGGACCATCGTGGACTACGTCTCGGCAAACCACGAGGCGCAGCTCCAGGCGCTCGAGGCGTACGGGATCTCGCTCGACCTCTTTGCCGGCTCGGGCCTGGAGCCCGCAAAGGGCTTTCACGAGCAGCTCACCGCACAGGTGCTGAGGCGCCTGTGGGAGCGCGGGTACCTGCACAAGATGTCGACCAAGCAGTTCTATGACGTGGAGGCGGGCCAGTTCCTCAACGGCAGGCAGGTCATCGGCCGCTGCCCCGTCAAGGGGTGCAAGAGCGAGAAGGCCTATGCCGACGAGTGCGACCTGGGCCACCAGTTTGACCCCGAGGAGCTCATCGACCCCGTCTCGCAGCTCACGGGCACGCGCCCCGAGCTCAGGCCGGTCGACAACTGGTACTTTGACCTCCCGGGCTTCAAGGACACCCTGGAGTCGCTGATGGACGAGTGGGACGTGGACCCGCAAGTTCGCCCCATCGTCACCAAGACGGTGCGGGAGTCCCTGGCTGCGCCCATCATCTACGTGCAGAACAAGTTCCGCGAGGCGTTTGACGCCGTGGAGGAGAGCCTCCCCGCCCACACCCTGCGCGAGGCAACGGGCAACCAGCAGTCCTTCTCCGTGGAGTTCGAGGACTGGGAGGCACGCGACCGCGCACGCGACCAGCTGGAGGGCGCCGGCGTGCGCTTCCGCACGGGCAAGACGCTGCTGCCCTTCCGCATCACGGGCAACATCTCGTGGGGGGTCCCCGCTCCCGAGCTCGAGGGCACGAGCGGGCTCACGGTGTGGTGCTGGCCTGAGAGCCTGTGGGCACCCATCAGCTTTGTCCAGACCGCGCTCGCGCTGGACGAGCAGGGCAGCGGCACGCGCTTCTCGTCCCACGACTGGCGCGACTGGTGGTGCTCCGACGACGCCAAGGTGTACCAGTTCATAGGCCAGGACAACATCTACTTCTACTGCGTGGCGCAGCCCGCGCTGTGGGAGGCGCTCGACTGGGGCCTGTTCCAGGACACCCCCATCGCCAACTACCACATCCTCTTCATGAACAAGAAGGCCTCGAGCTCGGGCAAGATCAAGCCGCCCATGGCCGCCGAGCTGCTGGAGCACTACACGCCCGAGCAGCTGCGCTGCCACTGGCTGAGCCTTGGCCTTGACCAGAAGGCCGTGTCCTTCTCGCCCAAGCCCTACGACACCAGCGTGAGCCACCGCGACAAGAAGACCGGCGAGGAGGTGTTGGTGAAGGACGACCCGCGTGTGGTGGACCCCGCGCTCAAGGAGTCCGCGTTCCTCTCCAACATCTTCAATCGCCTGGCGCGCAGCTGCTTCTATGGCGCCCAGAACGCCTGCGGAGGTCACCTTCCCACCTGCGACGCCGCCGACGACGTGATGGAGGCGTGCGAGAGGGCGACCCTGAAGTACGAGCGCTTTGCCCACGACTTCGACGCCCACGGCGCCCTCGCCGTTGCGGAGGCGTTCGCGCGCGACGCCAACAAGCGCTGGGGCGACGAGTCCAAGGCAGCCAAGGGTGACGACGACGTCTACGAGGCGGCGCTGGCCAACGCGTTCGCGGCGCTGAGGACCACTACGCTCCTCATGCACCCCGCCGCCCCCTTTGGCTGCGAGGCCATCTGCGAGCACCTGGCCTTCTCCAAGGACGACTTCTTCAGCTGGGACCACGCGTTCCAGAACCCCACGCAGCTCTCCCGCGCCCTCGGCGAGGATCCCGCGGAGCACGCGCTGGTGGAGCTGCCGCCGCGCTTTGACTTCTTCCCCAAGCATCCCGAGGGAAGGTAGCGCCAAGGAGCATCTGACGGAGGGGGACGGGCGAGTGAGCCCCGTCCCCCTCCTGCGATTTTCAGGCGAGACGTGCCGCGCCTCTCGCCTGCCATCCCGAAAGGAGCGGCCATGGCACCCGTGCCCCCAAGCCTCCACTTTCCCAGCCCCTACGAACGGCCCCACGCCGCGCCCGCCGCGGCTCTGCGCGTGCCCGCGTCTGACGGGGCGCAGATCGCCGCCTTCGTCTACGCCCCCGACGGCGTGCGGGACGAGCCCGGCACGCCCTTTGCGATCGACCGCAGCGTGCCACCCGTGGTCCTGCTCCACGGCAACGGAGAGGAGCACGGCATCTTTGGCCCCACTATTGACGCCGTGGTCGCGACAGGCCGCTCCGTCGTCGCCATCGACTCGCGCGCCCAGGGCCGGTCGACCCGCGGGACGGCACCACTGACCTACGAGCTCATGGCGTCGGATGCCCTCGCGGTTCTCGCCCGCCTGGGGGTCACGCTCTTCCACGTGCTGGGCTTCTCGGACGGTGGCATCGAGGCGCTCATCCTGGCTCGCGACTGCCCGGAGCGCGTGCTGAGCCTCGTGGCCATGGGGGCCAACCTGTGCCCCGAGGGCGTGGACGACGGCGACTGGGACGTTGCGGGGACGGCACGGTCGCTCCGCACGTGGGCGGACTGGCTCGACTCGCTCGAGGAAGGCGGGCCCGTGGACCCGACGCTCCTCGTGCCGGACGCCACCGCCGCGCGCGCGAACGCCGAGCTGCTGCAGCTGATGGTGGACGAGCCGCACATCGACCCCGCGTCCCTCTCGTTGGTGCGCTGTCCCGCGACCATCGTGGTGGGCGAGTTCGACTGCATCAGGCCATGGCAGACGCGCCAGATCGTCGCGGGGCTGCGCTCGGGCGGCAACGACCGCGTGCGCCAGGTGACCGTCCCCGGCTGCGACCACACCATCCCCAAGCACGAGCCGCTCTGGTGCACTAACGTCCTGCTGCAGACCGTGGCGCAGAACGACCTGCGCTTCCCCGTCGCGGGCCCCGCGCGACCGTCAATGGGAGTCCGAATGGCGCGCGTCGACGGGAGCTGGGTCCCTGCCCTCGAGGCGCTGTACGGCCGCGTGGACGACGCGGAGGAGCGAACGGGGACGTCGGGATGGGTCCGCGGCGTCTGGCCGCCCGAGGGGCTCGCCGCGCGCTACGCCCGGGAGGGCCTGACCTGGTGCGCCTTTGACGAGGGTGACGTGGAGAGGGACGGGACGCCTCGCCCGGGGGCACGTCCGCTTGGCGCGGTGTCGCTCGACCTCGACGACGCCCTGGACGGGACGGGGGCGGACTGGCCCGCGCTGCCCTCTGGGGCCTCCCTCACCATGCACCTATTGGCGGTGGACCCTGCCGCCAGGGGCAGGCACGTGGGCGAGACGCTCGTGTCGGTCGCAGTTGACGAGGCGCGCCTCCGCGGCTGCAAGGTGATCCGCATCAACACGGCACCGGAGAACGTTCCCGCCAACGTTCTCTACCACCGCTGCGGCTTTAGCCTGCATCGCCCCATCTGGAACCCCTATCCCGGGCTCCCGCTGTGCGGGTGGACCAACCTCTGGGAACTCGAGCTGTAGGGGCGTTGCCCGGGCGAGAGGACCTGTCGAGTGGGCCAGGTGAGTCTCGTAAGGGGGGTGCCAGGGGCTCGTCGTCCTGAACGATGGGGCGCATCGCCGGCAGCTATGCCCCAGACGCACTGGCTACCAACGAGATCGTTGGCGACAAAGGCGCCAGGGGGCGAGGCCACCACTGGCCACGCCCCCTGGCGTTTGTCCTTCTCCCCTGCCTTGCGCCCTATTGCGTCTGGGCGATGTTGACCATCCCGGAGAGCGGGCGGTTCTTGGAACCCGTGGTGGGCTCAACGAGCTGGAAGCAGGTGTCCCAGTCGTAACGCGGGTCGAGACGCGCCGTCCCGGTCACGGTCATCGACGCGTCGAACGCGTTGGAGCGCGTGGGGCCGTCCACGTTCACGGCATAGCCCGGGTTCGTCAGCTTAGCCTGGAGACCGAAGAAGTCGTTGCTGTCGTTCCAATACCCAATCGTGCCAAAGTCATCCGTCTGATACCCATAGGCTTGCTTTCCGTCTCCCGCCTTCACCTTAACGTGGTCAAAGCTGGCGGAGATGGAATCCCCGTTCCTCTCGACGCTCCCCTCGACGGCAAACGTAAACGGGGACTGGAAGGTCGTCTTCTGCGAGAAGACCTCCTCATTGTTAACGTAGCAGTGGAGCGTGTTGGTGTCCTTGTGCCACGAGAGCCTGATGAGGTAGGACTGCCCAAGCTGGGCGTTCTGGATGAAGGTGTAGCTCTTGCCCTCCAGCCCCGCCTCCGCGGCGTGGTCCATCACGTTCTCGAGCAGGAAGGCCGTGCTGTTGGTGCCGCCAGGGCCCTTGTGGGCGTAGCGCATGTTGTGCTCGTACTGGATGCCAAAGGAGGCGACGCCCGGGTGCCCGTTACAGGCGATGTCGACCTTGGCGTGGTAGCCGGTGCCACTGCCCCTGAGCGTCATGCGAGCCTCGATGACCGCGTAGCCGGTGTCGTGGTCAAAGTCGTCAACGGGCGCCAGCGACGGGTCGACGCCGTACCAGCCGATGCCCTCGTCGCGCCAGCCGACCTTCACCAGGTAGTTGCGCTCGCCGCCACTCGTGGTGTAGTTGTGCGTCCCCGTCTTTGCGTTGGGGTTGTACTGGCGGTACAGGGAAACGGTCTGCGCCTCGCTTGAGTACCAGCCGATGCCCTCGTATTTCCAGCCAACCCCAACCAGCATGTCCCTCTCGCCGGCGTTCATCGTGTAGTGGTGATCACCGGCATTGGGGTTGTACAGCCGGTAGACGGGAATCCCCGACTTGCTGGGGGCGACCCAGCCCACGCCCTCGTAGCTCCAGCCAAGGTTAACCAGGTGGTCGCGCTCGTTGGTGTTTGCGGTGTAGAAGTGCTCCCCGCTGTTGGGGTTGTACAGCCTCTGCATGCGAACGGCGCCGGAGTCCTTTGCCATCGCGGGAGTCGCAAGCAGGAGCAGGCTTGCTGCCGACGCGAGGAGCGCCTTTGCGAGCAGCTTGTGCACGGGTCTCTCTCCATGCATGGTGGGTCACTTCCCTTGGTCTTGGGATGCCTTCAGGTAGGAGGCTAGCCCTTGGTCGTGAGGTTGGGTGCTAACTTTCGGCGATTGGGGCGCCCCGGGAGCCTTGCAGCGCGATCGCCTGCGTTCTGGGCGGGAGCCCGCAAGCAGCCGCAGAAGAGGGAGGCAGAAGCGCGAGAATCGGATGGGTTCGCGTTGTCAACACGGGGGTTTCTTCCGTCGAGTTGCCCCCAACGTGCGGGAACTTCGGGCTACCAAGCCGCTCCACCCACGACGGGGGAATCAATAGTCTGAGAAAGGGACGCTCGTTCACCATCCTGCCCCGTCTGTCCCTCCAAACGCGGAAAGCCGCCGTTGATCATTGATGCTCAAATGGCCCTCTCTCCCCTGGACGCTCCTCCGCTCGTGCAAAGTTGGGGCGTTGACGTACCTTCAACGGGGGGAACGCGCCGAGGCGCGAGGGCCATGCCGGAAATCACGCGGCAGGCGCGCACATGGGGACGTTGGCTCCCCTTCTTTGCCTTCGACGCCTTATCTCCACTGAATCCCTTGGGGCTTCGTTTCCTCGAGGGGTGGAATACCGGCTCACGTCGCTGGGAAAGCTTCCCAGCCCGAGAGAAAAACCGGCCACCCATTCTTTGCCCGTCTGGCCGGGGCGCAAGGGGATAGAAGCCAGGGGTCACGTCTCACTAACAAGCACGTTGGTAGCAACGTTCCTCTCGCCTGCCACGGGAGCCCCGGCACACGCCACGGTCGGCTTCCAAACGTCGCCGAAGCCCTTGGCCCCCGCCTACCTGCCGTCGGCGAAGACCCACACGCGCTGCAGGGCGTAGTTGAGGAAGAACAGCGCAAGGTCGCAGCAGATCTTGGCGATGCCCTCGTGCACGCCGAACTCGGTGTGAAGGAAGAACACGCCCAGGCTTGAGAGGAACAGTACCAGCGCCGCAGTCGCGATGAACCTGGGCAGGCTCCTCTTGGTGGGGATGCCGCCCTCGCTCTCCTCCTGCTCGATCTCGCCCTCGGAGGCACCCGCCTGCCGGTCCTGGAACACCAGACGCGAGTTGATGGCATAGTTCAGCGCCACGGAGCAAACGCGGGCGACGATCGACGAGACGAGGATGCGCGCGTAGTCGCTGTTCGCGAACGGCTTGCGCAGCACGTCGAACAACGTCCAGGCGATGGCCTGGTCGAGCAGGGTGCTCACCAGCGAAGAACAGGTGAACAGTATGAACCGCCTGCTGATCTTCCCTTTGATGCCCCTCGCCAACGCAACCTCTTCCCCAGTTTCTACCTTCCGTCAAAAATATAGCCTACGGAGGGCGCTGCCATGGGAGAGGCACGAAAAACGACGCAGCAAGGGGCGTGACGTCGGGGTCACGACTTGCGTCACCGAAGCAGCCCCTACTGGGCGGGAAACGTCACCTCGAAGGTGGTCCCCTCCCCCACCTGGCTGTTGAGGGAGATGGTCGCATGGTGGAGCAGCGCGGCGTGCTTCACGATAGCGAGACCGAGGCCCGTGCCGCCGCCGGCGCGGGAGCGCGACTTGTCCACGCGATAGAAGCGCTCGAACACCTTGGACTGTGCCTCCTCGGGAATCCCCACGCCAGTATCGGCGACCCGCACGGAGGGCTTTCCGTCGCGCGGGTACACGAAGACCATGACCTTTCCGCCAGGCTTGTTGTAGCGGATGGCGTTCTCGCAGAGGTTGCCGACCAGCTCGTCGAGGAGCCGAGGGTAGCCCCGGACGAGTGAGGACGCCCCGTCCAGCCGGATCTTGACCCCGGCATCCTTCGCGCGCGGCTCCATGCGCGCGACGACGGAGCGCGCCACGTCGTAGAGGTCGACCATCTCTGCTGCGCCAAACAGCGCGTCGTCGGCGGAGCGCTCCGACTCGTCCAGCTTGCTCAGGGTGAGGATGTCGCTCACGAGGTTGGAGAGGCGCTGTGCGTCCGAGTAGATCCTCCCCGCAAAGTCTGGGATGTCCTCCGGTCGCGCGATCCCGTCGCGGATAAGCTCCGCCGCACCGCTGATCGAGGCGATGGGCGTCTTGAGCTCGTGCGTCACGTTCGCCGTGAACTCCGTGCGCATGTCAGCGGTGTCGCGGATTTTCTCCATCTGGTCCCTGAGCTCGCCCTGCTGTTCGCGCAGCCTCTTGGTGAGAGGCTCAAGCTCGCGATAGGGGGCGTCCCCCGCGGCGTCGGCGCTGGATGGATCGATGGCGACGATGGGCCGCACGATGATGCGGGAGAGGTACGTGGACACGAACCAGCTGGCGACGACCAGAACCGCGATGACCGCGACGAGGGGGACGAGGTCCCGTGCGAGGATGCTCGTGACGCTCGCGCGGTCCTCCGAGAGCCTGAGCACGCTGCCGTTGTCGAGCAGCTTTGCGCAGTAGATGCTCACGTACCCCGAGGTCGTGCTCCTGCGCTCCGACTCAGCCTCGCCCCTGCTGCGCGCCTCCACGACCTCCTCCCTGTCGCCGTGGTTCGGAAGGCTCGCCGCGGAGTACTGGTTGTCGTACAGCACGGAGCCGTCCTTGGCGATCAGCGTGGCACGCATGCCATTGAAGTCGATGGTCGAGAGGGTGCTCACCTCGTCGCTGCCATCCGAGAGGCGACTGGCGACGGAATCGCACATGCTCCTGAGCTCGGTATGGGCCTCGGAGAGGAGCGACTGTTGGAAGATGATCGCCGAGGCAAGCGTCGCAACGACGGCCGCCCCCACCGCGGTGGCGACGAGGGCGACGAAGACGCTCCTGCGGAGCGAGCGCGGCTCCTCCTTCCTGCGGGCTCTGGACCTCACGCACACCGCCTAGCCCTTAAGCCGGTAGCCGACGCCCCTCACCGTCTCGATGAGGTCTGCGTGCTCCCCGAGCTTGGAGCGGATCTGCTGAACGTGGACGTCCACGGTGCGCGAGCCGCCATCGAAGTCCCATCCCCACACGCGCTGGAGGAGCACCTCTCGCGAGAAGACGTCTCCGGGAGAGCGCATGAGGAACTGAAGCAGGTCGAACTCGCGCATGGTCAGCTTGAGCTCGCGCCCGTCCAGGGTGACCTCGCGACGCGACGGCCAAAGCTTGAGCGGCCCCACGCTCAGGAGGTCCTGCTCGACGTCCTCGGACTGTCGGGCGGTCCTCCTGAGGAGGGCGCGCACGCGGCTCACCATCTCCATCATGCCGAAGGGCTTGGAGAGGTAGTCGTCAGCCCCCGCATCGAGGGCGCGAACGGTGTCAAGCTCCCCGTCCTTCGCGGTGAGCATCATCACCGGGACCCGGGAAAGGCCGGGCGTGCGGCGGATGCGGCGGAGAATGGCGATGCCATCGGTGTCGGGAAGCATGATGTCGAGGAGCACGGCGTCGGGGACCCTATCCGCGCACGCCGCCCTGAACTCAACGTCGTTCGCAAAGCCAACGGCATCGATTCCCGCCTGCGAGAGCGCATAGACCGTGAGCTCTCGAATGTTCGTGTCGTCCTCGACGTAGTAGACCAAGGCTACTCCTTGTCCCCCATGGCATGGCCGCGATAGGTGCCGGTAGCCCTAAAGATAGCCCAATCCGCCAGGCTCTGCGCATGGTCTCCCATGCGTTCGTAGTACTTGGCGATGGTGAGGACCTCGGGCGCCTCGGACGCTGCGTCGGAGTCGCTTTTCAGCACGTCCACGACCTCCCCGCGAACGCGCTCGTACAGGTCGTCGAGCGAGTCGTCCATGGGGAAGACGTCCTCCGCCTTCGCCACGTCGCCCGTCTCGAACGAGTCCATGGCTGCCTCCACCATGGCTGCGGCACGGTTGGACATCAGGAGCAGGTCGTTGGCGAGGGGATGGGCCTTGTGGATGTCCATCTCGCGCGCAAGCAACGCGGTCTCGTAGGCCATCTGCTCGATGCGAGAGAGGTCGGTGATGGCGCGGAACGCGGCGGTGACCAGGCGCAGGTCGCGAGCGAGGGGCTGCTGCAGGAGCATCAGGCCCATGCAGGAGTCCTCCACCGAGCGCTCCAGACGGATGGCGACGTCGTGTCCGTCGATGACCTCGCTTGCCGCCTCCTCGTCCTCCTCGGCAAGCGCCCTGCCCGTGGCGCGAACGTCCTCCACGACGGCCCGCGAGATCGCCTTGACGTGACCGTCCAGCTGCTCGAGCTGCTTTGTGTAAGAGCTTCTGGTAATCATTATCCAAACCTTCCCGTGAGGTAGTCCTCGGTGCGCTTGTCCTTGGGGTCGGAGAAGAGCTGCGCCGTAGGGGCAACCTCCACCAGCTCGCCCAGGTAAAAGAAGGCGCAGGTGTTCGAGATGCGCGTTGCCTGCTGCATGTTGTGCGTGACGATGACCACGGTGTGTCGCTCGGCGATCTTGGTGGCAAGCTCCTCCACAAGGCCGGTAGAGATGGGGTCCAGGGCACTCGTGGGCTCGTCCATGAGGAGCACGTCGGGGTCGACGGCGAGTGCTCGGGCGATGCAGAGACGCTGCGCCTGGCCACCGGAGAGGGACAGGCCTGAGTGGTCGAGCTTGTCCTTCACCTCGTTCCAGAGGCCGACCTCGGTGAGCGTCCTCTCCACGATCTCCTCGAGCTCGGAGCGCTTGGGATGCCCCGCCATCCGCAGACCGTACGTCACATTGTCAAAAATCGAGATGGGGAACGGGTTGGGCTTCTGGAACACCATCCCCACGTGGCGCCTGAGGGTGTAGACGTCCACGTCGCGGTATACGTCCGTGTCGCCCAGCAGGACCTTGCCGTCGACCTTGCAGTCGGCGATGCGGTCGTTCATGCGGTTGAGGCAGCGCAGGAGCGTAGACTTGCCACAGCCGGACGGCCCGATGAAGGCCGTCACCTGCCCTGCGGGCATCTGGAGCGAGACGTCCTTGAGCGCGTGGAAGCTTCCGTAGTGAAGGTTCAGGTGCTCCACGCTCATGGGTAGTGCCATTATCCAAACCTCCCCGTGAGGTAGTCGTCCAGACGCTTGTCCTTGGGGCGGGAGAAGAGCTCGGGGGTGGGCCCAAACTCGACCATGTCGCCCAGGAGGAAGAAGGCGGTCTTGTCGCTCACGCGCGCCGCCTGCTCCATGTTGTGCGTCACGATGACCACGCAGATGCCCCTCTTTGCCATGTCGCGAATCGTCTCCTCGATGGAGTAGGTCGCGATGGGGTCAAGGGCGGAGCAGGGCTCGTCCATAAGCACCACGTCGGGATGCATGGCGAGCGTCCTGGCAATGCAGAGGCGCTGCTGCTGTCCACCCGAGAGCGCATAGGCGGACTGGTCCAGCTTGTCCTTGACCTCGTCCCACAGGGCTGCGGCGCGAAGGCTCTCCTCCACCAGGGCGTCGATGTTCGCCTTGCCGGAGAGGCCGTGCCTCTTGGGCGCGAACGCGATGTTCTCGCGAATCGACTTCCTGAAGGGGTTTGGCTGCTGAAAGACCATGCCAATCTGCTTGCGCAGCTGGTAGGTGTCCACGCCGCGCGTGTTCACGTCCTTGCCGTGGTACAGGATCGACCCGCCGATGCGGCACCCAGGGATCTCGCGGTTCATGAGGTTGAGGGAACGCAGGAAGGTGGACTTGCCACAGCCAGATGGACCGATGAGCGCGGTGACGCTTCCCCTCTCAAAAGAGAGGGACGTCGCGTGGAGCGCCTCCTTGCCGGAGTACGAGACGGTCACGTCCTCGGTTGCGAGGAGCGGAGTCGTGCTGGTCATTCTGCGGTCAGCCTCCTCTCGATGGCACGCCCGGCGATGCGGGCGAGGACGTTGAACAGCAGGATGCAGATCATGAGGACGGCGGCGGTGCCCGCCGATACCGCGGCGAGGTCGGGGACGACGCCCTCGGAGTTGATCTTCCAGATGTGGACCGCAAGGGTCTCTGCGGGGCGGAAAATGTTCCAGGGGCAGCTCGGGCTCGCCAGGTTGAGGTTGGTGAAGTCGAGCGCGGGAGCACTCTGACCGGCGGTGTAGATCAGCGCTGCTGCCTCGCCAAAGACACGTCCCGCGGAGAGGATCACGCCGGTCACGATCGCGGGCATTGCCGCTGGCACCAAGACGTGGACGGTTGCCTCCCAGCGGGTGAGGCCGAGCGCAAGCGCGGCGTCACGCTGGTCGCGGGGAACGGCTTCGAGCGCCTGTTGGATCACGCGAACGAGGATGGGGATGTTGAACATCGTGAGTGCGAGCGCCCCCGATATGATGCTGAACCCCCAGCCAGCGCCAAGCACGAAGATGAGCATGCCAAACAGGCCTACAACGATGGATGGGAGGCTCGAGAGGGTCTCGATTGCCGTCTTCGCGATGTTGGTGACGGGTCCCTCCGGCGCGTACTGCGTGAGGAAGATCGCCGCGCCAAGCGAGATGGGCAGGGAGATGAGCAGCGTCAGCACGAGCAGGTAGAAGGAGTTGAACAGCTCGGGCCCAATGCCGCCGCCCGCCTTGAACGACTCGGGCTTTGAGGTGAGGAAGTGCAGGTCAAAGGCCTTACCTGCCCCGGACACGAGAATATAGCCGATGACGGCAACCAACGCCACGAGGATGGCGACGACGATTGCGGTGAGCACGCCCGTCGCAACATGGTCCTCCGCGCGGAGGCGCTTCGTGACGTCGGAGATGCCGCCGTCCCTGGACTCTTCGCTAGCCATTCTTCGCCGCCCCCTTCCTTCCGATGAGATGCACGATGAGGATGAACACGAGCGACATCAGCAGCAGGACCATGGCAAGCGACCAAAGGACGTCGTTGAACACAGTCCCCATCGCCTCGTTGCCCATACCCATGGTCAGGACCGAGGTGAGGGTCGAGGCGGGCGTGAATAGCCCGGTAGGCATCTTCGCCGCGTTTCCGATGACCATCTGGACCGCGAGTGCCTCTCCAAAGGCACGCGTCATGCCCATGATCACCGCGGTCACGATGCCGGGCATAGCGGAGGGAAGCACCACGTGCAGGATAGTCTGCCAGCGGGTGCACCCAAGGCCGTACGAGCCGTCGCGATAGCTGTCGGGCACGGCTGCGATGGCATCGGTCGCGAGCGATGTCACGGTAGGCAGAATCATCAGCGCGAGCACGATCGACCCCGAGAAGATGCCGTATCCCGTGCCACCCGCCCAGCCGCTGGTCCACTTGACCACGATGGACAGGCCCACCAGTCCGTAGACGACCGAGGGGATGCCCGTGAGGAGCTCCACCATGGGGCGGAACACCTTCTGTCCAAAGGTCGGCTGGACCTCAACCACAAAGATCGAGGCGCCAAGGGCGAAGGGCAGCGAGATGACGCAGGAGAGGAGCGTCACCGCGAACGAGCCGCAAATCATGGGCAGCGCCCCCATGAGGGGCTGGCCGTCCGGACCGTTGGTGTGGGGATTCCAGGTGGTGCCGGAGAGGAACGCCCCCAGCGAGATGCCGTCGTGCACGAAGGTGGCAATGCCCCTCGAGCAGACCATGAAGATGAGCATCACGACGAGGATGACGACCAGTCCCACGCAGACGCCTGTGAAGACGAGGCCGCCGCGCTCGATGGAGTGCTTTGACCTCACCCTGGGCTGCCGTCCCCCGCCATGGGCGGAGGAAGCCGCCTGGGCGACTTCCTCCCTTTCGTCGAGTTCTTTGTTCATTCGACTTCCCGTTACGTTGGCTTCCAGTTTCACTACCGGCGGAACGCTACTTGTTGGTTACGTTGCCGTCGGCGTCGCGGGTGACCTTCATGCCGGTGATGGGGATGTAGCCCGTCTGCTCGACAAGGGATCCCTGGACGTCGTCGGAGAGCATGTAGTCGATGAACGCCTTGGTCGCGTCATCGGGGCTGGTGGAGGTGTACATGTGCTCATAGGCCCAGATGGTCCAGTCGTTGGTCTCGACGTTCTCCTCCTTGGGCTCGACGCCGCCCACCTTGAGGGCCTTGGTGGTTTCGTCGTAATAGGAGAAGGCAACGTAGGAGATTGCGCCCTTCGTGGAGGCGACCATCTTGACGACGGTACCCGAGGAGTCCTGCTCCTGGGGCTTGAAGGAGTCGGGAACCTTGGTGTCGCCGAGGACGGCATCCTCGAAGGTCGCCCTGGTGCCGGAGCCGGAGGCGCGGTTGATCACCGTGATGTCCTCGTCGCTGCCGCCAAGGTCCTTCCAGTTGGTGACCTCGCCGGTGAAGATGCTCTTGAGCTGGTCGAGGGTGAGGTCGTCAACCGTGACGTCGGGGTTGACGATGGGGCCCATTCCCACGACGCACACCTGGTTGTCCTTGAGCTTCTTGGCGTCGTCCGGGTTGTCGAGCTTGGACTCGGCGAACACGTCGGAGTCGCCGATCTGGACGGAGCCCGCAGCGATCTGCGTGATGCCCTGGCCGGAACCGCCGCCCTGGACGGTCACCTGGACGCCGGGGTTCTTCTCCATGAACTGCTCGGCGGCAGCCTCGACGAGCGGCTGAAGTGCGGTGGAGCCAACGGCGGTCACGCTGCCGGAGAGGTTTGCGCTTGAGGCGGAGGAGTCAGAGGACGCGCTGGAATCGGTGGATGTAGAGGTGGAGCCGCTCCCGCCGCATCCAACGAGGCCAAGACCAAGCGTCGAGGCAAGGGTTGCGCCAACCAGGACGAAGCTACGACGTGACATGCTGTGACCAGACATTGTTCTCCTTTCAGAGGGTGAAGGGACGCGATTCGTCTTAATTGCACGGCTTATGAGCCACGCCCCTGTGTCAGCATGCAATGTATCCTGCCGTCGCAGGCACATCTGCCCCTTTGGCCGTCCTTTACCGATGCATGACTGCACCTTACGTTCCCGTGACATTTCTTGGGCAACTCCATGAGGTTTCGACTCCGTTGCAAGGGAAGCGTCAACCCACGCGCATCCAACTATCAATTTCGCAAGGTACCTTGACATCTAATTGCTAGGTACCTAATGTTTTCCGCGCTATATACGATTGGAAGGGAGGAGGACGACTTGGACAACGACTCGTCACGCGGGCATCTGCTCGAACGCGAGGCATCCAAGACTGTAGATCAGCGCATTCTCAGCGACCTTGGCTACTTTGGCCACTACCTGCACGTAAACGTGGGTGGCAGGGCAGGCAAGCAGAACATTCTCGTGAAGCTCTACCGCGCCGGGGGCACCATATCCCAGCGCTACCTTCAGGAGACGGTGCCAATAAGCTCGGCGTCGCTGTCGGAGGTGCTCTCTAAGCTCGAGGGCCAAGGCCTGATCAGCAGGGCGAGGTCCGATCAGGATCGGCGACAGCTCAACGTCACGCTCACCCCCGAGGGGAAGCAGACGGCAATCGAATGCGCGCGCAGGAAAGAAGCCTTCGAGAGCCGCATGCTCTCGGTCCTCGGCGAGGACGAGAAGAGGGACCTTGCCCACACCCTCGACCGACTGGTCGAGCACTGGGTGCACATCGAACAGGAGGAGACGGGAGGCAAGAGGTGCAGGAACTGACCTACAGGCAGATTGTCTCGACCCTGGGCAAGAGCCTCAGGGAGTTCAAGCGGACGTCGCTGCTCACGCCCGTGCTGGTCATTGGCGAGGTGGCGATCGAGTGCATCATCCCGTTCATCACCGCGCAGTTCATCGACCAGCTGCAGATGGGCGCGGGGATGGACGTCATCATCCACTACAGCATCATCCTCGTACTGCTTGCGATCGCCTCGCTCGTCTGCGGGACGCTCGCCGGCATCACCTGCTCGGTGGCGGCGACGGGCTTCGCGCGCAACCTGAGGCACGACCTGTTCGAGACGATCCAGCGCTTCTCGTTTTCCAACATCGACCGCTTCAGCGTGAGCTCGCTCGTCACCCGCCTCACGACCGACACCAACAACGTTCAGCAGTCGTACATGACCATCATTCGAACGGCCATCCGCGCCCCGCTGATGATCATCTTCGCCATCGTCATGGCGTTCATAACCGGCGGCTCCATGGGCTTCGTCTATCTCGTCACGTCACTGGTGCTGGGTTCCGCGCTGTTCTACATCAGCATCAAGGTCATGCCCATGTTCCGTGCGGTCTTCAAGAAGTACGACCGCCTCAACGACACGGTCGAGGAAAACGTGGGCGGCATCCGCGTGGTCAAGTCCTTCGTGCGCGAGGACTACGAGAAGGACAAGTTCGACAAGGCCTCGGGGACGCTCTACCACGACTTCGTGCACATCGAGCGCATCCTCGGCCTCAACCTGCCGCTCATGTCCTTCGCCATCGACGTGGTGTACGTGTTCATCGTCTACTTTGGCTCCCAGATGATCGTCACCTCGCGCGGTGCCCTCATGAACGTCGGTCAGATGTCCGCCCTCATCACCTACAGCTTCGCCATGCTCATGAGCCTCATGATGTTCTCGATGGTGTTCGTGATGATCACCATGTCTGAGGAGAGCGCGCGACGCATCTGCGAGGTGCTGGTCGAGACGCCCGACCTCCACAACCCCCAGAACCCCCTCACCACCGTCCCCGACGGCTCGGTCGACTTCGACCACGTGAGCTTTGAGTACTCCTCGCACGCAGAGCGCATGGCGCTCAAGGACGTGGACCTGCACATCAAGAGCGGCGAGGTCATCGGCATCATCGGTGGCACCGGCTCCTCCAAGTCCACGCTCGTTCAGCTCATCGACCGCCTGTACGACGTCACCGAGGGAAGCGTGAGCGTGGGTGGCCACGACGTGCGCGAGTACGACCTCGACACGCTCCGCAACCAGGTGGCGATGGTCCTCCAGCGCAACGTCCTCTTCTCGGGAACCATCAAGGAGAACCTCCGCTGGGGTAACGAGAACGCGACGGACGAGGAACTCGTGGAGGCGTGCAAGCTGGCGCAGGCGGACGAGTTCATCCAGCTGATGCCCGACAAGTACGACACCTATATTGAGCAGGGCGGCACCAACGTCTCGGGTGGCCAGAAGCAGAGGCTCTGCATCGCCCGCGCACTCCTGAAGCGCCCCAAGGTCCTCATCCTGGACGACTCCACGAGCGCCGTCGACACCAAGACTGACAAGCTCATCAGGGCGGGCTTCCGCAGCTACATCCCCGAGACCACCAAGATCATCATCGCCCAGCGTACCAGCTCCATCGAGGACGCGGACCGCATCGTGGTCATGGACGGCGGCGAGATCAGCGCAATCGGGACGCACGACGAGCTCCTTCGCACGAGCGCAATCTACCGGGAGACCTACATCACCCAGAACAAGCAGTCCCACGACGTCAAGATGGTCCAGATGTCCGGAAACGAAGCAAACAACGGAAGGGAGGGCGAATAGATGAGTAAGGAGACAGAGGAGAGGCGCCCCGGTAGGGACACCCGCGGCAAGGGCCCGGCACACCCCATGGCGGTTCTCAAGAGGACGATCGGCCTCACCTTCGAGTTCTATCCCGTCATGACCACGGTGATCATCGTCTGCATCGTCGCGGCGGCCATTCTCACGTCGCTGCCCGCGATCTTCATGCAGCAGGCACTCGCCGTCGTGGCGCGCTACTGGCAATCGGGCAACTGGTCCACGGCGCTGACGGAGATTGCCCCCATCGTGCAGGGGCTGGTCGTCGTGTGCGTGATCGCCGTCGCCGCCAACGTAGTGCAAGGCCAGCTCACGGCAGTCGTGACCCAGGGCACCCTCATGAAGACCCGCAACAAGATGTTCGGTCACATGGAGGACCTGCCCATCAGGTACTTTGACACCAACAAGCACGGCGACATCATGTCGTACTACACCAACGACGTCGACTCGCTGAGGCAGCTCATCGGGCAGGCGCTTCCCAACCTGCTCGCCATGGCAATCCAGATGGCCTCCACCTTCGTGGTCATGCTGTGGTATTCCGTGCCCCTGTCGGCGGTCGTCATGCTCATCGTCTTCTTCATGGCATGGCTGGTCAGGGTCATCGGCGGCAAGTCCGCCCGCTACTTCCTCGCGCAGCAGGTCGCCCTGGCGCACACCGAGGGCTTTGCGGAGGAGTCCATGTCTGGCCAGAAGGTCGTCAAGGTCTTCACGCACGAGCGCCAGATGCAGGAGGAGTTCGACCGCGTCAACGAGGAGCTCTTCGAGGCATCCCGCAACGCCAACACGTACGGCAACATCCTCGGCCCGATCCTCATGAACCTGGGCAACCTCGCCTACGTGGTCATCGCCCTCTGCTGCGGCATCTTCATGCTCTACTCGGTCCCCAACCCTTCTCTGGGCGGGCTCGCGCTCACCATCGACATCGTGGTGCCGTTCCTGAGCCTCACCAAGCGCTTCGCCGGCTCCATCGGCCAGGTCTCGCAGCAGATCAACTTCGTGGTCATGGGCCTCGCCGGCGCCGAGCGCATCTTCACGCTGCTTGGCGAGGACGTTGAGCACGACGAGGGGTACGTCACCCTGGTCAACGTGAGGAAGGGCGCTGACGGCAACATCGAGGAGTGCCCCGAGCGCACCGAGAGCTGGGCGTGGAAGCACCCCCACCACGACGGCACCGTCACCTACACCCCGCTCGCCGGGGACGTGCGCCTGGTGGACGTCGACTTCTCCTACAACCCCGGCCACACCATCCTGCACGACATCTCGCTGTTCGCGAAGCCTGGCCAGAAGGTGGCGTTCGTCGGCGCGACGGGCGCGGGCAAGACGACCATCACCAACCTCCTCAACCGCTTCTACGACATCGAGGACGGCAAGATCCGCTACGACGGCATCAACATCGAGAAGATCCGCAAGCCAGACCTTCGTCGCTCCCTCGGCATCGTGCTGCAGGACACCAACCTCTTCACCGGCACGGTCATGGACAACATTCGCTACGGCCGACTCGACGCGACCGACGAGGAGTGCATCGGCGCCGCGAAGCTCGCGGGCGCGGACAGCTTCATCAGGCGCCTGCCCGACGGCTACCAGACGATGCTCACCGACAACGCGGCGCAGCTCTCGCAAGGGCAGAGGCAGCTCATCTCCATCGCCCGCGCCGCCGTTGCCGACCCGCCCGTCATGATCCTGGACGAGGCGACCTCGAGCATCGACACGCGCACCGAGCAGATCGTGCAGAAGGGCATGGACGCCCTCATGTATGGCAGGACCACGTTCGTGATCGCGCACAGGCTCTCGACCGTGCGCAACGCCAACGTGATCATCGTCCTGGACCACGGCCGCATCATCGAGCGCGGCACGCACGACGAGCTCATCGCCCAGAGGGGCACGTACTACCAGCTCTACACGGGAGCGTTCGAGCTCGAGTAGGAAAGTCTAGCGGAGAGACCCGTGGCGACGGAGCCCCCATCCCCACACCGCGGGGGTGGGGGCTCCAGCTTGTAGCGCGTCTCTCCCCTGCCCCTCGGCCATCGCCCGTTTGGGGAAGCGCCTCATGCGATGGGTCGAGACCAGCCCTCCCCGTGCAGACGGGCGCGGCTTCACCAGGCACCCAAACGGGAGCCCCAAACAACCTATTGGATAGAAAGCCTCCGTCTATTCGACAGAAGGCATCAAAGCATCAGCGAGCGGCCCTTGGATCAGCCAAGACGCATAAGTCCACGAGAGCTTCACGAGGTTAGTTTATTCTCTTACGGTCCCCGACGTTAGGAATGATGCATGGAGCAGGGCCCAGCGATCACACGACGCGCCTTCCTGGCGGCCATGGCGGCCACCTCGACCCTGGCGCTCGCCGCGTGCGAGCCCGCATTCCCAGACACCATCGACAGCGCGAGCGAGGACTCCACCTCGGACCCCTCATCCGGCGAGGTGCTCTCGCAGGCGCTCGACAACGGGTTCTCGTCCGGAACGCACCACGTCACCATCGAGGTCAGCGGCTATGGCTCCATGGACGTTGAGCTCTACGCCGACTCCGCGCCCATCACGGTGAGCAACTTCTGCGACCTCGTGCAGCGCGGATTCTACGACGGGCTCACCTTCCACCGGGTCGTGAGCGGCTTCATGATCCAGGGCGGTGACCCCAACGGGGACGGCACGGGAGGGTCTGGACGCAGGATCAAGGGCGAGTTCACCGCAAACGGGATCGCCAACTCCATCCTCCACAAGCGTGGCGTCGTCAGCATGGCGCGCGCGACTGACTACGACTCCGCCAGCTCGCAGTTCTTCATCATGCAGCAGCAGGACACCGACCTCGACGGAACCTACGCCGCCTTTGGTCGCGTCACCAGCGGCATGGAGGTCGTCGACTCCATCTGCTCAAAGGTGAAGCCGCAGGACTCGAGCGGCCTCGTGGCAAAGGCGGACCAGCCCGTCATCACAAAAATTGCCCTCGTGGACTAGGGCGGAAGGCAAGGAGAGCCATGACAGCGAACAAGGGTGCAAGAAGGGGCATGCGAGCCGCAGGAGCAATCGGAGCGGCGACGGCGCTCGCCCTCTCGCTCTGGTCCGTCCCGGCGACCGCCCACGCGGCAGACCTGGAGAGCCTGCAGAACGCCGCCATCAAGGCAGGCGAGGACTACCAGGCGGCGGTCGACAAGTCGAATGAGCTCCAGGGCAAGATCGACGAGAACGACCAGCGCATCAGCGAGCTCGAGGCCCAGCTCCCCGAGCAGAAGCAGAAGGCGGCGGCGGCGATTCGCAGCCACTACAAGTTCCAGCAGGACCAGGCCAACCTCATCTCGCTGCTGCTCACGTCCGACTCGTTCAGCGAGTTCCTCTCCACCGCACAGTACTTCACCACCATCACCTCCTCAAACCTGGACGAGATCGAGCAGCTCGACAGCATGGAGAAGGAGCTGGAGCAGACCAAGCAGGACCTGGAGTCCGAGAAGGCCGCGGCGGACGCCCAGGTGAGCGTGACCCAGCAGGCCAAGGAGGAGGCGGACCAGACCGCATCCGCCGCCGAGGAGAAGGCCAAGGAGGACCAGGCAGCCAAGCAGGCGGCATACGAGGCCGCCGTGGCGCAGGGCACGCAGGACAGCGACACCAACGCCGCACTCCAGGCTGCCGCGAGCAAGAGCGCCGACACCTCGTCCGACTCGTCGTCCTCCAGCAGCTCTACCTCCACGTCAAGCGGCAACGGCAGCTCCTCGTCGTCAAGCAGCAGCAAGGGTTCGTCCAGCAGCAGCTCGGGGAGCTCGTCCAAGGGGAGTGGCTCGTCCTCCTCGTCAAGCAGCTCGGCGAGCTACAAGTACGTGCAGGCGTCAATGTACGGCGAGGGCGACGGCTTCATGTACGGGACCACCGCCTCGGGCGACACCGTGACCCCCACCTCGATGGGCGTCGCGATGAAGACCATGCCCCTCGGCACGGTCATCGAGATCACCTACAACGGCAGGACCGTGCGCGCGGTGGTGAACGACCGCGGGCCGTATGCGGGAAACAGGCAGATCGACCTGCAGCCCGCCGTCGCGCACGCACTCGGCTTTGACGGCGTGGGCACCGTCGGCTACCGCGTGGTGAGCTAGCGGCACGCACATACCAGGCATCGGCCCGTCGCAGCTGCGGCGGGCCATTTACGTTGGGAGCGACCATGTCACAGGAGACCAGCACGCCCGTCCTCGAGACCACGCGCCTTCGCCTCAGGCCCTGGGGAGAGGAGGACGCGGACGCGCTGTACCGGTTTGCCCGCGACCCCATGGTGTGCGAGGGCGCGGGGTTCCCTCCGCACCAGAGCCCCGAGGACAGCAGGCGCGTCATCCGCGACATCCTCGCCGTCCCCAACAGCTGGGCCATCACTCTACTTGGCTCAAACCCCTACGCAGGCCCGGTCGGCGCCATAGCCCTCAGGGTGGGCAACGCCTCGTCCCTCGGCATCCATGACGACGAGGCGGACCTGGGCTACTGGCTGGGAAGGCCCCTCTGGGGCGAGGGGTACGCCACCGAGGCGTGCCGCGCGGTCCTCTCCTATGGCTTTAGGTCGCTCGGCCTCGCCGCCGTATGGGCCGCCTACTATGAGGGCAACGAGCGAAGCCGGAGGGTGCAGGACAGGCTGGGCCTCTCCCCTCACCACCGCAACGAGGGCGTGACCGACGCCGCGGGGAACGTGAGGGACGAGAACGTCCAGCGCATCACGCGGTCCGAGTGGGAGCAGACCCAGGCGGCCGACCCCCAGAGCCCCGACGAGATCGAGCGCCAGCAGCGCCAGGCGGGAACCCTCGTAGAGGGCATCCGACGCGTCGCGCGAATCAGGTCCGGCGGCCAGACGGGTGCAGACCGCGGTGGCCTCGACGCCGCGCGCGAGCTGGGCACGCCAATCTGCGGATGGTGCCCACCCAACGGGCTCGCCGAGGACTATCCCCAGGCTCCTGGCGTCATGGCGCTCTATCCGGAGCTCCGTCCCAGCCCCTCCGAGGGGTACGTGGAGCGAACCGCCTGGAACGTGCGGGACTCCCACGCGACGCTCATCGTGGCGCCCGCCGGCCTCGAGCCCAAGAGCGGCACGGAGATGACCGAGCGCTTTGCCCGCGCCTACGGGCGACCGTGCCTGGTGGTACGCGGAGCGTCCGAGGCGGGGACGGTGGCAGACTGGCTCGACGGCATCGGGACCGGGCTCACCCTCAACGTCGCCGGCCCGCGCGAGTCCAAGCTGCCAGGCATCTATCGCGAGACGCGCAACACGGTCGACGCGGTGCTCCGGCTCTGCGGCTGGGGAGACTAGCGGGGATCCGGCAGCGCAGGCAAATCGCCCGCAGGCACGCGAATGTTGTACCGGGGGGCCAAGCTCTTCCCGGCCTTGCGCTTATTTGCCGAGGGCTGCGCGACCCTAGCGCCTGCGGTGCCTGGACTCCCTCATGATCTGGTGAACGATCGTGAGCCCCAGGACCAGCGCGATGAGGTAGCCCAAAAAGCCGATGACGGGGATGCCAAACAGGACGGGCTCGATGCGGGCATAGTAGACAACCGACGACCCAATGAAGAGGCCCGCGACGATGATGCCCATGGTCAGGCGGTCTGCCGCGCGCGCCACGTCGCCCATGGGGTCGCGGGTGCCAGGAAGGTCGACTCCCACCCTAAGCTGGCCGCGCGTGAGCATGCTCATGGCGGTGTCCGCCTGCGAGGCGGCCCTGAGAAGCGAGTGCGAGGCGGTGTAGCCCTCGCGCCCGAGCTTGCGCACCTCGCTGCGCGCCATGTCCTTGGGCGTCAGGTGCGCGCGGATGTGGTCGCGCAGGATCTGGACGATCGAGACGCCGGGGAGAAACTCGTCCACCACGCCCTCGAGCGTCACCAGCGAGCGGGCGAGCATGGTGACGGTCCCCGGCAGCTCGATCCCGTTCTTGCGCGCCATGTTGATGAGGGAGTTGAGGAACGCTCCCACGTCCAGGTCGCCCAGGTCGGCCTCGCCAAAGTCGTCGATGATGGAGTCCAGGTCGGCCAGTAGGCTCGCGTGGTCGACCTCTCGCACGTCCGAGACCGAGAAGCGGAGGAGCCCCGCCTCCAACCCAGCGGAATCGTGCCGGGCGACGGCGACCACCATGTCTCGCATCGCCGCACGGTCGTGTGATGACAGCCTGCCCATCAGACCAAGGTCGAGATACACGATCTTCCCGTCACGAATCACCAGGTTGCCCGGGTGCGGGTCGGCATGGAAGAACCCGTCGTCCAGCATCTGCTGGGCGTAGTTGTCCACCAGCTTGGTGCCTATCTCTGCGAGGTCGTATCCCTGGGAGAGAAGCTCGGCGGTGTTACCGATGGGGATGCCCTCCACGTAGTCCATCACCACTACATGACGGGTACACCAGCGTGGGTAGGGCTTGGGGCAGTCGATGAAGGCGCAGCCGGCGTTGTTGCGACGGAACTCCTTCAGACTCCTTGCCTCGACCAGGAAGTCCGTCTCCTCCTTGAACGACTGCCACAGCTCGTCGACCACCGACTGCAGGTCAAGGAACTGCTCGTCCCCCACAAAGCGCTGGGCACGCCGGGCGAGCGACATCATGATGGAGATGTCCTGCGCCATGATCTCCTGCACGTGCGGGCGCTGGACCTTCACCGCAACGGTCTCGCCGGTGATCAGGCGCGCCTTGTGCACCTGGGCGACCGAGGCAGACCCAAGCGGGACGTCGTCGATGGCGTCGAAGATGTCCTCGATGGGGATGGGATACTCCGCGCGCAGGGTATCGAGCACCACGTCGCGGCTCATGGGCTCCACGTCCGCCCTGAGCTTGGTCAGCTCCTGGCAGAAGCTCTCGGGCAGTATCTCTGACCTCATGGAGAGGATCTGCCCCGCCTTCACGAAGGTTGGTCCAAGCTCCTCCAGCAGCTCGCGGAAGTTGACGGGGGTGAGGCCGCGGAACACGTCGTAGTGGCTCGCGATGGAGAGGATCTCGCGCATGCGCGCGATCTTGCTCTTGCGCGAGATGCCGTACTCCCGGTCGTCTCCCGAGTGACGCCCGAAGATGCCGATGGTGTCCTGCCACTCCAGGGAGTCGTCCAACCGGACACCAGCCCAGGGGTCAGGGGAGGGAGCGTCCCCGCTGCCGGTGGATGCCCCCTCCTCCCTCTCGTCGGATGGGTTCCTGTCGATCCCGATTCCCAAGGTCACTGCGCTCCGAGACGGCTACGCCTTGGCGTGCTCGTCGTCCGTCTCGTCGACCTCGACCTCGACGGTCTCGGCGTCCAGGTCGTCAGCGTACTGCTGGGCCTTCTTGACCCATGCGGCACGCTCCTCGGGCGTCATGCCCCTGAGCTTCTCCTTCAGGGCGGCGTCGGAGCTGTCCGCCGCGGCCTCCGAGACCTTGCGGTGGAGCTCCTCGTTGATGGCCTTGCCTTGCTCGACCGTCATCTCGCCCTTCTTGACGAGGTCGTTTACCACGCCCTGGGTCTTCTCGGCGCCCATTGCGACGGCGCCCACGCCCAGCAGGAATGCCTTGCGCGCGCCCTCGGTAAGATCATCGATTGCAGCCATGGTGGAACCCCTTTCGCAGACCGTTGGCAAGCGAGACTTGCCCTTTGGGCTACTGTACCCCACCCCACGCAGCTGGATTCGCACCCGGGCGGCAAAGCCCCCGACCGGTCGCTGCCAGCGGCGAGGTGACCGCAACCCTTACCCCAGGAGGATGCGGCGCAGCTCGTCGACGCTCCCGGCGATGGCGACGGCTCCCGCCTGCTCCAGTTCCGAGCGGGGCGCCGTGTGCCCGTAGGTCACGCCCACGCACGGGACGTCGTTGGCACGGGCCCCGTCCACGTCGAAGTAGCGGTCGCCAACCATGACCGCCTGCGAGGGCTCGGCACCCAGCGCGTCGAGGGCGCGGGCAATGGTCTGCGCCTTCGTCTCTCCCCCGTCGCTCACGCGCCCCACCACCAGGTCGAACGCATCGTCCAGACCGTTGTCGGCAAGACAGTGCCCCACCATCGCCTGGCGCTTGGAACTCGCCGTGGCAACCACGCGCCCAGCGGCACGCAGGTCCCTCGCGAGCTGACCTATGCCCTGGAACGCCGGCCACGCGGCGGGTCCCAGGTTGTCGTAGATGTCGCGGTACCTTCGGGTGACCTCGCGGGCGTCCTCCTCCGAGAGGCCAAACACCATCGAGAACGCCTGCGGGAAGGGAGGCCCCACGAGCTTGGGGGCGTCAACCAGGCGCTCCTCGGGAAGCCCGTAGTCGCGCAGGACTGACCGGGCGGTCCTCACGATGCCGTCGAGGGTGTCGGTCACCGTCCCGTCAAGGTCGAAGAGGACGAACCTCCTCGCACGGATGTCCTTGACTACGGACCCAGTTCCCTCTCCCGACATGCGTCCTCCCCACTCGCCGCGCGCCACGCGTGGCGCCCAATACGCTACTCTCATACGCTATCGCATGGCTACCATACCGCAGCACTTTGAGTCGCAAAGGTTACGGGAGGAGAAACAGCGGATTACCGAGCGGCTGAAAATCCCATCGGAGCGATAGCGTATTAGATTGAAAAATAATACGGATTCAGGAGGGGTTCATGTCCCGCGTCTATAACTTCTCGGCCGGCCCGGCCGCACTCCCCGAGACCGTGCTGAGGGAATGCGCGGCGGAGATGCTCGACTACCGCGGGACGGGCATGTCCGTAATGGAGATGAGCCACCGCTCCGCCCCCTTCAAGAAGATCATCGACGACACCGAGGCAACGCTCCGCCGCCTCATGGGCATCCCCGACAACTATCGGGTGCTGTTCTTCATGGGTGGCGCCACGCTGCAGTTTGCGGCGATTCCCCTCAACCTCATGCGCAACGGGCGCGCCGGCTACGTGGTGAGCGGCAACTGGTCGCAGAAGGCCCAGCGCGAGGCAAAGAAGTACGGAGATGCGGTGGTCATCGCATCGAGCGAGGACACGTCGTTCGACCGCGTGCCCACCTTCCCTGCATCGGTGGACCAGGACCTCGACTACGTGTACGTGTGCCAGAACGAGACCGTCTTTGGCAACATGATGCGCGAGTTCCCCCAGACGGGCGGCGTCCCCCTGGTGGCGGACGTCTCGAGCTGCTTCCTCTCGGCTCCGCTCGACGTGAGCAGGTTTGGCTTGGTCTATGCTGGCGTGCAGAAGAACGCCGGCCCCGCCGGCCTCACCATCGTGATCGTGCGCGACGACCTCATCGCGGACGGCCCCGCCCACGCCGACATCTGCCCCACCTACCTTGACTACCGCGTGGAGGCGGACAAGGGCTCCATGCTCAACACCCCCAACTGCTGGGCCATCTACGTGTGCGGCAAGGTGTTCCATTGGATCGAGGACACGGGCGGGCTCCAGGCGATGGAGGAGAGGAACCGGGCCAAGGTGCGTCCCCTCTACGACTACCTGGACGGCAGCTCGCTCTTCCACGGCACGGTCGTTCCTGCGGACAGGTCCATCGCAAACGTCACCTTCCGAACCCCGTCGCCCGAGCTGGACGCTGAGTTCGTGGAGGGTGCCGCCGAGCGCGGCATCGTCAACGTGAAGGGCCACCGCCTGGTCGGTGGCATGCGCGCCAGCTGCTACAACGCGGTGCCTCCCGAGGCAGTGGACGCTCTCCTCTCCTACATGGCCGACTTCGAGGCGTCACACCCCGTGGCCCCGCGATCTAGGTAGCCGGTCGAGGCCGGCCCCATCACAACCTAGACACTAAGCCACATCACGACACCAGGGAGGTAGCCATGCGCTACGTCAAGGTTCTGGACAACATCTGCAAGACCATCACCCGCGACGGGATCGCCGAGCTTGGCGAGGGATACGAGAAGACCGACGACATCAACAAGGCGGACGCCGTCCTCGTGCGCGCGACCGACATCCACGGCCTGGACCTGGGGCCCAACGTCCGCATCATCGCCCGCTCGGGCGCGGGGTACAACAACATCCCCATCGAGGAGTGCGCACGTCGCGGCGTGGTGGTGTGCAACACCCCCGGAGGCAACTCCAACGCCGTGAAGGAGCTCGTGGTGGGCATGATGCTCGCCAACTCGCGCGGAACGCTGGGCGGCATGGAGTGGGTCCGCGCCAACGCCGGCGACCCGGACATCGTTAAGGGGGCCGAGAGGAACAAGAAGGCCTTCGTCGGACACGAGGCCATCGGCCGCAAGGTCGGCGTGGTGGGCCTGGGCGCCGTGGGCTCCAAGGTCGCGAACGCCCTCATCTACCTGGGCCTTGACGTCTACGGCTACGACCCGTTCCTCTCCGTCGAGCACGCGTGGCAGCTCGACCGCGCGGTCAAGCGCGTGGACAGCATGGAGGAGCTGTGCAAGGGCGCCGACTACCTCACGGTCCACGTGCCCTCCAAGGACGACACGCGCCACATGGTCAACGCCAAGGAGCTCGCCCTCCTCAACGACGGCGCCATGCTCCTCAACTACGCGCGCGCCGACATCGTGGACGAGGCCGACGTCAAGGCCGCCCTTGAGTCGGGCAAGCTCGGCTGCTTTGTCACCGACTTCGCTACGCCCGGCACCACCACGATGCCCCACACCCTCATCACGCCCCACATGGGCGCCTGCACCAACGAGGCGGAGGAGAACTGCGCGACCATGGCAGTGAGCCAGATGAAGGAGTACCTGGAGCGCGGAACCATCCGCAACTCGGTCAACTACCCCAACTGCGACCTGGGCCCCTGCAAGACCGGCGGGCGCTTCGCGGCGCTCCACGCCAACGTCCCCAACATGATCGGCCAGATCTCGACCGCGCTCGCGGACTCCAGCGCCAACATCCAGCGCATGAGCAACGAGGCCATGGGAGAGAACGCCTACACCCTGGTCGACACCGACTCCGCCCTGGACGAGGGCACTCTGGCCCGCCTGCGCTCGATCCCGGGCATCTACCGCATCAGGGTCATCAAGCCCGCCCGAGCCTAGGCGGCCCGCATCACCCTGCCACCCGCGAGGATTGGCTACCATTGGGGACGGCTGCCCACCACGGGCGCCGTCCCCTCTCTTCCTGACGAGCAAAGGAGAGACCATGAGAGCAGAGCCCATGACGTGCTGGCGTCCTGCGCCCGAAAGGGCGGAGGAGTTTGCCTCGCTTCCCTACGACGTGTTCGACCGCGAGGGGGCGCGGGCCTACGTTGCGGCACACCCCCGGAGCTTCCTCGCCATCGACCGCCCCGAGACCTCGTTCCCGCCAGACCACGACATGTACGCGCCGGACGTGTACCAGCGGGCGGCGGACCTCATGCGCGAGCGCGCGACCGACGGCACGCTCGTCCACGACGAGACGCCCTCCTACTACATCTACCGGCTTGAGCAGGACGGTCACGCCCAGACCGGCATCGCGTGCGCCTGCTCCGTGGACGAGTACCTGGACGGCACCATCCGCCGCCACGAGAACACCACCGCCACAAAGGAGGAGGACCGCGTCCGCCACATCCGCGCGACGGGCGCCCAGACCGGCCCCATCTTCCTCACCTACCGCGACAACTACGCCATCGACGTGCTGGTGGGTGCGGCCTCTTCCGCGACCCCGCTGTACGACTTCACCGACGCCGAGGACGTGCGCCAGACCGTGTGGCGCGTCTCTCGCCCCGCCGCCGTCGAGGCCCTGAGGGCGACCTTCTCCACGATTCCCTGCGCCTACATCGCAGACGGGCACCATCGCGCGGCATCGGCCGTCCGTGTGTGCCAGGAGCTGAGGGAGAAGGATGGGGGCAAGGAAGGCGAGAGGCCCTGGGACACCTTCCTCGCGGTACTGTTCCCCGCGAGCCAGCTCCACGTGATGGCCTACAACCGCGTGGTGCTGGACCGCGGCGGCAGGTCGGTTGACGAGCTGGTAGGGGACGTCGAAGCCGCAGGGTTCGAGGTGGGGCCCGCGCAGGACGAGCCCGTCTCCCCCGCCGGGCGGCACGAGTTCGGCATGTTCGTCGGTGGTGCCTGGCATCCGGTTCGCCTGACCGCGGAGCTGCCCGAGGACGGCGACCCCGTCTCCGCGCTGGACGCCTCGATCCTGCAGGAGCGAGTCCTCTCCCCCATCCTGGGAATCGACGACCCCCGAACGTCGGAGCGCATCCGCTTTGTTGGAGGGATCGAGGGCCTCGGGAGGCTCCAGGAGCTGTCGGGAGACGACGGCGTCGCGTTCTCGCTCTTCCCCACGTCGGTGAACGAGCTCATGGCGGTGAGCGACGCAGGGGAGCTGATGCCGCCCAAGTCCACATGGTTCGAGCCCAAGCTGCGCAGCGGCCTCTTCATCCGCAGGCTGAAGTAGGAGTTCGAGAACTAGTTCACGCCGGTAAGGACAGGGGTCGAATGGCAAGAAACTCCCGACGTGAGTGCTCACGCAGGCATTCCTCTGCCATACTTCGCATCTTGATACTTCTCCCGCCCGACCGCATTGCTTCGGAAAGGATAGCGACACCCATGGCACTTCGGGCGGCTATCCCCTTTGGCTAATCCCCAAGAGGGGACACGCACGACGGGACAGGGGATGAGGATGGAGCCGAGCTATATCTCCGCGAATCAGCACATTCGGGAGCGTCCATGCTGTTGGAAGGCATCGGAGGGGTTCCACCTCCTCAGAGCCTGCCTTTCCAACAGCAGCGTTAGCATCATGTATATGACCATTTCCAATAAGTCCGTACCGTGTGTACACACAGGGTGGACTTTTTGGCAGCGTGAGGCCTTTGCATCCTTCCAACAGGGGAAACGCACCGGCTGCACAAACCCGATGCCAGAGACCTCACGCCATGAGTACACGCAGGACACACTTTCTGGCACGGACAAGGCGCCGACGCGGTCTCCCGCCCGCCCCAGAGGGTCCAGAAACGGCAACATGTAACGAAGCACGCCGAAGCCTGATGAAAGCTCGCTCCCCTTCCTAGACTGTAATGACCTTACCTCCGAGTCACCGCACGGGCCCCAGGCCCCCGCGCAAGTGGGCCACCCCGGGAGGGGGCAGCACCAGACGGTTTGCCACGAACCCGGATCGACCGCCCCTCTCCCCTTCCTTGACTTTGGGGCCCATCCCAAGCAGCGGGAGAGCATCGCCACCTTTGCTGCTGAGGGTTAAGCTCGCCCGACAAGCCACCCCTCGCCCGTGGCAACGACGCCATCAGCCCAGATGGACGGCTCCTCTCCCCCGGGGAAGGCAGGCGGCGGTCCCGAGGCGGGAACCCCCGGTCAAAGGCTCACTGGCACCCGTCACTTTTAAGTTAGTTTTGGCGCGATTCGGCGGATGGCATACAAATGCCTTGTCCGCCGCTGCCCCATGGGATATCGTCTGCGCATGCCCAGGAGGCTGCGGACCATGCGCGGCCATGACACGTCACCAATGGCGACAGGTTGGACAGAGATGCAGAAGGGTTATTCCCACGGGGGCACCCAACGGGGCCCCATGAACCATAACGGAGACACCCGAGCGACGCACAGGACCAAGGGGACGCCACGGGGCGGGACTCCGCGCGAGACGGGGCCAAACTCCTCCCATGCGCACGCCACTCACCACGAGGCGCACCAGGGGGCAGAGAGAATCGTCCCCGTTGAACCGAGGGGCAAGGCGCATCGGCCGCGGCGCCACGGCGGCAGGGCAACGGTCATCGCGATAGCCGCCGTCGTCGCGCTCGCGGCGGGCGGAGCGTGGATGTGGCACAACCGCTCGGTGCAGGTCACCCTCGACGGCGAGACGTACCAAACCAAGAACGGCTCCACTCTCGAGCAGATAATCGAACAGAAGGGCCTCTCGCCCAAGGCGGGTAACCTGGTCTCGATCAACGGGAACGTGATCAAGCAGGGCGAGGGCAGCGCCTTCTCCGCAAAGGTCAACGGAAGCGACCTGTCTCAGGATCAGATATCCTCGTACCACGCAAAGTCCGGCGACTCCATCCAGGTCTCGGATGGGGCGGACAAGGTCGAGGACTCCACCACCACCTCGGAGGACGCCGAGCCCAAGCTCACGATGAAGGGCGACTACGGCGCCGTAGCCTACGTGTCGCAGTGGGGAAAGATGGGCAAGAAGAACGTGACCACGGGCAAGGTCTCGGGAGAGACGAAGGAGACCGTGACCCAGGAGCCCCAGGACGTTGTGATCACCCTGCACAACGTGAAGCCCGACAACGGGAAGAAGCTCGTGGCGCTGACCTTTGACGACGGTCCCAGCACCTACACCGAGCAGTACCTCAAGATCCTAGCCCAGTACAACGCCAAGGCGACCTTCTTCAACCTGGGCAGCCAGATCCGCGAGTACCCCAAGCTGTCGAAGGCGATCGTGGACGCGGGGTGCCAGGTCGCGAGCCACACCGACAAGCACCAGGAGCTCCCGGCCCTCGACGCAGAGAGCCTGCAGCAGGAGTTCACCAACACCTTCAAGTCGATCAAGGATGCCGACGGGGTCGACACGACCATCTTCCGCCCGCCCTACGGCGAGTTCAAGGAGAGCACCTGGCTCAAGTCCGGTGGCCTGGTATCCGCCTCGATCATCTGGAACCTGGACTCCGAGGACTGGCGCAGGCCGGGCGTGGACGCGATCGTCTCCAACTGCACCACCGGTGTGACCTCGGGCGACATCATCCTCATGCACGACGGCGGCGGCAACCGCGACCAGGACGTGGAGGCCCTCCCCAAGATCCTGCAGACCCTCACCGACCAGGGCTACACCTTCGTCACCATGAACGAGCTCCTGGCGTCTGACAGCTCCATCCCCAGCGACATCGCCAGCGGCAACGCCACGATGCCGGAGGGCAGCGTCTGGCCCACCCAGATGGAGGAGTAGCCACAGGCGACATGGCAGTGAGGCAGCCCGCCCCCAGACGAAAGCCCGGGGGCGGGCTTGTCTCGCCCGATGCTCGCTGGATGCTGGGTATAAGCACCTAGAACGAGAGATGCTGGCGCCAGCCATGGCGCAGATTGGGTTTTCATGGGTTCTGAGCACGACGACGAAAGGGCCCCGCACAAGAGGGCCATAGGCCTTGCGGCAAAGGTTGCCGCGGCATGTGGAATAGCGGGTGTGGCGGCGTTTGCCGCGCTTGGCGTGGAGGCGGTCACGGTCGCGCTGGCGGTCGCCTGCGGTGCTGCCGGGTGCGTTGCGGCGACCGGTCGCCACAATCGCGCGAGGGATGGGGAGAAGGACAGCACCGCGGTCCCACCCCGTCCCGATGGGTTCGCGAACAACGCATCGGCTACGGCTGGCAACGATGCCACGCGGGTGGTGTCCCCCAAGCACGAGGCCACGCCCCTCTCCCCCGCCGACGCGAAGGACGACGAGGCACCCGCGGAGGAGCGGGACGACGCCACAAGCACTGACGTCACTCCCTCCGCGCTCGACTTCGACGCGCTGATGACCAAGCTCGTCTCGACCGCGGACCCCGTCGCCGAGCTTCGGCTGTTCGCGGGAGACGTGCGTGCGCGCGAGCGCGCCGCCACCCCCACGGAAGACACGGGGAAGACGGACGAGGCCGCCAAGGACGGCCAATCCATGCCGTCGGGTGCTGAGCTCTACGCCGCCCGCGTGCTTGAGGAGGCGGCCCTGTTCTCCAACGACGTGGACCTCCCCTCCATGCGGTGCGTGCGCCTGAGCACCTCCGGGCTGCCCTACCTCAGGGTGACCCAGCGCGAGCTACCCTACCTCGCCCGCCTGAGGGTCCTCAAGCTCGAGGCGGCACTCACCGCCATCCAGTTCGTGGCAAGCTACTTAGACGACGACCTCCCCACGGTCACGGTCGAGGACTGCTACAAGCTCAACCAGGAGGTCGCGGCGTCCATCTGCGCGCAGCTCCCACCCATCGCGCAGGTATCTCCCACGCAGGACGGTGACGAGCCCGACGGCGAGTGGGCGGTTCGCCGCGCGATCTCGACCGCGCTCGAGACGGTGCAGCTCCCCTACCGGCTCGCCGCCAAGTGGCGCGCCAACGTCTCGTATGGCAACGTCGCCTTCGAGGTCGCGCTGACGCCCGAGGCCGTGTGGCCCTCGTCCATGTTCGTCCCCGGCGTCGGCCTGGTGACGAGCTCGCGCGAGATGCGCCGCAAGGCAGCCTCCGCATATGCGCTCAGGGTCGCCCTGCTTCTGGCCTCCGTCGCATTCAGGAGCTCGGAGAAGATCCGTCACGTCTGGGTCGCGGGGACGATCGACACGGCGACCAGGCACCGCTGCTACCTCTCGGTCGACTTCGACCGCGGCAGGTTCGAGCGCCTCGACCTCTCCAACACGCGCGACCTCGCGAGCATCTACCGCTCATTCGTGCCCCAGATGCGCCTTGAGGAGGGCATCCTCCGCCCCGTTGCCCAGGGCTTCTCGCTCTCGGAGCCCCGCTTCTGTCCCCCAGACCGATACGTCCCCGTGTCGCTCTCGTCCAAGCGCCTTCCCGCAGCTCAGGCAAAGGCCCTGGGCACCGAGCGAGTGTACGGACTCTCCATCGAGGAGGCCGAGAAGCGCGCGCTCGTTGCGGCGGACATCATGAGCAGGTTCGCCCCCAAGGACGACGCGGAGGCCACGCAGAAGAACGTGCGGACCATCCTGAGCGTCGCGGGGGATGACCCCGACCCGACCGTGCGCGGGGCGGCCGAGAGGTGCGTCGCCAAGCTGGTCTCGGGCGAGATCGAGGACGCCGAGCAGGTCGGCGAGGAGTTCGTGGTGGGAGACGCGCTGGACCGCGCCGCACAGGCTGCACGCACGGCCCTCCAGAGGAACGACTACGCCGAGGGCGCGCGCATCACACGCGAGGCGCTCTCGCCCATCGACGCCCGTGGGGACTACCGCGACACGCCCACCGTGGTGTGGCGCTACTTTGGCAGCTACGTAGACCGCGCCATGTACAACCGCCTGCTGGAGCCCACGGGTGCCTCGACTATGCTCGTCCCCGACGCCTACTACGAATGCAACATCGCGCTCGCCATGTGCCTGCTCGCGAGCGGCCAGGGCGACGAGGCACTCCATGTCGCCCGCCGGCTCTGCGAGCTCGCGCCCCTCGACCGCAACGCACGTCTCCTCCTCGTCCGCTGCCTTGAGGGCGCCTCGAAGAGGCCCGAGGCCGAGGACCAGCTCAGGGAGATGCTCGACCTGGCCCACGACCCCGAGACCCTGGGGATCGCCTACTACCGCATGGGCTACTTCATGTGGCAGGACGGCGACGTCACGGCCGCACAGGCGTGCTACGCGCTCGCGATGAACTACCTCCCCAACGCCATCCCAGTCATTGCCATGGAGCTCATCGCCCTCTCCGCACAGGGAAATGGCACCCTGCGCGAGGAGATGACGGCGGAGGAGATACAGACGGTCCTCGAGTCGTACCAGATCCCCATGGCTCCCACGGAGCGGGTGTCGTCGGTCTTCTACGACTGCGTCCGGGCCTCGCTGGATGCGGAGGTCTTCCCCGTCGCGCGCAACTTCGTGCACGTCCTCGCGTCGTTTGCCCCCAACGACATCCTCATGGGCATCATCCGGTCCATGGAGGGAGAGCCTGACGAGTAGGGCCCGACGCCGGCGCAAGGAGAGAAGGGCTACTAACGCCGCCCCCGCCCGCATCCCCGGGCAGGGGCGGCGCCCTTTCACCCAACGCGGTGATGTGGGCCCTCCTACACTGCCACTCTCGCCTCCTTGAAGCCATAGGTGCAGTAGTGGCGGTAGTACTCGGCCGTCCTGCTACCGAATGCGGCGACCACGTCGGGGTTGTTGGCCTTGTACGTGGCGAGGTCGAACATCCTGCTCGAGGCCCTGCCCTCCGCCATGCCGTGCTCGACGAAGTGCCTGAGGGTGAGCTCGGGGTCGCCGTGGAACGCCGCCGCGACGTCGGGGTTCATCTGCAGGTAGTAGTCGTAGTCGTACACCAGGCCATAGTCAAAGCCGGCGTATGTGAAGGTGCGGTTGGTGGAATTGAAGTCGCCGAGGTGCGAGACGTTCGTCCCAAACCAGGCGTTGCGGGCCGAGAGCCAGTGAGCCAGGTAGTCCACGTTCTGTCCCCAGGTGTGGAACGGCGTGACCTCGTTGCGCATGACCGAGATGCCCCACATGACCTTGTCCATGGCCTGGGAGTCGCTCACCTGGCTACGGTAGTACGCCAGGGAGTGGAGATGCCCGGCGTCGCCCACGGCATCCTCGCTGTTGGAGAGAAGCACGTTGCCCACGAGCTTGGACAGCTCGTTCCGATAGATCGCCTTCGCACGACGCTGGACCGAGGGGATGCCTATCACCCACCTGCCGGTTGGAATCACGATGTCCTCGTACCGGCTGAAGTCGGAGTTGGGCCAGTCGGTGCGGACGCCCATGGAGCCGTCGAAGTCCCACACCGGCTGCGCCATGAAAGTCTTGCTGCCAGAGTCCAGGTACAGGTAGGTCGAGGTGTTGAAGGCATCGATGTTCTTGCAGAACTCGCTCAGCAGCCAGGTCTTGCTCAGGCTGTCGAGGTCCATAGAGTAGGAACCACTGAGGTTGAAGCGGTTCGCCCGCGCGTTCCGCAGAGCCTCCTCGTACGCCTCGCTGATGCGGCGGATGGCATCCTTCGAGGCGACCTCGGGGCTCTTCACCACGACCACGCGGTCGGAGTTCTGGAACCAGCAGGTCTCCCCCTTGTACCAGGCGTTATCGATCTCTAGGAGATACCCGCCCGAGATGTCGTCCGGGTCCTTCACGCCCTCCACGTACTGGTAGGTGTAGCCGTACTTGTTGGTAGCCGTGCGGGTGGGGAGGGAACCCAGGTCCACGTCGGGATTTGCCTCCTCGATGCGATCCTCCAGGCTGTCGATGTCCACGCGACCGGGCTTGATCTCGACCTTCTCGGTCAGGAGGTACGACCCGCGATACTCCCCGTCGTAATAGAGGTCCACGGGACGGCACTCCACGCCCACCATGCCAAGCTCCAGGGCCAGGTTGTAGGCGATGGTGCTGTGGAGCTGACTTGCGTCGTTGGCGTTGGCGAGGAGAATCCACTTCTTCTGGGCGTTGTCCTTCTCGCCCGTCTGGAGGAGGTCGGCCTTCTTGTTCAGGCTGATCTGGTAGGGCTTCTTCTTGCCGCCCCAAGTGGAGTTGCCGCGGCCCTTCACGGTCGAGAACTTGCCCTTGTCAGGATTGTCCTTGGAGTAGACGACCGTTCCGTCGTCCGCGATGGCGACGACCTCCACGTTTGCCTTGGTGTTGTGATGCGGGTCTGCCTCCACGAAGGCGCGCCCCTTGTCGTCCGGGTCCTCACTGTTGAGGAAGATCGTCTCCACGCCGCTCGAGCGCATCACCACGACCTGGAACACCGAGTCGTACCCCTCCCGCGCAAGCGAGAGCGTGACACTCTTGGACGACGGGTCAACGCCGCAGAGCGTTGCGAGGTCGATCGCGGACCCATCGAGGGCGACGAAGTCACCGTTGCCACGAACGAGGGCGTTCACGGGGCTCCCGTCCTGCAGCAAGGCTCCAAGCGTCACGTTAGAGAGAGACGCGTACGAGGGGAGAAAGACGTAGAGCCTTCCGTTGGCAGCGAAGGAGCGGACGGTCTGAGGCTGCTTCCCCTTCTGCGTGGCGAAGGTGGCGGTAAGGTTGGGGGCCAGCACCGCGTTGGCGTCTGCCAGGTAGGTCTGATCGTTCCAGCTGCCGCTGCCACCCTGGAGCAGCCAACCGCTCCCCGACAGGGTGAGAGAGGTCCCGTCGCCCAGGGCATGCAGGCCGGGGATGGCGGCATGGGCCGTCTCGTCGATGAGGTAGCTGTGGCGCGCGCCGCCGTCGTAGGCGGAGGTCGTCACCCTGCCGGGCCCCTCCAGCCTTCCGTCGTTGTTCGCAAGGTACACGAAGCCGGTGCCGCGATCCACGTACTTTCCGCGGACCACGCTGCCGTCCGAGGTTGCGCGCGCGTACCAGCCGGAGCCCTCCGAGGGGTCAACGAGCCTCGAGCGCGCGATGGTCGCGTCCTGCCCGAGCCAGTACCGCTGAAGGGAGCCCCAGGCGGAGGTCACGATCCACCTGCCCTGGCTCAAGCGGACGGTCGCATGGTTAGACCCGTACCAGGCAATTCCCTCGTCGCTCCACCCGACCTTGACGAGGTTGCCGCGCTCCGCGGCCGAAGTCGTGAAGTTGTGCGACCCGGACGCCGCGTTGGGGTTGTACTGACGGAACACCGCCGTGCCCGAGCTGCCATCGGAGTACCAGCCGATGCCCTCGTACTTCCACCCCGCGTTGCGGAGCATGTCCCGCTCCGCGGCGTTGGTGGTGTAGTGGTGGTCGCCGGCATTGGGGTTGTACATGCGGTAGACGGGCGTCCCCGACGTCACGGGAGCGACCCAGCCCACGCCCTCGTAGCGCCATCCGCACCCCGCGAGGTAGAGCATCTCGCTCAGCGAGGAGGTGTAGAAGTGCTCCCCGCTGTTTGGGTTGTACAGGCGATAGAGGTTCTGGTACCTGGAGACATCGGACTTTTCGGACTGGACTGTCTGCGCCTTCTCGCCGGAGGCATCGGGCTGCGTGGCCGATGTCTCCGACGGAACGGAGGCCACGGCGCCCCCACCGAGGTTCGTCTCACCCTCATCCGTGTTGGTGGTGCCCGCCGACTCGTCGGCACCCTGCTCCGTTGAGGTGGTGGCATCCGAGGTGGGGTCTCCCTCGGCGCCGTCGGGGACGCTCGGGGCGTTGGGAGTCACGCCCTTCTCGCCTGCCTGCACGTCAGGCGCCTCTGTCCCCTGGTTCGTTATCCCCTCGTCCTCAGTGGTGTCGGGGAGAAGAGCGTCGCTCTCGTTGGAAGCAGGGCCCGAGGCGGCACCAGAGTTCACCCCGTCCGCCCCCTCCGAAGCGCTGGGCACACCGGTAGAGGGTGCTTGGGATTCCGTGACCGACGCCGAGGAATCGGCTCCCCCGTCGTTTGCGACAACGAGGCTGGACTCCGCCGCAACAGCTTCCTCGGTCGAGGCGACCGAGTCACTCACGATCAGCGGCCGCTCCTGTGCCCACGAGACAACGGGAGCGGCGGAGAGCGAGAGCGCGAAGGCTAGGCCAGCACCTGCGGCGGCAGCCGCGCGACTACTACGAAGTTTCATGAGGGGCACCTCCGTGGGACGCATTCAGATGTAATGAACAAACTTAACTCAGCCCAAAGCTGCAGGTGCATGAATTTCCAGGCACGGCACAACGCAATCCGCGGACGGTCAGGGACCGTCCGCGGAGCTTGCATCTCGACTCGTCGCCGGGATTATCGAGCAAGGGACATCAGCACACCATCATCGCGATGGCAAGCACGACCATGTTGACGACCGCGGTAATGGCAACGACCTTCATCACGAACTTGATCCAGGTGGGGTACTCGATCCTCGCCAGTGCGAGGCCGCCCATGATGGCACCGTTGCAGGGGGTGAAGTAGTTCACGACACCGCTCGCCGCCGAGAAGACGTTGATCATGACGGCGGGGTTGAAGCCGAGTGACATGGACAGCGGCCCCATGATGGACATGGAGATCGTGGACATGCTCGACGTGCCGGGGATGAGGATCGAGAGTACGAAGTAGAGCAGGTAGCTTCCGACGGCAAACACAGGGGCGCTCGTGCCCCGGAGAACACGCCCGAGGCACGCCCTGGCGGGTGGCAAGTTTTGAAAAGTGATTGTCATCCAATTGCATTTTCGTCTCATTCTATGGAACACGTGCTAATCGCATGGCAAGAGGAGGGGAGCCGGGCGCCACCGCGAACGGTCGGCTGCCCGGCTCCCCCTGCCTCTCTCCCCCGCCTACTAGAGGCTGAGCCTCATCAGACGGGCGATGCTCACGATATAGATCTCGAGCGCGCGCTTGAACTGCGCCTCCTCAAAGCCCTCGTCAGCGCTGTGCTCCGCGCCCACCCAGTCGGGCATCGGGAAGTGCGGGTCGTTGGGGCCAAACGCACCGCCGGCCTTGAAGTGGCGGGCATAGGTGCCACCGCCGATGGTGTAGGGCTTGTCGTTGCGACCCGTGTACTCGTTGTAGGTCCTCACCAGCGTCTGGATGGTCTCGGCGTTGGGGTCCGTGTAGAACGGGACCATGTCCAGGTCAACGTGGAGCGTGCAGTGGTGCGCGTCGCACAGCTCCTGCACCCTCTGGGTGATCGTCTGGGACGTGATCGACTTGGGGTAGCGGGCGTCGATCGTCTGCTCAAAGCGGCCGTCCTTGGTACGGATGGTCCCGCCGATGCAGGTAAGCGGGTCAAACAGATCGTCCGTCGCCGCAATGCCCAGCGTCGAGCCGTCCGTGGAGCCAAAGACATGCCTCTCAAGCACGAGGAAGTCGCGCTCGCCCTCCCCGCACAGGTCGTGCTCCAACAGGTAGTCGACCAGAAGGCCGATGGCGTTGATGGAGCCCTCGGGCGTGGAGGCGTGTGCACCAATGCCGTGCGCGGTCAGGCGCACACGGCCATCTCCCTCGTCTGCGACGTCGATGCGGTTGGTGCTCTCCAGGTCGGACGCGTCCGCACGCACGATGGCATAGGCCTCGCCGGCGACCGCGTTGCCCACGGTGCCTCCGTCAAACTCCACGATGCGGTCGCTGACCCTGTCGCTGGTGATGGTCGCAGAGTAGCCGCCCTTCTCGCCGCAGATCAGCGGGAAGTCCGCGTCGGGCGAGAACAGGAACTCGGGCTGCTCGTAGTGCTCCAGGTACCACTCCACGTCGCGCATGTCCGTCTCCTCGTTGTTGCCGAGGATGCAGCGGATCGTGTAGGGAAGCCTCTTGCCGGTGCGGGCGACCTCGTCGGCAAAGAACTTGGCGGCATACAGCGAGAGGACCGTGGGGCCCTTGTCGTCGAGCACGCCGCGACCGATCATGTAGCCGTCCTTGCGCGTCACCTTGAAGGGGTCGAAGTGCCAGCCGGTCCCCTCGGGCACGATGTCCGTGTGACCGATCGTGGCGATCTGCTTGGGGGACTCACCGGGGACGTCCGCGTACCCAATGTGACCCTCACAGTTATGCGCGTCCAGGCCAAGCCTCGCCGCGATCTTGACCGCGGCATCGAGTGCACGGTAGGGCTCCGGGCCATAGGGCATGCCGGGCTGGGCTGCACCCATGTCCTCGACGGACCTGATGGCAACCAGCGTGCTGATGTCGTCGACCACGTCCTCCCACACCGACTCCACGTACTCGTGCACGCGCGCCTTGAGCTCCTCGTCTGCCATGAAACGCTCCCTTCGCATAGATGGGGTAGTTTATTGAAACGGACACAGGTTAACACGCCAGAAACAAATGGCGCTCCCCCTTCCGCCGACAGGTAGCACAGAGGCAGCGGATGGCGTCCCTCTCGCCTACCATGGAGGGTACACGTCGAAGGGAGCAAGCGCATGGCACAGGCACCGGACGGGCTATGGCCCCCCAGGTTTGGGGCCGCGGTGTTTGACTTTGACGGCACGCTGAGCGACACCTCGGCGCTGTGGAAGCAGGTCGACCGCATATTCCTCGCGCAGCGCGGGCTGACCCCCGACGCCGAGTACTCGCGCGCCATGAGCACGCTCGGCTTTGCCGCGGGGGCCGAGTACACGGTCCGCAGGTACGGCCTGGACGAGAGGCCCGAGGACATCTGCCTTGAGTGGAACCGCATGGGCCGCGCGCTCTACGAGACCCAGGCCACGCTCAGGCCGGGGGCGGAGGCCTACCTGCGAGCGCTGCGGGACCGGGGGATCCCGATTGGGCTCGCCACGACCAACGACCCCGACGTGCTCCGCTCCATGCGCTCAATCCACGTGGACCGACTCTTTGACGTGGTGGTGACAAACCGCGAGTGCCCGGTCCCCAAGGATCGGCCGGACATCTACCTCACCTGCGCCGACCGCCTGGGGCACCAGCCGGGCTCGTGCATCGTGTTCGAGGACATCGTCCCCGGCATCCGCTCCGCGCGCGGGGCGGGCTTCCTCACCTGCGCGGTCCGCACGGGGGACGGCATCCAGCACGAGGCCCAGATCCGGCGCGAGGCGGACCTGTGGCTGGAGGACTGGCGCGATATCGCAGTGGGTGACGGGGAGGGGTGAGCGCCCCCTCTCCCCGTCACGGCCCACGGCCCCTACGCCAGGTCGAGCCTCATCAGGCGCGCGATGCTCACGATGTAGATCTTGAGCGCACGCCTGAGCGACTCCTCGCTCACCGCCTCGTCGGGCCCGTGCTCCATCCCCACCCAGGAGGGGACATCCTCCGCGGGCTCGTGGGGCCCAAAGGCGCAGGCGTTGCGGAACTTGCGCGCGTAGGTGCCTCCGCCAATCACCAGGGGCTCCGTCTTGCGACCCGAGTACTCCTCGTATGTTGAGAGGAGCGTGCTGATCTCGGGTGAGGCGGGATCCTCGTAGAAGGGCACCTTGTCCTGGATGACCTCGAACGACGCCCCGTGGTCGGCGGCGACGGAGGAGAGGCGCGCGGCAATCCCCTCGCCCGTCGTCGCGTCGGGGTAACGACAGTCGATGGTCTGCTCCAGGAAGCCGTCCGAGTCACTAACCGTCCCGCCGATGGCGGTGAGGGCGCCAAAGCGCTCGTTGGAGCAGGCGATCCCCAGTGCGTCGCCGTCGTGGCCGCTCGCGCACACCAGCCGCTCGAGCTCGAGGAACTCTCGCTCCCCCTCGTCGCAGATCCCGTTCTGCAGCAGGTAGGTGGCAAGCATGCCGATGGCGTTGACCGTCCCCTCGGGGAGGGACGCGTGGCCTCCCTTGCCGTGTGCGGTCAGCTTGGCAAGACCCCCGCCCATTGCCTCCACGTCGATCCCCTCGGAGGCGGGCAGGGTGCTCGCATCGGTGCGGACCGTCGCCGTAGCAAGGCCGGGGATGGCGTTCACGACCGTGCCACCCTCCAGCGAGACGATGCGCCCGTCCGTCCCGTGCTCGCGGCGGAACCTTCCGTGGAACACGCCCTTCTCGCCACAGATCAGCGGGAAGTCCGCATCGGGGCTGAAGCAGAAGAGGGGCTGCTCGTAGTGAGAGAGGTACCAGGTCACGTCGCCCATGGTCGTCTCCTCGTCGTTGCCGACGAGGACCCGCAACGTGTAGGGGAGCCTCTTCCCCGTCCTCTGGACCCGGCGGGCGAAGAAGTGAGCAGCATAGAGCGAGAGGACGAACGGACCCTTGTCGTCCAGGACGCCGCGCCCCATCAGGAAGCCCTCGCGGCGCGTCACGTCAAAGGGGTCGACGGTCCAGCCAAGCCCCTCGGGAACCACATCCGTGTGCGCGATGGTCGCGATCTGGCCCGCAGACTCTCCAACAAGGTCCGCGTAGCCCAGGTAACCCTCGCAGTCATGGGCATCGAGGCCGAGCCTTGAGGCGATGGAGAGCCCCAGAGCGAGAGCCTCGTGGCTCTTTGGCCCCCAGGGCATCCCCGGGGCAGCATGGGAGAGGTCCTCCACGGACCGGATGCGGACCAGGGACCTGATGTCCGCAACCACGTCCTCCCACACCTCATCGACATAGTCGTCGACCTCGCGCTTGAGCTCCTCGTCACCCATGTAAGTACCTCCAAAGCACCAGTAGGGATAATTTGCGTTCGGTGGTGGGACGCCCCTCGTCAAAGCTCGCCCGCCACGCCAAGGGCCACTCTTGCCCTAACGAATCTTCTTGACGTCCTCAACGTTGGAGTCCTCGACGATAAAGTGCGGGCGGTGCTTGGTCTCGAGGAAGATGCGCGAGACGTACTGGCCGATGATGCCCAGGCAGAACAGTTCCAGCCCTCCGATGAAGATGATGATGCAGGCAAGCGAGGCCCATCCCGCGACGGGGTCTCCCCAGACCAGGCGCCTCACCACGAGCACGATGAGGACGATGACTGCCAGAAAGGTCATTACGATGCCAAACCAAGAGACGGCGCTCAGGGGCGCCTGCGAGAAGTTGATGATGCCGTCCAACGCATAGCGGAGCAGCTTCCAGAAGCTCCACTTCGTCTCCCCTGCCACGCGCTCGACGTTCTCGTATGCCAGCCAGTAGGTGCGGAAGCCCACCCACCCGAAGATTCCCTTCGAGAACCGGTTGTACTCGCCCATGGCCACGATCGCGTCGACCATGTCGCGTGTCATCAGTCGGAAGTCGCGCGCCCCGTCCACGATGTCCGCGTCCGAGATCCTATTGACGATGCGATAGAACAGGCGCGCGCAGAAGCTACGAACCGGAGGCTCGCCCTCGCGGTTCTCGCGACGGGTAGCGACGCTGTCGTACTCCCCCCCTTGTATGATTCGCAGCATCTTGGGGAGAAGCGACGGCGGATCCTGCAGGTCGGCGTCCATCACAACGACGTAGTCCCCGTGAACGTTGCAGAAGCCCGCGTACATCGCCGCCTCCTTCCCGAAGTTCCTGGAGAAGGAGAGGTACCTCACGTGACGGTCCCTCCCAGAGAGCTCCTTGGCCAGCCTGAGCGTCCCATCCCTGGAGCCGTCGTCCACGAGCACGATCTCGTACCTCACGGGCATCTCCGAGAGCACCTTTGTTGCCTCGGCGTAGAAGTACGGGAGGGCCTTCTCCTCGTTGAAGCAGGGGACGATGACGCTCAGGAGCCCCTTCTGTCGCTCGCCACCCAACCGGGTATGGTCGTCCGTCTGCGTTCTCCCGCCCATCTCAATCCAATCAGTTGGGGAAGCATCGCGAAGATACCTTCCCAAACGCCAATCCAGCCTGACGGCGACCGCATGCCCTTGCCAAGGGAGATGCGATCCGCCTCGCCTCGCCGCCCATCCATAGGGGCCAAAATCCCAAGACCCCGAGTGTGCATGTCCTGTGCGACCATCATGCTGGAGTCAGTTCCGGGGGCGATGTTAGGTATCTAGCTCCAGGAAGGAGATGCCCGTTTCCGAGCACGGAGCCGTCTCCAAGGTTGGCCCCCACGCCAAGGAAGCAGACGGGCACACCCTCCCTGGCGTCCCTTTCCAGCACACCGTGATGGACGGCGTGAACGGGCTATTGTCCTGGTCAAGCGTTCGCACCTGCGTTTGCAGGCGCCTCGCCACCTCGTTGAGCCCGGGCCTCGCTGCGCTCGTACTCCCCCACGACCCTGAGCTCCCAGTCGCGGCGGTTGCCCTTGTTCACGGTATCCAGGATGAGTCCGCAGCAGAAGAGGAGGACGGCAAGGATCCCAAACGCCATCGCGAGGAAGGCGGAGGGAAAGCGCTGAACAAGCCCCGTGGCCTGGAACTCGGCAATGACTGGGATGCCGATGCATAGGCAGATGACGAGCGAGATCAGAGCGAGGATGGAGAAGAACGGGAGGGGCTTGTAGTCCTTGAAGAGCGTCGCGATCATGCCCAGCACCTTGGCACCGTCGGAGAAGGTCGAGAGCTTTGACTCCGAACCCTCGGGGCGGTCGCGGTACACGATGGGGATCTGAACGATGCGCCAACGCTTGTCCACCGCATGGATGGAAAGCTCGGTCTCGATCTCGAAGCCCGGGGAGAGGACCGGAAACGTCTTGACGAACGCGCGGGACATGGCTCGGTAGCCGGTCATGACGTCGGTGTATTCGAAGCCGTACAGCACCTTGATGAGCCAGCGGACCAGGTTGTTGCCAAAGCCGTGGAAGGCGCGGTCGTTTTCCTCCCCATAGGTGCCGTTGGAGAGACGATCGCCCACCACGTGGTCGGCGGAGCCGTTGAGGATGGGCTCCACGAGCTTGGGCGCGGCCTCGGGCTCGTAGGTGTCGTCGCCGTCGACCATGAGGTAGCAGTCGGCGTCGATGTCGCGGAACATCTGCCTCACGACGTTGCCCTTGCCCTGGCGCGGCTCCAGCACCACGCGGGCGCCGTGGGCGCGCGCGATGTCCCCCGTGCCGTCCTTGGAGTTGTTGTCGTAGACCCATACGGTCGCACCGGGGAGGACGCGCCTGAAGTCGTCCACGACCTTGGCGATGGTGACCGCCTCGTTATAGCAGGGGACAAGCACGGCGACGTTTGAGTAGTCCCTCGATGCGCTCTGGTCCATGTCTCTCCAAGTGACGAAATGCAGGTTGACAAGCCTAGAACAGTATATCTGCACTGTCGGACAAGCGATCCATCATCATCAGATAACTGCAGGCAAGAAAAAAGCCCCGCCCCTGCGAGAGGGGCGAGGCCAGCAGTTTTGCTTAGTCCCAAATGGGTCCACGCAAGCGCTTAGTTAGATCTTACGAACGTTGGAAGCCTGGAGCTTGCCATTCTGGCCGGTAGTGATGTCGAACTCGACAGCCTGGCCCTCGTCCAGAGTCTTGAAGCCGTCCATCTGGATCTCGCTGTAGTGGACGAACAGGTCGTCACCATCCTCGCGAGAGATGAAGCCATAGCCCTTGTCGGGGTTGAACCACTTAACAGTACCCTGTGCCATGAACGTGCCTTTCTTTCTTGCCCATCGGGCGAAACACTGCGCTTGCGCGCGATACGTTGTAACTTGGTGCTCCCAAGTCACGTGTTCTATCTTACCCCATCGCCATAGCCTTCTGCCCAACAATCCGCTGAAGGGGCATTTGGGGCCAATGGCGGAGTCGTCGGAACCACCGTCTAGAAGATGGAAGCGAGAATGACCAGGCCGTTTTCGACCATCCCGACCGCGACCAGAACCATGCCCACGATGGCGAGAGACGCACCGGACCCCATGTCGTAGGCGCGCTCGGAGACATGCCCCTCGTCCTCGGGGGCGAGCTCCCCCTCATCCCCGCTCGCGGGACGTGCGCCTCCGCCGGGAAGGGCACGGGAGACCAGGAGCAGGATGGGGTACAGGACCATGGTCAGCACGGGAAGGAAGTAGCGGGGCTGGACTCCGCGGATCGTCCCCTCGCCCACGTCGGTGTACTGCAGGTAGAGGGCCGTGTTGGTCATCCCGAAGTAGAGGATGAAGAGGACGAGAGAGGCGATGGCAAGCCAGGTGGCCTCCCTGCGGTGGGAGGAGGCGATGCAGCGGCATGCGATTGCCTCCGCCGAGAGCGCGAGGAAAAGGCCAATCACGCAGAAGAACTTGTCGCCGCTTCCCGCACGCGCACTGAGGTGGATGAGGTCGCCAAAGTCGAAGGAGGCCATGTCCACGAAGCTCTTTACGTTGAGCCAGAGGAAGTTGAGCGGATGCGCGATGATCCATGCCATTTGCGCCTTGGGGTCAACCCCCTCCTTGTACATGACCCCCGTGTTGATGCCCGAGACCACCCGCATCCAGAGCGCGAAGAGGACCAGGCACAAAAGGACGCTTGCGGCTATGAGCATCCTGTCGCGCTTGGGGCGAGCGGCCCTTCCCGGAACGAGGAGGAGCAGCAGAAGGAGGAGCAGTATCGACGTCACCTTGAGAAGCCCAAGAATAATGGTGCAGGTGCAGAGAAGCGCGAGGGTGGACCTTCTCCGATCGTCCGCAAAGACGGTCCAGAGCAGGGCCGCGAGGAAGGCGGTGCAGCAGAGGATCGTGATGGTGTCTGCTGTGACCGTCGACGAGGCGACCACATTCGCGGGAACCAGGCCAAAGTAGAAGAGCACCCACTTTCCCATGGGCGCATTCCTGATGAGCAGGAACATCCCGAGGGCGAAGAACGCAATCCCGCCAAACCGCATGCCAAGGACCACGCTGCGAACGCTCCCCAGGGCACGGCCGACGAGGAAGCCCAGAAGCTGGGGAAGGTAGACCACGGGATTGTTCACGGAGGAGTTGGAGAAGAGGAAGGGAATCCTTTGTCCTTCTCCATATGGTGCGCTGCCACCCAGCTGGGAGAGCTCCTCGGGCGTGTAGGGGTCACTGGTCCCCAGGAACTTGGACGTGTTGCCAAAGACGATTTCCAGCACGTGCTGAGACTCCAGCCCGCCGTACGAGTCGTAGTCCCTGCGATGCGGGTTCGCGAACGTCTGCCCCAGGTACTCCTCGGGAAGACGTTGCGGGAGGATATCTCCCGCGGCAATCTGCTCTACTCGTCCGATGTGGCTCGGCTCGTCGAAGGCAGCTCCGACGGGAGTAACGAGGGCGCAGAACATCGACCCGATGAGGAAGAGGACCAGGAAGGCCCATTCGGGGCTCTCGGCAACCCTCTGTGCGAGGCTCGCGCCTCTCCTCATGTGATCACCCTCCGACTCCGACAATCGGTTCACCCCCAGACAACGAAGAGACCCACGTGCTCGTACCCGTGGGTCTCACCAACCTTAAAGTTGATTGTATGTGATGCCTAGTTTGCGAGCGAGTCGAAGTTTGCCCGATAGCTCGCGAGCGCCTCCTGCCAGGGCCTCATGCGGTTGCCCACGCCTGACTCCAGGTGCGCGTTCTTGAGTGCGCTGAAGTGCGGGCGGTCGGCGGAGGCGGGGTTCATCTCCTTGTACTCCTCGCTCGTGCAGCGGACAACCTTTGTGCCGGTTCCAAACTCGCGGAAGATCGCCTCGGCGAAGTCGGCCCACGAGCAGATGCCCTCGTTGGTGCAGTGGTAGATGCCGTAGTCAGCCGTGGCAGCGACCGTCAGGATCTCGTACGCGAGGTCGTTGGCGCTGGTGGGGTTGCCCACCTGGTCGTCCACGACCGTCACGGACTCGTGACTCTGTGCCAGGCGCAGCATGGTCTTGACGAAGTTCTTGCCCACGTAGCCATAGAGCCACGCGGTGCGCATCACAAAGGTGCGCGGGTTGCTCGCGAGCGCGAGGCCCTCGCCGGCAAGCTTGGTGCGACCGTAGGCGCTGATGGGCGCGGGGACGTCGGACTCGAGCCTCTCGCCCTCCACGTTGCCAGGGAATACGTAGTCGGTGGAGACGTGCACGAGCTTTGCCCCCTGGCGGGCGCAGGAGCGCGCGAGGTTCATGGGGCCGAGCGCGTTGGCGCTGAACGCGCCGGTCCAGTTTGCCTCGCAGCCATCCACGTTGGTGAACGCCGCGCAGTTGATGGCGAGGTCGTAGGGGCCGTGCTCGTCAAACCACGCGTCGACCGCGGCGGCGTCCGAGATGTCGAGCGAGTCGATGTCGATGTAGTCGACCTGCGCGTCGCGATACCCCTCGGGAATGGGGCCGATCTCGGCGGTCCCGCCCTCGATGAGCCTCCTCAGCTCGTTGCCGAGCTGCCCGCGCGAACCAGTGACAAGAATCCTCATGAGACGGTCTCCCCTTCTCCCGCTTTCCTTGCGTGCTGTCGTCCAGGCAAGCCCTACAGGCCGGCAGACTTGCGCCACTCCTCGAAGGAGGGGTGCTTGGTGTCCTTGTCGGAGAGGTTGAGCTCAACGCCCTCGACGAGCGGCCACTCCACCCCGATGCTGGGATCGTTCCACATGAGGCCGCCCTCGTCGTTGGGGTGGTACACGTCGTCGCACTTGTAGCAGAACACCGCGGTCGGGCTCAGCACGTAGAAGCCATGGGCAAAGCCTTGCGGGATGAAGAACTGTCGGTGGTTCTCGGCGGAGAGGGTCACACCCTCCCACTTGCCGAAGGTGGCGCTGCCGGGACGCAGGTCAACGCAGACGTCGAAGACCTCGCCCTCCACCACGCGGACGAGCTTGGACTGCGGGTGCTCGATCTGGAAGTGAAGGCCGCGCAGCACGCCCTGGGTGCTTGCGCTCTGGTTGTCCTGCACGAAGTCCACGTCGATGCCACCGGCAACGAAGTCCGGGCGCTTGTAGGTCTCCATGAAGTACCCGCGGGCGTCGCCGTAGCTCTTGACGTCCACGATGGTCACCCCCTCGATGGAGGTGGGAGTGAAGGTGAAGTTGCCGGATGTGATCGGCTGGGACATGCGTCCTCCAAACGTTTGATGTCGTAAGACCCAGGTGCGAGCCAAGGGTCATTCTATGCCATAACGTCTAGGTGCCAGGACACCCCAAGAACTGAACACAGTGCCAGAAGGAGGCCAAGCCGCTACGCGCGGGACCAGGACCCGCCTGCCCCACCGCCCCAGTCGAGACTCCCGTAGAGGTTCCAGGGGTCGAACGAGGGGTTCTGGGTCGGGTCGCCGTCCTGCAGCTCGCCGTGCATGCCCATGAAGAACGCACGGTCGTGCTCCGCACGGGCGCCCTCGTCCCACATCATCTGGCGGGGGACGTTGAGCGTGGCGGTGGCATAGGGATAGTAGACGTTGACGAGCCCCAGGTCGCGCGCGCGGGCGCAGCAGTCGGCGAGCGCGTAGCGCATGGTGAGGAAGACGTCGCTCATCCCCAGCTCCTCGAGCGCGGAGGAGCGGACCAGGCAGCACTCCGCGTCGAGGGCGACGCAGTCGTAGGGCCGCTCGGTGCGCCCCACGTACCCGCCGTCCCCCTTGGGGAGAAGGCGGAACCTGTGGCCCAGGGTGCCGTCGGGATGGACCTTGATGCCCGCATAGTCGATGAGGCCATCCGCCCTGTTCACGCGAGGGCTCGCCGCAAAGACCTCCTCGCGCTGGAACAGGCGCACGAGGGACTTGAGGTCATCGACGGCGAGGTCCACCTGATTGGAGACGAACAGCACGAGGTCGCCGTTCCTCTCCCCCAGCAGGCGCTGGACGTAGCCTGGCCCCTCGACGCCTCGGTCGACCACCCACACCGAGGCGCCGGTATTGCGGGCGTACGCGTGGAGGGCGTCCTTGGTGACCCGGGACGCCCCGTTCTTGCCCACCACTGCGAGGGAGGGCCAGGGCGACGGGTCGTCCAGGTTCACGCGGTAGGTGAAGAAGTGCTCGCCGCGCGAGACGGACCCGCTCAGGCCGCGCCTGGCGAGGTGGGCGCGGATGGCCTCGGCGCCCGCGTCTTGCGCATACGGCTTGCTCAGCGGGTCCTTTGCGGAGGACCCACCCGTAATGCGCCAGTGGTACAGGACGTAGGGCACGTGCACCACACGCGCACCTGCGTCGATCGCCGAGAGGGCCAGGTCGTAGTCCTGGGCACCCTCCATCCTGGCCTCGGAGCGGTCGGTGGCGTCCAGGAAGTCGCGGCGCACGCACAGCCAGTGGACCATGTAGTTGTCGTCCAGCAGGAGGTCGGGGTTGTAGTCGGGCTTGAGCAGGGGGAGCTGTGGCGTCCCGTCCTCGTCGATGTTGTCCTCGTCGCAGTAGAGCAGGCCCGCCTCACCCGCGGAGTCGGCGATGGCGCGCGCGTACTGGGCGAGCGCGTCCGCCTCGAGCGTGTCGTCGTGGTCGAGGAAGCAGACGTAGTCGCCCGTCGCCTCGGCGATGCCGCGGTTGGTGTTGCCCGCGATGCCGTCGTTGTCCTGTTCCAAAACGCGGACGCGCGGGTCGTCCACCTTGCCCAGCGCCTCCCGAACCCCCTCGTCGTCCGGGCTGGCGTTGACCACCACGAGCTCCCAGTTCTGGTACGTCTGGTCGAGGACGCTCTGCAGCGCCTCCCCCAGCAGCGCGGGGGGCGTCTTGTACGCGGGGAGAACGATGCTCATGAGAGGGCCGTCCTGCGGTGCCTCGTCCATGGCGCGCAGGGAGCGCTGACGCTTGAGCCAGTCTGGGTAGCTGGGGTCAACCGAGGCGTTGGCGATGAGGTCCCCATAGGCGGAGATGCTGCGCCTGAGCTCCTCGCCCCCCACGAAGGCGAACCTCCCACCGGCGTGGAAGAGGAGTCGCCCCTGGGTCAGGGGGGTCGTGGCCACGTACTCCCAGGCCTGCCACGTGACGGGACCGCCCGCCTCGCCCACCGTGACGGAATGGGTCCCCATGAGCTCCATGGGAACGTGGGCGACGCCGCGCACCCGGCGCGACTCGCCGGCGATTGCCTCGCACCCCGGCTTGGCGGGGCGCTTCCCGCGCGCGCACGAGAGCACGAGCCACGAATGCGACTTGGGACCGTCCTCGAAGGCACCCTCTCCGCTCCTCAGGCAGGTGACCACCCTGAGCGCGTGGCCCGCCCTCAGCTCGTCGTCGGTGAGGGGGTTCTCGGCAAGGTAGCCGGCGAGGGAAAGCTGCTTCATCGGGTTCTCCAAGGGTCACGTGGGCTGTTCAAAGCACATCATAGCGCCTGGGCGGGACGTCGCGGAACACGCCCCGCCCAGGCTCGTCCGCAAGCGCAGCGTGGTTAGATCCCGAGGTAGGACTCCCAGAACTCGCGGGAGGTCATGCGCGGTGCGGCGGCGGAGTACGCCTCGCGCAGCTGTGCCTCGTTTGCCTTGAGGCGCTTGAGGTCCTCCTGCCAGCGGCCCCAGACGGCCTTGAAGCGGTCCCTGTCGAGGTGCCGGATGACGCCGCGCTGGTTCTCGAGGTCCACGGCGACGATGGTGTCCTTGCGCCTGATGAGGTCGGCGGGATACAGCCAGCCGGCGACGTCGATGATCGCGGCGGTCCCCTTCTGCACGTACCCCAGGTCGACCCGCTGGCCGTTGAAGCTCAGGTAGTCCTCCAGGCGCTGCGGGAACGACCTCCTCTCTATCGCGTCGGCCCGCTTCATGCCGTCGACCTCGTAGATCGCGCTGAGGTCGATGCCCTGCTCCTCGCACTGCCTGCGCAGCTCGGCAAAGGGGACGAGCTTCTCCGCCCGTCTGTTCGCCGCCATGAAGGCTCGCTCGGCGTTGCCGGGCTGCTCCAGGAACGCGGGCCCCTTGAGGAAGTCCTCGAACCCGTCCAGGACGAGCTCGGCGTTGGTGTAGTTGAACTTCTTGAGCTCCAGCTGGACCAGGTGGAGCATGTGGTCCACGAAGTCCGCCATGGGCGCCACGCCAGTGGTGTACTGCGCCACGAGCGCGTTCCTGGTGACCTGGTAGCGCTCGACGGCGGCGCTGTAGCGACGCACGAACGAGGGGTGCCACAGGCAGATCCCGTTCATGGTCATGAACCGTGCCTTGCAGCGGAGTGCGTACTCGATGTCGTCGTATCGCACGAACAGGGGCAGGGGAAGGCCGTTCTCCTCGATTGCCGAGACGGGGATGACGCAGTACCACCACCCGCCGTACTGTTGGGCCTGGTCGCCGTGGCCGGGGAGGCTGGGGCGTGCCTGGTCCATCTCGTTCGTGGCAACGGAGTGCACCTGTCCCATGTGGGCGGACGGCTTGAGGGGGACGCAGTCACCGTAGTAGGTGACGTATCCAATGTCCTCCCACCTCACGTCGGGCTCGAAGAGGTCCATCATCGCACCCTCGACGAACCGGTCGGCGTGCTCGTCGTCCACGATCTGCAGCAGCGCGTAGGTGCGGATGATGCTCTCGGGGGAGACGAGCACGTCGTCGTCCATCAGGAGCACGTGGGTGGCCCTGGGCTCCTGGCGCAGCGCCTCGATCATCCCGCGGGCATAGCCCCCCGAGCCGCCCACGTTGTCATTGGGGTGGATGCGCACCCGGTCGGTCTGGAGCGCCTCGACGTCGAGCGTCCTGCCGTTGTCGACCACGTGCTGGGTGAAGTGAGCAGCGACCGGCTCCTTGGAGCCCAGGACGTACCGCTTCACCAGGTCGACGTTGCGCTTGATGTAGCTCTCCTTCCTGAAGGTCGTGGTGCAGAGGGCGAGCTCCACATTGCGGACCCGGTCCTCGTCCACCTCGGCGTAGTAGTAGGAGTTGCGGACAAGGACGCCCTCGTCGCCCTCGATGGACACTGCGAACGCCTCGATGGTGTCGTCGGGGTCGTTGGGAAGGTCGAGCTCGATGGCATGCCACTCGTCCGACGCCGGTACCTCGCGCTCGCTCCCCTCGACCGGCTCCGTCTCCCAGCTGAAGCCGTTGGCATGCGTGAGCGACAGGGTGAATGCGCCGCCGCGCACCTCCAGGTGGAGGTGGAAGTTGCGTGCGATGGTGTACTCCCTCCACCTGCTCACCGAGAGCGCGTTGAAGAAGGTGGTGAAGTCGTGGGTGCCATGCGGCCCCAGAAGCCAGGAGTCACCCTCGGCGCGGGTGACCGCGGAGGTGGACCTGTGGAGCAGCGTGGGCTGCTGGAGGAACTGCGTCGCGTCGTCCAGAAGTATGTTGGCGAGCTTGTGCCTGATCATGTCTCTCCCCTCGTTATCTCGGCATACACCCTAACAGGCGCCCGGCGGGCTTCGTCCCCAGCGGTGGCGTTTTCAAGAAATAATCCCCGTAGGAACGAGGGTGGCGGCGGATGGATATCTGGCGGTCAAGGGTGGAAGAGCGCGCCGCGGCAACCGCGACACCCTACGATGAGGGGGTTATGTGCGTTCGTGATGAGGGGGACACATGCTCCAGAGGCTCAAGGGAACCGCACTTGGCAGGCAGGCGAGAAGCGTGGTGCTCAGGGCGAGGAGGCACGCCTACCCAAAGCCCGAGGTCGCCTCGGTCCAGGCGGTGAGCCTGGAGGCGGAGCACCTGCACGTGCTGGTGCGCTTCCCCGGCATCGGTGACCTGGACCCCGCGGGCCTCGCCCCCTTCGCACGCCTGGAGTACCCGGACCGCTCGCTTCGCGAGGAGGTCCCGTCCGAGGTGATGAGGATGCGCCTGGACCAGGCGGACGACGGCACGCGCTCGCTGACCGCGCTCCTCTCGCTCCCCTCCCCCACGCTCGGGATTCCCAGAGCTCTCGTTGTGGGAGACAGGACCGGTCACCTTCCTGGCACGTCCGTTCCGCTGGGCGAGCCGGAGCTCACGCGCCTCGCGCGCCAGAGCCTGGAGGGCTACACGCCGGCGGAGGCAGACGCGGCATATGACGCCTGGTTCCGCTCTCACCGGGCAACCCCCCGACAGCTTGAGGCCCAGCGGAGGGAGGCCGCCCGCTGGGACGACGGGCCGCTCTACTCGATCGTGGTACCGCTGTATCACACGCCCGTCCCCTACCTGGTCGAGATGGCCGAGTCGGTCCTTTGCCAGACCTATCCGCGCCTGGAGCTCGTGATGGTCAACTCGACGCCCCAGGACGCGGACATGTCCCGCGAGGTCGCGAGGGTCGCCGCTGCGGATGCGCGCGTGACCGTCGTGACCCTTGACCACAACCTGGGCATCTCCAAGAACACCGAGGCAGGGGTCAAAGCCGCGAAGGGCGACTGGATCGCGTTCTTCGACCACGACGACGTGCTGGAGCCCAACATCCTCTTTGAGTACGCCATGCGCGTGAGGGAGGACCCCTCCACCGACATGATCTACTGCGACGAGGACCTCCTCGTGGACGGCACGTACCGCCGCCCCGCGTTCAAGTCCGACTGGTCTCTGGTTCAGGAGGAGACCAACAACTACGTCTGCCATATGCTGACCATTCGACGCGAGCTGGTGGACGGCTTCTACAGCCGCTACGACGGGGCACAGGACCATCGCCTCACGCTCGTGGCGGGCAGCAAGGCGCGCCACGTGGGCCATGTGCCCAAGGTGCTCTACCACTGGCGCGCGCATCCCGGCTCCACTGCGGATTCCGCGGTTGCCAAGGCGGAGTCGTTCGAGGCTGGTCGCCTTGCGATTGAGGACCACCTGGGCGACCTCGGGCTCCCCGCAAAGGTCGAGAGCATCCCCACCATGCCGCACTGCTATCGCTTCATGCTCGACTTCCCCGAGCCCCCGCTCGTCTCCGCCGTCGTGATGGGTATGGACCAACCCGCTGCCGATGCCAGGGCACAGGGGTTGCGCGACATCCTCACCTGGCCAAACCTGGAACTCATCCCACAGGTCGGCACCCTCGGAGAGGGCTATGCCGACTGCGTCAACGAGGGCGTTGCACGGGCGACGGGCGACTATGTCCTCGTGGTGGCGAGCGACGTGGTGGTTCAGAGCCCCGACCTGGTGGAGCAGCTCCTCTCCCTTGCCATGCGGAGGGGGCATGCCATCGCCGGAACCAAGGTCCTTTGCCCGGACGGCACGATCCAGTGCGCGGGGATGACCCTCCAGAGCGAGGGCGCGGTTCCCATCGGGCGCTTCCTGGAGTCGTTCTACGGCACGGGCAAGGGCTACCTAGCCCTCCCACACGACCTCAGCGCGGTCTCGGGAGAGTGCGTGCTGTTTAGGCAAGAGGTCTTCCAGACCGTTGGCGGCGCAGTCTCCGGGCTGGACGAGACAAACTGGTCGGTGGCCCTCTGCATCCAGGCGGGCAGGCTCGGGCTTGGCACCTGCATAGCGCCCATGGCACACGTGGCGCGGTGCCTACCCCCGGCTGCGGCCCCCTTCGACGACGAGGAGGCGAAGGCGTGGGGACGGCAGCAGGAGCGCCTGCTCAAGATGTTCCCCACGGAGTTCCGCACCCGCGACCCGTATTACAGCGCCTCGTGGTCCTCGGACGGCCTGTTCCGCCTGCGCGGGGACGAGGACTGAGCAGGACTCGCGGGGAGACTGTCCCCGGGTAAGCGCCAGAAGTTTCCATGTAGGCTTATTGGGCCGACCACCTGCGAGCACGCCGGATGCCCAAGCGCAAACGCAGGATGTGAGGACTTCCATTTGTCAAAGAAGGAGGAGGCAGCCGCGTCTCCGCAGTTGGTTGCCCTCTTAGGGGGATGCCTCCTCCGTGGTCCTCGGAACGGTACGGGCTCCCAATGACGCGGAGGTTGGCACGTCCCGAGATGCCAGCCAGACATCCGAAACCCTACCTGGTCAAACGTCGGGTGGGATCGGTCCGCACCGTCCTCCCTCCCACGGGGATGTGCTCACGTCGGGCTTTGGCTGCCACCTTGCTCCGAGGGTGGAGGCAACTGGCGACAAATCGATCCCATGAGCACTTTCGCACGGTTCCCATCGCCGGCCGATAGCGTTCGCCCAGTCGGCAGCATGTCAAGGTTCCAACCTTGACGGCAAGCGGAGGGTACCGCAGAGTCCTCCCGACCCTGACGCTTGGGAGACAACCGGGAGCGGTCATCTCCGGAGCCCCGGTCACCTGGCAATTCGACCCCTATTTAGCCATTCTCCTCGGCCTCGTCCCCCACGCGCCGGTACGTCCAGGCAACCATTCCCGACGACCCCGCGAGCGCACCCCGTGCCAACCAAAGGGCGGGACGAACCCAGTGGATTCGCCCCGCCCCCGCGGTTGTCGCTCTTCTCACCTTACCGGCTATCGGTTGGCGTACATCTTCTGATAGTAGTCCTGGTAGGCGCCCGAGGTCACGTGCTCGACCCACTCGGGGTTGTCGAGGTACCAGCGGATGGTCTTGACGATGCCCTTCTCGTACGGTGTCTCGGGGTACCATCCCAGCTCGGCCTTGATCTTGTCGGGGGCCATGCCGTAGCGGCGGTCGTGTCCCTTGCGGTCGGTCACATGGGAGATGAGCCCCTCGTTGACCTCGGGGTCGCCAGTGACCTTGGAGACCTCGGCGATGATGGTCTTGACGATGTAGATGTTGGCGCGCTCGTTGTGCCCGCCCACGTTGTAGACCTCGCCCAGGCGGCCGTCGGTCGCGACCATGTCGATGGCCTTGCAGTGGTCATCCACGTACAGCCAGTCGCGCACGTTGAGCCCGTCACCGTACACGGGGAGCTTCTTGTGCTGCAGCGCGTTGTGGATCATGAGCGGGATGAGCTTCTCGGGGAACTGGTACGGGCCGTAGTTGTTGGAGCAGCGGGTGATGACCGCGGGGAACCCGTAGGTGTCGTGGTAGGCCTTCACGAAGAGGTCAGCGGAGGTCTTGGAGGCACTGTAGGGGCTGTGCGGGTTGAGGGGCGTGGTCTCGCGGAAGTAGTCGGTGTGCTCGGGGTCGGCGGGGCTCCCGTCGGGGTTGACCTTGTCGGGAATCGCGAGCGAGCCATACACCTCGTCGGTGCCGACCTGCAGGTAGCGGTGGTCGCCAAAGCCGCCCTTGCCGTCGTCCCAGGCGGCACGGCAGCAGTTGAGCATGTTGACCGTGCCCATCACGTTGGTGTCCGCGAAGATGCCGGGGTTGGCGATGGAACGGTCCACGTGGCTCTCGGCCGCAAAGTTGATCACGTAGTCCGGCTTGTGCTCGGCGATGACCTTGGAGATCGCCTCCTTGTCACGGATGTCCGCGTGCACGAAGGTGTAGCGCGGGTCGTCCTGGACGGAGGTGAGGTTCTCTAGGTTGCCGGCATAGGTCAGAGCGTCGACGTTCACGATCCTCACGTCGTCGTGCTTGCGCAGCATGTAGAGCACGAAGTTAGAGCCAATGAACCCGGCTCCGCCGGTGACGAGGTAGGTCTTCATGTGATGCATCACTCCAAGGGATGGGTCTGGGATTGCTTCGCAGGTACCAGTCTATGGGCGAGAGGGGCTCGCCTCCCCCGCCGCAGGGCAATTCGATGGAATCACCGTCAGCCGAGAGGTTCGAGGGACCTAGTCCTCGTACTTCCCGCTGGGGACGATGCCGCCCTCGGCGACCATGCGCAGGTGCCTGCCGTAGTCGCTCTTGCCGTAGCGCTCGGCGCAGGCGAGCAGGCGCTCGCGGGAGACCCAGCCGTTCTCGTAGGCGATCTCCTCGGGGACGGACACGGGCAGGTCCTGGGCCCTCTCCACGGTGCGCACGAACTCGCCCGCCTCGTAGAGCGACTCCATGGTCCCGGTGTCGAGCCAGGCGTAGCCGCGCCCGAGCGTCACCACGTCGAGGGTGCGGTCCTCCAGGTACATGCGGTTGAGGTCGGTGATCTCGTACTCGCCTCGCGCGGAGGGCTCGACCCCGGCGGCGAGCTCGCTCACGCGCGAGTCGTAGAAGTAGAGGCCCGTGACGGCGTAGTTGCTCTTGGGGTGCTCCGGCTTCTCCTCGATGGAGACGGCGTTGTAGTCGGCGTCGAACTCCACGACGCCGAAGCGCTCGGGGTCGTCCACGCGGTAGCCGAAGACGGTGGCGCGGCCCGCCTCGGCGGAGGCGGCGGCACGCCTCAGGTGCCTGCCCAGGCCGTTGCCGTAGAAGATGTTGTCCCCCAGCACCAGGGCGCAGGGGCCGCCCGCCACGAACTCGCGCCCGATCACGAAGGCCTGCGCCAGGCCGTTGGGCTCGGGCTGCTCGGCGTAGGAGAGGCTCACGCCGTAGTCGGAGCCGTCGCCCAGCAGCCTCCTGAAGTTGGGGAGGTCGTGCGGGGTGCTGATGATGAGGATGTCCTTGATGCCCGCGAGCATGAGCGTGGAGAGCGGGTAGTAGACCATGGGCTTGTCGTAGACGGGGAGCAGCTGCTTCGACGTCACGGTGGTGAGCGGGTACAGGCGGGTCCCGCTGCCGCCAGCGAGGATGATTCCCTTCATGTCTTGACCTCCCGAGGTCAGATGGCTTTGCTTCGGTTAGAGATTGTATCAGCACGCCCTATGCGGGGGCGAAGTTGTGGCACCTCTCCGCCGCGGACGGACGCGCACCCTACGAGAGCGCGCAGTACCAGTTGTCCCTCCTGAAGTTGGGGTTGTAATACGGGTCGGGCTTGGAGAGGACCTGGCCCCAACGGCCAGCGAACGCCATGAGCTCGCGCGAGAGCTTGTACGAGATGCGACGCGAGTCCCCGCCGTGGCGCGAGATGGACTCGTAGTGCCTGAGCACGGCGTAGTTCTGCTGTAGCACGTGGTAGCCGGCGGCCTGGATCTTGAGGCAGAGGTCGATGTCGTTGTAGTTGACCTTGAACTCGCGCTCGTCCATCCCGCCGACCTCGTCGTAGACCGAGCGCTTGGTCATGAGGCAGGCGCCGGTGACCGCGCTCGCCCTGTGCGGGAGCACGTTCCACTCGTAGTACCCTGGGGCGTTGCCCGGTAGATTCACGCTTGCCGCCACGGGTCCCGAGAAGCCTCCCACGAGCACGCCCGCATGCTGTATCGAGCCGTCGGGGTACAGCAGCTTGGCCCCCACGGCACCCATGTCGCTCGACATGAGTGGACCGACCATCTGCTCTACCCAATCGGGCGAGATGACCTCGGTGTCGTTGTTGAGCATCACCAGGTACTGGCCGCGGGCGGCGGCAAAGCCGAAGTTTATCAGGCGCGAGAAGTTGAACTCTCCCTCGGTGTCGCAGGTCACGACCCTGATGCGCGAGTCCCTCTCGAGCTTGCGGTAATACTCGAATATCTCGTCGCTCTTGGAGTTGTTCTCGACCACCACGATCTCGTAGTTGGGCCACGTGGTGCGCCGGACGATGGAGTCGATGCAGCGCCCCAGGACGTCCCTCATCTCATAGTTGGGGATCACGATGGAGACGAGCGGGTGCGTCTGGAACCGGTAGCGCACGTCGCAGCGGGTGGGGAAGCGGCCGCCCATGACCGCCTCGGCGTCGATGCCGCAACGGTCGAGGTGCCCCTGCACCGCCCGGCGCTCCGCCTCGAGCGCATACGACTTCTGCGCCACGCCCTGGCCACCCGCGGTGGAGTTAGCGTGCATGCGCCAGTGGTAGAGGATCCTGCGCACGTGATAGACGTTGCGCGCCCTCTCCCCCACCAAGAAGGTCATGTTGTGGTCCTGCGACCCGTCGAACTCGCTGCCCGGAAGCTCCGGAAGCTCCTCCACCACGCTGCGGCGCACGCAGAGCAGGTGCGTGACGTAGTTCTCCGCGCACAGGCGCTCGGGGTCCCAGTCCGGCTTGAAGAACGGTCCCACGCGGTGCCCGTCCAGCAGGTGGTCCTCGTCGCAGTAGATCAGGTCGGTGTCGGGACGGTCGCTCACCGCCTTGGCGTACCAGTACAGCAGGTCGGGCTCGATTGTGTCGTCGTGGTCGAAGAAGCACACGAAGTCGCCGGTGGACGCCTCGATGCCGCGATTGGTGTTCTCGGTGATGCCGTGGTTGCCGTCGAGGTTCACCACGGTGATGCGGCTGTCTCGCGCGGCGTAGGTGGCGACCTCGTCGGCGAGCGCGCGGTCTTCGGGGCTCGCGTTCACCAGCACCAGCTGGAAGTACGGGTAGGCCTGCGAGAGGACCGAGTCCGCCATCTCGTCAAAGAAGTCGAGCGGGGTCTTGAAGAGGGGGACCACGAGCGAGAAGGTCGGGCGCTCGGGCAGGAGCTCGGACGCATGGGCCATGAGGGCGAGCTCCTCCGCGCTTGCCGAGTGCTCGCGCGCCCACTGCTCGTAGCGCGGTTCCTGGTCCGCGGGCAGGACGCTCTGGCGCCAGCTCCCGCGGAGCCAGTCGGCGTAGAAGCCCTCCAGCGTCACGAAGGAGTCCTCCTGGCCCTCCCCCTCGGCGGAGACCCACAGCACGATGCCACGAGCCTGCTTGGGGAGGATGACGCCAAAGGTGTACATGCGCGTGAACAGCTGCGGGTTGCCCTCGCTGGCGCTGCAGGAGTCGCCCATCGCAAAGTGGTCGTCTGCCAGCAGCTCGCCGTCCTGCGAGAGGACGGTGACCTTGATGGGCAGGTGGGCCGCCTCCTCGCCCACCACGTTGGAGACCATCGTGGCGCGCAGGTCCTCGCCCTCCTCGAGGGCGATGAGGTTGTGCACCAGGAGCTTGGGGCCGGCGTTGCCGCCACGGCTGTCGAGGTTGCGGATCGACTCCGCCTGGCCGTCGCGCAGCGCCGTGTGCATCTGCGACATCAGGCGCGCGGCCTGGGGGCGGATGTGGATGCGCCTGCGGCACAGCTCCGTCCCGTCCGCGTCCAGCAGCCTGACCAGGGCGACCTGAACCAGGTTGATCACCGCGACGGAGAGGACCCACCTGCTCCCTCCCAGGTCCATGACCGTGGCAGGGACGGGCTGCCCACCGGTCGCCATCTGCGCGGAGGCGACGAGGCGGGAGCCCTCCGGGGCCCCGTCCACCGTGATGCGCAGGAAGACCTTGCCCCGACCCCTCGTGACCTTGTCGTACGAAATCCTCAGGTTGTCTGCCATGGGGAGAAGCTCCTCCGTCTAGAACTTGATGTCGTAGTAGCCGTCCAGCGAGAAGAGCGGGGAGTAGAACCCGCTCGGCGCGTAGTTGGTCTGGGGCCAGAGCCCGCGGAGGCGCGTGGACGCCATGCGTTCGCGCAGGTCGGCACCCGCCTCCGGGGCACCGAGCTCCGCGGCGACCATGGGACGCTCGACCGCAACGCGAGGGACCTCGACGGTGGTGAGACCCCTCTCCCCCACCTTGCAGCTGAGCGCGACGCCCCAGCGCCAGTCCGTGAGCTCGCCGTCGAGCCCGCCGACCCCCAGGAAGAGGTCGCGGCGGAGCATCAGCAGGGTCCCGGTCACGCCGCACGCCTCGTGCGGGACGGCCTCGTAGCAGCGGATCTGCGGGTTGTCGCTCGTGAGGCCCAGGTCCAGGCGCAGCGGGGCGGCGTTTGTGAAGGCGACGGCACCGCCGGCCTTGGTCCCGTCGGGGAGGTTGACCCTCGCGCCGGCGAGTCCCACCCCGGGGTGCGCCAGGACCGAGAGCATCAGGCGCGCCCATTCGCGGGTGGTCACCCGGCACGGGGACTGGACGAGCGCCAACCACTCGCCCGTTGCCCTCTCCGCCGCCGCGTTGGCCTCGGCGGGACCGCCCTCCGCGGCGATGACCTCGAGCCCGTCCCAGCCACCGAGCGCCCGGATGCCCTCGGCCGTCTCGGACGCGTTCGTGCCCCAGGCGACGACGGAGACGGACGGATGCTCGCCCTCGTCGAGCAGGGGCTCGTAGTAGTGCGGCGCGCCCGGCACCTCGTGCGCGTGCAGGGGCAGGCCGAGCCGCTGGTAGTGCTCGTCGATGGCACGACGGCCGGCGTCGAGCGCCTCGGGCTTTGCCAGCGCCTGGCCGGCCGTGGAGCCGGCGTTCACGCGCCAGTGGTACAGCACCTGGCGCGCGTGGTATACGTTGCGGGCGCGCTCCCCCGCCAGCAGGGTCATGCGGTGGTCCTGCGCCCCGTCGAACTCACTCGTGGGACGTGGGAGCTCCGCAAGCAGGCTCCTGCGGATGGTGAGCATGTGGCACACGTAGTTGTTGGTCTCGAGGTAGACGGGGCTCCAGTCGGGCTTGAGGAAGGGGAAGGTGTAGTGCCCGTCATCCAGCTTGTCCTCGTCGCAGTACAGCAGGTCCGTCTGCGGGTACCGGTTGATGCCCTCCACGTAGCGGTACAGGAGGTCGGGCTCCAGCACGTCGTCGTGGTCGAAGAAGCACACGAAGTCGCCGGTGGAGGCATCGATGCCGTAGTTGGTGTTCTCCGTGATGCCGTAGTTGCGCTCCAGCTCGACCACGCGCACCCTGCGATCGCGGTTGGCAAGCGCCCACACCTCGTCCGCCAGCTCGCGGTCCTCGGGCGTGGAGTTGACCAGCACCAGCTGGAACCTCCCGTAGCTCTGGCCAAGGGCAGACTCCGCCATCTCGCGGAAGAAGCCGACGGGCGTGTGATACAGGGGTACGACGATGGAGAAGGTCGGACGCAGCCCAAACGCGTCCTGCGAGGCGCGCTGGGCGGCGAGGTCCTGGGCCGACGCCTTGGTGAATTGGAACATCTCCTCGTAGCGGTCGCTCAGTTCCGCCGGCGTGGCGTGCGAGCCCCAGACGCCCTCTAGCCCCCTCAGGTCCTCCTCGGAGAAGGTCTTGACGCCCTCGCGGGGGGTCTTACCACCGATCCTGACCGAGACGTCCGCGCCGGGCGCGCCAAACGGGATGCGGAACGACAGGCCCACGTAGCGACGCCGGGCGCCGGGGATGTCCTCGTCGTCCACCGTCACGTCGCCCAGGAGGGTGCCCCCCACCGTCGTGCCGTCATCGAGGGTCGCCGTCGCGCGAACCTCCCCGTCCGTCTCCTCGCCGTCGCGGAGCCACGTCCAGCACACCACGCGAAGGAGCTCTCCCGGCTCGCGCGACATCACGCTGACGCTCTCCTGCGAGAAGTGCACGGGCCACACGGCGGAGGTGCCGGTCAGGGGTTTCGCATCGTTGGTTGGCATTGAGACCTCGCTGTCCTCTGGGTTCGTTCGCACGGTCGATTGTAGCGCGGCGCCCCAGCGGCCCCCGCCCCCATGCGCACGCATCAGGGAGAACCCACGTATGGGGGGTCGGGCGCAGCAAGAAGGGGCCGCCGAAGCGACCCCGTATCCGTTCGCAAGTTGGTCGGGTACCCCTACAGCAGGCGCAGCACCCAGTCCCAGGGGTAGTTGGAGTAGGAGCTCACGCTGATCTCCCTGCCGGTCTGGTCGCCGACCTTCCCCGTGACGCCGCCCGTCTCGCTCAGGTGCGCCGCGACCATGAGGCCGTTGCCCAGGTAGATGGCCACGTGGTTCCAGGTGTTGAGGATGATGTCACCGCGGACCAGCTCGGAGTACCCGGTGGTGCTGATGGCATCGCCCACCGCCAGGGCGGTGAACTTGCCATACTTCACGAGGTTCTCGCGCAGGTTGCCGGTGTAGGTGGCGGACCCGGTGTTGATGCCCGCCTGCTTGAGCGCCGAGATGACCAGCGACGAGCAGTCGTAGTCCGGTCCCCAGCGGTTTGACTGGCTGTAGCCGTGGGAGCTGTCCTCCGCGACGTCGACGGCCCAGGACACGTACTTCTCGATCCTCGCCCTGGAGGGGATGAACACGCTCGTGTCGATGGACTTGGCAGAGAGGGTCGAGGCGTACCAGGCCGTCCCCTCGTAGCGCCAGCCCTGGGAGACGAGGCTGTTGCTCTCCGCCTTGCTGGTGGTGAAGTTGTGCGCGCCCGCGCCCTTTGCGTTGGGGTTGTACTGCCTGAGGAGGGCGAAGCCCACGTTGCTCCCGCTTGCGCCGTACCAGCCTATGCCCTCGTAGCGCCAGCCAAGCGAGACGAGCATGTTCTTCTCGGCGGCGTTGGTGGTGTAGTGGTGGTCGCCCGCGTTGGGGTTGTACAGGCGGTACACGGCGACACCGCTCGTGGGGGCCACCCAGCCAATGCCCTCGTAGCTCCATCCGGCGTTGGCGATCTTCACGCCCTCGGTCACGTTTGAGGTGTAGAAGTGCTCGCCGGTGTTGGGGTTGTAGAAGCGGTACATGTTAACGCCGGTCGCTGCGGCGGCGCGAGCGGCTGCCGTGGTCGCGGCGGGGCGGGCGGCCGGCTCGTTGGCGGTGACCTGCGCGGATGCGTCCTTGGTTGCCTGGGAGACCTGCTGCGTGCCGTCGCCCTCCGTGATGGCCGCGTCCGTCCGCGCGTCCCCGGAGGCCTTCGCGTCGGAGGCGCCCGTGGCACCGGTCGTCTCGCCCGAGGCCCCGGTGGCGTCCGTCTCGCCCGACGGGGCGGACTCGGTGCCGGCGGAATCGGTCGCGGAGCCCGAGCCCTGGCCACTCTCCCCCGTCGTTGCGTTGGCATCCGCCGCATCAGAGGACGTGCCATCGGAGGCGGTCTGGGTCACCGTCGCGTCCAAGCCGGAGGAGGAGCCATCCGCCTGGGAACTCGTGGTCGTGACCACCTTGGTGGAGGGGTCCGTCGTCGTTGCAACGAGCCCCACCTGCGTGTCCTGCTGGGCCTGAACGTTTGCGTCGGGAGCCGTCGCGGACTCCTCTGCCAGTGCGAGCGAGGGCGCCCCGAGCGTGAGTGCCGCCAGGATCGCTCCGGCGGCGATGGCGCCGCCATGCCTTCTCGCCTGCCCTGAAGTCATCGAATCACCCCAATGTGAGAGATACGGGCACTTGGGAAAAGTCAATCTCCCATGGTAGCAGCAGGATGGCCCATGCCGTCAGGTCCCCGCGCCAATCGACACACGCAAGGCACGCCGACGCTCCCTTTGGTCCCGCAATCGCACTCTAGGACAACTGTGGGCAGAGACGGGCTGCCCCAGCGCTAGCTCTTCCTCGCCAGGGAGTCCCAGTAGGCCGTGGTGCCATAGAACGCGTCAACGTCGACGCCATCTGAGTAGCCTCCAACCTTGATGGAGTCAGAGTACTGCCAGATCGTGGGGCTCGACCACGCCCCGTAGTTGGTGGAGATGGGCGTGGGGTTTGAGACGTACCCCGTCCCGTTCATGTACTTGTTGGGATACGAGGCAACCCACAGCTTGTATCCGGAGGAGGCGACGGCGCTCCAGTTGTAGGTGCTCGTGACCCCCTGGCTCATGTAGATCAGGGCGCGCACCCCGGTGAGGCGGTAGACCTCGTCCAGGAACTGCTTTGCGTAGCTGGGTCCCTTTCGGAGCGCCTTGGAATCCGGGGTGTCCTCCCAGTCCAGCACCAGGACCGCCTTGCCGATGTACGACTTGACGGCGTTCACGAAGTACTGCGCCTGCTGGACCATCGACCCATCGCCGCTACTCACGTCGATGAAGTGGTACACGCCGAGCTTCTTGCCCGAGGAGAGCGTCGCCTGCGCCTGCGTGTAGAGTTTGGGGTTTTTGTAGTGAGTGCCCTGGGTCGCCTTCACGATCACAAAGTCGGCAGTCACCTTGGAGACGTCCATGTCGCCCTGGTAGCTCGAGATGTCGATGCCGTTGAGGATCACCTGAAAGAGGGACTTGTTGTACGCGAGCGAGGCGTGCCCGGAGGCGTACCAGGCAATCCCCTCGGCACGCCAGCCGGCCTTCACGAGGTTGGCATTCTCGGCGGAGCTTGTCGTGAAGTTGTGGGCACCGGACTTCGCGTTGGGGTTGTACTCCCGGTACACCGCCGTGCCGCTCGCGCTCTCCGAGTACCACCCGATGCCCTCGTACCTCCACCCCGCCTTCACCAGCATGTCGCGCTCGGCGGCATTGGTGGTGTAGTGGTGGTCACCCGCGTTGGGGTTGTACAGGCGATAGACGGCGGTCCCGGACTTGGGCGCGACCCAGCCCACGCCCTCGTACTGCCAGCCCGCCGTCACGAGCACCTGGCCCTCGTAGGTGTTGGCGGTGTAGAAGTGCTCCCCTGTGTTGGGGTTGTAGAACCGGTACATGTTCTGCAGGTTGGAGGTGTCGTCCGCGGCAGCGCGGGCACCAGGCGCCGTCGTGGCAGCGGGGCCGCTCGCGGCATCGGCGGAGTCGGTGGCCGTCTCATCGGATGCGGCTCCAGCGTTGCCGGCAGGGGTGTCCGAGGCAGTGCCGTCCGTCGCCGAGGGAGAGGAACTGCCACCCGCGTCGGTCACGCCTCCGTCACCTTGCGTGCTGCCCGTTCCGTTAGTGTCGGACTCGCCATCCAAATCGCCCATGGTCGCCGACGCATCGGACCCGTCGGAGGGCTGGGTCGCGTCAGTCGTCCCGTTGGAGGCGGAGGTCGCATCCTCCCCGCCAGAGTTGGTGGCATCTGCGGCCGACGTTGACTCGCCGGCATCCGCCGCGCCCGTCGAGGACTCGGTGGAGAAGGCGTCCGCCCCGGCCGCACCAGCAGCGGAATCTGCCGTCGACTCATCGGAGGAGGTCGTGCTCGCTGCCTGCTCGGAGGTCGTCTCGACGGCATTCGGGGCGGCGCTGGCAGACGCGGATGCCTGGCCCGAGGAGTCAGCCAGTGTCGCGGACTCGGTCGCCACCACCTGCGCCGCCTGGCCCTGGCTGGCAAGCGCCTTGGAGGCCGCCTCCTCGGCGTTCGCCGTCACGGGCGCATAGGCGAAGGCAGCAGCGAGCACCGCTCCTGCGGCTATGGAGCCCATGCTCGACCAAGGGAAGTTCTCGGGAGCCCTCATCAATAACCACCCCGAAGGAGAGAAATCGCTTCTTCCCGGCGAGAGCTGGCACAGGGCCCGTTCGCCGCCGGAACCGTCCGTCACAGAATATGCCACGCCATGGGCCCTCCACAAAACGAGGACCGCATCGCGACAACCCTTTACGAAAGACAATCGATTTGGCGTCACAGGGTCACGCCGTTGATGGGGAGAGGTGCCGCGTCCGTGGGGCCCGTGCGCTACTCCCGCGGGGCCGCGAGCTCCCCGTCGAGCGACGCGAGCTCCTGGGGGACCGTCCCGGGCTCAACGTTGAACGAGCCCTCCACGGCCTCTGCCTGGGCCATGCGCACCCCGGCGAGGTCCTCCTCGCCCATAGCCTGATAGGCGTCAGCCAACCTCCGCAGGACGTAGGCGACGTATCCCGCCAGGCTGTCGCCGATTCCGGAGAGCACCATCATCGTGACGAGGGAGTCGGGGCTCAGGCGGAGCGCTACCTGGGGATCCAAGTCAAGCACGCCCGCGACCGCCTCCTCTGCCTGCACTGCCGCCTCCTGGTCGCCCCTGAGGAGTGCGCCTCGCAGGGCGGGAGTCACTGAGTCAACAAACTGGTTGATGACCTCGAGCAGGTAGTCGTGCTGGAGCATGCGTTCCTCCCAAGAGAGTGTGCGGGCCTTGCCATGAGACAGTCTAGCCGTTGCGGGGCGGGACGGCCCCGGCTAGGAGCTGGGCGGCGGGACAACGCCGAGGTGCTCGAACGCGAGGGTGGTTGCCTGCCTCCCCTGGGGGGTGCGGATGATGAGGCCGCGCTGGAGGAGGTAGGGCTCGTACACGTCCTCGAGGGTGGACGGGTCCTCCCCCACGGCGCTCGCGATGGTCGTGAGCCCGACGGGACGCCCACGGAAGGTCCGCGTGAGGGCGTCGAGGATCTTCTTGTCCATCCAGTCCAGGCCCATCTCGTCTATCTCGAAGAACCTAAGAGCCTCTGCGGCGACCTCCCAGGTGATGCAGCCGTCCGCCCGCACCTGCGCGTAGTCGCGCACGCGCTTGAGCAGGCGGTTGGCGAGCCTGGGGGTCCCGCGGCTGCGACTGGCGATCTCCTCCGCACCCTGCTCGTCAATGCGCACGCCCAGGATGCCGGCAGACCTCAGGACGATACGGGTGAGCTCCGGTACGCTGTAGTAGTCCAGCCGGTAGCTGATGCCAAAGCGGTCACGCAGCGGGCCGGTGAGGAGCCCCGTGCGCGTGGTGGCCCCGATGAGCGTGAAGTGCGGGACGTCCAGGCGGATGCTGCGCGCCGCCGGCCCCTTGCCTATCACGATGTCCAGAAAGAAGTCCTCCATCGCAGGGTAGAGGACCTCCTCCACCTGGTGGTTGAGGCGGTGTATCTCGTCCACGAAGAGGACGTCGCCCTCCTCCAGGTTGGTGAGGATGGCGGCGAGGTCGCCGGTGCGCGCGATGGCAGGGCCGCTCGTGGTCTTGAGGCGAGCGCCCATCTCGTTGGCGACCACGTTGGCCAGGGTCGTCTTGCCCAGACCCGGAGGGCCGGAGAAAAGGACGTGGTCGAGCGTCTCTCCCCTGTCCTTGGCGGCGGCGATGAGCACGCTCAGGTTCTGCCGCACACGCTCCTGCCCGCAGTACTCGCTCAGCGTTGTGGGCCTGAGGCTGTGCTCCACGTCCAGGTCGTCCTGCGTGAGCTCGGTGCTAACCGCACGCCGGCTGGAATCGTGCCCCCTCGCATCGTCCGCGAAGAGGTCCTCGTCCTCTGCCTCCCACATCACCTACCGCCCCCAAGGCGCCTGAGTGCGTACGAGACGGCGGACTCGATGGTGGTGACCCCGGCGTCCTCCAGCCCCTCTAGCGCGAGCTCCGCCTCCTGCGGGGTGAAGCCCATGGAGAGCAGGGCGTCCGTGGCCTCGGACTGCACCGACTGGCCCGAGGGTACCGCCGCGACGGCTCCCGCAGCCACCTCGCCGGGAGACGAGAGCCCCACGAGACCGCGCAGCTCCGCGTCACGCTGGAACACGCCCTCCAGCTCAACGAGCAGGCGCTGCGCCTTCTTCTTCCCCACGCCGGGGACCTGGCTCATGCGCGTGACGTCCTGCGCGGTAACGACGGTGGCAAGCTGCGAGGGCGTGAAGGTGGAGAGGACCGAGAGCGCGAGCTTGGGGCCAACCCCGCTGACCGCTACCAGACGATCGAACACGGCACGCTCCTCCCGACTGTAGAAGCCGTACAGCTCCACGGCGTCGTCCCTGAGGACGAGCCGAGTGAGCACCGTCACGCCTGCCTCCCCCGCCGGGGGCAGCGCCGCGGCGGTGTTGGCCGAGATACCGAGCTCGTATCCAACGCCCGCCACGTCGAGCACCACGTGGCTTGCCGTCACCTCCACGATGGAGCCGGTGAGCTGCACGATCACTTGCTGTTCCTCCTACTCTGCCGGGAGCGGCCCATCACGGGGCTTCCGCCGTTGACCCTCGCCGCCGTCGCCGCCGCGGTGACCTCGCGCGCCATGGCGCGCTCCTGCTCGCGCTGCGCCCGCTCCTGCTCCAACACCTGCACCGCCGCCGCATCGCGAGTGACGCTCATGGTGTGCGAGAGGTTGGCGTGACAGATCGCAGCCGCAAGCGCATCCGCGCAGTGGTCGGGCCGCGGGTCGTGGTCCAGCCTCAGGATGTTCCTGACCATGTAGATGACCTGCCGCTTGTCCGCCGAGCCCGTGCCCACCACGGCCTGCTTGATCTGCATGGGGGTGTACTCACCCACCTCCATGCCCGCCCGGGCGCAGGCGACGATCGCCGCGCCTCGGGCATGGGCGGTGGCGATGGCGGAGCGCTGGTTCTCCCCAAAGAAGATCTTCTCGATGGCGAGCTGGGAGGGCTGGAAGGTCTCTATCGCCTTCGACACCTCGTCGAAGATCCTCCCCAGCCGCCGGTCGAGCGGCTCGTCCGACTTGGTCGACACGCAGCCGTACGCCCGCGCCCGGCACGCCGTGCCCCGCGTCTCTACGATCCCCCAGCCCGTATTGGCAAGGCCGGGGTCAATGCCCATGATGACCATCCGCTCCCCCATGCGAGGTACCGTCTAGAACGTCTGTTCTATCATAGCAGAACCCGTCGACTCGCACGCGGAGGCAGCCAAGGGAGGGGTTCCGCCGGGGCGCATGCCCCTAGTTCTCGGAGAAGGGATTCTGCCAGGGGCGGCGCCCCTCGTCACTTGCGGGGGACCCGTCCGGGCCCTTCCGCCCGTCGTCCTCGCGGTCGCCGAACCCCCGCTGCTGGAAGGCCCCTCCCTGGGAGAAGTCGTGCAGCCAGCCGAGTGTGTCGCGGAGCCTGCTCATCTTGTCCGCCTCGCTCGGCTCCTCGTCACCTGGCACATCCGGGGCGACGTCGTCCGGCAGGTCCTCCCCGCCAGCGTCGGCAGGCGTCGCGAACAGTGACATGAGGCGCGTCCAGTCAACGTCGCCGCCCTTCTCGACCTGCCTACCAAGCTCCTCCAGGCCATCGCCCGCCGCCGTGGGGGACGGCCGGTCCATCACGTCGTGCCAGGCCAGGCCGAGCGGCCTGCGGGCGTCCCACAGGGTGCAGGTGCTGGCGATGAGGCATGGGCCGCATGCGAGACGCCACGACCCACCGTTGTCGAGCGCGCGGACCACTGCGGCGCACAGCCCTGCGTCCTCCCCCGTCGCCCCGGGGAGCTCGGACAGCGGGTGCCCCCACTCAACGTGGTCGAGGATGATGGTGTCGACGGCGTGGGTCCACTCCTCGTCGGAGCGCTGGTCTCTCTCCACGCCGGGGACGGAGGGAACCTCCCAGGGCGCAAGCGCCAGGTGAGGCATGACGGGACTGATCACGTTGCGCGCATGGGCGAGCCCCACCACGTCCGTCAGGTAGACGTCTCCCAGCGGGAGGATCGGGGACGCCCCCTGCGCGGGCTGGCGGTCGAGCAGGGCCAGTGCGGTCTTGGTGAGGGGCGAGAGGACCACGCCGTCGTCCTCGTCCGCCCACGCCAGGGCGTGCGCCTGAGCGACGCCCAGGGCAAGCCCCGGGCCCTGCTCCCCCGCCGCGCCCCTGAGGTCGCGCGACTCGGCACGAAGGTTGGACGCGAGGGCGAGGCATGCGGGCCTCTCCCCCTCGTCGACGGGCGAGACCAGCAGGCGCACGTTGGTGGGGCCCAGCGCGTCGGTTGCGAGCACAGCAAGGACCTGGGACGACAGCGAGCCGTCCAGAACCACCACGGCGCGGCGACGCCCCATGGCGGCGATGCGGTCGTGCACCCCCATCGCGAGCGCCTCCCACAGGAAGGTGGGCTCGTCGTAAACCTCGGGCGTGACCGGCGAGTCGAGAGGACCCGACAGATGCGGGTCAACGTCCACGCAGGTCAGCGACTCCTCGAAGGCGGGCGCGGAGGCTGCCAGCTCGCCCGCCGGGGTGATGGCGAAGCTCGAGCCGGTGTAGAGCTGAGCCCCATAGCACCCAAGGGAGCCCACGCCAACGACCCAGGCGCCCATGGCCTCTGCGTCCTGGACGTACCTCCCCTCCTGGAGGTCCGCCCCCAAGAGCGAGCTCGGGTCGTCGATGGCGTAGCCGTAGCCGGCGATGTAGATGACGGCGTCGAGGTCAAAGTCGAAGTCGACGTAGTCGTCCAGGTCCTCGTAGGTGAAGGCAACGCCCAGCCGGAGGTCACCGAGCGTGAACTCGGGAAGGTCGGGCGCTGGGGCGTCCTGGGCCTCGGGGCCTGCCCCCTGCGCCTGCAGGACGGACGAGGCGTAGGCAGCGAGCTTGAGCGGGACCACGTGCCCGCCGTCCATCAGGACCGCCTCCGCCACCTGCTCGCCGTCGAGGTCGAACACCACGGGGACGATGCAGGCGCACGCCACCTGGCGGGCGAGGCGCTCGACCGCGGCCATGACGTCGGAGACGAACCCCTCGCGCTCCCCGGTGACCGCCAGGCCCTCGGGTCCGGTGAGCGCCGCCATGGGAAACACCACGAGGTCGGCCCCCTGCAGGCTGGCGCGCTCGCTGAGCGAGACCATCCTCGCCACGGTGCGGTCGAGGTCGCCCGCGCGCGTTGCCATCTGTGCCATGCAAACCCTCATGTCGCACCTCCGCGTCCGTGCGCCAACGGCAACGCCGCCGACTGGCATGAGACTACCCCAAACGAAGCGCGGCGACCCGTCAGAGCCGCCGCGCAGCATCCGCCCCCGTTGGGGCGGGAACGTGTCCTAGCCCTAGAGCTCGGTCTTCCAGAGGCCGTGGAGGTTGCAGTACGCGTATACCGTGGCGCCCTCGCCCTTGTGGCAGAACTTCGCCTGCGGCTTGTCGCCCGGCTTGAGATGCTTGACGATGGTCTTCTTCTCGTCCGCGTAGGCGATCCACTCAATGTAGTGCTCGGGCGTCATGGGGTGCTCGACGGACCCGACGGTGACCAGGAGCTTGCCGTCCTCGGTCTCGGAGACCGCGGGAACGTGCTTCTCGGTCGCGGCGTCGGTGGCACCGGCGACGAGCTTCTGCATGGGCTCTCCGCAGCACTGGGGGACGCAGCTGCCCTCGTCCAGGACCATGACGAGGTTGCCGCACTTGTTGCAACGATAGAACGTGAGCTCAGCCATGTGGTTTCCTTTCCTAGTGGGTGGCGGCGCCCGTGCGCCGCTCACCTACATTGTCTCCCGCGCCGCGGCGTTTCATTCATGTGACTGCTGATTGGTAGCAAATGACCGTGGGAACAAAAGCGGGCGAGAGGGACGTACCTCTCGCCCATCAGCCGGACGCCCCAGGCGGGCTAGGCGAGCGCCACGTGGCCATCCTTGCCCACGAGGTCCTTGACCTCTGCCAGAAGGACCATGTTGTGCGCGTCCACCTTGGTGGGGAGCTCCATGCGCATGGTGTCCCCCATGGCGCCCTCAACCAGGATCTCGACCCGGTCAAAGCCGTTGTAGCGCGAGAAGATCGAGTTGAGCTGCTGCATGCGGTCCATGCTCAGCATGCGGCTCGACACGCAGACCTCGAACACCTTGGGGCGATTGGTCTTCTCGTTGAGCTCGATGGGCATCACCGACGAGGCGATGACCTGGTTGCCGCGGTCGCCGCGCTCCAGCTTGCCCGTGACCTTGATGAAGACGTCGCCCACGCGCTCGCCGGTCTCGGGGTCCACCTCGCCCTCAAGCACCTGCGCGCACTCCTTGTACGTCTTGGGGAACACCACGACCGTGACCTCGCCCTCCATGTCCTCCAGGGTGACGATGGCCATCTGGTCGCCGTTCTTGGTCACGCGCTTCGAGACCCCGCCCGAGGGGATCATTCCCGCAAGGCGGATGGGCTTGCCCTCGGGCACGGTGTACTGGGTCATGGTGCCGCCCGTCACCGGGTTGGGGACCTCGCGCTTCTCCTCGATCTGGGCGAGAGTGAAGTCGCGCGCCTTGTTGAGGGCGTACTCGTACGGGCGCAGCGGGTGGTCCGAGACGTAGATGCCCAGGACCTCGTGCTCCTGTGCCAGCTTGGTGTGGCGGTCCCACTCGTCGGCGGGGTTGGCGGGCGGCACCTGGTCCTCGAAGCCGGAGCCGGCCACGTCGCCAAACATGTCGAAGAGCGAGCTCTGCCCCGCGGCGCGGTCGCGCTGCCGCTTGGCGGCGGAGTCGATGATGTTGGCGGGGTCGTTCTTGTCCACGAACTCCATGAGCTGCTTGCGGGGGTAGCCGGTGGAGTCGAAGGCGCCCGCCTTTATCAGGGCCTCGACCACGCGGCGGTTTGCCTGGCTGCCGTCCACGCGGTCAACGAAGTCGTGGAGGTTCTTGAACGCCCCGCCCCTCTCGCGCTCGGCCATGATCTCCTCGGCGACGCCCTCGCCCACGCCGCGGATGCCCGCGAAGCCAAAGCGCACGCCATCGGCGGTGGCGGTGAAGTCGCGGCCGCTCTCGTTGATGTCGGGCGGCAGGATGGGGATGCCCTCGCGGCGGCAGCTGGTCACGTAATGAACGATCTTGTCGGTCTTGCCCATGTAGGACGTGAGGACCGAGGCCATGTACTCCTTGGGGAAGTAGGCCTTGAGCCATGCCGTCTGCATGACCAGGATCGCGTAGCCGGCGGAGTGCGACTTGTTGAACGCGTAGGAGGCAAACTCCAGGACGTTGTCCCAGATCTCCTGGGCGATCTCCTTCTTGTAGCCGTTGGCGACGGCGCCGTTCATCCAGTGGTCGTAGATCGTCTCGTCCGCGCCGTTGCCCTCCCAGTGGAAAATCTGGCTGGTGAGCATCTTGATCTTCTTCTTGGCCACGGGCTTGCGCATGCGGCTGTCAGACTCGCCGGCAGTGAATCCGCTCATCTTGACCGAGATCTGCATGACCTGCTCCTGGTAGACCATGGTGCCGTAGGTCTCCTCCAGGATGGGGCGCAGACGGTCGTCGTAGTAGCTGATCTGCTCCTCGCCGTGCATGCGCTTGATGTAGCTGTCCACCATGCCGGCGCCCAGGGGGCCGGGGCGGTACAGGGCGATAAGAGCCACGATCTGCTTGTACTCGGTGGGCTGCATGTTCTTGATGGTGGCGGTCATGCCGTCGGACTCCACCTGGAACACGCCCGCCGTGTGGCCGCTGCCCAAGAGCTCGAAGATCTTGGGGTCGGAGAAGTCGATCTTGTCCACGTCGATGTCGACGCAGGTGGCGCCCTCCTTCAGGCACTTCCTCACGCCCTCGGGCATGCGGTCGATGTCTGCGGCGTTGGGGTAGCTCTGGCGGATGTTCGCGAGCGCCTTGTTGATGACCGTGAGGGTGCGCAGGCCCAGGAAGTCCATCTTGAGCAGGCCCATGTCCGCGACCGAGTGGCCCTCGTACTGCGTGATGGTGACGTTGCCCTTGGTATCGAGCTTGGTGGGCACGTGGTCAGTGACGGGCGTGGGCGCGATCAGCGTGGCGCAGGCGTGGACGCCCTCGCCGCGCGTGAGGCCCTCGATGGAGAGGGCGGCGTCAATGATGCGGTGCGCGTCCTGGTCCTTGTTGTAGGCCTCCTCAAAGTCCGGCGAGTACTGGTCGGGCTTCTTCTCGTTCTTGTGCAGCGCGTTGGGCAGCGTGAGCTTGGGGTCGTTGGAGAGCATCTTCGACAGCCTCTGTCCCACGTACACGGGGAAGCCCAGCACGCGCGCCGCGTCGTTGATGGCCTGCTTTGCCTTGATCGTGGAGTACGTGATGACCTTGCACACGTGGTCCTCGCCGTACACGTCGCGCACGTGCTGGAGAACGTCCTGCAGGTGCTCGTCGTCGAAGTCCATGTCGATATCGGGCATCTCGGTGCGCTGGGGAGAGAGGAATCGCTCGAACATGAGGCCGTTCTCCAGCGGGTCGAACGACGTGATGTTCATGGCGTAGGCGACAATTGCGCCTGCGGCGGAGCCACGGCCCGGCCCCACTCCGATGCCGTTGTCCTTGGCCCACTGCACGTAATCCTGGACGATCAGGAAGTAGTTCGCAAAGCCCTTGCCAATGATGATGCCGGCCTCGTGCTCGTAGCGGTCCTCGACGTTGATGCCGTTGATGGTGACGTTCTTCCAGTCGTCGCCGTAGCGCTTGGCCAGGCCCTTCTCGCACTCCTCGCGAAAGCGCTCCTCGGCCGTCTCGCCCGGACGCAGGCCAGGGTACTCGGGCAGGTACATGTGCGTCCAGTCGATCTCGTAGTTGCACTTTGACGCGACCTCAAGGGTGTTGTCGCAGGCCTCCGGGATCCAGGAGAAGAGACTCCGCATCTCCTCCTCGCTCTTCATGTAGAACTCGGTGCCCTCCATGCGCATGCGGGTCTGGTCGTCGAGCGTGGTCGCCTTGCCAATGCACGAGAGGATGTCCTGCGTGGGGGCGTCCTCGCGCCTGAGGTAGTGGAAGTCGTTGGTCGCGATGACCTTGATGTCCTGCTCGCGGGCGATCTTCACCAGGTACTCGTCCAGCTTGCGGTCGTCCCAGCCGTTGCGGAAGGTGAGGCCGTGGTCCTGGATCTCCATGTAGAAGTCGTCGCCGAAGATGCGCTTGAAGGTGGCGGCCCACTCGCGCGCGCCGTCGACGTCGCCGTCGAGGATGCGCTGCTGAATGATGCCCTGCACGCAGGCGCTCTGGCAGATCAGGCCCTCGTGGTACTCTTCGAGCATGGCGAGCGTGGTGCGCGGCTTGTAGTACATCATCTCGTGGCCGGCGGCCTTCGACATGCACTTGATAAGGTTGACGTAGCCCGTCTCGTTCTTTGCGAGCAGGATCAGGTGGTAGCGGCGCTGCTTGGTGCCGCGCTCTATGCAGTCGTCCGTGATGAAGTAGCACTCGCAGCCAAAGATGGGCTTGACCTTGAGGTTAGGCCGGTTGCCCTTGACCGAGTCCAGGTCGTGTCCAGAGCCTTCCCAGACGGCGACGTCGGACTCCCACTGGGCGTGCACGCAGTCCTGGTAGTCCGCACCCTCTCCGTCAGCCTCGGGCTCCTCCAGGTCCCATCCCTTCTTGAAGCACTCCAGGTCGTGGCGCCACTGCTTCATGCGCGGGGCGGCGTCGTTGTACTTGCGGCACTCCAGGTCCAGGTTGGGGATGCCAAACATGTAGCCGTGGTCGGTCAGGGCCACCGCGGGCATGCCAAACTCAACGGCGCGCTCCACCATGTCGGGAATGCGCGTGGCCCCGTCGAGGATGCTGAAGTCGGAGTGGTTGTGCAGGTGAACGAACGCCATGTGGTAAGACCTCCGGATGGACCCTCCCGCCGGTCCCGCCCGCGGGCGGGGTGGCGCGTCCCAAGGGAGGGGCGGGCGCGCAACGTTGAACATGGTAGTCGAAGCGGGTTGCCTCCCGCCCTCCGCACGGCGGGCCTCGGGACGCCCAACTGTGACAAGGCAGCTCGCGTCACGAAAGCTCCGCACTGGCTCCACGGTTGCCGGAGCGGGCGAGACGGGCGCGGGGGCGTGCCCGCAACCCGACCCGCCGGGGGCGGCCGTGCGCTAGATCCGGGGCGGGTTGTCCCGGTCGAACACGTAGCGCGCCACCAGGGGACCGCCGTTCCCGTCATCGACCTCCACGCAGGCAAACCGGCAGTCCACCTCGTCAAACCCCGACGCCATCAGCACGTAGGCATAGAAGTTCGCCTGCATCAGGTGGCGCGCCGACACCTGCTCCGGCGAGAGGCCCCTGTCGCCCGTCTTGTAGTCCACGAGCAGCGCGCGGGACGACCCCTCGTCCGTCGCCAAGAGGTCGATGGCCCCCTCGACGTGGTCGCCGTAGCTCGAGTCGACCGGGAGGAAGAACGGCACCTCCGCCCTCACCAGACCATGGGAGAGGACCTCCGCCCTCAGGTCGGACCCGCACCACCTCCCCAGCGCCGCGTCCAGCCGAGCGGACGCCCGAGGGGAGAGGCCCCAGTAGGACTTGGCGCGCTCGACCCGCTGGGCGTCGGGCCTCTCCGCCCCGGACTCAACAAGCGTCTGCGCAAGCTCGTGGAACGCGGAGCCCAGGTTGGTCGCGCGGTCTCCGTCCCCAGTGAGCGGGGCGCCCTCCGACTCCGCCTGGAGCGAGGCGCGCTCGGAGGGCCCCGCCGTCGGGGCGACGGGAGGGTTGGTTGCGACGGGGGTGTCCACCGAATCCATCGCGCCCGCCATCTGCGCGTGGGCGGACGAGTAGCTAAAGACCCCCTCGCGGGCAGACCACGTCTGCACCCTCCCCGCAGTGGGATCCGACTCGACCCGGTAGAGCCCGAAGGCCTCGCCCGCACCCTCCCCGCCATCGGAGGGGACGACCTCCCCCTCTCGGGCAAGCGACCGGAACAGGTCGTCCGGCTCGGCAGGGAGCGGCCCGTCCACCAGCGTGCCAGCGGAGTCCGCGCTCACGACGCGTTCGGGGCCCCTACCCTCCAACTTGGTCGCGGCGCAGCGCAGGCGCGCGGGCTCGGAGCCGCCGTAGTCCAGGGCGTGCACACCGGGGGACGGGAGCCCGCCCGGTCCCAAATCGAGCGCGTCCAGCACGCCCATCGCGAGTTCGGGCCCCACGGAGCCCTTGGAGACCGTGACCCCCAATCCCAGCACGAGCGCCTCGCGGGCGCGCGTGAGCGCGACGTAGAGGAGACGGGCCTTCTCCCCCGCCGCCGCGTCCTCCGACTGGTCCGAGAGCCAGCCGAGCCACTCGGAGAGCGACTCTGGCCTCTCCTCCACCGGGATGTCGCCCACGGAAACCGAGCCCTTGGGCTTGAGGCACACGCCAACCCCGCCACCCGGGAGGCGGGACGAGACGACCGGCCCCCGGTCCGGCATCCGCGACCAGCACTCCGCCACGGCGACGACGGGGAACTCGAGCCCCTTCGAGGCATGTATCGTCATGATCCGCACGCTGCGCAACTCGCCGCCCAGAAGGGTCGCCGGCGGCACCTTCGCGGTCTGGAGCCACACGTCAAACTCGGTCGCCGCGCGCGCCGGGCCAAGGCCCAGCTCTGACGTGAGGTCGCGCACGTAGCGCACCGCCGCGAGTACGTTGGCCTCCTCGGCGCGCCCGTCCTCGCCCCGACGCTCCAGGCGGGCGAGCCATCCTGACTCGCGCACCACCTGCATGCACACGTCCGCGACGGGCATGCGCCGCATCGCCAGCCGCGCGTGCATGAGCACGTCGCGCGCCAGGCGCAGGCGGGCAGAGGGAGACTCAAGCCCAAAGAATTCCATGGTCTCGAGCCCGCGGTCAATCGTCCTCTTGGTGGGGGCGTCGAGCGCCCTCTGCCTGCGGGTGCCCAGCTGCACGAAGTCGTTGGCGTCCAGCTCGAACATGGGGGAGGTGAGCAGCGGGAACAGCCCCGACTGCGTGTCGTGCGGGTTGGCGAGGGTGTGCAGCAGCGCCGCCATGGCGCCCGCCTCGCGCGTGGCCGTGAACGTGGAGCCGCCCGTGACCACGCAGTCGATGCCGCGAGCCCTGAGCGCGTCGATGTAGAGGGCCGCGTTGGTCGTGGTGCCCAGAAGCAGCGCCATGTCGCCCGGCCGCTCCCCGTGGTCCGCGTACTCGCGCAGCCGGTCCGCTATTGCCGCCGCCATGACCGCGCCGTTCGCGCGGGACGCCCCGTAGGCGCCCTCCACCAGCTCCACGTCGATGCGCGGGAGGTCGCAGGCGCGATAGGAATCCCTGCGCCCGGGGTTGGCATCCAGGTGCATGAAGCCACGCACGACCCCCGCGGGACCGCCACAGGTTGCGTCCACGAACGACAGCACGTCCGCGTGGCTGCGGTAGTTGACGTCCAACCTGATGCGGTCCCGCTCCGGCACGCCCTCGCCGCGGGCGCGGAACACCCCCACGTCGGCGCCGCGGAAGCCGTAGATGGACTGTTGCGCGTCCCCCACCGTCGCCAGGTGCCTCTCGCCCTCGCCCGAGAGCAGGCGGATGAGCTCCAGCTGCCTTGAGTCGGTGTCCTGGAACTCGTCAACCATCACCAGGCGGAAGCGCCCCGCGTAGTCGACGGCGACCGCCGGGTCGTCCCGCACCGCGGCGAGCGCGAGGGCGACCAGGTCGTCGTTGTCCAGCAGCGACTGGGAGCGCTTGAGCTCCATGAAGCGATCGTCCACCTGGCGGGCAAGGGAGACGAGCCTCCCCGCGAGGGGCCGCACGCTGGCGAGCGCCGCCTCCGCCTTGGCGAGGGTGAGCGCCTCCTTGGCGTCGGGGAGCAGCTCCGCTATCGCCTTGCTGCTGCGGGGAAGGCTCACGCACCCCAGCGCCTCGAGAGCCGCCTCGGGCCCCCGCTCGCCGGGCGCCAGCGCCACGTATGCCTCAAGCGCGCGGGTCGAGGGCACGATCTTCTCCAGCGCCTTTGCCGTCACGCCATGCTGCGCACCGAGTGCGCTCACCGCCCCCTGAAGGCGCTCCATGCATCCGTCGAGGTCACTCTTGCCCACAAGCTCGAGCGAGTCGAACCCGCGGGGGGCCGAGTGCGCGGCGTCCATGAGCGAAGAGACGATGCCCACGACCCCGTTGGGGGTTCCCGCCGCCGTTCCACCCAGGCCGTACTCGCCGAGCGCCGCCGAGAGGAGCGGGTCTCCCCCCTGCCGGGCGGCGGTGCCCACCACCTCCTCCAGCGCCTGGTCCATGAGCGCCTTGGCCTCGTTGCCCGACGCAACGCGGAAGCGCGGGTCCAACCCAAGATCGAGCGCATGCCTCCGCAGGATGCGCGAGCACATGCCGTGGATGGTGCTGATCCAGGCGGAGTCAACCTGCAGCGCCGCCTCGCCCATGCCCGCAGCACGCAGGGTCGAGCGTACGCGCTCCTTGATCTCGCGCGCGGCGGCGTTGGTGAAGGTGATCACGAGCACCTGCGAGAGGTCGTCCAAAAAGGCGGCTTCCCCCTCCCCCGAGCCCGGCGAGAGCGCCCAGGCGATGCGGCGCGTGAGGGTGAAGGTCTTGCCCGAGCCCGCGCCAGCCTCCACGAACACGGGGCGGTCCAGCGTCCTCACGATGCCCAGCTGCCTGTCGTTGAGGGTGGAGAGGTCTATGCCGCTCATCGAGAGATCCTCCTGTCGCAGTTCATGACCGGGCAGTACGAGCACGCCTCGGCATCCTTGGGGCGCGCCTCGATGTTGCCGTCTAGAAGCTCGCCCACCTTCTCGCGGATGGCCTCCTCGGTGGCGTCGAGGAAGGCGTCCATGCCCCTCTCGCCCTCCACCCCGTACGAGGCGGAGTCGTCCACCGTGAGGGCGTTGCACGCCTCCTCCCTGTGCGGGACGTGGTCGCCCAGCACGTTCTGGAGGGCATTCGCGCTCACCGCGCCTGCGATGGCGTGGTCCCCCCTGGTGCCCAGGTACACTGCCGCGGTGACCCGGAGGTCGGGATGCCGGCGGCGCACCACCTGCCCATAGATCAGCGACTGCACGCGCCGCGGCAGGGAGAGGGACGACCCGTCCGGCTGCGACACGTCGTACTCCCGGGTGAAGCCCGTGGGGGACTTGTGCTTGTAGTCGATCACCACTGCCTGGCCGTGCCGGTCCACGTCCACCCTGTCGATGGTTCCCGTGAGGTAGGCGCCCGCGTACTCCACCAGGTCGTCCCTCCCGCCAAAGTTCCACTCGAAGTAGCGCGGCTCGTACCCCAGGAACAGCCCCGACTCAAAGTCCAGCTCCGAGAGCAGGTCGTCCCTCAGCGTACGCAGCAGGTCGCGGTCCTTCGCGGTGTGAGGGACGAAGGCCTGGTAGCGCGAGCGCTTGCCCTCGCGTATCGACTGGTGGCGCAGCTCCTCGTCAAAGGTCTGCGACAGAATCCGGCGCGCAAGCTCGCGCGTCTTGCCGTCCCCCTCCGAGAGGCGCGAGCCGGGGATGGCCACCGCGGGCGTCTCCTCGGGGTCAAAGCCCTCCCTCAGCACGACGGAGGCCTCGACCGCCTGGCGCAGAAGCTCCCGGTGGGTCACCTCCATGACCCGGTGCGCGAACGTCCCCGTCTCCATGGGAGAGAAGCCCGCGTCGGAGTCCTGCAGCCTCAGGCGCCTGAGGCTGAACCACTTGTAGGGGCACTCCAGGTACGACTCTATCTGCGAGGCGGAGAGCAGCGGCTTGCCATCCAGCAGCTCGGCCCTCCCCTCTGGAGGGACCACCACGAGCGCCCTGTTGGACGACCCTATCGTGCCGGACGGCGCGGGCGTCTCCCCTCCCAGACGTGCGGAGGGCTCGCCCGAGGGCGCGGCGTTGGCCTCTGCGTCAGTCTCGCCCAGCTCCGCCACGGCAAGCCCCACCTCGCGCGGGTCGCCGCCGGAGTCCACGCCGTAGCAGGCGAGGAGCTCGGTAAGCATGACCGAGGGGTAGCATTCCCTCCCCAAGGGGTCGAACGAGCAGCGCTCCGCAACCAGGGCACGGGACGGGAGCGCCACCAGGGCGGCGAAGTCCGCGCGCGCCGAGAGCATGGGGTCGGCCTTCGGCTCCACGCCCAGCCTGTCGAGGATGGCGGTGACCACGTCGTCCCCGTTGCCCACCGGGGACTCCACGGAGGTCTGGGAGCAGAGCACCACCGCGTCCACGCTGCCGGGCGCCAGGGAGGCCGCAAGGTGGTACGGGAGGATGGTCGCTTCCGCCGTCGCGCCATGGGCATCGACGCGCGGGCGGGCAACCACGCTCGCCTCGCCCAGGGCGTCGCGTGCGAGCGAGACCAGCCGCGAGAGGGGAACGTGCCCCTCCGCCGCGGGGTCCGCCGTGACTCCCAGGGACTTCAGGGCGCCCGCTACCTCGATCACGGCCGCAAGCGACCCCATGGCGAGCGAATCCGTCAGGGCGTCCTCCCCGGCAACGTACTCCTCGCGCGTCTCGCCCGCGTCGTCGGTGACGTAGTCCGCCAGCTCGCCCGCCGCCTGGCCCGAGGCATAGGGCGAGAGGAGCCTCGCCGCCGCGGACCCCAGCCTGCCGCGGAGCAGCTCGCGCGTGGCACCGGCGACCTCGGGACTCGTACGGCGAGGGTTGAGGAGCGTGTCGAGCACGTCGTCCGGGGTGAGCAGGCGGTCACTCCTCCAGGCCCTATCGAGCGAGAGGGCTCGCGCCGTGGGGACGTGGGAGACCTCGCTGCGCAGGAAGTCGCTCAGCGCACGCGGCGGCCACCACGACATGTCGCCCAGGTGCACGAGCGTGCCCTCGTCCACGTCCTCCGCAGACGGCCACCCCTCCGCAAGGCCAGAGAGCGCGGCGACCGACTCGGCAAACTCCAGGAAGGCCCTTCCTGCCTCGGTGGACGGGACGCTGGCGGAGAGCTGAGCGCGAACGCTCACCCCGCGGGCGACCAGCTTGGGTGCGAGCTCCCTCCAGGCACGCCCCTCGTCCGCCGCGGCGACGACCACGCTGCGGCAGCCCTCGTCCGCAAGCGAGCGGACGCTGCGGGCGACGGACTCCGCCTCGGCAAGGGGCCCGGCGGGCAGCAGGAGCGAGACGGCACCGGAGGCCGGCACCCCCTGCTCGCGGGCGCCATAGAGCGACGAGAGGACCTCGCCCAGCTCGCGGGGCCTCTCGACGGCTTGATACCGCCCGTCCCCTTCGACCTTGAGCACTCGGTTGGCAAGACCGCGGTCCCCCAACGCCGAAAGCAGCATGTCCAGGTCGCGCCGGAGCCCCTCTGCGGCAAACTCGTTCGGGAGGTGCGCGGCAACCGTGACGTCGCACGTGGCGGCAAGTCCCAGCGCAAGCTCGCGCAGGCTCCTCGGGAACTCCCTGAACCCGTCGAACACCACGGGCGGAACCGTCACGCCCTGCTCCCCCATCGCGCCCGCCACGCGAGCCATCGCCTCGGAGCCCTCCACGAATCCCATGGCGTGAATCGCGCGAGCGTAGTCCCCCACGAGGGAGAGGGCGGCGCACTCGGCATCCGTGAGACCCGCCTCGGAGCGGGCGGGATCCCCGTCCCCCAGGGGAAGCCACGGGAGCGCGAGCGACGCAAGCGAGCAGAGAGCGTCCACCGTACCCGGGTTGTCGCCGATGCCACCCGGGCGATCCGGGTCCACACGCGCAAGGGTGCGCTGCATCGCGGCGACGCGCGTGGTGCGGTCGATCACCCTCGTGCCGTCGCCCCAGACCTCCCAGCGCTCCCCCACCCACGCGGACGGGGTGGAGACCGTCACGCCCAGGAGGGAAAACCCGCCATCTGCGAGCGAGCGACTCGCATCAACCTGCCGGCGGAAGTCGGGAACCAGCAACACCGCACGGCCACCGTGGCTCAGGCCATCCTTGAGCGCCTCCCGCGTGCGAAGGCACCCGACTGTCTCTTCCCTCGTCCAGGCTATGCTGAGCGACATGATCCTCCCCGGAATCGGCGGTTCCCGCGTGGCATGCGGGGACGCTTGAACCTACGCACGACATGGTAGCGCGAGCCCCGGACACAAAGGGGGCATCACGGACGCGACGGGGTTGCCCTGAGGCAGGCGAGAAGAGCGCGGCAACCTGGGCGGGAGCGGGACCATGTGGCGGCATGGTCGGTCGCGGGGAGATCGGAGCGCCCGTCTCCCCCAACGCACAATCCCAAGGCAGCGGCAACCCCGCCCCCGATCAGTCCTCCACCTGCGGTCCATCCAGGCGCGAGAGCACCAGCCGGTAGCCGCCAGCGGGCCCATTGAGGCACTTGGAGACACGGCTCACCGTGGTGGACGAGGCGCCCGTTGATTCCGAGACCGCAACGTACGAGCTGCCGCCACGAAGCAGCGTGGCAACCTGCAGACGCTGGGACAGATCCTCGATCTCACGCGTGCTGCACACGTCGAGCATGAACGCACGCGCCTCCTCGGGGGTGCGAAGCGTGCACAGCGCCTGGAAGAGGCGATCCTCCTCCACCTCGAGCCGTTCCCTCTGTCGGTCGGACTGGCCTGGCATGCGCCCCTCCCTGGATGCCACGGGTTCACGTCTGCTCCCACAAGACTACTTTAGCGCACTAGTGCGATAAAGTTCCACGGCCCGTCCACAGACTGGCATGCCCTCCAACATCCACGGGTAGAATCGTCCCATCACACGAGGCCCGCTCACCCGCGGGCGACGGGAGGGATCATGCGCTTCATAGGACGCTGGCTCATCACAACCATCGCGATCATGTTCGCCATCGCTTTCGTTCCCGGCATCCAGGTCGTGGGCGGCGAGTACATCGGTCCCATCATGGCAGCGCTCGCCCTCGCGCTCGTCAACTCCACCGTCAAGCCGATCATGCGCGTCCTCTCCCTCCCAGTCACGATCCTCTCCCTGGGGCTGTTCTCGCTCGTGCTCAACGCGCTCATGCTCGAGCTCGCCAGCTATCTGGCGCTCAACATCTTCAATGCCGGCATCGTCCTCTCCGGGTTTGGTGCCGCGTTCTGGGGTGCGATCATCATCAGCATCGTGTCCTCACTTCTGGGAGGGCTTACGGACTAGGTGGTCCCCAGCGGTCCCGCGGCATTTCACCCCGTGCGAGAGGGGCCTGAGCGTCCAAGCCTGGCGTTACCCCGTTGGCCGCGGTTTCGCCCGCGTGCGAGAGGGGCCCGAACTCCTACTCGAACGGCCTACGGACGCTCCCGTCCGGGAGCACCCGCTCCAACACGATCGAGTCCTCGCCCTCCCGGCCCCCTGTCGCATTGCGGGGCGCGTCGTCCCCGCCCTCGCTCTCGGGCTGTTCGACCCTCACGATCCTGCCCGAGCCCGCGCGTCGCGCTAGGACGCCATGCGCCCTCGTGGCCAAGGCCCCGTCGCGTCCCCCTTGTAGAGCTCTCTCGGAGCTGTCGGCTTCGTCGGCCTGGTCCGCCTCCCCTCGAGAGCCGCGCTCGCCGGCATGCCTCGACACGCGTCCCGCCACCGTCTTCAGCAGGTCGGCGGTCTGCTCCGCCACGCTCTCCCCCGCCGACGCCAACGCGCTGGCCGCCGCCGACCGGGCACTGTCGATCGCCTCGCTGGCGGCACTCCGATACGCGTCCACGGTGGTCGAGACGGTCGAGCTCACAAGCTTCGCCACGATGTCCTTGCTCGCATCGCTGGCGTTGGCGGCGGCGGAGAGCACCTTCTGCACGCTCGCGGGGTCGTACATTCCGTCGAAGCTCGTCGCGCCACCCGCACCCAGGACGTCGAAGAGCTCGTTCACGAACGCGGCGCGCTCTGCAAGCGGCACGTCGCTGTACCAGCGCTCGATCGCGTCGTCGATGATTCGGGCATCGCCCTGCAGCTCCCCGGCGTCCACGAGCCCGCGGGGCGTGAGCTCCCAGCTCATGGGGTCGTGCTGGTTTATCCGGTCCGCCGTGCTCCTCACGTAGGTGCGCGGCTCCTCGGGATGGTCGAAGAGCATGCCGATGACGCTGTAGGCAGGCACAAATCGCCGGTACCTCTCCCCCAGCAACTCGCAGGCGCTGCGAGGCATGACCTCGTGCGCCATCCCCGGGCCGTCGAAGCTCCACACCGTCCCAATGCGGTCGCGCAGGGGCTCCGGGCAGCTCGCCGCGCCAAACGCCGCGAGGTTGCCTCCCTTGGAGTGGCCGCCCACGAGCACCCGGCGCCCGCGCCGGGAGGCCCTGCGCACCGCACGCTCCATGTACTCCCTCGCCAGCGTCTGGGACTCCGTCTGGGTGAAGCTGAGCATGAAGTCCTCACGCCAGCCAACGATCGTGAGGTCGGTCCCCCTGAACGAGACGAAGCTGTCACCATCTGGCAGGTCGACCTGCAGGGCGGCAAACTGCAGCGCCCGGGACTCGTCCAGGACGTCTTGGTAGTCGTGCAGTAGGAGCCCGCCAAAGCGACGGGAGTCTCCCAGGGCCCTAAGCCAGTCCGCATCGAGCGAGGCGAGGGTCCTGAGCCTGCCGCTGATGTCTCCGCCCACATGGGAGAGGAGCCCATCCACGGCGTCGCGGACCGTCACCGTCGGACCGCCCGCCACCGCCTCTCGCAGGCTCGCGAACGGGGCACCCTCGGTACGCTCGACGGGAACGAAGCCGGCGAGGTCGATGTAGCTTAGGCACGACAGCACGAGCGCGTCCGCGTCGTTCAGTGGGAACTCGTCCATCGCGAGGTCCCCGCGCCACCGCAGGTAGTCGGTCATGTTTGCCATCAACGCACCTCTCCCCTCGTCCCACGCATGCGATTGCTTATACCCGCCGGGACCTCCCCGAGAACTTGCAGCCACCGTCGTCCGCTCCCAAGTCGCCTCCGTAACAGTCATCAGGTCCCACGCCGTCGGCCTCCCAGCCATCGGCATCCACGCCCGCGCCACCCGGCTCCCAGGCATCGACACCCATCCCGTCGTCGCCGGCCCAGTCTCCTGGGTCCCAGCCATCCCAGGCGTCCGCCGCATCGGCGTCAAACGCCTCGGGCGACCATGCCTCGGCATCGTCGGGCACCCCCTCCGAGTCGCCATCCCAACCGTGCGAACGGAGCCCTCCCGAGCCCTTGGACACGCCTGCCACTCCCTCGCCGAGGCCCGCGGGCGACCCCTCCGCCTCGCGCTCGCGCTCCTCGAGCATCTCCCTGAAGCCTCGTAGTGCGTCGAACGGGACGAAGATCTTGGCGCGCTCGCTCATGGGCATGCGGGGGTGCCTCAGGTAGAACTGCCGATCCTCCTCCGTCTGCGCCCCCTCGTCACATGCCACTGCGGTGCCCCCCAATCTGGCCGTTTCGCTCGCGGGCCGTCGCCTGGGGGAGAAGGTCGTGGGCCCTGAGCAGCGCGTTGCTCCCAAACTTGTCGCGCACCGCGTTGACCGCCTGCGTGCGCCGGAGCTCGCGCTCCGTACGGGGGACGTCCTGGAAGAGGCTCATCTGGATGCCGCCCCCATCCGCGTCGCGGACCTCCCCCAGCGTGATGTAGATGCGGTGCAGGGGGCGGCGGGGGTTGGCGATGGAGCGGTACAGCCGCTCGAGGCAGCCCCACACCTCGTCGAGCGAGCTCGAGTGCGCGGGCAGCGCCGCCGTCCCCCGCTCGAACAGCTCGCCCACGCGCACCCTCGCCCCGTGCTCGCCCGCCCTGCCGTCCACCTGACGACGGGCCTGGTCCGCGATGAGCGCGCGCTCCTCACGCGTCGCCCGATACCCCAGGTCGAGGTGGAGCGAACGCGCGACCTTCCCCTGGGCGACGAGGTCCATCACCAGCTGGTCCGCCATCTCCTTGGCGATGAGGAGGCCTCCCCCGTAGTCGACGTCGTGCGAGAGCACCTGCCCGTTGGCGAGGGAGTGGCTCTGGGAGCGGTACGCCTTGATGTCCGCCATGGTGACGGGCTCCCTCCCCCACGCGTGGTCGATGAGTATCTCGGCGTCGATGCCAAACGCGTCGTAGATGGGCTCCCGCGGATGGAGCGCCAGCTGCCCCATGGTGTGGATGCCCATCTGGGCGAGCCTCCGCTGCGTGCCCGGGCCCACCCGCCAGAAGTCCGTGATGGGAGTGTGAGACCACAGCGTGTCCCGATACGACTGCTCGTCGAGCTCGCCAAAGAAGTCGGGGCTGTGCTTGGCCGTGATGTCCAGCGCCACCTTGGCGAGGTAGAGGTTGGTCCCCAGCCCGCACGTGGCGGGGATGCCCGTCTCCTTGACCACCTCGCTGCGTATGCGCTCGCCCAGCTCCCTCGCCGTGCATCCGTACAGGTCTAGGTACCCCGTGACGTCCAGGAACGCCTCGTCCACCGAGTACACGTGTATGTCCTGCGCCGAGAGGTAGCGGAGGTAGACGGAGTAGATGTCACACGAGCGCCGCATGTAGAGCGCCATCCGGGGCGGGGCGACGACGTAGGGGATCCCCTCCGGCATCTCGAAGATCCGGCACCGGTTGCGGACGCCCCTCGCCTTGAGGGCGGGGGACACGGCGAGGCATATGGTCTTGTCGCTTCGGGAGAGGTCAGCCACCACGAGGGGGGCCACGAGGGGGTCGAGCCCCCTCTCCACGCACTCGACCGAGGCATAGAAGCTCTTGAGGTCGATCACCAGGTACTGGCGGGGCACGGCGGCCTACCCGTTGTAGACGATCTTGCCCTTGAGGGCCTCCACCGCCTCGTCACCCAGCACCCTCCTGGTGAGCGCGATGCCGAGCTCGATGGCGGTGCCCAGGCCCTTGCTGGTCACCAGGTTGCCGTCCTCCACGACCGGGTCCTGCAGGACCGTGGCGCCATGCTCGGCGAGGACGTCCTGGAAGCCGGGGTTGCTCGTGGCCCGTCTGCCCTCGAGGAGGCCGAGCTCCGCAAGGATCGAGGGGGCGGCGCAGATGGCGGCGACGTCCCTGCCGGCGCGGGCGTGCGCCACGACGGCGTCACAGAGCCTCTCGCACGCACGAAGGTTCTTGGTGCCGGGCATGCCGCCGGGGAGGAAGAGCACGTCGTAGTCCTCGAACGAGAAGTCTGCGTCGCCAATGGAGCGGTCGCAGGCGATGGTGACCTGGTGGCTGGACGTCACCGAGCGGTTAGACGTGATGGAGACCTTGTCGCACGGGATGCCGGAGCGGAAGAGGAGGTCGCAGACCACCAGCCCCTCGCACTCCTCCAGGCCGTCTGCGAAGAACGCCGCAACGCGCTTGTCGGTTGACTTGCGGAACATGAGCTACCTCCGATGACCGAGATGGATACGAGCCCGATTGACGAGGTGGGGGCAAACGAAGCCGCTGACCCTACTCGTCCTCGGGCGGGCGCCGCAGACGCTTGACCTGGCCGCGGCGCCGCTTGCCCTCCAGCCTACGCCTCGCGGAGGCACGCGTGGGTTTTGTGGCACGGCGAACCTTGGGCGGGATCCCGCGCCTGCGGAGCTCGTCCCGTATCTTCTGCAGGCAGAGCTGCCGGTTACGATACTGACTGCGGGACTCCCTGCTGACCACGACGATGCCCGTGGGGCGATGGCGCATGCGCACGGCGGAGTCCGCGGTGTTGACGCCCTGCCCTCCCGGGCCGGTGGCGTGGAACGCCTCCACGTCGCAGTCCCTCGCGATCTGGTCGAGGGACTGGCGCCCATACCGGGCGTAGTCCGCGTGCGACAGCCCCTGTGCCATGCCCACCTCTTCCAAAATAAGAACGTTTGTTCTACTATAACAAACACGCAAGACAGGCTCAAACGGAAATCGCGCCCCGGGCTGCCGAGACGCGATTGCGAAGGAGGGGTTTGCCGATGGTGCCGGAACGGTGTCCGCTACAGCCGCTCCGCGATGGAGTGGATCAGGCGCTCGGTCTTCTCCCATCCCAGGCAGGGGTCGGTGATGGACTTGCCATACACGCCACCGCCCACCTCCTGGCGGCCGTCCTCGATGTACGACTCGATCATGAAGCCGCGGAACAGGCCGGCGATCATGGGCGACCGATGCACGGAGTCAAGCACCTCGTCCACGATGCGGATCTGCTCCAGGGGCCTCTTGCCCGAGTTGTCGTGGTTGCAGTCGATGATCACGGCGGGGTTCTCGTACTTCTTGGTCACGTAGCGGGCTGCGAGGCGCTCCAGGTACTCGTAGTGGTAGTTGGGGTAGTTCATGCCGTCGGGCCCGATGTAGCCGCGAAGGACGGCGTGGGCAAGCGGGTTGCCCGAGGTCTCGACCTCCCAGTTGCGGTAGATGAACGACTGCGGGGCCTGCGCCGCATAGATGGAGTTGAGCATCACGTCGGTGGAGCCGCCCGTGGGGTTCTTCATGCCCACGGGGATGGGCACGCCGCTGGCGACCAGGCGGTGCTCCTGGTTCTCCACGGAGCGCGCGCCCACGGCCACGTAGCTCAGAAGGTCGATGAGGTAGCGGTGGTTGGACGGGTACAGCATCTCGTCCGCGGTGAACATGCCGGACTCCTCAACCACGCGCAGGTGCATCCTGCGGATGGCCTTGACGCCCTCGAGCAGGTCGGGCGCGCCCTCGGGGTCGGGGTTGTGGAGCAGCCCCTTGTAGCCTGTGCCGCGCGTGCGCGGCTTGTTGGTGTAGACGCGGGGCACGATCACGAGCTTGTCACGCACCTCGTCCTGCACGCGGGCGAGGCGGCTCACGTAATCGAGCACGGAGTCCTCACGGTCGGCGGAGCAGGGGCCAATCACGAGCAGGCGGCGGTCGCTCTCGCCGCGGATGATGGACGCGACCGCCTCGTCGAACGCCGGCTTCCTTGCGGCGAGGTCGGCGGGAAGGGGCATCGCCTCGCGGATCTCCTGGGGGATGGGCAGGCGACGCTTGAAGTGCATTGCTTCTGGCATGAATGCCTCCGTTGGCATGGTGGTTTTCCTCGCATGAAGCGTGGTGTGCATTATGGCATGCCAAGGCCCAAGCCAAGCGGCCAGATAGGTTACGACTTTGCAACGTGGCTGGATGGAGCGGTCGCACGGCGGGCGCCGTCACACCTTCGCCATCGCTATTATGTGATGCGTTATGAGAAGTAACGAGCACCAAGGAGGAACGATGGCCTGCACCACGATACTGGTAGGCAAGGCGGCGAGCTACGACGGCTCGACCATCATCGCGCGCAACGAGGACTCTCCCAGCGGCGTGTACAACCCCAAGCGCATGCAGGTGGTCCACCCCAGCGAGCAGCCGCGCCACTACCAGGCGAAGATCAGCCACGTGAGCATCGAGCTGCCGGACAACCCCATGCGCTACACCTCGGTCCCCGACGCGGACGACTCGCAGGGCGTCTGGGCCGCGGCGGGTGTCAACGAGAGGAACGTCGCGATGACCGCGACCGAGACCCTCACCACAAACGAGCGCGTGCTGGGCGCCGACCCGCTCGTGGAGTACGTCCCCGCCAAGGGCACCGAGGGCGAGGAGGGCTACGTGCCCGAGGTCGTGGGCGGCATCGGCGAGGAGGACATGGTCACCATCACCCTCCCCTATGTCACCTCGGCCCGCGAGGGCGCGCGTCTCCTCGGCTCCTACCTCGAGCGGTACGGAACCTACGAGATGAACGGCATCGCGTTCAGCGATGCGGACGAGATCTGGTGGCTCGAGACCGTGGGAGGGCACCACTGGATCGCCAAGCGCGTTCCCGACGACTCGTACGTGACCATGCCCAACCAGCTTGGCATCGACGAGTTTGACCTGAGGGACGCCCTGGGCGACCAGGTGGAGCACATGTGCTCCCCCGACCTCGCCGAGTTCATGGAGCGCCATCACCTGGACCTCACGCTCGGTGGCGATGAGGGCGTGTTCAACCCCCGCGACGCGTTTGGCTCGCACTCCGACGCCGACCACGTGTACAACACCCCGCGCGCCTGGAGCATGCAGCGCTTCCTCAACCCGCGCGTCAACTTCTGGGACGGGCAGGACGCCGACTTCCGCCCCGAGGACGACGACATCCCCTGGAGCCGCGTCCCCGAGCGCAAGGTGACCATCGAGGACGTGAAGTACGTGCTGAGCCTGCACTACCAGGGCACGCCTTACGACCCCTATGGCTCCGAGGGAACCGAGGCGACCCGCGGCCGCTACCGCCCCATCGGCATCAACCGCAACGGTCAGCTCGCCGTGCTCCAGATCAGGCCTTACCTGCCCGAGTCGTGCCGCGCCCTCCAGTGGATGGCGTACGGCAGCAACGCCTTCAACGCGCTCGTGCCGCTGTACGCGAACGTGGACAGGACGCCCGAGTACCTCTCCAACACCACCGCCAAGGTAACGACCGAGAGCTTCTACTGGGCAAACCGCATCATCGCGGCGCTCGCCGACCCGCACTTCAACTCCTGCGCGGTGCACATCGAGCGCTACCAGGAGGCCGTAGGGTCCAAGGGTCACGCGGCGGTCAACGCGACGGATGACGACATGGTGGCAAGGGACCTCTCGTATGTCGACGCCACGGATGCCCTGACCAAGGAGAACGACGCCATCGCCGCGATGCTCCGCGACGAGACGGACAAGGTGCTCTCGGAGGTGCTGTACACCGCGAGCGAGGGCATGCGCAACGCGTTCGCCCGCAGCGACGGCTAGGGCAGGGAGCAGTCACGCGAGGCGGTGGGATGCCGGGAAAGGCCTACGCACCCCACCGCCGCTGCGGAGACGCCCATTACGGGGATGCCCGCTGCGAAACCGATGGGCAACCGCGTGAAAGGGACGCTACGACAGCTTGATGCCCATGAGCCAGCCCCAGCGCGGGGTGACCGTGGCGCCGTAGTAGCTGATCCAGGAGTTGATGTTGATGGTGCGGATGTAGCCGATGTTGTCCATCAGGTTGCCGCCGCCCACGTAGATGCCGATGTGCCCGTAGATCCTGCCCGCAGAGGTGTGCGGATGGGAGGACACCGCCACGATCATGCCCGGCTTGAGGTTTGACAGGTTGGAGCTGGTGCACCAGGCGTTGTACATGTCGCACGCGTTGCCACTGGCGTAGCCGTAGCCGGCGTTGTTGAACACCTGCGACACCCACATGGCACAGAGCCCCGCGCCCGGCGAGGGCGTGGACTTGCATGCGGCGATGACCTTTGCCTGCGAGCCCGTGGTGGTGCCGTCGCTGGTGCTGCCGGACACGCCGCTGGCTGCGGAGCCGCTTGACGAGCGTGATGAGCCGGAGGACGAGCTGCTCTTGGACTTGGCGGCAGCCGCCGCGGCGGCCTTTGCGGCCGCCTCCTGCTTGGCCTTCTCCTCGGCCATGGCGGCGAGCTCGGAATCGCGCTTGTCCATGAGCTGCTTCACCTGCGAGCTGAGGCCGTCGATGACGTCCTGGACCTCCTGCTGCTTCTCCTGCATCTGCTTGAGCTGAGCCTTCTGGGTCTCGTTGAGCGACTCCAGCTCCGACTTCTGACTCTGGAGGTCGGCCTTCTGCTGGTCGAGCTCCGCCTTGGCGGACTTGACGTCCGCGATCATCTGGCTGTCGGCCTCGCTGACCTTGTCCAGGTAGTAGATGTTTGAGTCGAGCTCCTGCAGGGAGCTGGAGTTGAGGAGGACCGAGAGGATGTCGACCCCGCCCGACTTGTAGGCGGAGGACACGCGCTTGCTAAGGCGCTCCTTCTTCTCGTCCAGCTCCTTCTGCTTGGCGTCGATGCTCTCCTGCGTCTGGTCGATCTGGTCGTTGACCGACTCGATCTGGTCGAGCGTATCGGACTGCTTCTCTGAGAGCGCCTGGTACTCGTCCCCGATGGAGTCGAGCTGCTTCTGGACCTTGTCCAGCTGCGCCTGCGCGCTGGAGAGGTCCGAGTTGGTCTTGTCCACGTCGCTCTGCGAGACTGCGAGCGCCTGCCCGGGGAAGGTCCCGAGCATCCCCGCCGTGGCGGTGGCGCCCAGCAGGAACCTGATTGCCTGGCGACGCGTCATGCTATCGAATTCCACAGAGGTCCCCTTGTTCGGTTGAGTTGCGTGCGTGACATCTGTGCCCGTGGTAGAGCATGCACCAGCATACTACCTGCAGCGTCGGCGGCGCCACCCCGTCTCCCCAAGTTCCACACCACGCTAAGCGCCCGGGACCGCAGCGCACGGCCCGTGGGAAACCTAAAATGCCAGCCATTTTGAATCACTTCTCCCTCGCCCACGGATACACTGTTCCCTAATGCAGGGCCGTACCTGGGAAGGGGTGGCCGCATGATGTGGGAATCGCATGACGGGAAGCCCGACGGGGCAGAGAGCCTGGGGCGCCGGGAACGCATGCTCCGCTCGTACGTCCGCTCGCTGGGGAGCGTCGCGATGGTGTTCATGGGCGGCGTGGGCTCGCGCGTGCTTGCCCGCACCTGCCACGACGTGCTGGGCGACCGCATGATAGCGGTATCGCCCTGCGGCGGGACCATCGCCGCGGAGGCCCAGGAGTCCGCCCGCGCGTGGTGCGACTCGCAGGGAATCGAGCTTCTGCTGCCAGACTTCGACAACCTTCAGGTGCCGGGCCTTGCGGACAACCGCCGGAACCGGTGCGACCTGTGCCGCCATGCCCTGTTCTCCGAGCTGCAGATCATCGCGCGGGCACGCGGCCTGGGCTACGTGGCGGAGCCGTCCGACGCCGACGAGGTCGCTGCGAGGCCCACCCTGCTCCGGGCGGCGACCGACCTCAATGTGAAGAGCCCGCTCATGCACGTGGGGCTGGGCGCACGGGAGGTCCGGGAGCTGGCCCTGCGCATGGGAGAGGACCCTGAGCCGCCCTCGCAGCCCATCTGCCTGGCAGCCCAGGTGGAACGGGGCGTGGGCATCACGCCCGACCGGCTGGCTCGCGTGGAGTTCGCCCGCGCGCTGGTGGCGTCCCTGGGGCTTGTGGGCGTCCGCGTTGACCTGGTGCGCGGGGACGGGGAGGTCGCGCTCGTGCGGGCGGCCCGCTCGGAGGCGGGCACGGAGGCCGCAGCCCGCATCCACACCGAGGGGAGCCTGCGTTGCGAGCTTGTCCACGGGCTGCTGGGCCTGGGCTTTGGCCGCGTGTGGCTGGAGCTCGGCGAGGGCCCGGCAGGCGACACGCAGGGCGGCGACGGCGGGACCGAGGCGCCCCAGGCGTAGCGCCGGGAGGCGGCATCGGGCGAGACGGACGCGCCCCCGTGATGACGGAGCGCGCGACGCCGGCGGGATGGGTCGCGGCGCACGGGACACGCGCCTCTCCCCCACCCGGCGCTGACTGCCCCGAGCCGCCTACTTGTTCTCGATCTTTCCCACGTTCTTGATGATGATCGAGACGTTTCCCTGGTCGTCGGCCGTGAACTCGATGTAGTTGGAGTCGGCCGCGTACTCGCTGGGGAAGGTGATCTCGATGCCGGTGTCGGTCTTGATCTTGTGGTTGCGCGCCATGCGGTTTGCCACGCCGCGACGGATGGGGACCTCCTCGGGCAGGCTCTCCTCGCGCGTGGCTTCCTGGTAGCGCTCCTGCAAGTCGGGCCGGTCCTCGAACACGGCCTGACCCACGTCCTCGGGCGAGAACGACTCGTCCCTGTCCGCGTTGCTCGCCACGTACGCCTTGGCCTGCGCCACGGCCTCCACCGGGTTGACGCCGTACTGCTCCGCCACGTCCTCCACGATGCGCTCGACCGACTCCACCACCTCGCGGCTGGACGCCTGCGCCGTGCACTGCAGCAGGCCGTCGGGGATCACCAGGCGCTCCTCGGTCCCCACCACGCGGGGCTTGTCCAAGAAGTCTATCTCCATGGTCCCCAGGTTCACCAGCACGTACGAGTCGACCTTCTGCGTGGGGTTGGGCAGGGTGCTGTCCTGGCGCAGGATCTCGTTCTCCGGGGCTCCGCCCGCGTCGCTGCCCAGGTCGTGGACAAAGGCCTGCTTGCGCGGCAGGAGCACGGCCGCCAGGTAGCGGTCAGCCGAGCTGCCATCAAAGGCTGCCGCAGCCGCGGCGTCGGGGTCCTCCTGGACCTCCTTGGAGTCCACCTTCATCTCGCGCGTGTCCGTGAAGTCGGCCATCAGGAGGTCGCACTCCTCCAGGTCGTCGCAGCGCCGGAGCTCCTCCCACAGGTACTCGCCCACCTGCTGGCTGATCTCCACAAACCCCAGCTGGCCCACGGCGTACTGGCGCACGGCGTCGGCGAAGGCGCTCTGCTCGCTGAACTCGCCGTGCTTGCTCTCGGGGCTGGAGCTGATGTTGCGCATGCGGCGGGCGACGTACGACCTCACCTGGCGCTCCTCCAGGTCCAGCTCGTGTTGCGAGAGGTACGAGCTGCCGCTCTGGAAGTCGAAGGCGTGAAGGATTGAGTGGCTGATCCTGAGCATGCGGAAACTCCGTCCGAGGTCATGGCTAACGGCAACCTAGGATAGCTCAGGAGAGAGGGGACGGGCGCCCGGGTTCTGGCCCCTCCCGCCGGCAGTCCGGCGGTGCCGGTCGCGAGAGGGCACACGGCAACGGCACTCCGCCCGCCATGGGATGGGGCCGCCAAAGCGCGGGCCGCGCTCTTCTTTCCCCCAGCAGCCAGGCAACATACAAGCCATGTATGGATGCCCGCCGCATTATGTATTTAACAAATAGCAGACCACGTCTTAGGATCCTCGATGAACGAGCCCGGGCAGACGCAGGCGGATGCCCCGCCCAGGCTTTGCCGCGAATGCGAGGAGGCATCACATGATTGCTGGAATGGGAATGCCCGAGCTGATGGTCATCCTTCTGGTGGTTCTGGTCCTGTTTGGGCCCAAGAACCTCCCGAAGCTTGGCAAGACCCTGGGCGAGACGGTCAAGAACGTCCGCGAGGGCATGGAGGAGGACGACACCCCCAAGGCCGCCCGGGCGGCACCCGCGCAGGATCCCAAGGTCAGCGAGGCCAGCTCGGATTCCGACGCCCAGTAGCAACCGGCAGGCGAGAGGGGCGGCACGCACCCGGCTTCAACTCGTCCCACCGGGTGCGGCTGCGGGGCGGAGCTTCTCCCCTCTCTCCCACACTTCTTATCGGGGAGGCGCGGCGGGCCCGCCCGCCGACGTCCCGCCGCCCCTCTCGCCTGCCGCGTGGTGCGCGAGACCCCGATTAGGCCGGATGTCAGCCGCTCGCGTGTGGCACTGGGCACGCATCCGTCTCATGGCTCGGCGACTCTCGCAGGGGGAGCGACGCAACCCGTCCGCGACGGCGCGCCGCACCCCTTGCGATTGTTATGCGAGCGGTCGTGGCCCGCGTCCCTCTCCCCCGTCGGCAAGTCTACCAGCACTTTGGGCTCTCCCCACTGAACCGCCACGACACTTGCCCGCCAGGGGCGTCGCCATCCTACCTGCGAAGAATCCGCTCCATGGGACGGCCCTTTGCGAGCTCGTCGACAAGCTTGTCCAGCTGTCGGATCGCGCGCATGGTGGGGTCCTCTATGTCCTCCACCCGCACGCCGCAGACTTTGCCGGTCACCCGCGAGGCGAGCGGATTCATGCGAGGGGCCTCGTCGAAGAACGTCTTGCAATCAACGTCGCGCTCCAGTTGTGCGCGAATCCCCGCCTCGTCGTAGCCGCAGAGCCAGCAGATGACCTGATTCACCTCGTCCCTTGTGCGGCCCTTGCGCTCCGCCTTCTGCACCAGCAGCGGATACACACGCGAGAGCTTCATGGCAAAGACCTTCTGGTTGTCCATCTCTCCCCCCCAAGGTCGTGGATGGCATCGCTGCAATTCTAGGCGAGAGGAGCCTGGTCACGTTACAGCGGACCCATCCCGTTTGCCCGATGAGACCCCGTTAACGTTGCGAGCAGTAGCAGCGGCTACCGAGCACGTGCTGGGATCATCTCTCCCGCCCCCGTTGCGCCTGGACGGCGCGCACATAACTCTCGTCTCCTAGGAGCGCGCGGAAGCATCCGGCCGTCGCACGCGCATCCTCCAGGGCATTGTGCGGGGAGAACGCAATGCCGTAATGATGGGCAACGTCCTCCAGCCTCACCCATCCGCGGGAGCCACGGCCAGACCGACGCGGATGAACCCTCGCATACTCCCTCATTACGTCGAAGGTAATTTGCGGTGGCTGGGAGATGATCTCCTCGCACAGTAGAAACTTTAGGTCAAATATGAGGTTGAATCCGACGACCAAATGCCCATCTGACACAAAAGATGATACGACGTCGCTCAGCTCATCCGCGGTAGGAGCGTCCCAGACCATGGCGGGTGAGATGCCATTCACCCTTTGTGCCTGCGGCCACGCCTCATGGTGCCTCGGTCGAACGAGGCTGTTGAACAGCCTCCGCCCGTCGGAGTCCACGATTGCGAGCGACAAGAGTTCGTCATCCCACTCGGGATGGAGTCCCGTGGTCTCGGTGTCGAGAATCACCGCGTCGACAAGCCCCACACCCGTCAGCGACCGGCAGACAGCGTCGATGTCCATCTTTTACTTGCTCCTCTCGCCCATCCGTTGGCATTGCCCCCTCCCAAGTCGGGCTGCCTAATCTCCAAGCTCAGTGGAAAGCCAGGGGGATACCCATACGCGACAAATCCTTGCGTATCCGCCACGGGTAACACCGCCAGCCTCCAGTCATCCCTATGCGCGGCAGACCCCTTCCCGAACCTCGACAAAACCGACGTCCCGGCAAGTTCCGGTTGTACCCACTGGGATTGCCGCCCTTGTGGCTTCATCCAAGATCATCCCCGCGTATGCGGGGGGCACACGAGGTGATGGCTCGCCGCAGACCACGGCTCAGGATCATCCCCGCGTATGCGGGGAGCACCTGTCGAACTCGCTGTCCGCGAGGTATGTGTCGGGATCATCCCCGCGTATGCGGGGAGCACGGGCGGCCCACTCCTGCCACGGCAGATTGTCTGGGATCATCCCCGCGTATGCGGGGAGCACCTCATCGAGAAGCACGGCGCTCCACGAGCGATGGGATCATCCCCGCGTATGCGGGGAGCACTTGAGCTTGTCCTTGACCCACGAAACCGCCGAGGGATCATCCCCGCGTATGCGGGGAGCACTGGCGAACGAGTGCGGGATAAGCCCATCGGCAGGGATCATCCCCGCGTATGCGGGGAGCACCTTGGTAATCTTGTCGTTCTTCAGCTCCACGAGGGGATCATCCCCGCGTATGCGGGGAGCACTGCCTCGTCCCTCTTGCGACAGGCCTCGGCCTCGGATCATCCCCGCGTATGCGGGGAGCACATAGAACGTCATGAAAACATGGTGTGGCTGTAGGGATCATCCCCGCGTATGCGGGGAGCACCTGTACGTCGGGCGCGGCTACGGCAAGACTGGGGGATCATCCCCGCGTATGCGGGGAGCACTCTACCCTCGGCGCGGGGCTGGCCTGCTACTGGGGATCATCCCCGCGTATGCGGGGAGCACTTTTTTGAAAAGCCCGAATCATGAGGTTGCGGGGATCATCCCCGCGTATGCGGGGAGCACCGGAACTTGAGATGGCGCTGTCGTCCAGGCCGGGGATCATCCCCGCGTATGCGGGGAGCACGGGGCCGGCGAGGTCACGGAGTACGCCCAGTCGGGATCATCCCCGCGTATGCGGGGAGCACACGGCGGTCTTCTTGGGGTATCCGGTGGTGTCGGGATCATCCCCGCGTATGCGGGGAGCACTCCAGTGCGTCGCTCCACTCGTAAAGGCACGCGGGATCATCCCCGCGTATGCGGGGAGCACCGGGCCTCGGTGGCGGCGTCCTCCCAGGTTACGGGATCATCCCCGCGTATGCGGGGAGCACAAGTACAAGGGCGAGTTCCTGTACAAGGTAAAGGGATCATCCCCGCGTATGCGGGGAGCACATGTCCACGACGTAAGAATCGGAGATGAGGTAGGGATCATCCCCGCGTATGCGGGGAGCACCACGTGCTCTTCTCCAAGGAGCCCGAGGCGGAGGGATCATCCCCGCGTATGCGGGGAGCACCCGGAGTTGAGGAACTCGGTGAATCCCGCGTCGGGATCATCCCCGCGTATGCGGGGAGCACACCACCGACGTGACGTGCGGTTACTGCAGGCGGGGATCATCCCCGCGTATGCGGGGAGCACATCACGGTCGGCAAGAGCGCAGATGGCAAGACGGGATCGTCCCCGCGTATGCGGGGAGCACGGGCACTCGCCAGTCGGCTCGTACTGCGGAATGGGATCATCCCCGCGTATGCGGGGAGCACCACTACCTGCTCAACGACGATATCTCTAGCCCGGGATCATCCCCGCGTATGCGGGGAGCACTCGATTCGCTGGTACGACGAGCGCGAGCCGTGGGGATCATCCCCGCGTATGCGGGGAGCACCTTGGCATCGGGCGCGAGCTTTACACGGCTCCGGGATCATCCCCGCGTATGCGGGGAGCACCGACGCGCCCAGTTCCGAATCGTGTCTAGGTGGGGATCATCCCCGCGTATGCGGGGAGCACTCCCACATGTGGGAGATGCCGGACCGCGACGGGGGATCATCCCCGCGTATGCGGGGAGCACGCGGTCACGTCATAGCCACGCACGTCGAGGGAGGGATCATCCCCCGCGTATGCGGGGAGCACGACGCCGAGACGGCTGCGACAAACCTCGCGCAGGGATCATCCCCGCGTATGCGGGGAGCACCCGCTATGCTCGGAGATGTACTCGGCCAGTGCGGGATCATCCCCGCGTATGCGGGGAGCACTCTCGGCGATACTGGGCCACGCCAGCGCGTCGAGGATCATCCCCGCGTATGCGGGGAGCACTCGAGCCGTCCCGTGGGTATGTCATCCCCGAAGGGATCATCCCCGCGTATGCGGGGAGCACGCGCGACTGCCGTTGTCCGTCCACTGCTGCACGGGATCATCCCCGCGTATGCGGGGAGCACAGCTTGGGTGGAGCAACGACAAGCTGCAGTCGTGGATCATCCCCGCGTATGCGGGGAGCACGGGAGCCAGAGATTTCGCAGGTCACACGGTCAGGGATCATCCCCGCGTATGCGGGGAGCACCGTGAGGTCATACCCTAGCGCGTCGGCACACTGGGATCATCCCCGCGTATGCGGGGAGCACCTCAAGGTTCCGAGCCCGGAGGAAGCTCGGGAGGGATCATCCCCGCGTATGCGGGGAGCACAAGACCACGTGGGAGCACGCGGTTGACTACCCGGGATCATCCCCGCGTATGCGGGGAGCACTCACCACGGCCGAGGACTCGCGCCCGCAGCTTAGGATCATCCCCGCGTATGCGGGGAGCACCGAAACCTTTATAGCCCCTCTTCGGAGGGGCTGGGATCATCCCCGCGTATGCGGGGAGCACTCGATGACGCCTCCTCCGCCGTGTCTCCGGCTAGGATCATCCCCGCGTATGCGGGGAGCACACGGTGTTGATGTGGACGGTGGAGGTGCGACCGGGATCATCCCCGCGTATGCGGGGAGCACTTGTCCCTTCACCCCAGGTATCCTCATCGTCGAGGATCATCCCCGCGTATGCGGGGAGCACGGCTCAAAGACCGTGGTCTCCGGCGAGAGGGCGGGATCATCCCCGCGTATGCGGGGAGCACTGGGCAAGCGGCATTTTCAAGGAAGGGACGTTGGGATCATCCCCGCGTATGCGGGGAGCACTATATCTCCCCGCCGATTACCACCTCGGCGGAGGGATCATCCCCGCGTATGCGGGGAGCACGTTGCGACTTTCATCGCGTCGAGATGCTGGACGGGATCATCCCCGCGTATGCGGGGAGCACCTGACGTTGCCCTTGGAGGCGTTCGCGCTGCCGGGATCATCCCCGCGTATGCGGGGAGCACCGATTACAAGAATCAGTCGCTGCAAAAGACCAGGGATCATCCCCGCGTATGCGGGGAGCACGGCAGGCCACGGTGGGCGGCAGGCCGTGCGCCGGGATCATCCCCGCGTATGCGGGGAGCACGGAGCCAAAAGTGCCTGCCGGTCCTCTCGCTCGGGATCATCCCCGCGTATGCGGGGAGCACACTGGCAAGTATGCGGACGTGAGCGGGGGAACGGGATCATCCCCGCGTATGCGGGGAGCACGAGATCGTGGAGGGCGAGCGCGACGACACCCTGGGATCATCCCCGCGTATGCGGGGAGCACTTGACGAGGTTCTCGGCAACGCTCACGAACTCGGGATCATCCCCGCGTATGCGGGGAGCACGACGTGGAATTTGCCGAATCCGCGAATGGCCCAGGATCATCCCCGCGTATGCGGGGAGCACACTGGGGACTTGCGCATGGAGGGACGGCGGACGGGATCATCCCCGCGTATGCGGGGAGCACCTGTCTCGCCCCGCGTTCCGCGAATCGCGCCTGGGATCATCCCCGCGTATGCGGGGAGCACTTACCTGACATGCGTTAAGGCGCGTTGAAACGGGGATCATCCCCGCGTATGCGGGGAGCACTGCCGCGAGACTCCCAGGTGCTGGGATATGTAGGGATCATCCCCGCGTATGCGGGGAGCACTGAACCTCGTCCACGAACCTGCGGCACCATCCGGGATCATCCCCGCGTATGCGGGGAGCACCGTGCCAGCCCGCGCGCCGCCGATGAGAGTGCGGGATCATCCCCGCGTATGCGGGGAGCACCGGGCTTCGTGAGAATCACGATTCCGCTCTGCGGGATCATCCCCGCGTATGCGGGGAGCACGACGCGGAGACGGCAGCAACTAACCTTGCGCAGGGATCATCCCCGCGTATGCGGGGAGCACCCCACGTGGTTACGCCATTGGCAATGGTCGGAGGGATCATCCCCGCGTATGCGGGGAGCACCCCTTGAGGTCGAGGCACTTGCCCGTCTGGCGGGGATCATCCCCGCGTATGCGGGGAGCACCACGCATTGCAGCACCTGTGAGCAGCACGACAGGGATCATCCCCGCGTATGCGGGGAGCACCTCTACGTCAACCTCGAGATCCAGGGCGAGGAGGGATCATCCCCGCGTATGCGGGGAGCACTCAGCAGCATGGCGTCGCAGGTTGCCGTATGGGGGATCATCCCCGCGTATGCGGGGAGCACTCCCATACCTCACATGTGCCGCCGTTGCGGCTGGGATCATCCCCGCGTATGCGGGGAGCACTCGAGAGCACCCACGCGAGGGCCATGCACAACGGGATCATCCCCGCGTATGCGGGGAGCACGAGGTCGAGGAGGGCTACTACGAGTTCCGTCCGGGATCATCCCCGCGTATGCGGGGAGCACTGGTGGCCCACCTCACGCGCTTTTCGGGCGGGAGGATCATCCCCGCGTATGCGGGGAGCACCATATATACTCGCGCGCGAGGCGGCTGGTATGGGGATCATCCCCGCGTATGCGGGGAGCACACTTAACGACCAGCAGAATCATATCCCATTTCAACGAAAGTCATTCGGTTTTCAAGGTTCGCCTCAAAACTAGTTTCCGAACTTTCTTGCCTGCCGATACTTCGATGCGCGGCTCCACCCCTTGGGAGGAGAGCCGAATATCGTCGCATCCTCGGTACCCCTCGGGCGTCTCACAAGCTCTATCCCCTCGCAGTCGATCGGCTCCCAGTCCGGTTGCCACACCTTGAAGGCAAGGTGCTGCTCGTTTGGATACGAGTACGCCATCGTCGCCCGCCCGGTCTTGATGAGCGCGAGCACGCGGTCCCAGAGGGCCTCCCTCACCCTAGCCGAGACGTCACCTACGAACACCCCGGGGGATATCTCCATCAGCCAGCGCGTCAGGTCGCCGCGCAGCCCAGTAGGGCAGGCGGTGAGCACGATGACCACCATTGCCGGTCACCTCCCCTCTTCCCCTCAGCCCTCTCTATATGACTTACCTGCCGGAACCTCTCCAACCTTCTCGTCCCAGAGCCCGACGTGATCGATGGATGGATCCACGCACTCTGCATCCTCCGTCTCAAGGAGAAGCGACTTGATGTCACCTACCATCCTCGGCATGATCTCGAGGCTGTAGACCGCGTCCCTCATCTTTCTCCTGGTCTCCGCACCAACGTCCACGGGGAACTCCGCCACGGTCTCGAATGCCACCGGGATGGAGATCTCAGCCTTGTACAGGTCGGCAACGTCATACACAAAGGAGCGCTCGTGGCCCGTGTGCACGAACCCGAGACCCGGGGAGCATCCCATCGCAACAATTGCCGCATGCGCGAGGCCGTACATACAGGCATGCGCCGCAGAAAGAGCCTGGTTGATCTCGGTCCCCTCGTCAAAGTCGTCCGGGTTGTACGTCCTCTTGTCCCAGAAGACGCCCGTCTTCTCCGAGCACTCCTTGTAAACCTTGCGGATGCGAGCCCCCTCGCGGCCACGCAGTTGCTGCATGGTGAGGCCGCTCACGTCCTCGCCGGGGAACCTCATCGCATACATCCTGCGCGCCACGGCGAGCCTCGACCTGGTGTTGGAGACAAGCTTGGCCTGTCGCTGCAGCAGCGCGCTTGAGTGGGTGAGCGGACTGCCGAACGCGTACATGCGCACGCCCCTCTCCCCCACCCAGATCACGGAGGCACCGCTCTCGCCTATTACGGTCATGGCATCATGGGTGACCGTCGCCCCAGGTCCGAGCATGAGCACGCTCAGCCTTGCGGACGGGACGTAAATTGTTCCCTCCTCGTCCGTGACCGTGATTGCGTTGTCGGAGCGGTTGACCTTGCAATGCTCAAAGTACAGGAACGATATCCTGTCCTCCACCCGCACCAGCTCCGAAATGTCAGGGGGAGGGGCTCCCCTCCGACTCGATGCGCCCCTAGCAGACCCATTTGAATCGGACATGGTTGCCCCTCTCCTTTGAAGAGACTTCTGTTGTTCTGCCCTAGCGGGTGGGCATGATGGTCAGGAGGCCGCAGCCGAACCCCTTCGCCCTCCCGATTCCGAACCCCAGGGCATGCCTGAAGGCGTCGGCGTCCTCAACCCGCAGAACCCCGTCGTAGACCGCCGTGCAGATCGTTACGTCACTTCCCTCTCGCCTCGAGCGCTCCGTGCGCCGTTGCGAGACGCTGACTTGGACGAATCCATCCTTGTCCACGACCAGGGAGAAGCCGTGGCTTCCCGACCTGTCCTCTAGCCACTTGAGCTGTTGCTCGACGGTGACGTGACCCTGCACCTTTCCGATTACCTTTGGGTTCTTTGACCTCCTGCCAAGGTCAGCCTTCACCTTTCGGGCGGGGTTCGCCTTGAGGCGGAACCGCCAGACCTGCCCGTCACCAACCCGATCGAGGAGAGGACCGTAGTCCTTCGTCTCCCAGCCAGGGTTTGTCGGCCATCCGCACTGCTCGACGATGTGGGAGAAGTCCGGTCTCTCCGGGCTCACGACGTACAGCCATACGCCCTCCTCGCTCCTCGGGGACTGGTCGATGCGCCAGAGGATCCGCCCCTCCTCGCACTCCCTTGTGGCACAAGGAGGAAACGACGCCTCGACGGCTGCGTGCATGCGGTATGGGGAGCTCACGAGCCTGAGCGCGCCACGCCTCTCCACGTTAAGTGGAAGTCGAGAGATATACACTCCGTCCTCCTCTCCGTTAGAAGAATCCCATGGGATCGTGCCCGCCGGGAAGGATGGCTCCGCTTGCCTGCGGGGAGGCGGCTATCGCAGGTTCCGCACCCGGCAGCGAGTCGATGGGCACCCTGAACCTAACGATGCGCCTGCTCGCATACCTGCGGCACGCGTACCCAAAGCTGACGGGGAGATCCGGCTGCTCGAACCCAGCCTCCCCCTCCCCCGCATCGCAGAGGGCCTCCAGCTCGACGCGTCCCGAGCGCTCCCGATACCAGTCCGCCGCAATCCAGGGGTGGCGGCGGAGCGCGTCTCGCACGCCCGAGTAGTCCTCTGACAGCCCGAGGCAGACCGGCTCGTCGGGAGGGCACGAGCGCCTCCCCAGGAACAGGGGCCACACCGGGGCACTGATAGCTCGCTCCAACTCCTCCAGCAGGGCCTCGTCACCACCGAGGGCCACAAGGAACTTTGCATCGGAGAGGTAATAGCGGTACGAGAGGGGCATCGCCTTTCCGCCGTCTGAGGGACGCTCCGTCTGGAAGTCGCACAAGACGCTCCCGGACTGGTCGACGCGGACACCGAACTCGAGGGCTACCAGGTCGCTCAAGTCGTCCTCGCGGGAGCGGCCGAGTGCCGATGCGAGCATGCCAACCACTCCGCTCTTGGTTGGCTCCTGGCGGGTGTCCCTGCGAACGAAGCGGGAGGAGTCGCCCCACGACTGGAGCGGACCCGAGAACCTCAGGAGCAGGACGCTCATGCCTCCTCACCCTCGGAGAGGAGACCGAGAACCGCTTCCTTGACCGCATCGTAGAGCTGGGGACAGTCAACCTGCTGCCCAAACTCCTCGAGCGCCTCGTCACCGCCATCGACGGCGCACCACCATGCCTTTGCGGGACGCTGCCCGTACATGTCCGCCATCCTGTTGAGCTGCTTAGCAAGCAGACCCTCCGCCTGGGACGAGATGGACTCCCCCTCCTTCGGAGCGACGGGGCTCTCGAAGGCACCGACGCCATTGATGGGCTGCTCCTCCCTCAGAGCGACGAGCACTGCGGACGGAAGCGTCCTGTTCGCGAAGGTGTTCTGCTTCCCCGTGGGCATGGACTCCACGAACGCACGGACGAACGCACGTGCACCCTCCGCCGTGGCAGCATCGTCGCCAAGCTGCTCGCGCAGTGACGCCACGTTGACCGTCGCGTAGCGATACAGCGTGGACGAGTTGTAACCCAGCGTGTCCAGCATCGCGGCTCCGGCATTGTCAGACGAGACGCAGTCGTCCACCGCCGTGAAGTAGTCGTACTCCTGCGACACCTTGTTCACCGAGATTGCATGAGCCACCTGGGCGGATGCGTCCGTGTTGAGGTCGGGGGCGTCGGCGAGCATGCGACCGAAGAGGGCGATGTCGAGGGCCTGCTGCCCGTGGAAGGCGGAGGAGACCTTCTTCTTGAGGTCCTTCGACGGCTTCGAGAGGTCTTCCCCAGCTTCATGGGCGTCGATAGCGATGCGAGCGAGCTTGTCTATCTCTCGCCTCCCGATGAAGATGAGGTACTGCGAGACTTGCGAGCCCTTGTCGGAACCTGCGCGCTTCGACTCCCCCACCTTCACGCCCGTGGTGGAAAGGACGCCCATCGCCAGCCTCTCGGCAGAGTCGGAGAGGTCGGGGCGCTGTGCCTTGATGCTCTCCCCAATCAGACCCACCGCGTGCTTAGTCCTGTACCCGAGGTTCTCCGCATCCACGAAGTGGGAGAAGTTCTCCCTCATCGCGTGCTTCCACGCCTGGCTCGACACCCGAGCGCGCTGGTACCCGCCATAGACCGCCGTCTTCGGAGATCCAGTATCGTCCCTGTTGATGTTGCTGGGCGGGACAACCTGCAAAACGTTGATGTCAAGATACATGATTACCTCCACTCTCGTTACTGGCGGACGCTTGCGGCCCCATCCTCCGAGGTCGCTGACTTGACGGGTGCGTAGTAGTCCCTCGCCCAGTTGAGGAAGACCCCCTCGCGAGCAGACTCGAACTGCAGGAGGAACAGGTCCCGGGCGAGCGCACCGTAGTCGAGCTGGACGTCCTTCGCCCTCATCTGCCTCACGAGCGCACGCACGCAGGTCTCCACGCCACGGAAGTCCCCCGACGCGGCTTCGACGCTCGCCAGGCGCCTCCTGACCCCCGGAGCCCCATCCTCATTTTGATTGCCAAGCGTGATGAGGCGGCATGCCCTGCCAAAGCGCCCCGAGTGCTCCCCTCCCGTTTTAGGGAAGACCGCCATCGGATGGTCCTTGGACTGCTGGTGAATCGAATAGAGCTTGAGGGAGGCCCTAATGCTGAGAAGGGCCTTGTCCTCCACCGACCTCCCCATCCCAAGGTCGGGGAGGTCGGAGAACACCTCCTCACCGACGACCATCCAAGATCCCCCGCCGGGGGCGTCCAACTTCCTCAGGCGGGCCATCGTTGCCCTCGCGGGTGCCAACCCCTGGAGATAGGCGCTCTGGAGCCTCCCGACCTTAGCGTTGACGCACCGGCCAACCTCTCTGGAGGCAACGCTGATGCTTTGCATCCCCATCACATCCCCTCACTCAAAGTCGCTGACCCAACCGTCTTGGAGGAGTCCTTCTCCTTGTACAGGGGGCTCAGGGCCTTGTTAAGGGACGCCCTGAAGATCGCGTCTGCCTTGCCCACGGTCATCCCCCTGTCCGACTTCTTGTCCTCGGGCTTCTCGTAGCGCTCGGCGAAGAGGGACGGCGCGCATTCGCGGAGGTATTCACCCTCGAGCGCGAGCAGCGTACTTCGGATCTCCGCACGCCATTCGATGCAGTACTCGTCGATGACGGTGTCGCCGTCGCCCGGGAAGTGCGCAATCCTGTCCCTGCAGAGGTGGTCGATCTCACCGAAGGCCTGCGCCCGAACGTAGGACGACTTGACCCTAGCCCTGTCCTTCGCGCTCTTGTCTCCCGAGGCCCTCTGAACGTTTCGAACGAACCTGACGAGCAGCTCCACTGCCTCGTCGGCCTGCGCTATCACCTTCAAGGAACCCGAGCACGCTCGCGAATCATGGCACAGGAGGGCACTGCTGACGTCCAGGATGTCATCGACCCCGTCCTCGAACACGCTCGACTGCGTTCCGTAGCTCATCCCCTGGGCGTGGATGGCAACGTAGGGGAGGGTCTCCCTCGGCAGGATTTCCTCCTCCTGAAGAAGCTCCGCCCAACGCACCACGCCCGGGCGACAATCCTCGCTCCCCTCCTCCTTGGAAACGACTGCGGAGAGGCCACGCCAAATTGCACGCTCGGAATCGTGAGCCCTCGGCATTAGAGGGGCGGAGGGAAGGCCAAGCTTCTTCTGCTGGGCCTCGCTCTTCCTCCAGGCGGTCATCGGTTCGGCATCGGCGCCATTGACGATTGAGGGGATGTCCCCGTAGCAGCTGACCACCCCAACCACGCGCTGCCCGGTCTCGTCAAAGACGAGCCTCATCCTTCTGCTCTGCCACGTATACGCACTCACGGGGTCATTGGGATTGCCAGTTGTCGCGGGAACGAGGTCCGGCGTAGTCTCGTCCGCCTCCCACGAGGGAATGCCTGCGGCATTCCCACAGATGAGGTGACCGTTCTTCCGCTTCTCGTCGAAGAGTACCCAGTTGAGCATCAGGGTCTGGAAGAGGTTCTCCCCTTCCAGGAAAACCCCTCCCTCGGCACCCAACAGCCCCGTTCCGACCGAACCCTTGGGCGCATACACCTTCCCGCTCTTGACGTGGCTGTTACCCACCACCGGTGTCTTGATTCCAGCAGGAGCGTAACTCTGCTGGAAAATGAGCCAGCGGACTCCCTCTGCAAGCGAGAGGCTAGAAATCGTCCCTCTCGCCCTCATCGAGAAAAGGAACTTCTCCGGCTTCGGGACGTCCGCCACCAGCTCGTCAACACCGTCCGGTTCCTTCCCCACATACTCAAGATCAGGAACCTGGTAGAAGGGGTGCGAGGGATCGTCCAGGTAGAAGCGATCACTGAAGTAATCCAGGTACCTCCTGATGTCATCCATGTCGAACTTGCCCGCAATCCAGAGACTGTGCCAGAGATCGAGAACATCCTTCTTGCCCAGCACGCCCCCATCCGCGGCCGAAGGCGAGTTCGCTCGATACAGAATCGCCAGCAGCAGCCGCACTATGGGGAGCTCCTGCATCGGGACATCACCCTGGATTCTTCGAATGCTGGCAGCCCTGTCGAAAACATCGACCATCGAGAGCTCGCCCCTGCTCCCATCTAGGTAGATGACTGGTATCCATGGGTCAGTTGCGATGCTGAACGCCACCCTCGCGTCCGTCTCGTCCATTCTTCCTCCCTCCCGATTAACGTTCGACGTAACCAACCCCCGCAAATGCGGGGAACACACGAACCCGTTGACCACCTATGGGTCACCCCCCGGAATCAATTCCTCAGAACCAGGAACGGGGGAATACCAACCTCCTTTCTCTTGGTTTGATTCTATTTCAATTAGGTTGTGAAAGGGTTGGTATTCTACGAACGGTCGATAGCCCATCGCGACGGGTGTATCGAAGCTCATTTCCAAGAACGGTCGCCTCGAACGACCCATCATCCATCTCCCTCATGGGAAGAAGGAGCCTCCCAGCAAGCCACGGGGAGTCCTGCCAGGCGTAAACGTATCTCCCGCACTTCTCCTCGAGTTCCCCGATGCACTTGTCCTCGAGGGAGACAGGACATACCGAGAGGGGAAGCCTGACGGCGCACTGGGCAATGAGTCGCGCCAATGCCGGGCGAGGCTCCTCGTACGTTGGGATCTCCTCCCCAGCTTCTACCCCCGAATACGACACCCAGGGCAGGAGCGAGATTCCCCCTCCGTCGCACTCCCTCACGAGAAGGACCTCGATAGACTCCTGCGTGTCTCGAACGGCACGCTGGCCACGATCCTCGTCCCCTCTCACCTGGTTGTGGGAAGCAAGGGATGACAGACGAGACTGATCGCGAACGAGCTCCTTAACGTCAGAGAGGAGGTATGTCTTCGCCCTATTCGTCTTTTCCACCTCCTTGGACTCCCTCGCCGCACAGCCCTTCTGGTACTCCTCACGCCAACGCTCGGGGATATATGCCGAGATATTGCGAGAGTAGGCGGTCCTCACGAGGCGGGGGATATCGTTGGGAAGGGAGACTTCCATCCTCGAACCGGCATCGACGAGTCCGAGAACTGCGAGCGATTCCAGAGTCGAAGCTTTCTGGTATACAAACGTGATGCTCTTGGAGACGCTGGGGACGCCATCCTCCCACTCCTCGATGCCACGAATGAAGCACTCTGCCGAGCGGAGCTTCTCGGGACGGCTCGACTCCCCCTCCCCCCTTTGGTGCCTGTGCATCCTTCCCAACCTCTGCAACAGCAGGTCAATGGGGGCGACATCGGTCACCAGCACGTCGAAATCGATGTCGAGCGACTGTTCGAGCACCTGCGTGCCGACGACGATGGACAGCACGGGTCGTCTGCCGTTCTCCCGAGTCGCATCTCGCCCAAGCCGAGACCTCAGCTCCTTTTCGTTCTCCATCCTGTCCAGGTCCATGAACCTGGAGTGGTCGAGCGAGACGACGTCCCTCCCGAACGAGTTTGAAAGCGCCTTCGCAACCTCCTGCGCCCTCGAGACCGTATCGCAGATGACCCCAGCGCAACCGCCTCCGGAGAGCCTCTCGGAGAGAAGCGACGCCAGCGTGTCCAGTTCGTCGTCGATGAGCGAGAGCGCAACGTCCACGCAACGACCGGACGCCTCGGTCTCAAGCGTCTTCGACGCTGTGCCATCGGTATAGGTGATCAGGGGATAGGCATCCAATCTCGCCTCGGGAATGAGCGACGCAACACCTTGCTGCGTCGGAGGCGGAGCGCCAGTGGACTTCTTCCTAGACCCAGACAGGTACGCCGGGACGAACCTTCTTTTCGACGAATCGGAAGCGTTTGGGTTTGTAAGGCTCTCCGACGCCTTCCAACCGCACAGGTACCAGTCGGTCATCTGCCTGCGAAGGTCACTCGGGAGCGTCGCGGAGAGGAGAATGACGGGCGTATGCCAGTAGCCGAGCCACTGGAGGACCCTGAAGAGGTACTGACGCATGTAGAGGTCGTAGGCATGGCACTCGTCGATGATCACGACCTTGCCCGCGACGGAAAGCTGCCTGAGTGGCAGGTGTCTCATGTCAAGCGCCGCCATCAGGACCTGGTCAACGGTGCAGACCACGAAGTTCGAGAGCATACCTTTCTTGCGGCCGAACATCCAGTCTGACGCGACGACGTGCTCTTGCATGGAGAGGCCAGTGGCCTTCCCCAACCGCTCGGCAGACGCCACGGAATTGAAGCCATCCTCCCCGCTCGCATGGACGATGCCTTGGAACTTCTCGTTGAGCTGAGCCTTTCCGTGAGCGAGGTAGATGCTCTTCTCGGGGATCCCTGGGTCTTGCGGAAGACGCTCGAGCCAGTACTCGACCCTCGCGAACATCGCATCCGTCGTCGCCATGGTGGGAAGCGCAATGCAGACGCCCGCTGCGCCGGTACGGACGGCAAGGACCTCCGCGGCAGCAAGGGCACCCTCCGTCTTCCCCTCTCCCATCGGAGCTTCGATGATAATCAGGCCGGGCTCCTTCGTCTCCAACGCGATATGCATTGCAGCACTCTGAATTGGACGGGGAGATGCGCCGGCCGGAAGCGAGAAGCGCTTGGAGAAGAACTCGTCGAATGGCTTCACCTTCGGCATCGGCTCCCTCCAGGCGGGGGTGAGGGAGACGCGATGCCAGCCGGTGGACTCGCGGTCATCAAAGTCGATGCGCCTCTCCCCCGCATCCATGAGCTGGACGAGGGGATAGAAGTCCTCGTCGCTCGCAATCCAGTCGCACATGGTGACGAGGCCCGTAACCAGGCACGCCGTCGCCGCAGGAAGCGGGACGGAGGATAGCTTCTGCAGATCCGAGTCGGTTAGCCCCGAGATTGCGAGACAGAAACGAATCAGCTCCTCTTGAACCTTGGGCCAGTCGTCCACGCAATCGTCCGCGCTACCGATTGCAACCATATTGCTGGGGTCCATGTCAAAGCCGACGATACCCTGGAAGTTCCCGTGGTGGGCACCAACGACATCGGCATAGGAGAGAGCAACGCTCCTCTCCCATCCATAGTCTTGGAGTGCCTTGGTGAGGAGGTACTCCCCCGCGACGGGGTGCGTCGGCTTGCTTCTGCTCCCAAGATCATGCCGCACGGGCAGACCTGCGTGCTCCACCATCCAGACAAGACCCCCGCCGCTGGCGCCGAAGTGAGGACGAATGCCCTTCGCCTGGAAGATGGGGGTCGCCTTGCCGATATCATGGGCGCTTCCAAGGAAGATGCAGACGCGTCTCGCAAGACCCTGGTCCCCATCCAGGGGCCGAGAAATTGCCTTCCTCAGGCACTCGGAAAGCCACTCGTCCCAGAGGTGCGAGATGACAGAGGCAGAGTCGGCCATGTGGACGTAGAGCGGAAGCCACCTCTCACCAATCCCGTAGTCAGACTTCCCCCAAATCGATCGGGCCTGTTTTGAGAGGCCCTTGACTTTCTCTACTGGCGACACCTTGCCCACCCCTTTGGGACGAGAGACTGCGACGAAGCGCTTAATACTCCCGTTCAGGGTCGCTCATACCCCGGACAAAAATGGTCCCTGCTCGACGCCCGGCAGAAACCATTCTCCCATTGGTGTTGTTTTGTGTCTCAAGTACCTAGATGTCATCAGCTGGAAGCTGCCCGCTCGAGCTTCCAGAAAGAGATGGCATTGCAAGGGAGGTGAAGGGTGACCGTTCGCCAGCGGAAAGACACCCGAAGGGCTAACGTTGACCAAACCCTTCCCACACAAGAGCAAGCCCGGAGGCAAGGTCGAACCCCTTGCCCCCGGGCACCTCTCGTGCGATTGGTTGTCGAGTCGCAAACTACGCCAGCTCTCACGCCCCCATGCCGACGGGAACGTCGTTTACAAGCTTGAACAGCTGGTCCCTCTCGCCATTGATAAAGTGGACGATGTTCTGGCACGGAATCACCTGCACGTCGCGCATCGACGCGGTGGAGTAAAACGCCGAGTGAGGGGTGATGATGACGTTGTCCCTCCCAACCAGCGGGTGATTCGCCAGGTCCGGCGTCTCGTCGTAGAGGACGTCGGCGCCAAATGCCCGGATGGTGCCGTCGTCGAGTGCCTTGACGAGTGCTCCCTCGTCCACCGCAAGCCCCCTTCCGAGGTTGATGAGGATGGGTGACCTCCGCATCTTCGAGAACGCTTCGGCGTTGAAGAAGAACCGGTTGCTGTCCGTCAGGCACATGTGGCTCACGATGATGTCGGCACTCGCGAACAGCTCGTCCCGGTCGGTCACGCGCTCCACGCCCAGGCGCTCGAACTCCTCGTCCGCGACGTAGGGGTCGTATGCGATGACCCTCTTCACCAGGCCGGACGCCTTCCTCGCGGTGCACTTCCCGATCTTGCCAAAGCCGACGATTCCCAGCGTCTGGTCCTGCATCCTGGGATACTCAGGGGCAGCGGCAAAGTCCCACACGTGCTCGTCCTCGATCTGCCTCGTGTAGAACCTGAGGTGCTTGTTGAGTGCGAACATGTAGGCGATGGCGCTCTCCGAGACGTCCCAGGTGCAGTACTCCCCCACCGGGCACACCCCCACCCCGTGTCGGGTCGCCGCCTCCAGGTCAACGTTGTCGTAGCCAGTCGCGTTGATCGCGACGACCTTGAGGTTTGGCGCGTGCGCAAACGCCTCCTCGTCCATCGGGACAAACGCCGTAAGAAGGGCATCGGCATCGGAGAGAAGCTCCAGGAACTCCCCCCTCTCGCTGTCATCATATGGGTGGACGACAACCTTAAGGTCATCTCCCAAACCCATCCTCAGTGTCTCGACCTCGAGGGAGTGGTCGGGCATCATGCTCTCCGGATAGTCGCAGATGAGTACCTTCATGGTGCTATTGCTCCCCTCTTGCAGAAGAGGGGCGGCGGCCCAGCAGAGTGCCGTCGCCCCAGATAGCCACTTTCGCGTTTCGTTGCAGTTCCCGCGTCGCGCCTTCTTACGGGCGCTCGATGGGCTGCGTCAGGCAGTGCGGGCCACCGCCGGCGTGCAGGATCTGGTCAAAGGGCACGTCGATGACCTCGAGACCCAGGGCACGCATCTTGTCGTTGATGTGCTTGTTCTTCTCGATGGCGACTACCTTGCCGTCACCGATGCACTCCACGTTGCAGCCGTGCTTGTACATGTCCTCGGAGGCGACGGGGATGATCTCGAAGTTGCGGCGCTTGAGCATCTGGATGAAGTTGTACGGGAGCTCGTCCAGACAGGCGAGCGCGACCTGCGGGGCGACGATGTTGAAGACCATGTCCAGGTGCAGGTTGTAGGGCGGGCAGGGGACGCCCACGACGGTGTAGCCGTACTTCTGGAGCTGGTCCCTGAGGTTTGCGACGCCCGCCTCGTCCGTGCGGTCGACCATGCCAAACGCGAGCGTGTGCTCGTCGACCATCCAGAAGTCGCCGCCCTCAAAACAGCCGGCGTTGCAACGCGCGATGATGGGGACGCCCATCTCCTTGAGCTTCTGCTCGTACGCCACGGCCTCCACCTGGCGGACGGGATGGCGGAAGTGGCCCATGATGGCACCCTCGCGGACCATCGCGCCATAGTCGCGGGCAAAGGTCATGACCTGGAACTCGGGCTTTGCCTCGACCTCAACGACCTCGATCCCGTTGTCGCGGTACGCCTGGACGAGCGCCTCCCACTCGCGGACCATGACGTCGTTCTTCTCGGTGTCGCCCTTGCGCATCCACTCCGAGGTGATCACGTTGATGCCGTTGAAGGTGTAGTACTTGGGCGAGCAGACCATGACCTTCTTGAGGACGTTCGTCGCGTTGCTGACGTAGACCTTCTCATCGGTAGACATAGGTGGCACATCCCTTCGGTTGGTGTTCTCTTGCCGCACGGGGCCGTCCCCATGCGATTGGGTGGATTTTTGCTAGTTGACTTGCGTATGAGTTCTTTACTAATCCCGCTGGTTACCCCACGAAGACCCCGACGACCAGGAAGACGCAGCAGGTCACGAAGAAGATCCCGAGGATGGGGAGGATCCTCCTGACCCAGTCCGCATAGCTCATGTGGGCGGCGGACGTGCAGGTCATCACGACGACGGAGGCCGGGGTCACCATCTTCGCCATGCCGAGCGCCATGCACATGATGGTCACCATGAGGCTGGGGTTGACGCCAGCGAACCTTGCGAGCGACGCCATGATCGCCATCGTCGCCGCGGCCATGCCCGTAGAGCTGGGGATAAAGCAGGCGAGCACGAAGTAGAAGGCGAGGGAGACGATCACGAAGACCACGGGCGGCAGGGCGGCGAGGGTCGTCTCCCCCAGGTGGAGGATCGTTGGCGTGATGCCACCCGCATCCATGACCACCTGGATGCCGCGCGCCATGGGGACCACGAACGCGGTGGGAACAAGGCCTGCCGCACCCTTCATGACGATGTCGACGATTCGGTCGATGTCATATCCCATCACGAAGCCGATGGCGATGGTGGCGACGAGGACGAGCATGCTGAGCTCGTTGAAGTACCAGCTGCCAAACGGCGTGATGTCCTGCCCCAGCACCATCCCGAGGACGGGAACGCCCGCGAGGAATCCGAGGAAGTCAGAGAAGAACGTCCAGCTCTCGCTGATCGAGGTCCAGGGGATGAACGCAAGAACCATGATGGCGAACACCGCGATGAACAGGCCGAGCGAGACCTTCTGGCAGTGGTCAAGCTCCCCCGCGCCCTGGGCATCCCCGCCGAACTCGCGGATGTCCTCGTCCCTCCGGAAGTACTGGACGGAGAGCTCGGGGTTGCGCTGTACCCTATCCGCATAGCGGCAGATGATGAGGCTTGCCAGCGCAACCAGGGTGACGAGCAGCAGCGCCCTGAGCAAAAGCCCATCTCCGCTGGAGATTCCCGCAATGCCCGAGGCCACGCCCACGGAGAAGGGGTTCACCGTGGATGCCAGGCAGCCGACCTGCGTGCCGATGACCACGATCATGATGGCGACCACCGTGTCGAGCCCCAGCGAGAGGATGGCGGGGACGAACATCATGAAGTAGACGATGCCCTCCTCGTAGGCACCTTCGACCGTCCCAAAGAACGCCATGACCGCAACCAGGATGGTGATGAGGAGATGGGCGTTGGAGGCGTTCTTGGCGGTTATCCCCTTGAGGGCGACGCTGATCGCCCCCGTGTTGTCCATCATCTCGAGGAAGCTGCCAAAGAACATGATCGTGAGCGAGATGGAGATTGCCGCGCTCGTGGTCTCTGACCCCACCATGCCGATGATCGGCGCCAGAAAGACGTCCCAGATGCCCTGGGGGTTCGCCTCTACCACATGGTAGGTTCCCGCAATCGCCTGGCCGGCGTCGTCCAGGTCGTAGGCGCCACCGGGAACGAACCAGGTGAGAACCGCGATGGCGCAGATCACCACGAAGAGAATCACATAGGTGTTGGGGCTCTTTCGCCTCTGTCCCGACTTTGAGACGGAGCCCGCATCCTTGGTTGCCTCAGAAGCCATGTGAACCTCCTTCCGATGAGGCTAGACGTACGGAACGTAGAGGTCGCCCAACGTCGCCGCCATGACCGCCTTGATGGTGTGCATGCGGTTCTCCGCCTGCTGGAACTGGCGCGCGTGGGAGGAGAAGAACACGTCGTCCGTGACTTCCATGGCCTCGATGCCAAACTCCTCCTTGATCTTGGCGGCGTAGTCTGTCTCGGCGTTGTGGAACGCAGGCAGGCAGTGCAGGAAGATCCAGTCCTTGTTCTTGATGTTGCTCACGAGCTCGGCGTTGACCTGATACGGGCTCATCTGGCGCACGCGCTCGGCGAACTTGGACTCCTCGCCCATCGCAGCCCAGACGTTGGTGTACACGGCGTCTGCGTCGCGGACCGCGTCGATGGGGTCGTTGGTAACCCGGATCGTCGCGCCACTCTCCGCCGCAAGGCCCTGGGCGAGGGAGACGATCTGCGGGTCGGGCTCCAGCTCCTTGGGCGTGGCATTGACGTAGTTGACGCCAAGAATTGCCGAAGTGATCATCAGCGAGTTCTGGACGTTGTTTCTCCCCTGTCCGCAATAGGCGAGCGTGATGCCGTCCAGCGTCCCAAAGTTCTCCTTGATGGTCATGAAGTCGGCGAGCATCTGGGTGGGATGCTCCCGGTCGGTCAGGCCGTTCCATACGGGCACGCCGGAGTAGGTGGCGAGGAGCTCGACGTGCTCCTGCTTAAAGCCACGGAACTCGATGCCGTCGAACATGCTGCCCAGCACCTTCGCGGTGTCCAGGACCGTCTCCTTGTTGCCCAGCTGGATGTCGTTCTTCCCCAGGTACTCGGGGTGGGCACCAAGGTCGATTGCTGCCGTGGTGAAGGCGGCGCGCGTTCGCGTGGACGTCTTCTCAAAGAGGAGGGCGATGTTCTTGCCCTCGAGGTAGTGGTGGGGAACGTTACGCCTCTTCAGGTCCTTGAGGTGCTCCGCAAAGCCGATGAGCCACATGAGCTCGTCCTTTGAGAAGTCCCTGGTGGAGAGCAGGTGCCTCCCCTGAAATACCGAATCCGTCATCAAAAGCCCCTCTCAATCTGTACTTGCAAGGCTTGTCCCGACGGACGTCACCAGCCCTGGTGACCCCTCCAGACGGACAGGTTTGGGAGAGGTGCGCGCCGCCCCATCCCTGACGATTCGAAGTCTACGGGGGCGACGGGAGGATTCACATGGCTGGACTGCCAAGCCGAGGGAGGGGCGTTTGTCAAAAAGTGAAAACCAACTCGCAGCCACGCCAGTCACGGAGAGGATACTTGACAGGAAAGCGGTGCGCTTTTAAGCGGAGAGGGGCGTAGTCCAACAGTGCGACCAACGCCCATGGCGATGGGAGCCCCTCACCCAGCGCCAGCCCCATCGCAGGGACGGCGGCGGCAACTGTCACGCCAACCCGCCAGGGGGGAGATGCCAGTCCGACTGGGCTGACCTAGCGCTCGGACTCGCCCAGCAAGCCGATGCCCGCCGCCTGCCCATCGTGCCCCTGGACGCCAAGGGACATCAAGCTCGCGATGACGAGGAGGCGCCTGTCCGTCAGTTCCTCATCGCCTACCAGGGATTTGATCTTCCTCAGGCGGTAGCGGATGGTGTTGGGGTGCTGGAACATTGCCTGAGCCGTAGCGCTGACCTCTCCCCCGCACCCCACGAAGGACCTGACGGTCTCCACGAGCTCCGTCCCGTTCCTCTCGTCGTAGGCCTCGACTCGCGCCCACATCATGGCGGCGGCACGCGAGAGGAGCGCGTCATCGCGGGCTGCGGCGGACAGCGCCGCCTCGCCCAGGTCCTCCCAGCCAAGCCACCTCTCCCGCTTTCCCGCGGCGACCTCGCATGCGTCCATGGCCTCGCGGAGGCAGAGGTCTCCCCGGGCGGCGTCTAGGCACTCCCCCGCCCCGCAGTACGCCTGGCCACCCGAGACGAACACGTCCCGCACCGCCGCAAGCGCCGCACGCTCCGACTCCGCCTCGACGGGGTCGATGCCGGGCACGCCAGCCTGCGACACGGACACGGCGCAGACGAGTCTCCTCTCGCATCTCACCACGTTGGCGCTCGTGACTTGGGGGAGCGACGCCACGACCCCGTCGAGGGACCGTTGGAGGGACGAGATGGTCGCCAGGAGCGAGAGCGAGTCTCCCCCGCGCGGCTCCGCGACAACAAACCAGACGCGGGGACCCACCGCGCCAAAGACCGAGAGCACCTGCGAGCAGGTCTCCTCGTCGCTTCTCGGATGGAGGAACCCCCGTATCTGCTGGGTCTTGTCGAGAACCTCGCTGTCACGGCGGATGAGGTCGAGTGCCTGGTAGGCGACCTCCTCGTGATAGGCGCCATCGTAGGCGAACACGGGGACCCCCTCGCGGGAGCTCTCCTCGCGGACGGCGTCAGTGATGATCGGGTCGTACACGGTCTTGATGGCGACGCCCGCAACGTGGCGGTCTATCAGCGTAATGAGCGACCTCTCCGAGAGACGCTCGTTCCCGCTTGCGAAGCCCAGGTTGGTGAGGATGAGCTCGCCGGGGAAGTAGTTTGAGTAGCCATTGAGGTCTGGCGGGCAGTCGAGTATCCCCACGTTGCGGACCGAGCGGCGACCCGCCCCCTCGCACGGCGCGACGATGCGCACGTCCTTGAAGGCGGGAAGCGCCAGCACGTCCGCAATCGTCACCATGTGGGCCTCCTCGCATCAAGTGCGTACACGAGGAGATAGTCTACGCGCCTGGGTCGCATCGCGCCCCGTCGGCTTTGCCGCCTTCTCGGCAGACGGTCCTACCAGGTAGTGAACTTCGCGTTGCTTGGGTTCCAGTGAACGTCACGGATGAAGTCGCTCAACTCATCCGCGCTCCCCTCTTCAAAGAGCTCCACGATCTTCCTGTGTTCGTCATTGGCCTTGCCGACGAGCTTTTGCGCCTCTTCCCTGCTCACCTGCGCGTAGTCGTGTCGTATGAAGTGACGGTTGAGCTGGGAAAAGAGCTGGTGCAGCCGCTCGTTTCCGCACCTGCCAACAAACAAGAGCCCCGACCCCGCACGTGCGCGCGAAGGTCGGAACCATGGATGTGAGAGAAGCCGTGAAAGCTGCCGCGCACTACGTGGCAGAGCTCGAGGGCCCCACTGGGGGCGAGCGTGAGGACGCTCCCGACGAGCAGATTCTGCGTGACATCCGATTCGCCGTGGAAGGCACCCGCTACGACGAGCAGAACAAGCGTTGGAGCATCGACGTCGGGTTTGCCCGTCCCTGGGACCAGGCGACGTCCTCCCCTCTTGCTGGCCTCGCTGGCTCGATGAAGGACAACCGCGCCTTCAAGACCGTGACCATCGATGACGCAACGGGCAAGGTCCTCGACTATGGCGCGAGCAGGTAGGAGAATGCCCACGCGCGTTCTCCACGGTGCGGACATACTGGTGATCCTGACATACGGCGCCGTAGACCGCAGCTCCTTGGGCTCAAGACGCAGGGTGCGCGAATACATGCCCAAAGACTTTGACTTAGTCACCGATTTGGTTGGACGCTTCAAGCAAGCCATCGTCACTCCCAACGTGGTAACAGAGTGTTCCGACCTCTTCCACGATGCGGACGATGGACGCGAGAAGGCATGGCTCAAGGCGTTCCCGTAGTCAGACGAGGTGGTTCGCGTGGAGGAGTACGTCCCCAGCCGGAAAGCAGCGGACCTCGCCCAGTACGAATACCTTGGGGTTGCGGACTGTTCGCTACTATCGCTGGTGGACGACAATACTGCACTTCTCACGACAGACGCCAAGCTCTACTACGAGGCAGCCCGGATTAACCCACACTGCATGAACTTCAATCACTACAGGAATTTCAACTAGCGGGACAAGACATCTTCATTGCTCCGCACGAGCGAGAATAACTCTCGGCTCCCTCAAGCTCATGTCGCTAACCCATTCAGGGTCGAATACAGACGACGCTTCGCTCCTGCCCAGCGACGCCACCGCCCAAGGCCGAGCTCCGGGCCACCCCCTCCCCCACCCTACTCCCGCGTGGAAATCGCCCTGACCTGCCCGTCACCCACGAGAAGCGTGTCGGCCTGATTGAAGGCAAAGTCGAGGTCATCGAGCTGGCCCTCGTAGGCGTCCGCGGCACGCGCGACCTCGTTCGCGCGGAGTAGCCGTTCACGGGCTGCCGCCTTCCTGCCCGCAAGGTCATCCTCGGCCGCCCTCGCCATGCGCCGCGGGCTCAGCCTCCCCGCCTGCCTGCCAACCTCGTGGAGCGCCCCGTCCACGGGGTTGCGGGCCTCGTACCCGTCGTCCTCCACCTCCGCGGGAATCAGCGGCCACCCGCCGATCCCGGAGATGCACCCAAGAAGCTCCTCCTCAACGGGCCCTATCACCGCTTCGTACTCGTCGTCGAGGCGCCTCGCCATCCTGCGGGCGCCCTCGATCCTCTCCCCCGAGTAGTCGGACTCTATTCCCATCGAGACGCGCTCCGCCATCCCCATGAGCCCGTACGCGCAGGCGGCGCGGGCCTCCAGGGACGCGAGCTCGTCGATCCTCCCGCGAATCGCTCCCTCGTCCGTCACCCTCCTGTCACCGGCAAGCTCCTCGCCCAGGCCGCGGATGGCAGAGAGATGATAGTTCCAGGCCTCGTTCGCGTCGTGACGGGCACGGTCGGCCATCAGGAGGGCACGCGAGCGCCTCTCGGGCGTGGCGAGAAACTCCCGCTGCCTCTCGCCGAGCATGCGCAGGTCGTCGAACGCCGTCTTGAGCGCCGCGTCGCGCTCGAGCCCCATCTCCCTCAGGACCTCCCCCACGCCCTCCTGCAGGGCCGTGAGCTGCCCGCTGATCTGGTTCATGTACGCCATGCCCACGGCGACGGCGCCCGCCTGCAAAACGAGGTTCGCCGCCCCCACCGGGGTGAGCCCCGCCTGCTTGATTCCTGCCATCGCGTTGAACCTGCCGTCCTCTCCAAAGCTCGAGAGCAGGTTCCAGCCGTCGCCCCCGCGCACGCAGAGGTCAGCCCAACCGACCCCCTCCGGAAACTTGACCACGGCCATGCCATGCTCCTGGACGGCCTGTCCCACGTTGGCGGCGAGAGGCACGAGGCCATCGAGGGCCGCGGCGGCAACCCCCGGGGTGGGGATGGTGACGGAGCGGCAGTGTCCGCCCTCGATGCGCGCGAGCTCGTCGGGACCCGCCCACGACACCACAACCTCGCCCGGATCGCTCGCGGCCGCGAGGTCCGTCCCATCGTCTCGCCCATCGACGGGAGAAGCGGGCTCGCTCCCCTCCCCATCGTCGTGGCGCCCGTCGTCATGGCTCCTGCTTCTCCACCAGCTCGCGATCGACATGGCACACCCCTCGGGTCAGACGTCAGTGGGGCCATTATCCCACCCGCTCTGGTTGCGACGCACGGCTACGGACTGATTCGACGCCTCTCGTGCGAGCGGTTACACGAGGGAGAGAAGTGCCCCCGACCCTCTCCACGCATCTCCCGCCGGCATTCGGGGCACCACGGCCGAAAGGACGCGAACGTGACCGCAGGGGAGCCTAGACAGGTGAGATCCCGATGGGAGCGTCCACCCTTTTTCTAGCCGGTAACACTCCCTAGACTGAGCGACGCGCTCAATAGGCGCCCTCTCATGCCCGTGAGCACAACGCCAACCCTCCTGTCGGTAGAACGAATCCCGAGGATAGCGCTCGCCACCGACCCTCATCAGGCAGCGCGGCCCCAAGACGCGCATCGCTCGCGACGCCAGAATTGACTGACAACGCAATCAGGCCAAGTCCAGTGCAAGATTCACGCACGGGAACCGACAGTCAGGGAAAAGTCACCCCTCTCTTCCTTATCCTGAAAGGAGGGAGAGGGCTAGCGTGGGGCCGTATACTAAACGACGCCATAGCTTTCGAAATCTAAGGAGGTCGGAACCATGGATGTGAGAGAAGCCGTGAGAACTGCCGCGCACTACGTGGCAGAGCTCGAGGGCCTCACTGGGAGCGAGCGCGAGGACACGCCAGAAGAGCAGATTCTGCGTGACATCCGATTCGCCGTGGAAGGCACCCGCTTCGACGAGCAGAACAAGCGTTGGAGCATCGACGTCGGGTTTGCCCGCCCCTGGGACCAGGCGACGTCCTCCCCTCTTGCGGGCCTCGCTGGCTCGATGAAGGACAACCGCACCTTCAAGACCGTGACCATCGATGACGCAACGGGCAAGGTCCTCGACTATGGCGCGAGCAGGTAGGAGAATGCCCACGCGCATCCTCCTCGACGCGAACATGCTGGTGGTCCTGGCATACGGCGCCGTAGACTGCAGCTCCTTGGGCTCAAGACGCAGGGTGCGCGAATACATGCCCAAAGACTTTGACTTAGTCACCGATTTGGTAGGACGCTTCAGGCAAGCCGTCGTCACTCCCAACGTGGTAACAGAGTGTTCCGACCTCTTCCACGATGCTGACGATGGACGCGAGAAGGCATGGCTCAAGGCGTTCCTGCAGTCAGACGAGGTGGTTCGCGTGGAGGAGTACGTCCCCAGCCGGAAAGCAGCGGACCTCGCCCAGTACGAATACCTTGGGGTTGCGGACTGTTCGCTACTATCGCTGGTGGACGACAATACTGCACTTCTCACGACAGATGCCAAGCTCTACTACGGGCAGCCCGGATTAACCCACACTGCATGAACTTCAATCACTACAGGAATTTCAACTAGCGGGACAAGACATCTTGATGGTCCTACCATGCGCTAACTGCTGGCTTTCGCTATTCTCACATTTCGTGGCTCCAATTTGCGCCCCCTACATATTAGGGTTACTTTCTAGTGTCGCAAATCACTGTGGAGCGAACATCAGCGGGATTCCCTGGATGGTTGCTTCGGGTTGCTTCGGACTCACTCTAAATACCCGCGAGCGCAACGCCAGCCCTCTTGTCGGCACAATGAGCTCAGAGGATAACGCTCGTCCATCCTCGACTCATTAACGGCCCCTGACTCGTAGCCCCCACCGATGCGGGGGAACTACCCGTCAGGGGTTTTGTTTGCAGATGAGAACAGCGGGTGGTCCGAGGAGTGCTGCATGGCCTAATCGAACAGTCCACCAAGAACGTAAAGACATTCCGTCATCCACGGGCCAGACCCTCACAAACACGAACGTATAGCGCTTTCCATTGACATCGCAGCAGCAGCCATCCACGTGGGATTTCAACAGGAACGATACGTAGCTCGGAGCAGAACTACAACGGGAGAATTGGTGTTACGCCCCTTCGACACCCGTCCGAACGTGATTACTATCGGAATTCCTTTCCAGTCTCTTTGCGTAACGTTTTTAGGGTCTTGTCCTTCCGGGCCTTCCGACCATTTAAATTTTTGATAATTCCAGTCGGCAAGCCGTGCTTCTTTTCATATGTTCCAACGGTGCAATCGCTTCGAGTTTTCCTAACATGTCCAAACATGAGAATCAACACCCTTCTGATTCAATAATGTATCTCGATGGTAAGAAAAATTCTTCTTCATTAATCCCGATTCTCTAGTCGGTAAAATAGTACCAGAGAGCCGACACGTAGGAATAACGCTGGCTTCAATCACATCCTAACTAGCCCGCCACCCGAACCAAACTCAAAACTAGCAGTAGCGGTAGAGAAGTAGAGGTTCGACGCCCGAATTTCCAACCATTGAAATGCTGGGAGGCCGCGGGGTAATATATCTATAGTCATTTACCGAAGGTTTATGACACGGCCTGCCTCGGAGCCCGGAATCCGGGGCTTTCTCATTTTCTCCCACAAATGCCACAGTAGGTTCCATCGTTGCGTACACACTTTTGGAAGTATTCCTTGTTCGAGGGAAATGCGGTGCGGAAGCGGTACCTGTCACCATCCTCCTCAAGCACGACAATAAAGTACTCGTGCTCGATCTCGATGACGGACAGCACACGGCGGATTACGTCGCGCTTTCCCCGCCGTCTCAGCACACGGTAGGAACGGGACTGAAGGTCTCCCTGCACAACGCGCGGAATAAGCGGCAGGCAACTCGCCCGTCGCTCGCTGAAGCCCCCATCATGACCCCTGGTCACGTCCCACTTGTTGGTGCTTGAGGTTACCACATGGTCAAACGCCCACTTGTTGAAGCCACGCACGAGCTTGTTGTCCCACGCAACAATCCGCCGCTGGTTGAGGTGCTCGTAATAGTAGTCCCAAGCTTGCCGCTTCATCTCCTCTTCGCTCCCGCAACCCGAGAAGTCTAGTAGCCCGTCTCCTCCTATCGTGTACGCCATCGGTTACTCCCCAAAGTGGAAGACGTTAAACTTGCGCTCGCTTGCCCAGGTGGAAAAGCATAAGGAAGGTCGCCCCAGTCCTCGAGCGAGACGATAGCAAAGCTCCCGCTTGAACTCGCTGCCATGGGGATAGCAGGCACGGTCGGTATGGCAGTTCCACGCGTAACCCACGCAGCCGATGAGAAAGTCCGCCTCCTGTACGAGCGTGCACTCCCGTGAGCTGACTTCTTCGACGCAGGCAACCGTGCAACCTCCTGGCATGTAGTCCTCAGTCTTTCGCTTGAGCACGTCCACCTGCCACTGTTTTGAGTTTCGCTTCTCGTCAAGGTAGATGTGATAGGCATTTGGTGCCTCAAGCCAGTGATAGAGAAGCTGGTGGTACACGACGTAGAAGCCATCTTCGTCGTCGCGTGACCAGAGGTTATCTTTCCTGGCTACGACGCAACGGAAGAGGAGGTCATCGCACCCCAAAAACCAGTCGATGGCAGCCCGGTAGAAGTCCCCCTTGTTCTTCGAGACGGACTTCCAACCGAACTCTCCCCCAATCCCATGCTCATGCTTGAGCGCATCGAGTTGTCGGACAATCTCGCGCTTCTTTTCGCGCTGACACTTCATGGCACCAATGACGAGAAAGGGATCGCATGGGTTCGAATAACGACTCTCGTCGCAATAAATGTTGACGTCCCGAGGCATACCGTATCAGCCCCCATCCTGATGGTTACTTTCATAGATGATAAGCATACCAAGTACTCAACGCACAAGGAAACGTTGACGCATAAGGCGAGCCATGAAGCGAGCATGTGACATCACGTAACTTCCGTCGTAAGGGTACCCAAGCCCTCGCGACTGAAGGACGCGATGGGGCGACATCAGGCATGTCACAAGTCGGTCAAGCGCACCGACCAAGGTCGGCGCGGAACAGAGTGGCGACCTCTTGCACGTCACTTCGAGAATGACAGCTTCGCCAGACCCAGAGTGAGACGGGCTCGTGGACCCGCCCAAAACGTTTAATCCCAGTACCATCGCTAGAGTATCCATCTGACCACTGCCTCGGCGGGACCGAACCCAATCGTGCCGACTGTGCCCTCGCAGTCGTCAGGCGAACCTGCTATCGTGCGGGAAGGGTTCCTGTCCCAAGAAATCTGGTTCTCGACAGGGGGTGGCTACAGTCGCTTCTACCGACTCCGGCCTCCTAGGCTCGCTCCTCTGCCGCACCCCACACTGTTCCATCTCCCATCACCCCTTGCAGATGTTGGGGAACACATGGTCACGCAAGATGTCCATGCGTCCGCCGACTTTGTCTACCGGCATGCATCCCGTCGAAATGCTACGGCGAATCGAGTTCACGAGCTCGACGGTCGCGCTTGCAAGCTGTTTCCGCGTCATTAGCGGCAGCTCCTCGAACCTCGTGACCATCTCCACCTCCTTTTTGCGGATTGTCTGCGTCCTTGTAAGCAACTCTCATCATGCTCATCTTTGCAAGCTACAGTATCACATCACGAATCATATATGAACTAATAATCGCATAGCGATATTTGTTTAGTTGCAATTTGTTGATTATTGCTTTAATGTGATTCTTAGCAAAAGAAGAGAGGGCGGTATGCAACGGGAATACCTCTCATTTCTCCTTAGACCGAATATAAATAGAGAGGAGACGGCCCGTGTCGAGCACACTGCAGGACCTCCGCAAGGAGGCCGGATTCAGAACCGCGAAGGACTTCGCCGAAGCGGTCGGCATCCCGGCGCCCACATACACGCGCTACGAGCAGGACCCGCTCAAGATCCCCATCGATCGCGCGTGGAAGATTGCCGACGGGCTCCACTGCTCCATCGACGCCGTAGTTGGTCGCGAGCACATAGACGTCAACGATATGCGCGGCGATTTCCAGAAGAACTTCGATTCGCTCTCGCCCGATAGTCAAGGTCTACTCGAAGTAATCGCCGCGGCAATCAAGGGTCGAGAGAACGTTAAGAAGAAGGAAGCAAGGGCGAAAGAGGAAGCTAGGTACGATGCATACCTGAGCTATTACGAGCAAGCCTTCGTGGAGAGCCTTGACGCGGGTTCGACGCTCGGAGACAGCGTCATCTTTGGATCTGACAAGGAGAAAAGGATCGCTTTCGAGCGATACCTCTTTGAGCGGGCTGCAAAAAAGCGCGCCGAAAAAGTCGAGGCAAATTGTGCTCCAAGAGAAGAGGAGCTGACGCTAAACGCCGCTTCGATTATCGACACAGACGGGAAGACGGTGTTTTGCGATGATCCACGCTTTGATGAGCTGATTGAGAACTCTTTACGGGCGATACGCGAGGAGCTTGAGGAAGAGTATCGGAAGCAGGACGAGGCTGAAATCGAAAAAATCATGGCCGCGTACGACAGGCTCCACCCGCGTCACAACACGTTCGAGGAGACCGTCCGCCATTTGATACTTCACTACGGGGACACCAAACTCTCCGACATAGACGAGGAGACCGTCGAACAAGGGAGGAAAGCCGTAGAGTCAATGTTGGCTCAAACCTCTGAAGCCACGCCCTCGGCTGTGTCTCCTGATGACAAGCATCAGGATAACCATAAAAGGAGGGGATCACAATAACTGGGTGGGGTCGCGGGTGAGGCATCGCCTGCATGTCCGCGTCCTTTCCAGAGCGAGACTAGAAAGAGTGGGTTTGGGAAGTCTCAGCTGGAGAACGAACATGTAACTCGGCGCAAGGACGACAGGACCAGGCGAAGTGACAGCTCGCTGATGGAGAGATGGCTCAAGACGCCTGGGAGCGAGTACCGGGGGATGCGAAGTATGAAAAGCCTCCCAAGGTAATAATCCGGAGGTTTTGGACGACTAAACTCCTCATGGCCCCATCAGCCGCTGGGATACGAGACGCCCTCTTCGCGGTACTTCGGCGGAATAGCGGAAGCCGCGTGGATTAGGATGCACGGATGATTGCAGGCAGGGGTTCGAAAGAAGCGAGGCTCACCTGTCTCAAACTCTCTACCACTTTACTTTAAGTCGACCGCCCCGTCTACGGCGCCAGCTAAGTTGCCCATGTCCCGCGCGGTAGCAGACGCCACGCCGGCGTGCGGGGTAATTGCTTGCATCAGGGAGGTTTCCGAACCTTGCGATGGTAGCGTAGGTTAGGATGAGGGTATTAGATTATTGATGCGGAATTTGAGAGAGATCCGATTTGTCGAACTCAAACTCTCTCATCTACTTCTACTTTGATTGTTCTAGTTGCGTAACAATTATTTGCTGTGCGGGAGGTTAGAATGGACAATTTTTCTCCAAAGGCATCTGCCGAAGTTAACGGCGTTAAAGTGATTAATAACATCTCTTTTGGATCAAACTCTACAAAGCAATGGGCGAAGAATGATCTAAGCGTCAGGGATGCTTTTCCAGGAAACTTCATCGCAATAACCAAAAGGGCACTGAATCCCGCCAAGTACGAAGAGAATCTCGCTAAGGCTCGTCAGGCTAGGGCAATGTCAGTTTGTCAGGTCTATGAACAATATAAGCGGACAATACCTTCCTTAACCGATAGACAGGCTTTTTTGCTTGCAAGCGGCTACCATTCCACTCCTTCGGAGGCGGATAATGTAGCGGAGGTCCTCTCTGATGCAGTGGCCTTGATGGATTCTGATGCTAATCCTGACGCTTTAAGTGATCAGTTTCGTGATGAGTTTATTCAAGGATCAAAACAAGCCTATGGAGATGAGGTCAGGGAGCTCTGGAGTAAGCTTCTGAACAGTGAGCTAAATAAGCCAGGTACCTTTTCAAAACGTACGATGGGGACGCTAAAAGAGATGTCTAGAGAGGACGCAGAGGCATTTCAGGCTTTTTGCTCATGCGCGGTATCTCAAGGCGACAGGAATAATCCTATCCCAGTTATTACGGATATCGACCCCGGAGGTTGGAGCTATAACCACGGTAGTTTTAGCGTTGATCAGTTAAGCTTGATCACTTCACTTGGATTGGTGGAGACAGAGAGATGCATCTCTTTTACTATTGCTGAGCGTGGAGACTTTGTTGTTGTCTCAGCAACAAAGCTGTTTCATCTTAAGAGCCAGTCAGATTCTCCGAAGACCTTTCATTTTGGATATGCAAAGTTCACCCCCATTGGAAGAGAGCTCTCTCTAGTTTGTGATTTGGGAAACTCTCCGAAGATTCCATCTTTAATTGAAGAGGTCGCCAAACAGAATGACATGCTCTATTATTCCGCCCCTCTGTCTCCTTTGACTTCGAGCTAGAGCGTTACCCACTGGCGAAGATATAATGTGTCCATACTGGGTCTCTTCGTCTAACTCTCTGTTAGACTACTGTTGACGAAGCCCCCTTACGCCCCCCCCTGTAGTCCCAGAAGGGCCGGGGACGCTCGATCATCTGGCACCACGTGTTCTCGTAGGGGCCCGCGGCGGCCTGGCCCGAGAGCGACTGGAGCGCATCCGCATCGGAGCGCCTGGCCTGCCCGAGCCACACGAACCAGGACAGGTAGTGGTCCAGCCACCTTGTCGAGACGCCGTAGAAGTCGGCGAGGAAGGCCCGGAGCCTCTAGTGCAGGGCGTCCGCCATGCCGAGCTCCCCGTCCCGCTGCAGGCGGCTACCCGTGGTCGCGTGCTCGGTGATGCCGAGGGCGGGAAGCACGCGCTCGTAGCCGCGGTGCGCGTCGGTCGCGACCCAGGTGCCGGCCTTGAGGTCCCCGACCGCCCCCCCTCAGCGCCTCGTCCGTGGGCCTCCCCTGTCGGCCAGTGTATTCAATCAAGTAATAGTCGACAGTTCGCTCTGTCGATTTCCCACACTTCGCTCGGGGCATGCCCGCACCCCGAGCTTCCGTTACCAGAGAGCATGAGCGCCTGGTCCATGCGGTAGCTCGTCCCGTCGGAGGTTCCGTCAATAGCTTTTCGCAAAAAGCCCCACGGGAGCTGGGGATGATATAATTCCTGAACTTGTGCTCCTAGCCCTCTGCCGACCCCCTCACGTCCCATCCCTCGAGGAGGCTGACGTCGAGGTACCTCTTGGCCCCCCCAGTTCCCCCGTCGTCACCGCGATCGGCTGCGACGAGCACGGCTGGAGGCGCGTGCTGGGCCCGTCGGTGGCGGACGCCGAGTCGCACGACTCCTGGTTGGCGTTCCCGAGGGGCGTGAGGGCCCGCAGGGTCGACGGCGTGACGCTCGTCACTGCCGTCCCCGACTCCCTCTCGGGCAACCACTCCCGCTCGGCGGCGGGCTTCGAGATGCCGCGCCCGCCGCGCAGGCGCGGGCGCGACGGGACGGCGCGCGGGCTCGGCGGCGACAAGGTCTGCGTCGCGGTGGCGGTCGACGAGCGCGGCGGCACCAGGGTCGCGGTGGCGGGGCGCAGGAGGGGCACGGCGGCCGGCTACCATGCCTTCCTCGTGTCCTGCGGGGTCCGGAGGGGCTGCGTGCTCGTGAGCGACCTCGACCAGTGCCTGCCGGCGGCGGCCCTCGGGACGGGCGCGGCCAACGAGCGGTACCCGTCCTCGGACAGGGCGGCCCTCAACAGGGTCAACGCCGCGTGCTCCGCCCCCAGGCACTGGCTGGCGAGGTTCCGCGGCGTATCCACCCGCAGGCTCGCCAACTACCTCGCCTGGTACAAGTGGTCGCTCGACGCCCGGAGGACGGAGAGCCCGGCAGACCTGCTCGCCGAGCCGACGGCGCTGACGAGGTGGGACGGGTACGCCTCGACGACATACCCTCATGCAAGATGGTCCCAATATTATCCGCGCACCAAATTGGACGCATCCCCAAGCCAGTCGAGAAAGATCACGCCTACCCGATGTAGCGCGCAACCATGTCCCGCCCGAAGTCATTCATGCGGTACCACACGCGCAGATTCCCACCATCATCCTGGTCGCACCCGACCTCGTCCAGAAGCCCGTTCTCCTTTGCCGTAGCTAGCGCCTCGGAGACGCCTGGTTCGGTGAGCTGTCGCGAACCCCCGTAAGCCGGTTCCAGCGCGCGCAACACTCCGGATACGTCATCGGCCGCTCCGTCCTCGAAGTGCCGCAGAATCGAGTAGTACAGTGGCAGCAACCCATCCACCGCACCGGAACCCATCCCGGCGTCCTCGGGTCTCCCGCCTTCAACGACATCGTCTGCATCCTCACGTCCGCGCCCGAACCAGCGCGCAGGGCTCACGGCTATGACAAAGATGCCGAGAACCATGATGACAGCGCCCGCCCACTGCGTGGCGCTAAGCGGGGGGTAGCTCTTGCTCATGCCTCCAATGTTCAACACGCCCAAAATCACCCAGATGAAAAATGGGCCCCAGAAGGCGTACATGCCATTGCAGGCCATGCCGAGCGCCGTGCCGCACATGGAGTTGCCCTTATACCAGAAAGAGTAGGCCGGCATCGCGAAGAGGCCGGAAACGGCAAAAATGAGCACTGACGGGTCGTCCACTGCAGCACCCAACAGCGCTGGCACGCTGCTCCAACCGTCTCCTATGGCGGCCAGCACTGGGAACACCACCGCTAGCTCGAGCACCCCTGCTGTGACTTGGCGTATGGCAATGCCTATTCGGTAGTCGATGAGCACAGTCCCGAACCCGGCCACGCAGCCCTCGAAGCCCCACCCGAAGGCGGCGAAGAACGCGAAGATGCACCCCACGAGCGCCCCTGGCCCGATGGAGGCGAAGGAAGCCCCGCCAATCAGCGCCCCCGCCGCCAGGCACGCCACGATGCCGGCCACTGTATGCGGAGCAAGCTCCTGCTTGTATAGCACCCGCCCCAGCACGGCGCCGATGGCGCAGTTGAGCGCAGCTATGGGCACAATGATCCCCGGCGCGCCCGCAGCGGTTGCGGAGTTGAGCCCCACCACGTAGCACACTGTGGCGAAGGGTCCGCCCACAACGGCGCAGAGCATCATCATGCGCCCAGGACGTGTCCTCACGGTATTGCCTAAATCTCGCAGTTGTCCGTGCACAGCACAGGAGACGACAGACCAGATTCCACTCCAAAGGTCATTTAGCCCCGCAGCCAGGGCTGCTAGCGCAAAGGTCGTCGTGAAGGCGGAGAGCTCTCCGTTACCGAACCAGACACCCCACGGCCCCTGCGTCTCAGCTAGAGTGAGGAAGCCCGTGTAGAGTCCGTAGGACACGCCTGACATTACGGCGAAGGTCACTCCCCGACGGAAGAACCCCCGCCTCTGTTCGGCTCTCAGTTCCACCGCACTCACACACATGGAACAGCTCCTCCCTCCCCGCTCAAGGGCGGGGGCGAAAAAATCAAGGATTGATTGACAAGTTCAGTAACGGGCTAGCTATCCAGCCACGCCAACAAACCCTACTCGCGCTCGGGAAGCGCTCGGTAGAGTTCCAACGCCTTCCTGAGATACGTCCGTCCTGCGCGCCAGTAGATGTGGCTCCACTCGCCCACATCCTCTCCCTCGGCCGCCTTGAGCAGGGCCCAGGCGTACCAGCACCAGCCGGCCATGCCGACCTGCCCCAGGTTGTGCGCCCACTCACGTGCCGTGGGCTCACGACCAAAGTAGTACGTCAGCGCACGGTGCATCTCCTCCTCAGTGAGCTGCTCACACACACAGAACGTCCCGAAGTCGTTGGCGTAGTCGCTCATCCCGGCGTACTCCCAGTCGATGAGGTCAATCGTCCCGTCGGGAGAGACCAGGAAGTTGAGGCCGAAAAAGTCGTTGTGACACAGCACCGGCTCCCCGCAGTCAGCAACGAGCAGCGCGTTCAGCTCGTCAGCCTCGGAGCGCATACCGGCCCAGCTTGGGTCGGCGATGGGCCCGCGCTCCAACGTGTCACGCTCATAGGCCAGCCCCTCCTCGTAGAAGGAGAAGTGCCGATCCACGGAGGCCCCGCTTTCGTGCAAGCGCCTCGCGAACTCCATCGCCGTTTTTAGCTGCCCCTCGTCATGAGCGTCCAGGTTCTTCGCCCCCACGACGAAACGCGAGATTTTCCATCCCCTGCGTGGGTTCTCGAAGACGAAGGTTCTGTCAATGCCCAACGTCCGTGCCGTCTCGAGTGCCGCCTTCTCGGCTGTGCGGTCCACTAAGAGCTCGGTCCCCACACCGGGGTGACGGTAGACCCACTCGCCGTCATCGGTCGCAAAGTGGCATGAGAGATTCGTGAGTCCCTGTTTGAGCGGATACACGTCATGGACCTCGCTCTTCTCGCAGCCCAGCACGGCCACGATGTTATCGAAGATCTCCGAGTCCAGGTTCTCCAGGAAGAGCGGGTCGAAGCTTCGCAGTTCGTTGAGCGAGTCGAACTCCCAGATAGTTGTCGAATTATAACGACGGATTTGCATGGACAGCTCGCCAATGTGATCAACGTAGAGCTGCTCCCAGAGCTTGTCGGCAGTCTCAGACTTCCCATGCTCCTCGTCCAGAATCTCGGCGAAGCGTCTAGAAAACGCCCGGTCGAAGTAGGCGTGGCCAATCATGTACCACGCGTGCTTGCCGCCAATCGTGACACCAGTGATACGATCGTGGGCCCCAGTTGTAAGGCACCACTCCTCAGTCGGTCCCTCGCTCCACTCGGCGGCGTAGTAGGAACCCCACACGTGACGCTCGAAGGGGTTCTCCTCGAAGTAGTCATCGCTAGAGCAGATGTAGGTGTTGCCCAAGAGCTCCCGCACAAGCCACAGGGACTCGTTGTTGTTGCGGTCGGCGAAGTGTCGGTTTATCACGATTTTCACATCAAACTTATCTTCAAGGTAGTAGAAGTACTCCTTCATGTAGCCAACGACCACGACAATGTTCTCCACGCCCGCCTCGTGCAGCTGCCGAATCTGCCGCTCGATAAGCACTTCGCCACGCACCTTAAGCAGTCCCTTCGGCCGCTCGTAGGAGATGGGTGCAAAGCGCGAGGAGAGTCCCGCGGCCATAATCACAGCGTTGTCCACCGCGTAGGGCTTAAGTGCCGCTATCCCGTGGGCGGTGAGCCGGCCCTCCTCCACGAGCCCAGTCTCACGGCACTCCTTCACAGCGGCATTCACCGTGGCAAGCCCAAGACCGGTACGATTAGCGAGCTGGCGCTGCGAGAGATCAGGCTCCTCGAAGAGCGCATTGACTATTGCGAACTGGTTCTGCGTGAGTGTCACGGCTGAATCCTTCCTATTGCGTTCGGTTATTTCATACCATACATCAATACCGAACGCATTCTTCCGAAATCGTTCGTTTTTATCTATAAAATGATGACAATCGAACGCTCCGAAATCATTAGGCCCCTACGTTGGCGAGACATGAGACGAAATCACCCGTAGTCACACCCACAACAGGCGTGGCAGAGTTGCGGGCGCTAAAAAATCTCTCTCGAGCGCCACGACTACGAAGCGCAGATAGGGGTCGAGCCACTCCTCGCTTCCTAGGCGTATGCATCTCAGGCAGGAAGTCGCACATCCTCTCTACCTGCGGCATACTCAGTATCTTCCTTACCGACTCTCCCCAGCGGTTCGAGCGGTGCAACGTCATTAGTAGGTCTTGGGGGGTGCTATCCCCGCACATCTATGAAAGCCCCTCACGACCACGGAGGAAATGATGCCCTGTCCTTCTGAGCAATCGAGAGACTGTCAAACACGTCTCTCAGACAGGCACACGATAGACGAGGGTGTCCGCGCCTTCTGGTACGGGCGCTACGCAGTATGTCACGCACGCATAACGATTAGTTGGCCCCACGTCCCTCAACAGAGTGTTGGTCAGCAGGGCAAATCCCTCGGTCGGTGGTTGTGTAAACTAATAATCCATCCAATGATTTACTTTGATTAAAGGAGCAATCATCACCATGCCAAAAGACCTCCAGGCGAGTACCTCCCGAGCTAAACACTATGGCTCAATAGATGGACTGCGTGCCCTCTCGTGTATTGGCATCATCCTGATGCATGTCCAAGCCAATACATCCTATGACCTTGCAGGCAGTTTCGCCTGGGATACCTTCATTCCGTCGCTCACGTGGTTGGTGTACCTCTTCTTCATGATCAGCGGCTTCGGCATGTGCGCGGGCTACCTACGCCGCTTCCAGAACCGCGAAATTGACCTCGAATGCTTCTACAAACGGCGCTATGGCAAAATCCTGCCGTTCTTCGGTCTGCTCCTCGTGATCGACATCCTCATGGAGCGCACGCCAGACGCCATCTACGAGGCATCCGTGGAAGGGATGCTTCTGCATGGCCTCCTGCCCAACAATGCTGTCTCCGTAATCGGCGTCTCGTGGTTCCTGGGCGTAGTATTCCTGTTCTACCTTTTGTTTCCGGCTTTCACCGTGCTCATGAAGTCGAAGAAGCGTGCCTGGACATCACTTGCACTCTCGCTGTGGCTCGTCGTCTGCATGGACCAGTACTTCTTCTCGCCATATTTTGTGACGAATTCGTTCACGCCGCGGCACAGCTTCCTGTACGTGTTGCCGCTGTTCATCCTGGGAGGGATCGTCTACCTCTACCGGGACGACATCGCGAGGGTTTGCGAGGGCCGTCGCATCCCGGCGCTCGTGCTTTGCCTTGCAGCCACGGTCCTCTGGTACGCGATTCCCGGGCAAAGCCGGGGAGAGCTCTTCTACCTCAAGAGCCTCGTGCTTTTCGGACTTTGGCTCTCCTACGCCATAGGGAACGACAGCAAGTTCCTTGCCAGCCGCCCCGTGCGCTACCTGAGCTCGATTTCCATGGAGCTCTATCTCGCGCAGATGCTCTCCTTCCGCGTGGTGGAGAGGGCGCATCTGCTGTACGTCTTCGGCAGCGCGGGGACAACCGGCTGGCTGAGCTTCGTGGTCGCCTCATGCCTCACGGTGGCTGGGCTCATCGTCTTCATCGAGACGTACAAGTGGGCGGTCAGGCACATAAAGGCGCGTTTGGGGAAGGCAGCCCACTAACTCCGGTACACCGAGTACATGTGGTTGGTCGTCCTGTCCTTCGGGTCGGGACGACGCATATAGTCCCCATAGGTCTTCGAAAGGAAGTCGTCATAGTCGCGTGGGATAGGGAAGGTCTCGCCCTCAATGGCGCAATCGATGGTGTCGAATAGGGTTGCAGGAAACACCTTGTTCTCAAGCGGGATGCTGTCTCCGGCCGGCCAAAGGGAGCAGGCGACATACCTCCCTCCCGGCTCGCCGAGACTCCCGCAGAGCTTGTTCAGCCGCTCGATGAAGTACTTGGTCCCCAGCGCCTTGGCAACGGCATAGGCGGGGGCCTTCACGGCCATCTTGGCAGCAGAGCGCGTGTTGTCCTTCCCAAACTTCTTCCTACCCGAGAGGAAGCACAGCTGGGCCAGGCGCTTCGTCTTGGCAAGGAGGGCCACGGCTGCGCCATCGTCGTCACCCACGTTGTCGAAGGGATAGATGTCGACAAAGGCCCCGATCTCGTAATCAGCCTCGTTGTCGAAGACCAGGCGATATCTGTTATCCGAGATACGAGCAATGGCGTGAGGATATCCTTTGGTAGTGTAGAAGTCTACCCAGGATAGGTTGCCAATCCTGTTACCGGACTTGAGAAAAACCTCTCGCAGTCGATCATAGTCGGCGCGCGGCATCATGATATCGATATCATCGTCCCAGGGGATGAGACCGTGCTCGCGTATGGCGCCGATAAGAGTGCCGTAAGCTAGAGAATAGGTGCAATCGTGCTTGGCGCAAACCTCGTTAAGCTGCACGAGCGTCTGAAAGGATGCTTGCTGGGCTTCCTTGAAACTAAGCGGCTCGGTTGAAATCAAATCACTCATTGGCTTTCCTCAGCTAAGAACAGTAGTATTTGTGGCATCAGAGGCCTGCCAGGGCAGCTCTCTTCCTGGTAACCTTCTCGACCGTGGATATCACCTTCGCGGGATTTCCTTCTACGCCGCACCCTCATGGCCTTCTTTCGTAACGACGCTACCCGTGCCAGCGATGGTGTTGGGGCAAATCTTCACGCCGTATATGACAATGGTCTTGGCGCCGATGAAGCAGTTGTCGAAGACCTCGATCTCCCCGGAGTAATAGGGATATCCCCTCGACTTTCTGACGGATTCTGGGAGCATCTGGTAGTAATCGGGAACCACGCCGAACATACGCTGCATGAGGAAGTGGGTGTTGAAGTAAACGTCACTCGTGACGTTTACGTTGTCATGAATCTTCACTAGAGTAGTGATGGTTGAAGAATCGAAACTTGGCATAGCTATCTCGCTTAACAATATCTCGTACCGTATTCCTTGCCGACTCCCTGTATCCATTGGGAACCCTGCGGATAGATTGCACGTCGTGACCCATGTTCAAAAGAGCCTGTTGCAGGGCATAGTTCTGCAGTCGGTTGCCATAGTTGAAGCTCTGTAGGGTAAGGATTCCGACTTTCATCGTTTGCTCGCTTCCTATTCCGCAATGACACCCAGAAGCCTCTGGTCGTTGCTGACGATCTCAGCAATCCTGTCTGCCACGGCGTCCCAGCTGTACTCGCGCCTCGCGGCGCCGGAGCCGCTCTCGGCGCCGACTCGAATGGAACTATCCAGAACACAGCGCAGCATAGCCCGGGAGAGCCCCCAGGAATCGTCGGTCTGAACAAGAGCCCCGTTGGCTCCGTCGCGGATAAAGTGGGGCATCTCACAGACGTCCCTGCCGATGCACGGGACACCGCGCGACAGGGCCTCGGCGAAGACGATTCCGTAGGCCTCGAAGTGGGACGGCATGACAAAGGCGTCGGCCTCGGACAGAAGCTCGGCCACGCGCTCGCCGGGGCAATCCCCCAGCCAGTCGACACCATCGTCGCCCGGACGGCGCGGGTCGGAGGCGGGCCCAGCGACGAGCAGCCTCGCATCAGGTATCTCACCTCGCACGAGCCTAAAGGCGTCGAGCACCTCCGGTCCACCCTTCCTCTCGAATGCGCGGCCCACGAAGAGGAACACCGGCACATTGGGATCGAAGACATGGCGCCCCTCTCTGGCATTCGGCGGCAGGTTGCTGCCGCCACCGACGTGGTGCACCTTCTCTCGCGGCAGCCCGCACTCGTCCACTAGGTAGTCCGCGAGCCACCGCCCCATTGTGAGTATGCCCGCGCACCTCCCGTAGAACTCACGCTGACTCTCTAGGCGCCTGCGCACGTCAACGAGCCTCGTACCTCGGAGGCCGAGCCACTCGACATCCTGAATACCCTCCTCGAGAGCCCGGTAGAGGTACTCGACGCAGTTGTCCTGATAAACATAGTGAAGCGCCCCCCACCGACCGCCTTCGGGCATCGGACACTCGTCGAACTGGAGAACGACGTCGCCAGGTCGCGTCCGCACACTCCTGCGGAATTCTCGGTTGCCGTTCCTTATCGTCGCCAAGTCGAGATCGCGATGCCCCATGTGCGTAGCAACCCTGTGCGCAAAAAGAGCAGGCCCATGAAGCTCGGGAATCTCGAAGTCCTCGATCTCGAACCGCTTCGCGAGGGCCTGCCTGAGGTGCCAGGTGGTACCACTCCAGGTGCTCTCCCTCGGCTTGGCCCATCGCGTACTGTATATCATCCTAGTCATCGCCCCTCCTATCTCGGAAGTATCGTCGATATGCCCTCGCGCCAGAAGAGCTCCCCCAGTAGGACTCGGATGCCCACCATCGCACAGCCGACGAAGAGGGTCTTCACGATGGCGGAAAGAAAAACGTTCTGGATATCCCAGGGTATGAGGCTGGACAGCCCGATGACTGCGAGCACTGAGACTATGTCCGGAACGAGCCTGGAGAAGAACCTCCAGAACCCCATGTCGAGGCACTTCTTGGAACAGAGCAGGACCGGCGCGATGATCTCGAGGTTGTAGGCGATGGAGACGCAGGTTGCGAGAGACTCTACGGAGCCCATGACCCCACCCAGGGCAATCATCCCGACTGTAACAACGGTATTAACTCCGGTACTCAGCATGAGAAGGTCGGACCTGCCCTTCGCCGTGAGTAATGCTCCGAAGGAGCCGTTGATTCCCCGAGAGTAGACCGCAAATGAGAGGGTCGTGAGGAGGGGTATGGCAGGTACCCAGATCTCGCCATAGAGGATAACAATCACCTCCGCCGCGCACACACTCATCCATGCCGTGCAGAGGGCACTTAGGAACGAGATTCGGCGAAAAATCCCCATGAATTTTCTGTACAGGGCGTCCCTGTCACCCTGAAGTGGCGCCAGAAACGGAAGCAGCGTGCTGGTGATGGGGATGGTGAGGATGTTAAGGGGGTACGCATAGAGGTTGTAGGCCTTGTTGTAGTAGCCGAGCTCCTCTGCGCCGAAGAGCTTGCCCACGATGAGGGAGTCCGCGTTGTTGGCGAACCAGCCTATGAGGCTGGAGCCCAGGTTGAAGGCAGAGAAGCTGCCCACCTTGCGAACCACGCCACGAACGTCACCAGCGCTCATCTTGAGACGGGTTCCCGCGAGGTTCCAAAGAAGGATGAAGAGGGAGGTCAGAACAGTATTCATCACGATGGCGTAGCAGCCGAAGCCGAGGAAGGCGAGCAGTATCGCGACGGCACCGACCACTGTAGTGCATACGACGAGCCTCACGGCGATGAGGTTGTACTTGCGTTCCTTGATTAGCATACCGTTGGGCACCATGTTGAGCGAGTTAAAGAGGACGCCCAGACTCATGAGACAGCCGAGCGGGACGTAGACGGCGTCCCCGTAGAACCAGGCCACCCCCACCGAGAGGGCGCAGAACCCGAGCGTAAGGACGATCCCTATGAGCAGGCTCAGGAAGAAGAGCCTCCTGTAGTCATCCTCGTCGAGATCCTGGGATTGGACGATGGCGGCGGCGATGCCTCCGTCAGCCAATATCGAAAAGATTCCGGCGAACGCCGTGAGCACGGCAACAGTCCCGTACTCGGCGGGGGTGAGCAACCTTGCCAGTACCATGGTGATGACAAGTTGCACGATGACATTGATTATCTTGGAGCCCATCTGCGCTATGGATGCGGTCTTGATGGAGCTCGACGGGACGTTGAGGTCGAACTTCCTAGGCACGAGCCACACCCCCAAGCCTCGAGCACCAGGTGCCGGAACGAATCCAGGCGAGCGATACAAATATGGCTGTCAGGACCTGCCAGTCCGACGTGTTCCACCACCAGGCCAGGTTGACCGCCGGCAGCGCAAGAAACATCAGAAATGCAAGGATGACAGCTCGTATGTGGCCGTTCCGGTTCTTCCAAGAGAACCAGACTGCGAAGGCGAGACAGGCCACGACGATTGTCACACCGAGGTCACCGTACACGTAGCGGAAACCGGAAACGCCGTTGTCGACGAGATAGTACCCATAGTCGAAGCCCGCCATGGAGATGGCGGGAAGATAGAGCGTCGAGGGATACCCGACCCCGACAAAGGTTGAACCGGTAGACTGCAGGACGAAGTCGTAGTAGTTCCGGCCGGCGTCGCGAATTGAGGAGGTGTCCTCGCTGCCACCGACCTGGCCGTTGACGAAGCTGTCAGCTAACCGGCCGAACATCTCGGTCTGTGAGAAGAGGATGAGCACAAGGAAGCCGAAGCACACCACAAGGACCTTGATGCTCGCCGAGCCCCTAGAAAAGACGAAGAGGACGAGCAGGGTTACTAGGTAGGTGACAAGCTCGAGTCGCCCCTTGCTCACGAATAGCGTGACGGCGAGCGCAAGAACAGTTGGGATGATGTAGCGCCAGTCCCCATCCCTCAGGCACAGCCAGAGGCCGACTATTCCCGACACGGTGGAGAGCCCGCCTTTGATGTAGAGGCGAATGCCCCCGTACCTCTCGTTCGATGCTGCATGGACGAAAGTGACCGAGGACCCCGCGAGAGCCTGAAGGAGGTAGAGCGCGGAGGCTATGCATCCGAGAATAATGAGACCCTGGAAGAGTCTCTTGCCATCCACGAGCCCTGCCTTGAACGGTCTCCGCAGAAGTATCGCGGCGAGAACGCACACCATGAACCCGCGCTGCGGGAGGATGCCACGAACGAACGGCTGCCCCGTCAACGCGTTGCAGCGCCAAGCCGCAAAAATGCACATCACAATCAGCGCCGCGAAGAGGACGCCTTGCACGGCGCTCGTCTTCGTGCCAGACACGCGGCGGCTCCTGTGGTAGAGCACGACGGACATGACGAGGAGAAGAATCTGCCAAACGAGGTCGATGTTAATCACGCCCGCGACGTTGATGGCGTTCGCGTCGATGAGACCGAACACGTTTTCGGCAAGAACGACACAGAGCAGGAGAAGATTGGCTGCCCTCACTGCCGGGTCGGGGCTCAGCAGACTCTTCCTCGACGCCATCGTCCCCCTCGCTTCCAAACTAGTCGCCAAGACAATCTCCTATTTCATTCTCACCGGCCGTGCCAGCGCTATCGGTAGAGCAGGCAGGAACAGCGACTTCTTCTTGCATGTGTAGAACAAGTGCCTGACACTCTCGCCAGCGGCACGGCCATAGCGGATGTAGCTCACGGCCTCGCGCGGCTTTCGCACGAGGGGAATCTTCGAACCGAGCATCGAGTTTTTTAGGTATGCAGTCCCCCTCGGGCTGTCGGCGTACGCTGTACCGGCGTTCTTGGAGAGCCCGTCATCGAGGTAGTCCCCGCAATAGGTGATTTCGTTGAACCACCGGAAGAGGTAACCCTCGTCCGAGAGCGCCTGCCATAGTAGCCCCTCGCTCATGAACCGATTCCCCTCGAAGACAGGGAAGGGGTGCGACCTCATGAGGGCCGTCCTCACGACCTCCGCGCGGTCGCCGGGAATCCTGAGCTTGTAGCGATACTCCTTGCTTGTGGAATCGACGTACTCCCGCTCCAACGTGCGGCGACCCTTTGCAGTAAGGTCGTCCGGTGAGGTGCCCCTAATCCACAGCAAGGTGTTCTCGTCGGTACCTTTAAGCCCAGCAACGCCGGCGAACCGCCCGTCATCCTCTATCTGGGTGATGTACCTAGCGCTCACCTCGAGCCCTCTCTCCGGGAGCCAGTCGTCCGAATCCAGGATGAGGAACCACCCCCCCTCCGCAACATTCGCGCCGAGGTTTATTGCCACATGCTTTCCGGAGTTCTCCTGGTAGTAGTAGCGCATGGGAAAAGTCGACGCCCGAGCGAAGCTCTCGCAGAGCGCCCGCGTTCCATCGGTCGAACCGTCGTCCACGACAACCCACTCGAAGTCTCGGTAAGTCTGCCTCTGCAGCGACTCGAAGGTACGCGGGAGCGAGTAAGCCCTGTTGTACGTAGGAGTGAACACCGTGATCATTACTCGTCACCCGAACCCTTCCGGAACGCGTCGTGCCGCAGCCAGCCGAGAATAATCACGGCCTCGTTTATGACCTCCATGCACCAGAGAGGAAATCCCAGAGCCGTAGAGTAGTACCTGCTCGCGAAGTAGCGCCGCGAGCGATAGCCTCCTCGGGAGGTCGCTATCTTCTGTCGCAGCGTATTCTTTCTCGCCACGTTCCTGTGGTTGTGGTAGTAGATTTGATTCTTGTCAACAAGCAGCTTCCAACCCGCGCGGCGGCACCTCATGCCCAGGATGTTCTCCTCGTTGTAGAGGAAGACGCTCTCGTCCAGGAGACCGAGCCCTGCGAAGGGCTCCGCCTTGGCCACGAAGTAGCAGCCGACAACGCAGTCAACCTGGTAGATTTCCGGCGCAACCTCGACCGCATCATCACGCCGGCCCACATGGTGGATCAGGCAATGGTTGAGGACGACCTCCCGGTCGGTCGGCAGGGCCCAACTGGAGGGCCAGGCATTGTCGCCCTCAAGGTGGTTCACGGGTTGCCCGCCCACGGCGAGGCAGCAGCCATGGGACCAGAGGAGATCCACGAGACCGTCCAGTACGAACGCATCGGGCATGAGGACGTCTGGGTTCATAATCGAGACGGTGTCAACGCCGTACTCCCGCATGGCGTAGCGGATGCCGAAGTTATTGCCGGCGCTGTAACCGCGGTTCTCGCCTGTCTGGACCACGTCAACGTTAGGCATGCCAGCATAGGCCTCCGAGAGGATGCCGAACGACCCGTCCGGAGACTGGTTGTCCACGACCACGACATGCCAGTCACGGCCGAACGAGACCAGCCTGTCGACGCAAATGCGGGCGTCATCGGCGGAATTGTATACTAGAACAATGATCGCAAGGCTGTGGCTCATCTCGCGCCGCCCTTCCGCGCGGCTACTTCTACGCACATATCCCGCAGCTTACCCACCTGCACGTCCCAGCTCATCGCATCGAAGTTGATGGACTCGTAGAGTCGTTTCGCGTTGGAATGCTCCAGCAGGTAGGCCATCTTTTCGGCGACCTCCTCTGCGTTCTCGCAGTCCTTGATCACGTCGGAGCCCTTCGGGCTGAGCGCCTCGAGCACTCCGCAGTCCTTCGAGATGAGCACCGAGCAGCCCGCCCTGAGGGCGTCAAGAGCGCTTAGCCCGAAGGGCTCGTGCCGCGAGTCCATAACGAAGAGGCTACTCTGGTTGAGGCCGTCAACAAACCTGCCGTGGTCAACCTGCCCCATCACTCGCGACGCATCGCCATTCTCCAGCTCTGAGAGCCAGGGCATATCCGCGTCGACGCAACCATAAACCCTGAGGCGGCAGTCGGTGCCGCGGGAACGCAGGATGCCGACGGCCCTGGCGACGACGTCGTTGCCTTTGATTGCCCTGGAGCCCCCGCTCACGGAAACGATGGGGGTACCATCCGCAGGGCACGGCTCCTCCTGCTCGAACCGCTCGATGCCGAGGAGGATGTGGGCCATCCTGCCCTCGAGCTCGGGCTGGTAGCTGAGCACGAACCGCTCCTGCAGGGCGGAATTCGCCACCACCAGGTTGGCGCTACGGAGCGCCGCCTTGTATCTGTTCACCCACCACTGCGAGTGGCCAAGCGCGTTGATCTCGTTCTCGAAGGCCACGTACCCGTGGTTGAAGCACACGACGGGCTTCCCCATGAGGCGCAGCGCGTCCTGCGTGCAGATCATCGCGAAGTTCAGTAGCGGCGACAAAACGACGTCGGCCTTCCGGCCCTTCGCCAGCCCCTCCCGGATGAAGCCCACCCTGTCCTGCGCGCGGACGAAGTCAACCTCGTCCTGCCTGGGCCAATGCTTCAGGAGCTCCTTATGCACGTTTGAGGGTCCGCTGTTGCCCTGCGCGTCACCGAGTATGAGGACTCTCATCGCTCGCCACCACCCAGAATCCGACCCAGATACGTCCCCCCACAGGACATGCCATCAAGCCCCTTATACGTCAGCTTGTGAACGGCGGTCTGCGAGCACACGGCATCGAAGACATGCTGGTCGAAGGGGTCGCCCAACCTTAGCAACAGCGCGTGCGGCGTCGAGTTGGGGGCAGGCGGGACGCACCTCCACTCCTCGGGATACTCGTCTATGGCAATCTGCAGCATGTAATGCACCAGAAAGTAGTCGTCCATGGCGTCGTAGCGCTCCCAGTAGCGGTAGAGAAGGTTGCGCGCCAAAAGAAGAATCCTGCTCGGCGCCTGTGCTGTCACGAGCCAGGAGGACATACACAGGCTCTTACCATCAAGCCCCGGCTTCATGCTCTGGAACATGAAGAGGTTAGAATCCGTCACGTATGAAGCGGGCGTACCGGAAAGCCACACGGTAGCATCTGCCCACGTGCCGCCTCTGGTCGTGAGTAGCTCCAGACGCAGCAGGTCAGAGAAATGTGTACGAGTGATAGTGCCGGCTTTATATTTCTGCAGCACGTGCTCGGGCAAGGTCACGTCGTCAAGCATGGTTCCCTCGTCCAGCACTACAATCCGCTTACCTGTCAGATGCTTCCGCATGCTGGCGAGACAGACCCGCACAATCTCTGGCGCCTCGTCCTCGCCCTGCAGCCAGAGCGTCCACACGATATCGTTGTGCAACACGGTTGAGTCTGCGTATTCTCGCTCCACACGCTCCCTGAGCTCAGGCAGGTCACTCGCCATTTTCTGCCGGATGCGCCGATAGAGCTTGAGGCTCATGACCTCGCGCACAATCTCGAGCCCCTTGCGGGATGTCCCGCAAGCGAGGGTCGCGAGCCCAGTAGAGATCACCATATGCTCACTGAACACCTGGTGCACCACGTCGGCCCCGCCAACCTTATCCCATATAGCTCTGAAGTCGCTCATTAGTCGCTAGCATCTCCCGGACATCAACTCGGAAAGATAGCTCGTAAGGCTCTGCTCCCAGTCGGGCATGTGGAAGCCCGTTGCCTCGAGCTTCGCGAGCGAGAGGGCGGAGTGCACCGGCCTGGGAGCTATGGGGCCCTTCGCAGATGCATAGTACTCCGCGGTGGAGACGGGGCGGACGGCGGCGCCGTTGCCGTTCCTCTGCTCGAAGACCGCACGTGCTACGTCGGCCCAGCTCCTGACCGCGCCCGAGCCGGTGCAGTCGTAGGTGCCGTATGCCGCATGCGTGTCCAGCAGGTGGAGAATCGCGCGGGCCATGTCCTCCGTGAAGGTGAGCCTCCCCAGCTGGTCGTCCACCACGGTGACATGGCCGAGGGCATCGCCCGGATCGGCGACCCTGTCCGAGAGCCCGACCATGGTCCTCACGAAGTTGCGCCCGTCGCCTATGACCCAGCTGGAGCGCAGGACGTAGTGCCTCGGGCATCCCGCCACGGCGAGGTCGCCCGCCGCCTTGGACTGCCCGTAGACGGAGAGGGGGCTGAGGGGCTCGTCCTCGTCGTGCACCTCCCTCGTGCCGTCGAAGACGTAGTCCGAGGAGACGTGGACGAGGCAGATGCCGTGCTCCGCGCACGTGCGTGCGAGCAGCGCCGGGCCCTGGGCGTTGGCCTTCCAGCAGGAGATGCGGCCCTCCGGCGTCTCGGCTTTGTCCACTGCCGTCCAGGCCCCGCAGTTGATCACGGTGCCGTAGAGGTCCCAGTCGTAGCGCGAGTAGGCCCCGGGGTCGGACATGTCGAAGGTGTCTATGTCGCAGAAGTCGAAGGAGGACGCGATGCCACGCTCCTCGGCGAGCGCCCTCACGGCGCGCCCGAGCTGCCCCCTGCATCCCGTGACGAGCGTCCTCCTCGGGGCCATGGGCACAACGTCCGCAAGCATCGGATGGTGCAGGTCCGCCTCGGAGAGCGTGGCCTCCGAGAGCGGGATCGGCCACTGGATGCCGAGCTCCGGGTCCGCCAGGCTCACGAAGGTGTAGGTGCGCTTGAGCTCCGCAGACCAGTGGGCGTCCACGAGGTAGGTGTAGGCGGTGCCGTCCTCCAGCGCCTGGAAGGAGTTGCCGACGCCCCGGGGGACATAGATGGCGCGGGAGGGGTCGAGGGTGGCCGTGAAGACCCTCCCGAAGGTCTCGCTCCCCTGCCTGAGGTCGACCCAGGCCCCGAAGACCGAGCCCGTGGCAATCGACACGAACTTGTCCCAGGGCTCCGCGTGGATGCCGCGCGTGACGCCCCTCTCCGCGTTGAAGGAGACGTTGTTCTGGACCACGCGCAGGTCGGGGATGCCGAGCGAGACCATCTTGGCCCGCTGCCAGTTCTCCTTGAACCATCCGCGGGAGTCCCCGTGGACGCTGAGCTCCACCACCTTGAGCCCCTCGATGCCGGTCTCCTCGACCCTGAGGTCCTTCTCGAACTCGATGTCGGACACGCTAACCTCCTACTGCCCCTGCGCCGCGTACTTGGCCTCGGTGGCCTCCTTGGCAGGGCGCCACCAGGACTCGTGCGTGCGGTACCACTCTATGGTCTGCGCGAGGCCCTCCGAGAAGTCCTTGTGCAGCGGCCTCCACCCGAGCTCCTCCTCCAGCTTCGTCGGGTCGATAGCATACCGCCTGTCATGGCCGGGCCTGTCGCGTACCCAGTCGAAGGCGTCCTGGGGCTGCCCCATGAGGGAGAGGATCTCGCGCAGGACGTCGATGTTGGACCTCTCGCCGTTGGCGCCTATGAGGTAGGTCTCGCCGATGGTGCCCTTGGTGAGGATGTCCCAGACGGCGCGGGAGTGGTCCTCGGTGTGTATCCAGTCGCGCACGTTCTCCCCCGTGCCGTAGAGCTTGGGGCGGATGCCGCAGAGTATGTTCGTGACCTGCCTCGGTATGAACTTCTCCACATGCTGGTAGGGGCCGTAGTTGTTGGAGCAGTTCGAGATCGTGGCCCTGAGGCCATAGGTCCTCTCCCAGGCACGCACCAGGAGGTCGGAGGATGCCTTCGTGGAGGAATACGGCGAGCTGGACCTGTAGGGGTCGCCCGGCTCGAAGCGCCTCGGCTCGCCGAGCGCGAGGTCCCCATAGACCTCGTCTGTAGAAACGTGGTGGTAGCGCACGTCGAATTTGCGGACAGCCTGAAGGAGGCGATACGTCCCCATCACGTTCGTCTGCACGAACGGCTCAGGGTCGAGGATGGAGTTGTCGTTATGAGACTCTGCTGCATAGTGGACGATCGCATCATGCCCAGGAACGATGCGGTCAAGCAACTCACCGTCACAGATATCACCAACGACGAGCTCAACCTGAGCATCGGGGAGCCCGGCGATATTCTTTGGGTTCCCTGCATAGGTAAGCTTGTCCAGAACGGTGATATGAGTCTCTGGATGGTTCTCGGCGACCCAGCGCACGAAGTTGCTACCGATGAAGCCGCACCCTCCAGTAACGATGATGTTCTTGGGCTCGAAGGTGTTATCCATTGCCACTACTCCCCCATCTTCCCGCTGGGCACGATGCCGCCCTCGGCGACCATGCGCAGGTGCCTGCCGTAGTCGCTCTTGCCGTAGCGCTCGGCGCAGGCGAGCAGGCGCTCGCGGGAGACCCAGCCGTTCTCGTAGGCGATCTCCTCGGGGACCGAGACCGGCAGGTCCTGGGCCCTCTCCACGGTGCGCACGAACTCGCCCGCCTCGTAGAGCGACTCCATGGTGCCCGTGTCGAGCCAGGCGTAGCCGCGCCCGAGCGTCACCACGTCGAGGGTGCGGTCCTCCAGGTACATGCGGTTGAGGTCGGTGATCTCGTACTCGCCTCGCGCGGAGGGCTCGACCCTGGCGGCGAGCTCGCTCACGCGCGAGTCGTAGAAGTAGAGGCCCGTGACGGCGTAGTTGCTCTTGGGGTGCTCCGGCTTCTCCTCGATGGAGACGGCGTTGTAGTCGCCGTCGAACTCCACCACGCCGAAGCGCTCGGGGTCGTCCACGCGGTAGCCGAAGACGGTGGCGCGGCCCGCCTCGGCGGAGGCGGCGGCGCGCCTCAGGTGGCGCCCCAGGCCGTTGCCGTAGAAGATGTTGTCGCCCAGCACCAGGGCGCAGGGGCCGCCCGCCACGAACTCCCGCCCGATCACGAAGGCCTGCGCCAGGCCGTTGGGCTCGGGCTGCTCGGCGTAGGAGAGGCTCACGCCGTAGTCGGAGCCGTCGCCCAGCAGCCTCCTGAAGTTGGGGAGGTCGTGCGGGGTGCTGATGATGAGGATGTCCTTGATGCCCGCCAGCATGAGCGTGGAGAGCGGGTAGTAGACCATGGGCTTGTCGTAGACGGGGAGCAGCTGCTTCGACGTCACGGTGGTGAGCGGGTACAGGCGGGTCCCGCTGCCGCCAGCGAGGATGATTCCCTTCATAAAAATGAACAGCTCCTATCTGAGATCAACACCCTCGGAGTTCTGCAATTGAAGAAGTTCATTCCTCGCCACTGATAGTGAGGAAGAGAGTCTCATAGAGATCAGTGATATATGGCCAAGAGTATTCTGTCTCGATGCGTCTGGTAGAGGCGGCATCTAGCTTCTCAATATCATCCTTTGATAGCCTGTCAGCGTGTGTAATCAGGCTTGACAGACTTCCTGATTCCTTCGTCCAGTAAAGAGCCGAATTTTCGGCAACCTCACGATTAAAGCCCACGTCAAGAAGCAAGTTTAGCCTCGTGGAAGCAAGAGCTTCCAAAAGACTCGGATTGGTGCCTCCAACTTCATGGCCATGGAAGTATCCGAAGGCATTCTCACGTACCTTCTTTAATAGCTCTTGATCATAAATCGCCCCTACGAACTTAATTCGTGAATCCTCCTGGAAATGGGTCTTCTCCTCCAGTTCTTCCAAGAAGGCTTCGTTAACGTTCGTTACCAGAGCAAACTCACGTTTAGTATTAGACCGCATAAATTCGCGTATCATTGTTTCGTAGTTATTTTCAGGTACGAAACGACCAACTACCAGATAATAATTAAAAGGACTGAGCCCATGCTCCTTCAGCCATTCCGTCCACTTCTGATCGTGATCTGAAAGCGTGGAACGCTTAATGTCGGCTCCATAGGCGATGAATGTTGTCTGTGGTTTAAGGCTTGCGTACTCTTCGTGTATGTACTGCTCAATGTTTCTGCTGTCGCATACCAACAAATCAGCATGCTTCACCATCCCGCACTCGGAAACCTTCCAATAATGTCGTACCGGAAGGCTCCATTTCGCACGCATCCATTCATGTCCGTCCGGATTCACCATCAATATTCCGCCGAGAGAATGCAAGCGCTTTGCAAACCTGCCTACGAACGGTCCAATACGACAGGCAAGCACATATACGATAGGATGTGAAATATTGTTCTCTTGAATATATTTCAGACAATATTTGAAAGCATCGATATCATATGTTATGGCTTGCGCAGAGCCAATAGGCTTTCTTAGCACTTTGAAGCACTGAGCTCCGTTGTACTCAAACTCCCCTACTTCAGAAGCCTTGTCTTCGGCGCATGCAATGTGATATTTTATGTCGTGAGACTTTTGATTCTCGGTCAACTTTTCCAAAAATGTCTCATACCCACCGTAACAGGCAGGAATTCCCTTTGAACCAATAATAAAAACATGCTGCATAGGGCTATCCCCTCATTAAATACCGTATGAACCAGACTAATTCCCCTGGGCAGTGAGCACCACACCGATGGTCTGGATGATGAGCTTGAAGTCGGCCCTAGCGCTGCACTGCTTGATGTACAGAAGATCCAGGTCTACCCACTCGTCGAAGCTGATTGCATCGCGGTTGCGGCGCGTCTGCCAGTAGCAGGTGATGCCCGGCTTCACCAGGAGTCGCTGCCTCTGACGCTCGTTGTAGAGCTTCGTCTCCCTTGGAATGGCCGGACGAGGACCGACGATGGACATGTCCCCCTTGATGACGTTGAAGAACTGAGGGAGCTCATCCAGGCTCGTCTTGCGGATGAAGTGACCGACCCTCGTGACGCGCGGATCGTCCTTGATCTTGAAGACGGGGCCATCCTTCTCGTTGAGGTCCTTGAGCTCAGCGAGGCGGTCCTCGGCATCGACGTACATGGAGCGGAACTTCCACATGTAGAAGTGCCTGCCATCCTTACCGACGCGCTCCTGCCTGAAGAACACAGGACCGTGGTCATCCACGAAAATGGCGATGGCAACGATGAGGTAGAGCCACCAGAAGAGCGCCAGCACGAGCAGGCTAAACGCGACATCGAAGAGACGCTTGACAAAGCGGAACCCGTACCTGTGGGCAAGCCGCTCAGCCGCCTCGTAGGTTGCCTGATCGGGCGCATCACTATGCTCCGTCTCGCCCCCGTTGTTATGAAAGCTCGACTCGGGCATCACCACATGCGCGGATGCGGACTCCCAGGACTTGCTGTTTTGTAACCCCGATTCCGCCGCGTCACCCGTAGCTGTTGCTTGCTGCGTCACCATTCCCACGAACCCCCCCCCGGCATATTTTGGGGAGGCCTCTCTTCCCATGTCAGCAGCATGGACCAATGCAGGCCCACAATCCCACGGGATCGAACCTATAGATGCAAGTTGTTTGTTTGTGCTCTTCCCAGCACCCTGAAAAGTCTACTTTTTGACCCCGGGTATAACAACCGAAAGTCGCATCTTCTCCCGTTTCCCACACGACGGTATATTAAACGCTTTTACTTGCCGAATGGTAACTTATCGCAGGTAAGAGCCATATTTATGTATGGCCTTCGCGAGAAGCCGGTAATGCTCCGGGCAGTGCGCATCGCTGGCGATATAGCTATACAGACCGCTTTTTAGCATCTTGATGGCAGGGCGCTTCTCGGCCCCCAGCCTGCCGCCGGCGATGAAGTCGGCGGACGCCTGGAGCTCGCAGCCCATGTCCACGAGCTCCTGCGCCAGCGACACGTCCCTCTGGATGGCCATGTAGCGCTCGGGGTGGGCGATGATCACCTGGTAGCCCATGCCCTGGAGCTCGAAGATGGTGCGCTCGTAGTCGCCGAAGCGGCTGGGGCTGGCGCCCACCGAAAGCTCGAGGAGGAAGGTCGGCTCGTTGTCGAACGCCAGGGACTGGGCCCACTGCATGCCCAGCTCCATAAGCTTCTCGTAGTTGACCTCAAAGCCCATCTTGACGGGAAAGCCATCCGCCGCGTCCTCGAACTCGTAGAACGCGTACCACATGGCCTTGAAGTCGAAGTACGGCTTGCGGCAGTGCGGGGTGCACACCATGGACGTGACGCCGGCTGCCTTTGCGGCCTGGAGCATGCGAAGCGACTCGTCCAGGTCTGCCGCCCCGTCGTCGACGCCGGGGAGGATGTGGCAGTGGAGGTCCCTCATGCTGAGCTACGCCTCGTCGTCGTAGGACTTGGGGATGTAGACGCCGCCCTGGGCTGCCTGCTTGGAGCCCCTCCTCCCCTGCTGGGCCTGCGCGACGGCGGGACGGGCGGGCACGGCCTTGGCGACACGCCCCGCTGCCTCGCGGGACGCGCGCGCCATGTTGAGGAACGCGGAGGTGTCCTCGGGCTTCTGGGCCTTGGGCGCCGGCTTCTTCGGACGGGCGGGGCGCTCGGGCGGGTTGGGAGCATCAGCGGGCTGGGGACGGCGTGCCGGACGCTCGGGGCGAGCCGGGCGCTGCTCGGGAGCCGCAACCTGCAGCTTGGGACCCTCCGCCTTGTCCTCGTCCTTGTAGTAGCGGTAGTAGTAGTCGTTGTGCTTGGTCTCGCAGCAGTTCATGATTACGCCGGCGAGGTTGCAGTTGGAGTGGCGGAGCTGCTCCGCCGCCGCCGCGACCTCCGCCTTGCGCACGAAGTGCTCGCGCACCACCATGTACACGGCGTCGACCTGGGCGCCCAGCACGGCGGCGTCCACGAAGGTGCCAACGGGAGGGGTGTCGAACAGGACGTAGTCGTACGCCTCGCTCGCCTCGCGCACGAAGTTGGCGAAGTGACGGGAGCCGAGGACGTCGGACGGGTTGGGGATGTGGGGCTCGGCGTCCAGGAAGAAGAAGCCGCGCACCTGCGTCTTTACCACGGCGTCCGCAAGGGGCACCTGGCCGGAGATGACGGAGTAGATGCCGTTGCGGCCATGCACGCCAAGAGAGTTGGCCATGGAGCGGCGGCGGAGGTCGCACTCCACGAGCAGCACGCTCTTGCCGGAGGTGGCGATTGCCATGGCCAGGTTGCGCGTGACGAAGGTCTTGCCCTCGTTGGGCACGGACGACGTGATGGCGATGGTTCGGATGGGGTTGTCGACCCCCATGAAGCGGATGTTGGCGAGGAGGGTCTTTGCCGCGTTGCCGACCGAGCGCTGGGCGTCCTCGGCCTCGTTGCCCCTGTTGTTGAAGATTGCCATTGCCTACATCCTCTCCAGCTTGGGGAAGTGACCGACCACGGGGACGTTGAGCAGCTGCTCCACGTCCTCGGAGCTCTTGACGCGGGTGTCCATCATGTCCTGGACCACCACGATCGCGATGGCGGCGAAGAGGCCCGCGAGCAGGCCGACCGCAATGTAGAGGGGGCGCTTGGGGCCGGACGGGATCTCGGGGGTGGACGCCTGGTCGATCACGTTGACCGACTGGGTGCCGATGACGGACTGGGTGACGCTCTGGAGGTCGCTCGCGTATGCGTTCGCGATGTCGGCCGCGCGCTTGGCGTCCTTGCCGGTGACGGAAATCGTGAGCACGCGCGTGGTGGTGGCGCTGGTGACATCGACGTCGTAGCCGGATAGGCTGCTGATGCCAAGCTGCTTGCTCACGTCCTGCTTGACTCGGTCGGACTCGGCGATGGTCGCCACGTCCTGGGTCATCATCTGGGCGGCGGAGAGGTCGCTGTACTGGGAGCCCGAGCTGGTGCCCTCCGTTGTGTCGTTGCGCGACAGGACGTACATGGTGGTGGACGCCGTGTACTCGTTGGGCATGAGGAACGCCGCGATTGCAACGACCACTCCCATGACGATGGGGAGGAGCAGCACGAAGCGGAGGTGCTTCCTCAGCAGGCTGAACAGTTCGGCTAGGGTCATCGGGCGAGCCCTTCCTATATGTTGTGTGCTTGTCCTGACTGTTGCCCCTTTGGGGCTGCGGCGCGCGGGCCATGGGCGAGCCGTCGCAATCGCACCTCAATATAGCCCAAAGTTGGCATCTACGTGCAATTGCCACAGCTTTGCGCGAGGGGGTACGACGGGTCGGGACGCTGGGATCGGGCGGAGCGGTCCCAAGGGCATGGGATGCGGGCGCGCGACGCGCCAGAGGTTTAGACATGGGACGGCCCCGCCGTCGGGATGACGACGGGGCCGCTTTCCGCGCCCTGCTGCGGAGTGGCGCTACGCCAGCGCGCGGCGCAGCTCCTGCCGTGCGCCCTCGCTGGTGAAGGCGAGCACGTTGTCCCCCTCGCAGAGGCCGGTGTCGCCGTTGGGGACGATTATGTCGCCCGCGCGGTCGATGGCGATGATGACCGTCTGGTCGGGAAGCGAGAGGTCGCTCACGCGACGGCCCACGGCACCCGAGCCGGGACGCACCTCCACCTGCACCAGCGCGTGGTCGTCCTTTCCCAGCCGCATGATGGTGAAGACGTCCTCCATGTCGAGACCCTCCTGCACCGACCGCGCGATGAGGTCCGCCTGGTTGATTCCCACGTCCACGCCCATGGACTCGTTGAACATCCACGAGTTCCTGGGGTTGTTGACGCGTGCGACGACGCGCGGCACCTGGTACTCGACCTTGGCGAGGGTCGAGACCACGAGGTTGACCTCGTCGCTTCCGGTGGCGGCGATCACGACGTCCGCGCCCATGACCCCGGCACGCTCGAGCACCTCGGGGCTGGTGCCGTTCCCCACGATGACGCGCTGGTCGGGCAGGTTTGCCTGGAACTTCTCCGCGACCCTGCGGCGGTTCTCGACCACGACGACGGACGAGCCGTCGCCCTTGAGGATGGGGGCCAGGTACGACCCGGTCTTGCCGCCGCCCACGATGATGATCTGCATCTCTGCCTCCTACTCGCTCTTGCCGAGCATGCGGGCGAACTTCCCCGCGGCGCTCGACGCGACCGCGGCGTAGACCACGTCGCCGTGGCCGAGCACCGTGCCCTGGGTGGGGATGAACGTCTCGCTGTTGTGCGAGACCGCGACGACCTTGACCTCGCCCACGGCGGTGAGCTCCCTTACGGGATGGCCCTCGAGCAGCGCGGGCACGTCCGCCCGCACGATCTGGACCTCCCCCGTGCCCACCTGGAACACGCTCTCCTGCTGGTTGTAGGTGAGCAGTTCGCAGGCGCGGCGCACGCCCCAGTCGGTGGTCGAGATGGTCTGGATGCCCAGGCGTCGGTACGTCTCGGCCTTGGTGACGTCGTACATGCGCGCGATCACGCGCGGCACCCGGTACGCGTCGCGTGCGATGCGGGCGATGATGATGTTGGCTTCGTCTGACGTGGTGCACGAGACGACCGCGCTTGCCCGGTCGATGCCCGCCTTGGCGAGCACGTCGCGGTCGAAGCCGACGCCGACCACCTTCCTGCCGGTGTAGCCCTCCCCCAGCTCCTCCAGGCGCTCGGGGTCCTGGTCCACGGCGCAGACGTTGTGGCCCTGGCGGTCGAGCTTCCTCGCCAGGCCCGTGCCCATGCGGCCGAGGCCGACGACGATAACGTTCATGGCGTCCTACCTTTCACTTGCGGCGTCAGCCCTGACGCCATTGCGGTCGTAGTGCCCGTGCCTGCGCACGATTGCCTTGCGCCCCTCCTCCAGAAGGAGGACGGCGGGCGGGAGCAGCACCAGGAACAGGTAGTCCTGTGCGGTGAGCGGGCAGGTGTGGAACACGCCCTGGAGGGGCGGGAGCAGCGTGATGAGCACGATGAGCGCCACCTCGAACAGTATCCCCTTGTCAACCTGCCTGTTGGAGAGCAGGCCCACGGAGAACACCGACGAGACCTCCGTGCGGCAGTTCATGACCTCGCCGATCTGCGAGAACACGATGGCAGCGAGCGCCATGGTGGTGGAGCGCACGTAGACGGGGTCCAGGTCGGCGCCCACGCCGAACATCCTGGCGCCGGGAACCCAGCCCGCCGCAGCCTGCGCGAAGAAGAACGCGCCGAGCGACGAGACCGCCCCGAGCAGGCCGTACCACAGGAAGGCCTTGCGCATCACCCGCGCGTTGAGCAGGTGCTCGTTGGGGTCGCGCGGCGGGCGGCTCATGACGTCCGCCTCGGGCGGCTCGGATCCCAGGCCGAGGGCGGGCAGCATGTCGGTGCCCAGGTCGATGGTCAGGATCTGCATGGTGGTGAGGGGCAGAGGCACGGCGCCACCGGAGAGCAGGTACACCGCGGAGGGCACGGCCTCGGGCACGTTGGAGTTGAGGATGTAGAGCATGAACTTGCGGATGTTGGCGTAGACCGCACGCCCCTCCTCCACCGCGCTCACGATGGAGGCGAAGTTGTCGTCGGTGAGGATCATGTCCGCGGCCTCCTTGGCCACGTCGGTCCCCGTGATGCCCATGGCGACGCCGATGTCGGCCTTCTTGAGCGCGGGAGAGTCGTTGACGCCGTCGCCCGTTACGGCGACGACCTCCCCCATCGCCTGGAGGTTCTCGACCACGCGGAGCTTCTGCTCTGGCGCCATGCGAGCGAACACGACCTCGCCCCTGAGCGCGCGGCGCAGCTCCTCGTCGGAGGTCCGCTCGAGCTCCGGCCCGGAGAACACGCGCGGGTGGCTACCCCTCACGATGCCGATCTTGCGGGCGATGGAGACGGCGGTCAGGCCGTAGTCGCCCGTGATCATGACCACGCGGATGCCGGCGCGGCGGCACTCCTCCACGGCAGCGGCGACCTCGGGCCTCGGGGGATCCTGCATGACCTCGAGCCCCACGAAGGTGAGGTCTCGCTCGATCGTCTGGGGGTCGTACTCGCTCACGGAGGCGGGCACGCCGCCCTCGTCGCGGTGGATCGGGCGGTAGGCGAGCGCGAGCACGCGCAGGCCGTCCTCGGCGTAGCCGTCGTTGGCGTTCATGATGCGGCTGCGGAGCGAGTCGCTCATGGGGACGACCTCGCCGTTCACGCGCACCTTGGTGGAGAGGCGCACGACCTCGTTGGGGGCACCCTTCACGAAGGCCACCCGGGTGGCGCCGTCGAGCGGGCGCTCGAGCTGGTGGATGGTGGACATGCGCTTGCGGCGGCTCTCGAAGGGCAGCTCGCGGACGCGCGGGATGCGGCGCTGCTCCTCCTGCAGGTCGAGGCCGCCCTTCTGGGCGGAGACCAGCAGGCAGGCCTCGGTGGGGTCACCCAGCACGGTGTAGCGGCCGCCCTCCTTCTCCGGCGCGATCAGGCGCGCGTTGGAGCACAGGGCGGAGCCCGTGAGGAGGATGCGGAGGTCATCGTCGTCGGCAGCCTGGTAGCTGCGCCCGTCGGCGCGGATCTCTCCCCTGGGGGCGTAGCCCACCCCCGTGACCTCGTACTCCCTTGCGGGGGTCCACAGATGGTTGACGGTCATCTCGTTCTGCGTGAGGGTGCCCGTCTTGTCGGTGCAGATGACGCTCGTGGAACCCAGCGCCTCCACCGACGAGAGCGACTTTACCAGTGCGTTGCGCTTGCTCATGCGCTGCACGGCCATGGCGAGCGACAGCGTGACGGTAGGCAGCAGCCCCTCGGGAATGAATGCGACGACCATGCCGAGGGCGAAGATGAACGACGCTGCCAGGCCGTTGTGCACGAAGGCAACGTCCAGCGCGAAGAACGCGACGCCCATGCACAGCGCGAACACCGTGATCTGCTTGGTGAGGTGGTCGAGCTGCCTCTGGAGCGGGCTCTCCTTCTCCTCCATGTTCTGGGTCAGGCTGGCGATCTTGCCGAACTCGGTGGACATGCCGATGTTGGTGACCACCACGCGGCCGTTGCCCTCGGACACCGAGGTGCCCTCGAACACCAGGTTGGGCGTCTCCGCGTGGGTCAGGCCCTCCTCCAGCACGGCGTCGGAGGTCTTGCGCACGGGGTTGGACTCGCCCGTGAGCGTGGACTGGTCAATCTGCAGGCCGTTGGCGCGGACCACGCGGCCGTCGGCCGAGACCTTGTCCCCCTCCTCGAGCAGCATCACGTCGCCGGGGACCAGGTCCTCGACCAGGATCTTCTGCTCGCTCCCGTCGCGGATGACGCTGACGTACGAGGGGAGCATCTTCTTAAGCGCCTCGGTCGCCTTGTCGGCCTGGTGCTCCTGCCAGTAGCTGAAGCAGCCGTTGATGACGTTGACGAGCCACACGGCCACACCCAGCTCGGGCATCCCCGCCGCGAAGGCGATGATGCCGGCGACCCACAGCAGGATCGCCATGAGGTGCGTGAAGTTCGACAGGAACACCAGCACTTGCGACTTCTTCTTCGCGGACTGGATGACGTTCTTTCCATAGCGCCCCTGGCGCGCGGACGCCTCGCCGGCGGTGAGACCCGCCCGTGCCGTCCCCATCGCCGAGAAGACCTTATCGGGCGTCAGCCGGGCTATCCCCTCGATTGGCGAGGACGTCGCCCCTTCTGAGGCTTCCAACGAAGGCCCTCCTTTCGTCTATCGCCGCCCCACCGTTGCGGTTAAGCGGTGCACACTGGCGGCAGCCGCCGCCTTTCGAAGGAAAGGCTATCCGCTTTCGAACCGTTAGAACGCGATGGCACGGAGGTGGCGCGATTTGGCATACGCCCAGCATAAGGGGGTCATTAGCGCGGCATAAGGATGGTATAAAAGCCACAGGTGAGGGCGTTGGGTGACATTTGTGCGGTCCTTCGCCCAGCGCGCGTGGCACGCCGACGCCACCGCGATGGGGGCTGGCAAGGGGGAGGACGTTGGGCCGGAGCTTGCGCGCCGCCACGGCAGGGCCCCGGGCAGGGACACGCGGTCAGGCACGAGCCGCGCGACACGCCCACCTGAGGGCCGGCACGTTGGCACCCGGCGGGACGGGCGCGGGGGACGGGGGTCAGCCCCTCTCCCCCACCTCGAGCATGCGGTAGCCCACGCCCACGTGGGTCTGGATGTAGCGGGGGTGGGCGGTATCAGCCTCGATCTTCTTGCGGAGCGACCCCATGGTCACGCGGAGCGACGCGAGCTCGGCGCCGGACTGGTCGCCCCACACCTCGCGGAGGATCAGCTGGTGGGTGAGCACCTTGCCGACGTTGTGGGAGAGCAGGCACAGCAGGCGGTACTCCGTGGGGGTGAGGTGGACCTCGCTCCCAGAGAGCGTGACCACGCCCGCATCGTAGTCGATGCGCAGGTCGCCGTCCTCGAAGCGCGACTGCGCAGACGCCTGGCGAGGGGACGAGACCGCTTCGTCGAGGTAGCTCAGGTGGCGGAGCGTCGCCCTGACGCGCGCGAGGAGCTCGCCGACCGAGAAGGGCTTGGTGACGTAGTCGTCCGCGCCTGCGTCCAGCGCCGCGATCTTGTCCGAGTCCTCGGAGCGGGCGCTCACCACGATGATGGGGGTCTTGGACCAGCCACGTATGGCGCGGACGACCTCGACGCCGTCCATGTCGGGGAGGCCGAGGTCCAGGAGCACGACGTCCGGGGAGTTGGTTGCTGCGCTGGCGATGGCCTCGCGGCCGGTGGAGGCGCAGAGGTGCCGGTACCCGTTGGCATCGAGCGCGGTCGACACCAGGTTGCGGACCTCGGGGTCGTCCTCAACGACCAGCAGGGTGGGCGCGGCGGCAGGAGCGGGGGCGTCGGGTCGGCCGGTGCCGGCGGGACGGGCGGCAGGCGCGGCGGCGCCCCTCTCCCCCAGGCTATCCCCTTGGCTCATCGCCGTCACCTCCCGGAAGCTCGCACGCGGGGAGGCGGAACCAGAACGCGCTGCCGTGCGGCTGGCGCGCCCCGACGCCGATGGTCCCCCCGTGCGCCGTCACGATCGACCTGCAGAGCGAGAGCCCGAGGCCGAAGCCCCTCCCGGCGTCGGCGCGCTCGCGACCGACAGTATAGAACGAGTCGAACACGCGCTCGCGGTCGGCGGCGGGGATGCCGGGCCCGTCGTCGCACACGTTCGTGACCACGGAGTCCCCCTCGCGGCGCAGGGAGATGACAATCGAGGAGCCGTCGGGCGTGTGCTTGACGGCATTGTTCACCAGGTTGACCACCACCTGCACCATGAGGCTGGCATCCACCCTTACGAGGCACACCCCGCGGGACGGCTCCACCGTGAGCCGGTGGCGGGCGACACGCGGGTCGATGTGACGCAGGGCCTCCTCCACGACGTCGTCCATGAGCTCGAGGTCGAGGTTGGGGCGGATGCCGCCGCTCTGGAGCCGCGTGATGGCGAGGAGGTTCTGGACGGTCGCGACCAGCCACGTGGCGTCGTCGCGAATCCCCCTCAGCAGGCGGTCGCGCTCGCTGGGAGCGAGCCGGTCGCCACTCGAGAGGAGTACGTCGGCGCTGCCGCTGATCGAGGTGAGCGGGGTGCGGATGTCGTGCGAGATGCCTCGCAGGAGGTCCGCGCGCAGCTGCTCGTTGCGGGCGCGCAGCTCGGCGCGTTGACGCTCGCGGGTGGCCCGCTCGCGACCGAGCGCGAGGCCCGTCTCGCCTAGGACCGCCATGGCGACGTCGCGCTGGCCGGGGGTGAGGTCGTGGTCCCCCACGATGATCCCCATGACGCCGTCGGGGTGGTGGGGATCGCCGACGGGGGCGTACAGGCCGGAGGCGGCCGAGAAGCCGTCCGTGCCCCTGCCGGCGGGGACGCCGTTCTCCAGCGCGCGCATGGCGACGGGGAGCTCGAGGGGGACGTCCGGCGGGAGGCTCGCCTGGGTCGGGTGCGCTGGGGCAGGGACCGGAGCCCGTGGCGCGACCGCGGTGGGATGGGCACCTCCCGAACCCATGCGGTCCCCGCCACAGCCGGATGGTCCGGGCTTCTCCCCCACCGTCCCCTCGCCCGCGGCCGGGCTGAAAAAGCGAACCGGAGTTAGGCCCCCGTCGGTCGCCTCGTACCACACGACATCCCGGCGGAGCAGCGCCGCGAGCTGCCTGCCGGCGGCATCCACGATCTGGTCCGCGGAGGCGCAGTCCTGGAGCAGGTGGTCGGTCTGGAGAAGGAACGCCATGAGGCGGGAGTTCTCCTGGGCCAGGTGCGCGTGGTGGCGCAGGCTCATGGCGAGGGTGCTCGAGAACAGGGCGACGATGCCCATGACCGCGAACGCGCCGGGGTACTGCGGGCCCCACGCGTGGAGGGAGAGGCGGGGGTCGATGAAGAGGTAGTTGAAGAGCAGGACCGAGGCAGCGGTCGCGATGACGCAGTGGAGGCGGCGCGTGGTGACCAAGGCGACCACCTGGACGGAGAGCACGTAGATGATAACGATGGGAGCCTCGCCCATGTCGAGGGAGTCGAACCAGAAGCCGAGGAGGGTCGCGGCGAGGAGCGAGGCGAGTGTGAGCGCAGCCTCGAGCGCGGTGCGGTGCGCGGTGGGGACCTCGGGCCAGGCGGCGAGGATGGAGAACGCGCGGGTGGAGAGCGAGGGGCGCTCGCCCCCGCTCGACGGAGGTGCGCCCGGTTTGCCGCGTTCCCCACTGACGTTGGCGTCCATGCCCCCACCCCATCGCAGACCTTGGCGCGGGCGGCGCGGCGGAGGAAGGACCGCCGGTCATGCCGTGCCTCGCGTCATGCCACATCGCGGCCGCGCTTTCAGTGGCACATGATACTCCCGACCGCCTTGTGTGGGTGGGGGCGGGAGGGATGGCATGGCAAGGACGCGGGCATGGGGGCGCCTGGCGAGGACCGGATGCGGGGTGCGGCGACTTGGGTGCTGAGGAAAGTCGAGTTGTGGCAATCCGAGGGGCGCACCAGAAGCCCAACCGCCGGGAAATTGCGGCCTTTGGCAGGGAATGGGCGCCTCCGACCGCCAATACTCCCCTTTCCTCAGCGGATTTGGCTTTCAGATTGCCATGACTCGCAACTCCTCAGCACCCCGACCGCTTGGGAGCCTGATTCGACTCGCGTGCACTGGGGAGCTGCAGCTCGGCGCCCCACGGGGCTTGGGACCCTACTCCCCCACGTAGCGGAGGATGTAGTTCCACGGGAAGTCGTAGACGGCCTGGGTCTCGATCTCGTGCCCGGTCTGGTCCCCCGACCTGCCAGTGATGCCACCGTTCTCGCTCTCGCGGGCGGCGACCATCATGCCCTCTCCGATGTAGATGCCGGTGTGGTGCGTTGAGTTGAGGAGGATGTCGCCCCTGAGCAGGCCAAGCTGGTCATGCGAGACCTTGACCACCTTGAAGCCGCTCAGGTTGCCCACCATGTTGCCCGTGTAGGTGGCGCCCCCCGTGGAGATGCCGGCGGCGCGCAGCGCCGAAATCACCAGGCTCGAGCAGTCGTAGTTGGGCCCCCAACGGTCGTACTGGTCGTAGCCGTGCCTGCCGTCGGCGGCGATGCCGAGCGCCCAGTTGACATAGGAGTCCACGCGGCGGGTGCGGGCGTTGGAGTACTCGGTGAGCCTGCCGTCGTTGTCGGCCTGGTACCAGCGGTTGTTGCAGTGGAGCTGGCGGTCGCGCGCGACGTAGCCCACGCCCAGGTAGGAGTAGTGCGCGTACCCATCAGCCGAGTAGCCCTCCCTGGCGTAGGAGTAGCCGGCGGGGTCGCGGTAGAGGTAGTAGCGCTGCAGGCCAGAGCCGTAGTCGTCGACAATCCAGCCCGAGCGCCTCTCGACCTCGCCGTTGGAGCGGGCGAGGGCGATCCTGCCGTCGCCCAGGTTGGTGACGGCATCGAGGACCGCCCCGCTTTGCGTGGCGTAGGCGTAGTAGCCGGCGCCCTCGTCGGGCGTGACCATGCGGGACTTGGCGATGGTCGCGTTGGACCCCACCCAGTAGCGGTTGAGTGAGCCCCACGAGCGGCAGACCAGCCAGAAGCCCTGGATGGCGTTGGCGGAGCGGGTGCTGGCGTACCAGCCGATGCCCTCGGACCTCCAGCCGGCGCGGGCGAGCGCCTGGTCCTCGTAGCCGTTCTGGGTGAAGTTGTGGGCGCCGGACTTGGCGTTGGGGTTGTACTGGCGGTAGACGGGCAGGGCGTCGTTGGCGTCCGAGTACCAGCCGATGCCCTCGTACCTCCAGCCAGCCTTGACCAGCGAGTCCTTCTCCGCGGCGCTGGTGGTGTAGTGGTGGTCCCCCGCGTTGGGGTTGTAGAGCCGGTAGACGGGGGTGCCGGAGCTTGCGGGCGCGACCCAGCCGATGCCCTCCCAGCGCCAGCCGGCCTCGGCGATGTGCTTGGCCTCGCCGAGGCTTGCGGTGTAGAAGTGCTCGCCCGTGTTGGGGTTGTAGAGGCGATACATGTTCTGGACCGCGGGGGCGGGGGTGGTGGCTGCGGCGGGATCGGGGTCGGCAGCGCGGGGCGCGGGGTCCGCGGCGGGCGCGTCGGTGGCAGCGGGGTCCGCGGCGGGCGCGGGGTTCGTGGCGTCCGCGGCTGGGTCGGAGGGAGCGACGGTGGACGAGGGGTCGGTCGGGGCGGCGGGCGTCGTTGAGTTGGAGCCGGCGCTGGGGGCCGTGGGTGTCGCCGGGTCGGAGGTCGACGGGGTGGCGGGCTCGGTGGAGCTCGCGGCGAGATCCGTGGGGGCCACCGGGTCCGGGTCGGATGGCGTCGCGTCCGGACTCGTGGAGCTGACATCACCCGCGGGGGCCGCCGGGGCGTCGACGGCGGGGACCGGGAACTGGTCGGAGCCAGCGGATGGGGTTTTGGCGTTGGTGGCGGCGTCCCTCTCCCCCGCCGCTGACGCGGGCTGGTCGGGGGCTGCAGCCTGGGCGGCCGTCGCGTCCTGCGCTGGGGCAGCGATCGTTGCCTTGGGGGCGTCCTCCGCGAGCGCTAGCTGCGGGGTCGCAACCGCCATCAGTGAGAATGCGAGTCCGGCGCTGATTGCGGCGCACCTGTGGTCGAACTTTCCCGACATGTGACTACCCTCCTGAATGCGAACCAAGAAACGCTCTAATGATACGGGTTGGCTCGCAAATACAGCCGTAACATGCCAGGTTTTGGCACGAGTTGTTCACAGGGTGTCCCGCGGGGGTCGTCGGGTGACCGAACGGAGGCCAGGGGCTCGCGAGGCTATGAGCGCGGACGGGCGTTGCGCGGCAGGGACGCCCACGCTACGCTCGACGAGGTTTTCGAGCGAGGGGGAGCGCATGGGTCGGGATGCTGGGAACGTCGGGGCCAACGGGAAGGGTCGCTGGCGAGGGGAGGCGCTTCTCGCCCTGTTCGACTTTGACGGGACCCTGTGTGACACGGAGATCCTGGGGATTGGGCTGGATCGGCCGGTGTACGCGTCGTTTGGCATCAACCCCACGGAGGAGGAGATGCGCTCGCTGTGCGGGACGGATGGCGAGGAGTCGATCCCGGCTCTGTTCGCGCGGTACGGGATGGATGTGTCGGCGGACGAGTTCTATGCGCGTCGGGAGCCCAGCGACGTGATCTACGAGCGGATGCCTCTGGTGCCGATGACCGGGGCGCGGGAGCTGCTGGGTCGGCTTGCGACGCACGGCGTTGTGTGCGGCGTGGTGTCGACGACCCGGCACGACCTGGTAGAGACGGCGCTGCGGAGGATCGGCCTTGCGGGGAGCTTTGCCTTTGTGGTTGGGGGCGACGACGTGAGCGCGCACAAGCCCAACCCCATGCCGTACCTGCGGGGCATCGAGCTTGGTGCCCGCGAGCTGGGGGTTGGCACGGACGGGCTGGCGGCGCGGACCGTGGTGGTGGAGGACTCCCCGTCCGGTGTGGCCTCAGGGCTTGCGGCGGGATGCTACGTGTATGGGTTCACCGGGAACTCGACGCCGCAAGACGTTGGGGCGGCGGACGAGGTGGTTTCGTCGCTGGAGCTGGTACTGGCGTAGGGGTTCGCGGGCGCAGGGCGGGCCAGGGGCGGGCACCCCGAGAGGCTCCGCCCCCGGCATCGAACGGGGACAGACAGTCGATGCACCGCCCCGCGCGCCATCTCGTGAAACCGGGATTCCATGGGGACTGGCACGGACTGATCATGCTCGCCAGAAAAATCCCCCATTTTCCAGTTGCGCGGAGCGGTTCCTTCCTTTATAGTAGCTACCGCGCTGTGCGACCCCACGCACCGCGTTTCACATTCGGGCGTTTAGCTCAGGGGGAGAGCGCTTCCCTGACACGGAAGAGGTCAGAAGTTCAAATCTTCTAACGCCCACCATAAACTCGCAGCTCAGAGACCATGTCTCTGAGCTGCTTTCTTTTGGTCCACGTTTGGTCCACGCCTTTGGCCCACATTGTTCTGGTCTTACGGATTGGATATTACTTCGGTCGGCGGATCTTCTCCCGTACGTCACCGGGAAGCCGCCGTTTCACGGAGCCCGCTTCACGCCAACCTTGTGGGCTTCTACCTGGTCGATCGCTCGACGCTGGCGGTGATGGGCGAGCACAGGACCACCTGGCGACAGGTCGCTGAGACGCGGGTCACCAGGTGCGGAGGGGGTGGCATCCTCTTACCAGGCAAGAAAAGTCGCAATTCCTCAGCACGAGCGGGGTTCCGCAGCCGCAAGCCCCGGGCTTTCACGCGGCAGCGCCCTCCCAGCGCCTCGACCGGCGCGCCCTGCCGGGACTCCCCCACCAAACGGAAGAGGGGTCCAGGCCGAGGGTGACTCGGCCAGTCGACCAAGGGGCGCCGCAGACATGCGGCGCCCGGCCGTCCGACCCAAACGCTAGCGGTTGAGGACCTCGGCCGCTTGGGCACCGGTCATGTCGGGCGTGACGCCCAGCTCCGCCGCCTTGGGACTGACGCCCGTGACCTTGTTGGCCAGGACCTCCTCAAAGCTGCCGCCCGCAACGCGCACCGCGGCGTCGCCCAGCTGCTCCGCCTTCTCCAAGCTGAGGTACCCGCACATCAGGAACCCCTTGGCGCAGCGAATCACGATCAGGGATGCGTGACCCTCGCCCGCGAGCTGGGGCACCATGAGCCCCTCCGCCTTGGTCGAGCCTATCGTGAGCGTGTCGGAAACCACCATCGCTGCTCCCATCGTCGAAGAAAGGTCTGCCTCACAGGGGAGGTTCCCGCCCATTCTTGCCATCGCCGGCGGGCGTGTCAAATCCTCGTTGGGAGAGGTGCAGAGGTCGCGCGGTGGACCGCCCCTCTCCCCCTACAGGTCGTCCACGAGGGCGGTCGACTTGGCATACGCCGTTGAGCGCGCCTCGAAGAAGTCGGTCTTCACCATGTTGGCGTCGCTGTACTGGGCCACCCAGGCCATGTCCGGTGGCTCCTCCGCGTGGTCAGGGTACAGCTGCCCAAAGCCGAGCGAGGCCCAGCGAAGGTTCCCCAGGTAGTGGATGTAGTCGCTCACCTGCTGGCTCGTGAGCCCGGGGATGTCGTCCCCAATGACGTAGCGGCCCCACGCGACCTCCTGCCGGACCCCCTCCCGGAGCATCTCCCTCAGCTCGTCCACCGCCTGGGGGGAGAACAGCTGGGGCTCCTCGCGCTGCAGCTCAAGGATCATGTTGCGGAACAGCCACAGGTGCGTGTTCTCGTCCCGGTTGATGTAGCGGATCTCCTGCGCGCTGCCGGGCATCTTGCCGTTGCGCGCCAGGTTATAGAAGAACATGAAGCCGGAGTAGAAGTACACCCCCTCCAGGATGAAGTTGGCCATCATCACGCGAAGGAGCGCGGGGGCGTCCTGGCGCTCCTGGAACTCGTTGTAGAGGTTGCCGATGAACGTGTTGCGGGCAAGCAGCCGCTCGTCGGTCCTCCACTGGTACAGGATGTCGTTGCGCTGTTCGGGGCTGCAGATGGTGTCGAGCATGTACGAGTAGCTCTGCGAGTGCACGCACTCCTGAAAGGTCTGGATGTGCAGGCAGAGGTTGACCTCGTTGGCGGTGATGTACTCCCCCACGTTGGGAAGGTTCGCGGTCTGGAGCGAGTCCAGGAACACCAGGAACGAGAGGATCTTGTCGTAGGCGGTACGCTCCGCAGGCAGCAGGCGCGGGTAGTCCTTCACGTCCTGCGAGAGACTGATCTCCTCCGGGATCCAGAAGTTGTTCATGGCCTGGCGGTACCAGTCCGATACCCAGGCGTACTTGAGGTTGTTGAAGTCGTTGAGGTTGGTGGTGTCTCCCCCGATCAGGCGCCGCCGGCGAACGTCGGTCTCGCCATCTGGGTTAAAGAGCGCCTTGGGCGAGAGACGCCCCTCGGTCCGTGCTTGCATGGTCTTCCCTTCGATTGGTTGGCGGACGAAGCCGCCCGAGCGGTCACGTCCGCAGACGGTTGCCCCACGGCGGGCGATGCGCCACCGCGGTTGGCGGCTGGCGCTAGCTCGCGCAGCTCTCGCACTCCTCCACCTCAAGCGACTTGCTGCGCACGTAGTAGACGGTCTTGACGCCGTCGCGCCACGCCTCGAGGTAGAGGTCGAGCACCTGCCGCATGGTGTACTCGTTGGTGATGTAGAGGTTCACAGACTGCGCCTGGTCTATGTGCCGCTGGCGCACGCCCGCGGCCCTCATGCTCCAGGTCTGGTCGACGAGGTGGGCGGGCTTGTAGTACCACCAGGTTTTGGGCGAGAGCTCCGGCGCCACCCTCGGAAGCATGGAGCCCTTCTTCTCCTCCAGGAAGAACCTGCGCATGACCGGGTCAAGGCCAGCCGTGGTGCCGGCGATAATCGAGGTGGAGCTGGTGGGGGCAATGGCGAGAAGGTACGCGTTGCGCATGCCCTGGCTCGCCACGCGGGCGGCCAGCTCCCGCCACTCCGGCGAGACGTACCCGCGCTTCTCGAAATAGGCGCCCGTCTGCCAGTCCGAGCCCTCGAACCTCTCGTATGCCCCGCGCTCGCGGGCGAGGTCGCACGACGCCTCGATGGCGTGGCGGTTGATGCGCTCGAACACGTCGTCGGCAAAGCGCAGGTGCTCCTCCCCCTCCCACCTGATTCCGCGCTTGGCAAGCATGTGGTGGTACCCCGAGACGCCCAGCCCGATGGAGCGGTAGCGCCGGTTGGTGACCTTGGCGTAGGGCAGCGCGTAGAAGTTGAGGTCGATCACGTTGTCCAGCGCGCGCACGGCCGTCCTCACGGTGCGGGCGAGACGCGCGTCGTCCTCCACGGGCAGGTGTCCCAGCGAGAGGCTGGCGAGGTTGCACACCACGAAGTCGCCCGGCCTCGTGGTGGTGACCACCACCGTGTCCCCGTCCCTGGTCACGACCTCCTGCGAGACGCTCGTGACCTCACTGGTGTTCTGGGCGATCTCGGTGCAGAGGTTTGAGCAGTAGATCACCCCGGCGTGGGGGTTGGGGTTGGCGCGGTTGACGGTGTCCCGCATGAACGCGAAGGGCGTGCCCGTCTCCACCGCGCTGCGCAGCACCAGGCGCACAACGTCCTTTACGGTGACGGTGCGCTTGGGGATGCGGGGGTCGGCGACGCACTCGCGGTAGCGCCTCTCCCACTCGTCGCCAAAGTAGTCCTCCAGCGAGTAGCCCCTCACCGTGAGGATGTCGTGCGGGCACATGAGGTGCCACGGCTGGTTTAGGTCCTCCTCTGCCATGCGCCAGAAGAGGTCCGGGTAGCACACCGCCGGGAAGACGTCGTGCGCCTTCATGCGGTCGTCCCCGTTGTTGGTGCGGAGCTGCAGAAACTCGGGCAGGTCGCGATGCCAGGCGTCGAGGTAGACGGCAACTGCACCCGCGCGGACCCCCAGCTGGTCCACGGCGACGGCGGTGTCGTTTATCACGCGGATCCAGCGGACCACGCCGCCCGCTGCCCCCTCAAAGCCGCGGATGCTCCCTCCCTTGGCGCGAACCTTGCCCAGGTACATGCCCATGCCGCCGCCAAACTTGGACACCATCGCAAAGTTGTCGACGCTGCGATAGATGCCCTCGAGGCTGTCGGGCACGGTGTCGATGAAGCAGCTGGAGAGCTGGTGGTGCGGCTTGCGCGCGTTGGAGAGCGTGGGGGTGGCCATGGTGACCTCGAGCCTGCTGAGCATGTCATAGAAGCTCCGCACCCAGCCCATGCGCGACTCGCGCCTCTCCCTCAGGGCAAGGTGCAGCGCGATGCCCATGAACATCTCCTGCGGGGACTCCAGGGGGATGTGGTCGTGGCTGCACACCACGTAGCGCTTGAGGAGAAGGTCGAGCCCCGGGTAGTCCAGGAGGTCGTCGCGGCGGGGGTCAATCCATGCGGCTGCCTGGTCGATCTCTTGCCGCGTGTAGCCCTCGAGAATGTAGGCACCGTACAGGCCCTGGTCGGTGAGGTAGCGCAGCTTGTCGTAGAAGCCACCGATGCCGCGGGCACGCTCCTGGCGCGAGAGCCTGAGCCCCGCCACGAGCGAGAGGAGGCGACCAGCCACGCGCTCCCAGTCCGGCGCCTCGGGCGTGGTCAGCTCGACGGCGGCGCGCACCAGGGCGTCCGCCCGCTCATCCGCCGGCATCGAGGGCTTCGCGAACCCCTGGAACTTTGCGGCGAGCGCGGCAAGCGGATAGGTCTCCTGTGAGAAGTCGCGCGTGATGCGCAGCAGCTCCTCGTCCAGGCGGCGGGCGGCCTCCGGGCCCTCCGTTGCCGCGGTGGCGCGCTCGGGCGAGAGGGGCGTGGCGTGCGCGGTGGCACCGTCTCCGCCGGAGGAGAGGGGACTCTCGGCCGTGTGCCCAGAGATCGATGCCGCGGGCGACGGGGTCGCGGGCGCCTCCCCCAGGGACGCGCGCGCTTCACCCGTGGGGATGTGGCTCTCCCCCAGGGGCGCCCCGGTAACCAGGGCGCAGATGGAGCGGCGGGCCAGGCGCAGCTCGGCGCGACGGTGGCGATACAGGATGTAGGCCTTTGCCGCGTCAAAGTGGCCCGCCTGCATGAGCGTGCGCTCAACCAGGTCCTGGATCTGCTCGACCTCGGTTGCCCCGACCTGGCGGCGGGCGTCCTCCACCTGGGCGAGAAGCGCCCGAAGGGCTGCATCATCCTGACCCGCGGGGTCGCCGACCTCATCGAGCGCCCGACCCATGGCTCGGACGATCTTGTTGCCGTCGTAGTCCTCGGCGTGGCCGTCTCGCTTGATTACCTGCATGTGGTCCCCGTTCTGGTAGGTGACGCCGCTAGTGCGCGCGGCGGATGGCTTCGTGGTGCGGACCGTAGGTCCTGCTTGGGTTGATATGCTATCAGATTAGTAGCATTGGTGTCCACTTGTTGTGTCTACTGAAGAGCCACATACAGCATATTGTGTATTTTGGGGAGAGGAGCGTGCCGTTCCTGTCGCACGTCTGACGGAACGCAGTCACAACATGTGGAGCCCGCCGGGTCAGCGTCCCCGACGGGCCCCTTCTTCGTTCACATGGAAGAACGGGTCGGGAGGCCGGCACCTGCGTCGCAGCCACCCGACCCCACGCCACTAGTACAGCTTGGCGCCCGCGGGAATGGCGTCGTCCAGCATCACCAGGTGCAGGCGCTCCTCACCGGCGACCTCGTACACCGCCGAGAGCAGCATGCCGCACGAGTCGATGCCCATCATCTTGCGCGGCGGGATGTTCACGATCGCCAGCACGGTCTTGCCCACCAGCTCCTCGGGCTCGTAGTACATGTGGATGCCCGAGAGGATGGTCCGGTTGGTGCCCGAGCCGTCGTCCAGCGTGAACTGCAGCAGCTTCTTGCTCTTCTTGACCGCGGAGCACTCCAGGATCTTGCACACGCGCATGTCCGACTTCGAGAACGTGTCGAAGTCGATCTGATCGGCAACGGGCTCGATCGTGGGGGCGCTGGGGTCCACCTGGGGGGCCTCCTCCGACACTCCCCCGGCCGCAGCCGCCTCGGGAGCCGCCTCGGTGTCCGCCGCCTGCGCTGCCATCTGTTCGTCTGCCATGGGAGACACGCATCCTCTCTGGTATGGGTCGTTTCCTCGGGGCAATTCTACCGTTGCGGCGTGATGCCATGGACGAGAGGGACGCCGAGCCCCGCGCTGGCGCCACTCCTGCGGCGTGTGCGCCCCACCCAATGGGAAGGCGTCACGAGCCGGACGGGCGCCCCTCTCCCCCACGCCGGCGCAAGCCGCACGCGACCCAAGGGGCTACAGCGTCGCCAGCGCCTGGTCGAGGTCGGCGATGATGTCGTCCGCGTCCTCCAGGCCGCAGGACAGGCGGACCATCGAGGGGCTGATGCCCGCCGCAACGAGCTCGTCGTCGGTCATCTGGCGGTGCGTGGAGCTTGCGGGATGCAGGCAGCAGGTGTGCGAGTCTGCCACGTGCGTCTCGATGTTGCAGATCCTGAGCGCCGACATGAACCTCTCTGCCGCGGCACGTCCGCCCGCCACGTCAAAGCTCACCACGCCGCAGCTCCCGTTGGGCAGGTACTTCTCCGCCAGCTCGTGGTAGGGGTCCCCGGGGAGGCCGGGGTACCGCACGCCCGCGACCTTGGGGTGCCCGCTCAGGAACTCCGCCGCCGCCTGGCCGTTGGAGCAGTGGCGCGGCATGCGCACGTGCAGGCTCTCGAGCCCCATGTTGAGGTAGAACGCGTTCTGCGGGCTCTGGATGGAGCCAAAGTCGCGCATGAGCTGGCTCGTGGCCTTGGTGATGAACGCGCCGGCGTTGCCAAACTTCTGTGCGTACACGATGCCGTGGTACGACTCATCGGGCGTCGTGAGGCCGGGGAACTTATCCGCGTGCGCCATCCAGTCGAAGTTGCCCGAGTCCACGATCGCGCCGCCCACGTGCACCGCGTGGCCGTCCATGTACTTGGTGGTGGAGTGGGTGACGATGTCTGCGCCCCACTCGATGGGACGGCAGTTCACGGGCGTGGGGAACGTGTTGTCCACAATCAGCGGGACGCCATGCGCGTGCGCCGCCCGCGCGAAGCGCTCGATGTCGAGGACCGCGAGCGCCGGGTTGGCGATCGTCTCGCCAAAGACCGCCTTGGTGTTGGGGCGAAATGCCGCCTCGAGCTCCTCGTCCGAGCACAGCGGCGAAACGAAGGTGGTCTGGACCCCCATCTTGGCCATGGTGTGCGCGAGCAGGTTGAACGTGCCACCGTAGATGGCAGAGCTTGCGACGATGTGACTGCCCGCCTCGGCAATGTTGAAGCACGCGAAGAAGTTGGCAGCCTGTCCCGAGCTGGTGAGCATGCCCGCAGTGCCGCCCTCGAGCTGCGCGATCTTTGCCGCGACGGCGTCGTTGGTGGGATTCTGCAGACGGGTGTAGAAGTAGCCGGTGTCCTCCAGGTCGAAGAGGCGTCCCATCGCGTTTGAGGTGTCGTACTTGAACGTGGTGGATTGCACGATGGGCACCTGCCGCGGGTCGCCGTTGCCGGGGACGTAGCCGCCCTGCACGCAGGTGGTGCCGATGCCATTCTCGTCGTGTGCCATGGAGACTCCTTCTCCTTTGATCGGGGCTGACTCACCAACGGTAGCACCTAGCTATCGGTTTCGTCGGTATCTGGGAAGGGAATGGCCCGCAATCGGGCGCCGGGGGTGCACCGGGGAGTTCCGTAGGCATCCCGACGGCAGGGGTGCTGAGGAAATGCGAGTTGTGGCAATCGGGGCGTTCTAATGCACGCTAAGTGACGGGCTTGGGCGGGGTTGTGGAACCGGAACGGGGCCCTGGGACGGACCCTGGGCCGCCAATGCTCCGCTTTCCTCGGCGGAATCGGCCTTCAGATTGCCACAACTCGAGATTTCTCAGCAGGGGTGGCCCTTCCCCATCCCTCAACCCCACGTCTCCCCCGTCGATAGCAAATCAAACCTGCAACCATAGCGGCGATACGACCGCGGGGTGCTCGCGCGGAGCCTTCGCCGCCATGATTCGGGTCTTGACGCGCCGCCGCCCGCGAAAGGGGATTCCTAAGAGGGGCAGGACGGCGCCATCGGAGTCATTTCGCCCCCACTCGCATGATCGTCCGAAGTCTCCCGCACGCGCCAGCGGAGAGGGGCGCGACCCGGAAGTCAGCGCCCCTCTCCCCTAAACCACGCGGATGTCCCTCACGGTCACGTCCCGCCCGGTCACCAGGTACGTGTTGTATCCTCCACAGTACGGGCACGACTTGCCGTACTCGGTGGTGCGGTAGGTCCTCTTGCAGTCGCGGCAGTACGACGTCCCCTGCACCACGACCAGGTTGAGCTCGCACTCCCGCATGTAGTCCGTGCGCTTGATCGCCCACTCGAAGCAGTCGCGAAAGTAGTCGGGGACTACGGTGCTGACCTCGCCGACCTCCAGGTCGAGCCCCACGACCTTGCTGACTCCGTTCTCTCGCGCGGCCTGCTCAACCATGTCAATCACGCGCACGACGATGCCAAGCTCATGCATCTTCCGAGTTCCCCATGTTGGGATGCGTGCGGTTGAACTCCTTGTGATCGCGCTCGTACTCGCGGCGCTTCTCGCGCATTGCCTTGGCCTCCGGCGAGCCCGCGTTCGCCACGATCTTGAGCGCACGCTTGGCCTGGTAGGCGACGAGACCGCCCACCTTGTCCTCGGCGGCTCGCATGTTGGTCATCTCGGGGTGGTCGCGGTACAGGTGGATGGCGTCGAACTTGCAGCGCGTGGTGCAGATGCCGCAGCCAATGCACTTGTTGGGGTCCACCACTGACGCGCCGCAGCTGAGGCAGCGGGAGGTCTCCACGCGCACCTGGTCCTCGGTGAGGGTGCGGTGCACGTCGCGGAAGCGGTCGCTGCCCTCCGGGTCGCTCCCCTCCTCCTGGCGGCCGGCCGTGTCGTACGAGCCGATGGTCAGGTCGTCCTTGTCAAACTCCCGGTAGTCGTGCCGGTCGCGACCAATGGTCATCGATGCGTTCTCGTGCACAAAGCGGTGCAGCGACTCCGCCGCGTAGTGGCCGGCGGCGATGGCATCGATCACAAAGCGCGGGCCCGTGAGCACGTCGCCACCCACAAAGACCTCCGGGTCGTCCGTCTGGTACGTGAGCGCGTCGGCCTTGGGGTAGGTGCCGTGATGGAACTCGACGGAGCGCCCGTCCAGCAGGCCGCCCCACTCGATCGCCTGGCCAATGGCGAACACGATGCGGTCGCACTCGACCGTGCGGGTCTCGCCCTCGTCGTACAGGGGAGAGAAGCGCCCGGTCTTGGGGTCGGTGACCTGCGTGCAGCGCTTGAGGACAATGCCGCGCACCCGGCCGTCGGGGGTGGTGAGGACCTCCTTGGGACCCCAGCCGTTCTCGACCGCGACGCCGTCTGCCAGCGTCTCGGCAACCTCGGCGTTGGTCGCGGGCATCTCGTCGCGACCCTCGAGCGAGACCATCGTCACCTGCTTGGCACCGCGCCTTGCCGCGTTGCGCGCGCAGTCAACGGCGACGTTTCCGCCGCCCACCACGACCACGCTCCCGCCAATCGGGGGGTTGCCCCTCTCCATGGAATCCTGCAGGTAGTGGACCGCCACGTCGGTGCCCTCCACATCGTCCCCCGGCACGCCCGGGCGACGTCCGCCCTGGCAGCCGATGGCAACGTAGAACGCCTGGTAGCCCTGTTCCCTCAGCTGGCCCAGCGTCACATCGCGCCCCACCTCGACGCCGCACCGAATCTGTACGCCCAGCTCGCGGATCACGTCTATCTCGGCCTGCAGCACGTCCTTCTCGAGCTTGTAGGTGGGGATGCCGTACATCATCATGCCGCCAGGCTGCTCGTGCTTCTCGAACACCGTGGGGGCGTAGCCCAGAAGCGCCAGGTAGTAGGCGCACGAGAGGCCCGCGGGACCGGCGCCGATGATCGCGATCTTCTCGTCGAACTTACCATGAACCGACGGGACGGCCGGCGTGGGAACGTAGTGCGAGCCAGACGCCAGGTCCAGGTCGGCCACGAACTTCTTCACGGCGTCGATGCTCACGGGTTGGTCCACGGTGCCGCGCGTGCAGGCGTCCTCGCAGCGCTTGTTGCACACGCGTCCGCACACCGCCGGGAACGGGTTCATGGTCTTGATCAGCGCCAGGGCGCCCCGGTAGTCGCCCTCGCGCGCCTTCTTAAGGTACGCCTGCACCGGCACGTGCGCGGGGCATGCCGCCTTGCAGGGGGCAGAGCCCGTTGGCCAGGTGTTGTGCATGCGGGCGGTGTCGCGGTAGTTCTCGTCCCACGCGTACTTGCCCCAGCGGATGGCGTCGGGGAGAATCGCGCGCGGGTAGTTGGGTTGCGACCCGTCGGCACGGCAGAGCTTCTGCCCCAGCTTGACCGCGCCGGCCGGGCAGGACTCCACGCACAGCCCGCAGGCCACGCACTTCTCCGGCGTGACCTTGGCCGTGTACGAGCTGCGCGAGAGGTTGGGCGTGTTGAACAGCAGGCTCGTGCGGAGTGCGTTGCAGATCTTCACGTCACAGTTGCAGATGTCGAAGATCTTGTCCTGACCGTCTATGTTGGTGATCTGGTGCACAAAGCCGTTGTCCTCGGCGCGCTTGATGATGTCGAGCGCCTCCTCCGAGGTGATGTAGTGGGCACGGTGCGTCTCAACGGTGTAATCGGCCATGTCACCCACCTGGATGCACCAGTCGTCGGGGTCGTCCGCGCAGCCCTCGCCCAGCTTGGTGCGAGAGTAGCGGCACGAGCACATGCCAGCCGAGATGTGACCCTCGTACTTCTTGAGCCAGTACGAGATGCGCTCCAGGTCAACGGCCTCGTTCTGGAAGTCGACGGCCTTCTCCACGGGAATCACGTGCATGCCGATGCCGTCGCCTCCGGGCGGGACCATCTGCGTGATGCCGGCGAGGGGGACAAAGGTCATGCGCTCGAAGAACGACGCCACGGCGGGGTTGCGGTCGATTCGGTCCTTGGTGGAGTTGAACAGCTCCGCCGAGCCGGGGACGAAGAACGGCAGGCGCCACCGCTTGGTGCGCGGTCGGTCCTTGAGCTCGCCGTCGTGGTCGTAGTTGTCGCCGTAGTCGTACTCCAGGATGCCAATCACGCTCATCTGGTCAAGGAGCTCCTGCAGGTGGGCGGGCTCGATCTGCGGCGCGAGGGAGATCATCTGCTCAAGGGTGTAGAACTTGCGCAGCTTCATGCGGTTGGCGAGGTCCACCATCTCGTCGGTGAGGACCTCCTTGAGGCCCCAGTACTCCGGGTCGTCCGTCCTGATGCCGCGGATCTTGTGCGGTACCGCGTCGGTGATCTTGCGCGCGAGCTTTGCCACGGCGGCGTTGCGCTCGGCCTCGTTCTGGTAGATGGAGCGAGGCTCCCCAAACTGCTCTGACATGCTCTATCCCCTCCAAGCCTCGACGCGGCGGCGCACCCAGTTGGCAAGCACGTCGATGCCCTCGCCCGTCTTTGCGGAGACCTTCACCACGTCGCAGGAGGCGTTGCGCCGGCGCAGGTACGTCTCGAACTTGTCTTCGTCAAAGTCGAAGTACGGCAGGACGTCGATCTTGTTGAGGATCACCACGTCCGCCTTCTCAAACATGAGCGGATACTTCAGCGGCTTGTCGTCGCCCTCGGGGACCGAGAGGATCACCGCATTTGCGCTGGCGCCGGTGTCAAACTCCGCCGGGCACACCAGGTTGCCCACGTTCTCCAAGAACAGCAGGTCGAGGCCCTGGGTCTCGAGCGACTCCAGCCCCGTCCTCGTCATCCCCGCGTCCAGGTGGCACATGCCTCCCGTGTGCAGCTGAATGGCCCGAGCCCCCGTGGAGCGGATTATCTCGTCGGTGTCCACGGCGCCATCGATGTCGGCCTCCATCACGCCGATCCGGTACTCTCCCTTAAGCGCGTTGATCAGCCCGGTCAGGGTCGTAGTCTTGCCCGACCCGGGCGAGCTCATCACGTTGAGGAGGAACTGTCCGCGGGCGCGCATCTCTGCCCTGACCCTGTCCGCCTCTGCGTCGTTGTCGGCGAAGACGCTCTCCTTGAGCTCGATCACCCTTACCTGGTCCATGCCCGTCTCACCCACCTAGTCCTGGAAGAATCGCCGCACGAGGTCCTTGCTGTACTCCACGGTCTCCTCCATGTCGCCAAACGACATGACCTCTCCTGCGTAGTACGTTCCGTGCTGGTGCACCTCCCACGATGCAGATGCGCGGCCCTCTCCACGCAGCCCCTCTTCGTGCTTGAAGACGTTCGCACGTCGCTCTAAACGTTCAAAATTCCCCTACACGATTTTGCCACATTTGGAAGCACACGAGAACTACGGCAGCATTCGTTGCATGGGGAGGAGGCGACAGCGGGCGAAGGGCCGAGCGACCTGGGGCGGAGACGCGGGGAACCACCTGCAGCCGCGACGGAGGACGGGCGTTGCCGGCGTGCGACCTGCCGCCGGGAGGGAGGGCGCTTCGTCGGCGCGCGGTGCTGCTGAGGAAATGCGACCTGTGGCAATCGTAGCCCGCCGGCTGCTGAGGAAATGCGCCCTGTGGCAATGGGAGGGGGGCCTCCGCCCGCCAACACCCGACATTCCTCGGTGGAAACCGCCCTCCGATTGCCAGCACCCCACCTTCCTCGGCGCCCATCCGCCCGGGACGGCGTCCAGACGGCACCCGCGCTGCCACAACTCGCTTTTCCTCAGCACCCCGTCGCGGCACTCCCCCGCCGACGCCCCACGTGTGCGTCCCAAATTTCATTGACATATCAACCTTGACACGTCAACCGATTGGCGTAGTCTAGCCACCGACAAACGGTTGACATATCAAGGAGATGAGCTATGCAAAACCCGGACAGCGCGCCAGCGGAGGGACGCTCCCTCAGCGACACGCACATGATGCTCTACCGTGCGCTCCACGCGCAGACCAACTACCTCCGGCCGCGCATGGCCAAGATCGGCCTGGGGCCAGGCCAGCCCAAGATCCTGGGCTACCTCTGGGTCAACGGCCCCTGCAGCCAGCGCACGCTGGCCGAGTACTTCGAGCTCGACCCCGCCGCCGTCAGCCGCATGCTGGCATCGCTCAGCTCCAGCGGCTTCGTGCGCATGGCGCGGGGAGAGGACCGTCGCACCAGGCTCGCGGAGCTCACACCCGCCGGCAGGGAGGCCCTCGCCGCCTGGGACCGCTGCTGCGACGAGGAGAGCGCCATCATGCTTGCGGGCTTCTCCCCCGACGAGGTCGCCCGCCTGCAGGACTACCTCACCCGCATCCACGCAAACCTGCGACGCGCCAACACCGGCACCGCGCCCGACAGGGAGGCGCTGTGATGGACGACCTTCGCTACGTGTCGCGCTACCTGCGCGGATACCGCCTGCACCTGCTGGTGGCGGCGCTTCTCATCTTCGTGGAGACCATCGCCGAGCTGGTGATCCCCTTCCTCATGGCACGCATCGTGGACGTGGGCATCACCTCGGGAGACCTCTCGCTGGTGCTCGCGACGGGCCGCCAGATGGTGGCGGTCGCCGTGCTTGCGGGCGTCTGCGGCTTTGCCTACTCGCGCTTCTCGGCCGCCGCCGCCATGGGCTTTGGCGCCAACCTGCGCGAGGCCGAGTACGCCCACCTGCAGGACTACTCGTTCTCCAACCTGGACGAGTTTGACTCGTCCTCTCTGGTCACGCGCCTCACCACCGACATCACGGTGATCCAGAACGCCTTCGTTATGGGCATCCGACCGCTCCTGCGCAGCCCGGTCATGCTGGTGGCGGGCCTGGTCCTGGCCTGCACCATGAGCGCCAGGCTGGCCCTGGTGTTCTTCGCGGTCCTACCGTTCCTGGCGGTGGCGCTGGCCCTGATCGTGCGCCACGTGGCGCCGCTCTACGCGGTGCTGCAGGGCGTGATGGACCGCCTTAACGAGACCCTCCAGGAGGACCTCGTGGCAATCCGCGCCATCAAGGCGTACGTGCGCGAGGGCCACGTGGCCGATCGCTTCGAGCAGGTCAACGCGGCGCTGGCGGACACGGCGACCCACACCTTTGGCGGGGCCGTCCTCAACATGCCCGTGTTCCAGACCGCCATGGCCATTGCCAACGTCGGCCTCCTCTGGTTTGGCGGCCAGATGGTTGCATCAGGCGAGATAGGCGTGGGCACGCTGACCGGCTTCATGAGCTACGTGCTGCTTATCATGAACTCGCTCAACATGATCTCGAGCGTGTTCCTGCTGCTCGCGCGCGCCATCACAAGCGTCGGGCGCGTGTGCGAGGTGCTGTGCGAGGAGCCTGGCATGGACCCCAACCCGTCGGGCGCCAAGGAGCTGGCGGACGGCTCCGTGGAGTTTCGCGACGTCTCGTTCAAGTACAACCCCGCGGCGGAGAGGAACGTCCTGGAGCACGTGACTCTTCGCTTTGCCCCCGGCTCCACCGTGGGCATCCTGGGCGGTACGGGCTCGGGCAAGTCGTCGCTCGTGCAGCTGGTTCCGCGCCTGTACGACGCCACCGAGGGCACCGTAATGGTGGGCGGGCGAGACGTGCGCGACTACGACGTCCACGCCCTGCGCGCCGGCGTGGGCATGGTGCTCCAGAAGAACGTGCTGTTCTCCGGCACCGTGCGCGACAACCTGCGCTGGGGCAACCCGGACGCCACGGACGAAGAGATCCTGCGCGCCTGCCGGCTGGCGTGCGTGGACGAGTTCCTCGACCGCATCGGCGGGCTCGACGCGGACCTGGGCCACGGAGGCGGCAACGTCTCGGGCGGGCAGAAGCAGCGCCTGTGCATCGCGCGCACGCTCCTCTCGCACCCCAAGGTCATGGTGTTCGACGACTCCACGAGCGCCGTCGACACCGCCACCGACGCCCGCATCCGCGCCGGGCTGGCGCAGGTGCGCGACATGACCAAGGTGATCATCGCGCAGCGCGTGAGCTCGGTGCGCGACAGCGACCAGATCGTGATCCTGGACGACGGGCACGTGCACGCCACGGGCACGCACGAGGAGCTTCTCGCCAGCGACCCCATCTACCAGGAGCTCTACTACTCCCAGACCGCAACCCAGGAGGACACCCATGGCGCAGAGTAAGGCATCGGGCGGGGCGCGCCCGCAGAACATGCGCCACACCCTGAGGAGGTTCGTCTCCTACATGGGTCATGCCAAGTTCCACATGCTCGCAGTCGCCGTGTTGGTGACGCTTGCGGGCGTGGGCAACCTGGCCGGCACGTACATGATCAAGCCGGTGGTCAACCGCATCGCCGCGGGGGACATGGCGGGCTTCTCCGCCGACGTGGCGATCACCGCCGCGATCTACGGGGTCGCGGTCCTCTCCGCTCTCGCGTACACGCAGGTGATGGTGCACGCCGCGCAGCACATAGTATTCGACATCCGCCGCGACCTGTTTGGCCACATCATGCGGCTGCCGCTCTCGTACTTTGACCGCACGCGCAACGGCGACGTCATGAGCTACTTCACCAACGACGTCGACACCATAAGCGAGGCGCTCAACAACAGCTTTGCCAACATGATGCAGGCGGCGATCCAGACCGTGGGGACGCTCGCGCTGCTGCTGGTGCTCAACTGGCGCCTGACCCTGGTGACGCTGGCCTGCGACGCCATCGTCGTGCTGTACACGCGCTTCTCGGGCACGCGCTCCAAGCGCTACTTCGCCGCGCAGCAGACAACCCTGGGCGCGTTGGACGGCTACGTGGAGGAGATGATCTCGGGCCAAAAGGTCGTGAAGGTCTTCAACCACGAGGGGCAGAACCTCGCGGGCTTCCGCCGCCTCAACGAGGACCTCCGCCGCACGGGGACGAGCGCCCAGGCCTACGCGCTCACCATGGTCCCCAGCACCGTCGTGATCGGCTACGTCAACTACGCGGCGGTTGCCGTGCTGGGGGCGGTCATGGCGATCAATGGGCAGACCGACGTGGGGAGCCTTGCCTCATACCTGGTCTTTGTGCGACAGGCGGCCATGCCCATCAACCAACTCACGCAGCTGGGCAACTTCGTGCTCACGGCGCTTGCCGGGGCAGAGCGCGTGTTCCGCATGATGGAGCTGCCACCCGAGGTGGACCAGGGCAAGGCCATCGTGCAGCGCATGGACGAGGCGGACGAGAGGGACGGGGCACGGCGCATGGCGGCCGGTGCCGCCGGCTGGCGGTGGCTCCTGCCCGGAGGGGGCACCGTCCCTCTCGCCGGAGACGTGCGCCTGAACGACGTGACCTTTGGCTACGAGGAGGGGCAGACGGTGCTCGCAAACCTCTCGCTCTACGCGAAGCCGGGGCAGAAGATTGCCTTCGTGGGCTCCACGGGCGCAGGCAAGACCACCATAACCAACCTCATCAACCGCTTCTACGACGTGCGGTCGGGGTCCATCACCTACGACGGAATCGACGTGCGCGACATCCGCAAGGCCGACCTGCGCTCCACGCTGGGAATCGTGCTGCAGGACACGCACCTGTTCAGCGGCACCGTGGCGGACAACATCCGCTTTGGCAAGCTGGACGCCACGGACGAGGAGGTGCGGCACGCCGCCCGCATCGCCAATGCCGACTCGTTCATCCAGAGGCTCCCGCACGGCTACGACACGCAGATCACGTCGGATGGGGCCAACCTCTCGCAGGGGCAGCGCCAGCTCATCGCGATCGCACGTGCCGCGGTGTCGGACCCGCCCGTCCTCATCCTGGACGAGGCGACGTCGTCCATCGACACGCGCACCGAGGCGCTCATCGAGCGCGGGATGGACGCGCTCATGCGCGGGCGGACGGTGTTCGTGATCGCACACCGGCTCTCGACCGTGCGCAACGCCAACGCCATCATGGTGCTGGAGCACGGGCGCATCGTCGAGCGTGGCACGCACGAGGAGCTCCTCGCCCAGCACGGGGAGTACTGGCAGCTGTACACGGGCAAGCGGGAACTGGACTAGGGCGCGGTGCAGGGTCGGTTGCAGTCAGCGAGGTGAGGGCGGCCCCGGGCCTCACCGCCCCTGCCGGTCCCCCGGGTTGTGGCCCCCCCACCGACTCTGCCACCCATCCACCAGAATCCCCTGGCGTTTCCTCCCCTTTAATGTTATTCATTTAGTGTCATATTAGGTCGCACCACGTCGCACGGTCGGCGTGCCATGAGGGGAGTACCATGAGCAGGATCGTCATCGTCGGGGCAAACCATGCGGGCACCGCCGCCGCAAACGCAATTCTGGACAACTACCCCCAGCACCAGGTCACCATCTTCGACCAGAACAGCAACATCAGCTTCCTGGGCTGCGGAATGGCACTGTGGATCGGTGGCCAGATCTCCAAGCCCGACGGGCTCTTCTACCAAACCAAGGAGCAGTTCGAGGCAAAGGGAGCCACGGTACACATGCAGACCACCGTGGAGTCCATCGACTATCCCAAGCACATGGTCCACGCCGTCTCTGACGGCGGAACGCGCATCGACCAGCCCTACGACAAGCTGATCCTCGCCACGGGCTCCGAGCCCATCATCCCACCCGTTCCGGGCATGGACCTGCAGAACGTCCAGCACGTCAAGCTGTACCAGGACGCTCGGGCGGTAGTGGACAAGCTTCACGACCCCTCGATCAGGCGCGTGGTGGTGATGGGCGCGGGCTACATCGGCGTCGAGCTGGCGGAGGCCTTCAAGCGCAACGGCCGAGAGGTCACGCTGGTGGACATGGCACCCACCTGCCTCGCGGGCAACTTCGACCCCGAGTTCTGTGCCCTCATGGAGAGGAACCTGGCAGACCACGGCATCACCCTTGCCTTTGGCGAGAGGGTCCTGCGCCTTGAGGGAGAGGGCGGCAAGGTGGCGAGCGTGGTCACCGACAGGGGCTCCCATGAGGCCGACATGGTCTGCGTGTGCGTTGGCTTCAGGCCCAACACGCAGATGTTCCGCCATGTGGGCTTTGACATGCTGCCCAACGGCGCCCTGCTCGTGGACCACCACCAGGAGACGTCCAAGAAGGGCGTGTACGCCGCAGGGGACTGCTCCAACACCTTCAACAACGCGCTGGGCGGGAACCCCGCCTACATCGCGCTTGCCACCAACGCCGTACGCTCCGGTATCGTCGCCGGGCATAACGCCGCCGGAACGCCCCTGGAGAGCATCGGCGTGCAGGGGTCCTCGGGCATATGCATCTTCGACCTCAAGATGGTTCAGACGGGCCTCACCCGCGTGAAGGCGGAGGCTGCCGGCCACGAGGTCAGGGTGAGCGACTTCAAGCAGGTGCAGAAGGCCACCTTCATCGAGGAGCCCAACCCCGAGGTCAAGATTCGCGTCGTCTACGACGCCCATTCCCGCGTGGTGCTGGGCGCCCAGATGGCTTCGACCTACGACATGAGCGCCGGGATCCACATGTTCTCGCTGGCGATACAGGAGGGAATCACCATCGACCGGCTTGCGCTGCTCGACGTGTTCTTCCTCCCCCATTTCAACCAGCCGTACAACTACTACACCATGGCCGCCTACAACGCCGTCCTGGGAAAGTAGCGCCCTCCACGCCCCTACGCGCCCGGGAGCTCGCCCGCCGCGTCGTCCACCGGCACCACGTCTGCGGCGTCCATCACGACGTCCGAGCCGACGCCGCCTATCGAGACCCGGCAAGGTATCTGCCCTGATGGGCGAGGCTACAGAGCTCGTCGGCTCGGGCGGCTACTTTCCCGAGGACGCACGCGACGTGAGGGCGATCAATCCAAAAGGTGCTGGGTCAAAAGACATCAAAGGTGATATCAAAACGGGCGTTACATCAATTGAGAAGAATCCCAAACCCCACAAAGAAGGAGCCCCGCCGGCCGTCTGGCCTGCGGGGCTCCCCCTCGATTGGGTTCGTTGTCTGCTCAGCGATCCTCGCTACTGCTTCACGCCGTACCAGGCGATGCCCTCCTGCCTCCAGCCGGAGTTGGCGAGCATCTGATCCTCAGCCTTGCTCGTCGTGAAGTTGTGGGCACCCGCCTTGGCGTTGGGGTTGTACTCGCGGTAAACGGGCACGGTCTTGGCGTCATCCGAGTACCAGCCGATGCCCTCGTAGTTCCAGCCGGCCCTCCTCAGCATGTCCCTCTCGGCCGCGCTGGTGGTGTAGTGGTGGTCGCCCGCGTTGGGGTTGTACAGGCGGTAGACCGGGGTCTTGGACGTCTTGGGGGCGGTCCAGCCGGTACCCTCGTACCTCCAGCCCACGCTCACCAGGTGGTCCCTCTCAGCCGCGCTGCCGGTGTAGAAGTGCTCGCCGGAGTTGGGGTTGTACAGGCGGTACATCGTCACGAACGAGCTTCCCGGATGACGCACCACAATCCGGGTGGCATTGGGATCATAGATGTAGCCATCCAGCTCTTTGTCAATGGCGTTCTTGACAGTATCGTTCTGCACATAGATGGTGCTGCCGCTCGCGATGGGGTTGAAAACGAAGTTGTCATAAGCCACGAAGTTCGACGCAAGCATCTCGACGGTCTTGAGGCTCGTGCAGCCTGAAAACGCATATCCATCAAAATGAGAGGTCGCCGACGGAAGGGTGATTGACCTGAGGTTCGAGCAATTTGCAAAGGCTTCCCACCCAATCGTCGTCACCCTGCTGGGGATTGTGATGCTTGAGAGCGCGGTGCAATTTTTAAAGGTGTCTCTGGGAATGACCGACGCGCTGCTGGGCAATGTGACGGTTGTCAGAGCACTGCAGCCTGAAAATTCCGCATTCCCCAGTGACGTATCTGAGCCTTGGAAGGAAACCGTCCTCAAAGAGGTGCAGTTCCAGAACGCTGCACCACCCACGCTCACAACACTGCTTGGAATCGTGATGCTCGTAAGCCGAGATTCCTGGAATGCATCGTTCCCAATAGACGTCACCGAGCTAGGGATGTTGATGGTCGTGATCTGCATTCCAGAAAACGCATAATCACCTATTTTTTTCACGGTATTTGGGATTGTGACAGTGCTCGCTTGCTTTGCATAGCCCCAATCGTTGATCTTTTTAATTACCGTGACGGGCTTTCCCGACACATAACTGGAGATTGCATACGTGTCACGTGGCTCATATTCTCCAACTACCTCTGCATGATCTCCGTAGATGGAATATACGAGTCCATCTTGCTCTACCGTCGTGTTCGATGACCGCGCACCCTCACTCTCGGCCAAGGCAGTCGTCGGCACTATGCATGGCAACATCAGCAGAGAAATGAGCAGTGCGAGAGAGAGAGCAAACGCCTTTCTTGCTTTCATGTCTGTGACATCTCCTTAATCCACTTGCCACTGCTTTCAACCTTTCGGACATTTTAGGCCATTTTTCGGCACCTGATATGGAATTGAAGATTGCTCGAAGGGGAAGGGGCGAGGCCTCGAATTCAGACTTCACCCGACAGGCAGCCTGGCATTCCTCCACCAACGCGGGGCGAAGACCATCGATGGGCAAGGGAGGGACGCCCTCAACGACCACGCCCTCCCCTCCCCGAGTCCTTCGGGACAATCCGCCCCTGGCGGCAAAGTCCCGATGTGAGCGGTCTGGGAAGGCAGATGCCGGTGGGCCCCGGGATGCCCGCACGTTTGCCCAGGTAGGATAATCGTCCGACCGAGGATGTCCCCTCCAGTGGCAGCAAACTCCTGATGTGAGCGCTCACTTCAGGAGTTCTTTGCCATCCCGACCTCTTCTCTGGCCCAAATGGCAGGAGAATCCCGATATGAGTACTCACGTCGGGAGTTTGCTGCCATCGCTGGGGCCGTTTCAGTCAAGCAGCCGGTGAAATGCCAGGTCATCGGCGGGATTAGGGGCTTGGGAGTACACACTTCGGGAATTCGCTGCCATGGTTCGATTGCTGATGCATCATCGCTGCTGGGGTGGGCTGGCGGACGAGCGTGACGGACGTCGTACGCGGCACGGGATCTCCCGAGCGTCTGTCCCCCTACCAGCCCACCCTCCTTCTTTGACCTCGGCTGGCAGAGGGGCCTCACGGGAGTGATTTTGGGAGCCAGCCACACGAGCCAATCAAGAGCGTTGCTGAGTTTGCGTAAGCGAAGGGGATGGTGGACAGCTCCCTCCCCAGGCCGTGGCAGCAGGCACCACGCGTGAGCACTCGCGCGTGCGCTCCCCCGCCGACCCATCCCCCTCTTTGACCTCGACCGGCAGGAAAGGTCCCGCGGGGAGTGCGGTTTTGTGACCGAACCATCCGAAAAGCCGCCCATCCACGACCCCGGGGACGCGGACGGGCGGCTCGTGCGAGCTTGGCAACCTCGCTACTGCACCGACACGCTCGCCTCGGCGGCCTTCTTGGACACGCGCGCCGTGACCTCCGCGTAGTAGGCCGCATCGGCCGCGGAGAGGGATCCGTCGTCCAGGTTGGACACCTTCGTCACCCAGTCCGCCTCCTTGGCCAGCAGGCTGGTATAGTCGGCGGCCATCGACGCCTGGTCGGCGGCGCTGGCGGAGTTGTACTTCGCGACGAAGTCGATGTACTCGTTCATGAACGCCTCGTAGGCGTCCATCGTCTCCTTGAAGCTGGCGGTCACGGCGGAGGAGTCCGCGCTCGACGTGGTCGAGGCGTTCGAGGAGCCACCCGCCGAGCTGTCGGTGGCAGCGGCGTCATCCGGCATCGATGCCGTCACGTTCATGAGCTCGTTGCCCGCGTACTCGGCCCTGACCTTCACTCCAGAAGAGTTCTTCCCCGTAAACACCGCGTCGGACTTGGAGTAGTCCACGGTGAACCCGGCGGAGACGAGCGACTCCACGTACGCCGCGTAGTCGTCCTTTGAGGTGTCGCCCACCGTCGCCGTGAAGTACGTGGACGAGTCGTTCTGGATCTTCCCCTTGGTGGACTTGGGCGCCGGCACCTGCGAGCCCGCTCCCGACTTGGGCCAGGTCAGCGTCCCAAGCTCCTCGGGCGCCTCGAGGGTCAGCGACAGCTCCTCCTTGCTAGAGAAGTGCGAGAGCCGCAGGTGGTACCCGTCGCCGTCATACGCCTCGAACGACGTGCTGTCCTTCTTCTCGTCGACCGTGAAGCCCTTGTCCTGGCACGCCTTGACGTAGCTGTCGTACTTGCCATCGTCGTACCCCGCGAGCGTCGCATCGAGCGTCTTGTCATCGTCCGTGGTGACCTCGCCCTTGTTGGTGTCGGGACCGGGCAGCCGGGTGGCGAGCCCAGAGGTCGGCCAGTCCAGGCTCTTGGACGACGCGTCGTTGGACGGCCGGGTGCACCTCATGACGGCGAACACCGCCACCAGCGCCACTACCACGATGAGCACGACCCTGCCCTTCCCACCCTTGTGGGGCTTGGGCACCCCGCCGTCGGAAGTCCCCTGCTCCCCCGGCCTTCCAGCTACCTCCCAGTCCATGTGGGCTCCTTTCCGCAGCTTATGCCTGTTGACGAGACACATTCTGAAAAGGGGGTGAAGCCGATTCCTCAGCTGGCAACTGAATTCGGCGGGCGTCTCAGCTGGCAACTGAGGAAATCGCCGTCGTCCCAGCTAGCATGGCCCTTGGACCAAGCATGGGAGGCACGCCAGTGGACGCATACAACCTGACGCCGGACGAGTTCGTGATCATGGGGACCAACCGCGCGAGCCTGCTGAGCGGCAGCGGAACGGACGACCTGCGCGAGGTCGTCCTCACCAACAAGAACCTGATCCTGGTGGCCGAGGTGGACCAGGGCCTGTTCCACGGCAAGCGCCGGATGGTCAAGCGCTGCCCCCTCGACCAGCTGCCGGACGATAACGGAGTGCCGCAGGTGATCGTATCCAAGTCGGGAAGCGACTTCCTCCTCAACGCGATGTTCGGCAGCGAGCCGGTCCGCCTGGTCATGCGCGGCGTCCCCCGCGTGAAGGCCCAGCGCTGGGCGGACGCCATCTCCATGGCGGCGACGGGCGACCTCGCGGGCATCGACACCAACGCGGTGGGCCGGGAGTCAGCCGTCGGCATGATCGACCAGGCGAGAGAGGCGCTGGGCATCCGCCCCAAGCGCGACAGGGCGAAGGCGGAGCCAACGCGCCCGCAGATGGTCACGACCCGCTGCAGGGGCTGCCACGCCCCACTCACGGGCCGCGCGGGCCAGGTGGTCACGTGCCCGTACTGCGACACCAAACAGACGCTCTAGGCGAGAGGAACTGCCATGGGAATCATCGATGCCGCGTTTGACTCGCTGGGCGGCGTGCTGTCCGACCAGTGGAAGGACGTCATCACCGCCGGCCACTTCGACGAGCACACGGTGGTCGCCCCAGCCGTGAGGCGCGCCTCCCAGAACGGCAGGGGCGCAAACCGGGGGGCCGAGGACATTCTCACCAACGGCTCCGTGATCTACGTGCCCGAGGGCACGGCGGCGTTCGTGTTCAGCCAGTCGGGCATCGAGCGGGTCATCTCCCAGCCGGGCGGCTACGAGTACCGCGACGGCGAGGCGACCGTCTTCGACGCCAAGGACCGCGCGGAGAGGGGCCTGGGCAAGATCATCCTGGACCAGGCCGCCGAGCGCGTGGGCTTCTCGGGCATGTCGCCCCAGAGCAAGCGCGTCGCCTTCGTCAACCTTCGCGAGATTCGCGGCATCAAGTTCGGGACCCACGGGCCCCTGGCCTACAACGACGCCTTCTACGGCTGCGACCTGGAGGTCTACGCCTACGGCACGTTCAGCGTGCAGGTGGTGGACCCCGAGCGGCTCGTGCGGTCGTTCGTGCCCGCCAACGCCACGTCGTATAGCCTGGACAACCCCAAGGCCCGCGGGCAGCTGACCAGCGAGTTCCTGCAGTCGTTTCTCGCCGCGATCAACAGGCTCTCGGCGTCCGTGCGCATCTCGCAGCTGCCGGGCGAGTCCACGCGCATAGCGGACCAGGTGGTGGCGGACGACAGGAACGCGGGCACCTGGGAGGGGCGCTTTGGCCTCAGGCTGGTGTCGGTGGGCATCGAGGACGTGGAGTTCACCGACGAGTCGCGCGAGCTGGTGCGCGGCTTCTCCGAGCGCAAGATGGGCGTCCGCGCCTACGAGGGCGTGTCGCGGCAGGCGGCCGACATCTCCGCCCAGCAGCTCATCGCCGAGGGCGTGCGCGAGAACGGCCTGGGAGACGCGGGCGGCATGCTGTTTGGCATGAACCTGGCGTCGGGGCTTGACCCGCGCACGGCAGGGGTCCCGACGGGCGGCCAGGCGGCACCGGTTCCGTCTGCAGGCAGCGCGCAGGCGGCAGGCGAGACGCCCGTGGGCAGCGTGCCGGCAGCGGGCAACGTTCAGGGCGCAGGCGGAGGGCCGGCAGCGGGCGACCAGCGGGCAGCGGACGTGGCACCGACGGCGGGCGACCAGCGGGCAGCGGACCCGGCACCGGCGTCGGAGTCGGCCGCCTCACCCTCGGCCGCGGACGGGCCCTCCTTCGACCAGCGCGTGGAGATGGTCAAGAAGCTCAAGGAGCTGCTGGACGCCGGGATCCTGACGCAGGACGAGTTCGACGCCAAGAAGCGAGACGTCCTGGGCCTGTAGGGCCGTGGCACGTCTCCCCCGCGCGCGACGCCCGTACCCACGTGTCTCCCCATAGGAGCAAGCTGAGCCGAACGCTCCCCGAGCGGGCCGCGCCAACCAACCATGGCTCTCGCGCCGCCCACGCGCGACGCCACGCGGCTGTTGGCTACGCGCGAACTCTCACCCCAAGCGAACAGCCCGCGCCCACCGGGGACGCCCCGGCTCAAGCCCTGCACTCCTACCAGGGGTACGCCTGCACGTCCACCGATGCGTGCGCGGGCACCCCGTAGTCCTCGATCTGGAAGCGCGCGGGGTCGGATGCCGTGGGCATGTCCACGAAGACCACGTCGCCGCCCACGATTGAGCCGTCCGCGGCACGATAGACCGCGCACACCGCCGAGCCCTGGGCCGCCTCGTCCGTCCCCTGGCTGTCCAGGGTCACCGTGCCGGTCACGATGGTGGCACCCGAGGAGTCCGAGCGCTCGCGCACGTCCGCGGTGGCGTACCGCGACGGGACGAGGCTGGAGACGCTGGCACCCATGCCCTGGGCGTCGGCCGCAAACTCCACCGAGGCGATGCTCCCCGCCTCGTCCGTGCCGTCCACGAAGGTCGCGAAGTACAGCGTCTGGCCCGGTGCCACGGCCATGAGCGCCGTCTGCGTCGTCGCGATCGCCTTGCCATCCGCATCCAGGCAGGTGACGCTGACCGAGGGGTACAGGATGGTCTTGGACCCCGCGTTGTGGACCCCATAGGCCACGTTGACCACGTTGCCGTCCGCCAGGTACCAGCCGGCCTCGGTCACCTGGACGTCGCCGTCAGACTTGAGGATGCTCTTGCCCGTCGTCGGCCTCGTGGAGGACGAGCCAGCACTCGTCGCCGTCCCGGACGCCGAGTCGGCCCCGCCTGCGGAGGGCGAGGCGGAGGCATCAGACCCCGACGCGGACGTGCCGGACGAGGAGACGGACGACGCAGACCCCGAGGCGCCGCCACCTGACGTCCGGGGCGAGAGGACCGCGTACGCCGTCACTGCGGCAGCCGCCACCACGACCGCGGCCACGACCACCACGATGCGCCGGCGGTGGGGGCTCGGGGCAACGGAGCCTCCGTCCCTCTCCCCTGCACCAGGCGGCACGGGGGCACCTGACGCCGCGTCGGATTCCGCCACCTCAGCCTCGGGCGAGAGGCTCGCGTCCACCCGCCCCGGGCGCTCCCCGCCGGCAGCCTGGGCCACGTCCTCCCCGCGCAGGAGTGCCCGCAACGCCCCCGAGAGCTCGCCCGCCGTCTGGTAGCGCGCGCTCGGCTCGAACGCACAGGCATGCGAGACGGCCGCGCGCACGTTGGCCGGGATCCTCTCCCCGTCGGCAAGCGCCGCCTCGTAGTCGTCCGACCCCGGCGTGAGACCCGTGACCATGTAGCCCAGGAGCCGTCCGATGGAGTACACGTCGGATCGGGCGTCCGTCTGCGCAAAGCCGTACTGCTCGGGAGAGGCGAACCCCCAGGTCCCCAGGGCAGTCGTGTCGTGGCTGGCGCCCTCCACCACAAGGCGGGCGATGCCCAGGTCGATGAGGTGCGCCCCGTCGGCCGCCACGATCACGTTGCCCGGCGAGATGTCACGGTGGACGATGCCGTGGGCGTGCAGCTCTCCGGCGGCCTCGCACACGTCGAGCGCGACCTCGCACGCGCGGTGCGGGCCGAGTGGGCCAGACGAGCCCACCAGCTGCTCCAGAGTGGGGCCGGGAACGTAGTCGCACACCACCACGAAGGTGTCGGGCAGCTCGTAGGTCGCCTGCACGCGCGGGAGCCGGGGGCTGTCACAGCTGCCCAGGCGCGCCCACACGTCGCGACGTGCGATCTTGAGCGGGATGCGGCGGCGCACGAACGGGCCGGCGCCGTCCAGGGTCACAAGCTCCGTGACGCCCGAGGGGTGGTCGGCAAGCACGCGCTCCACGCGATAGCTGTCGTCCAAGCCCATTGCATGAAGCACCTGCTCGTCGTCCAACGCCTGTCCTCGGGTCCAAGAGTTCCGCCTGCGCGGGGGTTAAGAAGGGGCCACGGTCCCGCCGGGGACGCGCGCCCAGTGCCAGATGATACTAGCAGCGGGTCCCCGTTCCTCAGTTGGCGGCTGAGTCGGCGGCGCTATCGGGCGCGGAGCGGTCCCGTGCCCAGCAGGGTCCGCTCGCCGAAGCGCCACAGCTCGTCGTCTGCCTGCACGCGCGAAAGGCCGTGCTCCACGCACCAGATGAGAATCGCGTCCCTGCGGACCTTGCACCACAGCTCCGAAACGCCGGCAAGGCGCAGCAGACGCTGGGTCTCGCGCAGGTCGCAGCCCAGGCCGAGCGCAAGCATGATGGCATGGTCGCGGCCGGGCCGGCTCTTGCCGGAGAACACGTCGTACACCACCGTGGCATTGATGCCCGAGGCGCGGGCGACCTGCGCGCGCGTGAGCCCGTGGCTCGCCAGCAGCTGCGAGAGGTACGACACGAGGGTGCGGTCCACGACGCCGGGCCCATCCAGGTACGACTCGATGCTCGTGCTGGAGAGCAGCCTCTCGAGCAGCTCCTCGGTCAGGCGCTCGGGTTCCAGCTCCGTCGTGGCGTTCTCCTTCGGCATGGCCCTCCCCCTCACTTCGCCGGTCACGTTGGGCGTCACTAAGTATAGGCGTGGCACCGTTTGCGAGGCCGGCCGGGCAAGACGGACGGGAGACTTGCCCAAAGCCATTCGGGAGATGGGCTCATAGAGAGGTGACAGCGACAGTCCCCGGGACGCAATCGCCGACATGGAGCAGGCGCTCCAAAGTCAGGGAAGGAGAACGGGGGCGCCCTCGGTGGCAAGCCCCCCTCTCGCGACCCTTCGAACCCTCCCGGGATGGCGGCGAACTCCCGATGTGAGCGGTCTCGAGTGGCCGGCAGCCGGCGTGCTTCCAGGGTATCCGAACGTTTGCCCTGATAGGTCAGTCGCCCGTCCACGGCTGACCCCTCCGGTGGCAACGGGAGCCTGATATGAGCACTCATGTCGGGAGTTTGCTGCCATCCCAACCCCATCTCTAGCCCAAATGGCAAGGGGTTCCCGATATGAGCACTCACTTCGGGAGCTTGCTGCCAGAATCACCGCCTTGACAGCCGAACAACTGGGAAAACTCCAGGCAGCCGGCCAGGGTCCGTGAACGCAGGCCGCTCACATCAGGAGTTCGCTGCCATGGCCAGCTGCGGACGACGACCATCGCCGCCGGGCTGGGCCGGAGGACGAACGCGACAACCACCGAACGCGGCACGGGATCGCCCGGGCATGTGTCCCTACCAGCCCGCCTCTTCTTTGACCTCGGCTGGCGGCGGTCGCCCAGCCGGAGTCCCGCTGAGGCATTACAGGCAGCGACAACCTCGAACGGGACCCCGGAGGGCAATGGCTGCTGCGGAATCTCGAGTTGTGGCAATCATCGTCAGGATTCCCGCCATTTCCGCTGAGAAAAACGGAGTTGTGGCAGCGATTCGGGGTCGCATCCACGGCCAAAGCCCGACTTTCACCAGCCAAACCGCCTTCGGGTTGCCACAGGTCGCAATTCCTCAGCGGCCCCACCCCGGAGATGTCACTGGCCCACGCAAAAGGAGGGGATCCCGGGAACCCCGGAACCCCCTCCTCGTGTCATCCGCTCGCGCCAGCTGGGCGAGAGGAGCAATCGCCTACTCCTCGGAGCCGCCCTCCCTGCGGGAACGGACGAGGTGGGTCACGCCGATGGCGAGGACGATGCCGCCAGCAATCCAGGTGGCGGTCACGCCCGCCTGGCCGGTGAGGGGCAGGCCCATGCCCGCCTTGTCCTTCACCGTGACGGTAACCAACCCGGTTTTATCGGTCGACGCATCAGCGGCATTGCCGTTGCTGGAGCTCGCCTCAACCTTGGTGATCGTGCCAGTGTTGTCGTACGTGGCCCTGATCTCGAAGTCGAACTTCGCCACCGTGTTGTAGCCACTCGGCGCCTGGGTCTCGACCACCGTGTACTTGCCCACGTCAAGGCCAGACACGTAGATGGAGGCGTACCCATTGGCATCGGTCGTCGTCGTGAACTCATAGGGATCCGAGCCCAGCGTACCGTCCTTCTGGACGTACTGCGTGCCGGCACCCTCATCGGCAACCTCATCGGCACCCGTTGCCTGGATGGTGAACTTGGCTCCCTTGAGGGTCTTCGACCCATCGGAGCTGTCGACCTTGTCCATCTTGAGCTTGAAGGTGTAGTCGCCCACGGTCGAGGGCGTGGAGTCGCCCTTGCTGTCAGTGCCCGGGTTGTTGGAGTAGGTGAGCTTGACGGAGTTGTCGTTACGCTCGCTCGCGACCTTGTACGCCTTGCTTGTGTCGAGCTTTGCGTTATAGGTCACATACACCTTCGAAGATCCGTTGACCGGAATCGTGGCCGTGGGATCCTTGGAATCCTTGATGGTCTTAAGGTCGTTGAACTCCACCCCGAGCGTGCTCGTATTGTCGGAGTTGGTCACAAGCGTGGTGGAATACGAATCCGATGCGACCGTGTAGGTGGTGCCGTTCGTCACGACCGTCACGGCGACGCTCGACTTGTCGGCGGTGAGGCCGGCAGAGAGGGTATCGGTGAACTTGTAGTAGTAGGTGTCGTAGCTGGGGATGGCATCGGCCACGGTGCCGGTCAGACGGTACTGCAGGTCCTGGCCCACCTGGGAGTCGGCTACCTTGCCCCAATCGGAGCCGACGGCGTCGTTCTTCACCTCCTTGTTGACCGTGGGAAGGGTGGACTTGGGCGAGACCGTCAGGTCTCCGTCGCCAACCACGGCGTAGATGGGAGCGGAGCCCACCTGGTCCACCTTGGACTCCGAATCCGTGTTGGCGGTCGACGTCGCGTCGGTCAGGAAGAGCCAGTAGCCGGCGGAGAGGCTGCTTGCCGTCCCGGCGGCCAGCTTGGTCGGAGTAAGTTTCGTGTCGGCACGCAGCGCGTTGGCGATGTTGGAGTAGAGCTTGTTGCTCTCGATGATCGTGCTGGTGCCGGAGCTGCCCTCTGCCGGCAGGTGCGTGCTCAGGTAATCAGCCGCATCCTGCGCCGAAGTGCCTTTATACGAGCCGTCAAGCGCCGTGATCTGGGTGACGACCACGCTCTCGACCTCGTCGCTCGCCCACTTGATGTTTGAGACGGTCTTGGACGTCCCGCTGTCCACCACGTCACCCGTGAAGATCTGGTAGCCCAGCGTGGTGGTTTCGTCCGCGTTGTTGTTGGCATTCTTCTGGATGGTCACGTTGCCGGTGGTCGCCGCGAACGCAGCCGTTGCCGGAAGCGCCACGCCCCCCAGTGTCATCGCCATCGTAAGCCCCGCCGTGACGGCGATCCTTGCCAGGTTCTTCCCCTTCTTCATGTGCTCTGTCCCTTCTCCTGTGCTTGGCATCTCTGATTGCGTCAGTGCTGATCGGCCCATCGGCCGCTGGTTCCCATCTCGTCCGAGCTAGGGCTCTGGTCCCGGCGACCACGAGTCGCCGCACGCAGGCCCCGAGGGTGCACCGGGCGGACCAAGGGGGTACGTTCCTCTCACCTGCCGTCACCCCTCCCCCTGAGCCTGCGAGACGCGAGAATCGTGGCAACGCCTGCGACCACGAGGATCGCCACGGGAATGAACGACGTGGGGTCCCCCGTCTTGGGGAGCATCGACGAGACGGCCTTGGCAATCCCCTTCGCGGCCTTCCCCGCCGGTGTCTTGGGCGTGGTGTCGTCGAGGGCGGATACCTGTGCAGTGCCGGCGTACGCGTCGAAGGAGTCAACGCGCAGCGGCGACACCGCCTCGAGGCCCGCCTTGTTCGCCGCCTTGTCCTTGCCGCTCACGATCTGGTCGGGGTCGAGCGTGACGGACAGCGTGATCCGCCTGGACCCGGCAAAGGCGTCGTAGCCCTGGGGCGCAGAGACCTCCTCCACGTCAAAGGTGCCGGAGTCCACGCCGCTTACGGTGACCAGCCCGTTGGCATCGGTGGTGACGGTGGCGTCCTCGGTGGTCCAGCTGGCGCTCTGCGTCAGGTGGCGCCCACGGTCGTCCGTGATGCGCAGCACCGCCCCTGCCAGCTTGGCGTCACTGGACGAGTCGCGCTTGGTGAGCGACAGGTCCCAGGTGTACGCGACGGCCGTGCTCTCCTCGGTCTCGGAATACGTGTCAGAGTACGGCGAGCGCGGGTAGCGCAGCGTCACGGTGTTGACGTTGGGTGCGTCGAAGCCGTGGCCCGCCTCCGACGAGAGCGGCGCGTCGTAGATGACCACCACGCGGAGACCGGACGAGAATTCCATGCCATGGGTGGCGGCACTCTTGACGAGGTCGGTCACCGTCACGTCGAGGGTGGACCCCGAGGACTGCGCCTCGCTGCTCACGGTGTACTCGGAGGGGTCCAGCTCGGTCCAGCCGTCGGGTGCCGAGGCGGCCTTCTCCCACTCGTCACCCGCGGTCCCCGCAGCCACGTACACGCGGACGTCAGAGGGGGCGGAGAGGCGCGCAGTCAGCGTGTCGTGGAACGTGATCCCGTAGGTGGTGTATCCCTTGATCCCGGCGGGGATAGTCGCCTGGAGCTTCCAGTACAGACTATCTCCCACGGTGGCATCAGCCTGCTTCTGCCAGGCGTCGGTGGAGTCCTCAAGCACGGTCTTCTCCACGGTGGGGACGGACGACTTGGTGCTCGCGGTCACGGGCAGGCCGCCCACCACCACGAGGATGGGCGAGGTGCCCGACTGGCCGGTGCCCACGGCCGTGTCGTCGCTCACCAGGAGCCAGTAGCCCTCGGCAAGCTCGGTCCTGTCCCCCGCAGTCACGCTCGTGGGGGTGACCCTAGAGGTCATCATCGCCTTCGCGATGGCCAGGACCACCGGGCTGGACGAGGCGGACGAAGAGTCGCTCGGCACGTTCTTGTCCAGCCACTCGGCGCACTCCTGCGCGGTGGTACCGGTGAACGTGGGGTCGCTGGCCTTGATCTGCGCCGTCACGACCGCCTGGGCGGAACTGCTCGCCCAGGTGATGTTTGACACGACCTTGTTGGTTCCGTCGTCGTCGGCGACGTCAGCCGAGAACAGCTGGTAGGCCTTGAGCTGGGAGGACGACCCGCTGCCCTCGGCCACGTTGACCGTGAGGGAGCCGGTCTTTGCCCGTGCCCACGAGGCGGAGGGCACGAGGACCAGGGCGAGGAGCGCCACGACCAGCGTCGCGAGCAGGGAGGGGCGACGCCCCAGGCGAGAGGAGAGGCGCTTAGTCACGACCATCGCCTCCCTTCCCGGCGGCAGTGCGGCGTGCGTGCATCCAGAGTGCCGCGAGCGCGAGGACGGCGATGCCCGCGACGTAGGTGGCACCGATGCCCGTGCTGCCAGAGAGCGGGAGCGTCAGGCCATGCCGGGTGTTGGTGAACGCGGCCTTGGAGGTCTCGCCCTTCTTGATCTCGCCGGTCGCACCCTCGGAGGAGGATGAGTAGTTGATGTTTGTCCCCTCCTCGACGGTGTAGGTGGCTCCCTCGGGCAGGTTGGTCGCGGTCTTCGAGTCGCCGTCCCCCAGCTCGAAGGTTGCCGTGCCGTCCTTGAACTCCATGTCGCCATAGGTTCCGGTGAGTCCCTTGCCGGTCCCGTCGAGCGTCACCGTGAACTCGAACTGCGTCTTGGAGCCGGACTCGCCCTCCACGTGCTTGGAAACCTCAAGGCTGCCGGTGCGGATGGTGTTGGTGACGTCCACGGTCGCGTCGTCCGAGAGGGTTCCCGTGGGAGCCGAGTCCTGCGAGGCGGCACCATTGGCGGCGTAGGTCACGTCGTAGTGGTCGTGCTTGCCGTCCGCCTCGGTCACCGTATAGGTGGTGCCGGAGGGAATGCCCTGGATCGTAATCTGCTGGCCGTGGGACAGGCTGACCGTCGCCGTGCCGTTCTTCGTGAACGTGAGCGAACCGTTTGCGGGGGCGGTGACCCCATCGACGCCGCTCACAGTACCCCCGGTGTAGCTGAACTCGCCGGAGATGGGACTGCCGTCGGAGTTGGAGAGCGTGATGGTGATCGGGAACGACTGCGTCTTGCTCGCGGCGCTACCCGAGACTTGCTTGCTCACGGTGAGCTTGTACAGGCGCTCGTTGGTGAAGGCGGCAGTGGAGGTCGTCTCGTCCGCAATCTCGCCCCCGGCGCCTTGGGAGGTCGACGCGTAGTCGTCGTTCTTGGTCTCGACCACGGTGTAGGTCGTCCCCGCGGGCAGGTGCTCGGCGGTCGCGCTCTCCCCCGACTTCAGCGAGACGGTCGCCACGCCGCTGGTGAAGGTCATGCCGCCGTAGGTGCCGTTTATGCTCGTGTCTCCCAGCGTCACCGTGAACTTGAAGCTCGTGGAGGAGGGGTCCTCGCCCGTCACCGTCTTGGAGACCGTGAGGTTGCCGTCCTTGGCGGGAGACAGGGGGAGCGTGGCCTCCACCGTCTTCTGCTTGATGACTGCACCGATCATGTGCTGGAAGTTCTTGCCGTCGGAGGCGGTAACGCCCTCGGGGCTGGGCGAGTACTGGCGGTACTCCTGCAGCCAGGTGAGCGTGTCACTCACCTTGATCTCCATATCGGTCGCCGTCGGCTTCGTCGTCGAGACGAGGTAGAAGCTCGTGCCGGCGGACACCTTCGAGACCGGGGTGCCGTCGAGCTTGTGGGCCGACACGCCCGAGGGGAGCGTGAGCGTGTACGTGCCATGGTAGTTCTTGCCTTCGGTCACCGAGAGCATGCCCGTCTTCCACACCCCGTACTCGGGGTCGTAGGCGAACTGGCTGCCGCCGGTGATCTTCACGTTGCCCGCATCGGGTTCGGCGCGCAGGACCTTGTCGGCGGTCGCATAGTTGAGCAGCTTGACGGCGAGCGCCTTCTGCGTGACCTCGCCGCTCTTCGAGTTGAGCGTGTTGTTCTCGATGCCGTAGTCGCCGAGCACTGCCCAGATAGCGTACTGGGTAGCGTTGTAGGCCTCGGACTCGGTCACCGTATCGGCGCCGGAGTGGTTCAGGTCCCACACCTTGAGCGGCGTTTCGTTGTTGGTGGCATAGGCCATGGCGGTTGCCGCCTGGTAGAATGGCGTGGCGCGAATATCGGCCGACGTGTGGCCGGAGGGCGTCGTGGCACCGGTGAAATAGTACTTGGTGAGCTCATCCATCACGAACTGGTTGAGCTTGGCGAGGTTGGCAGTGTTATCCGGATAATCGCTGTAGGAGAACACCGTGTCGCCGATGGAGTCGGGGAAGTCTGACCTGATCCAGCTTGGCGGGTTGAGCAGGGCGTTGAAGGCATCCGCGGAGATGCCCTGCGTCGAGTCGACGACGGTGTACATGTTCATGCCGTTGTAGGAGTAGCCCGCGTAGAGGATGGCGAGGAGCTTGTTCATGCAGGCATCGTAGTCGTCCTGGGACTTGAACTTTTCCGGCGTCAGATAGCCTTCGATGTAGGAAGGCACGTTGGAGATGCTCGGCGTGGTATGCGGCCAGTGCGACTGGTTGTTCATGCAGTAGAGGATGATGCGGCCGCTGGCGCTTTCGGGGTCGAGCACATAGTGGATGTCGGTGTCCTCGTCGTACTGGATCTGCACGGTGCTGGTCCCCGATCTGGCAGCAAGCACGGTCGCGAGGGACGCCGACGAGTCCGTGGCATCGGCGGACGGCGCGGAGGTCGCGGACGTTCCAGCCGCATCGGTCGCGGAGGGCGCCGTCGCGCCTGCGGCAGCGGACGAGTCGGCGCCATCGGGGGAGGCTGCCGCGACGGCGGAGTCGCCCGTCTCGCCTGACTGCTCGGCAGCGGCAAGGGCGCCACGGGGAGCGAAGGCGAGGACGGTCACCACGACCGCGATCGCGAGGGTTACGACGATCCGCAGGATGCCGCCACGGGGGTGCGACTGGTTCCCCTTGGAAGATCTCATAGGCATAGGCGTGTCCTTCTTGCTCATGGCGCGGCTTCCCACAAGTCGCGCAGCGAGACACCCCATCCCCTCCGAGTGGAGCAATATGAGATGCCTGCACCCTCATTCAAGATAGCATGCAGGAGGATGCATCGAGCCACAAAAACGGTCCCAAGTGACCTTTTAAACCCAACTTTTTCTGCAATGTCCTGAATGCTGCATGAGTGGTCTTGCCCCAGGGAGACCAGTGCGCACCCTTCGTCCTCGGCCAAGCTGCACACGCGGCCAAGCCGTGCAATCGCCCCCAGGCTACCATTGGCGGTACGAGCCAAACGCCGTGCCCGAGGTCCCGGGCAAGAACCCGTGGTCCGCGGACTTCTCCCCGTCTCGCAGGCAGCGCGCGTTGATCATGGGCTCCATCCACGGGTGCGGCAGCGTGCCCACCGGCTCCACGTCCAGGTAGTGCTTGCCAAACGCGTTCACCGCGCGGGTGCCGCAGCCAAACTCGTGCTCGCGCTCCATGCCGGCCCCGTACGAGAGGTGAACGTGCCCGTACACCATGAGGGCTGGCTTCCAGCGCTCGACCAGCTCGCCCAGGCACTCGAAGCCTCGGTGCACGTGGTCGGGCAGGTCTCCCACGCCCGCTGCCGGGCTGTGGGTCAGAAGCACGTCGAACCCTCCCGCCCGCCGGATCCTGGGCGTCAGGCGCCGGATGCGCCGACGCATCTCTCGCTCGGTGTACTCAAAGGGCGCGTCCTTGTAGCGCATGGAGCCGCCCAGCCCCAGAATTCGCAGGCCGCGGTACACGTACAGGCCGCCGTCCACGTCGATGCAGCCCCCGGGCGGGCTCTGCCGATACGCGGTGTCATGGTTGCCATGCACGTAGAACAGCGGCTTGTTGGTCATGGTGACGAGGAACTCCAGGTAGTCCGCGTCCAGGTCCCCCGCCGAGAGGATCAGGTCAACGTCCTTCACGCGCCCCGGGGTGTAGTAGTCCCACAGGGCCTTGTCCTCCACGTCCGAGACGACAAGCGCCCTCATTGGCCGATGACCCCGCTCACCCGCACGGCCTCGCGCGCGGAGGGGGTGAGCTCGTCCGCCCGGGGCAGCGAGCCCACGACATTGTCGTTGAGCCAATCCATCTGCACGATCTCCTCGCTCGACAGGCAGGGGCTGCCGGGTCCCTTGATGACCTCGCCCCCCTGGCGGCGCATCTCGCCGTAGAACGGTCCGCTGGTCCCGGTGACGATGCCGTTCCTCAGGACCTCGACCATCTTACGCGAGTAGTACGGCATATCGGGGGAGATCGCAACGTCGATGACCCCGGCGGACATTCCGTACCAGTAACTGACCGCCTGGACCTCGCTCGTCTTGGGGACGTCCTCCCAGGTGCCCTGGAGCAGGCTCTGCACGATTAGCTCGTAGTAGCGCCCCCAGTTCATGATGGGCAGCGCCAGGTTCTGCGCAACGCCGTCGCACATGCGGTACAGGCCGTACTTGTTGTCGTCCGAGAGCGGCCGGGCGTAGTCGGCCCCCGAGAGCACGGTCACGCCCTCGTCCGCCAGCTCGCGCCGCCAGTCGCTCCCCTCCCGCGTGGCCCACTTAAGGTGCACCTCAGCCTTGGGGTCCACCAGCGCGACGCCGATGGCGAAGGCATTGATGTCTGCGATGGAGCCATAGATGGGGTAGGCGGCGCGGTAGCCCACCTTGTGGTTGTCCGCAACAGAGGCGGCAAGTGCGCCGAGCAGGAATTTTGCCTCGTACGTGCGGGCGCGGTACGAGCGCACGCTCTGGTGCGGCAGGTTGAGCGAGCAGTTGAGAAAGCACACCTCCGGGTGCTCGAGCGATGCCTTCAGGGTCGCGTCCATCTGCGTGGGCGACGTGGTGAAGACGACCCTGGCGCCGGCGGAGACGGCGTCGGCGATGGCGGAGAGGACCCTCTCGTCCGTGTCGCAGCCCTCGTACTTGCTGGTGGCGACGTAGGGGGCGTAGTCGCGCTGCAGCTCCTGGCGGCCAACCTCGTGCGCCACGGCCCATCTGGACGACGCCAGGGTACCGCGATAGAGAAAGGCGACCCTGAGCGGCCCCTCGCCCGCGCGCGGGCGGCGCGGGAACAGTGCGAGCGGCCCAATGGTCACCCGCGGGGCCTGGTCCTGGGCCTGTGGGTCGGGGGCGCCCCCGCCGCCGGAGGGACGGGCCGCGGGCGGCGTGGCCTCTGCCCTCTCCTCCGCGGTACCTGCCGCCCTGGCGTCGGCGGGCGTGGGCTCGTCGACCACGGCGACCTTGTCGTCCTCTGTGGACAGCACCAGCTCGGACCAGATCTTGCCGATGCGCTGCGACAGCAGCTGGGCCGGCGTGCTGATGAGCGGCTCCTCTCCGTAGATGGAAAGATACACCAGCAGCGCGTCGGCGGGCGTTATGTCCAGGTGGCTGCCGCCCTGCTGCCGGTACACGGTGGTGAAGTACTGGCAGTCGGCGCGCAGGCGGTCGACGGCGGCCTCGTCCCAGGGCTGCGAGAGGTCGCGGCCGTAGTAGGCGGCGAGCCGGCGGTACGAGCCCTCGCGCGTGAAGTCCACGTCGTAGACGGGAACGGCGCGCCAGAACTCCAGGAACTCGCCGTACAGGCGCGACTCGCTGCCGTCCCAGTGGCTGGGGAGCAGGCGGATCACGTCGGCCTGGATCGTGGGCGAGTCCACGTACTTGAGCACCGAGACGCGCTTGTTCCCCTCCTGCACGTAGAAGCGGTGCATGAACTCAAAGACCTTGACCGGGTCGCGAAAGCCCTCGCTCACCTGGATGGAGTACAGCCGCGACCACTTGGAGGCGAACTCGGTGTTGTCGTCCAGGAGCGGCATGAAGTTGCGCGAGAAGGCGTTGCGGCGGGCGTTTGTCTTGGTGCCGACCACCAGGTCGAGAGGGACCTCCATGATGCCCAGGGCCTCTCGCCCCGAGACGTCGGAGGCCGAGATCATCTCGTCCAGCGCGTGCAGGTACGGCGAGTGGCTTGCCGCCACCGCCTCGTGACGGTCCCTCTCGCCCAACCGATGGGCCCTGCGATAGGCTTCGCTCATGGCTGCCCGCCTCCCGTCGTCTTGTTCAGACAACTATAGGATACGGCAAACGACCTGCGGGCATGGGGGAGAAACGCGCGGGGCGTGGGGTTGGGGCGTGCCGACGTTCGGGGCGGAGACGGCCACACGGCCCGTACGTGACGGCTTCCGTGCCCGGGGTCCGTCCCCTCTCCCCTACCGGCGAAGCTACAGCATGCGGGCGAAGGCGCGGGCGGCAAACGACCGACCCAAGGTGCGGAGACGGGCTAGAGCACGGTCTCCATGCAGGTCTTGAGGGGATGCATGCCCATGCGCTCGTAGAACGCACGGGCGCCGGGGTTGAGCTCCCACACGTTGAGCGTGACGTCGTGGCAGCCGCTCTGGCGGGCGTAGGCGACGACGTGGTCAAACAGCGCGCGACCGATGCCCATGCCGCGGGTGGACTCGTCCACGCAGAGGTCGTCGATGTAGAGCGTCTTGACGTCGGTGCGGATGGGGTCGCCCACAATCTGCTGGTGCGCGCAGAAGGCGTAGCCCAGGACCTCTCCCGCGTCGCCCGTGGCGACGAAGATGGGGCGCGAGTCGTCGCCCACCATCGCGGCAAGCTGGTCGTCCGTGTACTTGCGACCCAGGTCAAACAGGTCGGGGCGGCCGTCGTGGTGGATTTTGTTGACCTCGGTGAGCAGCTTGTCGATCCCGGGGATGTCACCCCTCTGGGCGCGGCGGATCTGCATGGCGTCTCCTCTCATGAAAAAGGCGCCCGGCACCCCGAGGGGACACCGAGCGCACTCGACATCTTATCCGGCCATTGCCGGCTACGGCCGGCGGCCTCCGATGAACGTGGAACCTATGCTGTTGGTGCTCGGCAAGTGCTTTGCCAGGGCAGGACTACCGTAGCAGCGACACCGATGGGGGTCAACCGTCGGAGCGTGGCGCGAGGACGCCGGGCGGGCGGCTTGCTGTCGGGCGGGCCAAGTGGCGCGGGGACCCCGAGGGTGCTGAAGAAAGTTGAGTTGTGGCAATCCGCGAGTCCTTACCGCTGGGCAATGTCGAGTATTGGCAGCCGTGAGTGCCCTTCCATTGCCAGAGGTCGACTTTCCTCAGCAGAAATCCGCCCCCGATTGCCAATACTCGATATTCCTCAGCAGGTGACTGGCGCTCACCGCTCCCGTGCCCCCATCGGACTGCCACGAGTCGCGCTTCCTCAGCAGGTTGCCGCGGCAGCGGCCCCGGAGGCGGCCCAGTGCCACATGCAACTCGGGCCTGACCTTTCGCAACTCGGTGGGTTGCCGGTCTCCCCCGCCCGTGCCTCGTGTACCTTCGAACCAGCAAAGGGAGGGAGCTCCAGATGATGGTGAGGCTCATTCAGCGCGAAGGTCAGCGCGGCATCGAGGTGACGGTGCTGAGCGCCCCCGGCGACCAGCGGGCGGAGCGCCTCGCCGACAGGTTGAGGACCGCCAGCGGCAAGATCACCGCGTACACCAGTCAGACGGGCACCGAGCGACGCGTGGTCCCTCTCGCCAGCGTCGCGAGCATACGGTCCGACGGCGACCATGCGCTCGTCCGTCTGGTCGACGGGGAGACCCTGCACAGCCCATCGAGGCTGTTCGAGCTCGAGGCGGCGCTGCAGCAGACTGAGTTCGTGCGCACCTCGCGGCAGGAGGTCGTGAACCTGGACAACGTCCAGACCATCAGGCCGGAGTTTGGCAGCAGGCTGGTGCTTGGGCTTAGGGGCGGGGGCGAGGCGGTCGTCTCGCGCAGTTACGCGCCGCAGGTGAAGTCGAGGATCGGGATCGTTGGGTAGGGAAGCAGGCGGACGAGGGGAGACACGATGGACAGCCTGAAAAGGGACCTTGCGTACGGTGTCTTTGACGGGGACGAGCACGAGAGCGCGGGGCGCGCGGTGACCATGGGCTTGTTCGTGGGGAGCTCCTGGGCGGTGGTGGCGATTCTCGCGTGGGTCGTGTCGGAGGCGGTCGCGTCCGGCGGGCTGGACGAGTCAACTCGCGGCGCGTCCAGCTGGGTCCTCGCCTGCCTGGCGGGGGGCGTGCTGCAGCAGCTCTGGTTCAACTTCAGGCTCACGTCACGCCTGGGATACGGGGGGCGCGTCGCCGGGTTTGGCATCACGTACTTCGTCGCACTGGCGGGATGCGCGGTGCTGGGGCAGTGGCTGCCGGCGGGAAAGCTGCTTGCCTGGGCGGGGTTCGCGGGCCTCTACCTCGTGATCCTCGCGGTTCTCACGCTGGCGTTTACGATGGCGTTTCGCAGGAGGCGCGCGGAGTACCAGGACGTGCTCGACCGCTTTCACCGCGACCGCGGGTAGCGCGGCCGGGTGGGGCGAGGTGCACGTGTGGTCAGAGAGTCAGAGAGCCCCTAACCTGCAGTGTTTCCTCGTTCGGCCGAATCTAAGGAACCGCCCCTCCCGCCAGGTCGTGGGAGGGGCGGTTCTGCCATGGGGACAGTTCTGTCGGGTTCATTCCTCGCGCTGCCGCTACACAGCCCTTCCGAGCTTCGCGCATTCCTCGAGCTCGGGACGTCCCTCTATGCTCCCGTCCGTGGTGGTCCCGCCGATGAGGAGCGAACCAGCGAGTCTCGCCTGCTCAAAGCACGATATCCACCCGCGCAAGACGTTGATGGCATTGTCCGCCGCATCGGGCTTCTCCGACTCCGCCGTGGTGAGCAGGTACACGTCGCGAAAGCGGTTGTCTGGCGCGAAGTAGAGCGCGTTCGCCCTGTCGAGGAGGACCTTCATCTGGCCGCACATCTCGTAGTAGTAGATGGGCGTGGCAAACGCGACGACGTCCGAATGACGTATGCGCTGAACGATTTCGTCCGCGTCATCGTGAATCACGCAGCGGTGGGAGTCCTTGCAACCCCAGCAGCCCGTGCAGAACGAAACCTTCCTCCCCGCCAGTGAGATGACATCGACGTCGTTGCCCGCCTCGCGGGCACCGCGGGCGAACTCCTCTGCCATGCGGTTGGAGTTTCCCCTCACGCGGGGGCTCGTCTCCACCACCAGGACCCTCTTGGCCATAATCCCCTCCCATCTGCCTCCCCCCGGAGGCATCGCTGCGGGAATGGTATCAACCTCGCAAGGGTGGACGCGAGACCTTTCGGGGAGCGTGGAGGAGGACGTAAGGCAATCGACAAGCCAGGTCAAGGTCACCTCTGGCGCGACCTCTTGCGCGGATGGGCATTCGCGCGCCGAGCCATCGACCGAGGTGCAGACGCGCCGATCACGCAGGCGTTGCCGTGCATAAGTTGGGTCGCGGGGATAGGGGCCCGAGATCCCGAGAGCGCTCAGACACCCCGTTCAGGGCAACCGGGGGTGAATCCGGAGAGCGGAGGCATCAGGAAATCGTGCGTTACGACAGGTCCCGGAGGCCTTGCGCCCCGAGGTTGCTGAGAAAAGTCGAGTATTGGCAATTTGGGGGGGCGTTGGGTGCTGAGGAATCGCGAGCTGTGGCAGGCGAGGCGGCACCGAACGGCCCATCCGTTGCGAATACTCGGCTTTCCTCAGCAGAAATGGGGCCCGGGATTGCCAATACTCGACTTTCCTGAGCAGATGGTCGCCGGGATCGCCCGCGGCGGCTCCCAAAGCACATCTCCGATTGCCACAGCTCCGTTTTCCTCAGCAGCCTCCCGGCCCCCGTGCCATCTGGGGCGACCGTCACCTCCGATTCCCCGCTCCGCCACCGCCGCCTCGCCCTCCCTCACCTACCATGGTGCCGTGGGGGCGAGGTCCCGACCGTGGAAGGGAGACAAAAAGGCATGCCGCTGCTGTTCATCATCTCGCCGGCAAAGCGGATGGACGTGGTCGAGGGGCCTCCCTCGGCGTGCTCGCGGCCGGAGTTCCTGGAATCCGCAACGCAGCTGGCGCACGGCCTGCTCGCGCTCGGCTACGATGGCGCCCGCCAGATCTGGCGCTGCAGCGAGGCGATCGCGCACCGAAGCTGGGCCCAGCTCCAGACGATGCCCGACGGCATGCTCGCCGACCCGGCGCTCCTCTCCCCCGCCGTCACCTCCTACGTGGGCATCCAGTACCAGCACCTCGCCCCGCAGGTCATGAGCGAGCCACAAATCGACTGGCTGCGCACCCACCTGCGAATCCTCTCCGGAATGTACGGCGTGCTCCGCCCGCTCGACGGCGTAGTCCCCTACCGGCTCGAGATGCAGGCCCGCCTCCCCATGGGCCGTAGCCACGACCTCTACGGGTTCTGGGGCGAGAGGATCCACGACGCGCTCGCACGGGACGCCGCCGGCATGTCCATCGTGAACGTCGCGTCGCACGAGTACGCCAAGGCGGTCACTCCGTTCGCGCGTGCGGCGAAAACGCCCATCCTCACCTGCGAGTTCCTGAGCCTGCGCAAGTCGGACGGAAGGCTGGTGCAAGCTGCGACCGAGGCAAAGGCGGCGCGCGGCACCTTCGTGCGCTGGTGCGCCGAGCAGGGGGTGGAGGAGACGGGCGAACTCGCCGACTTCAGTGAGCGTGGCTACCGGCTGGATCGCTCGCGCTCGAACGAGGGGACGCTCACGTTCGTCCGCGACGAGCCCTAGCGGGTTCGAGGACACGCGGGGAGGCACCTCTCCCCTGCCCATGCCCCTACCCCAAGCGCGCCTTCTCCCGCAGCGTGCGGGCCAGGCGGATTGTCGCCTCCTTGTTGCGCAACGACACGCCCTCCGCCCCGGGGATGACCCAGGGGACGCTCATGCAATAAATGCCCTGCTCCGTCACAACGCGCACCACGGGGTTCTCTGCCTCGGACTTCATCAGCTCCACCGACGAGACGCGCCCCAGCGGCACCGTCTTGTGGACGCCGATCATCTGGAACTCCCCGTCTCGTTCTACGAGGTTGGCCTCCTTGGTGGGGCCACTCTTCTCTCCCCTGACCTCGGTGTAGTACAGAATGCGCATCGCTTCTCCTAGACATGGCTCGCCGTGTACAGGAATGCTAGATAAATTGCCCTTGTTATCCAATACCCATTAGGTGAGTGGGCACTCGTGACCCGCAGGGGACAACCCCCGCTGCCAGCCCCAGGCGGCAAGCCATGGGCGCATCTTGGCAAAAACACGAGTACCCTGAAAGCATGGCGCGACCCCTCCTATGGGAGCGCGCGGAACGTCCCGGCGAAACAGCGAGGCGAGAGGAGCGGCCGCAATGGCAAGGGTCAGGAACATTCTGGTGGGACAGTCCGGCGGCCCGACCGCCGCGATCAACGCGAGTCTCGCGGGAGTCATGGACGCCTCGCGCGAGCTAGGACTTCGCCCCATAGGCATGCGCTACGGCATCAAGGGGCTGCTGGACGGCCGCACCGTGGACCTCTCGTCCAACCTCCCCGGCAAGCTCGAGCTTGAGCTGCTGCGCCACACCCCCGCCAGCTACCTAGGATCCTGCCGCTACAAGCTGCCCGACCCGGAGAAGGACGACCGCCCGTACCGCCAGCTGTTCGACGAGTTCAACCGCCTGGGCGTTGGCTACGTGCTTTACATCGGCGGAAACGACTCCATGGACACCATCGCGCGCCTCTCGTCCTACGGCGAGTCGCAGGGCAGCGACGTCCGCTTTGTGGGCGTCCCCAAGACGATAGACAACGACCTCCTGGGCTGCGACCACACGCCCGGCTACGGCAGCGCCGCCAAGTTCGTGGCGACAGCGACCGCCGAGATCCAGCGCGACTCCGACGTGTACGACCTCAGCAGCGTCACGTTCGTCGAGATCATGGGCCGCGATGCCGGTTGGCTTGCCGCCGCCTCCACCCTTGCAGGGTCAGCCGGTGGCCCCTCTCCCGACGTCGTCCTCCTCCCGGAGGTCAGCTTTGACGAGAGAAAGTTGCTCGATCGCATCTCCAACCTGCTGGAACGCCAGAACACCGTGATCGTCGCCGTGAGCGAGGGGCTTCGCGCCCCAGACGGCAAGCTGCTGTGCGAGCGCGCCTCCTCCGGGGTGGGGACCGACGAGTTTGGCCACCTTGCGCAGCTCTCGGGAACCGGCAGGTACCTGGCCGCGCTCACCCGCGAGCGCATCGGCTGCAAGACGCGCTGTGTGGAGCTCTCGACCCTGCAGCGCTGCGCCTCGACCACGGCGAGCGCGGTCGACCTGTCGGAGTCCCGCTCGCTGGGTGCCGCCGGCGTGCTTGCCGCGACCGACAGCCAGTCCGGCGTGATGGTTGCGCTCGAGCGCACGTCCACGACCCCCTACCAGACCCGCCTGGTGAGCGTGGACGTCACCAAGGTCGCCGACAAGGTGCGCCGCGTGCCGCGCCACTGGATCACCCCCGACGGGATGGGGCTCACGCGTGACTTCGAGCTGTACGCACGCCCGCTGGTCCGTGGCGAGGACCGCCCGGCGATGGTGGACGGCGTCCCGCAGTTCATCGCCCCGCTGCGGGGGTAGGTGCCAAGACAGGGCAAGCATGGCGGCGAGACTTCCCAACGGTCTGCCTCGCCGCCATCTTCATGCCGTTCGCCTACGATGGAGCCCGAGCCAACGCCACGGGCACGGAGCCCGCCATCGGGAGGGGAACACCATGGGAAGCATCCGCATCAGCGACACCACGCGCGAGGAGAGGATCCGCATCGTTGCCGAGGCCCTGAGCTGGGGTGACGACTGCGGCGACTGCTCGCTCGACGCCTGCGGCATCGACAAGTACTACCTCCCGTACATCGAGGGCCAGATGGAGCTGTCCGAGCTCAACATGGCCCGGGCCTCGCGCGCCTACGAGCAGGGCGACGGCGGTCGCGGCCATGTCGGCTCCTGTGCCATGTGATCGTTCGCGGCAGTTTCCAGCAACGGTTGCCGCCAGTGACCCCGTCCCCCGTCACCAAGTCCGATTTCCGACAAGCCATTACGTGGAGACCCGCCTCCCACCGTCCGAGGCACCTCTCATAGTATTCATCGTTGCCGCATCTTGGCACACAACCCCATTGCATTCCAACAGCTAACTTTACCTGCCATTTTGTGGCATTAGGCAGCCATTGTTCCCGTCTGCGAGTCGATAAGCTTCCATTAAGTATTCAATCGACTCCCACAGACCGGAGACAACCATGCAGAAGAGGCGAATCATCACGGGGGCGACCGCCGCCGCGACAACGCTTGCCCTCACCGCGGCGCTCGTGCCCGCCCCGGCGCTTGCCGAGGCCGTCGACGCAGCCACCCAACCAGCGGCAGCCGACCAGGCACAGTCCGCACCCGAGCAGCAGCTGGCAGACGCAGGCGAGACGAGCGAGGCCACCGGGCCCGCAGCCACCACCGCTGGCTCCGCGGCAGACGCCGACTCAGCGGCATCGCAGCCCGCCGCCACGACCCCAGCGGATGCGAACGCGTCGCCCTCGGCCAGCGCCGCAGCGTCCGACGCACAGCCCACGGCCACGTCGCAGAAGGCAGCCACCTCCCAGCCCACGACAACCTCCCAGCCGACTGCCACGGCGGCCCGCTCCGCCTCCCCCGCTCCGGCGGAGGCGCCCGCTGCCACAGGCGCGGTGACGCTGGATGCCAACGGCGGGACCTCCGCGGCAACGGTTGCGGCTGGTTCTCCCCTGCCTGCGGCAACCCGCGATGGCTACGTCTTCCTGGGATGGACCCTCGACCAGAGGGCCGACGTCGAGGGGTCCAACGCAAAGGAGAAGTTCACCGTCGACTGGTGGGAGGGCGACGCCGCGCCGGCGAACGGCGAGCACCCGCAGTCGATCAACTACGGCAGGGCCAGCACCGGGACGCTCCACGCGCTGTGGGCCAAGACCGACGCGGTGGCGACCGTCTACGGCTTCATCTCGCTCAACAAGCCGCAGACTGGCACGCTCCCTGGCGACATAGCCGCGAAGACGTCCGACTCCGCCTCGTTTGACACGCAGCACGGCGCGGTGATCGACGCCAACGGCAACACGACCGTGACCCTGCGCTCGTACCTCGACACCGCACTCGTGAAGGACCAGCTCGCCAGCGCGGGGTCCTCGCTCTCGTTCATCACGGGCGCAGTCGCGGAGTTCCCCAACCCCACAGCGGTCACGCTGCGCCAGGTCACCAGCAGGTTCACCGTCTCGTACACGCTCGACGGCCTCACGAACCCCACCGGCTACACGCTGCGCGAGCTCACTGGCGGGACGCTTGCGGGCTCGTCCGTCTACGCCATCGACCAGGCGGGCATCACCACCTCGACCGATCCCAGCACGGGCATCGCCACGATCACCGTGCCCATCACGCTCACGGGCAGCTACGCAAGCTTCGACGAGCTTCGCGCGGCCATCAACGGCGTGGGCAAGAACCTGGTGCTCGACATGGACGCAACCGTCGCCAACCAGGACGGCGATCACGTGATCAAGGGAGCCGTCGGCGGAACCATGAGCGCAACGGCCGTGTTCTCGCGCGGCCAATCGAAGGACGGCAGCTACTACACGTACAAGTACGCCATCCCGTTCACGTTCCAGTGGACGGACGAGCAGGGCGACTTCCCCGAGGCAGGGAGCGGTGCCAGCGATGCCAACGGCTCCGACAGCACCCTGGGTGCAAACGACGCGAAGGCGATCCAGCTGACGCTGAGGTCGCACGAGGTCGTCCCCACGCCGACACCTGGCCCAGAGCCCGAGCCGACGCCGGAGCCCACGCCAGAGCCGACGCCCACGCCCGCCCCGACGCCGCAGCCCGCCGCCACGACGACCGTGACCACCACGCGCGTCACCCGCACGCAGACGAAGGCCGCCGCGAAGCAGACCGGGGAGCGACTCCCCCAGACGTCCGATGCCACGACCAGCCCCGTCCCGTTCGTTCTGGCGGCGCTCGCGTCCCTCGCCGCTGCGCTGGGGCTTCGTCGCCGCCGCGGGTAGGCGATAGCCAGCGACCATACGCGCGACCCGCAGCCACGCGCAAGTGGCGTGCGACACACCGGGGAGGTCCCGCACCGCGCGGGGCCTCCCCCTTCGTCTACGCCCCCTGCGAGAAGAACGCCACCGCAATCGCCCCAGGCCCCACGTGCGTGCCGATCGTCGCCCCCACCGAGCAGATGGGAAGCCCCTCGACCATGCCCTCCCACAGCTCGTGGGAGTCGTCCACGTACTTGCGCAGGGTCCTCTCGCCTCCCTCGCTGCAGGCAAGCGCGAACGGGCGGTGGAAGTCCACAGGATGCTCCCGCACCAGCTGCACCAGCAGGTTCCGGCCGTTCTTGGAGCCACGCGCCTTGCCCACCAGCTCCACGCGACCGTCATGCACGGCCACCACCGGCTTGATGGCGAGCAGGGCGCCCATGCCGGCCGCTGCCGATCCAATGCGCCCGCCACGCCGCAGGTACTCTAGCGTATCGAGCAGCGCCAGCACGTGGACGTCGTCGCGGGCCTCCTGCGTCAGTCGCGCCACCTCAGCCGCGGAGAGGCCCCTCTCCACCTGCATGAGCGCGTACTCCACCAGGACCTGCTCGCCAATGCACACGTTGAGCGAGTCGACCACGTACACCCACGGGCGACCCTCTGCGGCGACCATTGCGCTCTGCCAGGTCCCCGAGAGCCTGCTCGAAAGCGTCACCGCCACCACGTCCTCGCCCGCCTCGTGCGCGCGGTCAAAGGCCTCGGCAAATGCCCCGGGCGAGACCGCCCCCGTCGAGGGTATCTCGTCCGACTCTACCAGCAGCTCAAAGAAGCGCTCGCTCGACAGGTCAACGCCGTCACGGTACACGGTGTCGCCAAACGCCACGGTCAGCGGCAGCACCGTGAGGCTCGCATGGTCAAAGCCAGTGATGTCGGATGCGGAATCGGTGATGACGCGAACGGTCATGGGTGTCCCCCTCCCCCGGGGCAAGCCCGGCGGTAGTTAGATGAGAGTTGCCTGGTGAATGTGGTTGCCGCCCCTCCCGCCGCCGTGCAGGCGCCGGCGGGCTGACGTTAGCCCCGTATCTCCTCCAGACGCGAGAGGATCTGGGCGAGCCATCCGTAGAGCCGGCTGCGCTCGTCGGGGCTGAGGTCGGCGCTCGCCTGGCGGACCACGTCGTCGATGATCTGGTCCATCTCCAGCGCGATCCCCTGGCCGAGCTCCGTCAGTCGAACGGGCGCACGATAGCGGCCGGCGCCCGTCTCGCCACCCGGCGCGCGATGCACGAGGCCCTCGCGCTCCAGCTTCGCCACGGTACGAGTCACAGCGGCGCGGTCCTGGTGAATCAGCCGCGCGAGCTCCGCCTCGGAGAAGCCGGCGTCGCTCTGTCCCAGGTAGTACAGGACCATGGTGTCGGTCCCCCGCAGGCCAAGCGACCCCATCTTCTCCGACTTGATGCGCTGGACCTCCTTGTTGAGGGCGTAGACCACGCCAACGAAGTTCTCGAATCGGTCGTTCATAGTGCTCCCATCCGTCGTGGCGGGGTTGTGGCGCGCGTCGTGGGGCGGCTGGTCGTGGGCCTTCGCAACCCAGGTGCAGGCACGCGACCCAGCCGTTGGTAGCCTCCACTTGTTGATTCGTCAACATCTTAAGTCCGCTTTGTCTGTTTGCAAGCACAAGTTGTTGCGTTGTCAACATCTCAACACATGGGGGAGCCGCCGGGAACGGCGTCTGGCCCCGTGCGAGGTGATGCCTGCTGAGAAAAGTCGACCTGTGGCAATCCAGGCACCGTCTCTACCGAGGAAAGTCGACCTGTGGCAGCGAAAGGGTGCCGCCGTAGGCCACTATTCGACATTCCTCGGCGGCAGACGACCTCCAGGGTCCCTCCCATTGCCACAGGTCGACTTTTCTCAGCTGCCTCCCCACCGGCTGGGTCGGGGGCGGCGGTTCGCCTGGCCTCTTTGAGCGGCTATCTTGGCTCGGGCGCTCTCCAAGGGCTCGTCGGCCCGGTCCCGCCCCGCCTGCCACCATCCCGCCCTCCCCAGCAGCTTGCCGTCCCAAGGACAAGGGCGCATGAAGAGAACGGTGCGAGCGCCACCTTATGAGTGTCCGTAACGCATAACATCTAAGTCTGATGGACTTAGAATTTCTTCCTTCTCGTGTATAAAGCCACCCCTGCCGGGAACATAAGAGAGTGAACCCAAGGGGGTCCAGAAGAAAGGGCTCCCACCACATAGAAGGAGTGGTAACGATGGCAGGCATGGTTCCTTACAGTGACTACGAGAAGGCACTTCGCAGGACTTGGCCGTTCGGCGCTTTCGACGACTTCTTCGCGCCTCTCGCGGCAATCGGGTCCGACAACGCGTTCAAGATGAACGTCGAGGACGCAGGCGACAAGTACGTGGTCACGGCGGAGCTCCCGGGCGTCAAGAAGGACGAGGTCGACGTGGAGCTCAACGAGGGTCGCCTCTCGATCTCGGTGGACAAGAAGGAGTCCGACGAGGAGAAGGGCAAGAACTACCTGCAGAAGGAGACCTCGGAGTGGCAGGCAAGCCGTGGCGTGTACCTGAAGGATGCCGCTACCGCCGGCCTAACCGCCAAGCTGGACGGCGGCGTGCTCACGGTCAACGTCCCCAAGCAGGAGGAGAAGAGCAACGTCACCAAGGTCGCAATCGACTAGCGGTTGTCGAGCTCAGGCCAGCCCAAGAAGCCACAGCGTAGGCTTCGGCCCAATTGGGTCCATTCGGTGCCCCGTCGCGCAGGTGCGACGGGGCACCTTTTTTCGTCGAGGGCATGCGCCAGGCGAGAAGTGCCACCCATCCGCCCGCAACCTACCCAAGGTGGCGTCCGGGATGCCTGTGTTTGCGGCCTCCAGCAGCGTGTCGCGAGCCATCCCCTACCGGTCCGCTTCCAACCTCGCTGCGGGCGCTCCTCTCGCCTGCCCCCCTCGCCTTTGGGGCGTACGGATTGCCGGGCGTGTAATACCCCGTCCCCGCGCGTACGCCCCCGCCGGGTGCGCCGTCGCCCGAGCCACCCGCACGCCCATCGCCCCTTCGGCGCTCGTGGTGCCGCATAGCAAGCCCCAGCAGCACGCCCATCGCGATAGCCAGTCCCAGCAGCGTGAGGGGCAGCAACGTCCGACGCACCGGGGGCGTGGTGCTCACGTGACTGTCGGTCCCCTCGGTCCATCCCCTTGGCAGCTCGCAGCGCTCGGCATGGACCAGCAGGCGATGCGTGTTGATGCCATAGGGCGTGCAGGTGACCAGCGTCACCAGGTCCTTACCGTCCCGTATGCGCAGGCTCTCCGTCTGGTTGGGCAGCACGGTCTCGAGGGAGGTCACGCGGTACGCATGGTCCTCGCCCAGCACCTGCAGCACAAAGTAGTCCCCCACCTGCAGCTGGGTCAGGTCGTCGAAGATCCTGACCGACGGCAGGCCGTTGTGCCCCGCGATCACCGCGTGCGAGGACGGCCCGCCGTACGGCAGCGAGGTCGTGGGCATGTGGCCAGCGCCCCTCTGCAGCACGTCATCCTCAACGGTGTGGTAGACGGGTATCTTCAGGCTGACCTTGGGGATGACCAGGGTGCCCATCACGCCGTCCCCGGCAACGTCCATCAGGGAGAGGTACTCCTCGTCGGTGGGACGCGAGGCGTTGGGGTCAAAGGGGTCCGTGACCTCCACCCTGCCGTCCGCGAGCTGCTGGTTGTACTCCAGCGCCCGCCTGCGCTCGGCGTCCAGGTCAACCTTGGGGTCGGACCCATCGGTCGCAGACTCCTGCGTGACGATGACCCCCTCCTGGTACTGCTTCTGCAGGTAGTCGCTCACGTAGGGATAGGCGATCAGCGCGATGCCCACGAGCATCCCAAGCGCCTGGAGGAGGATCCTGAGCTTCTTGTTCACGGAGTGGCCTTCCTAGGCGCAAGGGCGCGGCCGGCTGGCTGCCGACCGCGCCCGTTGGCCCCGTCAGAGGGGCTTACGCGAGACGGGCGTACGCTAGTCCTGCCTGCGGCCGCGCACGATGAGGGCGGCGGTGCCGGCGATCACGGCAACGCCCAGGACGGTGATCGCGATGGTGCCGGCGCCACCGGTGGTGGGCAGCAGGCCGGCGGCATGGTCCTTGGGGTCGATGATGTCGACGGTCTTGTAGGCGTTGTCCCTCGCCTCGACGGAGACGGACTGGTTCTCGACGAGGCTGTAGCCTGCAGGCGCCTTGGTCTCCTTGATCGTGTAGGTCCCGGATGCCAGGGCGTAGTCAAAGGTCAGGTCACCGTTTGCGTCGGTGGTCTGGGTGTCGAGCACAGTCGTGCCGTCCTTGTCGAGCAGCTGGAACTCTGCGCCCTGAAGGGCGGTCTTGCCGTCCTCGGCGGTCTTGTGGATCTTGATGCCAGCATTGGCGACGACGACGCTGTCGCTCACGGTCTTCTGGGTGGAGTCGTAGCTGTTGGCCGAGAAGAGCAGCGTCGCGGTGTTGGCGCGACCGTTCTCAACGGGGGCGGTGCCCGTGAGCTTGGCTTGGTAGGTGATGCTCACGGTCTGGCCAGCGGAGCTCGCGAGGTACAAGGCCAGGTCGACGCTGATGTTGCCGCCAGTGGAGATCACGGGGTCCTTCGCCGTCCCGTTGACCTTCATCGTTCCGGGGATGTACTCGATGCCGTCGGGGAGCTTGTCCTTCACCAGGAAGTCGCGGTCCGCCGCGCCGTTGTAGTTGGGCACAACGACGTCGATCTTGTAGAAGACGATTCCGTTGGTCGAGACGCCCGTCTGCGTCTGGGTCTCGTGGGCCCCGTTCTCGTGCGTGGCGGCGCCCTTGAGGATGCTCACGTTGGAGGACTTGAGCGGCACGGTCAGCGCCTCGTCGTAACCCCAGCTGCCGTCGGAATTGGCCTTGAGGTTCACCGGGACGAGGGTGTTCTCGTAGACCCTCGACACGTCGTCGGCATTGGAGACGCTCACATAGTACAGTCCCGCGTCCAGGCCGGAGAAGGTCGCCGAGGTGGTGCCGGTAACCTTCTGCGTGGCGACCGGAGTGACGCTGGTGGAGAAGACCTTGGACGCGAGGTCGTTGGCGATCGACTTGCGACCGGTCTCGTCCGCCTTCTCGTAGTCGTCGACCGTCTTCCCGCTTGTGGGCGTGACGACCCACGCCTTGTTGAGCGTGTTGTCATCCTCAACGGTGACGCTCGCGACCTGGTAGAGGTTGACCGTGTCCCCCTCCTTCAGGTTGCTCACGGTGAGCGACCCGCCCTTCGCGTCTAGGGCGAGTGCCGCGCTCGGGAGGAGCGCAGCCGCGAGCAGCGCCGAAAATGCCACTGCCACCAGGCTCCTGAGCTTACGAACCATGTCCTTCTCCTTTCCTTCGCTGCTCGCGCAGCAGTTGACCCCTACCCTTGGTGCTATCTGCTCCGCCCCAGGCACAACGTCCCCGGGCGGGGAATGCCGTCACTGGTGGTGACGTACCGTCAGCGCCACGATTCCCGCGACCGCCGCCATGCCCAGGGCGTACAGGGGCGCGCTGCCCAGGCCGCCCGTCTGCGGAATCGTCTGCGGGGCGCTCGACGTGTTGCTGATGGCTATCTGGAAGTAGCGTCCTTGCGAAGATTTGCCGACCTCCGCGCTCTGGGTGCCGTCGGAGAGCGTTGCCGTCTCGCCGTCCACCGTGAGGGTGAGGGAGCCGGGCAGCTTGTCGTAGCCCGCGGGGACCGAGGTCTCGGTGATGGTGTAGGTGCCATCCGAGAGGGTCTGCCCCTCGCCGGTGGTGGCGTAGCCGTCCTCGCCCGTGGTGAGGGTGTAGGTCGCGCCGTTGCCCTCGACCGTGAACGTTGCGCCCTGGAGCGGCCTCTGGCTGTCGCCCGTGCCGGTGTACTTGAACACGCGAAGGCCAAACGGCACGTACGTGTTGGTGAAGGCCGCGGTTTCCGACTGCGCGGTGAGACCCTTGAGCGAGACCTCGATGCCATCGGGATTGCTGGAGGTCCAGCCGTCGGGCGTCTCCTCCACCACGGTGTAGGAGTGCCCCGTGGGACCTGCGGAGACGGTGGCGTCCGCGGTCCAGTTGTTCTCGGCGGAAAGGTCGACGGTCTTGTAGTCCTCGCCGTCCCGCCTCACGGTCACGGTCAGCTTCTGGGGCAGGTGCGTGCTGCCCTCCCATGCCTTCGACACCGTAATCTTGGAGGTGGGGACGGTGATCGTGGGGACGTCGAACGAGGCGGACTCGACGTCCGAGACGACCGGGTCGCTGCCGGTCACGCTGGTGACCGTCCTGTACGAGACGGAGCCGTTCTCGTTGGTCGCGACCTCGTAGGCACCGTCCGTCTCCGCCGCCCTGTCAAACTCCTCCTGGATGACGTGTACCTTGAAGCTGATGGCATAGATCACGCCGTGCTCCAGCGTCTTGCCGTCGCCCAGGCTCCAGCTGACCCTGCCGTCCGCGTCCACGGTGGCCGCGGGGGCGTCAGCCCAGGGCTCGCCGTTCCTGGTGTAGGTGAACTCCGGGGCTGTCTCGCCCTCGGGCAGGACGTAGCTCACGCTGTGCGACAGGGTATCCGTGATGGTGACGTCCTGGTAGGCCACGCCCGTCTCTATGACCTGCGCGATGTCGGCGAGGGCGGAGTTGAGCTTCTCGGAGTCGGTACCGTCGAAGGCGGTGCCGTCGGGAGCGGAGTTGGTCTGCTTGGCGAAGTCGTGCATGCTGGTCGCGGCATCCGCGCCCGTGTAGATGGTGTACAGGCCCACGACGTTGCTCGGGCGGGTGCTCGCCGAGGTGACCGCCTGGTCGAAGAATTCCTGGAGGTCACTCTGGGGCTGGCTTGCCTTGCCGTTGCCCGTTTGCCTCCCGTTGACCATCCCGTAGGTGGGCTCGCCATCCGAGAGGAACAGGATGTAGGTGGGGGTCGTGGTGTCCCTGATCGCGAGCTGCTTCGCCCTGTCCAGGGCCTCCGTCCAGTTGGTGCCGCCCTCGGCGGCGAGGCCGTTCACCAGGGTCTTGAAGCTCTCCGCCTGACCCCCGTGGTAGTACGCGCTTGGGCCGGTGCCCTCGCCATAGCCCGAGAACGTCTCGAGCGAGAGGCCGATGGTGCTCGCGCCGTCGCCAATCAGCTGGTCCGCGAGGCTCGAGAGCGCGCCCTTCGCGACGTCGAGGCGGGTCACGTCCTCGTACCGCGTGACCTGCTGGTACCAGGAGCCGGTGTACTGGACCTGCGAGCCATCGGGGGCGTCGTAGGTGTAGTAGTAGCTCCATAGGTTCCGCACGTGCCTGGTGAGAAGGACGTACTCGCCATCGACGAGGCCGTAGGTGGCTCCGCTGGCCCACTCCCACCGGCCTACCTGCTCCCACCCCGTCACCCTGCGCCTCGCGACCACGTCGTTCATGGAGCCGGAGGTGTCGAGCACGACGATCACGTTGGCGCTTGACTTGGATTGGCTGGATGCGGTCTCTCCCGTGACGCTCAGCGTCACGGTGGCGGTTCCGTCCTCGTTGAGAATGGCTGCCTTCTCGTGCTCGGGCTCCCCGAGCGTGGGGGTCTCGGCAAGCGCTGAGACAGGCGCCGCGGCAAGGATAGGGAGCATGGCGACGGAGGCCATGGCGACAGCGATTCCAGCAAGCCTCTTGGCGGTGGCTGCTGCGGATGAGAGTCCTGGTCTCATAGGCGGCCCTCGTCTTCGGTTATGACTGACTGAAATGGATAACCCCCCACATGGTTATTCCTTGCTGCCGATTCTAACGGAGTACTCCGGTTTCTGCAGCTGGTTATCAGCTAACTGCTATCAAGCTATCTCTGAGCGGAATTTATGAACACTTTTTTGTACATCCGTTCATGTTTTGAGGTAAGAAACAGGCTTTTGTGACTTGACGCCCCTGATATTGTTTTCTAACAGCAAATATTCGTGTCCAATTCACTTTGCGGTCCCAAAGTCAAGAAGGGATGACCGAAAGTATTATGTGGTCTGATATGCACTTTTCTGATTATGAATAACGCTTCCTCATATGGAGAATGCACTTCCCCGCTCATTGCGTGGAACCGCCTGCAAGGGCAGGATGAACGCACCTGCTGTCGATGCTGTAAAGGCGGCAGCCATTTGCGAGCATGCCGTTCAGAGGAACTCGGAGAAGAGAGCCGTAGTGCCAGAGCGGACGAGGATTTGGGCCATCCGATGCCATGGCCTAAGACCTGATGGCAAGCCCCTGGACAGGAACGGTCCGACCCTGTCACCCCAGCCGTATGCGCTGCCCACATGGGCGTCAATCGCACCCTTCCCCAGCCATCACGCTACGAGATCAACATGAGGGCTAGGGAGACTAAGCGGGGGGGCGGACACGCCCACGTGGGCGGGAGAAAGGCTTCCGGACGGGCGGAAGCAACGACGACCCGACGGCCTATGGGACGAGCTTGAGAGAGGAGTTCCCGCCCTTCTCTCCCCCAACTGCATCCATGCCGTCGCCGGCAAAGGTGTCCTCCTGGTGCGCCTGGCCCCACTCCAAGATAGGCTTCCGTCACGCCACTTCCTGATGCGCTCGTTCACGGCTTCCAGACAAGGCTGCGGCAGGCCAGCGGGCGGCTGCCGGGGAGAGGGGCCCGGGCACGGTGGCCGCGTCCCTCTCCCCTGCCGGCGAGCCTGCCTACCAGGAGAGCAGCTCGTAGCCGTCGTCAGTCACCACGAGCTGGACCTCCCACTGCGCGGAGTCGCTGCCGTCGGCGGTGCGCACGATCCAGCCGTTGTCCTTGTCGGTGGTAATGTCGGCCGCGCCCGCATTGACCATGGGCTCGATGGTGAAGCACATGCCCGGGACAAGGATGGGGCCGGTTCCTTCCTCGCTGACGAAGCTCACGAACGGCTCCTCGTGGAACTCCTTGCCGATGCCGTGGCCGCCATACTCCTCCACCACGGAGTAGCCGGCGTCGACCGCGACCTTGTGCACGGCGGCACCCACGTCGCCCAGGTGCCCCCACGGGCGCACCGCGGCCAGGCCCGCCTTCACGGACTCGTGGCACACCTCGACCAGGCGGCGCCTCTCGTCGCTCACGTTGCCAATGCAGTACATGCGCGACGAGTCGGAGAAGTAGCCTCCCTTGATCGTGGACATGTCCACGTTGATGATGTCGCCGTCCCGAAGGACCGCGCTCTCGTCGGGGAAGCCGTGGCACACCACGTCGTTGATGGACGTGCACACGCTGTAGGGGTAGCCCTCGAAGTTGAGGTCGGCCGACACCGCGCCGTGCGCGCCCAGGTACTCCTCGACCCAGCGGTTGATGTCCATGGTCGAGGTCCCCGCGCAGATGTGCTCGCCCACGTAGTCGAGCACGCCCATGTTGACCTCAGCGGACGCCTTGATGCCCTCGATGTCGGACGGCATCTTGAGCAGCGAGCGGGGCAGCACCTCCTCGCCCGAGAGGAACAGGCCCTCCATGCGCTCGTCAAAGGCATAGTGGCACTTCTTGTACTTCCTGCCGCTGCCGCACCAGCAGGGATCGTTGCGCCCGGGGACGGGCAACTCGTCGAACATGGGGTCTCCTCACACGTCGGTTGTCTAGCTTGGTTGTCTCAGCCACCCAGACGATACCCCCACGGCGGCCGTTCCTTGGGCGAGACGGGCGTTGCCCACGCGCACGCCACCGTCTCGCCATGGCATCGGGGGCCACGGGGCCGGGCGCCAGCGGATGAGGCCGCTACCGTGGCTGCGGCTTGTCTCCCCTGCGACGGCGCACGCGGTGGACGACGACGTCGGCGGTCAGGCCCACCGCCGCGAGCGCCACCACCAGGACGGCCCACTCCCGGGCGCCCCAATGCCGCCTGGTAACGCTGGCCTGGTCGGCAGCCTGCTGGGGGTCGTAGGTCGTGCGCACGCAGTGGACCAGCAGGCGGTGGTCGTTGATGCCGTAGGGGGTGCAGGTCACGAGCGTGAGCAAGTCCTTGCCGGGCTCAATGGCAAGCGACGAGACCTCGTTAGGCCACACGACCTCGGAGCTCTGGACCTCGTACGCCAGCGTGTCGCCCATGGTGTGGAGCAGCACGATGTCACCGGGCTGGAGCTGGCGGATGTCGTCGAACATGCGCAGGTTCTGCATGCCGGAGTGCGCCGTGAGCACGCAGTGCGTGGACGAGCCGCCCACGGGCAGGCTGGAGCCCTCAAGGTGGCCCACGCCCGCCATGAGGACGGCGTCGCTCGTCCCATGGTAGATGGGCATCGACACGTTGATGGAGGGGATCTCGACCCAGCTCATCATGGGGTCGCGGTCGTAGGTCAGCTGCTCGTCGTAGGGCAGGATCTGCGAGGGGTCGATCTGCGGCGTCTGGCCCGCGAGCTGGGCGTTGTATGCCTGCGCCTGCTGCAGGTAGCGCTGCTTGTCCTCGGGGCTCAGGGCGTCGATGGTCTGGGAGACCTGCGAGATCTGGTTGAACACGCCGGACGCCTCGATCCGGTCAAGCACCCAGGGCCAGACCATGAGGCCCACGCCCACCAGGATAACCAGGGCGGTGATCAGGCGGTCCGCCCAGCGGGGGAGCCTGCGGCGGCGGGGCTTGCTGCCGTTGGAGCCCCGGCGGAGCCTGCGGCCGTGCGAGGGCTGGGTTTTAGTTTGGACATCGGGTTGGGCGTCATGCGCAGGCTGGGCGTCGGAGGCGGGCGGGATTACGTGCCTGTCGTCGTCACGCCCAGGTAGGGCGCCGCGCTCGGGCTCGCCGCCATGCCGCGACTCGGAGCCGCCTTCGACCTTCTTGCTGTGACGTGCCAAGAGCCCTCCCCCTCGCATGCGGCGCCGCGCGGCCGCGTCCATGCAGACTCTAGCATGTGGCAGGCGGGTCACGCCTCAAGGCGTCGCAACAGCCAACGGGAGCCAGCCGGGGCCATGGCTGCAGCTTCTCTCCCCCGTCACGTGGTCAATTTGCGTATTCGTGCCAACGCAGGGGAGAAGTGCCCCCTTGGGCCTGACATAATGGGGTGTCTGGGATGGGCGGCAACGCCAAGCCTGGGGCAGTGTTGAGTACTTGCCTCCGCTCCAACTGGCGGCGTGTCGCACGGGTTTGCCACCTTGCGGGGATGGCGCGGTCACCCGCGCGTGTTACCCCTTGGCAGCCGGCAGCTTGCAAAGGTCGAACGGAGACAATCACTCAGCGCTTCCCCGAGAACGAGAGGGACAGAAGCCCATCCACACCTATCGTGCACGTCAACCAATGACAGGAGAGTCAATGGCCAGCAAGGCAGAGATCATCGACAAGTACGGCGTCGTTCAGCACATGCTCAACATCGCCCGTCACAACCGCAAGGAGCAGGCGGCAAAGGCCGACGCCAACGTGGACCGCGTCCTGGCGATGCTCCGACTGAAGGACAACGTGGCGCTCAAGGACCTGGAGACGGTCCTGGGCGTTGACTCCGAGGCGCTGGCGACCACGCTGGGCGCCATGTCCGCCGACGGCCTGGTCCAGCTCGTGGAGGGCGAGGACGGCACCGCCGAGTCCGTGAGCATCACCGAGCAGGGCGCCGAGGACCAGCCCAAGGTCCAGCCGCTGGAGGACATGGCCCTCGCGGGCTTCTCCGACGACGAGCTGGAGATCTTTGAGTCGTACCTCAACCGCATGGACACCGCCATCACCGCCGAGATCGGCGCGGATTGGAAGGAGCGCGAGGAGGAGCGCAGGGCTGCCTCCAAGAAGCGCGACGACCGCAAGCCCTTTGACCGCGACGGCGGCTCGCGCGGCGGGTTTGGCGGCGACCGCGGTGGTCGCGGCGGCTACGGCGACCGTGGCGGGCGCGGTGGCGACCGCGGCGGGTATCGCGGCGGGCGCGACGACCGTGGCGGCTCCCGTGGTGGGTACGGTGACCGTGGCGGCTCGCGCGGCGGGTATGGTCGCGACGACCGTGGGTCGCGTGGCGGCTACGGCGATCGTGGCGGCTCGCGCGGCGGGTTTGGCGGCGACCGCGGCGGGTATCGCGGCGGGCGCGATGACCGTGGCGGCTCCCGTGGCGGGTACGGCGACCGCGGCGGCCGTGGCAGCTACGGCGACCGCGGCGGGTATCGCGGCGGGCGCGACGACCGCGGCGGCGACCGCGGGTCTCGCGGGAGCTACGGCGACAGGCGCTAGGGGCCATTCGCTCTAGAACGACACACGGGACATGCGAGGGGGTGACGGCAGCGACGCCGTCACCCCCTCTTCTTGTGTGGGACGGGACACCAGGACGGTTGCGACAGGCGAACTCGCTCGCAAGGACGACGGCTCGCTCCTCTCCCCCGCTCAATGGCTGGACGCGGAAACCGGCACCGCGAATGCTTGCTGCTAGTGGCCCGCGATGCTGGGGATGTCCTGCAGCTGAAAGCGGAACTCCTGGGTTGCCTCGGGATGCTTTTGTCGGTCGACGGGGGACAGGAACATGTCCTTGGGGCGAACCCAGAGCGACCCGTCTCCGTAGAGCTTGCGGTAGACCACGTACTCCTCGCCCGTCTCGGAGTGGCGCGCGACGTCCTCCACCAGGTAGAAGTCGCCCTTGAAGTGACGGTACACGCCGTGGATGCGCAGCTCCTGGGTGGGGGCCGGGACGGCGGCGGGCGCGAGGCCGGCGGAGGAGGATGGGGCGACGGCCGTTGCGTCCCTCTCGGCAAGCGCCTGTCTGAGGCATGCCTTGACCTGCGACTTGCAGTGACCGCACTTGGAGGTGGCACCGGTCATGCGGCGGACATCCTTGAGGGTCGTTGCCCCGGAGGCGACGGCGGCTTGGACGTCGGCCTCGGTCACATGCTTGCAGGGGCAGACCACGCTGGAGCCGTCCGTGCCGGTCGCGTGCTTCTTGCCGTGGGACATGCCGGTTCCTTTCGGTTGGAATTGACATGGGAGGTGTGGCAGTACCTTATGACTACCCGTGGCGGGGGCCTCCCATCCAGCGGAACGTGACCGCGCGGAACTGATACCCGTTTGGTGACGCGCGAAGCGGTGTTTGGAGCGGTGCAAAGGGGATTTGGAGGGGTCCCGAATCAAGACTGCTAAGAAATTGCGAGTTGTGGCAATCTGTCGTCGGCCCCTACGATCTTGGCGTCGGGGAACCTTGGGCCGTAGTGGTCTGTAGGCGGCTTGGGTCCGATACCTGCTGAGGAATTACGAGTTGTGGCAACGGTGGAGGCGGAAACATGTCATCGGATTGCCACAACTCAGTTTTTCTCAGCAGTTGCGACCTCTGAAGCCACCTCCAGTCAAAATTTCGCCACCGTCCCAACGGGAAGCCGCGCGAGGATTGCCACAACTCGATATTCCTCAGCAGGTGCACGGGGATGGCTACGCAGCAATCATCTCACCGTCTTGCCCTGCCATAAGTCAATGGGGACTCGGACCACCGATCTCGTCGCCCCTGCTCCAGTGAACGCCGTCAATACGCTCTAGGTCACGAAACAGGCGCTCTCTGAGCCGTCGGCGGCGCCCCTGCTCCTCGATGGTGAGTCCGCTTGTCCTCATTCCCAGGTCACGGCGGATGCAACTGTCCAGTCCATCCATGTACGCGAGGTCACGGTATTGGTCTCGGTTCACCCCGTACTCGATGAAGCCGATCGCCTGGAGTTCGCTCCGACGGGTGGTGTCTGCGGTGTGTCGTTCCCGATCGAAGTGGTCTTCCCCGTCGTACTCAATCGTCACGCCACGGAAGCGCCCCCGCTTGCGCGACTCCAGAGGGAGCAGGAGGAGGTCGGGCTTCCTGATGCCCCGGTGCGTGGGCTTGCCGAGGCGTGGAACCATAATCGGTTGGTTTACTGCGGCGACGGGAAGGTGGTAACCGCCAAGGCTGGGTTTGAGGGCGATTCTAAGATAGAGCTTCGCCTCTCGCGGGGAGGCAGCGTTCATGCAAGTCATGCCCAGGAGTCGGCGAACCCGGACCTTTCCAGGAAACCTTCCAAGCGCATCGACATGAGCGCGAATCGATTCAGCCGTAGCGATGGGCGTATCTCTCGCGAAGAATCCACGGCCACCACTTGGGTCTATTGCGTAAGTCCCCATCAGCTCCGCGAGGAGCATCATGAGCTCGAGGTCGGTGAGATACCTCGCAACCTGGACGACGAGGTGCTCGGGGCTAACGCAGAGCAAGCCGTGACCCAAGCCAATCACCGACCCATATGGGAGTGAGGCCGCCACGCGGTGGGAGGTCAGGTCCTCCCTCCTCGCCCGGACACCTTGGGCGCAGACATGGAGGGGGTGGGGAAGGTCCTCGAGGAAGGGCACGGCCGAGATGATTCGGCTTACCTCGGAAGGGGATGGAATTGAGGTTGGTACCTCCATGGAGCTTCGGCAGAGGGGGTCGAAGTCGCGACGCAGCTCCCATCGGCGCATTGCACTGAGAGCGGTGAGATGTGAGATGAGGATGTCCATGAATAGATGGTACGGGAGGTTCCTCGCCCTAGGAGGGGTCACGAAAACTTACCCCGCAGCTAGCTTGCGCACGAGTCGCACGATGCTGCAGGCACGTATTTGGCTTCGGTCGAAACCGAGACCCATGCGCTTGCCAAGAGGCGCTGAGGGGAAGTCGGGCAATGGCAACAAGAAGCGCCTCTGGCATCCCCCGCAAGGAGGCGCGAGTTCAACAAACTACGATGGCCTTGTGCTGGGGGATTGGGGTCGGAAGCAGTCCGGCCGTAGCGCGGAGCCTCACACCTGCTGAGAAAACTCGAGTTGCGGCAATGAGCCGATCGACAGCGCCGGCTTGGCACCAAAGGATACCGGGCAATGGTTGTTCTTTGAAGGCTTCGGATGGCGTTCCTGCTGAGGAATATTGAGTTGTGGCAGTGAGTGGGACGAAAACGTGGCGTGGGATTGCCACAACTCGATTTTTCTCAGCAGGTACGGTCTCAGAAGCCCTTCGAGACCGAAAACGCCTCGCTATCCGAAGCATGAGGGGCCCGTAATTGCCACAACTCGAGTTTTCTCAGCAGGTACACCGCCCCACGCCTACATTGCGACGGCGAGGACAACGCTCACGACACCGATGAGCGCGAGGGGAAGGCACCCGTCGATAAACGAGCTCATCGGCGGTAGCCGGTAGTACAGCACGTAGCAGACCAGGCTCACCGCAAACCCGACCAGCGCCAGGACCAGTGCGAGCGCGGCGACGCCCTGCCGGCCCGCCCCTGCCAGCGCGTATGCGCAGAACAGCTCCATCCCCAGCCAGGCAACGAACAGCACCAGCTCCGTTGTGGGCTGCCTCCCAAACGCGCCAACGGTGACCGCGAGCATCACGAGGTAGAGCACCACGGACCCCACCACGAACGCCGGGATCATCGCCTCGCGTGCCAGCGAGGACGCACCCCCGCACGAGCGCAGCGCCCCAAGGAGTCCGCACACCACGGCCCCCAGGATCGCCGCGACGCCGACGCCCCTGATTGCGCCCTGGGCCTCGCCCCCGCTCACCTTGGGCCAGAAGAAGATGACCCACCACGCCAAGTACAGGGCGCAGCACGCGGCGAGGAGCCAGTGCCCCAGCCGCATCTGGGAGATAGAAGCATCCATGGAAAGCCTCCGATCGCGCGATGGCAGCCGATGGCAGCGCCGCCACCGCCCACGATAGCATCGCCGCAAACGCCCGTGCGGCAGTTCGCGGTCCACGTCACGTCACACGCCCGCGACGTCTGCGCGACGAGCCCCACGCCTGGGAATCGTCACGCGCCCACCGCCGTGAGGAGACCTCCACCGTCGGACGGCAACGGGGCCAGCATCACGGACCGCCCCCTACTCCGATGCCTCCGGGTCGTCCTCCCCCACGCGGACGAGGCGGCCGCCCTCCCGCTCGAAGAGCCGGTGCGACACCGAGATGACCGTCCGCCCGCACACCGCGACGGCGAGGGCCTCCATCACCTGGCGCTCGGTGGCGGAGTCCAGGTTAGCCGTGACCTCATCCAGGATCAGCAGTCCGGGGTCGCAGGCAATCGCCCGCGCGATGTTGAGGAGCTGCAGCTGCCCCTGCGAGAGGCGGGCGTCGGCAAGCAGCGTGTTCCCTCCCTGCGGGAGGCCGGCGACCACGTCGCTCAACCCCACCGTCTGCAGGGCGCGCGAGACCTGGTCGACCGTGACGGAGGGATCGCCGAGCGTGACCTGGTCCGTCACGCTCCCCGGCACCGCGCGGAACGCCTGCTCCACGTAGCCGTAGCAGCGACGACGCTCCGCGGGCGAAATGGCCCCCGCGCGCCTGCCCAGGACCATGACCTCGCCGGAGTCGGGCTGATACAACCCCAGCAGCAGGCGGAGCACGGTGCTCTTGCCCGCACCAGTACGCCCCACCAGCGTAACGTGCTCGCCCCTCTCCACCCGCAGGCTGAAGTCACGAAGCACGGGGGAGTTGGGCTCGTAGCCAAAGGTCACGTGGGAGAGACTCGCGGCGACGTCGCCGCTGCTGCCGTCGGAGGGGGCCACGGCGTCGGTGACCGCGGGCCTCTCCTCCGCCTCGCCCAGCAGCTCGCCGATGCGCCGCACGCCGGCGGCGGCCTGCTGGATGGACTGGATCTCCATGCCGATGTCCGAGAGCGGAGTGAAGACCTTCTCAACGTACGAGATGACCGCCACTGCCCCGCCAACCGTGACGCCGAACAGCGAGCCGAGGGGGCCGCCCTGCGCGGCAAGCGACAGCGACACGCCGATGACCACCGAGCTGGTGGTGATCACGACGGGCGAGTAGACGGCGTCGTAGAAGTTGGAGCGCTCCTGCGCCAGAAACGCGCGGTCGATCGCGCGGGCGTAGCGCCGTCCCATGAACGCCTCGCGGCCCAGCTGGCGGATGGTGCGGATGGTGCGGAGCGTCTCGGGGATCTGCTCGTTTGCCTCGCCCACGGCGACGCGGTTCTGGGTCTGGGCGTCCAGCGTCGCGCGCTGCACATGGCGCGTGAACAGGAACACGAGCGGGAGCGCCACCAGCAGCATGGCCCCCAGGCCAACGCTCTCCCACATCACGATGGCGACGATGCCGACCACCTGGCACAGGTCGGTGACCATGCCCACCACACCCGAGGCGAACAGGGCCTCCACGGCGTCGACGTCGTTGACCAGGCGAGAGGTGATGGCCCCCGCCGCGTTGCGGACGAAGTACCCCGCGGGCAGCCGGTCCAGCTTGGCAGCCATCCGAGAGCGAAGCTCGTGCGTGACCTTCTGGCCAAACACCGCAATCGCGGCCTCCTGCCCGGCACCCGCCAGCCCCTGCAGCACCACAAGCGCGAGGTAGGTGGCGGCGAGTCGCGGCGCGTCGAGCGAGCGTGCCGCGATCCCGTCCACCACCTGCGCGAGGACGAGTGGAGGAAGAAGCGCCGTCACCACGGTCGCGACGACCGCCGCCACGAGCGCCACCGTCAGCGCAGGATGGGTGCGGGCCACGTCCGCGAACACCGCCGCGACCTGGCGGTTGCCCGCGGGACGGGATGCGACGCCCCTCTCCCCCGCCGGCGTGGCTTGCGGCTGGGTTGCGTCACCGCTGTGCGCTCGCATCCAGGTCCACCCCCCTCGCCTGCATCCGGTACAGTTTGGCATAGGCGGGGCAGTCCGCCATCAGCCGGTCGTGCGTGCCAAAGTCCGCCGTGCCGTCGTGCAGGCACAGCACGCCGTCAGCCTGCGGAAAGTGCAGCAGCCTGTGGGAGATGACCACCACGACGATGCCGCGGCTGCGCGCGATGGCAGCGAGGTTGCACACGGCCTGCGCCTCGGTCGCCATGTCCACGCTGGCGAAGGGGTCGTCCAGCACCACGAGCGGGCGGGCAAAGTGGTAGGTCCGCGCCAGTGCCAGACGCGCGCGCTGCCCACCCGAGAGCGCAGCTCCGCCCTCGCCCACGCGGGTGTCGCAGCCGTCGGGCATGGCGTCGACCTCGCGGAGCAGGCAGGCGGCCTCAAGGTCGGGGCGCGGGTCACCGTCATCGCCCAGCAGGACGTTGTCGGCCACGGTCGCGTCGATGAGCTGTGGGTCATGGCCCAGCCGGCACGCGACGGGGCGGCGCGCGAGCACGAGGTCGCGCACCTCTCGCCCGCCCAGGGTGACCGAACCCGAGGTCGCCGCAAGCTCGCCGCAGAGCAGCCGCCCGAGCGTGGACTTGCCACTCGCGACCTCGCCCGTGACGGCGATGACCTGGCCCGGCCTCGCGCTGAGCGAGACGTGCGAGAGGAGCGGTCCCTCCCCGGGGAAGGCGAACCCCAGGTCGGTCGCGCGGAGCTCGCCAGGAGCGACGGGACGTCCACCGTCGGGGGTCGCCGCCTCACCCATGTAGGGGCGAATCCTCTCCCACGACACCTGCGCGCGCTGCACGGAGTTAAAGAGCTTGCCGGCGTGCGACGACTTCACCGCAAGCCTGCCGAACACGGAGAAGTACGTGGTGAACGCAGCGATGTCCCACGCCGCCCAGCCGGAGCCCATTACGTCGCGGGCGCCCAGCACGATCACGATGCCGGCTCCCAGGAGCGATATGGCCTGGTAAATAGGCATGAGCGCCGTTGACAGCACGTTGGCGCGGGTCTCCTTGCGCTCGTAGTCGGCCAAACGGCGCTCAAAGGACTCGTCGCGCACGCGCTCCAGGCCAAAGGCCCGGTAGGTGGTCGCGCCCTCCACGCGGTCGAGCGCCTCCGAGGCCATCGCCGAGACGCTCTCCTTCGCCGCCGCCGTCGCTTGGGTGACCGGGCGGCGCATGCGGGAGGCGAGCACGTACGAGACGGGCGGGAACAGCAGCGCCAGGAGCGTCAGGCGCCAGTCGTACGCGAGCATCGTGACCAGGTAGGCGACCATAACGACGCCAGTGTCAAAGATCTCGGTCGTGAACTTGCGCACGCCCTCCACGCAGTCGTCCACGTCGGAGAGGGCCTTGGTCATCAGGCTGCCGGCACCCTCCTCCTCGAGCGCCTCCTCGCTGGTGACCAGCAGGTTCTGGTAAAGGCGGCGCTTCATGCGACGGTTGACGTTGTTGGCGAACTTGCGCACGTAAAGCCGCTTGAGGAAGCGCATCAGCTGCACCCCCGCGATGGCGGCAACATAGCAGCAGGCGAGCGGGGCCATCGTCTGGGGCGCAAGGTGGCCGGCGAGGATGTCGGCAAGGCGCTGGGCCAGGAGTCCCTCGAGCCACGGGCCGGCGACCATGCCCACGTTGTACGCGATTCCCGTGACGGAGACCACCACGAGCGTCCGCCACTCGCGGCGGACGAAGGGGGCGAGACGGGGCGCGGCCTTGCTCGAACCCGATGCGGTTGGCTTGGACTCTGCCGTGGCGAGCTCCTCTCCCCCACGCTCAACGCATGCCACGGGGTGGATGATACGCCTCCGTACCATTGCTGTCAGCAGGGGACAGAGACGGGCTTGCATGGTGGAGTTGGCACGATTGTCCCTGGGTAGAAGTTGTTGGTAACGAGTCTTTTACCAGCCAATACGCGAACGCGTTGTGAGTGGCATGGCCGAGAGGCGCTATCAGGATTTGAACACCGAGACGATCGACCGCTGGGCCGCGGAGGGATGGCAGTGGGGACGCCCGTCGACCACGGCACCTTCCTCCGCGCGCTTGCCGGGGACTGGCGGATCGTTCTCGCACCGCGCCAGCCGGTGCCGCGCTCGTGGTTCCCACCGCTGGATGGCGCCCGCGTCCTGGGGCCCGTCGCCGGCGGGGGGTGTTCCCATAGTTTTGTCAAGTCGGGTTTGAGCGGCCGACAGCGCTCTTCGGCGTCGGCCCGGAACTTTCCGAAGCGGCCCACAGGCCCTGCCGCCATCGGCCTCCGGCCCACGGGGCTCGCGCCGGATCGCCTCCTCATGTCGGCTAGGCCCGCAGGAGCCCCGGGTCGTATGGCACCCTGTCCCTCATGACGGCGAAGATCACCTTGAGCCTCTTCCTGGCCACCGCCTTGAGCGCGGCCTTGTAGGGCATCCCCCGGCCCCTGCAGCGGTCGAAGCAGTCGCGGAAGTAGCCAGACGACCTCGAGAGGCACGAGCAGCTGAATATCAGCAGGTTCTTGAGCTGCCTGTTGCCCTGCGGGGTGGCGGCGACGGAGCTTATCGAGGTCCCCGACTGCCGGTTCCTGGGCGCGAGCCCGCAGTAGCTCGCCAGGTGGTCGTGGTCGGCGAAGTCCTCGATGGCGACGTCGAGCACGAGCTGGGCCGCGGTCCTGGGACCCACCCCGGGCACGGTGAGCAGGCACCGGTAGGTCTCGTCCCCCCGGACCACGTCGCCTATGAGCCCGGCGAGCCGCTCGACCTCCTCGGTGTCCTCCCGGATCCTCCTGGCGATGATGGGGACGACCACCGCCTCGGTCGGCCTGGTGGAGCCGCCCACGGAGTCCCACAGGGCTTCGGCCCGTCCGGCGGGCGCCCCCTTCGCGGCGCCCCGGTAGCGCCTCCTGCCGGCGTCGCGGATGTTCCACGGCCCCCCGAGACGCTCCAGCGCCGCGAGGCACCACGCCTCCTCGGGCCTCATCGCCGCCTCGAAGGCGGGGCATGACTCGAGCATGAGGGCCCTGAGCCTGTTCACCTGGTGCGTCCGGTCCTCGGGCAGGTCGGCGCGCTGCGCCTCCAGCCTCCTGGCGCCCTCCAGCTCGTCCTCCTCGGGGACCGGCCTCAGGCACGAGGGCATCCCGAGCGCGGTCCTCGCGATCACCTCGGCGTCCCGCTCGTCCGTCTTGGCGTCCCCGGGGAAGAGCTTCGAGGCGTTGTGCACGGCGATGCTGATAGCGCTAGCTTAGGTTTCACCAGATTGACCAACACGCGCCCCAATCCGACCAGCGCGAATGCGCCAGCCAAACCAGCGTAGTTTCACCACTTTCACCAACTAGGCTCAGCCCCGAACCGACGA